>NZ_JADEYQ010000022.1 GCF_022627575.1 Sphingobacterium rhinopitheci
TCCTAGGTCTCCCTGGAATACCCCACGCTAAGAATGGAAATCCTTATTCCTGCTAACTCTATGCCACAAGTGGTTGTAGTTGCACTGCTCTTAGCTCCATACAGAAAGAGGACCTCCTTTTTCGGAACTGCTAAATATTATTTCAGTAGTAATATAAGCAAATTAGAAAGCTTAAGGTCAATGAAATGGTTTTCATTATTTGGTTTTCAGCTGGTATTTATTACCTAAAATAATGCGATTTCTAGGTGGATAATATTTAAAAATCAGGAAGGAAAAAGGCTTATAGATCTACAATCATAAGCCTTTTATTTAAGGATAGGTTTTTTAAAGCATTTCCTTATTTTTTTCTCTTACCGCTAATTTTCAATAATATATCTATCTAGCTTCTCCGGCTCTGGATACAGTTACCCAATCTACAATATTAACATTATCAAGTACCACAGCAGTTTTGGCAATGTTAATGGAATATGTGTATTCTTTACCAGCTTCAAACTGTTCTCCTGCCTGTGCAGTCCAAACATAGGTGTCGGTTCCTATGGTAAAAGTAATTTTTAGATCCCCTGCTTGTGCGAAAGTTGCTGGTAATACAATCGATTCATATTTTGTTCCACCTACCGTTGTAAAAGGACTCACATTCATTTTAGTATTGCTATTATTCAACACACCAGTAGCAAGATCAAAATCAGCCTTGGTATTCAATCCTTGAATAGAAATAGCCATATTTTTCCAATTTAAACTATTATTATCCAATCCTGAGCCAGCATTTGTCAAGATAACTAATTTCGAAAGCTTGTGATCAAAATTCAAAGGAACATTGGATCCAGCGGTTTTATTGAATCCAGTTCCTGCATTGTTTGACTTTACCCATAGTAAATCAATAGCAGCAAGATTAGATTGTGAAGAAACATCTACAGCATAATTTCCTAAGGCAGTAATACTGCTATTATAAGGATAATAAGAAATAAAATCTACTTTCGAATCCGACACTGGATAGTATAATGCCTGTCCTGACGTAGGACTGAAAGTTGTTCCATTTGCAGTAACATATTCACGATTGTTGGATCCTTCACTAACTGTAGTGGTGCCATTGTCAATCATAAAAATCCCAATTTTATCCCCCACACTCCATGTTGTGGATGCTCCTGTCGTGATAGATGCTTTTTTAACTTTTGTATCAAAACTAATTGGCAACTGTGCTTCTGAATTTAAATTATCTTTAGCACATGACGCTAACATCAACAAAGCTATACTACTGATAGCTAATAATTGTTTTCTCATTTCTATAAATTCTTAATAATTATTATTTATTCATTAATAATCTTATTATTTTCAAAAAGCTATTCTGGATAAACAATTCGAAATCCCAAATTATAGGCTGTCCCCTTGGTATCCAACTCATTACGGAATTTAGAATTAGCAGACGTATAATTACCGTTGTATGGCCCTCCTCTACTTACAAAGTATCCTGTTCCCGAGGTACTTAAAGGGTCTACAATAGCTGATTCAGGATCGTTGGCTGTTGGGTATGCTCCATATGTATCTTGTGTAATTTCTAAAGCATTCCCATACATATCATACAATCCCCAAGGATTTGGAAGCAACTCACCCACATTTCTCTTTTGTGATGCCGAGGGGCTTATCCAAGCATATTGTTCTAGAAGGTTAACATTTTCACCAAAAAACCACGATGTATTTGTTCCTGCACGACATGCATATTCCCATTGTGCCTCTGTAGGAAGCTTAGCACCTTTCCACTCTGCGTATAACTTTGCACCATGCTGGAAGACATTAGTAACTGGATGATTCTCTCTTCCACTTTCAACAACCCAAGCATTATTTACCCATATAGGACTATTTATACGTTCCGAATAAAAAATGGGGTTATTCGTTTTGCCATCCATAATAAAATCACTTGAACTATATCTTACACCTGTTGCATTTAGAAATTCGGCAAATTGAGACATAGTGACTTCGTATCTTCCCATATAATATCCCTTTGTCAGACGGACCCAATGTTGAGGTTTTTCATTTGGTTTAGCATAAGGGTCTGAATCTGGAGCGCCCATTTGAAAAATTCCAGCTGGTATATATGCTACCTGATCCATATTTGATCTTGCCTCAATGCGCCTCACAACCCCTGATTGAAGAATTATTTTTTGCTGTAAATTAACAATAGACCATTGTTTACCCTGATTCATTTTTATAATTTTCGCCTTTGAAATCTCCTGTGCAGGCAAATAAGCTCTGTACGTAAAACTATTCTCATAATTAAGGTCTTCCTTTTGCTCAACTCTAAAAAGTTGAATTTGTTCAACTTGATTAGCATCAACTTTGAAACTTTGATTGGAAAGATTAAATTTTCCGCTGTAATTTCCATTAATTGATATTTTCAAATTATGATCAGGTCCATATCCTTTCCGTTGTTCTAAAGGAACTTCTACTTGAAACATCCCAAATAAATGAGCAAAATTTAATTCTAATATCTCTCCCTTAAGAACATTCATCTTCGTAGCATACATTACATCGCTCTCCTTAAAATCTTTTAATTGTTGCTGATTTAATTTGACGGCCATGTTCATATCCATAGGGTTCACATATGTTGCGTTATACGGATAATATGCGTAGAAATCCAACGCGGAGTAATTGGGATTCCAGTGGACCTCACTCTCCCATATGGTGCCATTATATGTAACTTTAGCATTCTGAATTACATTATTCGAAGATCCTAATGATTCACCGGAAGCTACAGCGAATATTCCGAAAGAATCACCTGCGGTAAAATTAGTTGTATAGTCATTCTTTGTCTTAGGCCTCGTCGTTGCTTTAATTTGTGTATCTGTTCTAACATTTACTTTAAATTGCAAATCACCTTTAGAATATCCTTTTTCAGTGATAGATAAGTCCATTTGTTTGGAGCAACTCACAAACAGGCAGTAAAGTGTTAAAAAGTATATGATCTTGATTTCTTTCATTTTATAAATAAAGACTGAATATTTCATATTTGTAACTTGGTCTTCTATTCTGGTATAATTATTCTAAACCCTATAACTTCAGACATTACTCCAATATTTTTATAAGATCGATAAGATGAGCGATAATTTTTAAAGTCAGTTCCAATACCACCTCTATATACCTTTTCCGTAGATCCGTTTATAGCTTGAACGGGATCTACAATAGCAGACTCTTTTGTGGCTGCAGCTTGATAAACGGAATAGTCATCCAAAACAAACTCAGCCATATTCCCATGCATATCATACAATCCCCAAGGGTTAGGAAGTTTGGTTCCAACATCCGTGCGTAAAGTGTTACCCTCAGAAATTATGACTTCATAGTTATCTAATAACGAATTATCATCTCCAAAATGCCAATTAGTTGTTGTACCAGCTCGGCAAGCATATTCCCACTGTGCTTCTGAGGGAAGGGTGCCTCCTGCCCATAATGCATATTCTAAAGCTCCTTGAAAGGTTACGAAATTTACAGGTTTATTGACTTGATCACTTTTTGCCTCCCATTTCCCATTAACCTTAACAGGAACATAGATATTCATTCCATTTCCTATATACATTAGACTCTGACCATACTTATTACGCAAAAAACTACCCGGTATTCCATCATAATTTTTAGAGTTTAAAAATTCAGCATACTCAGATACCGTTATTTCATATTTTGACATATAAAATCCCTTTGTCAGACGGACCCAATGTTGAGGTTTTTCATCTGAATTAGCATAAGGGTATGAATCTGGAGCGCCCATTTGAAAAATTCCTGGAGGGATGTATACATACTTATCCATAGAAGTACTTACTGGTACCTCATTATCTAACCATGATAGAATATTTGCTCGGGACACATAAACTTCTTTATTGATGATTTTGACCTGATATTCATAAACCTTGCCTTTTTCAAAATCTTCAGTATGATCCAAATTATATGTGTATTCAATGCCTTTATGGTTAAAAACGAATGATCTTCCGGCACTGCCTTCTTGAGGTATAATAATGGCTTCCCTAGCAGAACCAATATTGATGTCAGCCTTATTTATTGCTGGACCAAACGTTCCATTTCCTAAATCAAAATCTACTTCATTTGGCATCCCTTTGATTGAAATTAAAAACGAAGACTGATCCGTCTGGTCAAAACCCTGACCTAGAGTTAATACAAATCTAATCTTGCTTAATTGATGCTCAAAAGTAAGATCCACTGGAACACTACTTTTAGGGATTCTTTTTGCATTATTACTGTATAAAAGATCTATTGCAGTAGGATTAGTTTGTACACTAACATTAACAGGATAAATCTGCTGTACAGTTGAATGATATGGAGAATAAGCAATAAAATCAACATTCCCAGAATTAGGATAATATAAAGGAGATCCAGCATCTGAAAGATTAAAAGTCTCCTGACCTAAAGTCCCATTGTAAGTGAATCGTCTGTTTTTTTCGAATGCATTGAAAAGGTTATTAGAGCCTGAATTAAGCATAAATACTCCAAATCCTTCTCCGACAATCCATGATCTATCTACAGAAGCCTTTAATCCACGCACAGGATGAAATTGAATTTGTTCAATGCTCTCTAAAATATTAATATCTTCCTTACGGTTACAACCCTGAAAGAAGAATCCTGCAATTACAAAAAATAGAAACATTAAACAGCGATTATTAACAATTTGTTTAAAATAATCTATAGCACAAATACCTATTAATCTATTTTTCATATTACACAATTATAGATAGAGTCTTTTTTTTATTAAAATTCAATAGTTTGCTATCAAGCATAATATTTAAAAAAAAAGAACTATCGTTCCTTAAATCAATAATTTTATTATCCATTTATTTATTTATTAATCTTTTGTCGAAAGAAATATGTGGTTAAAACTTCAAAAATTGATTACACAAATTTAGAGAAAATAAAAATTAGAAATTTAAAATCAATAGAGGACAAAAGGTGGACAAATAACAAAAAAAGCGTTAAATATTGTTTAAATAGGGTGTTAAGGAACACTGGTTGGGGTGCATAGATCTAATCTTTAGGTTTAGATACCTGACGAATAAATTGGTGATCCTATTGGAATCCCGTACAATTTTTTTTGAATTAAAGAATGTATTCCATGGTTTTCTGTTTTTTTACACTATGGAAAAGAACACAATTGCTTAACAAATTGTTAACCTTAAATCAGCAGGAATTTATGTTGGCTTTCGCATACACGTTGTTGCTGTAGATAAAAAAATTGAAAATGTTAGGTCTTATGCTGGATACACTAGAGATCATCACGACGTGATAAAATATCTCCGCAGCCATGAGATTAATAGTGGCCATGGAAAGTACAGGTAGCTAATGGCAATCAATTTTAGTCCTCTACAGAGAGCAGAGTTTTAAGTGATTTTAATGTCGTCATGCAAGAATTGAAAACCTATTTTGATAATCAGCAGCATTTGATAAAACAGTTAGCCCTTTAAACATTAAAAATGCAAAAATCTCACCGAAAGATGAATGTAAGATTAGATGTCGCTTTGAGAGAAATACCTGTAAAATCCGGAAGACCATCATTGAGGCAATCTTGGCAGGACAGCGGAATCCATCACATCTATCATTATGAGTTGATATACATACTAAAAATAAAAAATAGCGAAATCATTAATTGGTACATGGAGCAAAGAGTTGATAATCCGAGCTTAAAGCTATAACCCTCCCGAAAAGCCTATTTAGAGCATTATCGTCACCTTAACAAAGCATTGACGAAATAATTGAAAAGCTTCTAGTTGAATATTCCCATGAGCGTAAAATATCAAAAGAACAGGAAATCTTATTTAGAAATTACAATAGGAAAAAAATAAAAATTCGCCAGCATTTAATATAGCAAGAATCTCTTAACAGTTTTTTAGAACGAATATTTTTTGCAATAAAAGGAGCGAGTCATAATACAGCCTTGCTCCTAATAATTAAACTCGGTGACGATATATAAATTTCCAACTGCAAAGAATTTTGGTTCATGGCTTAGACTCGTACCAAATAATAAAATTAATGGTGGACGAATATTAAGTAGTAAAGTCAAAAAAGGAAAAATATCATTGCTACTGCTTAAAGACATGTTGCAAACACAATTGGTAATCAAAAAAACCACGAACTATTACCATTTTTCAAAGGAATAGCCTTCAAAAAAGGCCGTGTTTCTGCTATTATGGTAACTGCAAGAAAGATTGCGATTATAATTTGGACCATGATTGTCCAAGCAGAACCATATTCATTTCAAAGAATTATGGATGATAAAGAAAAATTCAGAGAGAAAAAAATGAAGCATGTGCAGTGGAATATTCACAATCTAAATCTTAGTCAAGATGAACTGAACCAACTTATGCAACGTAGAAAAATTCATATTTTATAATTTGTTGTACAGAATTTCATTTCAATAAAATAAATTTTTAGATTAATTTGAAATAAATAATAAAGTACTACTGAAACATATATCAGTACATAAAGAAGATTAGTTTTTCTTCATTTGTAAATTTTTGAATGATTGTAAATCACATAATAGTCTAGAGGATTGTTTAACATATGATGAAATTCAAAAATATGAAATATTAAAAATTTAATTATTACCATTATTAATTAATAATTGCAGCCACAACGTATGTCTAACCAGCGAGTTACTCGGTGAGTTGGGAAACGGAGAGTTTATAAAATATTGATAACGAGATTGATGCTCATTAGGTTCGATTCCCATACGGGCTACTAAAAAAGCAACTCCAAAAGAGTTGCTTTTTTGCTTTATATATATCTTTCGTTTGTTATTAAATACGAAGAATATTATTTCCTATTTACCATTCAATAGATTGATCTTCATCTGGAATTTGAGTATTTAATTGACGTTCAAGAATTAAAGATCCATTTACACTATAATTTATTTTATAATTAGGTACCATTGTATAATCTGTAAATAAGTAATCGATATTATTAATTGTGATATATCGATGCAAGAGATACGGTCTGACCGCATCTTTCTGCTCTGTAACAGTATAGCTAGCATCCTTATTCAATTTAAAATTCAATTCAGGATTATCGGACCAAAAATTTACACTTCCCGATTCAAGAAATGTAGCATATATTTTGTAATTCCGTCGATCACTTCTTTCTTCATCAATATTACCTGCATAGAAAAATATTGTATTCTCATCTACTACATAACTTTTGATGTCGCTTTTTACAATTGGGGTTTCATTTTCATAACCTGCCATACTAATCTTTAATGCCGTTCCACTATAAGTCCCCGAATAATCATTGAAAGGGTTTATCCTTAGCAATGCTTTGCTATAGTGTTTACGAGGATGCGGTCGATATTTATTAGCCGGATCGTTCAGAATAGATAGTGGAAGAACCCATTTTTCTGCCATATCAATATCTTTCAATTTAAAATCAATCTTTAACAATCCTACATTTTTATCATTTTCAATATTAACGGTTGATGGAAACGAATAGTACGAGGGATTTAGCTCTCTAAAATAGAAATCTAGGCGATTTTGAAATCTTTCATAATTAAGTGTATTTAGGGTATCCGTATCTACGCCAATATAAACATCCCAAGAAGGATTAGTAAATGTGGAACCACTAACAACCAGAGGTTGCAAATATGTAGAACTTTCTTGCTCGCGATAACGAACATAAATATTTGTAATTCCTTCAGATTCCAATGGTGCTTTAAAAGAAATGTACTGTTCATACTGTTCCTCTTTCCATTCATCATTACACGAAGTGAATAGTAGAAATATGGAAAAAAGATACCAATGTATATATGACTTTTTCATAAGATTCATCATTTTAGTTAATCATTATAGGTCCATCCTGGATTCTGAGTTAATTTTTTATTACGCTTCAATTCGGTATGACTTATTGGCCAAAACCATAGCTTGTCTGAAAATGTAGTTTTCAAGGCCCAAACAGCGATCGGCTGATGAAATAAATCCCTTTCTTGGGAATTCATCAAGACATTGCAGCCATAGATTGGTAAGGCTTCCTCCACTGGAGCATCCAACCATCTTCTTAAATCAAAATAGCGCTGACCTTCTCCCATTAATTCAATAAACCTTTCGCGCTTAAGGGCATTTCTCAAATCATTTTTGCTGGTATAAATAGAAGGATTATAATCCGGTACACCGGCACGAATACGAACAGGATGTACTCCTTTCTTTATCTCATTTATATCACGACTTATCGTATAGACTTCCCCTTTCCAGGACGGAATACTAAAGGATCCATCAAGTTCATTAAGCGCCTCCGCATACATCAACAAAATATCTGCATAACGCATAGCAGGCTCTGCCTTCTTGACCACTTTACTTATATTGCCTCCTTCATACGAATCACTTTCATGTACATACTTTTTCACGCCGAATCCTGTGCGCAGCCAGTATGCATTGGAAGAGTTAAAACCATTCCCTCTACTATCGTCACGGTAATAAAAGACTTGTTGATTTCTATTTCTTTCTTGTGTTTCATTAAATAATGTCCAAAAACTACCGTTAAAAGCTACTGAAGCATAAAACCTCGGCTCTCTATTGGCATATTGTAGCGACACTCCCGCCCTTAAAGGTTTATAATTGCCTGCTTCATAATCCCCTTGGGTCACATATCCTGTTAAACGAGAAGAGCCATTTCCACGACCTATTTCTTGATCTTTACCAGGGGCATCGTTACCATCGTTCATATAATACGCATCGATCAGCTTTTGTGTAAGGCCATGCGTATTCCATCCAATTGCAGATCGTGGCAACTGGTGTATTACCATTGCATCTATACCTTCACCGAGCTGATTATTGCCGCGTGTAAAAATAAGCTCTGGATTTCCTGAAGCTTGCAATGTACCATCAAATACGTGCGAATATGATCTTTCGGGATCGATATCTGCCCATCCTACAGGCCAATTTCCTTTAGAGAAGTTATTGTCATCTGGAGGCACAATTGTGGCATTATTGCCCGTTGTCTGTCTTCCCGTGGTATACAATTTATATATGCCCAACTCCATTACATCGCGTGCTGCTGCTGCCGCCTTGGCCCATTTCTCTTCTTTATACTCTGGAGAGAGCAATCTATTTCCTTTGTCATCTACCAACATCGCTGCAAAAGGCATATTATTACCATTACTAATTGGGCTAGCGGCATACAACAGCGCTTTAGCACGTGTAGCAAGAGCTGCCCCTACGGTAGGTCTTGCGGAAGCATCTTGACCACGATTTAATCCCAAAGATGCCATTTCCTTAGCTGCCTGTAACATCTCATTAGCGATAAATTCTGCGCATTGTTCATAGCTACTTCTTGGTATAGCGAGATCATCATAGCTTAGTGTATAATCAATTCCCTCATCCGGCAATAAAGGAATAGGGCCATACTTCTTTAAGAGCAACCAATATAGATACGCTCTCCCAAAACGGGCTTGTCCTCTATAATCTGTTATTTCGTCAGCTGTCATTTCTTTATTCATATAAATATTATGAATAAAAGTGGAAGCATTTCTTATCCCTCTATAGGATTGGATCCAGGAAGCTTGTTTGTCCCCTTCTGTATATTGCCCCATCTTAAACATATTATAGGAAAGTTCATTCTTTGATGGATCATAATCTTTATCACGATCACCATAATACATATCATCAGAAAAATTAAACGGTGTATTTCCTTTACTGGCAACCTCTGCATTCTCACCTTTCAATTCATCAAAAACATGCGCCAACCATTCTTCCGAATAAACCTTACTTTCAAAAACTTTTTCTGTCGTCAGCCTATCTTTAAAATATTGACCTGATTCTAGATAGTCCTTTTTGCAGGATGATATAAAAATTCCCGTCCCTAGGACAAGCAGCAATACTATATATATCTTTTTCATTTCAATTATAGATTAACATTGATACCAAATGTGTAAGATTTTGCTAATGGATAATCTTCACCACGCGGACTCGCTAACTCAGGATCCCATAATTTGAATTTGGACCAGGTCAGCAGATTGGTTCCCACTACAAAAAGGCGGATATTATTTATTTTGATTCTACTCGTAAAACTCTGAGGTAAATTATAACCTATATCCAATGTTTTCAGGCGAATGTACTGCCCATTACGGAGCCAAAATGTAGATTCTCTAAAATTATTCGGATTATATCCAAAGCTTAAACGCGGATAAGAGGCATTTACATTTTCTGTAGAAGGATCACCTGATATTTCTGAAGAAATCCAGCGATTATCACCCATTACACCTTTCATTACCTGTCCCCACTCTCCTTCACTAAATGCATAAACTGTTTTACCATAGGTAGAGAATGTCGATTTTCCTGCTCCTTGAAAATGTACACTTAAGTCAAATCCTTTCCAACTAGCAGATGTACCAATTCCATATATTAAATTAGGCCTACGCGTGGCACCAATTGCGACACGATCGCCATCATCGATAATACCATCTCCATTAACATCTTTATACTTAATATCCCCGGGTTGGTATATACCAAACATTTGCTTAGGGCTATTCCGTATATCGTCATAATCCTCAAATAAACCCATAGCAATAAGCCCTTTAGCTTGATCTACTCTATATCCTTTATTATTTTGGTATCCATAGACATTATTCTCTTCATCTATTTCAGTTATTTCATTTTTACTATAAGTTATGTTACTCCTTGCGGACAAATTCAATTCACCTATTTTTTGGTGATATTCTAATCTTCCTTCGAAACCTCTAGATTTTACTGCACCAACGTTTGCTCTTGGAACACTCTGTAGCCCTACCGTAGCGGGCAAAAAGTTTCTAGACATATATATCCCTTCTCTCTTTTCATCAAAAAAATCAAAATTAGCATTGACTTTATTTTTGAATAAGGAAAGATCAATACCTAAATTCTGTTTTGTTGCCATTTCCCAAGTTACATAAGGAGAAGCCACTTGATTATAGGCCATTCCCCCATAATAGCGACTAGATCCAAAATCAGCCCATTCATAACCATTGCCTGGAAATCTATTAATACTATATAAGTAAGGGAAACGCTCGCCTCCCATCAGTTGGTCATTACCTACGCGTCCCCATGAATAACGGATCTTGAACATACCCATCCAATCAATTTTATCTTTCACAAAAGATTCTTCAGATATATTCCATGCAGTAGAAAACGCTGGAAAAAAACCATATTGCTGACCAGAAGCAAAGTTCTCTGAACCATTATATCCAAAGTTAAAATCAGCGAAATACTTATTGTTATAGTTATAAGTCGCTCGACCTGCTAAAGCTTGATTTCGTCTAGAAATACCATTCTTAATGTCATCTCCTAAATCCACTGTACGCACAAGTGCATCGCGTGTAAACCGGACAACAGCACCCAAATTATGTTTTCCAATATTTGTATTATAATTCAACATTAGGTCATAAAATTCCCTTCTATTTCCGCTGGCCCAGCTTTCTTGAAACATTTCCCGAGGAGGAGAAACATGACTAAAGACCAGATTCCCATTTTCATCTCTCGATCGTTCAGCGCGCCATTGCTCGGGCCATTTTAACCTTCTAATGGTATTACTATTGTTGGTGTCAAACCCAAAAATCCCTCTCAAACGTAGCCCTCTAGTGATAAAATCAAAATTTTGTTCCAAGACTACATTGGTCTGAATACTATTATTCCAGTTTTCGTTGAATCCTGTTTGTGTCGCCACTATCCAAGGATTTGTTTGGTTTCCAGCACCAATGGCGGGAACATAGCCATTGGAATATAAAACAGGAGTCCTAATCGGAGAATAGCCAAAAAGTACACCCCAAAAATCATTATCCCCAAGCCCAGGGCTATTTCGCTTATCCAATGATCCAGCAACCCCGACTTTCAATAAGGTAGTTTTGGTCACATCGATATCCGTATTAAGACGATAATTATATCTTTTAAAATTGGCGTTGGTATTGTAATCTTTACGTAGCGTTTCATCTGACTTATACATTCCACCCTCATCAATATAACTTCCAGATATAAAATAGCGTGCTGTAGAACCACCACCATTCATATTAAGGTTGGCACGATATGTCATTGCTCCATCTTTGAGCAGCAAATCTTGCCAATCTACATTTGGGTAAAGATCAGGATCAAGCCCTAATCGTAAAATCTCTAGCTCTTCGGGTTGATAAATTGGTTCATTATTACGTGTTATTCGTGCCTCATTCAATAAATTGGCATAAGTAGCTCCATCTTCAAAACGAGGGGTAATCGTTCGAGTATTATAGATAACTTCATCTTTTAAATTGATACTAATCTTTCCTTCTTTACCCCTTTTAGTGGTTATAAGAATTACACCATTAGCTCCTTTAGAACCATAAATCGCGGTAACAGCAGCATCTTTTAATACCGAAATAGATTCTATATCCTCAATATTGATATCATTGATATTACGCTCCATATTATCGACCAATACCAAAGCACTATTTCCACCTCCGAAAGTAGATATACCGCGTATCCAGAATTCAGATATATTTTTGCCCGGTTGTCCGGATTGCATCATAGCCATCACGCCGGGAACATTTCCGGCTAAAGCATTGGACAAACTAGAAGTAGGATTAGATTTAAGGTCATTTACATTTACCGTACTCACAGCACCTGTCAGCGTCAGCTTGGTCTGTGTTCCGGTTCCGGTGACCACAATTTCGTCCAATGCATTTAGCTCTGCTTCTTCCATTGTCACATTAATGATTTGGCTATTTTTTACTATAATATTTTGTCTTTTATAACCGACATGAGAAAAAACAAGTGTTTTATACTCTTCCACTTTGATTTTATAGGCCCCTTGATAATTCGTTGTAGTCCCAAATCCCGGGGAATCTTTTATGGAAATGCTAACCCCAACTAAAGGTTTTTTATTTTCATCGAGAACCAAACCAGTTACCTCGACTAATTCTTGGGCTAAAGCAGTAATAGCAAAGCCTAGAATCATCATACACATCATTACTATTTTATGCTTCATATCAATCCAGGTTAATTTCATCCATTTCTTCTAATGCTATCTTGCGAATCCTACGGTTTTCTTGGTCACCAATATAAAAAGCTCTTTCAAGCTCATTATAGGCAATGCCTGATGGACGATCAAAACGTGCCTCCTCTCGTAAATCACCATCGACATATCCATAAGGATTATTGTTAAGGCTAGAGCTTCCTCTACCTGCGAAAGTCGTAACACTTCCTTCTGGAGAAAGTTTACGTATAGCATGATTCAATTGGTCAGTAAAATAGAAATCATAAACATCAGCTTTCCCTTCTAGTATGTAGTTTTCATTTTTGACAAAAACTCCTTGATATGGATTTTGTAAACGCACAGATGATCCCACACCATCTTCATAGCCGCCACCACTCAGTCGCCCACATACAAGATAAGGTTGGTTGAAACGTTTCTTTTCCCAATTATAATCGACCCGGAGAATGTAATGTTGGTTAATCACATTTATATATGCATAGTTGCCAGTAGGATGAATAAATATTTTATATTCCCATTGAGGATCATGTACTACGAATAAGGTTTCGAATTCTTTATCGCCAAGGCCTGTTTCGAAATATTTAAGCAAATCAAACCGGAAGAATTGACCTTTTTCATAGCTATTGAAATATAACTCACCATTTATTGGGTGAATAGAAGCACCATTAGCCTGTTTATAACGGGTTAATATTTCCATATCTTGCCAATTTTTTTCTCTGGAAAGCCTATATACTGCTCTATCATTTTCACCGCCCCGGTCTTCTGCAATAATCATATATTCCTTATCAACTGTAAAGTCTACACTTCTAGGCCGATCAAAATCGGAACGCTTTTTGGTGACAGTACTATCTTCAAAATTGATCAAGTAAAGACCATTATTACCATCAAATGTCATCCATAAATGCTTCGGATTCGCTGGATCAAATTTCATAAATGAAGGATTCCAAAAACCACTAGCCATCTTATTTTGGTCTGGATCTTTAAACTTCCCATCACGCCAAGGTTCATCTCCTCTTGAATTGCGGTAGCCAATAATCGTGGAAACAACCATCTTTCGTTGATAGTCGAATGCTACAGCAGATTTTCCGACTACGACTTTATTATCCTCCGTTACTTGAACCTCAATCTCACCTCCAAAGGCTTGTCGTGGCACCAAGCAGTATAGGGAATTGCCTTTCGCACCTACAACCGTTGCCTTTTTACCGCCAATCAAAACGGTCAACTTCTTCGGATCATTTCCAAAATTCTCTCCATAAATCACTAAACGCTGACCCATTCCTCCTTCCTTGGGTAAAAAAGAAGAAACAACAACAGGCTTTGCGGCGTCAAAAGGCAATGCTTCTTCCTGTGATGAGGACTCCTTTTCACAAGCAGTCAGTAACACAAAACCCAGCACAACAATTACCCAGAGAATCCTACTCCGAGTTGAATTATTGATTTTTTTAACTTGTTTTATAATCATAATTTAAAATTGGTTATCAATAATTTTAAAAAAACTACTACTTGCATTGCACCTTATCTTTAAGCATATATTTTACTAGCACCAAGCGCATAATTACTTTTACCAGTTAGAGACACTTCTATCTCTGGTATAATTTTCATCCCGAAGGGAAATTCAGTAGTATGCAAATCACCAACAGTTGCACATAATCTAGCGCAACCTGGACATCATTATTTACGTTTAGTAACTAAAAAGACACCTTAAAAAATCGTACAAAATAAAAAACCCATTAGGGAGAGGATCTGCAAAAAAGAATACTATTATCAATTGTGTATATATTCCATCAAATATTTACTCCTTCAAATCACGTCGCAAAAAAGGTGCGTACGTTTCATATCGCCATAAAAAAGGGCCTTAAGCCCACAAAAAACGGACAAAACACCAACTAATTCGATTTAGCAAAATAATGCCATACTGAACTAGCTATTGAATTATTTACGCTATAGAAGCAGCCGAAAATAAAGCTAATTCGATTTAGCTAAATAAAGCCAAGTCAAGAAAACTATAAAACATTTGTTTCTACAAAAATTTATAACAACGGATTATTTTGATAAGGTCTATATAATTCTCGAAGTTATAATTGGTTAATAAAATAAAGATAATTTATAAATTACTCATTTACAAGGAATAATTTAAAATAAAATAACATTGAGTTAAACACAAAATAATAGATTCTAAAAATTTCGAATTTCAAATTGATTGTTTCACTTACTACAATAACAAACAGTTTATTATAAAAGTATATAATATGGGGAAAAATTATACTATCTAAAATAAGAACGCGAATTGAAGTAATATTTTTCGGATTAATACCCGATTATGAACCAGAATCAATTTCACAAAAACAACCAAGCAGCTGACTACAAGAATATTGTATAAAATAATCTATTTATAATACCTCAACAGCTCAATATTTTTACGCCCTTGGGGTTTGAGGATATTAGAAAATACAGTAAGCTATATAAACAACAGATTATAAAATTGGCTAGCCAAATATTTTGAAACTAAAAATTAAAAAAAATTTTGCGTTATTTATTTATAATAATTACCTTTGCATCACCAAAACAAAAAGGCCCGTTCGTCTAGGGGTTAGGACGTTAGATTTTCATTCTAGAAACAGGGGTTCGATTCCCCTACGGGCTACAAAAAGCAACTTCAAAAGAGTTGCTTTTTTTATTTATTAGCTCCAGGCTTTAGCGCTGTAAATTGCTATTAAAGAATAAAAATTGCCTACTTTCTGTTACAATCCTACTACTAAAGTAAATTATTAATTAGCGCTTGAAAAGTGCATCTAGCACAAAATATCGATTAACTAGCGTACACGAACTTCCCAAGCAACAAAGTGATTTTCTGTAAAAAATAAGAAAATGCTCCTTATGTCAGATTATAAGCCTTTGCGTCACCAAAACAAAAAGGCCCGTTCGTCTAGGGGTTAGGTCGTTAGATTTTCATTCTAGAAACAGGGGTTCGATTCCCCTACGGGCTAGAAAAAGCAACTTCAAAAGAGTTGCTTTTTGTATTTATTATACCCTCCCATGCCCCTATGTAGGCGAGCAAAAGAGAGGTGCTACATCGATCAATAGCACAGGGTATTAATCAATCAATTTGGATTGATGCTTTTCTAAGGTATTATATACTTTTTTTACATCTTGCGAACTTTCCTTTTGCAGGAAAAGAAGCGCATCAGGTGTATCTACCATAATAGTATTTTTGAGTCCCACAAAGGCACTGTATCTATCTGTACCGATGAGCATATTACCATTTTCATCCACCGGATATCCCGTTGATATCAAATAATCATAAAGGGATTCAAAAGACCCTAAGTCAGACCACTCAAAGTGCCCTGGTATAACACGTATCTTTTTGGAACGCTCCATCACCGCATAGTCAATACTGATGGAAGGGATTTTTTTGGATAAGCCCTCATCTAGGAGACCATCATGCTGATGTTGCCATGCTGTCAGCACCGTGGAATATACCAAAGGCTCATATTGCTGTAGCTCATTCAATAACGTATCGGCACGAAAACAAAACATCCCTGAATTCCACAGGAAATTGCCGCGCTCTAAGAAATCCTCAGCGGTCTCTCTATTGGGTTTTTCCCGAAATGAAAGCACCTGATCATCACGGTACTCCATATATCCAAAACCCGTTTCTGGGCGTGTCGCCTGAATCCCGAAAGTAACAATATAACCTTCGCGTGCTTTGGCAATACCCTCTTGTATCGCTTGATCATACTGCTCCTTGCCGACGATCACATGATCGGATGGTGTCACCAAAAGGATATCCGAAGGATCTGCCGCTAATGCAGCGAATGCAATGGCTGCCGCCGTATTGCGGGGTGTAGATTCTATAATATTGGTATACGGAAGCTTCATTTCGGTTAAAACCTCCTCGCTCAAGGTATAATTATCTACATTGCCGACTACCGAAAGCGCATCACATAGATTGCGGTTGCGCTCAACAGACATCGCAAATAAAGAGCCCTCTTTGAAGAGCTTCAGGTATTGCTTTGGATTACTCTTACGTGATAGGGGCCACAATCTGCTCCCTACTCCGCCGGAGAGAATCACGTGTATTACTTTACTCATATAATTGGTTTACAAAATATTATTAAGCTATTTTTTGTTTTTCCTTTTCTTTATTTGCTACGACCAACCTTAAACTAGATGTCGAAAAGCGGTATGATCGATTATTATAATGTAATAACAAACATTATCCCTTTAATAAGCAAAAGATTTTCTGATAGATAGTTGTGCAGCTACCGAATTATTAAACATCTTACCATAATCTGCAGCGACCTTAAAGCCTATATAAAGCTGTTTTTTAAGCAAACGCTCTGCTTGTAGGTAACTCGAATACTGCATAACGGGAACAAACTGGTCTTTATATGGAGGGGCCCAAATTACTCCTGTAGATTTTCCAAATTCACTTGTTGCAAAAGTACCATAGTGTTTGGATGCAGTCAGCTTGGCTTGGAATAGCCAAGTACTCACTCCTCCACTAAATCCAATATGTCCTGCCACAACGCGATTAGAAATAAAGTAATCATTGGGGTAATGTGCCTGTCCTTCTTTGGCTGTATTTGCTGTAACAATCAATGGAGAGCCAATTCCTACATCTTTATATGACCAACCCTGTAGATAGAAAAAATTATTATAATAGTCTTCATCACCCGATTTTGTCCGCTTAGACCAAGGGTAACCCGCTTGATCTTTAGAGTAGAAAAACTCGACTAATAATTTATGCCAATCAAATTTTTTAGGTACTTTGTTAAATAATTTATTTGTTATAGTAATACCATTGAGGCCATCTCGAATATTGGCCAGCTTAGCTATTGCTCCAACATCATAAAAATTCTGTCGATAACCCATCACCTGAATATTATCCCAATCATAGGTCATCCCCAAGTCAATTGAACCTTGCTGATTACCCAATTTTGAACGAGGTACACCAATACCTCCATATGATTTCCCAAAAAATACATACCAAAGGGATTCAATTGTATTCAATTCAAAAACGTCACCATATATTTTTTTTTCAGAGCCGTATTGCGCATGATGATTAATACCTCCAAATAGATTTACACGCCAAGATTCCTTTCCAATGCGGCCATATAGTGACTTCTGATGGTATACCGTCTTTAGTCTATTATCCTCCATAGGAAGCACAAGCTTATTTTCATTTATATACATCTTACCCATATATCCATAAGAAAGATTACCCTTTAAAGATATCAATCCATCAAACATAGGGATTCGGTAATAATCAGATACAGCGAGATTCAATGAGGGAATTCCTAAGGCATTTCCAGATACCGCAAAATTACCTGAACTCAATAATGTATCTCCATTAAGTCCCATTACATCTTTTGTACGCCCCAACTTAACTTCGAAAATAGAGTACTTGGCTTTGATATGCGCATCTATCAGCTGTACATTGGCTGAGGCACCTACATTTGCCCTTGCTTCTAATGCATAGCCCCAATCCCATTTTGAACTTTCGCGGCTGAGGGCTTGATTATAGTTTTTGAAAGCATACTCTTTGGTAGCACGTACCAAAAAAGAGACCGAAGCCCCCTCAAGCGGAGTAGAACCATACTGATTGGCACGCATCCAAAAAGGAACCACCTTTGGTCCAGCATAGGTCCCCATTAGTGTAGCGTCAAAGCGGTAAAGACTATCATTTCCTTGCGCAAAGGCAGCAAGATTCAGCATGGTGATAGCCCACAATATAATGGTTGTATAGATAATTTTCATAAACGATATCGTTAAGCCTAAATCGTATTTAGGTACATATTATTAAGCTATTTTTTGCTTTTCAGACTCTCGATTTGCGACGACAGATCGCAAACTAGAGGTCGAAAAGCGGTGTGAACGGTTATTATAGTATAGTACTATGCCCTGTGCTAAGCAGTAGTCTTTTCCTGTAAAGTCAATATTGCGGTACTCTTGCCCCAGTATACGTACAGCGATTGGCAAAGCCTGCAATAGATCCAGTACATCTTCTTCTGTCTCGTACACGATAATCTCGTCTACAAAACTACAGCCTTCCAATTGGATATAACGCTCTACAATAGATTGAACGGGCTTGTTCCTTGTTGCATCACTAAGCTTAGGATTCAAATGCAAACCTACAATCAATTGGTCACACTGTCTCTTGGCCTCTTCGAGCATCATAATATGCCCGGCATGAAGCAGGTCAAAAGCACCGAAAGTAATTCCTATTTTCATAAATAAAACTATATAAAATTGGTTTATTAAAATTTATAAGGTATTAAATGATTGCTGCTCTGCAACAATTTTGCGCAAGCCGGAGCTCGAAAAACGATGATCTCTACGATTGAAATAAAAATCTATCCCCTTCTGCTCACAATATGCTCTGCCGGTAAAGTTTGTATCCTTATATTCTTCCCCAAGAATACGCACATGAACCTCATAGGCTTGCAAAATATCAAGCAAATCTTGCTCTGTAGCATAAGGGATGATCTTGTCTACATAAGCACATCCTTTGAGCTGTATATAACGCTCTACCACAGATTGAACAGGTTTATTCTTTTCGGGCCTATCCAAAGTAGGGTCTGTTTGCAAGCCACAAATCAGGTAGTCACATTGCTTCTTTGCATCTTCCAACATCTTGATATGTCCAGCATGTAATAAATCGAAACTAGAAAAAGTAATGCCTATTTTCATGATGATTTATAATTTTTCATTGGTTTAATTTATTATATTCTTATAGCTGAAGCAAATACTCCCCATATCCAGACTTGCGCAAAGGTTCAGCAATCTTGGTCAGCTGCTCCTTGTTTATATATCCCATACGATATGCCACCTCTTCGATCGCAGCAATCTTCATCCCTTGGCGCTCTTCGATCACCTGCACAAATTGTCCTGCTTGCATCAGAGATTGTATAGTACCTGTATCTAGCCAAGCTGTGCCACGGTCAAAAATACCAACCTTCAGTTTGCCTCTTTTCAAATAAGCGGCATTGATATCTGTTATCTCCAATTCGCCACGCTCCGAAGGTTTGATATTTTTAGCTATTTCGATTACTTCGTTATCATAGAAGTACAATCCTGGAACAGCATAATTGGATTTTGGATGCTTCGGTTTTTCTTCAATAGAGACGACCTCATTTTGCGCATTAAACTCCACTACACCATAGCGTTCGGGATCAGATACTGGGTATGCAAAAACAACACCACCATCTGGATTAGCAGAATCTTGTAATAATTTAGACATACCGGAAGCATAAAATATATTATCCCCCAAAATTAAGGCTACTTTATCCGCTCCGATAAAATCAGCACCTAATATAAATGCTTGCGCCAACCCATCGGGACTAGGTTGTTCTATATATTCAAATCGACAGCCCAACTGGGAACCATCCCCTAATAATTTCTTAAAATTGGGTAAATCCTGCGGGGTAGAAATAATTAATATCTCATTTATACCTGCTAACATCAATGTCGATAAAGGGTAGTAGATCATGGGCTTATCATAGACAGGCATCAACTGCTTGCTTACGGCCAAAGTCAAGGGGTGAAGCCGCGTACCAGAACCTCCTGCTAATATAATTCCTTTCATATTTATGAGTTTTATAATGAGATAATATTTAATAATTAGACGAATAATGATAATCTTAAGAAGTTATAACTTCTGTAGCATGACATCCAAGCTATCGCTCCAATAGGGAACATCAATTGAGAATACTGTTTTTATTTTTGTCTTGTCCAGTAAAGAATAATATGGTCGCTTGGCAGGTGTAGGATAACTAGATGAGGGAATCGGTATAATATCACAATGTAATCCTTTTCTATCGCGGATTGCTAATGCAAAATCATACCAACTAATCTCTCCTTCATTGCTATAATGATAGATCCCACTTTGCCATTCGGCGGCAAATAAAATCGATATAATAGCAGCTGCCAAATCCCTTGCATAAGTAGGTGATCCAATTTGATCATTTATTACAGATAAGCTTGGGCGCTCATTCATTAAGCGCAGCATCGTCTTCACAAAATTATTACCATATGTAGAATATACCCATGAAGTACGGATAATAACAGCTTCGGGAAACCACTTTTCTATAGCCTGCTCCCCTTTTAACTTGGTTAAACCATATATATTAATTGGATCTACTGGCGCATCTTCCGTTAGTGGAATACAGGAATTGCCATCAAATACATAATCCGTCGATATAGCGATCAACTTGACGTCGTTTAAGCGGCAATATTGTGCAATTTCTTCACAAGCAAGATGATTAACGGCATCGGCTAATATGGGCTCAGCTTCAGCTTTATCTACAGCCGTATAGGCCCCTGCGTGAATAATTACATCCGGTTGGTATATTCCTAAGATATCGGTAATAATCATTGTCTGTTCTAAAGGCAATTCCTTACGATCTAGAAAAAAGCATGTGATAGAAGGATGGTCTTTCAATAGTTCACGCAACTCGGATCCCAATTGACCATTGGCTCCGGTAACTAATATTTTCATAATTTAGTTTTTAAGGTAGAAAAATTTAGAATGATATGAATTGATTATTCACCAATAGATTCTAACTCTTCAACCACATGTACTCCAAATAATGCCTTAAAGCTAGGTGCTTCATTGTCCTTTTCTGACAAAATAATCTCATCGCCTGCAATTTCCCAATCAATAGCCAAATCAGCATCTAGCGGATTCACCCCGCATTCAGATTCTTTATTATAATAGTTATCACATTTATAAAAGAATGTTGCTGTTTCACTTAATACTATAAAACCATGCAAAAAACCCCGAGGTATAAACAACTGAAGATTATTTTCAGCCGACAATTTTACGGCCACATGCTTTCCGAAAGTTGCTGATCCAGGGCGTACATCTACAGCTACATCCAAAACCTCACCTTCCAAAACACGAACCAACTTAGCTTGCGCAAATCTACCAGATTGTGCATGTAATCCTCTCAATACAGCACGCGTGGAGTACGATTGATTATCTTGAACGAAGACTGTATCAGTCCCTGTTAATGTATTAAATGTCTGTCCGTTGAAACTTTCAAAAAAATAACCACGGCTATCACCATATTTTACAGGCTCAATGATATAACATCCCTGCAAATTTGTTTCTTTAATTTTCATTTTTACTTTATTACAAATTGTTTTGAGTATTTAAATGGTTAGGATTAATTGGTTAAATGTAAAATGGTGAGGATTGTTATTAGTGAGGGTAAATTGGTTAGAGTGGATTGGTTAGAGAAAATGGTGAGAATTGTTATTAGTGAGAGAAAATGGTGAGGGTAAATTGGTTAGATGTAAAATGGTTAGGATTGTTATTAGTGAGAGAAAATGGTGAGGGTAAATTGGTTAGATGTAAAATGATTAGGATTAATGTTAGAGGAAATTTAACACCCTTCCTAACTCTAACTCCCTAACTCCCTAACTCTAACTCCCTAACTCTAACTAACTCCCTAACTCTAACTCCCTAACTCTAACCCCTTCCTAACTCCCAACTCTCCCTAACCCCTAACTCCTAACTCTAACTATAACTCTAACTCCCTAACTCTAACTCCCTAACTCCTAACTCTAACTCTAACCCCTTCCTAACTCCCAACTCTCCCAAACCCCTTCCTAACTCTCCCTAACTCTAACTCCCTAACCCCTTCCTAACTACCTATATATTGTTTCTTGTAATACGACTGATAATCCCCCGAAGTAACATTATCCAACCAATCTTGATTCGCTAAAAACCAATCTATTGTCTTTGACAAGCCTTGTTCAAAAGTAACAGAAGGTTCATAGCCTAATTCCGTATTAATCTTGCTAGCATCTATTGCATAGCGTAAGTCATGTCCTGGACGATCCTTTACGAAGGTGATCAACTGTGCTGATTCACCCACTGCCCTACCCAACTTCTCATCCATCTGCTTACAAAGCTCTTTGACAAGATCTATATTTTGCCATTCATTAAAACCACCCACATTATAAGACTCGCCTAAATTGCCTTTATGGAAAACTAAATCTATCGCTTTGGCATGATCAATAACAAATAACCAATCTCTAGTAAATTTGCCATCCCCATAGATCGGAAGCGGTTTTTTATGAATAATATTATGAATACATAAAGGGATCAACTTCTCTGGAAAATGATTAGGCCCATAGTTATTAGAACAATTAGTAATAACCACAGGTAACCCATAGGTATCAGCATAGGCACGAACAAAATGATCCGAAGATGCCTTTGATGCAGAATATGGAGAGTGCGGATCATAAGAAGTTTCTTCGGTAAACAAACCCGTTTCCCCTAATGTGCCGTATACTTCATCTGTAGAAACATGATGAAAACGCTTACCTTCATAATTGTCTGCCCAGATATCTTTCGCTGCATTCAATAGATTTACAGTACCGATTACATTGGTCATCACAAATTCCAAAGGATTAGTAATAGAACGGTCGACATGAGATTCTGCGGCCAAGTGAATAATACCATCAGGTTGATACTCTTGGAAAATAGAGTTTATCTTCGCTGCATCAGTAATATCAGCTTTTACAAAGGTATAGTTCGGCTTATCCTCAATATCCTTTAGATTTTCTAAATTACCGGCATAGGTCAAAGCATCCAAATTGATAATATGAGAACTTGGATACTTTAACACAAATTCTCGAACGACATGAGAACCAATAAATCCTGCTCCCCCTGTAATTAATATAGTTTTAGACATCAAATATTACTTTATAATTTTAAACCATTAAATATGGTATAAGTACATTAATAGTAGCTAACATAATATATCATATTTAATAAGCCTTTAAACGGTTAATACCTACTCGCCAATGGCATAATAATCAAACCCCAAAGAACGCATTTCTTTGCTATTCAATAGTTTACGGCCATCAAATACAAAAGAAGGCTTTTTCATCTGTACCTTAATAGCTTGCCAATCATAGGCTTTAAATTCATCCCACTCGGTCAAAATTGCTATAGCATGTGCGTCTAATATGGCCTCTGTTGGCGTATTTACGACTGTTACCAAACGTCGGTTTGCTTCTGGGCTACGTGTTGCGAGATAGTCCAAATCTTTATAAACCTGGTCTTCGGTAACTTTAGGATCGTAAATAACAATCTCTGCTTCCTCATCCAATAAGTGATCTGCTACATAGATAGCTGCGGATTCACGGGTATCGTTAGTATCTTTTTTGAATGCCCAACCCAAGAAAGCGATTTTCTTTCCGTTGACGGTATTGTACATCGTATGAATGATTTTTTGTGCAAATCGTGATTTTTGGTGATCATTCATAATAATTACTTGCTCCCAGTAATCTGCAACAGCAGTTAAACCATAAGAACGGGCGATATATACCAAGTTGAGGATATCTTTTTGAAAACAAGAACCTCCAAAACCTACCGAAGCTTTCAAAAACTTCGAACCAATACGAGAATCCATACCAATAGCATGTGACACTTCATCGACATTAGCTTCTGTTTTCTCACATAGCTCCGAAATGGCATTGATAGAAGAAACACGCTGTGCCAAGAAAGCATTAGCCACCAATTTAGATAATTCGGAAGACCATAGGTTCGTCGTTAGAATACGATCTGCAGGCACCCAATTGGCATATACATTTACCAAAGCCTGGATAGCCTCTGCATCTTCACCGCCGATCAATACACGGTCTGGGTTTTGCAAATCCGTTACTGCAGTACCTTCTGCCAAGAATTCAGGATTTGATAAAATATCAAACTTAACACCATTACCTGTATTGTTCAAAATCGACTTTAATGCTGCTGCTGTACGCACCGGCAACGTAGATTTCTCTACCACAATTTTATCTGTCGTCGAAACTGCTGCAATCTGACGTGCACACAATTCTATATATTTTAAATCTGCCGCTTGTCCTTTACCTTTTCCGTACGTCTTTGTCGGGGTATTTACTGAAATAAAGATCATATCGGCTTCGTCAATCGCCTTAGTAATATCCGTAGAAAAAAATAAATTACGACCTCTAGCCTCAGCAACAACAGCGTCTAAACCAGGCTCATAAACAGGAAGATTGTCAAGATTTTCATCATTCCATGCTGCAATACGTGCTTCATTCAAGTCAACTATCGTAACTTGAATATGCGGACAATGCTGTGCTACAACAGCCATTGTAGGACCTCCTACATAACCTGCTCCAATACAGGCAATTTTTTTTATATTCTTCATATTTTATTTATTTTTATTAGCTAAAAGCTCCAAAAAATATTCTTCATGTTGATCAACTAAGTATTCCCAAGAATATTTCTCAGCAATAATACTTGTATTAGTCGATAAAAACTTTTCTCTATTCAAAGAATTATATTCTCTTTGATTTTTAATTATAATACTTATATCTCGATCTGTCGTAAAATATAAAGCATTATCTTCTAATACAGCTCTATTAAATATATTATCATTAGCGACTATCATAGCACGTGATGCCATCGCTTCCAACAAGGATGGATTAGTACCACCAACAGTATGACCGTGAAAATATAAGGTAGAATAACAGCGTAGAGAATTTAACTTACCAAAATCATAAACACCGCCGATAAATTGAATAGAGGCATGATGTCCGTAGGTTTCAACCAAGTATCTACCATGCGGTGTATTTGTCTTTCCAATAATAATCAGTGGTTTATCAAAATCTTCTGCCAATAAATAGCCCTTAATTACCATTTCTATATTATTCTCGGGTTCTAATCGCGCAATCAGTAAATAATAATGGTTTGCCTCTAAATCAAATTCTTTTAAGATATCTTGCGAATAATCTGTGATAACATCAGCACCATAAGCTAGAAATTTACTCTCTTTATGATATTTCTCCTTATAATAGTCCTGTATACCCAAATTGTCTGCAATTAAGTAATGGCTATGCTTAACTGCTTGTTGTTCCTCCCAAAAGACAAACTTTTGAACCAGTGGATTAAACTTAGTACGTTTGTACTCTAAACCATCCATATTAGTGATAACAATAGATTTATTATAATTTTTGATATCAAAATATATATAAGAAGGGATAACACTGGTATAACCTGCCTCATAAATAATATCAAAATCTTCTTTTTTAATAGCATCTTTTAGACAGGAGAAATCATAAAAAAAACTCCCTACAGATCCACCCATCCATTCTTCTGGACTATAGATATGTTTTATTCGAACCCCTTTATATTCTTTATCCTTATACGGATGAAAATGTGGAGAATAAACTACCACTTCATGGCCACGTGAAGCCAAACCAACAGAGATATATTCGGCAAATTGTTCAAAACCACCATAGTTATTAGGAATTCCCCTCGTGCCTAAAAAAGCTATTTTCATTTGATATTTCGTTTTTAAAATAATATTTAGTTATAGATCTGCTCGTCAATACAAACCCTTTTCAAACATTGCAAAGTTTCTTGTGTCTTACTCTTCCAAGTATAAAACTCAGGCAAACTAAAATCTTGTTTAACACATTCCTTTTGCTTAACCATATCCGAAAACTCTTCTTTGGTATTAGCAACAGATATAAAAGCATCCATATCACCCATACCTGCACCTAATGTCCCCACAACCTGTAAGCCTGATGCCAAATATTCATACATTTTTATCGTGTCTGCACCATGTTCTAAGTGATCAGTTACATAAGGTATTATTCCGATATCAAAATTAGTTACATAACTGACATAATCAGAATATTTCTTATCGCCTAGGTAATGTACATTTTTTCGCATTATTATCCTTTTAAAGACCTGCTTGTCTAGGATTTGACCGACTAAAACAAATGTTTTATCTGGGTTATTTAGCGTAGCATAATTAAAAAAATCATAATTAAATAAGTGTGTAATTTTACCCCCAAAACCAACTATCGATCGACCTAATTTTTTTAAATCTTCAGGAATAGGGTAATCCTTTTGAAAGCGAGAAATATCAACTCCATTTTTAATTAAAACACAATCACTAACTTTGTAATGCTCTTTATAAAAATCGATGTTTTTTTGAGAATTTGTTGTCCAAACTTTAGCCGAAAAAGCTAAAGATTGATAGGCATTTCGAAATGATAATTCATATTTACTATTATCAGGGAATAAAAGAAAATTATCCCAAGCATCAAATACCGAAGGTAATGAAAGTGCAGAGACAAAAGCACTTGAAAAAATATTTTGACTATAAACTACATCTATTTCTATTTTCAAAAAATCGAGACATTGTTTATAACCAGCAATAAAAGAAACATCAGAAAAACTATCAAAAAACCACGATTTCCCTTTACGTAGCAAGCTAAATATATCATCACTGATATAATCGTATAAATAGGTCTTATCGTCCAGTTTATATAAATGCACATTTTTATCTTTAAACAATAATTCGCCTTCTATCTTTTGATTTCTTTTTTTCAAAAACAATTCTAAAAACGTAATTGGCCTGTTTACAAGCAATAGATGTTCAACATTATCATCTTTCTGGAGATGTGATATAATATGTGAATCCCTAGTTCGCGAACCTTCTGTTTGAATTTTGCGCCAATCATGATATGGTATGCAGGTAATATTCATATTTATTTAAATTACTAGGTATTAAGATTTACAAAATTGTTATAACAAAATATTCAAAAGAGTAGAGTAAAATTTCCTATACAGTTTAAATAAAGAAAAAATAAATCTACTTGCTAATACTATTTTTTACTGTTTTTGAAGACTTTATGAAACATATTACTATACAGTGATGCTATAAACTTACTACTAAACTTTTCGGTATATATATTTAATTCATTTACGACTTTTTCATAACCTTGATTATCAATTTGTGATATCTCTAGCAAAAGAGAAGATAATGATTCTATAGAATTTGTTTGAAAAACAAAGCCAGTCTTACCATCAATCACAAACTCTACAAACCCCTGTTGATCAGAAACAATTGAGGGTAGATTAAAACTAAAAGAATCAAATAATGGCCCTGATTGTGTTACATCTTGATATGGTAATACTATAAAATGATGTGTATTAAACAAATCAGGAATTTCTGAATTAGGGACAAATCCTATTCTTAAATCATAAAATTTTTTATTTTTAAGATTATCTTTTACATTGTCCCAGTCGGGGCCATTTCCAGCGATAGTTAAATAAATATTACAATTATCACGTTTAATTAACAATTCAATAGCATCAATCAAAACATCTAAACGTTTATAAGAATGAATACCGCCAAAAAACAAAATCTTTAACCCTTTATCAATATTTGGACGAGATGTATTAATGACACCCGCATTTTTTTTACTTAGGGGTATAACGAAAGCATTTTGTTGGTGAACTTTCGATTTCAAATATGATTTCTGAGCCTCAGAAAATGTTTGAACATATGTAAATGAAGATAATACAGCATGATGAAGAATTTTATTAGAAATAGAACTACTATTACTATGTTGTAAAACATCATGAGCGCCAAAAATTTTTCTTCTTTTTGAAAAAAATAAAGAAAATAAATACGAATATGGATCTTTTAAGTATTCAAAATACAAAATATCATAATTTGAAAGATAAAGATCTTTAAAAAGATTCCAATATGAGGGAAAATTTACAATACTTCTTCTTCTTTTCTTTAGTTCAATTACTTTCAATCTAATATTCTTATTCTCAGCAAATGATTGTAAATATTCAATTGAAAACCGAGGGTTTCTATTCAAGATTACATACCAAGTAATATCAAATTCTAAATTTAATTTATCAAGAATTGGAATATCTACATCAACAAATGAATCTGCAGACAAAAATGCAACTTTTAGCTTCATACCTTATGTTTGCTTATTCTAAAATAAATTGGTAATGAATCCATTACTGATTTTAGTAACATTAAATAGGATATTTGATATCTTTTTCTATTTTTTAGCCAAAAAGACATTTTTTTTACGGGTGACTTAGCTAAATCCATTTTCATAATTAACAGCTTCTTCTTTTTAAAAAACCATTCTAAGTTATTATCTATAAGAGTATGAAATTTTCTATCTATACTTTCATCAGGTAAATTCTTTAAGAATTCTTTATACCAATTGTATTCAAGCTCCATCGCTTGCAGTTTATAAACTTTACCACCAGTACTAGTAATTGTCTGAGAATTAACTCTATACTGAAAAACTAATTTTGGCAAATTAATAATTCCGTTATTACGAGCTACAATATAACTTGTTATATCATCTGATGCCCAAGCAAGTGGTAATTTATAGAATCCACCAAGGCGCTGAAGGACTTCCTTCCTATAACAAAAATCCCCAATATATTGAATTCTACCGTTCCAACGGTGCCATAACATAGAATATACACTCTCTATCTCAGGTCTACATTCTTGAAGGGAAGAAAAATTAGAATCCTCGTCTATTATTTCAGTCCATCCATGAAAAATATCAATATTAGGATATTTAACAATCATATTATGGTATTCCATCAAACAATCTGGTAATAGTTTATCATCATCGCCTATACATATCACAAAATCACCAGTAGCCAAATCCAACAATTTGTTCCAATTATCTACAATATTTAAAGCACCGCAATTAATCTCATTTTTATAATATCTTATCCTATCATCATCATAAATATTAATTATTTCTTCTATAGGCTCAGGTGAAGCATCATTTAGAATAACAAGCTCGAAATCTCTATAGCTTTGTAATAATATACTATTTATACACTCTTCAAAAAATGTGGATTTATATGCGGGTATTAGAATTGAGAATTTCATATTTACGATTATTCAATTGTATTGTTTTAATGATTACACCTAATAATAACATAGTTATAGGCCAAGCACCTAATGCTCCTGTACTGAATGAAAACAGTAAGAACATAGCAGTTAATGCCAAACCAAAACCAGTTATCTTTTTATTAAATTGCCTATTTCTATTTTTTAAAAAATAAAAAATAATAACGCCGAAAAAAGAAAATTTTGTTAATATTCCAATCAATCCTTGTTCAATTAACCAAACATAAATAATACTTTCAAAACCTGCCATTTCTGAATCTAAAACAGCATTATCTCTATCTCCCCAACCTAATTCTTTAGTAATATAGTCATATCCATTACCACGAATAGGTGAATGCAAAAAGTAATTAAATGCTCCTATAGTTTGAGCCTCACGCATACTAACACTACTACCTCCAGTACTCTCACCACCAGTAATAAATATATCTAATACATTATCGACACTTTTTTGTAAAATTGGAATTGAAAAATATCCTATACTAAGTATAATAGAACAAGTAAATATTCCTAATAATATTCTATGAGCTTTAAAAGAAAGAAGGATATATAAAAATAATGCGAATAAACACACTAACAAAACAGTTCTAGAAAAACAAAGGACTACTCCTATTAATCCTAAAATAATTCCAATTGTTAAGCTCTTTTTTTGTTTAATTATCGAGAATAAAAACACAAAATATAAGACAATTAATGAAGAAATATAACCATAATTGAATGACATATCAAAGGTCGAAGTCGCTCGATAGCGCTCAGCTGTGCCTTCCAAAACTTTTCGTCTTGTCTCAAAATCACTCTCTCCACCTTTAAAGAAATTATTAATAACAAATTCATAATAAGGATTAGAATTGGATACAAAATTGAAAAGACCATATAAACCCACAAAGATCATTGAATAAAAAACAGGTTTGCCTAATCTTATTATATCTTTTTCATTAGAAACTGTTACATAGCCTAAAAATAAAATCAAATAGGTGTCCGTCATATCTCTAAATGGAGCATAAAATTTATCGAAAAAAGACAAGCGATTGTCAAAAACACCAATAAACAATGAGCCTATTACTAAGAAAATAATAGTTGACTTTAGTGGGAATATTCCCCAATTAAATTTAAGTCTGTTAAAATTATATATATGTGTAATTAAGAGAGTGAAAATTAACCACCTACCAATAGGCATTTTCAAAGGAAAATCTATAATCATAATCATTCCATTAATTAATAACATAGGAATTAATACCCACAATAAACTTTTATAAT
>NZ_JADEYQ010000023.1 GCF_022627575.1 Sphingobacterium rhinopitheci
TTCCGAACAGAGAAGTTAAGCCCGCCCGAGCCGATGGTATTGCCGTAACAGGTGGGAGAGTAGGTCGGTGCCTTTTTTTAAACAGAAGCCTTAGAGAAATCTAAGGCTTTTTGCGTTTATAGACTTTATATTATACTGTTTATGAACAGTGAGTCTTAATAATTTTAAGCTCTTTACTAACTGAAATAGTTATCTTTGTATTCAAATGGGAACAGCGTTAGACAATGGTATTAAGCCATATAACCATTATGGGGCTTATCTAAAGGATAAGTATAATGGTCAGAAAGTATTTAAAGTTATTGTAGATGGTAATTTTACTTGTCCTAATAGGGATGGCAGTAAAGGGTATGGAGGCTGTACATATTGTAATGTAGATTCTTTTACTCCTGATACTGCTCGCAAGATTCCATCTATTCGTGAACAAGTTGAAAATGGTATTGCGCGTGCGCGTACAAATTATGGTGCTGAAAAATTCATTATTTATTTTCAACCTAATACAAATACTTATGCGCCTACACATTTGTTGAAAATGATGTATGATGAAGCCTTGAGTATTGACCCTGACAATGTACTTGGCTTGTCTGTTGGAACTAGACCTGATTGTTTGGATTTTGAAAAAATTGCCCTGTTGGAATCTTATACAGATAGGTATGATGTCGATTTGGAGATGGGTATGGAATCCATTTATGATGATACATTGAACCGTATAAATAGGGGATGTTCGCATGATGAATTTTTGTCGACGATGAAGATGTTGCAAAATACACCTCTCGAGCTATGTGTTCATACGATCTTTGGGTTTCCATGGGAAACGGAAGAGATGATGTTGAGGTATGCTGATGAAATCAATAAACAGGCTAATATAAAATATGTTAAGTTACATCATCTACATATTGTCGAAGGATCCATTATGGGTGCTAAGTTTAAAAAAGAACCCTTTAAGCTTTTTTCTATTGAAGAATATACAGATTTCTTAGCAAAATTTATTCCTTTATTACGTCCTGATATTATTATTCAGCGTGTTTTTGGTATTGCAGATCAAGACTTATTGATAGCACCAAATTGGGGTTTAAAGAAATCAGCTATTCAAACTTATATAGACAAAGGATTAGAAGCTAGAGGTGTAAAACAAGGAACCTTATACTCTTTTTAGTGGTATAACTTTTCCTCCATTTTAATTACCTTTGTAAATCTTATAAATTCTTGTACAGATATTTACTTTAAGGAACTCGTTTTTCTTGACATAGTATTTATCCTGCGCAATGGATTAATGAATATAGTTGCCGTGACGGTAACGCGCGAGAAAAATAAATTTAAAAGTATGGCAAACATTGTTGCAATTGTAGGTCGCCCGAATGTTGGGAAGTCGACCTTGTTTAATCGCTTGACTGAAAGTAGAAAAGCGATAGTAGATGATTTTAGTGGTGTTACACGTGATCGTCATTATGAATCCGCTGAGTGGATTGGTAAAAAATTTACTGTAATTGATACAGGTGGTTTTGTACACGGCTCAGATGATATATTTGAAGAAGCTATTCGTGATCAAGTACATATAGCTATAGAAGAAGCATCAGCTATTATTTTTATGGTGGATGTAACTGTGGGTACTACAGATTTGGATGATGAAATTGCGGATTTATTGCGTAGAACATCAAAACCTGTATTTGTGGTAGCGAATAAAGTGGATCATGCTAAGTTGCATCATGCATCATCTGAATTCTATGCCTTCGGACTTGGCGAGATATATAATATCTCTTCAGCGACAGGATCTGGTACAGGTGAGCTATTAGATGCTATAGTAGCTAATTTTCCAGAGGAAGAGGAAGAAGAAGAAGAATCTTTACCAAAAATTACGATTGTAGGTCGTCCTAATGTTGGTAAATCGTCTTTAACGAATGCTTTATTAGGTGTAGATAGAAATATAGTAACAGATATTGCTGGTACAACGCGTGATACCATCAAAATTCATTATAATCAATTTGGTCATGAATTTTTGTTGGTAGATACTGCAGGTTTGCGTCGTAAGAGCAAGGTAAGTGAAGATATTGAATTTTATTCTGTAATGCGTACTATACGTGCTCTAGAGGATTCTGATGTTGTTATTTTGATGATTGATGCAAACGATGGTATTGAAGGTCAAGATATTAATATTTTCCATTTAGCGGAAAAAAATAAAAAGGGTATCGTAATCGTTGTTAATAAATGGGATACTATTGAAAAGGATCATAAAACGATGAAAGAGTTTGAAGCTCGTATCCGTGAAAAGATTGCTCCTTTTACTGATGTGCCTATTATATTTACTTCGGTAACGGAAAAACAACGTATTTTTAAAGTTGTAGAAACAGCGATGGAGGTATTTAAAAATAAAACCAAAAAGGTAGCTACTTCAAAATTGAACGACGTAATGTTGAGCATCATTGAAAGTTATCCTCCACCAAGTTCAAAAGGTAAATACATTAAAATTAAATATGCTACACAATTACCTGGAAGAGCACCTATGTTTGCTTTTTTCTGTAATTTGCCACAGTATATTAAGGATCCATATAAACGCTTTGTAGAGAATAAATTAAGAGATAATTTTGACTTTACGGGTGTTCCTATTCAAGTATATTTTAGACAAAAATAATTTTAGCACTTTAAACAATCTCATTTTATATGCAACACAATTTGGTCGTATACAATACACTGACGCGTAAAAAGGAAAAATTTGAACCTATACATCCTAATATGGTAGGCTTGTATGTTTGTGGTCCAACGGTTTATTCTGATGTGCATCTTGGCAATTGTAGGACATTTGTGTCTTTTGATTTGATCTTCCGCTACCTATTACATTTGGGGTATAAGGTTCGTTATGTTCGTAATATAACAGATGCAGGGCATTTGGAAGGTGACAATGATGAAGGAGATGATAAATTTGCTAAAAAAGCAAAATTAGAACAATTAGAACCTATGGAAATTGTACAGAAGTACACCATAGGTTTTCATGATGTTTTACGTCTTTTTAATACTATTCCTCCAAGTATTGAGCCTACAGCGACTGGTCATATTAGCGAACAAATAGAAATGATTAAGCAAATAATTGCTAATGGATATGCTTATGAAGTCAATGGTACTGTTTATTTTGACGTAGACAAATATGTTCAGAAATATAATTATACCATTCTGACTAATCGCAATCTTGAAGATATGCTTAACAACACGCGTGAGCTAGGTGGACAGGATGAGAAACGGGGTCGTTTGGATTTTGCCTTATGGATTAAAGCCAAACCCGAACATATCATGCGTTGGCCTTCTCCGTGGAGCGTAGGTTTCCCAGGTTGGCATATTGAATGTTCGGCGATGAGTCAAAAATATCTTGGTGATAGTTTTGATATTCATGGTGGTGGTATGGATTTGGCCGCTACGCATCATACCAATGAAATAGCACAATCTGAAGCTTGTAATCATGTGCAACCCGCAAAATATTGGATGCATACGAATATGCTTACGGTAAATGGTGCACGTATGTCAAAATCTTCTGGTAATGGTTTCCTTCCATTGCAATTATTTTCTGGGGATCATCCCTTGCTTACTAAAGGGTATTCACCGATGGCGGTGCGTTTCTTTATGTTGCAGGCGCATTACCGAAGTACATTGGATTTTTCTAATGATGCTTTAGATGCAGCAGAAAAAGGATATAAGCGTCTGATGACTGCTATCAGCTTGTTGGATAAAATATCGCCCTCTGCAAATAATAAAATTGATACTGATTTAGTCGCGCTAAAGCAACGTTGTTATGCAGCTATGGATGATGATTTTAATAGTCCTATTCTTATTGCTGAGCTATTTGAATTAGTGCGTTTGATCAATTCTATCTATGATGGTAAACAACAAGTAGATGAAAATACTTTAGCAGAAATTAAACTTTTGATGCAGCATTTTGTCTTTGACGTAATGGGATTGAAAAACGATCAATTAGAAGGTGAAACGGATAGTTTTGACAAATTAATGGATTTGGTTATCTCCATGCGTAATGAAGCGAAGCAGAATAAAGATTTTGCTACTTCAGACCGAATTCGTCAAGAACTTGCAGCAGTTGGTATACAACTTAAGGACAGTAAAGACGGTACGCTTTGGAATAAGATTTGATATTGTAGATAGAAATTAAATTAGATGAGGTCAAGTATTTTTACAACATCATGTATTGCGTTTGCTTTTGTTTCTTCTGTTGCAAAAGCGCAATTGCCTGAAAAAATTGGTGGTTTAATTAGTGTCGACAGAAATGCTGCTGCTCTCGCTAAACAAGAATCTCCTCATAGTGCCTTATCTTCTATTATTGATAAGGAATCTGTTTTTTATGTTCCTTCAGCGGTAAATGCCTATAATTACCTGAATAATAGACCTAACATCGCTGATGTTATGTCTTGGGAGCCAAATTTTGCACTTCTTTCAAAGAGTCAAGATTTTGGTATTACTTCTGGGAAAATTCAATTTCAAAAAGTAGGGGCTGTTCAGCGTAATGGTCAATATATTATTATTTGGAAAAGAAATAAAAAGGGAGAATGGAAAGTAGATTTACGTGCTGAAGTTGAAAATTATGGTAAGCAGGATGCTAAAGAACTTATATATATTGAACCTGATGATTCTTGGTATTTAAAGCATCGTTCTAAAGTACGTTTACAGCAAAGAGAAGATATTATCATGTCTAATGATGAGTTGTTCTCTAAAGTGTTAAAAGCCGATAATCAAGCGGCATATAAAGAGTTCTTAGCTGATGATGTTCGTTTTTACTTCCCTTGGCAGGAAGAAATGGAAGGCAAGAATAACGTGCTCAATTTTTTGAAAAAAAATAGAATTGAAATCGTTACTGAACCCCTGAAGGTAGGACGTGCTTATAGCGGTGAATTGGCCTATTCTCTAGGTACTGCTACGGTATATGATAATGATAAGGCTATTAAGTTTAATTACATTCGTGTATGGGAGCTTAAAGACGATTTTCAGTGGCGTGTAGCATTAGAAATGCTTTTTGAAAGATAGTATTTCTATTAATATATACAAAAAAGGTCGAATCTATGATTCGACCTTTTTTGTATATATTATAATTTTGTTATTTCTGGGCTATTTGATTTTTGTCTTTCATCCATACTTTTAGCTCCTCACATGTACCAAACTCTGGATCAACATCGATATAGGTGGTTCCTCTTTTCTTTTCAAACCATTCACTTAAGGTACGGTTCGTTTTATCTTGTTTTGCAGCTTCTTTAATCTTAGCAAAATCTTGATTCATATTTGCCTTATGAGGCGCAATACGGGATTTTAAATAATAGATTCTGTATGATTTTTCACCTGTTCTTTTATCCGTGTAAAGGACCGGTTTTGAAACTTCTCCTACCTTTAGAGGATCAATAGCATTAAATACGGCTACATCGTCCAATTGATCTATAGGGATCAATGTAGAGCGATCTTCCATATTACTCACAACACCACCATTGTATTTAGTCTCTTTATCATCCGAATAGAATGACGCTGCCGAATTGAAGTTAAACTTTTTAGCAGCTATCTGATCAGAGATACTGTCTATCTTTGCTTTAGCTCTTTCTAATGATGCTGGAGTAGGTTTTTTTGTAATCAATACATGTCTAACGTTTACTTCTTCACCTCTTCTGTCTAATACTTGCAAAAAGTGAAAACCATATTGTGTTTCAAAAACAGGTGAAATTTCACCGTTCTTTAGACGAAATGCTTGAGCTGAAAACTCTTTTACCCAATTCTCTCTTGTATTATAACCCAATTCACCTCCATAAGGGGCAGAACCATCTTCCGAATAGAATCGTGCTATTGTACCAAAATCCGAACCATTCAAAACTTGCTGTCTATATTCTTCGGCCTTAGTACGAAATTGATCTTTCTCTTCTTTTGTTAATAATGGATTTATGACCAATTGTGAATATTCTATCTCTGTATTGAAATAAGGTAAGCTATCTTGGTCTAAACTTTTGAAATATTTATTAACCTCTTGCGGGGTAACATCCACTTTAGAAACCAATTGTTGCTGCATTTTATTACCGCGTAATTGTTCTGCTACAGCAGGACGCATCTCTTCTTTGTGTTGTAAAATAGAACGATTCAAAAATTCTTCCAATCTTTCTTTTCCACCGGCACGTTGTACCATGGAGCGAATTCTGAAATTTAGTTGATCATCGACTTCTGTTTCTGACACCTCTATAGAGTCTATTGCTGCTTGTTGTGACAATAGCTTTTGTACTAATAATTGGTTGAGAATGTAGCATTTTACTTTTTCATCACTTTTATTTCCCTGCGCCAAATATTGCGTATACTCCATTTCTAAATCCGATTGAAGTATGAAGGCAGAACCAACCGTGGCTATTACTTTATCCACTAAACGCTCTTGAGCTGTAACTGTAGATAGGAATAATGAAAGAATAAAAAATATTCCGAAGATTTTTTTCATTAAAATATGGTTCAAAATTTATTTGATACAAAAATATTAGAATAATTTGTAATTGTAGTATATTGATAACAATAAATATCTCAATATTCTGCGTGATTACGAATATGCTATATACTGCGAATATAGTATTTTCAACGGAGAGGTATTTAGTTTTAACGATTTTTAACTCATATATTTAGATAAAATAGTATACTTATGATAAAGAGCATTCTTCTTTCAATTTTAACGTTCTATTCTGTTGCCTTAATAGCACAAATGAAACCTATGTATGTCGGCACATATACTAATAATGGCAGTAAAGGTATTTATGTTTATGATTTCAATCAAGCTACAGGAGTTGCTAGACTTAAGAATACTATAAGTATGAGTAATCCTTCTTTTATCGCCCGAGACGAAAATTTTCTTTACGCGGTGAATGAAGATGTAGAAGGTACAATAACAGCTGTAGATCTCGGTAATGGTGCTATTTTGAATAGTTTACCAACCAATGGTGCGCACCCTTGTCACGTTAGTTTATCGCCAACTATTCCTGTAGCTGTTGTCTCTAATTATTCCAGCGGTTCATTGGTATTATATTCTATTAATAAGGATGGTAGTTTAAATAAACAAGAAGATTTTATCGCTTTTAAAAACTCAGGCCTCAATAAAAGTCGTCAAGCAAGTTCACATATACACTCTGCTTTCTTTAGTAAAGATGGTCAGTTTTTGTTTGTTAGTGATCTTGGTGGAGATATCATTTATAAAATGAATATAACTAAAAATAACGATGGCTATAAGCTTAATATCGTGGATGAAATCAATGTTAAAGCTGGGGGAGGGCCTAGGCATGTTGTTTTTAATGACAAGGGTACTTTACTTTATGCAGTACTTGAATTGACCGGTGAAATCGAAGTGTTAGCATTTAATAAGGGTAAATGGAATAGTAAACAAATAGTGCCTATGTATACAGCTGGTTTTAATGGTGAGCATGGCGGTGGAGATATAAAGATGACTGCTGATGCTAAATTTATTTACGCTACAAATCGCGGTCAAGCCAATGAAATTGCTGTGTATGCCGTGAAAAAAGACGGTTTATTAAAGCCTTTGCAAATCATTTCTGTTGAAGGAAATTCACCACGTAATGTACAATTGTCTCCTGATGAGAAGTGGGTCATTGTTTCTAATCAGCTTACTAATGGATTGACTTATTTCAAGAGAGATACTAAAACAGGGCAGTTGACGAGTGTCAATCGTAGGGAATCTATTCCGAGTTCTGTTTGTACTATTTTTTAAGCATAATAAAAATGCCCCAAATAAGTGTCTAACTTTTTTGGGGCATGTCTAAAATTCGTAGAGGTTTTTTATTATTCAGGTATTGAATAATGATTTAGATAGCGTACTATACTATTGGCTCTTCTATTTACATAATTTGATGGTCTTCGCGCGTCCCATTTTCTAGGATTTGGTAAGATAGCTATAATCAATGCGGCTTCTTTTTTTGTTAAATTAGTAGCTGATTTGTTAAAGTAATAGCGGGAAGCAGCTTCAGCACCATATACGCCTTGCCCCATTTCTATGACATTAAGGTATGTTTCTAATATTCTTTTTTTGCTCCAAAATATTTCTATTAAGAAGGTAAAATATGTTTCTAGACCCTTTCGTACCCACGATCTCCCAGGCCATAGAAAAATATTCTTTGCTACTTGTTGGCTTATCGTACTTCCTCCTCTTAATTTTTTACCTTCTTGATTTTTTTCAAATGCTTCTAATATGGCTTTTGTATCAAATCCATTATGGGTCATAAAATGAGCATCTTCGCCTGCTATAGCGGCTTTTTTGAGGTTATTGGATATAGCATTATAATCAAGCCATTCCTTTTCGATTTTAAATCCCTTGCCTTCTTTTTTCCATTCAAAACCACGCTGAATCATTAAATATGTAATTGGTGGATTGATAAATTTTAAGGCTAGCACCCATAGTATAGTAATTGCAAAAAATCCTACAACGAGACGTATAGCCCATTTTTTCACCAAATTGATCCAATTACGCTTAACAGACTTTTTTCTTGTTTTTTGATTATAAGTACGCTTAATAGCCATATTTACCGTTGGAATTATTTTACAAACCTAATTAAAAATCACTAATTCTAAGTAAAATACTATTGCTGTTGTCTCTGTAATAATTGTCTTATATCATCTGAGGCAGGTAATTCGAATACCTCCAAATCAAAATACTTGATAGCCGCAAATAGATGGTCAAACATATTAGAAACAGTATCTTCATATTCCTCCCATACGGTACTATTCGTAAACATATAAAGTTCTAACGGTAGGCCATTCTCTGTTGGCGGCATTTGCCTTACCATCAACGTAAATTCTTTATGTATATTTTTATTTTGTTGTGCATATTTTGTTACGTAGGCACGGAATAGTCCAATATTAGTCATCCGTCGACCATTTACTAAGTTAGATTGATCCACAGCGTGTGTTTTATTATATGTATTTATCTCTTCCTGTCTTTCGTCAATAAATGATTTCAGCAAGTGAATAGATCTTAAATTCTGTATTTCATCTTCCTTTAGATAGCGGATGGTAGATATCTTTATATTGATAGCTCTTTTTATTCTTCGTCCACCTGATTCTTGCATTCCTCTATAATTTTTAAAAGAATCTGTCAATAAGGTATGAGTAGGGATGGTAACTACGGTTTTATCAAAATTCTGTATTTTAACATTGTTCAATGTGATTTGAAGTACTGTTCCATCTGCTCCATATTTTTGCATTTCTATCCAATCCCCAACACGTACCGAGTCATTAGCCGATACTTGTATACTGGCTACAAATCCTAAAATAGTATCTTTAAATACTAACATTAATATGGCCGATGCCGCTCCAAGGGATACTAAAAATGAAATTGGTGATTTACCCGTCAAAATGGAGAATATAAATGTACCTGCTACGAACATCAAGAATATTTGTGCCACTTGAAGGTAGCTATCCAAGGGTTTGTCGACAAAAGATTTTTGTAAGCGCAATATATCTTTCAATGTCTTTAGTATAGCATTTACTACTTGCAATACGGTCAATATCAATATTACATCTACCCCTTTGGAGATTGCATTGAGCCAATTGGGGTATCCCGCAAATACGATAGGTAGTAAAATATCTGCAATAATAATAGGTGCCAGATGGGCTAATTTTTCTAATACTTTATTATTAACCAAAAAATCATCGACCTGGGTTTTAGTTTTTAGAATAAATTTTGTTGAGATGGCCAATAGGAATCGGCGTGTCAGCCAATCTATTGCTAATAATGCAATAACAGTGATGCTAAGTAAAACCAACGAATTTATAATATGGCTAGTTTGTTCTGTTAGTTTTAATTTTTCGATAATATGATACGTAGTATCATAGATTTGATTATTCTTTGCTGAGTCTATTAGTGAAAGATCAATTACTTCATTTTCCATATGCTGCAAATATAATAAATAGTTAACTTTTGTACAGTGACTATACCTTATGCATCGTATACTGTTGATTTAGTATAGAGCTACTATTATCTTTTTCCCTAAGTTTCAGTTAATACAAGGATTTCCACAGATTCTTATCAGTCTACAATTGATTTTAGAGGTGAGGTGTCTATTTGATTTGAGTTATCAACACTTTGTTAACAAATTTGTGTTTTGTTGTGGATAATAGTTTTCGGTATGCTGTTTTTTTGAGGGTCTTTAGGGAAAAATTGCAGTATGTGGAGTTAGTTTAAATTTTATTTAAATGCTTCTTATGTCTTGTTTAATAGGTTCTTATGATGCTATTCTGAAATATGCTATTAATCTTAGTATTTAACCTAAGCTCGAATTACTTACGTTATTTAACAACTGTGTACCTTATGTGGATAAGTGTTTATTTTTATACTAAAATTACTCATTATTGAACTTTAAGCATTCTTTTGAACGTATCCACACAAATTCTAAATTTATGTTCTTAACAATGGCTTTTATAAAATATAATTTTTCCTAGATCTTTATTTACAAAGAGTTAAGTTTTATTATAGTTGATTTTAGTATTTTTTTTATAAAGGTTACTAACCTTACTCCACACTGTTTTCCACAAATTGTGGAAAACAGTGTGGAGTAATTGCGTTAATATGTATTTTTTGATATGATTTTGTCGTCTGTGTATCGTGTTTTGTTTAAAAAGTACCTTTGTATATGTTAATTTAACGGCGTATAGACTGTGATGTGGATAACTAGAAGCATAGTATGTTATAATTGTTGATAATTAAACTCTACTATAGGAATTATATACCTGTTATGGAAAGTTTGTGGATAAGCTCTTCTAACAATATATTTTTACGTTCAATGCAGCATTGTAGTCGGTATTATGAGTTTATAATGCGCTGAAATATTATTATATTAGCTTAGTTATAGATAATATTATTCAAGATGAAGAGTACTAAAAGTCAGGATGAAAAGATAGCTAATATGACTTTCGCTTCAGTTTATCCACATTATGTGGAAAAAGTTGTTAAAAAAGGTCGTACTGTCGCAGAGCTTCATGAAGTAATATGTTGGTTGACGGGCTACGATGTTGATACATTACAGCAATGTGTAGATAATAAGATTTCCTTTTCAGTATTTTTTGATGAAGCGACTTTAAATCCTAATTCTTCACTTATTAAAGGTGTAATATGTGGATATCGTGTTGAAGAAATTAACAATCCTCTGACGCAGCAAGTTCGTTACTTAGATAAGTTGGTAGATGAGCTCGCTAAAGGTAAAGAATTGACCAAAATATTGAGACAGGTGGATAAATAGATGAAATCGTAACGATAGTTTTCCACATACGCTAGTTTGCATAAAAACTGTTTCAGCTTTATTTTTAGTCTGTTAATTACAATAAATAGCGTACTATAATATTAACTGTACGTGTACTGATCAATTCTTTGTAAATATTAAGAATTACCCGAATTATACCCTTGCCTAATATCTACAATTATCCTATTTTTACACTTCAACTAAAATTCAAATTCCATTGACAAAGGCAAAGAAAGAAACTCCTCTAATGCAGCAATATAATAGCATTAAAGCTAAATATCCAGGTGCATTATTGTTATTTCGTGTAGGTGATTTTTATGAGACTTTTGGTGAAGATGCTATTAAAGCGGCTCGTATTTTGGGCATCGTGCAAACCAAGCGTGGTAGTGGTACGGAGTCTGAAACTGCTTTAGCAGGTTTTCCACATCATTCTTTAGAAACCTATTTGCCAAAATTGGTCAGAGCGGGATGCCGTGTGGCCATATGTGATCAGTTGGAAGATCCAAAACAAACAAAAACTATTGTTAAGCGTGGTGTTACTGAGCTAGTGACCCCCGGAGTATCGTATAGCGATAGTATTGTTCAACAAAAATCTAATAATTACTTAGCGTCGATATTCTTTGACAAAACTACTGTAGGCGTTTCTTTTTTAGATATCTCCACAGGTGAATTTTTAGTCGCTCAGGGTACTGTTTCTTATATAGACAAATTACTTCAGGGGTTTAAACCTACCGAAGTAATTATGGCTAGAAAGCAATCAAAGGAGTTTCTAGAACAATTTGGTCCTTCCTATTACACCTATTTCTTGGATGAATGGCCTTATGCTGGAGATTATGCTCATGAAACGCTACTAAAGCATTTCGAAGTTAATTCCTTCAAGGGTTTTGGTATAGATCGTATGCCTGTAGCTGTGATTGCTGCTGGTGTGGCATTGCATTATCTCAATGAAACGGAGCATCGAAATTTACAGCATATCTCTAATATATCGCGTATTGAAGAAGACCGTTACATGTGGTTGGATAGATTTACTATTCGTAATTTAGAACTTATTGGTTCGGCCAATGAAAATGCCACTACGCTCTCGGATGTATTAGATGAAACGGCCTCACCAATGGGTGCTCGTTTATTAAAGCGTTGGATTATAATGCCTCTGAAAGAGAAAAAGGCTATCCATGAACGCTTGAATGTGGTTGAATATTTTTATAAAAATAAAGAGATACGTGAAGATTTAATCCGAGAAATAAAACAAGTAGGTGATCTGGAACGTTTGATCAGTAAGATTGGCTTGCAAAAGGCTAATCCTAGAGAAATAAATCAATTAAAAAGATCTTTATTTGCAATAGAAAAGCTTAAGACCCTTACGGATGTTGCTGCCTCGGAGTCTTTACAAGTGATATCTGAACAATTGAATCCTTGTGTATTAATCCGTGACAAGATAGATTTTACCATACAAGCAGAAGCTCCTGTAGCCTTGAACAAAGGTAATGTTATAGCCGATGGTGTAGATGAAGAGATGGATAAGTTGCGTAAGGTTGCTTTTGGAGGTAAAGATTACTTATTAGAAATCCAACGTAGAGAATCTGAAGCAACAGGTATCCCTTCTTTAAAAATAGCCTTTAATAATGTATTTGGTTATTATCTGGAGGTAACCAATACCCATAAAGATAAAGTCCCTACGGGATGGATACGTAAGCAGACACTCGTAAATGCAGAACGTTACATCACCGAAGAACTCAAAGAATATGAAGATCAAATATTAGGGGCTGAGGAAAAAATTCAAGCTATTGAAAATCGGATCTATGCTGATCTGATGGTTGCTATTGCTGAATATATCAAGCCTATTCAACTCAACGCTCAGTTAATTGCTAAATTAGATGTGTTGTTGAATTTTGCAACCATAGCAGAGAAAAATTATTATATTAAACCTGAGGTTTCTGATGCTAAGACATTGGATATCAAAGGTGGTCGTCACCCTGTTATCGAACGCAACCTGCCGATAGGGGAAGATTATATTACGAATGACACCTTTTTAGATCCTGAAACACAGCAGATAATTATTATCACGGGTCCCAATATGGCGGGTAAGTCTGCTTTGTTGAGGCAGACAGGTTTGATTGTATTGATGGCGCAGATTGGTTCTTTTGTACCTGCCAAAGAAGCTTATATCGGTTTGGTAGATAAAATATTTACGCGTGTTGGTGCTTCGGATAATTTGTCTTCAGGGGAGTCTACATTTATGGTGGAGATGAATGAAACAGCAAGTATCATGAACAACTTGTCTGATCGTTCTTTGATACTATTGGATGAAATCGGACGCGGTACTAGTACCTACGATGGTATATCCATTGCTTGGGCAATTGCGGAATTTTTGCACAATCACCCTACAGCACGTGCCAAGACATTGTTTGCCACACATTATCATGAGTTGAATGAATTGAATAATTCAATGCCACGTATCAAAAATTTTAATGTCACCGTAAAAGAGGTGAATAATAAAGTTATTTTCTTACGTAAGTTGATGCCTGGAGGTTCAGAGCATAGTTTTGGTATTCATGTCGCAAAATTGGCAGGTATGCCACCAAAATTAATAGGACGTGCTTCGGAAATATTAAAACGCTTGGAGCAAGAACGCACTGGCGGGGAAAAGATCAAGGACAGTATGCGCAAAATTCAAAAGCAAGCACATCAACTACAGATGTTTGCTATTGATGATCCTGTCTTGGAAAAAATCCGTGATATGCTAAATCACCTCGATGTTAATACCTTGACACCTGTGGAGGCATTGATGAAATTGGATGAGATACAGCGTGTATTGAAGAGTTAACGACTATATCTTTTTATCGTAGCTATAATTAGCTTACTAATAGGCGTTTATTTCATTATAGAAATTAGCTATATAATCCGCAAAAAGGTACATCATGGCAGTTTCATTTCTTGTCAGTGTATATTGATGCGAGTTCAGTAATGCTTTTGCTTTTACTTGTATTAGTGAGTCTATTGCTGAATTCAAAGGTAAGAATTGATACTTCTCAGGGTTGTTTGTATAAATTTTTTCATAGTCTTTGTGAGCTGCATCATCGTATCTTGTTATTAATATTGATTCGTATTGCTGGTCCAAATAATTATTAATACTATTATCAGTGTTTTCTTTTTGAATTATTTGAATAAGGATTTCCAAGCGAAGAGCTAGTTCACTGTTGGGACAGGAGCTTTGCATGGTATTACATACTTTTTGTATTTTTTCAAAATCATTCTTCTTTAATAGGTCTGGCAACACCTGAATTGAAGCCTTAGTGATGGTTTCACATGGTGTTTGGCAATGTACACTTTGGTAGATTGATAAGAGAATGATAAGGGCAAATAATCGAATAAAACTCATGTTTTTTTTACTAAAAATACATATTATTTCAGGAAAGAAAAAGTCTACCTTTGTTGCGTATGGGCTCAGTTTTTAGATTTAAGCAATTCGAAGTAGATCAGCGCGATTGCGCAATGAAGATAAATACAGATGGTGTACTATTGGGGGCTATCTCCATAGGGGAACAGCCAAAGTATATATTGGATGTAGGAACCGGTACTGGTGTGATTGCATTGATGCTGGCACAGCGATTTGAAGAAGCATGTGTTGATGCTGTAGAAATCGATGAAGCAGCATATTTGAGAGCGAAGGAAAATTTTGGTAATTCAAAATTCTCTGTTCGCATACATTCGTATTATAGTTCTTTTGAAGATCTTGAGCCGGCCAAATTATATGACTTAATCATTAGTAATCCTCCCTTTTATACGAACTCCCTTCATAATCCCGATGTAAAAAAATCCTTAGCAAGGCATACAGATCACGATTTCTTTCGTAAATTATTGTCATTTAGTTATGATAAATTATCGCCTATAGGCGCTTTGCAATTGATATTACCCACAGAATTGGCTATTGAAGTGACAGAAATGGGAACAGAAATGGGCTTCTTTTTAAAGCATAAAGTTGAGGTGCGTTCCTTTGAAAATACGGAATCTATTCGTCAGGTTATTAATTTGTGTAAAACCAAATATATGGATGTTAGCAGTGAAGAGCTAATTATATATAAGGCCAAAGGAGAGTATACTGATCATTATAAAAAACTATTGTCTCCATTCTTTTTAGCTTACTAATATGAAAAAAATAGGTTTAATTTCGGATACCCATAGTTACCTGGACGATGCTGTTTTCAAACATTTTGAACATTGTGACGAGATATGGCATGCGGGTGATTTTGGAAATATGGACGTAATACAAAAGCTGGTCGATTTTAAACCCTTTAGGGGAGTTTACGGTAATATTGACGATAAAGAGATTCAGCTGCGTTGCCCCGAGCATCTGCGTTTTGATTGTGAAGGGGTAGATGTATGGATGACACATATCGGAGGATATCCTGGGCGCTACTCTTCATTAGTGAAAACAGAAATTACTACAAATCCACCTAAACTTTTTATATGTGGGCATTCTCATATTCTCAAAGTACAGTACGATCCCAAGTTAAGTTTGTTACATTTGAATCCTGGTGCTGCAGGAAGACAAGGCTGGCATAAAGTGCGTACATTGATGCGATTTGATTTAAATGAGGGTAAAATTGAGAATTTAGAAATAATTGAACTCGCAGATAGGTAGTTTTAATAATAATATAATTTTTACTGTTTTTATAGTGTTTAATTTTCATACTTTTGATTTATATCAAATAATATTATGATTTCAATAAAAACACTAGGTCAGTTTATCATTGAAAAACAAGCGGATTTTCCGTATGCTAAGGGGGAGTTGTCACGTCTTTTACGTGATATTGGTATTGCAGCCAAAATAGTGAATAGGGAGGTCAATAAGGCAGGTCTTGTTGATATTCTTGGGTCCATCGGGGATAGTACCAATGTTTTTGGTGAAAATCAAAAAAAACTCGATGTTTTTGCAGACGAGCAGTTTATTGCGGCACTCAAGGATGGTGGTGAATGCTGTTTTGTGGCCTCTGAGGAACAAGAAGAGGGAATTTTATTGACAGATACTGGCGTTTCTAAAGATGCCAAATATATTGTTTGTATCGATCCTTTGGATGGTAGTTCTAATATTGATGTCAATGTATCTGTAGGTACTATATTTTCAATATATCGCCGTATTTCGCCTTTAGGGGAGTCGCTTACGGAGCAAGATCTATTGCAAAATGGATTGAAGCAGGTGGCGGCAGGTTATATTATTTATGGATCGTCTACTATGCTGGTCTATACCACAGGTAAAGGCGTTAATGGTTTCACTTTAGACCCTTCTATAGGTGAATTTTGCCTCTCGAATCCCAATATGAAAATCCCATCTTCAGGAAAAATCTATTCTATTAATGAAGGTAATTACAGTAAATTTCCTAATGGGATAAAGCAATATATCAAATATTGTCAAGAGGAGGATGTTGCTTCTAATCGACCGTATACATCACGATATATTGGATCTATGGTAGCGGATATTCATCGTAATCTGCTGATGGGGGGTATTTTTATTTATCCACAAACGGCAGGTCAACCCTATGGGAAATTGAGATTGATGTATGAATGTAATCCTATAGCTTTTATTATTGAGCAAGCTGGTGGTAAGGCTTCTACGGGCACAGAGCGTATTCTAGAGATAGAACCTCAAGAATTGCATCAGCGTGTCCCTGCTATAGTAGGAAGTTCGGAAATGGTAGATAAGGTGCTCGAATTTATTGCACAATCATAAGCTATCACGGACTTCAACCAAAAATGATTTTAGACGCTCTAGAGAATCAACGACACGTTGGTTCTCTTTTGCTTCAGATTTATTGCTACGTAGATATTCTCTAGCTCCTTGGAGCGTGTAACCTTTGTCTTTCACTAAGTTGAAGATGATCTTTAGGTTGGCTATATCTTCCTGCGTAAATAGACGATTGCCTTTTTTGTTCTTTTTGGGTTGAAGTATTTCAAATTCTTTTTCATAAAAACGAATTTGTGAAGCGTTAACGTCAAACATTTCTGTAACTTCACCCATGGTGTAGTATAATTTGTTTATTTCGCGTTCTTTATAAGGCATACTTCAATTGTTAATTTGTTCTCAAAACAAATATACAATCTAGGATTGGATTTTAAAAGTTAGGAACAATTGTTGTTTTCGATATAATTGTATTGATATGAAGGGAATTATTATAATAAGTAAATTTTGGACTGGATTATTTTCTTTTAAAAAAGCGAATGGAGTTACTATATTCCCATTTATATTTTTTTCTGAGGAATCCCTTGTCGCGGACAAAGTATTGATAAATCACGAAAGAATACATATTCAACAAGCTCTTGAAATGATGATATTGCCTTTCTATAGTTTGTATCTTATAGAATTCTTAATCCGTTATATACATTGCCGCAGCTTTAATAAAGCTTATCGGTCTATTTCTTTCGAAAAAGAAGCCTATTTAAATCAATATAACCTCCATTATCTATCCATTAGAAAGCGATGGGCATTTATAAAATATTTTTAAAAATCCCAATTGTCGGTTCTAAATGGAGAAATAGGTAATCCTTTTTCGTTAAATAAATTGGGCATTGCCGTTTCCGAAAAACCAAATCTTACTGCGACGGGATTTTTTATTTCTTTGTTATAGACGATTAGTTTTTGGCCTTTTACTATTCCCTGTGCTTTATGGAATACTTGATCTGCACTAGCGATATAGATATCTGTTAGTTCTTTTCCTTTTATGGCCAAATTGCCGTCTATATGATGAAATTCAATTTCAATTTTATCTTTATTCACCACATGATTTTTATATATAGGCGATATAATATCTTTTTCTTCATAGCCATATATATCTTTTAACGCTATATTGGCTAGTCGATGGGCAACTTCTTTTTTCTGAATAGGGTGTATATCCTTGATATTGTCTACTAGATCTGTAATCACTACCATTCCTGATTTTGGTAATTCTAATGCGGTCTTGCTTTGTTGCTCACGGAGTAATGCTGCTAATGGAGCCTTGTTGTTGTATGCAAATGGGGCTATTTGAACAAAGTAAAATGGTATATCATCAGCCCAAGCTTGGCGCCAACTATTTACCATGGTTTTTATTAATTTGTCGTATCCCTTCCATGTTCCTACATTACTTTCTCCTTGGTACCAAAATATACCTTTGATATTAAATTTTTGGAGCGGAGCGAGCATAGCATTCCATAAAACGGCTGTTTCGTGAGGACGATATTTGTCTGGACTTACTTTTTTTGAATTATCTAGCAATTCGCTGTCTTTTTGTATTTCCTCTTTTGCTGTCCATACCTCGGCTGCTGTTCCTCCCCAAGAGGAATTAATAATGCCTATAGGAACATTGGTTTCTTTATTGAGTTTTTGCGCTATAAAATAACCTATTGCAGAGAATGGTTTTAAAGATGTAGCATTTAAGCTCTGCCATTTGTTTAGAATATTTTCTTGTGGGGTAGCAGAGCCAATTCTATTTACTTGAAGCAATCGTATATGGGGATTGTTTGCCTGCGGTAATTCGGCTATTATTTCAGGAAGATTTTGATTTCCGCCCCATTCCATATTAGATTGTCCCGAGCATAGGTATATATCTCCAAGTAAAATATCTTTTAATATGATTGTCTGTCCTATAGATTGGATAGTAAGTGTATATGGTCCTCCCGCTTGAGCTGTTGGAATCTGGGTAGACCATCTACCATTATGATCTGTTATCGTGCTAATAGTGTCTTTAGTATTCCAATTGCCAACAATATTTACCTTGCTACCAGCGGAGGACCAACCCCATATATTAGCTCTTGAATCTCGCTGTAATACCATATGATCTGAAAAAACATGTGGCATATGCAATTGTGCTAATGTATAGCTGCTGCCAAATGTGATGAAAATAATGGTGCTAATAATGTTAACGAATAGTTTCATAGTAGTTTATGGGGCTTATGGTAGGGGAAGGTAATAAGTTTTTGAAAATTTAGTGTCCTGCACTGTCCTGCATAAAAAAAGAGCTAACTATGATTAGTAGTTAGCTCTTTCTTATAAAACCTTATTATACTATTTTATTAGTTTTAAGAAAGTAGAAACTTTCTCTTTTAATTTTCTTCTGTCGACAATAAAATCTAAGAAACCATGCTCAAGAACGAATTCTGATGTTTGGAAACCTTTAGGAAGATCTTTCTTGATTGTTTCTTTAATAACACGTGGACCCGCAAAACCAATCAATGCACCGGGTTCAGCAATATTGATATCGCCTAGCATCGCATATGAAGCTGTTACACCACCTGTAGTAGGGTCAGTCAACAAACAGATGTAAGGAAGTTTAGCTTGGCTTAAAAGCGCTAATTTAGCGGATGTTTTTGCCATTTGCATTAATGAAAATGCCGCCTCCATCATACGTGCACCACCTGATTTTGAGATTAACATAAACGGAAGTTTATGCGCAATACAATAATCAATAGAGCGTGCTATTTTCTCTCCAACAACAGATCCCATTGATCCACCGATAAAATTGAAGTCCATACAAGCGATTACAATATCTTGACCATTGATTTTACCATGACCTGAACGAATTGCATCTTTCAAACCTGTTTTTGCTTGGCTTTCTACGAGACGTTCGTGGTAGGGTTTGCTATCAATAAAACTTAATGGATCTCCAGCCGTTAAATTAGCGAATAGCTCCGTAAATTCATTATTGTCAAATAAAATTGAAAAATATGCAGCAGAACCAATTCTTAGGTGGTATCCACAATATTGACAAACGTAGTCGTTTTCAACTTGTTCTAAATTTAAAAGGGGCTTTTTGCAACTAGGACATTTATTCCACATTCCATCAGGTGCCTCTTTTTTATTTTCTGTAGCAGTATTTATGCCTGCTTTATTTCTTTTAAACCAACTCATACATTCGTATTATTCGAACTACAAATAAACGAAAGATAAGTAACAACTTAAAATTAAATAGTTAAAATACTTTGACCTTTACCGATAAAAAATATAAAAAAAGGGGATTGGAGCGTAGAAATGTATATATACAAAAAATGGGCAAGCTCCCTTTATCGCACCGCTCAACCAATTACCCTTGCTATGTTCCCATCCTGGGGGATTCAAAGGGAGCTGGTCGTAAAGGACTTACCCGTCACAAAAGTAGAAAAAAAAACGTTCTAACGAAAGAATATTTTACTATTCTTGTTAGAACGTTGATAATCAATTTGAAAAATTACATTTTTGAGTTTTCGTATTCCCCTGTTAATGCATAATAGCCAAATAATCCGAGCCCAATAGATACAATTGGCGTCAAAATAAAGACAATTATAATCCCAAAAACTAAATCTTCTTGAAGACCTGTCTGTAATTTGGGGATGCCAAATTGTACAACACTAAAGTAAGCAGCTAATAAAGCTAGGAATATCCAAACTATGCCTAATATTTTTTTTATCGTTCCCATTAAATTTCGTTTTTAGTGATTATTGACTTGTTAATATAGAATGCACCAATGAAAAAACATACTGCCGAAATAACTATTGGGTACCAAAGTCCCTCTAAATAGAATTTAGGATCGCCTGCTGCTTCTGCATTGATCGCCAAATATGTAGATATCGCAGGTAACAATCCACCAAAGACGCCATTGCCGATATGATAGGGTAATGACATGGAGGTGTATCTAATTTTTACAGGGAATATTTCTACTAAGAATGCTGCGATAGGTCCATATACGAGTGTGATATATATAATCTGTATAAATATAAGAAGGACCAACATAAAATAGTTCATTCCTGATAAGTAAACACTTAATTTTTGGTCTACTATAGGATTGCCATGTAGATCTTTTTTGGGTATTACTTCTGTATTAGAGCTTACTATTTCTTTCGCAATAGTGCCGTCGGTAAAGGTTCTTTCGATGGTAGTTTTTTTAATATTACCATTATCCGTAGGAATGAGTTCATCTCTGATTATTTTTGCTGCTACAATTTCTGTTTTTTGCTCTAGGTCTGTAAGTGTGTACATAGCATCATAGATCGGTCTATAGGTAAGTAAGGCAAGCATCATACCAACTAGCATAATCCATTTTCTTCCTAATTTGTCTGATAGGGCACCAAATACAACAAAGAATGGTGTCCCGCATAGGAGCGCAATTCCTAAAATCATATCCGCTTGATCGGTATGGAGGTGCATAATCATTTTCATGAAGCTCATTGAGTAAAATTGGCCTGTATACCAGACGACTCCTTGCCCCATGGCTGCACCAAATAAGGCTAAAAGAACAAATTTTAGATTGTATTTATTACCAAAGCTATCCTTTAAAGGACTTTTAGATGTTTTACCTTCTTCTTTAGCCTTTTTGAACTCTGGTGACTCATCCATGTTTTTACGGATCAGGTATGATACATAAACCATGAATAAAGACAATAAAAAGGGTAATCTCCAACCCCAACTATCGAATTGCTCTTCTGTCAATAAAGTCCGTATAATAAGTATGACTACTAGTGAAACAAATAATCCAAATGTTGCAGTCGTTTGAATCCAAGAGGTCCAATAACCACGCTGTCCTTTAGGGCTGTGCTCTGCCACATACGTCGCCGCACCACCATATTCACCCCCAAGTGCCAAGCCCTGTAAAAGTCGCAATATAAGAACTAGAAACGGTGCAGCATAGCCTATGGTATCGAAGCTAGGGATACAACCGATTAGAAAGGTAGCTCCACCCATTAGCATTAAAGTGACCATAAATGTGTACTTACGACCTATCAGGTCTCCTAATCTACCGAAAAATAAAGCCCCAAATGGTCGTACCACAAAACCTGCAGCAAATGTCGCTAAAGTAGATAGAAAGGCTGCGGTTGGATTTTCTGAAGGAAAGAATTTGGTAGAGATTACAATGGAAAGACTTCCGAATATAAAAAAGTCGTACCATTCTATTAAGGTACCTAAGGAGGAGGCTCCGATGACTTTCCAAATTCCTTTGGTGTCTTGTGTTTTTGTTTGCATAGTTTTTGTTGGTTTATATAAGTCGATATATTTTACCCGGAAGGGAGAGTAAAATACCTTTCATTTCCATTTCAAGGAGTGTGACTGCTAATTTACTTTGCGGCCAATCACAGAATAGCACTATATCATCTATTGATGCATGTTCTTTTTCCTTGATATAAAGATATATTTTTGTCTCGTCTTTGCTTAATTCACTCTGCAAAAGATTCAATTGTGTAGTATTTTTAACTGATTTTGTAGTATCCCAGTTCATTAAATAACATAGATCATCCGCATGACGTATCAGATGAGCTCTATTAGTTTTTATTAGATAATTGCAGCCGGCAGAGTATTCTTGATCAATTGCGCCAGGAAAAGCGCAGACATCTCTATTATAGCTGTTCGCAATCTCTGCCGTGATTAATGCTCCTCCTTTTTGTGCCGCTTCAATCACCACTGTAACGTCTGCAAGGCCAGCAATGATGCGATTGCGCATGGGGAAGTGTGCGCGCTCTGGATTTGTACCCGAGGGGAATTCGGTCAATAAGCCCCCATTTTCTAACATCCTCAGCGCAATTTCGCGATGTGCTGAAGGATATATCTGATCGAGGCCATGTCCTAATACTGCAACTGTTGAAATAGAATTTTTTAACGCTTGCTTATGTGCGTGGATATCAATACCGTAAGCTAAACCCGATACAATATGTATATTGCTTTCCTTTAATTGAAAGATAAAGTCTTCACATATTTTCTTTCCATAATTTGTCGCATTACGCGTTCCTACAATACTTACCGTACGTTGTTGATTTAAGGGTACGCTTCCTTTGTAGTATAATAAAATTGGTGCGTCTTCGCATTTCTTCAATTTTTTGGGATATGCATCATCCTCAATCCATATAGCGCTGATATGATGCTTTTCTATAAAAGCTAATTCCTTTTCTGCTTCTTGGAGATATGATTTTGAATGTATGATATTGACGATTGTATTGCCAATACCAGGGATGCTCAATAATTGTTTTTTTGAACTAGAGAATATTGATTCTACAGATCCGCAATAGGCTAATAGCGTGCGACTTATTTTAGGACCAATGCCTTTAATCTTCGTTAAAGCAATTTTTTCTAATTCGTTCATAAATGGTTTCTTAAATATAATGAAGTTTGCTTTTATTCCAAATTTTTAGTTAAAATCCATCTGGTGTATTACCTTTGTATAAAAAGTGTATGACTATGGAAATGCAAGAACCTTTTGATGTGGAATTTGGAGATATTGTTTATTCAGTATTCCCTGATGAAAAAGATACCTATACTATTTTTAAAGATGGTAAAGAATATTTACAGATTATAAAGGATACAGAGACCAGTTGGTTGAAGCTGCATCCAGAAACTGGTTTACCTTTGTTTGGAATGGATGAGGAAGTTAATTTTTTAGGTGCTGAAATTCAAAAAGTTATAGGTTAGTTTTTTTGTTTTTAGTCAACGTTTAGTCAACATTTTTGATTATACAAAAAAAGGGGATAGTATCACTATTCCCCTTTTAGATTATTTTAGGATCTATTACCAGTTATTATTTTGGTAATTTTTTATTTGGTGTTCAAATGCTAAGAGTAAGTTGTTAAAATGGCTATTTACTATATCTACACTGTTGTTAAACCTTAATAGTCTTTTTTCTCTTTTTTTTCCTTCCATTTTTTTTAACTGCTGTATCTCGTTAACTAAAATGTTTTCATAAGGTTGATCATTACGAAATTGATGATTGATGCTTTTAAGAGTTAAGTTATATATTCTCATTTTAGTTTTACCATTTTTATTTTCAAATTGTACACTGAAATCAAATTGATCATCTGAAATCCCATTTTTGTAAAATCTGATCCATTTGCGATCATGCGGTGTATTTATTTTGGTGTAACCATTGCATATTATAGTTCCAGTTGCAATGTCTTCAGTCTGAATTACATTTTTTGCACTTTTAAAATTATTTGCTACAAATTTTTTGCACTCACCGTAAAGGGTAGATTTGTCTAAATTGCTGTTTTCTACAATTATCTCATATACTACTTTATCTCCTTCAAGAGGAATGTTTTGAGCATTTGTTATGAATGAATAGAAAATCAAGAATATAATTGAAATAAATTTTCTCATATAATTTAAATGTTAGTAATAGGTTTAAAATTAGTACTAACTTTTCATACTTTGGATATTTTTTTGACTTTTACCTATAGGTCATCAAATTTTTTCACAAGATTAGTAAGTCTTTGATATTTCTTTGTTGGTTTTCCTTTATAGTGCTTTTTTAAATACTTTCTGTTTATCTCATAATAGATTTGCTCTTCTTTCTGTTCATCTCCATAAATCAAATAAAAACTCCTGTACTTTTTGCTTTCGATTTGCTTTTCATAATACGCATCACTAATTGATTTTAGGGATCTAAAAATAGATCTGATTAGATAAAGTTTTCTGCACCTAATACCAGATATAGGACAAAGAAATAAGTAGTAATAGCCTTTTCCTAAATTGGAATTAACTTTTTCAATTTTTATAAAATAGGATTTTGGTATATCGTTGCAGTTATAGATTAGATGAAATCCGTTGCCAAGATATCTAATACTAATACTTGCAGTTATTTCTTTTGTTCTGGAACTTCTCCAGTTTAAAATTTTGTAAGAATCATTGTTGCTATTTGAAAGTAGTTTTAAGTTATTAAGGACTTTTAAATCAAGACAACAAAGTTCTTCTTTGATATATGGTGATTTTGATATTCTACTCATAACCTAAATAATTAAGGAAGTTGATTAAAAAATACGCCTAAAAAGTTAGTCTGTTGATTTGGGTAAATTCTAATCTGTTTCAGTTTAGTGTTATTTTTATAGTTTCTGATATTATGTGCTATTTCTTTTATCTGAACGTCTAGATCTGTAAACTTCCATTTTTCCGATAAAAATTTATTTTTTAGATTTTCAAAAACTAGATAGTCGTATTTGTGATAGTGTTTTAGTCCTGTATGTGATAGCAATAAACTATTTTCTTTTTGCATTGAAATATCTAATCCAGTAATTAAACATATGTTAGTGCATGTTTTATCTTTAATAATATTCAAATCTGCACTAAGTAAATTGTAATCATCATCAATATTATTGTCTTTTTTCTGATTGAAATTTGCACTACCTTCTAGTAGTTGATTTAGTTTTATTGTAATGATTTCTAAAAGATGAGCATTTAAATTTGCACCTGTTTTTTCCAGGATGTTCTGATATTTTGCTTTGTGTCGTGAAAAAGCATTTCGATCTTTTGTATTTGTGATTAATTTACTCCAGAATTGACTACGTAAATATTTATCAAGATTGTTTTTTTCTATATGAGTTAGCATTGCAGAGTTTACATCGTCAATAAGAAATAAAACCTGCTTAAATTCACTTTTTAAAGAATCTGATAATTGAAGATATAAATTAGACTCTGTAAGATCCTCAATAAACATTATACCTAGTTTATTGATATATGTTGTTTTATTGGATTTGATTTCAAATCTTAATGTATTTGTATTTACTTCTGGTAAGTGGTTGAATTGATTTCCTTTCCAATAAAACTTTATTATTTTAAATGTATTGTAAATATATCTGCCATGTTTAAAACCTATTTTTTGAAACCTTTTCTCATATGTGTATTTAGAAATAGATTTGTTCTTCTCATGATATTCAGCATAGTCTATTACCTGTTGCGGTGTAAATTCCTTTGGTGGGATAAAATTTAGTCCAAATTCTAATTGCATAATCTTTGCTTTTTGAGCCGATAAATCAAACTCTATTATTATTTCATTAATTATATTAATACAGTTACTGATATTAAAATCATTACCATTATGTTCACCTTTGTTAAGGTAGTAATGAGGTTTAAACAAAATTTCTAGCCTATCTAGATAGAAACAAAAAACAATTCCTTTATAATCATAAACGTCTTTAGTTTTTATATCATGCTCAAATCCTTTAAAATGCGTTATGTATTGTATTTTCTGTACCTGTTTTAGTGATGGTTTATATTTGATGTAACGGATCAAATCTGAATCAGTCACACGTAACTTTAAATAGTCAATCATAGTAATTGTTGAAGAGTCAAACGAACCAGTAATAACATTTGGTCTAAGGGAAGTATAACTTCCCTTAGACAGTTGGTTTAATACCTTCTAATAACTTGATGAAGGTGATCGTTGTTGCTTGGGTAGGAGTTGTAAAAATCTATTTTTAAAGATTTGAAATCATCATAGTATGTAAGTATAATGAGACACTTTTTGCCATTGAAAAATATATCTCCATAGAATACATTACTTCTATGTGATTTGAATAAACCTGTTTTTAGACAATTTTTCCAATTATTTGCACTTCTTAGGTATAAGTATGAATCAAAGTTTTTTGCTTTTGCAAACCCTCTGTAATCTTCTATTCTGACTATATCTGTTATTAAATTTTCTATAACCTTATCATTACAGTGATATGCTGTATCTAGTAATTCATAATTTGAAGCAGAATTGACTTTGTGATATATGGTATATGAGGCTGTACTAACCTTTTGCATGACGAATTGATTTAGGAGTTAAAAGGATAAGAGAATTAACTATATCGGACTTTAGGAAGTAAACTCTTCCACCGATACCATAGGATTTTAGTTTTCCTTTTTTAACCCAATCATGCAAAGTAGAAAGGTTAATTTTTAACATATTAGCAACCTCTTGACGTGTTAAGTACTCGTCAATTTGTTTAGGTCTGAAATGTAGTAGAAATTCAGAAAGTTCATTTTTTATACTTTCTGTAATCTGTGACTGAAGTTGGTCAGGCGTAGTTTGAATAAATTGTATCTGTGACATATCGTAAATAATTTGATATGCAAATCACAGAAAATTGAGACTTAGGATTATACCTAAGATTATCCTAAGTCTTAATAGGTCTTATTTAGTATACTCGTGGAATTCTTTTAAAAAATTATTTACTCTTTTTGAGGACTCACTAGTTTGTTCTTTCTCATTTATATATGGACTTTTTCCTGGAATATTATCCTTTAAACCATTTAAAAAGGGTTGTACTGTTGTTTGTTTTGAACCTATTAGATAGGATATTAGTTTTGCTAGTTTGTTTATATTAATATTTTTTTCTCTTAGTTTTAATAAGTCTAAAATCCCAAGTTTGTCTAGTATAATTATTCTATCGGAAATTGGACTTTTTGAATAATCAATATCTTTTGCAATGTCATTTGCTTCAATAATCATGTTTTTAATCAATTCATTTTCTTTTTTTAAGTTGGAAATTGCTTTTTGATTTTTTATTAAGGAATGCTCAAAGAAATTTGTGATTGTTTTTTTATCAAATAAATAGTTTAGTTTTATTAAACTATAATAGTTTATATCATTGATTTTATCTAAATCATCTTCAGTGAAATTTTGTTTATTTTGTAATAATTTTTCTAAATAATCATTTATTAATTGTAAAAATGATAGATGATAGTTTGCTTCTATATGGTTAATAGTTGATGATACATCATCAGAACAATCTAAATATGTTAGGATTTCATAATAAGAATATTCAACGTATGCTGTAAAATCCTTAAAATTATCAGTTTCTTTAAAGTCTAAATGCCCCCAATCATCATTATAATGTTCGATGTTTTGATAAGTGCGTCTAGTTTTGATTAGTTCCTTTTTGAAGTAATCGCTAATTGCAAGTTCATTAGTTAGTTTTTCAAAACATGTATTTAAAGAATTCAAATTTTCTAAACTCATAATTAATTTACTTTTTTTATAATTGTCATTGTTGGTTTAATATCCTTTGTCATTTGCTCATAGTATTGCATGAATAGATTTGCATTTTCATCTTTGTCTACTCGTTTGTTGATATACTTTAAAAACATATCTTCGGAACTATGTCCTGTTATTGCTATTAAGATTGATGTAGGCATCATTTTATAGAAATTAGTAGCAAATGAACGTCTGCATACATGGGAGGTTATTAATTGGTATTTAGGGAATACTCCTAACTCTTTACGTTTAGTTTTTCTTTTATTATCACCTTTTATGATATATCCTTTTATAGGCTCGTTTATTTCTGCTAATTCGCAAACTTTTTTAAAATATTTTCCTAATTCATGATCTGATACTGCGTTGGGGAATTTATCCAATATAATGTCTATTACGAAAGGCTCTGCAATAGCAACAGTAACGTGTTTACCTGTTTTTTTTTGCGTAATGTCAATAAATAAACCTTTTGCAGTTTGTCTGATATTATCCTTTGTTATTGCTAATAAATCACTTTTACGTTGACCAATATAACAACCTATAATCAGCCATTTTTTAGCATCTTCTAAGGTTTTTGTAGGCATTACAGTATTGTAAATCCTTTTGATTTCTTCTAAATTTAAATTGATAATATACCTATCAACATCCTGCTCTTTAATGCTTTTAATTTTGTTTATATCATTGGGGAATACCTTTCCATATAACACAGCATCGTTAAGTACAGTTTTAAGCATTCTTATGTTTTTACCTGCATAGTTCACTGAATACAATTTTTGATTAATCATCCATTGTTTAAACTTATGTAGTAATTCAGTTGTAAGGCCTTCAAATACAAGATTCTTTTTAATGTATTGCTCAAATTCCTCTATAATTCTTTTGAATGTTTTATAATTTGAAATAGTACCAGTACTTAAGCCTAGTTTTCCGTTTTGTATTTCTCTTAAGTTAGCATTGTCTATAAAAAATTGGATATAGTCTATCAGTAAATTAAATTCGTTTTTACTGGATCGATTAAAGAAGATGTTTATTTGTTCTTCTAACCAATTACTATCAATCGTATCATGTAAGAGGCTGTCAATATTAAGTTTATCATAGATATTGGTTTCTAGGCTCTTTAATTGAGTGAATAAGGCTTTGTTAACGGCATCATTTTGTTTAGGCAATGATGTTATAGCACTCCAATCTTTTGAATTGATAGTTAATCCTGTTTTCTTTTTTAGGACTTTACCCCTTCCAAGTGATAATCGTAGATATATTTGTGAATTGATAGAAGATGATTGTATTAAAAATTTAACTTTTGCCATTGTAAAAAGTATTTAATACAATATAATTATTTTAGTCAACATTTAGTCAACCAATTCGCAATTTATTCCAATTGTCTACAATTCTATACAATTGTTTAAAAGTCTTTAAATGTTACTTTAAAGTTGTTTTATGCACAATTCTGTGTGTTTTATACTCTTTTCGAATTTGTGAGACTGGATGCTTGTTCGTTTGGAATGGACGAAGAAGTAAATATGATAGGTGCTGAGATTACTAAAGAAATAGGGGGTTAATTTCTGTTAAACTCTTGTAAATTAATGTATAAAGGTTTTATCTTTAGTGATAAAACCTTTTTTTATGTATAGAGTTGTAATGTTGATTATTTTTGTAGCATTAATTTTTTTGAGTGGCTATAAAAGTATATGTGCCTCTTCTATTAATTTGTTGATGGATACGTTGAGGAGAGATACGCTGAGATTAGATACTATAGCTATTAGAGGGAAGTTGATTGCTGCAGATTCTTAATTTAGGAAAAAACAAAATGACTATAGTAGCATTTACCTTTTGGGGGATAATAATAAACCTATTCAAATAAATCCTTTTGGTGGAATACTGATAAATATCAACAAGCTGTATAATCACTTTAGTAAAAGAGGCAAGCAATCAAGTGTTTTGACCCCTATAAAACAAGAGTAATCTTTTAAATTTCGCTTGTTAAATTTATGCTACCAAATCCTTCTTTAGGATCAGGTGTTTATCTTTGTTCCATTTCTCCATTGGCGTAATTTTACCTAA
>NZ_JADEYQ010000024.1 GCF_022627575.1 Sphingobacterium rhinopitheci
GCATTTAATTCTGAAGCCATTTTCTTAGAAGATATTGAATTATCAGTTAATGAAAAACTAAAAAATCTATATCCTGAAATTGAAAAAATAATTGAAAAACACGTAAATGAATTAGAGCATCTAAAAGAAATGTTTCTAATAGAAGAAGATGAAAACGTAGAAATCTCATTGAATGATGATGACAAAAAAATATTAGAGAAATTCTATGAGGCACAAGCTAAAAAAGAAGCTAAAATTGATTCGTGTATTAAGGAATCAATTGATAGACTTGAAAATCTAGATACTACATCTAAAACTTATGAGGAAGATTTAGAAAAGGAAATTAATAAAATAGTTAGAATTTTACCTGAACAGAATAAGAGAAGTTTAAGTCATTATGTTGCTAGAAGAAAACTAGTAATAGAGCTATTTTCGAAAATTTTAGATAAAAAACTTAAAATACAAAATATTGGTTCAAGAGATAAAGATGAAGCATTAATCCATAATCTCTTATTCACTCAAAAATCTACAAATACTTATGGAAGTGATTTATGGATTTTAAATGAAGAATTTATTTATTTCAAAGGAAGTTCAGAATTCACATTAAGGAATCTTAAAATTAATGATAAAAAAGTCTTTAAAACAGAATTTGCGAAGGAAGAAGAAAGATATTTGAATTCTCTTGGGAAGAGTCGTTTAGATAGAAGACCAGATGTATTATTATTTCCAGAAGAAGGTAAATGTATAATTATTGAGTTTAAAGCTCCTGATGTTAATACATCTGACCATTTAACACAAATCAATAAATACGCCTCCTTCATAAGAAATTATACAAATGATGAATTTGAAATAAAAACATTCTATGGATATTTAATTGGAGAGAGCATTGAACCAAAAGATGTTCAAGGAAGTGTATCTACATTTGAATATTCTTACCACTTTGATTATTTATATAGTCCCTCTCAAAAAGTGATTGGATTCGATGATAAAGAAAATGGTTCTATATATACTGAAGTCTTGAAATATTCTTCATTATTGAAAAGAGCAGAATTAAGAAATAAAATATTTATTGAAAAGTTAGGCTTATAATAGAACTATCGTTAATAACTAAACTTTAGTTACGCTGAACTCTTAAGCTATGCTCGTCGTTCCCGCGGAACTAAAGAAGAACTACGTTTCGAGTCCGAACAATTAAATATTTTAAAATGTCACTAACAAAAGAAGTTTGAAATATTCCATAGGCTAAATACCTTTTATATATAATGTAAAAAGTCTAATTAGTAACAGTATAGGCATTTTAAAAGAAGGTAAAGAGAACAATACAGTATATTATAAGAAATAATTTATGAGATAATGATAACAGAAGTTAATTCATTTGATAAAATAATCAAATATTTAGAAGATAAAAAAATTTTCGTCGATTTATTCGTGAATGATGAAGATGATAAAATGTTTAATTTTAGATTTCCAAGAGAGGTTGAAGATATCATATTTTCACTTAAACAATTGGATGGATTCGCTAGTGAGATTGAAACTTTGGAATATTCGAAGAAATATGTAAGAACAAAGTGTAAAGTGCAATTCCCGATATTTACTGACGATTGGCTAGACACTTCTTTAGCTTCAGTAGACTTTAAATTTAAAAATGAGGAGTATACAATTGAGATTATTCAACGACCATTACTATTAGCAATTGCTAATGTTAAATTAGGGTTTTATTCAAAATTTGCTGGTCCCCTCACCACGTATTGTGCAATCGAAATAAGATCCAAGAAAGAAAGTGAGATAGATTTGGAATATTGCCAAGGTTTAGTAATGTCATTCATTTATGAATATTATCAAGTAACAAATAAAGTTTTAGAAATAGTAGAACTTCACAATTTTGACGCTGACTACTATAAATATGATCATGATGAAGATGACGAGACCAAATCAATCATAGTATCAACTCTCATACAATATAATAAAGCAATTGATCTATACTTAGAAGCTGCAAAAACAGCTGATGATGAAATCTGTTTCTTGTATTACTATAAAGTGATAGAGCATTTTTCTCCTAAAATAGCTAAATTAAAAACTTACGACTTATTATTAAAAAAACTTGATACAATCAAGTACGCTAAGATTACCGATAATGACCTTAATAATATAATAAATATATCGGATTCATTAAGAAAATCAAAATCTGATAGTGACTTAGTTAAAACAGTCCTATCCTGTGGGATTGATATTGTTAGTTTATTTCAGTTCCTACCTCAAACAATTCAAATGGCTTTAATGAAATCGATTAAGCTAAATCCAAATGCGCTGAATTATGATTTATCTCAAGATTACATAGATACCATTATACAAGAAATTGGAAAATGGCTTTACAGTACAAGAAATCATATTGTACATGCAAAAACAAATTACAAATCCAATAATTACGAATGTAATGATGAAGATTTAAAGCAGATGAATGTTTTCTTGTGCAAAGCAACTTATCAGATTATTAAATGGAATGATAACCTGACTATTTAAAAAGATTACGAACTACAGGAGGAATTAAATACAACAGATGAGTAACGCTGAAAAATTTCTTGAGATTTATAATAGAATTGACATTTATCTTAAGGACAGAAGTAAATCCGATTATGAAACTTTTGCTACAAAAGTAAAAAACAGTAACAACGTTCTGATAAAACGATACCAAATCGAACTGTTAGATTATGGAGAACTAAGAAATGCCATTGTTCATAACCCTAAAATTGGAGGTAAATATATAGCAGAACCTTTAGCAAAGGTGATAGAAAATTTTGAAAGTATATTAAATAAGCTAGAAAGTCCTTTAAAGGTAATTCCTGAATTTCAATTTGAAGTTCTAGGAGCAAAAGAGGATGATGATTTACTTCCAATTCTTAAAACTATGAGAGAGAATTCATTCTCTCAATTTCCTATTTTTAATGAACAAGGAGTAGTTATTGAACTAATAAATACTAACACAATTTCAAGGTGGTTAGCAAATCAAACTGAAGATAACGACATAGTTATAGAAAATCCCAAAGTATTAGACTTAATTATCGAGGTAGAATTTAAGCAAAATTATAGGTTTATCTCTAGGTCAACGAATATTTATGAAGCATATAATCTTTTTATTCAACAAATAATAAAGAAAAAAAGGAATCTTGATGTCTTATTTATTACACACAGTGGATGTAAAAGCGAGAAACTTCTTGGACTCATAACTATTGAAGATATAGCAAATCTGGTGTAATGCTCAAAAAATGTTTACCTACTAATTTTTTTAGAATACTAACTTAATTATTTATAATTCAATCTACATGTTGCAATTTGACGCTCCTGAAGTAACATCTTTCACAGAATCAAACAAACCCCTTGCTTTAGCGAACAAGGGATATCCATATCATCAAATACCTGATGACAGAAGATTTGAAGAACTCATCTACTCTATTTATAAAATTAAAATAGATCAAGATCAGTTTAAACCTTATGATTCAATCAGCATATTAACAGGCGTTCGAGATAAAGGGAGAGATTGTGTACTGTATAAAGATGGTAAAGCAAATGGAGTAATACAATGTAAACTGTATAAAAATCCATATTCAAAAAATGAATTAGGTTTAGAAATCACTAAATTCATACTGTACAGTATTATTGATGAACGTTTGGTTGATGACTATTCTTCATTTAGTTATTACATCTGTACAGCAAATGGCTTAGCTAACGAATGCAATGACTTTGTTAAGGATTTTCAAAATATAATTGCAAATGAGCCTCAATTAAGTACATGGATTAATAAATGTTTAGCAAAGTCAACTCTAGAAAGCCTAAAGATTGACTTGGATATAACATCCTTTAAAGAAAAGATATCCAAAATAACTGTAAAGAATATTTACTCTCAGGATTTAGACCTAGAATTAAGTTCTCCTATACTATCTCATTTGATTCCACTCTTTTTTGAAGTTAAGACTGTTATAGATGCTTCTAGATTAGATGAGTTGAAAAATCTAATAAAACCGACGTTGACTTATAAAGATGTTATTAATGCTCTGCGAACCTCCTCAGTTAGCCTATCTAATGAAAGTAATGAATTTAGCTTCATATCAAACTCCCATTTAGTACGCAAGGAGACAGAGTTGCTATATGACTGGATAATAAATGACAACAATAAATCTGAAAAACATAAGAACATATGTCTTTTGGTAGGCTCAGCTGGATATGGAAAAACTGTTATTCTAAAGGACTTGTATGACAAATGTGTAGACAAGAATGTGGCTGTACTAGGTTTGAAAGCAGACATACTGTACTCAACATCAATAAATGATTTGCAAAAAAACATAAGCACTCCAATTCCACTACTGGAATTTATCAAGAAGTCTAAAAAGCACTTTTCAAAAGTTGTAATTTTGATTGATCAGATTGATGCATTATCACAATCTATGTCATCAGACCGCAGGTTTTTGAACGTATTCAGAAACTTCATTGATATCTTTCTAGACGATGAAAATGTCAAAATAATACTTTCCGTGAGACCTTATGAGCTTAATTACGACCCCTCGCTGCAGTTTTATAAAAATGGGAAAACCATTGATGTAAACGCGTTAGATGAACTAGAAGTTAATATGATTTTAAGGATGGCAAAAATAAATCCAGATACGCTATCCTCAAAACTCCTTCAATTGCTTAAAATACCAAATCAACTCGATGTATTTCTTCAAATTGCAACAAATGGAACTAGCCGCATACAATCTATATCTCTTCACGGATTATATTTTGAACTATGGAATCAAAAAGTTACTGAAATAGCAAAGAGAACAACCAAATTTCAAGATTGTATTTCCGTTAAAAAACTTTTGTATACTATCGCTAACGATATGTATGCAAAGCAACGTATCTCTATTCCTAGATTCAAGTATGAAGATTATCAACAGGAACTAAATTACTTAATGAGTGAAAGATTGATAAAAACAGATGGAAACCAAATACAGTTTTTTCATCAATCGTTTTACGATTTTGTATTTTCAAAACAGCTAGTTGAACAGGATACCAATATAATCCGATATATCAAGGATGCAGAACAATCTATTCATATTCGCTCTGCTGTAAAGATGACCTTTACCTATCTCAGAGAATACGAGTTCACACAATACCTACAAAATATTACTTCCATTTTTGATGATGATGAAGTATTATTTCACATTAAACAAATTATATTTTCTTTAATCATATCCTTAGATACTCCGCATCAGGATGAAATCTCTTTTGTTAAGACTACTATCAAAAAAGATATTCAATGTGAATTGTTATTTTTAGAGATGACGAAAGGTGAAGTCTGGTTTAATAATATAGTAATTGAATTGGGATATTTAGACTTGTTGAAAGCTGACCAAACAAGTATAACTAATGAGATTGAAAAACATAGAGCGAAGCAGATATTTTACATTATCCAGAGCCAAATTACCACATATAACTCACAAATAGCGTGGGAAATATTATCTACAATAACAGATAAATATAAAATACAAGATTTACTATACTCTGTAACAGAATGGAGTAACCCGCTGAGTTACCAAATTTTTGAAAGCTGTAAAGATTTTGAGGAGCATGATCCTTTTGGTTACTATCACGTATTGGATAATATGATGCCAAACAATCCAGAGTATGTCGTTGAGCAACTAAGCCGTAACCTTCCAAAAAGTCTTAAAGATCCCGAAAAAAATTCTGACTATAAACTAAAAGAAGTTTTAAAAAAACTCATAAACATATACCCTGACAAACTATACTCATTATTATTAGCATGTGTCATTTCGGACTTACAGGATGACAATCGTTATAATGTTGGATCATTGATTAGCGACTGGACTTTTCATGATATTGACTTAACTGACAATGAAGATTACTCAAATAATCAAGAAAATCCTTATCAGCTATTAGGTATATGTCTTAAAAAAGCTGCTGAAATAAAAATTAATGCCTTCTTATCATTTTTAGATCAATACAAACATTCTAAATATGAATCTATATTGAGATTAATCATTTTTGCTTTGCAGGGAAATGAGGTGCGCTATGTAAATCAAATTTATAATTTCTTTATTACCGTCACTGAATCCAAAATTATCGAAGAAGATAAAAATCTAGAGCATGAATTAAGAATTCTTATAGCTAGTACATTTGCTCTCTTTAGCTCTTATCAAAAACAAAATATTATAAACTACATCAAACAATATAAGAAGGCTTTTGAAATTAGTTCTTATGAATATGGAGAGCCCAACAAGAAACGTTTTTATTCTAATTGGGGATTAGGAAAATACTTTTGGTTAAAATCTTTACCTATGAATCTTATCAATTCTGACAAAGAATTAAAGAAGTCTTTTCAAGAACTCGAAAGACGTCATAAAAACATAGAAGATAAACCTAATGTAAGACAGATATCAGTGACTATTGGTTGCACTAGTCCTGTCAATCCTAAAGCTTATCCATATATGTCAAAGGAGCAATGGATTGCTGCATTTCGAAAATATAATTCTAGTTACATAGAAGATTTCGGCAGTAATAAAGGTGGGATTCACGAGTTAAGCTCTGGTTTTTCGAATACCATCCGAGAAAATCCATCAGATATGAAAATGGATATTCTAAAAGCAATTACCAATGACCCTACTATTAATATTAACTATGTATTTACTGCCTTACAAACTTTAGCTGAAATCAGAAAAGACCTGCGACAGGATTTAATTGAGATTCTAAAGACTACTATAGCTAGAAAAGAGCATACAAACATATATTACCCAATAAAAATTGCTGGAATTCTTAGTGGTGGTGATACCGAAAACCCATATCTTATTACCTTGTTAACAGTTAATGCCTTAAACTATGAAAAGAAGGGTTCTTGGCAAGAAGACAGGGACAAGACAACTGATATTCATGGATTAGTTACACATGCTATGAATACGTATCATGGTAGTGCAATAAGTGCATTAGTCCGTATTAAAGACAATACCTACGAAAATTTGATCTTCGAAACTGTAGAAAGTATTCTTGTCTCAGGGCCTCCAGATGCTAGAGCATTGGTTTATTACTATATAGCACATCTAACCAGAATGAATATAGACAGAACAAATAAATTATTTGTTAATCAAATAGCAAAAGAAGATGATATATATGTTATAGCATCTTCGCTATGGTCACTACAGTACTTAAGGAAAAATGGATTTAAAACCATATCACCAGCTTATGAAAAGTTAATCGTCTCAAACCTAATCGGTAAAAATGATGCAGAATCACTCTTCAATATATTATATGGATCTTATCTACATAATATTGAGGGGGCAGATGAATTGTTATTCCAATTAATTAAGTATAATGGAACTGCGGCTGTAAGAGGTATTCGGACTATATTTAAGAACTATTACACCGTAGCGAATAGTAAAGAAAAAAATGATAATCTATTACTCAGTATTTTACAACAAATAGAAGTAAATGAAGAAAATGATTTATCTATAAACTTTATAAATATAGAACATATAAAACTTATTGATATATATCCTTTCCTCTTAAGCTATATAAAATCACCAATATTCATGATGTCTAATTACTTGGTGGAATACCTATGTGAACAATGTGCTTATTCCCCACTTGAAGCAATCGATCTTTTTGATTCTGCTTTTGAAAACCGAGCATCAAACAATCAAAGAGCTAAAGGAATATACAAATTGGATGAATCATACATAAAATTTATTGTTGGTGCTTATGACAGCTTAACTCAGAAAACAGAAATCCATTCCTTAAATAAAAAAAGACTTTTACAAAGATTTGATGATGTATTACAAGACTACAAATTAAGGAGAAGTTCTTACAAAATATTAGATACACTTACATAAAAAACAAAAGTGAAGATTCACAATCTCTAACTAACTCTTATTTAACCTCTATTGTATCTTAGACATGTAATCTACATTCTTTCTAAGGCAAGACCGCTAACACATATTTTGTTTTCTAAGATTTGATTTGTTTAGAGATTAACCCCACTACGATCCATGTAAATAAAAGACAGTGGTTATTTATATTTGCAGAAGAAATGTATAAAATATAATTCGATAGCTCCGTTGGAATTTCTGCATTTTCATCACTAAGAATTGGATAGCTTTCGTGAAAAATATTTTACCCCTTTTCCTAGAGGTAAACTTCTTTAAAAATTAGAAGGTTAAACTCATCATCTAGCTACACTTACTTTGATTTCTAAATTGGAAAATCGAATATTCAATTTTCCGGCATTCAGTTTTAACCTCTGACCCCACGTGAGGGATTGCCGTGAAAATCCTCTTATATATACTGATTATATAAAAGAGATTGCAACAAAAAGCCCGACCCTAAAAGGGGCACGCTAAAATAAATAAAACCTTAATATTACCTACACTAAAACAATATATAAATAACCGTAAACAACTTAAATAAAACAGTTTAAATACATTAATCTAACCCTACGATCCTAGCTTCTTAGTCGAGGTCAATGATAGTTTATCCATATGCTCAAATAGATCATCTGTGGCATCCACAAGCGGATCATACCAATCCACCTTTTTTCTAGCCCAAGCAAGATACTCTTGTATCTTTACATCATAGGTACCTTTTAATTTGGCAGCATCTTCCATCGCCTGAAGATATTCTCTCATTAGTGAAGCATTCTTCCATAATTCAGCATTGGTTTTAAGTGCTATAAAATTATTGATTTCTGTAGTTTGTAGTTTTTTTAATTCCAGTTGCCGTTGATATTTCTTTTCACGCTCCAATCTAAATCTTTCAATTTCCCTTCGCTCCTCTTGTATTTTAATTATTTTTTTGGGGATATATGCTAGTATATCATCAATTTTATCTTCTAGTATGGTATAGGCTGTATCTTTCCATTCCTTAGTATCCCATGAGTTTTCACCTAATTTAAAGACAAGGATCCCTGAAGGTAGATAATCATAGGTTTCCCAGGAATATTTTGAATTTAATCGTTCAACACGATTCTGTTTCTCACGGAGTGATAGTTCTAATCGTTCCTCCCTATAAAGTACTATAGTTCGATTCGATTTCATCTCTATTTCCCCTCCTATTTGCTTAATTCCAAGGATAAACAAAATAAAAAATTCAAGAGCTCGATCTATCATCTTAGCGCTTACATTTATGGGCAATGCATGCGATCCAATACTAATAAGTCTATTACTTCCTACATCGCCTTTTAGTTCTTTTTGAAATAACCTCCTTGCTTCAACTACAAATTTATCTTCAGGCATGGCCTGCTTAAGCTGATGAGTCTGCTGTTTTTCAGCCGTAAACTTATTATGAACCTCCTTATTTTTTAATCGTGACACCCTTTGCTTAGGTTCATAAATTACTTTTTTTTCTTTTTTGCCAGCTAACAAAGGAAGTGATAGGATTTTTAGGGTATGACCTGCTCTTAATTTAGACCAATAGCCATTCTCAGGAGATGGAATATTATATTTCTTAAGCAATTCCTTTATATCTTGATAAGTCCCACCATAAGATTCGATGATAAATCGAAGCGGCTTTTTCCATACCAAGGTATAGAGCTGCTCTCTTGTTAGATTCATTTTTTGCATAGGTGAATTAAATTACAACGCTAAATTTCCCTTATTTACAACAAGTAATGATAGTCCCTAAGAGAATTCAAACTTTATAATGCATGTAGTTATCATACAATTGTATAATAAACAGGAAGCTATCACAGCTTAAAAGCTTAAAGCTAGCTATAGGGCACGTACATTCAAAGGAATAGCGATTTAGTAGTATTAAAAATAAAATAGCAGCAAAATGGCCCAGCAAAAGGCTGGACCTAACTAAACAAAACAGTTATAAAATTTAAATGTTACTCCCAAACATTCTAACAACTGTAATAAAGGTGGTTATTAATACTTTCATTTTTATACAGGTTAAGTACATTCTTAACCATATTATAGCTTCCTGCAATAAAGGGTACTGTTTGATGCGTATTTAAAACAGGAATATGCAGTATAGGGCGCATACCATCGATGGCTAGTCCACCGGCTTGCTCTATGATATAAGCCATAGGATTACATTCATACAAAAGCCTTAATTTCCCATTGGTGTGCATTCCTGTTGAAGGGTACAGAAATATACCACCTTTCAATAAGGTACGGTGCATATCGGCTACCATTGAACCTACGTACCTGGATTTATATGGTAAATTATTCTCTGGATCGAATTGCTTACAATAGGCTAAATACTGACGTATTTGTAATGGAAAATCTTCTGTATTACCTTCATTAATTGCATAAATAGCACCTGTTTTAGGCAAACTAATATAGGGATGAGTAAGCCTAAACTCTTTAACGTTCACATCCAAGGTAAATCCATGCACTCCATGTCCATAGCTTAAGACCAACATTGTTGATGTACCATATAAAAAGTAGCCTGCTACACGTTGCTCCTGACCAGAACTGATGGGATTCCACCGATCGATCAACTGCCTTTGCTGACAAAATATTGAAAAAATAGAACCAACAGAGACGTTGACATCAATATTAGAAGAACCGTCCAAAGGATCTAAACAAACGCTGTATACTGATTCTTGAAGATTACCATTCATCAGATTGATGATATCGTCACACTCTTCAGATATTAGGTATTTACATTTTTCACTTTTTTTAAGGTAGGATATAAATATATCTTGTGCTTGTATGTCTAGTCTATGCTGCCTTTCTCCATGCGTATTTATAGTCTGTTTATCTTCATTTAGGCTATCAAAAACATTTCTGTTGACTATCCCTGAAACTACAATTGCTGCAGATGAAATATCCAATATAATAGCTGCTAAATCTGTGCTTATAAAGTCAGCTTGAACCTCAGCATTCATATGCTGAACGAGTGAATTACCGATCATATAAAAACTTAGCCATTCAAAACTACTAATTCAACTTCTTCAGCTTCCACTTGACTCGCATGGCTAATTTCCATATGCTCTTTTGCTAAATAATTAGCCAATCCTAGTACCTGCATTGCGTAACCAAATTCATTATCATACCATACATAAAGTGTTAAGGTATGTCCATCTGCTGATATTGATGTAGCATGTGCATCTATTATACCTGTTGAGGGATTACCTAAAATATCCGAAGAGACCAGATCTTCATCAAAAATCAAATCAATTTGTTTGTGCTTAGTTGGCTTAAATGCAAAAGTCATAAATAACTGATGAACATCAGGTATTGAAGTCTTCTTATTAAGCTCTACTACAAGTATGGCTAAAGATCCATTGGGTATAGGAACACGAATAGCGTTAGCTGTTATATTATATTTAAGCTTAGGAATAATCTTAGCCACCGCTTCACCTGCACCTGTCTCCGTAATCACCATATTCAATGCAGCAGCTCGTCCTCTTCTATCCTTTTCATGCATGTTATCTACTAAGTTTTGATCATTGGTATAGGCATGTATAGTTTCTATATGAGCTTTAATAATACCATACTGATTTTCCAGTACCTGTAGTACAGGAGCTATCGCGTTAGTAGTACAAGATGCTGCAGATAATAGCTGTTGATCTGGCTTTATACAAGTTTTATGGTTAACACCAAAGACCACATTAGGTATATCTTTTACGGGAGCTGTAACCAATACTTTTGTTATACCTCCAATCAGATGATTTGTTAATGCTTTCCTATCTCTATAAACGCCCGTATTATCAATGAGCAAAGCATTGTTAATATTAAATTCAATATAGTTCACTTCATCAGGCTGTTCCGCAGTTATGAATTGTACTGGAACACCATTAATAATTAAGCTATTGGAGGACTCTTCTATAGAGATTCGACCATTAAAAGCACCATGTATAGAATCCTTGGCTAGCAACGATGCTCTTCTTTTTAATGAAACTAAGTTCACGGGTTCACGTACGACTACAGCTCGTAATACGAGTTGAGCTTTTAATGCAGCATCTGTACATAATTCTCGAGCAATGATCCTACCAATACGTCCAAAACCATACAATACAACATCTTTAGTGTTGGGATTATGCTGAAGATGTATAAGCCATAACTTAGAAATTAAAGACTCTTTGGTTATGGGTTGATCAAGCAGGAAACTATCCTTTAACAAACCTAGATCGATAACAGCAGGTAGTTCTGGTAAACACATTAAAACTTTCATTATGGATTCTATACTGTGCAGTTTATATACACTAGGATACGCGATAGATTGACTTTGAAAATGCATTAGTAGATTCAACTTTTCATCCACAAGGCTATGTCCATGGTATAAACAAAGTACTTTTCTATCTTTCCACAAGCTATTGGCTATAAGTCTAATACTAAGGCATTCCTCACGCTGCTTTTCAAATTGATTTAAGCAATCTGTTAACATGTTTTTCATCTATAATTGGTAAAATTTATAGCTCAAAGGTAGGATGTTAAAAGCTGACAGAAAACCAAATATTTAAATTTTAATAAAATTTAACAACATAAATTGTTAAAATTATAAATTAAATAATAAAAACAAGTAAGTAATAATAAATATAATAATAAAACAAAGTAATGCTTATTTAAAATTCAATTTGTCATTTGTCAATTACAAATTAATTAACTTAAGAAATGATACATGCCTTAGGATACTTAGATTACACAATCAAGAAAAAGCTAGAAAAACACAAATCAAAGCAGGTGATTAATCGTACAGATAGTCAATCAATATTAAAAAGAATTGGGTTGAACGTTTACATTTTTACTAATCATTGTCAATTCTAAAATCATATCTATCAAATAACTTCACCTATTCTACCTGCATCGTAAACGGCTCCATTGTAACCAATGTAATTAAAGAGATTTACCTAATTACCTACATTTAAGTAAGTTATAGACGTGATAGTCAATTTTCACTTGTCTGCATTATTTACGTATCTAATAATGCATTAGGCACATTCACAAGAATCCACGATTTAACTACAACATCCATTGATTAGGTTATGTACACTTCTTATTAGAACAGCAACTTTGTACTATAATTTAAAACATATAAAAATGGAAAATGTAAAAGGAAAAGTTGTTGCCATTACTGGAGCTAGTAGTGGTATTGGTGAGGCGATAGCCTATCACTTATCAAAATTGGGAGCTAAAGTGGTTTTAGGAGCAAGAAGAGAAGAACATTTAAAAAACATAGTAAGAACTATTGTTAGTTCAGGTGGTGATGCTATCTATAAAAAATTAGATGTTACAAATGTACAAGATGTTGTGTCATTTGTAGACCATGCTGAAAGTATGCATGGAAAGCTGGATGTATTTATCAATAATGCAGGCCTTATGCCTCTCTCGATGATTAATGAGTATAAAATTGAAGAATGGCACAGAATGATTGATGTAAATATCAAAGGAGTTTTACACGGTATAGCCGCAGCACTACCTATTTTTGAAGCCAAGGATAAAGGCCAATTTATAAACATCACATCAGTTGGTGATCGTTGGGTTGGTCCTACTTCTACAGTTTATAGTGCTACAAAATTTGCTGTGAGAGCCATTTCAGAGGGATTACGTCAAGAGGTAAGTAACAATATTCGAGTTACGATTGTAGCTCCTGGCGCTACCGTTTCAGAATTAGCAGAGAGTATATCTGACTTGGAATTAAAAAAGCTAGCCATAGAGCAATTCAGAATTAACTTATTACCTGCAGTTGCAATAGCCAAAGCCGTTGCTTATGCAATTTCACAACCTAATGACGTAGATGTTAACGAAATTGTAGTTCGCCCGACAGCCCAAAAATCATTTTAATCATTCAAAAATAAAATTCTAATTAATTCATGAAACAGTTATCTATATTAATTTCTGGCTCAGGCTCAGGGATGGGACTATTAGCAGCTAAAACGCTGATTAAGGCTGGACATCACGTATATGCAGGAATACGTGATTTTAAAACAAGAAGTATTGCTAGAGCTAATGATCTCACTGATTTTGCAGCACAAATGACAGGTAAATTAACTCTGGTTGATTTGGACATTAAATCACAAGAATCTTGTTTTGCAGCTGTACAATTAATGAAAGAAGAATCTGGCATTATAGATGTAGTCATTCATAATGCTGCACATCTTTTTAGCGGTTTGTCAGAGGCATTTACCCCAGAACAATTACAAGATTCTTTAGATACAAATGTTGTAGGTGCACATAGATTAAACAAGGCTGTATTACCAATAATGCGAAAACAAGAGAATGGGTATCTGATTTACATAGGAAGTGCTGTCTCCGCAATTATTAATCCCTTTTTCACTCCATATATCGTTGGAAAACAAGCGATGGATGCTTTAGCAGAATCAACAGCTTATGAATTACGTCCATTTGGAATTGAAAGCACCATTTTAATGCCAGGCCTATTTATGGATGGAACATCACATTTCCTTACTGCCGTTGCCCCAGAAGATCAAGAGACTTTAAAAGAATATAAAAAGTTAGAACCCTATATGGATCGATATGAGAATGGGTTACGTAAATTATTTCGACCACATCAAGAAGTTCCCGTTCAAGGTATAGCAGATGAAGTCGCAAGATTAATCTCACTTCCTAAAGGTAATAAACCATTAAGAACCTCGATCGACTATTCTGATTATGGTGCAGAAGCAGTAAATGCAGTTAGAGAAGCTCAAACTTTTCGAATGCTAAAAATAATAGGCTTTGAAGATCTTCTTACAATTTCAACTAATGAAAGCAGCAATGTCTAAATACCTACTTATGAAAAATGTACATTTTTTAATTGTTATAACATACCTATTCATCTTGAGTTGTTCTTGTTCAGCAAAAACACGCTATGTGAATGACATGGAAGCTAGCGAGAAATCAAAAATGTTAATAGCATCCTATTTCGATAATTGGAAAAATGACGGAACTAGTTTTTTTGATATTTTAGACGAAAACGTCACTTGGACTGTAGCTGGTAGGTCTCCAGTTTCTGGAATATATCAAGGGAAAGCAAATTTTATAGAAAATGCTGTAAAACCTATTCTAAAACAGTTGTCAACACCTTTACAACCAGAATTGATTAGCCTCACGCATGACAAAGAATACGTTTGGCTACACTTTAAAGCTAAGGCAACTGCTATAAATGGTTCGCCATATGAAAATACATACCTATGGAAAATAATAGTAAAAGATAATCGAATTATTACCGTGGTTGCATTTTTAGATACCCAAGAATTAACAGAATTAATGAAACTCAATAAAAACGAAAGCGCAATGAATAAAACAATAGAAGTTACTAAAGAATATATTGGCATGTGGGTAACGAAAGACAGAAACGTTCGTCATGAATTACTACCTAATAACAGATATGATGAAGCACGTGGTAATCGTAAAAGCGCATATCAAGGTCAATATACATTATCAGGAAATCACATTGATTATATCGACGATACAGGATTTACGGCTGATGGATATTTCAAAGATGGAATTTTATACCATGGTGGAATGATTTTGTATAAAGAAAAAAAGTAATTTAGCTGTTATGGAGAAAACTTTTCAATTTCATACATTATCAGAATTTCACAGCTTTTGTAATTTACCAAAACCAGAGCATCCACTTATTAGTTTGATAGATTATAGTAAAGTCACATTCTCTTCTGATGGAGCTGAACTTAAATGGATACAAAAATTCTATTCAATAGGTTTAAAACGAAATGTAAATGCAAGGTTTAACTACGGACAACAGCAATATGACTTTGACTCTGGTGTTTTATGTTTTATTTCTCCTGAACAATTTTTAAAATTAGAAATTACTTCAGAGATTCAAGTTAATCCATCAGGATGGTTATTACTGATACACCCTGATTTTCTTTGGAATACTACCTTAGCAGACAAAATACAGTCCTATGATTTCTTTCGATATGCTGTAAATGAGGCACTATTTATGTCTGATAAGGAAGAACATACCATTGTAGAGATTCTTCAGAATATTGAGAGTGAATACAAATCTAATATCGATAAATTCAGCCAAGATTTAATTGTAAAACAAGTAGAAAGATTATTAATTTATGCAGAAAGATATTATGAACGTCAGTTCATAACACGCAAAAAATCTAGCCATGAACTCGTTACTCGTTTTGAACAAGTATTGTCAGCATATTTTAAACAAGAAGAAATTCTATTGAAAGGAATTCCAACGGTAACTGCCCTTGCTAACGAATTGAATATTTCTGCAAATTATCTAGGCAGTGTTCTTCGAATTTACACCCAACAAACGACCCAGCAGCATCTTCAAAATAAAATAATTGATTATGCAAAAACTCGATTAAGCACCACCACACGTTCTATTTCTGAAATAGCTTATGAGTTAGGCTTTGAACACCCTCAGAGTTTTAGCAAGTTATTTAAAAATAAAACAAAGCAAAGTCCTGTGGAGTTTAGAGCGAGTTTTAATTAGCTGAATTCTCCTAAATTCTAAACCCTGTAAATGAGATAAAATTTTTCATTTACTCAAGTAGCATTGTAACCAAAGTTATAACTTTGGTTACAATGATTTACGCCTATATCATCTTGAAATAATTATCTTAAAAACAATCTGGATAAAAAAATCAACACTTAACTAAAAATATGAAGATTAAGTAACTACCTCTCTAAAAGGTATAATTTTTTGTTCTCGAAATCCCATACGGTATTAAATTCATCTAATAATCTATGTCCAATACTCATATAATTGTCAGTTCTAATATTTATATGCTTTTTTACATGAGAAAAACTATCATCAGTAATTAAATACATACCTTTCAATTTTGTGGTAAACTTATTATCTAATGTAATATCTTTTACATTGACTAACTTAGGACTAAGTTGTCTCAATGAATTTTGTTTTTCCAATGTTGCTTTCCCCTCTTCAGTAACTTGCAGACAACCAAATTGACCTGTATCCATAGATACTTGAAGCTCTAAATCTCCAATCCTAGCATTAATAACTGGATGATTTTGAGCATTTGATATATCAAAATCCAACACAGCAACTACAATTTCATCTGCTAGAAAATCTTTATTCTTTTCTCGTTCTAACGAATTTTTATAGAATATCAATCTTCTTCTCAAATAATCCATTTTAACTATATATCCATGAAAAAAATCATAGCCTATATAGCCAAGACAATCTACTGAGGTTATATTTTGTATGTGTTGAAAATTACCACTTTGAATATTTTTTAAATTTTCAAATTTTAGACCATTTATAAGTTTAACCTCATTAATAGATTCGTTCATAGACATTTTGAAAATTTGATTGCTCCCTGTTCTACTTTCTCTATAAGCTTTCATTTTATCTCTATCTAAGGGAACAACATTTTCATTAATTTCAATAGCAGTTATTAATCCCGTATCGAAGAAAAATTTACCTTTTACGCCATTTACTTCACCTGCAATCATAGGATAAGCATCAATCAAGGAGATTGGGATTGTAATAATATCGCCAGTAAGCTTAAATATAGAATTTTGGGCATGACCTAAATTAGTTGAAAAGAAATAAACTAACGCAATTAGTATAGAATAACGATTATTAAACATAGGTTTCAGAACTATTTAAAAATTTAATTTTTCAAATGTATAGTAATAAAATGGAGTAATATATACCCGTTTGATTATCTAAACTTGAACTTGTTCAATCAATTAAAGCATAGATCTAAATATTATAAATCATACAATATTTATTAATTTTTAATCAGACAAAAATAAAAATTATCATTTTTTGTTTGATTTCTACAATCCATTAAATGAATATGCAATAAAATATCATTTTTCAAATAGCCAATATGACTAATCAATACTACTTAAATAAGTATGATAGAATCATAAATTTGATTTCTTATAAGAAAATTCATCTATAAGATTAAAAGCTTTTGTAATTCAACATCAAATTAAAGATGCATTTATTTGCTATTTATTTTTAAAGGAAGCATTTGACACGTTTCAATCAATTACAAACTGACTTTAACACAATCTACCTGTTCATTTAAGCTTTTTATTAGCTTAATTACTAATATAAAGCATCAAATCTATAGTTCACACCAATAAAATAAAGCCAATCGACTATGAAAGTTTGATTATAACAAGTAATGGAGTTATATCAACAATTTTCCGATATGCATGAACTTTAACTTTGTAATATAAATAATAAATATAGATAAACATGATAACTGTACTTACAAAACTTAAAGCAAAGAATAAGGATTCATCAAAAAAATTAAAGCAATTACTTGAAATTTTACAGATTGAAACTCCAGATGAAAAAGGCTCAATTCTTTATGAGATCTATAATAGTGATAAAGATGTAACAGCATTTTATATTTTCGAGAAGTGGGCAACCCAATTTGATTTAGATAATCACATTGTATTAACTAAGAATAAAGGATATGATTTACAAGCGTTTGAGCTTTTAGATAATGATCTAGAAAACATCATTCTATCAAGAATTTAACACTAACAATTAAAATTTAAAAAAAACACTATGAAAAAAACAGTTTTAATCACCGGAACGTCATCTGGAATAGGAAAAGCTACTGCCTTAGAATTTCATCGTAAAGGATGGAATGTAATCGCTACCATGCGCAGTCCTGAAAAAGAAAGCGAGTTAACAAATCTTGAAAATGCACTTGTAGTCGCTCTAGACGTTCAAAATCAAGAATCAATTGACAATGCAATTGAAGAAGGAATTAAAAAGTTCGGAAAAATAGATGCGATTGTTAATAATGCTGGGTATACCGTATTTGGCCCTTTTGAACTGACAACTGATGATCAAATTTCTCGAATTTTTGACACTAATTTATACGGACCAATGCGAGTATTAAGGTCAATATTGCCTTTATTTAGAGAACAAAAATCTGGGGTAATAATTAATGTTACATCTGCAGGAGGACGTGTTACATATCCAATCACGAGTATATATCATGCAACAAAATTTGCTTTAGAAGGATTTACTGAGACATTAGCTTACGAGTTGATACCTTTTGGTATACAAACTAAAATTGTAGAACCTGGCTCAACTGCCACAAAATTTGTTGGTTCTGCAGAGATTACCACTGGTGACAATCCTATTTATGATGAATTTATACATAATGGATTAAAAAACTGGGAAAAGCATGATACATTAACCTCATCACCCGAAACTATTGCAGATAAAATTTTCACAGCAGCTACAGACAACAATTATGTTTTGAGGTATCCTGTAGGAGAAGACACTGAATTTTATCTTGCCATCAGACAAAGCATCGATGATCAATCCTATGTAGATTTTATGCGAAATCGATTTATACCAGAATATTTAAACAATTAATAAAATGAATAATTTAAAAGGAAACACAATATTAATTACTGGAGCTGCAACCGGTATGGGTTTATCAGCGGCAAAATGGTTTTCAGAGCAAGGTAATAAAGTAATTTTAGTCGCTAGAAATGAAGAAAGATTAAAAAAGGTAACTTCTGAGTTATCCAATGCCTCATATATAGTCTGTGACTTAAACCAATTTGAACAATTAGAATCATTAGTTGAAAAAGTTAAAGAATACTATCAGGATCTGAACATGGTCTTTCTAAATGCTGGAACAGCAACGAATTTTCAATTACTGGGTGCTAAAAATGCCTATGAAATTAGCAAAACGGAGATGGTTGTAAATTTTCATTCTGCTGTATATTTGACTCATGAACTAATACCTCTAATCGAGAATAAAGAAGAGTCTGCTTTTATAATTACTACTTCAGGTGTTGTCTTTGGACCTGACCTTACTCATCCTACATATAGCGCTTCAAAAGCAGCTCTTCATAATTATATATTAGGATTAAGACTAGAATTGTATAGGCAGAAATCGAATATTGAACTATACGAACTGATTGCACCTTTGGTCGATACACCATTTTCAAGCTCAGTTGAATCACATTTGAAAGTCTCTGCTGATGAAGTCATCAAAGACCTAATTGTCGCTTTGAAAGAAAAAGATTTAGAAGTTAGACCTGGTCTTACAGAGATAGTGTACAAAACATATTTATCTTCTCCTCATGAGGCTTTACTTATGATAAATGGAGCCAACAACATTTAAAAAAAATTGTAAATTTAAAAACTGCAATTAGTCCATTTGCTAATTGCAGTATTATAAACTACTATGGAAAAACTAAATAAAGTTCTTAAAAATGAGAAAATGGAGGATTTCAATCGTGAATTCCTTTCTTATAATGAGCAAAATGTAAAAAAACCTTTTAGTTATTTTAGTTCAGTAAATTGTCTGTCGGATAAGCCCATTTTATATAGAAGAAGAGATTACTATAAAGTTAGTTTCCTTGTTGGCGAATATGTAGTGCATTATGGGGATGAGAGCATCAAAATTAATGGAATATCTCTTTCATTTTTTAGCCCATCCATACCATATACGATTGAACAAATTGATGAAAAAGAAAATGCAGGATACTTCATATTCACTGAAAATTATTATGACACATTTTTTAATCAATCAATTAAAAATTTTCCATTATTTTACCTGGATAAAAAACCAATTTTTCAATTAAATCAAGATGAAAGAAAAATTGTAGAAACTATATTTAAAAAAATAGAAGCGAATTATCATTCGGATTATGCTTTAAAAGATGATATCATAAGAAATCATATAAATGAATTAATGCATTTTGCTAATAAATTATGTCCGGCTACAGAGAGAGATTTTCAATTAAATTCAAGAGAAAGATTATATAATGTTTTCTGTCAACTACTTGATCAACAATACCCTGTTGATATAGATAACCCTAGGCAATTAAGAACAGCAAGTGAGTTCGCTGATGTACTAAATGTACATGTAAACTACCTTAATCGTGTTTTAAAAGAGATAACAGGGAAATCAACGAGCGATTTACTATTTGATAGGCTTTTAAAAGAATCTATTATTTTATTGAAGCATACTAATTGGAATATTGCTGAAATTGCTTATAGCATGGGCTTTAAAGATATTTCCCACTTTAACCATTTTTTTAGAAAAAAAGTAAATAACATACCATCCTATTATAGAGCTTAGTTAGGTAAGATCCAAAATATTAAATCGTAGAATAACTTACATTAAAAGTACTGTTATATAATTATATAAAAATTTCAAAATAAAATTGGTGTTATTATATATAACCTAATATTCCTAATCGATAATAGTTCTTAGCACATAGAAAAACGAAATATCACAAAAAACACATTGAATCAATTATAAATGAACCAAAATTAGTTTAAATTAAAAACTTTTAAAAATTATGGATCTAACAGAAACAACCCCTATAGAGTCACTTCAAAATATGAAGCTATATATTGAATTAAATATTGAAAAAAATCTTGAATTCGAAGCTTTGATAAGTCGTATCATTGAACTGAGGCAAAATTATTTAGACAACTACAGCAGTTTAGAAAGATTTTATAACAAAAAAAACATAAATCATACCATAATAGAATTAACTCAAATATATGAACATGAAGAAGATAAAATCTTAACAAATATTTTGTGCAATTACTACCAAACCAATGAATATACCATAACATCTATGGGCTATGATTTAGAGCAAATCTGGGTTTACTTGTTTTCTTTTGATATTCGCAATAAGTTAGGTAATTATATTAATTCTTTACAGGATTCGGTTTCCAGAATCTGTTATGGTAATTGAAAAACATATTAATTTAACTTAAAACTAAGCAATTAAACATAGTCATTTTTCAAATTAATATCTCAAGAGACTGTAAAATAAACTGTGTCAAGGATAATAAATAGAAGTATTATTTTTGACATAGTAATTATGAGTATCCACGAGAACGATTTTGATTTTGAGTCCATGAAGGACAAAGCCCTAGAGCAATTACGCAGTGGCGAATCGCTTTATGGCAAGAATGGCGCTTTTGCTCCTTTAATGAAGAAATTTTTAGAAGCAGCGCTAGAAGCTGAGATGGAGAGCTATATGGATGAAGCCCAACGCTCCATTGGTAATCGGCGTAATGGCAAAAGCACCAAAGCTATTCGGACTTCCGATGGTACGATTGACATCGATACTCCGCGAGATCGTCGATCTAACTTCGAGCCCCAGCTGGTTAAGAAACGCGAGACGATTTTAGCCGAGAGCCTGGAGAAGAAGATTTTAGGTATGTATGGTCTAGGTATGAGTCTGCGTGATATTTCGAATCACATCAAGGAAATGTACGACACAGACATCAGCCACAGTACACTTTCTTCCATTACCGATAAAATCATTCCTGAGGTCAAGGAGTGGCTGTCAAGAAGTCTAGACTCTCTTTATACGATTGTATGGATGGACGCCATGCACTACAAGGTTAAAGAAGACCATCGGTTTGTTTCCCGGGCTGTATACAATATTCTTGGTGTTGACCGAAACGGACATAAGCATCTTTTGGGGATGTATGTTTCGGAGAATGAAGGTGCTAACTTTTGGTTGAGCGTACTGACCGATTTACAGAACCGGGGTGTAGAGGACATATTGATTGCCTGCATCGATAATCTAAAAGGGTTTTCAGAAGCGATACAGAGTGTTTTTCCTAACACTGAAGTACAGACTTGTGTAGTACACCAGATCCGTAACAGCTTAAAGTATGTAGCTAGTAAGGACCAAAAGGAGTTTATGAACGATCTAAAGCCTGTCTACCAGGCTGACACATTGAATCTTGCTGAACTACGGATGGATGAACTTCAGGATAAATGGGGTGAAAAGTATCCTGTGGTCATCGATTCGTGGCGGCGCAACTGGGATCGTTTGACTACCTATTTTAGATATGATAAATCTATTCGAAAATTGATCTACACCACCAACACTATTGAAGGTTTCCATCGTCAGGTTCGTAAAGTAACCAAGACCAAGGGAGCATTTACCTCGGATATGGCACTAATGAAACTGATTTATCTAGCACATAAAAATATTAAGAAGAAATGGACGATGCCACTGGCAAATTGGGGAACAACTGCACAGAAATTAGCAATTTGGTTTCCGGGAAGAATGGTGTTAGATTTGCAGTAAACAAACTTGTTCAATTACCGCCCCGCGGGGCGGTAATTGAACAAGTGACACAGTTTATTTTACACTCCCTATCTCAAAATAAATCTATATTACCTAAATACTCTTTAGAGAATATTTTAAAAAACACCTTTTGATTAAAACAATTAGTTTAAAATTACATTACAAATATTTTAATAATCATGGACTTTAGATATATAACCAAACAATTTAATAATGCCCATATATAACTTAACTATCACAACAGCTTGTTATTCTATCCTTCTTGAACCTTTTTTGAGATTAATTCCGACCTAGATATTGTTTCTACAACATAGATAATTTACCCTAAACTATCTAAAATTGTATATGTTATATTTTTGATATACGCACTCGAACAATGCTATTGGTTAAAATTCTAATTTTCTTCGTAATAATAAGAGTAGTCGATTCCTTTCATAAACATCTCTCGACTATGAATATCTTTTGTTAAAGATAAGCTTAAGGCAGATTTTAGCATTTGGCTATCGATTACACTTTTGATCATGGCTTGGTGATAATCATTTTTAGTGATCTTACTCCAATCCACACTTTTTTTAAGTGATCTTTTTAGCATCAAATCTAACCAAATACGTGTACTTCGACCATTACCTTCCATAAATGGATGCGCAATATTCATTTCTATATATTTATCTACGATTTCATCAAAAGTACGATCTGGCATAGCCTCTATATCCTTCAATGTATTGGGTAGAAATTGTGCCATTGCAAATTGAAATCCACCTTTAGCAATATTCTTGTCACGAATTTGTCCTGCAAAATTATACAAGCCACCAAATAAATAAGCATGGATTTGTTGTAAACCTTTTACCGTACCGACTTCTATGCTATCTATAAATGAACTTTCAAATAAAGCATAAGCTTTAGATTTACTTTTACCATCTATAGTCTCATCACTATAGGTAAACCATTCCATAAAACGATTAGCTTTGGTTCCAGGAAAAGTTTTGCCCAATAAAACAATACCCTCATAATCCAATACATCTGCCAACCTATTTTTACCATCTGGTGCTAAAAATTTCAACTGGGTAGTGACACTAACCACTTCACTATTCTCTTTCTTTAGCTTCGCTTTAAGATATTTCCAATAGTTCCGTGTCTTCGCATAGTCATCTTGTCCCGTCAATACGGCTATGATATCTAATACTGAAAACCACCACTTACTCTGTTCATCATCCCAAATAGCACGTACCTCACGGTCATCAAAAAATCGAATGGAAACTTTAGACATTAATCTTAATTATGTTATATATACATACAAAAATAACACATCTTTCTACTAAATCTGGATTAGATTAGAAATATATGTAGATATTCTAATTATAAGCTATATTTTGTTCATCAGTTCCAACAGTTACTTATATTGTATGATGTGTTATTTATTTGTTTATAATGTTTTTTCAAAACAAATACTACTCTCAATATTTGAGTATTGTCCATAGTTTGGAATGACTACAAAATTATTTTTCTTATATAAACCAATAGCCTCAATCATTTTGTCACCCGTTTCTAAAATACATTTACTATAACCCAATTCTTTAGCCCAAGATTGTAATTCAATAAGTATTTTTCCTGCAACACCCTTCCCTCTCATCTCATCAGATACAAACATTCTCTTTATTTCTATTACACCATTTCCGTATTCCTTTATTGCTCCGCAACCAATAGGCTTGTTGGCTTCATAAGCAACAACTACATACTTTATTAGATTAATCTTATTGAATTGAGCGAAATAGTTATTTATTTCACCATTTTTTATTGCTAAATCTTTATCAAGTTCGATTATTAACTTTTGAAAATCTAAGTTATCTGAATTTGTCCTAATAATTGTATACATGAGGTTCTTTTAATCTTTTAAATTCGTAGTCTACCATAATAATACAGCTAACTGTTTTGTTAGTGAAACTAATATACAAATAGAGGCGCTAATCATATTAAACAGCCTATTTTACATTATTGTGAAGTCTCACAAACCCCTGCTAATATACGAGAACACATTATATTGTATCACGAATAAGTATTAACTCAATTTTATACTATATAATTCATTGACAAGCTTGGTTCTCTTAGCTCCTACTGGTTTATCTTTCAATAATTTTTCGATCTCAATAAACCTATTGGCCTTATCTAAAAATACTCTTGTTTGAAGCCTTCCTGAAACCCAATTTGCAAAATCTATAAATTCAGGATCATTCATATTGTACTTAAGGTCTTCTGCAATGCTTTTAAACTCCCAATTTGAACTTTCATTTTTATCAAAATCCAAAAATTCCTTTTCAAGAAACTTATCTAACAAATACGTATTTGAAAAAAAGGTTAAATGAAGTTTAAATTCTGCTTCTTTAAGTTTATTACTTTTAAACAGAACAAATGTCCATTCAAATAAAAAAATCGGATAACAACTGTCATCAGGAAAATTCTTATTAAACCAATTAAAATACCGCATAGCTCCTTTGAAGTCGGATATTTGAATATAGAGCGCTGGAATCAAATACCTTATTCCTTGGCCATCACGATGCCAACCTCCCCATTGCTTCTTATCCAACAAAAGTGCCTTTTTATACTTATTGATCTTCAGCTTTATTCTTTCAATTTGCTTTTCTGTCATTGCATATTATTTATTATCTGTATTGATATTAAAAGCTATTTCCCTTCTAGTATTGTCAATAGTTTTTGATTCAAATACAATTTTTCTGTACCAACTTTTACGGATTCCACTTTCTGCTAATACAATTAATTAATTACCAACAGTTTATACTCTACCTAAGTTCTCCTCAATGAGATTTTGACGTTTAGTGTACGGTAATCGAAACAATATCTCTATCAAATCCTTAGAATATATTTTTGGAAGCTTTTCTTTAATCTTTGCAGTCATTTCCTCCATAGCATGAGTAATTAGACTTAGACGATCTAATCCTTTCAATGCAGTATGTTCAATCATATCTAACATATAAAAAATATAGTCTTCCCAATTGTTATTTTTCGTCACACCTTGCAATTTAGTATAATACTTACTTTTGTTCTGAATAATATAATCATTCAAATAGATTGCAGGAACTTCCATGAGTCCAGAAACTTTTAAATACAACAAAAAGGTCATCATGGGGTGTTATAATATTTTTAACTCTGAACTTGCTCTTGCTTCTTGAAGATAAATTGTATCAAGAAATAAAGCAGGATTAGGTAAATTCAATAACATCCCATTAAGTTGAGTTAAGGCACGACCTGCTAAAATTGTTTTACGTAGAATTGCTTTAGTCTCAATATCTACATTTGGAGGTAATAAAGGTAAATCATTATATGGAACTCTTCGATCAAATTTGCTCATATCATATAAGAGTAAGTTTTACTTCCATGTTTCAAACAAGGGTAAAATAACAAAAAATACTCTCATTCAACATTCGACTATAAAAATTATTCCTGTTACAGAAATATAAATTAACCTCAATAAACCCTAGTTTTAAAAAGGGCAACATCAACTGTACGTCTTCAAACTAAATTGAACCTTTTCTGAGATTAATACCGACCAAAATATCACTTCTTTAAGAATACACAATCTACTATAAACGGTATTTACTTTTAAATAACGTCTATAATATTTTTCGTATCGTAAAACTACTATAGTTTTTTACTAAATTAGTTTACGAAGATTTACTGAAGGGACAAAAACAGTAATTTCGAACTCAAGTAATTCGTCACAGCAAAGGTAGATACTCCAGGGAGAAGCCGCTAAGACGGTAACAGAAGTTGAAAGTAAAGTTTTTCTGGTTACGAAGGAAGGAGTTGTACTTCCTAAAGGAGCAAAAATTCCTGGCAATTTTGTCGAAAATAAATTTCGTAGTTCAAATTTTGGTGAAATAATAAACGGAAAGTTTCAATCAAAAGTTAGAATAGATCCTCCCACTCCTGTTAACATGAAAGGGCCGAATGTTAGTCACTTTCATTTAAATGGAGGGAAAGAACACATTTTTGATATCTCAAGATGGCCATGGTAGTAACGCTAAAAAAAAACAAATTATGGAATTTAATGAATTATATTGGCACGATTCAGTTATTAAGAAAATTGAAATCGATAGAAATCATCCGGGTGAAAACGACACGATTTCATTTGAAATTGATTGGTATGATACAGGAATAAGCAAAATCTTATTTGAAGATGTTTATTGGCTCAGAATGGACATGAACTTTGGTGTTATAGCAGAAGAATCTATTTATGAAGCATACATAGCTTCAGATGACGATATAGACATCGTGAGATTTACTGAAAAATGGAGTGGGGTATTGAAAGAAGCATTACCCTGTTTTATAATAAAAACAGCTTCAACTGGAAGTGAAATAAAAATAATTGCAAAAAAGTTTAGAGAGGATAAATAGTAGTTGCCGCTGAGGGGGGAACGAATGCATTTAAGTCTTTTACAGCAAGTAATTACAGGCATAATTTGCAGGTGCTAACTGGTAAGAGTGGCGTAGGAATGGACGCACACCATATTTTCCCACAAGCACAGCGTTTTCAACAGCATTTTAATAGAGTTGGGTTAAATATTCACGACCCCAAGAATCTTACTTGATGGCAAAGTGGAGCACACAGGAGTGCGTCAGGAGCCTATAACAAAGCTTGGGATCATTTTGTGAGATTATCTGTTATACAATAACATTTTTCAATATAGATAGAATTGTAGCCTTACCATTTTGGTAGACTTCCCTATTTTTCAACCTGTTCAAAAACCTTACATTAAATACGAAATGCTGCTCGCATAAGCTCTTGTTCTGAACGTGATATGCCAATTTCTTTAGCTAGCTGTTCCCATTGTTGCACAGCAGTCATTACTTCCTCCTGTATTTTGCTCATTGCTATAGTATCTAGTCTAAAATACTCTCCCACACTTTTGGCTAAATCAATGTCTAAATCATTATTATACATATCAATATTGAGTGCTAATCCATCTTTATCGATTGATGGATTTAAATCATAAGCTGGAGATAATTGCCAACCTTCTTCATTCAGGATAAAACCATGATTACGAAGATGGTCATCAGTATTAGATACAGATATGTTAAACACAATACGTCGCCATAATTGCTCTAAATTAGCATCTATATTAAAACCATGATCTTGAATAAATTCTACAATATCTAGATAACTTGCAGGACTGCTTTTTATCGTTTCTTCCGTATTACCTGTCATAGTCATTGCAGATGAAAAATGCAATCTCTCTTTTCCTACCCTATCGAATCGTTTTGTAAAAAAGGTATGAAAATCTCCAATAACTTTCTCTAAACGACATTCGGCCATTTCAATCCCTGCATTAATCGCTAATTTATAGAGCAAAAACTCCCAGGCAGCCTTATCAATAGTATCATTCTTTGATGGAAACTTCGCTATCCATAACTCATTATAATCATCTACAATATTTGCTTTAGGTCTTGCTCCTCCCAGAGAGGATCCTGGAGCGATAAGAAGCTTCAACCATTTATTCATAGCCTCATTATCCGTATCTTCTTCGTAATACTGAACCGCCTGTTGTAATTCTCGAACAGTAGACCACGGAGGTGTAGCCTTTTCTGAGTCATTATCTAAGAAATCTCCCAAAGGATCTAACTTAAAACGAAAAGCACCCATTCGAGTTTCATCATAAACACCTAATAAAAAGTCTATATCGTATAGCGTTCTAGGTTTTGTTGTATGACTTCTTGCAAACTGAACCTCTCTACGTTTCATTAAAGTCCGCCCCCAAGTATCAGGCATACTATCTAAGAAGATACCAAAGTTTTCCTTGTTATTCGGAAATTGTTGACCAGAATAAAATTGTATATCGGGATCTATTAATCGTTGATAATCTGTTGTTAACCAATTCCTATCATATTCAAAGCTAAAGGCTTTTCGTCCCTTAGCTTGATGTGCTGACAATACACCCACTAAAGTTGGCTGGACTAAGCCTTGCCAATCTGCATAAACGTAGATATCTGTTTTATTAACCGACATATTATAATAATTCTAGATCTTGAAGCTTACGACCAAAAACATCATCTGAAGCTAATTTCAATACATCTTCTTGTAAACCTAAAACACGTAATACATTAAAATAGGATCCCATAGCAACGCTTGAATCTCCCTTTTCTATAAGATACAACGTAGAACGAGCAATGCCCGCACGCTCGGCAACTTGTACCGCTGTTAACTTACGACGTTTTCGAGCAAGCTTTATATTTTCCCCCATTTGCTCTAAGAGTATCTGAAACTTTGGAAGAACAATCTGTTTCCTCATATTTTGATTGTTATTTCATACAAAAATACAAATTATGTTTGAAATAACAATCATAATAATAATAATAATAATAATAATATTGAATGACAAAATAGAATGAGAGTAAACTATTTACCTACAGTCATTTTGCGTATTTCCTGGTAATATAAGATAGCACATTTATCAAGAATAAATATTAACTCAATTTTATACTATATAATTCATTGAC
>NZ_JADEYQ010000025.1 GCF_022627575.1 Sphingobacterium rhinopitheci
ATACTTTCTTACAAGGTCTCATTATGGTGTAACTATTAGACAGGAATTAATTAAAATATGATATATAAAGCAATAAAAAATAATAAAAAAAATATAAAAGTAAAAAAAAAATCTAAGTATGTAACTATAGTAGAGCTTGACGGCTATAAGTTAAGATTAACTAATAAAGTAACATTAGGTAAGGTTAAAATTGAAAGATTAAATCAAAAAGCTGGTAATCCCAATGGATATAATACTGAAATTGAACGTCGTAATGCTAGGAATGTTAGTAAGCGTGATAGCTATAATAAGACCAGAGAGAAATATCGAAAAGATATTCAAAAGACTCCAATAAATATATTTAAAGCGGATGTAGTAGAAGCTAATAAGATTTTTTATAATGAACATTATTTATTTAGTCATTTCATTACTCCACAGCAAGGATTCGTTTTCGATAAACATGATAAGAAATCAGTAAGTTTAAAGTTTGATTATGATAATGTTAGAAATCAGGATAAGTACCAAATAAAGAAGATTTTCTCTAAAGATAAATGTATTGAGTTGACAGAGTTATATTTAAAATCTTTGGTTAAGAATGGTAAACTAATATATGACAATTATTATTATGTAATTCATAAAAGTCACTATGATAATAGTTATCATCCGCACATAACAATTAATGTTATTGATAAGAGTATTAAAAATGTTCATACATTTTGTTCTACCAGGTGGGGATTCTCAACGAGAAAAAAAGGTATGGTCAAAAAAATTTTTAATCTGAAAGAGGCTATAGGTTATATGCAAGAAGAAAAGAAAAGATTAAATGATGCCTTAGTATATACTGAATGTAATATAGATAGTAATAGTCATCGAATATTAAGTGAGATGGATTTGACGGTAGATTTACAATATTCAATTAATACTTATACCCATCCAGAGACGAAGGAAGCGCTGAGGCAATTTGCTGTAAGACGTAGTTAATTAATAGAAGTAAATTTTGTAGATTTGTTTTTTAAACTTAACTTAATACAAGATTTGGCACTTGACCCAATTACAAAAACTAATATTAATGATATAGAATTCATTGTTAATGAGACCGAAATTAGTGAGACTAAAACTAATGAATTGACTAACGAAGAACTTTTGGATTTTTTAAAAATACATGAATTTGAACATTCAACATCACATAAAAAATTGTGCTTTGCTGTTGTAAATAGAATTTATAGAAGGGTTAAATTAGGATATACTTTTGGTGGAATTAAGGTTTGTCGAGATAAGAATATCGTGGTTGATGGTAACCATCGTTATGTAGCTTATTCAATAGCTGGTATAAGAATTGATGTAATAGATGCGACTAGTAGTATATGTGACTTCGCAAGCGGGTTTGCAGATATTTATTTGGAATTCCTTGAAGATTGGGATGCTAATAATCCTAAGACGGAGAAATATTTAAATGATGATTTTTTAATCGATTAGAATTAGATGATATGATTTTTTTCTTAGATATAGACGGCGTAATGGTTCATGCAAATCCTCACAAACAAGTAGAGATTGAGGAGGATGGTTTTTATAAGTTTAATTCACTTGCAGTATCAATAATTAATGCTGCAATTTCAAAAAAGAAAGATGAAATCGTTTTGTCAACATCTCATAGATTTAAATATGATGTCCTCAAATGGAAGGAAATTTTTAAGTCAAGAGGCATTGCTGTAAATAAAATTAGCATCATAGAAAATAATAACGAATTCAATGTTAAGAGATTAACTAGACGTTGTGAAATTGAACAATGGATTGAATATAAACAATTAGATACCGACGATTTTGTTATTATAGACGATGATAAATCACTTAATGATTTACCACAATATATTAAAGATAGATTAGTATTAACTAGTTCTTATAGGGGGTTAGCCGAATTTGATTTATTAGGTGATATACTTCATCAGACTAATAGTAAGTATATGAGGTTTGTTGATAATTCGTCTAAAGTTGTAGCTGAATTAAAAATAACTGAAAAGAACAAAAAGTCAGATTATATATATCACCAATCTAATAATGAATATATAACGTTTATAGATAATTCATTTGAAGTTGATGGTAAGTTAAAAAAGCCTAAAAAGAACAAAAAGTCAGATTATATATTTCATCAGTCTAATAACGGATATATGTTGATTATAGATAATTCGTTTGAAGTTGATGGTAAGTTGAAAAAGCCTAAAAAGCCTGATAATATGTATTAAATATTACTTAAGAAAGACCTGTTTTCAGGTCTTTTTTATTTTATGATTTTTGATATTTCGTAAGATATTTAGGTAGGGAACAGTCATATATTTTGTATTTTTGCGTATGGAGCAGATTTTAACTATAAGCATCATTAGCTATTTTAAGAATGTTCATAATTTGGATATCAATTCATCTAATGCTTTTGAATTGCTTGATAGGTTATTAGAGTTTCAAAAGATTCATTTTGAGCATAGTGATAATTTTAAGCCTTTTAGAGGGCTTAATTTTGAAAGTATAGAAGAAGAGTTGATTCAAAACATTCATCGCTTAGAATCCTCCCATGCTCTATTTAGAAGTAACGGGAATCTTATAACACCTAATACCAAACAGTACACAGTTGAGAATAGAAATAAAGAATATACGAGTAGCCTTAACGACGTGACCGTAGCGAATAATTTACATAAGTTAATTGCGGGGCAATTTGATAAGCCTCAAAAAAGTAAGTCCATTGTGCAACAAGCTAAGGATGATATAAATGCTTCTATATTATCTAGGAAATTTAAAAGAAGAAAAAAATAGCTCATATTATTAATTAGGGGGCTAAAAAAAAGACTAAACTTGAATAAAACCTCTGATTATCAGAGTTGTTGAGAAAAGAGTGTACTTTTACGAATAATTATGCTAAAGAAAATATTTCAAAAACTTATATACTTCCTTATTAAGGGAACTTTGGTAACAGTACCTGTGGCAGGTGCTATCTTTTTAATCATATGGATTGTAGCTTCTGTAGATACTTCTCTCAATATTACACAGCACTTTTTACAAGACGAGCAGGGGCATCCTTTGTATATCCCTGGGATTGGGATCCTGACGGTAATTGCTCTGTTGATTATCATTGGTTTGGTATTTACTACATTAGTAACGGAGCCAATTCAAAATTGGCTGAGCCGCACTATAAAACGTATTCCTTTATTCAATACGCTATATTCTTCAATCAAGGATTTTACTGAAGCTTTTGTTGGTGATGCCAAAAAATTCAATGAACCTGTCTTAGTTAAGGTAAATGATATGGGCCTAAAAAAGATAGGTTTTTTGACACAAAAAGACCTTAGTGCTTTGGATCTACCAGGTGAAGTGATCGTTTATTTTCCATATTCTTACTCCTTCGCAGGTCAAGTTGTAGTCGTCGATGCAAAGCATGTTTCTAAGTTGAACATTAGTGCTACTGATGCTATGAAGTTAGTGGTTTCGGGCGGTGTATCTGGTTTAGAATAAGGCTATGGGTTCTTTCTTTCAAAAACTTTTTCCAAAAGAAATTCTTGTAGATCAAGAGAAGATAGATGATCAAATTAACCTTTCTTTTAATAGTTGTCAGTTTGATAAATCATTGTTCATCTCTACTATAGAATCTGGAAATATGAGTGCTGATTATCAAGATTACCTTTCCTTAATGTTGCATTTATCTTTGCAAAAGGATATAAATCTGGATAATGAAATCACCAATCTTTGCAGCTACTTGCAATTTTTTAAAATAGTAAACTATGATTCTTTTTTTTATAAAATAGAGATCAGGGGGATGGATAGTGACAATGATTGTCCGCAGGTATCTCCTCTAATATTGTTTCCTTTGGTTAAAAATGCCCTCTATGGCGGATATAATACGATGGAAAAATTCCCTGTGCGTATTCGGATTAATTTAATTGGTAAGACGCTTAAATTGGAAGTTAGTAATAGGGTCAATCATTATGTAGAAAACCAAGAACTGAATCAAGATTTACGCTGGTTTAAGACTCGTCTCGAAGCGCAGTATGCCGATAGGTATACATTGCTGTTTAATAGCAATACTAGTATATTTAAAGCTACCTTAATTTTACTGTTATAATAATGGTTTTAATGTTAAAATTAATGTAATTATTTTATAACATATTTCTTTTACGACCGTATTTAAGTATATTTATATTAATAAATAAATGTCGTATTTAAATATATTAGAAGATGGTCGGTACATTAATTGAGAAAGAGAAAATCAATGAACATAAATTGATCCCAGCAGAAAAAAACAATGTAGAAGAGTTGTTTACCAAATTGAATGATGCGCTTCGGTTAGGGAATGAATTTAAGTCTAAAGTTTCCATAGCTTTTAATACGGTAGATGGACCAATGCGTATAGAAACGACAGTTTGGTCACTTACAGAAAAGTATATTCAAATAAAAAGTGGTGTTTTAATACCGTTATCTTCTATCATCTCTATCGAGTACTAAGTTAGCGAGAGTTACAAATACTTTATAATAATGCCCCAAAAAAGAATTAATTCTCTTTTGGGGCATTTTTTAGTATCTAAAAATACAGCCTAATCTGTTAGTAGTAATCCTTTGTACGATTAGAAGTCAAATTTGAAACGTGCACGTATACCCCAGTTAGGGACATTAGGCTGGTCCAAATAGTTCAATCGATGTACATAATCAACACGCAATATTTTGAATATATTGGACAGACCTATACTTGCCTCCATATAAGGTTCATTTGTAAATGTAAAAGATGAAATATCACCATTACTATTTGTTTGCCATTTGTAAACCTGGTCATTGTATGTGGGATTGTTCTCCTCACGTAGACCACCATATATAGCCTTAAAGCTAAATACTTCTCGCCATTGCAATCTTCTCAATAAAGGGATCTTATTTAGGATAAATCCATTCATATAATACTGTAGATTCAAAGAAGCATTATGATCAGAAATAAACTCCATAAAATTCATCAAATTGTATGAATTCAATTGGTACGCATAGGTTTGATTCGCTCTATGAATTGTCAACAATGGGAAAGGGATATTTTTGCCTAAAATATACGTACCATCAACATTGATGTCAGCATAGCCAAATTGAGAAAGGTATAATCTCTTGAATACCCCTGCCGTAAAGTTATGGTAATTGTATTCCCCATCTAACACGCCTTTTAAACCGGCAGTATAGTTAAAGGTGAAGATAGGGTACTTGTTGAATATCGGTGTTCGATATAACTTACCTTGATAAAATTCTTCATTTGGAGCCCATCTAAAACCTATAGATGCTTCTGTAGTATTCAATTCATTTATCGTAATTGGGGGTGCATTTTCAGGGGCAATTATATATTCTATCACACCAGCAGGTTTTTGTCTCCATTTACTTAATCCTGCCGTAATCGCGAAGTTCTTCTTTAATTCAGCTTTGTAATCTAATTTGAAGATATCATTATACAAGTAGCTGTCACTTTCACCACGTTTGAAGGATAGTAAAACATTGTCCTCTTGGATAAATTCTAGATTCTGGCCAGGTATTTTTGTATCTCTTTGAAAAGATGCTCTTACATAGTGCTGTGGATATTTGTAAACGGATTTATTATTTAACGAATAAGTTCCGCTTATAAAATACTTCCATTGTTTGTCTTTTGTACCGTATGCAGCATATGTTTCTGCATAAAAACGCGTACTCAATTGATCTGTTGTACGACCACCTAAGCGCAAGCGTAGTCCTTCAACGCTATTGTAACTGTAAAATGTATTTACAGGACCTATTTCTACAGGACCAGCTTGTTTATAACCTGATAATACCAATGCACTGATATCCATAAATCTTTTGAAAGAAGGCATTAACTGTAAGGTATCTATATTTTTATAGATATTGACTTCAGATGAACTAAGAGGTTCGTGTCTTAGAGAAGCCCAAAAAGTAGAATCTTGTTTTATACCTGCTTTTGTAGGTGGGAGCAAGACGATATCAGGACCTGCGTAGATGCTATCGGGTTCTTTTTTGCCGTTTATATAATTTTTTATGTAGACCATTCTATTACCACGTATTCCTTTTCCTTTGCCTGTCAGGGAAAAATCTATCCCCAAACTACTTTTTGAAAGGTAATATTTGTTTAAATTGTCTTTTTCGAAAGCTAATTCTACATTTAGATCACGAACAAAATTTAAGTTAATGTCATCATTTACTTTCATTTTTGCTGATTGAACAGCATACTGACCATCCAATGTGATATATAACTTACCCTGAAATAGGAAGTCTGTTTTTGTCCTCGGATAGAAACTCAATTCAACCAAATACGGGTAAGAAGTCTTTATCGTATCTGTAATATAGAACCTGTAAAATGTAGGTGCACTATTTGCAATAGGGCTCAAAAACTGATTAGTCAACAATGAAATATTGTTATCATAGATATCGACTTTGTCATATAGCTTATTAAAATAGTTTGATAAACCATTATTGTCCACAAATTTGGGGTCAAATTCTGCTTTTTGCTCCGCAATGATATATTGTTTGTATTTTTTAGGATCATTTCTAAAATAGAATTGTGATACCTTTTCCTCTATATAAGCAGGTAGAATATATTTCTCTGTCTTTGCCGAATCATCCTGTTGAAACAAAAACTGAAACTTTTTAAAAGCCTTGCCGTCTTTGAATTTTGGAGATAAGTTGCTTAATCCTAAGGATACTTTTTCATATTGTTCATATTGAACATACTCTTGACCTGTCAATCTATTCTCATCCCGGTGTGCGATTACTTGACGTATCAGTTCTACAGCGGGATTATTTTTGTTTGAATACTTTAACTTTGGTCGTTTGACTACTACCTCTTCGATACTGTTCTCTGGATTTAGCGCTATGTCAAATGTGATCTCTCCACTCTCTAATGGGAGCATTTGTGGCGTATAGCCAACATATGAAACCCTAACTTTTACATTTTTTGATGGAACGGTTAAGTTAAAATTACCATTATCATCTGTATGTGTACTTTGTGAACCACCCACTACGGCTATCGTAGCAAAAGAGATGGGGTCTTCTGTTTGTTTATCAATAATACGCCCACGGAGTTTTAATTCTTGTGCAAAAGATTGAAAAGAGAGAAATACGGCTAATACAGTAATAATACTATTGATATATAATTGTTTCATATACGCTATAAAATGATGATAGTATTTTGACAATTGACTTTTTTTGTAAATAGTTCAAAAATATAGTAACAAAATAAATGCTAATTTTCCGAAAAACGAACTTATTCTAAACAGTTTTACTTTGATGTGATAAATCACTGCTGCCAAGCTTTATTTTATTTAGCCTATAGTAATTCTTTATAAAGCTATAGGGGACATGTTTCTAAAAGGTAACAAATCATTGAGCTGAATTTTTATGCTGATGATAAGACTTGTATCATTGCTCTAAATGTTAGCTATTCTATTTTCAACGATCTAATCGTTAATTTTTATAAAGCAGTATTTATTTAATTAAGGTAACATAAGCAATAATTTGTTATCTTAATTAGGTAAATTTGCAGCATAAGGAAAACGGAATATGTATATAATTTTTGATACCGAAACTACAGGTTTGCCGAAGCGATGGGATGCCCCAATTACCGATACGGATAATTGGCCTCGATGTGTCCAGATTGCTTGGCAATTGCATGATGAGATGGGAAATTTAGTTGAACATCAAGATTATCTCATTAAACCAGATGGTTTTAATATCCCTTTTGATTCCGAGAAAATACACGGTATATCTACAGAGTTAGCAACAGAGCAAGGTGTTTCTATTCAAGATGTTTTAGTAAAATTTAACGAAGCTTTATCGAAAGCAAGATTTGTCGTAGGACAAAATATTGGTTTTGATCTGAATATAATGGGTTGTGAGTTTTACCGTTATTCGGTGGATTCTCCAATGGCTTCCTTACCTATTTTGGACACATGTACTGAAGTAACAGCCAATTTGTTGAAATTGCCGGGCGGTCGTGGAGGAAGATTCAAGCTTCCTAATCTTACAGAATTGCACTCTTATTTATTTGGGGTACCATTTGCGGAAGCACACAATGCTACTGCCGATGTGGAAGCAACGACACGCTGTTTTTTTGAATTAGTACGTCGTGAGGTATTTACAGCTGAGGATTTACAAACAGATACGGGGTATTTTGTAAATTTTAAAGAACACAATCCAACGGTAATGCCTACCGTAGGACTAAATCATGTCAACCTTAAGGCAGCTTCTGATGCTATTCGTAAACGCGAGAAATCAGCTGATAATGATAAAATTGTCGTTGACCAGGAAAGCTTAGAAGCGCTTAAAGATGCTTCATTTGCACATCTACATAATCATTCGCAATTTTCTGTTTTGCAGTCTACCATTGCGGTAGGAGATCTTGTAACTGCTGCTGCTAAATATAATATGCCTGCTGTTGCCATGACAGATCATGGGAATATGATGGGGGCTTTTCACTTTGTAAGTAAAGTGCTAGCGCATAATAAAGAGGTTCAAGCAAAGCAACAAGAAGCGCAAGAAAAGGGGGAAGAATTTAATGGACAAATCGTTAAACCGATTGTAGGTTGTGAGTTCTTTATTTGCGAAGATCGCAAAGATAAAAGTAGAAAAGATAATGGGTATCAAGTCGTCTTTCTAGCAAAAAACAAAGAGGGCTACCATAATTTAGCCAAGATGGCTTCGATAGCTTATACAGAAGGCTTCTATTATGTTCCACGTATTGATAGATCTGTTGTAGAACAGTATAAAGAAAATCTAATTGTCCTTTCGGGTAATCTCAATGGTGAAGTGCCTAGTAAAGTACTGAATATTGGCGAAAATCAAGCTGAGGAAGCTTTAATCTGGTGGAAAGAGCAATTTGCTGATGATTTTTATTTAGAATTAATGCGTCATGGGCAAGAAGAAGAGGATCGTGTAAATAAAACCTTAATAGATTTTGCGCGTAAGTACGATGTTAAACTTATAGCTACCAACAATACGTATTATGTAAATAAAGCCGATGCCCATGCACACGATATTTTACTTTGTGTAAAAGACGGTGAGAAGCTTTCAACACCAAAAGGGCGCGGCCGCGGATTCCGTTTTGGCTTACCCAACCAAGAATATTATTTCAAGTCGTCAGAAGAGATGAAAAAAGCTTTTGCTGATCTTCCTGAGGCTATTTTGAATATTCAGGAAATCGTAGATAAGATTGAAATATATTCCTTAAATCGCGATGTTTTACTTCCAAAATTTGATATACCTGAAGAATTTCTGTATGCTGAGGATGAGGAAGATGGTGGCAAGCGTGGAGAGAATGCCTTTTTGCGACATCTAACTTACGTAGGAGCGCAAAAAAGATATAAAGAGATAGATGATGCTATCAGAGAACGATTGGATTTCGAGTTGGCTACAATTGAGCGAACAGGTTATCCAGGTTATTTCTTGATTGTCCAAGATTTTATCGCTGAAGCACGTAAAATGGGCGTTTCCGTAGGACCAGGACGTGGTTCAGCTGCTGGTTCAGCAGTTGCTTATTGTTTGGGAATTACCAATTTGGACCCCATTCAATATGACTTGCTATTTGAGCGTTTCTTGAATCCCGATCGTGTATCCATGCCCGATATTGATATTGACTTTGATGATGAAGGTCGTGGTCGCGTTATGCAATATGTAATTGATAAATACGGTGCTTCACAAGTAGCGCAGATTATTACGTATGGTACGATGGCTGCAAAATCATCCATCAAAGATACAGGTCGCGTTTTGGATTTGCCTTTAGCAGATACCAACGAAATAGCTAAGTTGATACCCAATTTAAAACTGGCTAAGATATTCAATATGGACGACAAAGCACTGAAGGAAACCCTTCGTGCGGATGAGTTGGAAGCCGTTAATAAGTTGAAAGCTTTGGCTGATGGTGCCGGTTTAGAAGCCGAAACGATTAAGCAAGCTCGTGTATTAGAAGGATCTATGCGTAATACGGGAATTCATGCCTGTGGGGTCATCATTACGCCAGATGATATTACGAATTTCGTACCTGTTTCTTTGGCCAAGGATTCGGATTTATATGTGACACAATTTGATAACTCGGTTGTTGAATCTGCCGGATTGTTGAAGATGGATTTTTTGGGGTTAAAAACTTTAACCCTGATCAAGGACACGGTGGCCAATGTTCGTTTACGTCATGGTATAGTATTGGATCCTGATTTGTTCCCGATAGATGATATTCTGACCTATGAACTTTTCCAACGTGGAGAAACTATTGGCGTATTCCAGTACGAATCTCCAGGGATGCAGAAGTACATGAAGGAATTGAAGCCTACGGTATTTGCCGATTTAATTGCCATGAATGCCCTGTATCGACCAGGACCAATAGAGTATATCCCATCCTTTATCAAGCGTAAGCTTGGTATAGAACCGATAGAATACGATTTGGATGCTTGCGAAGAATACTTAAAAGAAACATACGGAATTACGGTATACCAAGAGCAGGTAATGCTTTTATCTCAAAAATTAGCAGGCTTCTCTAAAGGTGATGCTGACGTTTTGCGTAAAGCAATGGGTAAGAAGCAAAAGGCCGTATTGGATAAAATGAAGCCTAAGTTTATTAATCAGGCTGCAGAAAAAGGACACAATCCAAAAAAGTTAGAGAAGATATGGACGGATTGGGAAGCTTTTGCCTCTTATGCCTTCAATAAGTCCCACTCGACATGTTATGCATGGATAGCTTATCAAACAGCTTATCTAAAAGCGCATTATCCGGCTGAATATATGGCTGCGGTATTATCCAACAATATGAATGATATCAAGCAGGTTACTTTCTTTATGGAAGAATGTAAGCGCATGGGATTGGAAGTCTTAAGCCCTGATGTCAATGAGTCGCATTACAAATTTACTGTAAATGAGCGTGGTGCTATTCGTTTTGGTATTGGTGCCGTCAAAGGGGTAGGTGCCGGAGCTGTAGATACAGTGGTACAAACACGCCTTTCAGGGCCGTATAAATCTATTTTTGATTTTGCAAAGCGCATTGATTTACGTTCAGCTAATAAAAAAGCCTTTGAAAGTTTAGCTTATGCTGGAGGATTTGATAGCTTTACGGATACCCATCGTGCACAATATTTCTTTAAGGATGGGGATAATTCTACCGGTATAGAGAAAGCAGTCAAATTTGCACAGCGTTTCAAAGAAAATCAACATTCGGCCCAAGCGAGTTTATTTGGTGGTGGTGGTTCTGCAGAGTTGCCTGAGCCCATATTGAGTCCTTGCCCACCTTGGGGATTGATTGAAAAGCTCAAATATGAAAGAGAGGTGATCGGTATTTATCTTACTAGCCACCCATTAGATAGCTATGCTTTGGAGATAAAGCATTTCTGTCCTAATAGGGTTAGAGATTTGCAGCTTATCAATAAAGTTAAAGCATCGGAAGTAGAAGATGATGTATTGCTGGATTTTAATAGAATTAAAAATAAAGAAGTCATTATTGGTGGTATTATTTCCATTGCTAATCATCGCGTAGCAAAATCAGGAAAGCCTTTTGGCTCTTTTGTAATTGAAGATTATTCGGATTCGTATGAGATTGTCGTATTTGGTGAAGACTACGTCAAATTTAGGGGCTATCTTCAAGAAGGTTATTTTGTCCAAATTAGAGGGATCGTACAAGAAAGATTTCGTCAAGTAGGGAATTGGGGTTTTGAATTGAAGGGGATTCAGCTACTTTCAGAGCTGCGTGACAAATTAGCAAAGAGTTTTACCATTCAGATTGCTTTACAACGACTCAATGAGGAGTTTATCAGTACCATCAATACGTTGATTAACTCTACTGTAGAAGAAGGGGAAGTTGCCAATTGCGCCTTGAAATTTCAGATATATGATGCGCAAGAAAATATATCTATAGAAATGCCTGCGAAGTCGACAAAAATTAAAATTACGAATGAATTAATTGATACGCTGGAAGCTATTGAAGGCGTTAAATATAAATTAAATTGATAACATATAGCTTTTTATTACATTATGATTAGAATGCTTTTATAAGTAAATAATTATATTTGTATCTAAACTTTTAAAAGGATATTATTATGGCATTAGAAATTACAGATAGCAACTTTGAAGAGCTTGTTTTAAAAGCTGAAAAACCAGTATTAATTGATTTTTGGGCAGAATGGTGTGGCCCTTGTCGCATGGTCGGTCCTGTAGTAGATGAGATCGCTAACGAATACGAAGGCAAGGCAGTTGTAGGTAAAGTAAATGTGGACAACAATCCTGATATTTCAGTACGCTTTGGTATCAGAAATATTCCTGCTTTATTGTTCTTTAAAAACGGTGAAATCGTAGACAAACAAATTGGTGCTGTTCCAAAATCAGTATTGGTTGAGAAATTAGAAAAACAATTGTAATCTTATATTATAAGATTAATAAATATAAAAGGCGAAACTTAATTGTTTCGCCTTTTATATTTATTAAGGGTTTTATCAATGATAAAAGCATCTCGTATTACTTAATACATAAAAAGGATATTTATTTTACATTTTTTTCTTCAAAAGAAAATAATTATAGTTAACTTTAAGTTTACCATTTGTATTTTTAGTATGAGAAGTTTATTTATAGTAGTTTTCCTTTTGCCTTTGCTGCTTTTTTCACAAGAGAAGGGTATTAAATTCGAACATAATACCAATTGGAAGACGGTAAAAGAAAAAGCTAAGGCAGAAAATAAATATATATTTGTCGACTGTTTTACCACTTGGTGTGGTCCATGTATTTGGATGTCAGAAAATGTTTTTCCTCAGGAAAAAGTCGGAGATTTTTTTAATAAAAACTTTGTAAGTCTTAAGATTCAAATGGATCAAACAGCAAAAGACAATGATGATGTAAAATCATGGTATGATGAATCGAAGCGTTTTGAGAAAGATTATGAAGTTAGAGCATATCCTACATTTTTAATTTTTAACCCTGAGGGTGAATTAGTACACCGAATAGTTGGAGGGGGAGATGCAGATGATTTAATTGCTAAAGCAAGGATGGGCTTGAATCCTGAAACACAGCTTGTAACCTTGATTAAAAAATATAAAGCTAATCCTAACGATGCTGATATAGTATTGAAAACCGCAATAGCTGCTATTTCAGCTTATGATAATGACTTGACTAATGAAGCTTTAGCACGGTATATTCAATTGGCAGGTACGGATGCTTTATTGTCGAAAGAGAATATTCAATTCATTCTTCCGGCAGTAAATTCCACCAATTCAGCTACATTTGAGTTATTCACAAATAATATGGATAAAGCTGAAGCATTATTAACTGAGCTCAATTTGTCTTTCACGGTAAATGATATACTAGCTGGCGTAATTATTAAGGATATTGTCATGCCCCAAGTGTACGATGAGGCTAATGTGTCTTTGGATTTTGAAGCTTTGCTGAAGCAGTTAAAGAATGATTTTCCATCCATTGATACACGTAGATATATGTTACATGTTAAGGGGGAATATTTTAGAATACATAAAAATTGGCCTGGATTCAAAGATGTGGTGAATGAAATAATAAGTACACAGGATACTATTATTACATCAGAAATGCTTAATCAATTTGCTTATACTATATTTGAAAATTGTGATGATCTAGCATGTTTACAATCTGCTTTATTATGGAGTGAGAAATCCTTAAATCCAATAGAAAATCCAAGATATTTGGATACTTATGCTAATTTGCTTTATAAATCAGGGGATGTAAAAAATGCAGTCCTATGGCAAGAAAAGGCAATTAAATCAGCCTCGGAATCGGAAAGAGAACAATTCGAGGAAACTTTGTCTAAGATGAAAGCTGGAAAACCAACTTGGAATTAATATCCTTACTTATTAAACAATAAAGAAGGTGCCTTTTTACTAAGCACCTTCTTTATTGTTTAATGTTATTTGGTGTAAATTATACGTTAAAACGGAAGTGCATAATGTCACCATCTTCAACAATATATGTTTTTCCTTCTACAGATAATTTCCCTGCTTCTTTAACTGCTGCTTCAGACCCATATTCAATAAAATCAGCATATTTGATAACCTCTGCACGAATGAATCCTTTTTCAAAATCAGTGTGAATAACACCTGCAGCTTGTGGAGCAGTAAATCCTTTCTCAATAGTCCATGAACGTACTTCTGTTACTCCTGCTGTAAAATAGGTAGCTAAGTCCAATAAGGAGTATGCCGAACGAATCAATTTGTAAACACCTGATTCCTCAAGACCTAAGTCATCTAAGAACATTTGTCTCTCTTCGTAGCTCTCTAATTGAGCAATTTCAGACTCTATTTGAGCAGAGATAATTAATACTTGTGCATTTTCCTCTTTAACAGCTTCTTTTACTTTATCTACATAAGCATTTCCTGTATTTACTGAACCTTCGTCTACATTACAAACGTATAAAACAGGTTTTACGGTCAATAATGTCAAGTCTTCGATAAATTCGAAGTCTTCTTCGGAAATAGGTGAGGTACGCGCAGATTTTCCAGATTCTAAGTGCTCTTTTACAATTGATAAGATTTCAAATGTCTTTTTAGCATCTTTATCGCCTCCAGTTTTTGCCATTTTCTCCACTCTTTGGATACGTTTTACAACAGTATCTAAATCCTTAAGTTGAAGTTCTGTATCGATAATCTCTTTGTCACGAATCGGATCTACTGAACCATCAACGTGAATTACATTACCATCATCAAAACAACGTAATACGTGAATAATAGCATTTGTAGTACGAATATTACCCAAAAATTGGTTTCCAAGGCCTTCACCTTTTGAAGCACCTTTTACTAGTCCTGCTATATCAACAATCTCGATAGTATTAGGAACAATTTTTTGAGGGTTAACTAATTCTGCTAATTTATTAAGACGTTCGTCAGGTACAGTGATTACACCTACGTTCGGTTCGATAGTACAAAAAGGAAAGTTTGCTGCCTGTGCTTTTGCATTAGACAGACAGTTAAATAATGTCGATTTACCTACATTCGGTAAGCCTACTATACCACATTGTAATGCCATAAAATTTTATGCTGTTGTTTTTAAAAATTTGCACAAAGATAGCAAATTACATTGTAATATATATGTTTTTACCATCTTCATTTTATTCTTTATACGATTAACTATTTTCGGGGTTTTAGGCTAACTCTCCAAATTTAGTTGATTTTTTTTGTGCTGTTTATTAGTACTTTAAAGTAATATCCCAATTATTTTGTTTTTTCATTTAATCCTTCTGTATATGTTAATGGTCATATCATTAATTCAACAAATATTTATTATTTAATAATAAGAAAGGGGTGGCATTATGAAAAACATTTTATACGCATCATTAATAGCATTTAGTTTATTTTTTGCTCAAAGTTCAAAAGCACAGGTATCGGTAAATATTAATATAGGTAGCCAACCTTTATGGGGACCTGCAGGATATGATTATGTAAGATACTATTATTTACCAGAGGTAAATGTCTATTATAGTGTTGTTAATAAGAATTATACGTATAGAAAAGGTAATAAATGGATTACTAGATCGAGGCTTCCTAGAGAATATAGACATGTAGATATGTACCGTACTCATAAGGTTGTAATCAATGATAATAGACCTTGGCATAATCATAATCAATATTATAACAGGTATAGTCGTAATAAACATCACCGTTCTCAGGTAGTGATTCGTGATGCCCGAAATAAAGGGAATGGACATAATTATAATGGCAAGCATAAAGAGAAAAGAAAACACGGGAGAGACCATCATAGAGATAATAGAAGAGGGGATCGTTAATTAATAGTCAAACATATTATAAGACAGCATTATTTACTAAATAGCGCTGTTTTTTTATTTATAATTACCTTGTAATTAAGAAAATTATCCTATTTTTGGCAGGAGATTATACCATAAACATTTTTATTCATGCACTTAGGATTTAGGGGGTTAAGAGGGGGCATATTTATACTATTTCTGCTTCTTTTTGGGGCATCCTGCCAAAATTTTTCAACTCAAGTTTTCGGATCAAATAAACAAGATTCATTATCAATAATTGATGATATGGAGCATGTATTAAAACATGAGCCACTGTTGTTGGATAAATGGGACTCTTTGCGACGCAATCAATTAATCTTTACTGTTGACACTATTAATCCTATTTCTATTAATAATCAAAAAAGAAAGCTTAAGGATTCTTTAAGAAGAGAATTTAATAAACATCCTAAACATGTGTTTTTAACTTTTGATGACGGACCATTGGTTGGTAGTTTCGCTATAGATTCTTTGGCAAAAGCTAAGAATGTTAAAGTAAGTGCTTTTTTAGTGGGGCGTCATGAAAATATGGGTAATGCTAGGAAACGTGATGTTCAACGTTATAAAGCCAATCCATTGGTCGCTTGTTATAACCATAGCTATACCCACGGTTATAATAAATTCGCCAATTTCTATAGTGATGTTAAGGCTTCATATGACGATTTTGTTAAAAATGAAAATGTGTTAGACTTAAAACATAAGATTGCTCGTCTCCCAGGACGTAATATTTGGATATACGACGATGTACGTGTTATTGATCTAAAGAGTGGTGCTAAGACGGCAGATACGCTGTTTACTAATGGTTACAAAATATATGGTTGGGATGTCGAATGGCGTATAAATAGTGTAACAGGTGTACCTGTACAACCACTAGTACAAACAGTTAATAAAATGCGTAATTTTATGAATAATAAAAGCTCGCAAACACCTAATAATGTTGTCTTATTGATGCATGATGATATGTTCCAAACAAAAAATGGTCGTAAATTATTAGCTAATCTTATAGATTCTTTGAAAAAGGAAAACTATAAATTTGAATTTATGGAGGATTATCCTATTAAATATTAATTTTTTGTGGATATTTACTATTATTTTTTGAGATATGGAGCGTTTAATGTCAGTAGTGAAGAATAAATTTTTGATAGCAGGTCTTGCGTTTGTTTTATGGATGGTATTTTTTGATAGGTATGATTTACCTACACAATATAATTTCCAAAACCAGAAAACTAAATTGGAATATGAAAAAGAGTTTTATACCACTGAAATCACTAATATAGAGAGAGCTATTAAAGATGTTCAATATAATCAAGTGGAAATTCAGCGCATTGCGCGAGAGAAATATAAAATGAAAAAAGATAATGAGGATATATATGTTATAATGGAAGTAGAACCTCAGGAAGACTAAATAAAAGGGTTGATATTTAATATCAACCCTTTTATTTTAATACATTATATTTATATATTGCTCATTTTAAACCCTATGCAAATAGGTTCATTGTATACTGAATATCTGATTGTAATACAGCTAATATTACGGGACATATGAAAAACCTATTATGTTTTTTTAATCATTTTAATCACTTAATTGTTGACAATTATGATTTTGATAATTAAGTACACAATTATATCTACAATGTACTTATAAATAAGTAGTTATACTTTGTGTGAAAGAAAATGTTTTTATTGAAAAACATTTAAACATTTGAGTTGTTTTAATACAATAACTATTGTTAAAATTATAAAACAACACTATGGCTACTCACAAAGTAAACAAAGAATTACCTGAAAGTGTATATGATCTGTATACACAGAAGGATTCTTTATCACCATTAAAAAAATTCGCTATTTCTGAATCTTCTAACGACCCTGAATTGATCAAGGATTTAATTTTGGATGAGTTGTTGTTAGATGGCAATGCAAAACAAAACTTATCTACTTTTTGTCAGACTTATACTGATGATTACACTCGAGCAATAATGGATCAGTGTATCGTTAAAAATATGATTGACAAAGATGAATACCCCCAAACGGCTGAAATAGAGTCTCGTTGTGTACATATTCTTGCTGATCTGTGGAATTCTCCTGCTAGTGCTACTACATTAGGATGTTCAACAACAGGTTCTAGTGAAGCTGCTATGTTAGGTGGATTAGCACTAAAATGGCGCTGGAGAAAAAAACGCCAAGCTGAAGGTAAACCTACTGACAAACCTAATATTATTACCGGTCCTGTTCAAGTGTGTTGGGAGAAGTTTGCACGTTATTTTGATGTTGAGATTCGTCAAATTCCGATGGAGCATGGTCGTTTATTGATGAATGCTGAAGAGGTTTTAAAACGTGTAGACGAAAATACAATTGGTGTAGTACCTACATTGGGCGTTACTTTTACATTACAATATGAAAATGTAAAAGAAATAAACGATGCTTTAGATAAATTACAAAAAGATACAGGCTTAGATATTCCTATTCATGTGGATGGAGCGAGTGGTGGTTTCTTAGCACCATTTATCCAAAAAGATCTCGTTTGGGATTTTAGATTGCCTAGGGTAAAGTCTATTAATACTTCAGGACACAAATTTGGATTGTCACCTATCGGTGTGGGCTGGATAGTATGGAGAGATGCCGAAGATTTACCAGAAGAATTGATCTTCAATGTGAATTATTTAGGCGGTGAAATGCCAACATTTGCATTGAACTTCTCTAGACCGGGTGGTCAAGTGATAGCACAATACTTTAATTTCTTACGTCACGGTCGTGAAGGTTATGAAAGAATTCAGCAAGCATGTGCTGATCATGGTATCTATATAGCTAAAGAAATTGAAAAAATAGGCTTGTTTGATCTACTCTATGATGGTACTACAGGGATCCCTGGTGCGGCATGGATGATTAAAAAAGGCGTTAATCCTGGTTTTTCTTTATACGATCTGACAGATAAAATGAGATCTCGTGGTTGGCAAATAGCATCATATTCTTTACCTACTAATTGTGAAGATATGGTGATTCAACGTGTATTGATAAGACATGGTTTTAGTCATGATATGGCTGATCTTTTATTGACAGATTTGAAAAGCTGCATAGCATATTTTGAGAAACATCCCGTTACTGTTGCTTTAACTGAAGCAGAAGCTGGAAGTTTCAAACATTAATCATTGCTAATTATGTCTGATAACAATCAAACTAATTTATCAAGTAGTAATCCTGCCCCAAAAAAGGGTAGGATTACTGTAATATCATTAACGTTGATGATAGCTGCTGCCGTAACGAGCTTGCGGGGGGTACCTATCATGTCGCAAGAGGAGTTGACAATGTTTGTTTACCTTATCTTTGCGGCGATTTTATTTTTAGTTCCTGCGGCATTAGTCAGTGCGGAACTAGGTACAGCATTTGCTGATCAAGGCGGTGGTGTGTACACATGGGTAAAAGAAGCTTTTAATAAAAGAACGGGGTTTGTTGCTGTATTTTTGCAGTGGATGCAAAATGTTGTTTGGTATCCTACGACATTAGCATTTGGCGCAGCAGCTATCGCTTATATTATTGATAAGCCAGAGTTAGCTTCCGATGGAAAATTTATTGGAACGTTTGCCATCTTAATTTATTGGATTTCTACATTTATCAGTTTTAAAGGAACCGGTTTTATATCTAAAATATCCAGTAAGGGTTTTATTTTCGGTACAATTGTACCTTTGTTAACCTTGATAGGTCTTGCTATTTATTGGACATTAGATGGTAATCCACTAGCTTTCAATTCTATTCCTGCCGCACAAACAGAGATCGCTGTTACAGTCAATGGTGTTACAGAACCTCGTTTTATACCTCATCTATCAGGTATAGGAAATATCGTTTTCCTCGCGACGATTGTATTATTATTCTCCGGTATTGAAGCTTTGGCAGTACATGCTGCAGAGTTGGATAACCCTAAAAAGGACTATCCTAAAGCTATGTTGATAGCATCTGTTATATCATTCATAATTCTTGCTTTAGGAGGATTATCAGTTTCGGTACTTCTTCCTTACGATCAAATCACTTTACAAGCGGGAGTTTTAGAGTCCTTCAAATTAGTATTTGCACACTATAATATCAGTTGGATGACTAATGTTTTAGCAGTTCTTGTTGTTGTAGGCTGTGCTTCTTGTATTATATCGTGGTTGTCAGGTCCTAGTACCGCATTATTGTATACTGCTAAGGATGGGGAGTTACCTAAGTTTATGACCAAGCTCAATAAAAATGGTATTCAAACAAATATCCTTTATGTACAAGGGGGCTTAGTTACATTATTATGTGCATTATATTTTGTACTAGAAGATGTCAGCGTAGCTTTCTTTTTGTTGAGCTCTTTGACAGGTGCTTTGTATTTAATCATGTATATGCTGATGTACCTATCCGGAATTAGACTTCGTGAAACACAACCTAATCTGCCGCGTGCTTTCAAAGTACCTGGAGGTAAATATGGAATGAGTGTGTTTGGAGGATTAGGTTTTGTGGCTGTGGCATTTGCTTTTGTACTATGCTTTATTCCTCCTTCTCAATTGCCAATCGATAGCCCAACAGTTTACACCATATTTATTGTGGCCGGCGTATTTGTGTTTGTTCTTATCCCTATTGTGATGAGTAAAATAATGGGGAAGAAACAGACGATTAATTAAAAATTATTCTCATTAAAATTATAAATAATAATAAAATGAAAGATATCACTAAAAAATTTGACAAAGTATTAAATGCGTCAAAGTATTACAACAACGTAGATCATCAACCTGATGCTAATAAGGATGTAATCCATAATGGTCCTGATAGACCGATGCCGTATGCAAATCAAATAGGTAATTATCAGCGCAATAAACCTGTTTTGAATAAGTCTTTTGAGAAGAGTAAAATATATATTATCGGTAGTGGTATTGCGGGGTTAGCAACAGCTTATTATTTTATTAGAGATGGACATATCCCAGGTCATAATATTACTTTCATCGAGCAATTAGGCATTGAAGGTGGTTCTATGGATGGTTCTGGTAATGCTACAGATGGTTATTTAATTCGCGGGGGCCGTGAAATGGATATGACCTACGAAAATTTTTGGGATTTATTCCAAGATATTCCTGCAGTTGAGTTGCCTCATCCATACAGTGTTTTGGATGAATATCGTTTATTGAATGATAATGATTCAAACTACTCTAAATCTCGTTTGATTCACAATAAAGGTGAAGTAAAGGATTTTAGTAAATTAGGATTAAACAAAAAAGATCAATTAGCATTAATTAAGTTATTGCTTAAGAATAAAGAAGATTTAGACGATTTAACAATCGATGATTATTTCAGCGATACTTTTAAAGCAAGTAATTTTTGGACTTTCTGGCGTACCATGTTTGCATTTGAGCAATGGCATAGCTTATTGGAGTTCAAATTATATATGCACCGCTTTTTACATGATTTAGATGGATTAAATGATTTATCGGCATTGGTTTTCCCAAAATACAACCAATTCGATACTTTTATCAAGCCATTGCGTGATTTCCTTGTAGCTAAAGGTGTCAAAATTGAATTAAACAATTTAGTGAAAGATTTGGATATCGATATCCAGGGAGATACTAAAGTCGTAAAAGGTATAGTAACCGTTAAAGATGGTGTAGAACATAGTATTGAAATCGGCGCTGACGATTATGTTGTGGTGACAACAGGTTCGATGACAGAAGATTCTTCTTACGGTAACAATACGGAAGCACCTATTCAAAAAATTGATAATTCTACAAGTGGACAGTCTGCGGGATGGAAATTATGGAAAAATTTAGCCACTAAATCTGCTGTTTTCGGTAAACCAGAGAAATTCTGTAGTGATATCGAAAAATCAGCTTGGATGTCTGCAACATTGACTTGTCGTCCTTCTGCTTTTGTAGATAAGCTTAAAGAATATGCTGTAAATGATCCTTATTCTGGAAAAACGGTAACAGGTGGTATTATCACGATCACAGACTCTAATTGGTTAATGAGTTTTACGTGTAACCGTCAACCACATTATCCTACACAACCTGATGATGTATTGGTAATATGGGTTTACGCGTTATTTATGGATAAAGAAGGTAATCATATTAAGAAAACAATGCCTGAATGTACAGGTAATGAAATCTTAGCTGAATTATGTCACCATGTGGGTATCGAAGATCAATTGGACAATGTCATTGAAAATACTATTGTACGTACGACTTTTATGCCATATATCACGTCGATGTTTATGCCTCGTGCCAAAGGTGATCGCCCAGAGATTGTTCCTCAAGGATGTTCTAACTTAGGTTTAGTAGGTCAGTTTGTAGAAACAAACAATGATGTTGTATTTACGATGGAAAGCTCTGTACGTACCGCACGTGTAGCCGTTTATTCGTTGTTAAATCTAAATAAACAAGTACCTGATGTATATCCTTCACAATATGATATCCGTCATTTGCTAAAAGCAACAAAAGCTTTGAATGATAATCAACCATTTGTAGGAGAGGGCTTACTTCGCAAAGTATTTAAAGGTACTTATTTTGAGCACATTATTCCGGGAGCTTCAATTCCTGAAAATGAAGAGAAAAAAGAAAACTTCCTTACAGAGCAATTTGGTAGATTCCACGAGTGGGTAGATGGTATCAGAGGAAAAAAATAAATAATACTTTTTATAATCACAAAAGCCTATGGACAATTGTCTATAGGCTTTTATATTAGGTAGCGAGCGCAGTTTGAAGTTTATGATGTACCCTATTATGCGTTCAATTAATTTTCAAAAATAAAATGGCAGCCTCAATTAGTATGAGACTGCCTCTTTCAAATGAATGATATAAAATATTAAACTAGTTTTATAGAAACTTCAGTTGATTGATCTTTAAATTGTTCGAATGTGAATTTTTGATAATTTAGACTATCATATAAGCGTACATGTAGTATACCTCTACTCAGGTCTGTGAGTACTATCCATAAGGTAAACTCAGTCATGTATTTTGCCGGTGTACCATCTTTTGCAGCACTAGCCATTTCTTTAGTTATATTCTTAGGACGGTCAAAGTTATTCATCACGTGTCCTAATTCTGCCAACTGCAAATCAGGGTCTTCGACTCTATTTGCAAATGAAGAGTAATAAACAGCTTTTACAAAACGACCTACAGAAGTAGCTGATGACGGTAATACGCTTGTAGCGATACCACTATCGGGTTGTCTTAGTGTAATATCACCCACTTTACCAATAACGGTTTCGATATTGGTCATATGTGAATAGTTATTTAAGTTTTCGATATGCCAAGGAAATTCTGGGCCATTGGTCATCACGCCCAAAGGATTGTCGTAAATAATTAAAGCTCCATTTTTTACCTCTACAACTACACTACCACCTGTCTTGTCATAAACAGCAAAATGAAATGGTGTTTTTAACCCACCAAGCATAGCTAATTCTTCAGACCAAAAAGAAACATTTTGTGTAATACCATTTTTTAACTCTTCGACAGTAGCGAAATTTGCTAATGCCCATTCTCCAAAAGAAGCGAAGGGAACTGAGTTAGGATACTCTGCTGTAGTCAAATCTGCTAACGGTGGCGCAGGCATCATATTTAGGCTGAATGCTAATCCGCCATCATTAAAGCCTTCCATAGCACATTTAGGATCAAAAGCACTGATGGGGGTAGTTACGGCAATTATAGCATATTTTGCAGTGTATTGTAAACCTTTAGATTGGTCAGGAGCTAAATGCTGAAAAACAAAACCTTTAGGGTAATATGTTAAACTAGATAAACCTTCACCAAAAGTGAGTTCCATTCCTCTTCCGTGGTATACATTGTTGTTTAAATCTTTAACAATAAGCGTTGTACATGCGAATGGAGCAACTGTGTCTTCTCTTTGCCCTTGAATTTCTTTAAAATTTTTAAATACTACTTTATTGTTGGTAGCATTTATTATGTCATTTTGATTCATCATTACATAATATTTATTAGTCCTAATAGTTTGTATTATTAACAAATATTTGGGCTTAATGTTTTACAAATTATAGATATTATTTACTGATGCATAATAAATTTTAAATGAAGTGAGTTTGAGCTTAGGTGATTTTTATTATCACCTTTCTAAGGTGTTGTGTAGTAATTTTATTTACCTAAAAATATGACTCCTACTTACATATTTGAATATCTATAAATAGTTTTTCATTTGGAAATGTACTGTTTTATATGCTCTGTCATATCGCAAAATACCACTCAGTTTTTGCTATAATTATATATTAATCTGATGTGTTGTAAGTCCAGTTAAAATTTAATTTATGATTTTCGATATTCTTAAGTTTCATCAAAAAATCAGTTTTATTACTCGTTTGGTTGTTATTCAGTCTAGTTACCAGAGGAAAATAAGCTGCGCAAATAGGATCCTCCAAAACTACTTTATTATCTTCAATGTGTACTATGCAATTATGCTGAGTTTCAGGATTATCCCCTAATTTAGGGGTGTCTTGTGCTTTTGCATAGTTCGATAGTAATATTATTAAGAATGTCGTTAGCAATTTTATTAATGTGGTCATAGTTTTATTAGTATAGTTTTATGTAGCCAAATGTAATGGTACTTAATTAGCTTATATACTTATATTAGACAAGAACATTTATTTTGTCGGTAAAAAAGCACTATTAATCGGTGAGATTCTATTGTAATAATCTGCGGATCAGAAAAGATAAATGAATAGGAATTGCTAGGTTAGTCAATTGGAGTTCCTACCTGGGTCGGCATATCAAGTTAAGAATACTAAAATATCTTAATTTTGAAATCATAACAGCTTATGCATAAATGTAATAAGCTATATGTCATATTATTTATGTTTGTTTCATTTAATGTAATTATATCGTTTTATAGTAGTAATTATTAAAGTTGGTATAAACTATGAAATTTGAAAAGCTTACTAAAGCTATTTTATTTAAATTAAAAGAACAGGGATATAATACAGTAATCCATAATAGGAATATTTCCGGTATATGTATCACATGGTTTCCGGAGTCTATAGAGAATATTTATGATTACATAGCGAGCCTTTGTAGCCTTGGAGCTATGGATCATATTCAAAATCTGTGGACTAGGCAAATAATTTAGTTAATCTGAAAAGGAAAAAATTGATATCAGCTACCCCTCTAAACTGACTTCTGAATGCTTTTATTTTAGCATTGAAGGACTCTGCTGAAGCGTTGGTACTTTTATTATCAAAGTAGTTTAGGATCTTTTTATGATGGATATTTATTGTTCTAGATACAGTATTGAATGACTTGAATCCTGATTGTTCTACCTTATTCACCCATTTAGCTAGTCTTGTGGTTCCGTAGAGCTTATTAATTGATGTGTTGAATATCCACGAAAGTTCCTGTGATAAGCGGTATGCTTTTTCAATATCTGAATAGCGGTCAAATAATAATTTAGCTCTTTCTTTTTGTTCGCAAGTCCACTTATACTCGCTTTTATAGAGTAAATATCGGCTTCTTGCAAGAAGCTGTTTTAC
>NZ_JADEYQ010000026.1 GCF_022627575.1 Sphingobacterium rhinopitheci
GATGTGGAATTGGCTGGATTCAAATCCTTCAATACTATTGTCAATACCATATCAGTCAATTACAAATCTATCCTCAATTACTTTATCAATAGATCAACTAATGCTTCCGCTGACCGCGAAGCAGCTACGAAGTAAGTCCTTTAATGCTAAAATAAAAGCTTTCAGAGCACAGTTTAGAGGCGTAAAAGATGTAAATTTCTTTCTGTATAGATTAACTAAAATATTTGCTTAAACACAAATTTGTGCATGATCCAATAATATTAGCAGTTCCGAAAAAGGACGACCTTTTTCTGTATGGAGCTAAGAGCAGTGCAGCTACAACCACTTGTGGCTTACAGTTAGCAGGAATAAGGATTTCCAGTCTTTGCGTGGGGTATTGCCAGGGAGACCTAGGAAACCGCTATTGTAGTGGAGCGTCGCGGTAGCGAACATAAAGAAATAAGTCTTGAGCTTTGCCCTACTTTCTGTCAAGAGAAAGTAGGATGCCCGCCTGGCATAGAAGGCAATAGTAGAACCCATTTTATTAATAAACTGCCTTCAAAACACTCAACATTCCTAAGCCATTACATTATATTACTACTGAAATATTTGCCTAAACACAACTTTTGCGCATGATCCGTTTGTGAATTGAAATAAAAAAAGCCTTAATCTTTACGATTAAGGCTTTAGTACCCAGCGCCGGAGTCGAACCGGCACATCCGAAGATATTGGTGTTTGAGACCAACGCGTCTACCAATTCCGCCAGCTGGGCGAGCTGCTTTGTTGTTTTGACTCTGCAAATATAAATGTTAAACTTAGTTATGCAAAATGTTTTTCAATACTATTTGTGAAGTGTTTGATAATGAATTAGAAAAAAAGTCAATAATTAAAAATAGGCTTCAAAGGAGTAATAAAAACCATTATAGACCTAAATTTTTGTTCTTTAAAGAGCGTGTAAAGGCCTATTTATAGGTGAGTTTTTTGCTAATCATTTAGCAACCTGAAGTCGCATAGTAGGTATTAAGCTTGTTTAAATGATTTTAATATTATAGAAGAAATTAAATAGGGTACTTAGGGAAGTAATATTATTGATGATTATAGTTAGATTATAATTACGCGTTCTGAAAAGTTATATATGTAGAAAAAACAAAAGTCGACCTGTAGTGGTCGACTTTTGTTAAATAATATTTTGGGTGCTTCTTAATGAGCACTCAACTGTTTTTTCTTTTCTTCATCAAAAGAAGCTTCTAATTCTGCTAATTTTTTCTTACCGTAGGCAAGTTTTGTAATTACATAAAATAGAACAGGGACGATGAAAATAGCTAAAAATGTAGCTGCCATCATACCACCAAATACTGTCCAACCTATTGTTTGACGTGAAACTGCACCCGCTCCTGTCGATAGCATCAGCGGTATAATACCTAAAATAAATGCTAGTGAAGTCATGATAATAGGACGAAGACGTAATCTAACAGCATCTAATGTAGCATCCAATAGATTCATACCAATATCCACACGTTCCTTCGCAAATTCAACGATTAGAATAGCATTCTTGGCCGCAAGACCAATAATTGTAACCAGTCCAATCTGTGCATAAATATTATTATCTAAACTAGGAATGAACATCAATGTTAATATAGCTCCGAATATACCTAGTGGTACAGATAATAAGATTGAGAAAGGTACAGACCAACTTTCGTAAAGTGAGGCTAAGAGTAAGAATACAAATAAAATACACAACGCAAAGATTTGAATCGTTTTAGAGCCTGATTGTTTCTCTTGTAATGATAAACCCGAAAACTGATAATCATATCCTGCAGGTAGTGTTTGTGCGGCTACTTCTTCAAGAGCATTCAATACATCACCAGAACTGTATCCCGGTGCTGCACTACCGGACAATTCTATACCTCTAAAGATATTGTAGTGATTGATGATCGAAGGCATCGTCACAAGCTCATAACTTACCAATGTACCTAGTGGTACAGGGTTACCTTGAACATTATTTACGTACAATTTATTAATATCTTCAATATTCATCCTGAAATCAATATCTGCTTGAGTTACTACACGGTAGTTACGGCCATATTTAGTAAAGTCATTTACATAACTAGATCCTAAGTATGATGATATGGTAGAATAGATACTAGAAATAGGTACACCCATACGCTTTGCTTGCTCACGATTAACCTCCAATTTGTAATTTGGCGAATTAGAGCTGAATAGGGTATATGCCATTCCTATTTCAGGGCGTTGATTTGCCTCTGCTAAGAATTTACCTACAACTGCTTCAAATTGTTTGATATCCACAGTCTGTAAATCCTGAATATACATAGAGAATCCACCTGAGTTCCCCAGGCCAGGTATAGCTGGCGGCGTAACCGCAAGAATACGTGCTTTAGGGTATGTAGCATATTTACCCATGATAGCGCCTGTTATTTGACTTGCTGTACGTTTACGCTCTGCCCATGGTTTAAGGGACACAAATAAGGAGGCACCATTCGATTTAAATGATCTATTTAGGATGTTTATTCCAGAAATAGCCGTTACATATTCAATTTCTGGGAAGTCTTTGCGTAAATCATTCTCCAATTCTTTCAATACAGCGTCCGTGCGTTCAGCCGAAGAACCCTCTGGTAAAGTGACACCTGTAAAGAACACACCTCCGTCTTCTGTCGGGATAAAGCCTGTAGGCTTTGTTTTAAACATATAACCTGTTCCAACCATTATACATAGCAGCAGGATTAATGCTAACGGTGCTTTTTTGATAACTCCTTTTACACCTTTAGAATATCGATAAGTAACTCTATCAAACCATTGGTTGAATTTGTAAAAGAATTTATTTAAGCCTTTAGAATCAGCTGTTACAGCTGTAGGTTTTAGTAATAATGAACACAATGCTGGTGTCAATGATAAAGCTATAAATGCCGATAGCATTACTGATACGGCAATCGTAATCGCAAATTGTTGATACAATTTACCTACCATCCCAGGGATAAATCCTACAGGAACGAATACAGCAGCAAGGATTAAGGCAATAGCAATAACTGGTGCTGTAATATCTTTCATCGCACGCATTGTAGCTTCTTTGGCACTCATCTTATAGTGATCTATATAGTGCTGTACAGCCTCTACCACTACGATGGCATCATCCACTACGATACCAATGGCCAGTACAAAGGCCAACATGGTTAAGTTATTTACGGAGAAACCAAATAAGGTGAAAAATATAAATGTACCTACGATAGATACAGGGATCGCTAAAACAGGAATCAATGTGGCTCTCCAGCTTTGTAAGAAGAAGAATACAACTATGGTAACCAAGATTAGGGCTTCAATTAATGTATGTATTACAGACTCGATCGAAGCATTAACTACAGATACTGTTTCATAACCAACAACGTAATCTACACCTTCTGGAAATGATTTTTTCAGTTTTTCTAATGTCTCGTATATCCCATCGGCTGTTTGTACAGCATTACCACCTGGTGTTTGATTGATCATCATACCAGTAGATACCATGCCATTAACTTTAGTAGAAGTACCATAGCTAAATTGACCTAACTCTACACGAGCGACATCTTTTAATAATACAATAGAACCATCGTTATTTGTTTTTATAACAATATTTTCAAAGTCCTCTACTTCTGATAGATCTGAATCTGTAATAACAGGATATTCAAAAACCGTTGTTGTATGTTGTGGACGACCACCTACAGATCCCCCTGGTACACGAGAGTTTTGCTCACCGATAGCAGCAGATACTTCTGCAGGAGTCATATTTAGGTTTGCTAATTTGTTGGCATCTAACCATACGCGCATAGCAAAAGGTTGTCCAAAAGCAGTAACATCACCGACACCATTTACACGCAATAAAGCATCTTTTACATATAAGTTAGCATAGTTTGACAAGAACTTGTCATCACGTGTTCCATCTGGCGACACTAATGAAACTAGCATCAAGATATCTGTATTTGCTTTACGTGTTGTCACACCTAGACGACGTACTGCCTCTGGTAGGGATGGCTCAGCGATACCGACACGGTTTTGTACATCTAACGTAGCGATATCAATATCGGTACCTACCTCAAAAGTTACCGTAATTAGTGCTTGGCCATTGGAAGTACTGTTTGATGACATATAGATCATCCCAGGCGTACCATTGATCTGACTTTCAATAGGCGTCGTCACGGTTTGCTCTACAGTTTGTGCATCTGCACCTGTATAGTTGGCCGTAACAGTCACAGTAGGAGGGGCGATGGACGGATATTGTGAAATAGGCAATGTAAACAACGATATCACACCGAGTACTGAGATCAGTATCGATATAACTATCGCGGTAACGGGCCTTTTAATAAATACTTCTGAAATCATTTTATTTTATTTAGCGTTTTAGCAAATAGTATTATTTTTTCTGTTCGTTTTGTTGTGCTGTAACCGAAGCTCCTGGTCTAACCGAAGCAACACCTTCAACAACAATTTTCTCACCACCTGCTAAACCTGATTTGATAACTACCTTGTCATTAATCTTGTTGCCTAAAGTAACTTGCTTAACTTCTACCTTACTGCTGTCATTTACAGTATAAACATTGAATACGCCTAATTGCTCGAAAATAGCTTTGTAAGGAATAACAACTTCTTCTACAGTAGATGTACTCTCGATATTCATCGTTGTATTCATGCCAGCACGAAGAAGATTATTAGGATTAGAGAAAGATGCTCTAACTTTTAATGTTCCTGTTTGGCTATTTACAGCACGGTCAATGGTAGCTATATGACCTGCGTTTTCATAGCGAGCACCATCAGGTAGTGTCGCATATAATTGTGCATTGCTTGCGTTATGTTGTAATTTGCTAATCGTAGCAATATCTTTCTCGTTCACTTGAAATTCTACTGCAATAGGGTTTGTTGAAGAAATTGTATTCAATAAAGAAGTACCCGCACTTACTAAAGCACCATTACGAACCTGTGATATACCTATTGTACCGGAGAATGGAGCAATGATAACAGAGCGTTGTACATTGGTACGTGCTGTAGTCAATGCTGCTTCTGCTGCCTGAACTTGTGCTTTTTGATTATTTACATCCGTAAAGGCGTAGTCTAATGTTTGTTTGGCAATAGCGTCTTTTTCTGCTAATGTTTGGTAGCGTTGTAAATCTTTCTCTACACGTGCTAAGTTTGCTTTAGCAATTTCTAGGCTTGCTTTAGCTTGGTCATATGCTGCTTGGTAACGGGTTCTGTCTATTTCATAGAGACGCTGACCTTTGGATACTATAGCTCCATCAGTAACAAATATATTTGTTACATATCCAGAAACTTCCGCTCTGATTTCGGTTTCTTGTAAAGGAACTACAGTAGCTGGATAAGTTATCAATCCCGAAACAATCTCTTTTGTTGCTATTGCCATACCTATAGGAGTAGGTGCATTGGCTTGTTGTGCTTGTGCAGCAGCTTGTTTATTTTCTTTGTTACCACAAGATTGTCCCAAGAATGCTGTACTAACAATTAAAGCCGTTAATAATGTATTTTTATTCATAGTGTATATTTTCAAAGGTAGTTTGTCTTATTTTATATCTACAGTCCCCAATGCTTTTTGAATATCAAGCTTACTTGATAATACCGCATATAATGAGTTTAAATAATTCAATTGTGCTGTTTTCAAATTAGTTTCAGATGTCATTAAGTCTAAGTATGTCTTAACACCAGCATCGTATTGCATTTTGATTGTATTGTACACTTCTTCAGACAATTCGATGTTTTCTTTCGCATTACGCCATTCATTCATATTCGAACGGTAAGAGGCCATAGCGGCAGCATATTCGGTGCTGATCTGGTTTTCTAAATTTTGTAAATCTAATTTTAAGCGGTCTTCTTGTAATTCTGATTTACGAATCTCTTGAATCCGTTTATTACCTGTGAAAATTGGTAAACTTAGGCTTAAACCAACAGTAGAGCTGGGTATATTATCTTTATACAAATCTCCAAAGGCACTATTTCTATGGTTCATTGTATAATTGGCATATGCGCCAATTTTAGGGAGAAATGTCCACTTTTGATACTGTGTATTTAATTTTTGAATATCCTTTAAGTTTTCAATTTGCTTATATTCTACTCGCTTTGCTATCTGCAATACTTCAGTCGTATCCAATAGGATATTGCTTTCCATATTTTGTCCTGCAAACGTTAAAGAAATAGATTCTGAAGCAGGGATCGCTATTAACATTTTTAAATAGTCGTATTTGTATTTACGCATCTCCGAAGCCGTTTTTAATTCCGCATTCGCATTATTTAATGATATTTGCGCACGTTTGTAGTCCGTTTTATCTACTAAACCAACTTCATATCGTGCTTTGGCTTCTGTATATTGACGTTCTAATCTGCTGATATTTTCATTAATAATGTTGATCTGCTCTTCACTCGTCAATATGTCGTAGTATGCTTTACTAACTGTTACAACGGTATTAATCTTTGTACTCGCTAAATTCAAATTATTACCTTGACGTACAAATTGTGCTGCTTTGGAGGCTTGAAACAATTGTGGATTCAAAATAGCTTGGTCTGCTTGAAAACTCAACGAACTATTGTTTTTTTGTCCCATCGGAACGTTACTCCCATTGATATTGGCGGTAGGTAGTTGGAAAGCATGACTTACATTACCAGTAGCGTTAATCTGTGGGAACCAACCTGACAAGGCAGATGCGATTTCTCTTTCCCCAATTTGCTGATCTATTTGTGCTTGCTTTAGTTCAATCCTATTTCCTAATGCGTAGTTGATTAAATCATCTAAGTTTGCATTAGATTGTAGGCTTTTTTCTTGTGCAGAAACCTCTAAACCCATTAGCGCTAAAATCGCTACCGTAAAAATACTTCGTATATTAAATTTCATCTTCATTTTCATTTTTTACACCATCCCAAATTGTTTGTATAAGTTCTTTAATTATCTTTTCATTAAATTCTACTTTTCGATAGAGTATAGATTTTGAAAAAGAAACTGCTGTACCTACATATACGGAAAGCAGTGTATTAGCATCCACTTGTTTTAATTTTTTTTTATCTATACCCTCACTCAGAAATCCATATATATGATTTTGCTCGTAAGGACCATCACTATTCTTACAATTTTCAAGTTCAAAATATGGAGAGCAATAGAATTGATCCATAAAACTAAATATTACATCATTTTGGATATGAAAATCACAAAATCGACGAAAAACTAATTCAAACTTTTCTTTGTAGGATAATGATTCTTCTAAGTTGTCAAAAATAAATCCGTGTACCTTTCGTTTGCAATAATGATAGAGCTCTAAAATAAGTGCATCTTTTGATGGAAAATAATGGTAAATGGTACCTACGGCAACATCGGATTGCTTTGCAATTTGACTCATAGGGGTTCCATGAAAACCATTTTGCTTCACGAGTATTAAAGTATGGAAAAATATACTTTCTATTTTATCTGTTAATTGAATGTTCATTCGGTTTCAAAAGTAAGAAATACTATGGTATTTTTATGTCAAAATATTGTTATAAAATAGTGTAGTTAATAGTATAGTTAGTTAAACAACGATCCAATGTTAAATAATTGTTAATTGTTACTATGAGGCTTGACTCGTGTGTGATTTACATGTACATTTGTACTATCATAATTTAGGTTTATAATTGGTTAGTAAAGGTTTTCATTCTCCCCGTTTGAAAACCTTTCGTTTTTTAATCAAATTCCTATAATTAAGGGTTTAAAATTTCACACTGTATTTTTAATAAATTATTTACGCTTCTCATTGATCTACATTGTGAATAGTTTGCATATTTACTATATTGATTACTAGGGAAAACTGTTGCTAAGGTAGAAAGTTGTTAAGTATATCGTTTTGCAGATAGCTTATAACAGATAATGTTACAAAATAGCTACACTTTCGATTCCATGACATAGGATTTGCGATTACTGAAATCAACCAAAATATTATAGATAATTATTCCAATAATGATTTCCTCTAGAAATGGAAGTCAAATTAAAGAGTATAAGTAAAAAGCTGACTTGGGAAAATTAGTCCTGAAAACATTAATAAATACAACCCTACCAACAAAATACCATTTTTTATTATTGTATAATATTTTTTTAGCCTAGACTAAAAATAAGTTGCTGTTAGGTAATTCTTATTTTGATATTGATTGATAAAGGTCTTATATATATGTAAATTAAAATTTAGGACTAACTAGGCAATAATTTCAGCTTTATCTTCGTAACAAACTCAATTATCAATATATTTGATGTATGTACAGTGTAGCCGAAGAAAATTATCTGAAATCACTTTTTAATCTTGCTAATGAGGATGATCTCATCCATTTAAAGCATATTGGGGAATGGTTGGACGTGAAAATGTCGTCCGTAACTAATATGATGAAGCGATTCGCTGATAAGGGCTTGGTACATTACGAAAATTATAAGCCTGTTAGACTAACAGATAGGGGTAAGCGGGAGGCGGCTTTAATAGTACGTAAGCATCGATTGACCGAAATGTACCTCGTGGAGAAAATGGGGTTTGGATGGGAAAAAGTGCATACAATTGCAGAACAGATCGAGCATATCCATGCGCCAGACCTTTTTGACAAAATGGATGAAATTCTCGGTTTTCCAACTGTCGATCCTCATGGGTCACCTATCCCTGACAAGGATGGTAATATTATGGAAGTTCAACACAAGTCATTAAGTGAGTGTGAAATCGGTGAAAAAGCAACGTTAATGGCTGTGAGGCAATCTTCATCTGATTTTCTGAATTACTTAAATGTACGTAAACTTTATTTAGGACAGACTGTAGAAGTCAAAGAAATCGAGCCCTTTGACGGAAGCATGAAGATTATATACGGAACAGACCAAACTGAAATTCTAAGTAAAAAAGTGTGTGATATGTTACTGGTCAGATAGTTGATGCAGCAAAATACATTCACTATTAAATCACGTTGTAAGCGATAATGATGAGTTGTGCCTACAAGCCTACTCTTCAACTATGATGTATACTTGGAGGAATAGAAATCTACTCAAGGATTTCTTTATTCCCGTGCTAATATCACACTTCGGTCTGCCAAAAAACAACGATTCCCAATGTTCTGGCAAACTACAATAAGATAAACGGAAAACGATATTCTTTCTCCCCCGGCTGGCTCTCACAAACTGTATGGTGCTATGCATCTTATGATCATTTATTGGAACTGACTAGCATTGTCTTGTCAATCGTTCATCGTAATTTATTTTCAATCCTAAATACATTTGTCTCCTGTTCAGGGATTATATGCTCTTCGGAGGTATTGGTAGCATCAGCCATTTAGACCGTATCACCTTTCTTACATTCACTCATCTTTTCTTTAGTCAAATAAACATTTAAGGGTTAGATATCACCTTTTATAAAATTATTTTTAAAATAATTTTGTTAGTCTTGACTAACTTTGTACTTTTATTAATAATAATCATTTTTTAGACTAATGAAAAAAATATACTTAGTTTTCCTTGGAATCATTTCCCTCATTGTATGTGTTCAAGCGTGTTATAAGTTTGAACCCTCTGAACCTGCCGATGATGAATTATTAGACGGCCCTATTGAGGGATTAAGCTATGCGGAAACACGGCGTTTTTTGGATGGGGATGTTACGTTCAATGATGAGATATTTACTATTGAAAAGGGGTTGGGGCCGCTATTTGTTGCTAACAACTGTGCAAGTTGCCATGCAGGTGATGGAAAAGGGCATCCATTCTCTACATTGAACCGTTTTGGGCAAATCGATGAAACAGGCAATAAATATCTTCATCTTGGCGGTCCTCAATTGCAAAATAGAGCTATTCCCGGCTATCTTCCGGAGACTATTCCTGCCGGGGCAACTTTTTCAAAATTTACGCCTCCGGCTGTAACGGGGCTGGGGTTATTAGAATTTGTCCCGGATGAAGTGTTGTTGGCAATGGCAGATCCGGATGATGAAGACGGTGATGGGATTTCGGGACGGGTCAACTGGATTGATATTCCTTCTTATGTAAATCCCCGCAGTGGTGTTATTAGGCAGAGAGGAAAGTATATTGGTCGATTCGGCAAAAAGGCAAGCGTATATGACCTTCTTCAACAAACAGTGGATGCTTTAACACAAGACATAGGTATTAGCTCCCTTTATAATCCTATTGATTTATATTCCGGAGAAGAAATTGACCCTGAAATTGAAACAGAGAAAGTAAATAATCTTGCTTTTTATCTTAAAACCCTAAAAGCTCCAATTCAACGAAATCAGGAAGACCCCGAAGTCATATATGGTAAATCCCTATTTGCATCGATTAGCTGTACCAGTTGTCATAAACCGCAGCTAACTACTGGAAACGCACCTATAGCAGCTCTGGCATTTAAGGAGTTTTATCCATATACAGACCTTTTACTCCATGACATGGGGCCAGAACTCGACGATGGTTACACCGAAGGGTCTGCTAAAACTTATGAATGGAGAACAGCACCGCTTTGGGGCTTAGGCCTTTCTCCGAATGCTCAGGGTGGTCAGTATTTCCTTATGCATGATGGCAGGGCAAGAAGTATAGAGGAAGCTATTGAAATGCACGGCGGAGAAGCAGCACAGTCACGGGAACTATATAGAAATCTGTCCAGCAATGATAAGCAGGTACTGATTAAATTTTTAAAATCTCTATAAGATTATGAGGCGCCAAGAATTTATAAAAAACTGCGGTTTTGCGTGCCTGAGTAGCAATGTCGCAATACTTTTGCTGGAAAGTTGTGCGTCTTCGAAAACAGTCAGTGGAAAAATTGTTGATACGGACATTCTTATTCCCTTAGCTAGTTTTTTCAGCGATAAAAAGGAAACAACTTTTATAAAATATGTAGTAGTAGAGCATCCGCAATTAAAATATCCTATTTGTGTATTTCGGTTTAGTGAAGAAGATTATTCGGCTCTTCTCATGCAGTGCACCCATCAGGGAGCGGAGTTACAGCTATTTGGCGATCGCTTGGAATGTCCCGCACACGGTAGCGAATTCGATAATAAAGGTCAGGTACAAAATGGCCCAGCCGATAGGCAGTTACGGTCATTTCCTGTAATCATTGTCAACAATCAAATTAAAATTTCCCTAAAAAATGTCTAAAAATTATTTAAAAACATTATTAATATCAATAGCCTTGACTTGCGCATTTACTGCTGTGAATGCGCAGATAGATTCCTCACTTTTCAAACGAGTAGATCCACAAGATTCGCTCAAGAACAGTATGAACATGGATGCAATTTATAACCGTCCATTATTGTCTATGGGAAAATTGCCTGTTGCCGTGGGTGGGTATATGGAAGCCAACTGGCAACATGTAGGCGAAGATGGCATTAGCGAAGGACATCAGTTCCAGTTCAGGCGGTTTACGATTTTTATAGCTTCGACCATTAGCAAAAGAATCAAATTTATGTCGGAAATAGAGTTTGAACCGGCGGAAGGAGAAATAGCCGTTGAGTTTGCCGCATTAGATATCGAGTTTCATCCACTGTTAAATTTAAGGGGAGGGATGATCGTCAACCCTATTGGCTCTTTCAATCAGAATCATGACGGCCCCAAATGGGAATTTACCGACCGTCCGATATCGGCAACCCAATTGCTCCCGGCAACCTGGAGTAATGCGGGGTTCGGTTTATACGGCAAGAAGTATAGTGGTGATTGGATGTTTGGCTACGAAGCATATTTATCCAGTGGGTTTGACGGTACTGTAATCAATAATGAACAGAATAAAACTTATCTCCCTGCGGCCAAAAATAATGTGGAACGCTTTGAAGAGTCTAACAGTGGAGAGCCTCTTTATACCGGGAAAATAGCCTTTAGAAATAACAAGATTGGAGAAATTGGTTTGTCTTATATGGGAGGTGCCTATAACAAGTATTATGATGATGGTTCGGATATTGACGATAGAAGGACACTAAGTGTATTCGTCGTTGATTTCAATACGACACTGCCAACACTCAATACATTTATCACAGGTGAATGGGCATGGATAAATGTTGATGTTCCTGAAACATATACACAGCAGTACGGCAATAAACAATATGGCGGCTTTGTGGATATTGTACAGCCTGTTTTAAAAAAGAAAATACTGGGATGGGACAATGCTACACTAAACCTTGCTTGCCGATTGGAATATGTCGATTGGAATGTTGGAAAATTCAGAGAGACGGGAGGGAAAATTGGTGATGAAACGTGGAGTGTGGTAGGAGGATTTAGTTTCCGTCCCAACGCTCAAACTGTGTTGAGACTTAATTACAGACATCAACGAACGAAAGACCTTTTAAAAAATCCACCTGTTTTATTAGGCGGGTTCAGTTTTGGTATTTCCACTTATTTTTGATAGCTCCAATGTATAATCCAAACCTATATAGATACCTGGCGTATACATTGAATATATGTAGCTCTCTTCGCGAATCAAGGGATATTTTATCGCGGAAATATTAGAAAAAGGGAAGCATTTTTTGCAATGTAGGTGCTTAATTCATAGAATAGCTTCGTGCTTTTTTAGGCCGTTTATTTCCCTATATTTTTCGATGTCGCACAAGTAGTTTGTCACAGACTATACAGCTTAACGTAATAGAGAACCTTGTGTTATATATTACCGACATGCTCCCAGCAAACAGCATCACTGATTCAACTAGAATAATAGTTCCAAATATTAGGTCCTTACTGATCAAAAAAATAAAAAAAATCGAAAGAATCAGATATAGCCATCAATTCAGTACTATCGTCAGTTTTTCAATCACTTAATTTGGAATGGCTTTCCATATTTATCTTCCCGCTCTTGTCGGGTATCGGCGAACCGTACGGATCTACCTTTGGGTAATTGAGTAATTTATCCATCTTATTGAAAAATAGTGGACATTTGATGCGCTTCATTTGCTCGCTATGACGTGCACTTGATCCTACCAAATCCCATTTTCTCCAGCAAATATATCTCAGCTAGTCAATGTTTCCTACTCATAAGGGGAGCCTCCTTTGTACATGTTTCAGTAAGTTTTTATTGGTTTGAAGTTTTCATAATTGACGAGACCTTTTTGAACAAGGCGTTTCATCATACTGTTTAGGTAGGACTTTTTTACTTTAGTGTCCCCTGCATCTTGTTTTTCCCGAGGAATGGTGTTGCTACTCAAACTGCAGACAGTTTAGGGTAAATCATCTATTTTGTAAAGATAATACTTAGGTGCTATTTTTTTTATAAAAAAATTGATTATGAGTTGAATAGTACGTTTTATTGCTAAGGATTTACAAGTATATCACTGCAAAAAACGGTTTATCTCCTTTCAATATAAGCAGACGAATTTCCTATTACGCTTGTCTTAATAGTACGGTAGTATTTTTGATTAAGATGAGCTATAGATTTTATAATTGGTTATGATTTTTTAAATTTTCTATAACTTCTTCTGTCGAGTAGATAACATCTGATTTTCCAAAATTGGTCGTGATATAGGTCAGTATATAAGCTATGTCTACAACTGTTAATTGCTTGTTTGCTGGCATTTCTTGGTTGTATTTCTCGCCGTTTACGATGATTTCACCACGCATACCGTTCTTGACAATACCGCTTAATAGCGCTCTATTTTCTTTGAAATAATTGTCGTCGGTCAATGGGGGATATAATTTACCTAATCCTTCTCCTTTAGAGCCGTGGCAATTTTGGCAATGTTGTACGTAAAGTTTTTGCCCATTTACGGTGTATTGGGCTTTTTTTATATCAACATTTGAATTGCATGCTGATAGCTGATAAAAAAAAACTATCAGCATGCTTATCAAAATAAATGTAATGTATTTGTTCACTTTATTTTTTATATTCTTGCAATAATATCTCAATATCTTTCAACATTTGTTGTGTTTGTTCGTCATTAGTGCCATCATAAGCCCCGCGAATATGTTTTTCATGATCAATTAGCACTAAATAACCTGTGTGATCATAACCTCCTGCTACTGTGGAATCTTCTTTAGCATACACAAGATAATTGTCTGCTATTCCATAGATTTCAGCTTTAGATCCTGTAACAAATTGCCATTGATTGTTATCTACTCCCAATCTATCAGCGTATGATTTTAAGACAGATGGTTGGTCATATTTAAAATCAATACTGTGTGATAAAAACGATATCCTATCATCTCCTTTATATTTTTCGTAAGCTTGCAGTAGGTTTCGCTGCATCGTAGGACAAATACTAGGGCAATGTGTAAAGAAAAAATTTGCCACATATATTTTATTATCAAAATCCTTGTCCGATATATAGGTAGAATCTTGGTTTAAAAATTGAAATGAGGGAATTTTGGGATATACAGAATCAGTAATCGTGACACCATTCTCTTGACGTGTAATGATTTCTTTTTCTCCAATTATAGGTAATTTCTGATCTTTAGATTGACATGAAACAGCAATTAATCCCAAAAATAAGCTAGATACTAAAATATTTATTTTCATTTTACTTAAATGACGATAACTTGGTATTACTTTCTAAAGAAACATCATCAAATTGCTTCTTCATCGCTTTTATCTTTACTAATTCTGCTTCTTGGTATGCAACATTAGTAGAGTCAAAGGCATAATCTTTCATCCATGTCATCATTTGATCTGTTGCTTGTTCTAGATTAGATTTTAATTTAATTAATTCATCTTTTGTAGATGCTTCCAAATTAGTCTGTAATAATGAGTCGATTTTTAAAGTAGCACGATCAAAATGAGAAATTTTAGGCATGATTTCATCATGTATTACCATAGTCTCTTTACCGATTTCTTCATATTTTAAAGATTCAGTTTTGGCGTTGTTTTGGCATGAACCAAATGCAATTATGGTTATAGCACTTAAATAGATAATATTTTTCATCATATATATTATTATATTATTTTATTTATTTCGCGACGTCGAAGTTTACTAACGTCAAAACTCAAATCTCGGATATATATTTCATTCTGACAAACGGCACATTTTATCCCGTTGTTATCATATATTTCCGTGGTGAATGTCTTGACTATTTTGCCATTTTCTTTAATAAATTCAAAAGCTTCATCAATTTCTTCTTCTGCTAAACGAATTGAAAATTGAAGATTGGTTCTTCCTGGCTTAAGATAATCAATTTTTGCGGACTTTAGCCAAGCTACTGTATTTCTCATCCCTTTAGCTTTAAAGGCTTGGTCCAAAAGAATAGGATATATGGGGTCTACAGATGAAAATATGGACCCCCCGAATAGTGTTTTATTTGCATTAATATTCAAAAAGCTTTTATATATTTTGACATCAATACCTTTAAATCCTTCATGAATTTTTTTTACCCAAATCCGTTGAAAGAAAAATGGGGGATAACTGCGAAGTATCCATTTCAGTGAAATAGGTGATAATTTCATGCTGCAAAAATACAATATATTACCTTTTTTAAAGTCAAAACATCGCAATTTATTGGATAAAAGAATACGTAGTATTAAATTGCTTAAATTTTTAACCATTATGAAGCCAAATAATAAAAATGTAGGCTTGCTAGTCTTAGTAGCGGCATTAGGGTATTTTGTAGATATATATGATTTAATTATTTTTTCTATTGTTAGAATTCAATCCTTTGAAGATATTGGTGTGCCTGCAGCATTAATGCGTGCCGAGGGCGAGTATGTGCTTAATATGCAAATGGCGGGATTGTTGTTAGGTGGCGTTATATGGGGCATTTTGGCAGATAAATATGGGCGTATTAAAGTTTTATTTGGCTCTATTCTTCTCTATTCATTAGCTAATATTTATAATGGTTTTGTACAAGATGTAAATACATATGCAATAATACGATTTATTGCAGGTATTGGTTTGGCGGGAGAGCTGGGTGCTGGTATTACTTTGGTTAGTGAAGCGATGAGTAAGCATAAGCGTGGTTATGGAACTATGATTGTTGCCGGTGTTGGGGTGCTTGGTGCAATTTTAGCCTATTATATTTCCGAATGGTTTGATTGGCGTACGGCTTATTTTGTAGGTGGCGGCATGGGTCTTTTATTATTATTCATGCGTGTTGGTACTTTTGAATCCGGGTTATATGAGCAAACATCACGAAAAACAGATATTCAGAAAGGTAGTCTCCAATTGCTTTTTCGTAGTAAAGAAAGAATCTTACGTTATTTCTACTGTTTATGTATTGGTTTGCCCATTTGGTTTGTGGTCGGTGTATTAGTGACTCAGGCACCAGAAATTGGTAAAGCGTTACAGGCTGATACCGTTTTGAGTGCCGGAAAAGGAGTGATGTTTACTTATTTAGGTATTTCAATAGGTGATTTTTTAGCTGGTTTGTTGTCTCAAGTTTTGAAATCCCGTAAAAAAGTCGTTTTTATGTGTCAAATTTTGATTTTAGTGTCCTCATTTTTCTATTTAAATAGTACAGGGATTACAGAAGTTAAATTTATGATTCTGGCTTTTGTGATGGGATTAGGTGTAGGGTATTGGGCTACTTTTGTAACTATTTCTGCTGAGCAATTTGGTACGAATCTTAGAGCAACAGTAGCTACTACAGCACCTAATTTTGTAAGAGGTGCACTTATTCCTTCAACACTATTTTATGGTTATTTAGTACGTATTTGGGGAATAGTACCTGCTGCGATGACCACAATTACTATTCTTTCTGCAATAGCAATATTTGCTTTGTCTAGACTAAAGGAAAGTTTTGATAAAGATTTAAATTATGATGAAGAATAGATATAAGGCTATTTATCGGGGCATTTTTTACAGCGCTTGCCAGTCTTATATTTTTTACAACATTTCTTAAATATGCAACATGAAAATTCACCAAAAGGATTAATACCTTTTGGTGATTCTGTAAAGTCATATTTTGTTTTATCTGTAATTAACTCACTTTGCAAATTCATAATACAAAGGTAGCTATTTAGAATTATTTTAAATTAATGTAATTGTAATTTTTCTCGTAGTTGAGCACAAATAATATTTGTGGCATTATCTACAATAGAAGGATCGTCCAAATTATTGATCAATACTTCATCTACTTTGTCACGGTACGGCAATAGGTACTCGTTATAAGATGGTACTACATGGTTAGTCCATTTGTACATTACATCGTCTCTATCATATCCACGCTCTACCAAATCTCTTTCTAGACGTCGTCGTAGGGCTACAGATTCTTCAGCATCCAAGAATATACGGTAATCCAATAATTGATTGATTTCAGAATAGTGAAAGATAAACAAGCCTTCTACTATTAGAATAGGAGCTGGTTTTATCTCTAACATTTTTGGCGTAATATTTGGATTGTTAAAGGTATATTCTTCCTTAAATACTGTCTTACCATCAAACAAATCTTTTATGTCTGCATAAAATTTATTTCTATCTATTGCTGTAGGTAAATCAAAATTATACAATCTGTTTTCTTCTTGCGTTTTTGTATTCGCTGGAATATAATAATCATCTTGTGAAATCAAGGTAACTTGATCTTTTTCAAAATGATTAAGAAAGCTTTTTAAAAAAAATGTTTTTCCTGAACCACTGCTCCCTGCAATGCCAATTACATAGGGTTTCTCCATCTACTTCTATTTATTTTAATCTAACGGTACTCCGTAGGTAATTTCTACTTGGAATTTTTTGTCTAACACACCTATTGATGTAGCTACTGATTTAGAAAATACAACAATTGCACCTTGTGTATCTTCATTATCACCAAATTTACCTACTACTTTTGCAAAAGTAACACTTTGGTTCATAGGATTCGTAATTTTTAAAATAGTTCCTATTGGAGCTGTCTTGTGAAGCGCCAAACTTGTCTGCCCATCGCCTGTTAAACTATCTAGCCATAAGCCTACTCCACGTTCTTTTTTCTCGCTAATACCATATTTATTTGGCTTGAATACCGATTCGTCTATAGGTTGGCTTTCTTCAATAATGACCGGTAGATTTATTTCTTCTTCTATTTCAGCGGCAGCCTCAGAAATACTTTCGTTAGGAATCTTTAATAACATCCCCTCTCGAAGGGAGTTGGATGTTAAACCATTAATTCTTTTGATATCCTCTACTGTAGTATTAAATCTTCTTGATATAGCATACAATGTCTCTGATTTACCGACTTTATATTCTGTAAGATCTTGCGTATTAAAGATAACTTTTTTATCTTCTTTTCTCGCTGGTGCGACTGTAGTATTTATAGGAGCTTTTCCACGAGGAATTTTTATTGTATTACCTACTATAAGATTCTTGTTATTATTAGCTGCTTTAATAGCTGCCACAGGCACTGAATATAGCCTACTTAATTGATAATAATTTTCTTTGGCTTCTAGTTTATGAAGGACAAAACGATTGCCATTTATAATTTCGTTGCCTATAGAATCTACAGGTAAGGTATAATTTATGTTATCAATATCTTTTGAAATACCCAACTGTGTATAACCAATACTTAGCCCTAAAGCTAATATAAATGACAACTTATGATATGATTTTATAGTTTTTTTATAGTTCATTACTTACAATTATACTAAATACGTAACAATTTCTTGTTTAGTATCTGATAAAAAGAAAATATAGTCTTTGACTTTAAAATAGGGTTGAAGGATTAATTTGCTAAGGTTATTAATTACTATTAAATCTTCAACTATTTCATTTTTAGTCGATAAAATTAAATGAAGGTCAAATCCATTAGGTGTTTTTTGATGATATGTCCATATAAACCCCTTAGTATATGGTTGTATCCAAATGTGATCCTCATAAACAATTGGAGTCATAAAGTAAGGAAGTTTTCCTTGATATATAGCAGGATATTCAATATCATTAGGCTGTATAATATTACTATTGTCAGGTGCCTTATTAACTACCGAGCCAGTACTTATATCTATATAAAACAATAGCCCTGTAGGTATAGAACGGTGTACTGCAATAATTGTGTTTCCTTGAATTTCTTTCAATATATATTGCGAAAATGTAGCTATTACTTGCTTACTATTGTAGTCTATTATTTTTATACCAGCCTGTATAGGGGCAGAAGTACCATATTTTTTCAATATTAAAAAATCTCCAAGAATAGTTTCTAGCGTCCATTCTTTTTCATTTTCTTGGTAGTCAGTAAGCTTTGATTCTCCATTAAATGTACAAATGCTAAATGATGGTAAGGTATTCTCTGGATTTCGACATTCAAAAGCTAGATTATTATTTGCGCTATCTACTTCAATTTTCCAAATCGGATAACTGAATCTTTTTTCGAATACTTTATTTATTGTATATTTAGTCATATTAAGAATAAATCTATGCTTTGCAAATGTATAAAATCAATCTTTCTGTTTTCATTATTTATGATAATGAACATTATTGCGGTTAATGCACAAACCGTTTTTAAGACTAATTTGAAAGAAGATGTTGGGCCTAATTCTTGGCGAATAATAAAAAAATCGCATGATCAAGCCTTAGCCGAAAAGTCTACCTATTTCCTTATTGAGATGAATACTTTTGGTGGTGCTGTCAATTTCGCAGATTCGATCCGAACGCTATTGCTCAATTCTCCTATGAAAACAATAGTTTATGTAAATAATAATGCTGCTTCTGCAGGGACTCTGATTGCCCTAGCATCGGATTATATATATATGAATTCTGGATCCTCTATCGGCGCTGCTGCTGTAGTGAATGAAAAAGGTGAGGTAATGCCAGAAAAATATCAATCCTATATGCGTGGATTAATGCGGGCTACCGCACAAGCTAAAGGGAGAGATCCTAAGATGGCAGAGGCTTTTGTAGATCCCTCTGTATCTATGATCGAATACAAAGAGGATGGTAAAATATTAACTTTTACCACAAAAGAAGCTATTGCTGCTAATTTTGCGAACGGGGAAGTTAGTAATATTAGCGATATATATACTGATCTAGCTATTCCATTGGCCAATGAACGTGTATATCATGTTACCACAATAGATAAGATTATTGGTTTTTTAGTCAATCCTATGATAAGTGGGCTACTAATAATGGGAATTATAGCAGGTATTTATTTTGAATTGCAAACACCAGGAATTGGTTTTGCATTTTTGGTGTCTTTAATATGTGCTACTTTGTTTTTTGCACCATTATATCTTCAAGGGCTTGCCGAAAATTGGGAAATTGCCTTATTTACGATAGGTGTCATATTAATAGCATTAGAAGTCTTTGTAATTCCAGGTTTTGGAGTAGCAGGGATATTAGGGATTATTTTTGTAATTTGCGGTTTAGCTTTTTCAATGTTATCAAATGATTTTCTTGATTTTAAAATTTCTCAACCCGGTTTATTAATGAATGCATTTTTGATTGTCGGTGCCTCAATGGTACTTTCTGTAATTTTAATGATTCTTTTTGGTAGAAATATCATGAAATCTCGTGTATTTAAGATGTTAGTTCTTAAAGATGAACAATTGTCAGCTACTGGCTATACTTCATCTACTATTAACCCTGATATGATCAATAAAGTTGGGATGTCTAGAACAGTACTTCGACCTTCTGGTAAAATTGAAATCGACGGTATTTGGTATGATGCCGTTGCATTAGATGGTTTTATTGAAGTGGGAGAGCAAGTGTATGTCGAAAAACATGAAAATTATAATTTGTTCGTACGAAAGATAAGTGAAAAGGTAATAGAATAATTGATAGAAAAGCAGCTAGAAATAAAGCTCAGCTGCTAGCATCTCGCAAACTGTGTAAGTTTTTATTATTTTTAAACGTTACATAGATATGATCGGCAATTAAGATTTATGGAACAACAATGATTTCTAAAAATCCTTTAATAAGGTGGAACCCTTTTAAGGTATGTTTTGTTCCATTTCGTACATCCAACAAATAACTCTAGAGGCCTGTCTGTTTTTGTTAGCTTAATTGTTCAGGTGCTGTAGCGGAAGTAGTAAAAACTATAATTGATGGTTCTGCATCGTGTCCAAATTTCATATGCTTTATTTTAAGTCAGGCTTTAAATAAAGCATTTTTTTAATTATTAATGCTTCTTAATTTATAAAGTGATAAATATGCTTAATTCTTGCTGTAATCATATCTATACGCCATTAGCATACATTATTTCCCATTTGTGGCCATCGGGATCTGCAAAACTATCATAACACAAAGAATCACAATGCATACTTTCTTTGTAACGCGTCCCTCCATTCAATATAGCTAGATTCACAATTTCTTCCAATCGTTCTTTGCTTTCAACTTCAATCGCAATTAGCATTTGACCTGAACTATCATCTGAAATCATTCTATTGGTAAATGCATTGAAATAATCTTGTCGTATAAACATAGAATACATTGCTCCTTCATTTAGCACTAAGCATAATGATTTGTCACTTGAATTTTCTTCATTAAATAGAAAACCTAACCGTGTCCAGAAATCTTTAGTTTTATTAAGGTCTTTCGCCGCTAAAGTAATGTAAATAGATTTGACTTTCATACGAGTAGGTTTTATTTTTATTTGATAATACTATTTAATCCTCGGATATATATGTTATTTCGTCACATCTGTAGATTGATGTGCTGTATTACTTTCTTTTTTCGCATTAGTGCAAGAAATCAGAAGTAATACTATAGCATTGAGTCCTAGCGTATTTTTCATAGTTTAAATGTTATAATGGAGCAATTCTCTGGGTATATAACAATTAAGTTTGTAATTGGTTTTGTAACCTAATGGTGTTTTTAAGGTTAATTACTTAAAATTCAATCCTTTCAAGTCCATTTAGTATATGTAGTTCTGTTGTAATTTCAACTAAGATGTAGTTTGCTTTAGATCATTAATGTAATGCCTAATATCAGTTATTAACCAATTTTTACTTAGAAAGCATCTACAGTTGCAGGGCTGTACAAATAAAGTTGGGAGATAGAAATCTTCTACAAAGACCTCAAACAGTGACTAAAAGTAACCAGCTTTGTAGGTAATTGGGTAAATGCTGTCTCCCAATAGATTTTTTTTAAAAAATCACCTATCTCCAATTTGCATAGAATATTACTATAGTAACAAATATGCCACTATAGTAGATCCTTTCAGAATTATTAAAAAGGGTTCTATTTTTTTGTACATTTATATCAATAAGGGGTGACATAATTGCCTGCTCGTGATATATATTAAAAAATAATTAAACTATAAGTCCGTGGAAGATTTACAAAAGATTATTGAGGAAGCAATGAAAAAGGCAAAAGCAAAAATAAATGATGTTAATATCATTATTGCAGGAAAAACAGGCGTAGGCAAATCTACCTTAATCAATGCCGTATTTGAAGGTAATTTTGCTACTACAGGAAGTGGCAAACCTGTAACAACCAAAATAATGGAAATCCGCAAAGAAGGGATCCCCATTGTATTGACAGATACCAAAGGTTTAGAGATCCAGGATTATCAGTTGATCAAAAAAGAACTCGAGCAGTATATAACTGTTAAAAATAATGATGCTAATCCAAATAACCATATCCATATGGCTTGGATTTGTATAGATGAAAATTCGAGACGTATTGAAGATGCAGAAATAGATTTATGTAATTTTTTAGCAGACAAAGTCCCTGTTATTGCTGTGATTACTAAAGCTATCCATGATGATGGCTTCAGGCGTAAAGTTCAAGAGTATTTGCCGCGAGCAAAAAATGTAGTACGTGTAAATTCATTGGCTTTCCAAATAGGTCAAATAAATATCCCAGTCAGTGGACTTGAAGACTTGGTTGAATTGTCTATGGAGGTCCTACCCGAAGCACAAAGAAATGCTTTCGCTGCAGCCCAAAAGATAGATATTAAGCAACGTGCTAATAGAGCACACAAAATAGTAGCTACAGCAGCATTAAGCGCTGCGGGAACTGGAGCAATTCCTATTCCTTTTTCTGATGCCATCGCCATCGTTCCTATTCAGATCACTATGCTGGCTGCTATATCTTATACTTTTGGATTAAAGACAGATAAAGCTTTATTATCAACCTTAGTAAGTTCTACGATCACCGGTACAGGAGCATCCTTTGCAGGAAGAACAATCGTCGCTAATATAGCTAAGTTTTTTCCGGGCTTAGGTAGTGTAGCAGGTGCCGCTATATCTGGGGCTACAGCAGCGGCCATTACCACGCTATTTGGAGAAGCATATATCAAATCTTTAGAACTGCTATTTTATCGAAAAACTGCTGATGAGATTGATATGATGGATATTACCGAAGAGCTTAAGAAGCAATTAAAAATAAAATAAGAGATATATCTGCCCATTTATTATAAGCTGTATCCTGTGATAAAGCTTGTAATAAATAGAATATTAATTTTAAGCCAAAAAATATAAAAGTATAAAAATATGAGATTACTATCTATAACAGAGATGATTAAGGGGATTGTAAAAAATAACTAAGTCTATTTAATGAAAATTATTAACCTTTTATCCCTATTTATTAAG
>NZ_JADEYQ010000027.1 GCF_022627575.1 Sphingobacterium rhinopitheci
TAGTCAAACTCAATCATTTTTATCATCCCGAGCAGCTCATCGAAGCTTTAACAGAATTTGTAGACAATTATAATAATAAACGTTATCATGAATCACTGAAAAATTTAACACCAGCTGATGTCTATTTCGGTAGAACAGATCAAATTTTAAGAAAAAGAGAACAGATCAAAATGAATTCTATTGAGAATAGAAGGCAATTGTATAATCAACAAAAATTACTAAATTTATAACAACAATCTCTCCTTAAGGAGATAGACCTAAGTGTCCAATTTAGTTTGATGACGTACAAGGACATCTCGAAATAATTCCATTTTATAGAAGCTTTAGTTAGGGTTTTGTGAGACTAAATTATACTACTAGTTCTGTAACAGAAATAATTTTTACACTCGAATATTTAATAAGGGTATTTTTTTATTATTTTTACCCTTGTTTTAAACATAGAAGTAAAACTTACCCTTATATACTATGAGTAGATTTGATCGAAGAGTTCCTTATAATGATTTGCCTTTATTACCTCCAAATGTAGATATTGAGACTAAAGCAATTTTACGTAAAACAATTTCAGCAGGTCGTGCCTTAGCTCAACTTAATGGGACGTTATTGAATTTACCTAATCCTACTTTATTTCTTGATACAATTTATCTTCAAGAAGCAAAAGCAAGTTCAGAAGTTGAAAATATTATAACAACCAATGATGACCTTTATAAATCTTATGTTTCTGATAAAAAGATTGAAAATTTTTCAACAAAAGAGGTTTTAAGCTATAAGGAAGCACTTTGGCTAGGATTAGAAGAGCTTAAAAGTAAGCCATTTATTACAACAAATCTTTGTGTTAAAATTGTTCAATGTATTAAACAGAATTGTGCTTCAATTCGAGTTACTCCAGGAACAACCCTAAGTAATACTCAGGGAGAAGTTATCTATACACCTCCTAGTGGTGAAGACGTTATTAGAGAAAAATTAGCTAATCTTGAGCGTTTTATTAATGAGGATAATGAAATAGATCCTTTAATAAAAATGGCATTATTGCATTATCAATTTGAAGCTATTCATCCATTCGCTGATGGAAATGGGAGAACAGGTAGGATTTTACTTTTGTTGTATTTAAAAGTTTCTGGACTCTTGGAAGTTCCTGCAATCTATCTAAGTGATTATATTATTCAGAACAAAAGTGAATATTATACTAAACTGCAAAGCGTGACGGAAAACAACAATTGGGAAGATTATATTATATATATGTTAGATATGATTGAACATACTGCATTGAAAGGATTAGATCGTCTAAGTCTAATCACTAATGCTATGGAGGAAATGACTGCAGAGATTAAAGTAAAGCTTCCGAAAATATATTCTAAGGATTTGATAGAGATATTATTTCGACTACCCTACACTAAACGTCAAAATCTAATTGATGAGAACCTTGGTACAGCCAAAACTGTTGGTAATTACTTAATTGCACTAGAAGAAAGTGGAATCTTAGAATCCGTAAAAGTTGGTAAAGAAAAATTATATTTGAATCAAAAACTATTGACAATACTAGAAGGGAAATAGGTTTTAAGATCAATACAGCTAATAAATAATAAGCAATGACAGAAAAGCAAATTGATAGAATAAAGCTGAAGATCGATAAATATAAAAAAGCACTCTTATTGGATAAAAAGCAATGGGGAGGTTGGTATCGTGATGGGCAAGGAATAAGGTATTTGATTCCGGCACTCTATATTCAAATATCCGACTTCAAAGGAGCTATGCGGTATTTTAATTGGTTTAATAAGAATTTTCCTGATGACAGTTGTTATCCGATTTTTTTATTTGAATGGACATTCGTTTTATTTAAGAGTAATAAACTGAAAGAAGCGGAGCATAAATTGCACTTGACCTTTTTCTCAAATACATATTTGTTAGATAAGTTTCTAGAAAAGGAGTTTTTGGATTTTGATAAGCAGGAAAATTCAAACTGGGAGTTTAAAAGCATTGCAGAAGATCTTATCTATAATATGAATGATCCCGAGTTTATAGATTTCGCAAATTGGTTTTCAGAAAAACTTGAAACAAGGATATTTTTAGATAAAGCCAATAGGTTTATTGAGATCGAGCAATTATTGAAAGATGAGCCAGTAGGATCTAAGAGAACCAAGCTTGTCAATGAATTATACAGTATTAAATTGAGTTAATGCTTACTCCTTACTTTATGTGCTATCATATATCACCAGGGATTATTGAGACTTCAAACTAATGATTATTAGTTTGAAATTATTTATTTTAAAATACTTCCCCTGTAGGCAATACCCCATTTCCCCATTTCTATAATTATAGTATGTAAGCTCTCCCCAAGATTAGTTAATTCATATTCAACAGTGATAGGTTTAGTGTCGCATATTGTCCTAGTAACTAATTGATTTATCTCTAAATCTTTTAGTTCTTTAGAAAGAACCTTAGGCGATATTTTGTCTATCTGCCTACATATTTCCATAAATTTTAATTTACCTAAAAAAAATAGGGTAGAAATTATTAAGTATTTCCACTTACCACCCATTATTTCTTGGACATCCTCAATTCCTTTTAACGAAGACTTACATTGCTCTGAAATAGGTATACTATATTTTTTCATAATAAAAATTTTGAACCCTAAGATAGTTACTTATTAGTAATTACTTACCAATAGGTAATACATAACTTAAAGTAATCATCTATGAATTATTTTTGTATAAACATTAAAATTAATATAATATGAAAGTAGCAGTTATAGGTTCTACTGGATTCGTAGGATCCAAAATCATTAATGAACTAGTTAATAGAAATTATGATGTATTGGGAATATCGAGAGACAATAAAATATCAGAAAATGAAAATTTAACTTATTTAAATGTTGATATTTTTGATACAGATAAATTAGCCCAAAATATTACAGGGTATGATATATTGGTAAGTGCTTATAGCTCAGGATGGGGAAATCCCAACATGCATGAAGATTTTGTAAAAGGCTCATTATCAATTCAAAAATCTGCAATCAAATCAAAAGTAAAACGATATATCGTTATCGGTGGAGCAGGCAGCTTATATGTTACGGAATCAATACAAGCAGTGGATACCGATGAGTTTCCTGAAATTTTCAAACCTGTAGCTAGAGCTGCACGAGAATACTTTAATCTATTGAAAAAAGAAACCTCATTGGATTGGCTTTATTTATCTCCAGCATTAGAAATGCATCCGGGCATTACAACTGGAAGAACAGAAAAATATCGATATGGAACAATGACACCAATCTTCGACGAGAGGGGGCAAAGTTTTATTTCGGTTGAAGATCTAGCTGTCGCAGTAGTAGACGAAATTGAAGAAGAAAAATTTAATAAAACTTTATTTACTGTTGCTTACTAATTTATTGAGGTATTTACAATTTGATCTTAGTTCATAATGATCTTATATTCTAAGTTCATTATGAATTAACTTTATATACTTCTCGTAATACGGTTTATTTATATTTTTTATCATTAGTAAAATAATTATTAATAAATTGTTAATGCTTTCTGCATAAAATTATATTATTTTAAGGATTAATTACTATTCGAAAGCCTATTTGCCAAGCAGAATATGATCTACTAACACTATTTCTATAATATGCTGATGCTGTTTGTACAGGTGAAGAGTAATTACCTCCACGGTAATAAGCATTTCCCGTGTCACTTATTATTCCTACAGGATCAATATGGGGATTGAATTCATCACTAGCCGGCACATAGGAAGATATCGAATTATTACGAGGGCCATCTAAGCACCATTCTAATAAATTCCCTGCAATATCATATAAGCCCCAAGGGTTTGGCAGTTTCTGCCCCACTGGTTGAATAAAACCTCCTGTATTGTTATAAAAGTAGCCATAGGACATTAAGTCACTTGCAAAGTTTCCTGTGAAAAATTTTGTCTGTGTTCCCGCCCTATACGCATATTCCCATTGGGCTTCTGTCGGTAAAGTACCACCTTTCCATTGAGCATAAGCAAATGCTCCGTGCCACGTGGTACCTGCCATTGGGTAATTTTCACGACCTCGTTTTACTTCCCATTTATTGTTTTCAAAATATGGTGTACTCTCATCCCGTGAATAAAACAAATAAGTTGATTTCCCGTTGAAATTATGAAAGACATAACCCTCATCCCCATCAGATGTCACCCCAATAGCATTCAAGAATTCAGCATATTGTGCAACTGTAGTTTCATATTTACTCATATAGAAACTTTTACTGAATTTCACCCAATGTTGAGGTTTGTCTGTAACGCTAGTAGCAGACGTGTCAGGTGCTCCCATTAGGAATTTTCCTGCTGGTATATAAGCATATTCAACAGGTTGGCTGCTTATTACACCTTCTACAGGTATATTTGAATTTAGTACCCAAGGAGCCACAGAAGATAATTCAACGGTTAGATTATTATCCTTTATAGTTATGAGATAGTCATATTGTTTACCTTTTTCAAATATATCGATAGAAGGAAGCTTATAAATCCATTCTGAAGTACCCTGTTTAAACTTAAAGAACCTATTATTTATATTTTCATGCGGAATTACAATTCCTTCTCTTGCTGCCCCTATTACTATTGGGTTCGTAGCCAGCTGCTTGTTAACAATTACTCCTGTAGCCAAATCAAAAGCTGCTTGATCGTAAAATCCTTCTAAAGAAATGATTAGGTTGTTAAGATCAATCGAAGAACTTTTCGATTTCTGAAGATGAAAATTAACCATACTTAGTTGGTGTTCAAATGCTAAAGAGATAGCCGCACTTTGTTTATTAATATTCTTATTACTGTTGGAATACAAGAAGTCAATAGCCTTAATATCAATTTGATTACGAATATCAATAGAGTATGTTGACGATATTCCGGATCTATAAGGAGCATATCCTATAATATCTATTGCCTGTTGCTGCGGGTAAAAAATTTGATTGCCGACGAGCGTTGACACAGAGCTGCTGCCATCATGATGATATTCCCGATTAGTCTCTAAGACGTTATTATTGAAGGTACCACTATTTGCTGTAAGTATAAAAATACCATAAGAAAATGCATCAATGGGCCTAGAATTATTCCCTAAGCCTGCAATCTTATCTTTAATATCGAAGTAAACAGGCTGTTCACTTTTCAAATTATCTACTAATTGTGTCTTATCACAGCTTTGTAATCCTAAAAAAATACAGAGTACAACGCTGAAAGCATAGTATTTTGTCACTCTAATCATAAAAATATTTAATCTAATAAATTATGCCCTAAGCTATAAAAACTATAGTAGCTATACTATTAGACTTACAAATAAAATTAGTAGTAGCTAAGTAATTTTATTTAAATACTTTTTTTTGTTGTTAAATTGTAAGATTTCCCAACGTAGTTGAGTCTCTACTTTAAATCTTAACGAGGGTTTATTGAGACTAATTTCTCGTTAAGGAAGTAGATATTGGTGTCAAATGATAAGGTTACACATATAAAACAAAAGTCATTAATAATCTATTGATTATTAATGACTTTGTATACTTTTAATTGTATATATCTTTTCAAAAAAGTTACCTTTATTATTCTACAACAAAAATAATGCTATTTGTTATTTGATTAAGCATATCTATAGCTTTCTGAATACTATTCGAATCCTTAGCGCCATATACACTAATAGACACCATATATCTTCCCTGATCATCGATAATAACAGCATCTTTTGATGTATTATTATTAATTATATAGTTAATAAAAACATGGTAGTTATTTATATTTTTTATATCTAAAAAATATGTACCAGGGCTCATTTCCTGTGAAAAAAAAGCATTATATCCCTTTTTTATTTCAGACAATAATTTATATCGGGATGTTTTTGGAGGATATGATTTTGCTTGAATATTGATAACTAGATTATCCTTAAAATAATATTGTCCCTTATAGTAAATGTACTTTTTATCATGTTCGGAAGCTATCCCTCCTAATAGATCATTAATACGTGTGTGTGCTTCACTTGAATTAATTAAAGATGAATTAGGTAAAATATTAGTGGATCCAATATTATAAAATGGTACAATTGTTTGAGCTTGCGTTTTGTGTAGCATTAAAAATGCAAGTATAAAGAAAAGAGTTGTTTTAAAAATTTGATTCATAGCTTTAATTATTACAATTAATTTTTGGCACTGTACCAGAAACTGTGTAAGTTATAAAAATTCTGTTAGGGCTATTTCTTGATTTAAAGTCTAATCCTATCTTTATATAATACCAAGAACTGGTCATCAAATGTATATTCACTCATTCCTAGGTTGTATAGTGTTTACTTTTAGAGATTGATTCTGAAAAATACAAATCAGGGTTTATTGAGACTTTTGGAGTTAGCTTATTTAAGCTTTCATACTAGTTGGTAAATAATGTCCATATATATTATTTCGCTATACAAATTTGAATATAAATAGAATACTGCCATTTATTTCGATTTACCCATTTTTAATTTAATTAAGTGTGTTTATTTTTAAACACTTGCACCTTTAAGTTAATCTTTTAGCGAAATACGGCTATAGGATGATTAGCGAAACTTTTTGTATATTGGTTTCGCTAATATAGCCTTTAGTGGCAATTTTATGACAGAGCATCTAGAGAAACTAATTAAATTCTTAAAGCATTTTCTCCCAATAGAAAATGCTTTAAGAATTTATTTTGATAATTGTGAAAAAACTAAAAAACAAAAGATCAATATACTTATCTCCGAAGAAAATAATTTTTTTTCAAAAAGCCGTTACTTTTTGAAAAAAGGATTAAAAAATCCAATACATTTTACAAGTTTAGAATCAGCAGAGGGCATAATAAATTCAAATAATCTAAGATTATATAATTTATATAATATGAATGACCCTATCGAATTTGATTTTTCAAGTAGAATATTTAACAATTATTTATCTGACTTACCTACAATAAAGGAAAATCTATATTCTATGTCATTTTCTTCTGGTGAAATTTTAGACAAAGAGAGATTTAATGATCAGTTTAATCAATGGAGGTTATATGGGGACAATGGTTATGGAGTTTGCATTGAATTTGATATAATAAATAATCCTATTAATTGGATAAATTTCCATATGAGTAAAATTCAATATGCCAAACTTCGTAAAGCAGGGAGTTCACATAGTAAATTTGGAATACTTAAAGAAATATTGAATAAAATAAACCCTGATGAGTATTTAATAAATTTTGATTTGTCAAAAATATTTAGTTTCCATAAGAATGTTTTGTACTCAAATGAAGAGGAAATTAGATTACTTTTTGATGCTAGAAATATTGATGCTAAAAACCTGGTTTTAACGGAATTAATTAAACCAAAATATATGGAAAATAACAACCTAATTAATAACAAAAATATACGTTATTTAGAATTACCTTTAATCCCAACAAATATTGAAACTATTCCATATTTTAAAATAAGCAAAATTATCATTGGATATGCATATTCGCTAAAAGAATATCAAAAGCTAAATAATAAACTCGGAAATAAATGTTTAACAAATCTTGGGTATAAACCTAAAATTACTAGATCTCAATTAGCATTGCAATATTGGGGAGAAATTTAAACTGCCACTAACACGGGCTTTGCGTCGCTGGGCCATTAGACGATATTATAAAAACCATATAACTAAAAATGAATGTCATAAAATTTACGTTTGAAATAAAAAAGAGATACAATTTTTTATCAAAAAAAAATATCGTAGACATTGTTAATGAAAAACTTAAGGCTGAATTTTCTGATACGCAATATTTAAAGAAATGTAGAGATAAATGGGAACAACTTGAATATAGTGGTGTTAAATCTTTAAAACCAAAGAATTCAATTCACAGTTATTATACCGAAAAGAATGTTCAAATTTTTGCGTTTAAAAACTCAAATCAAAAGAATGACTTAGTAAACGACCATTCAATAACATTAGAAATTATTGCTATTGGAGATCTGACCGTTGATAATTTGTTAAACATCTCTTTTAAAAAACTTGTAAATGTTTATAATTCATTCGCAATTTATTGCAAGCATATAGGTGAAACTAGAATTTACATCTTCCCTTTCAGTACAGAGAATAAGGATATTTATTCATATGATCTGAAAATTAGAGCTCAGATTCTTAAACCATTTGGTTTAGGGAAAAATGATATTATTAAGTGGATCTTATTTGCATTTATATTAGTTGGATCTGGAATTTACTATTATACTATTAAAGATTCTAAAAATCAAGATGCTTTAAGAAATATACTTTTATCAGTAATTGGATCCTCAATATTCTTCATTTTAACAGATGTAATTTTACTATTATTATTACCGTTAATAACTAGAGGTAAATCTAGATTAGTACAAATTAATGACTTATCTAGTGTTGTTGAGACAAATCCCAATATTCTTACTACAAATAATCAAACTGAAACTTTAACAATTCCTGAGTAATGAAGATTCCATATATAAAAATCAAACAACGTAGCGAAACATTTTATGTGGTTAAATTCAATGCTAAGAATTTAATTGATAGATTAAATTTTCATTTTAGAGAACCTTATTCTGATTTCGAAAAAGAAGATGTTGTTTTAAAAAATAAAAAGTACATTCAAGATGTTAGAAGAAAAGGTGTTGAAATTCAATCTAATGAAGAAGGTATACAGAGAAGATTACAAATCGATCGTATAACCAATATTAAAAATTACATAGAAAGTGATATCACAAACTTTCTTCCTAATACTGTATTAATTTCCGCAGATATATCAAATAGAATTGATATTGAAGAGCAAATTCTATCTGCAGAAAATAATGAAATTGGTTTTTTTAATTTTCCGGAAAATTTCTACTTTAATATTATAGATGGACAACATAGATTAGGAGGTTTATCATTATTAGACAATGATTTATTAGAAGAATTTGAAGTACCAGCTATTATTCTTTTTAATATATCGATTGAGACTGCAGCTAAATTATTTGCAGATATCAATGGTAAGCAAAAGGCTGTTAATAAATCCTTGATATATGATTTATACTCTCAAATTGACAATGAAAAGCATAAAGAAATTTCAAAATTTCACAACATTTGTAATTTACTATATAAAGACAAAAAGAGTCCATTATATAGACAAATAAAAATGCTAGGAGTAGGAAGTGGAAGCATCTCTCAGGCATTCTTTATAGATTACGTTAAAGATTCTATTTCTAAAACGGACTTAAAAGAGAAGAGTGCTCAAGAAATTTTCAATTACTTATTTTGGTATTTTAAAGCTTATCAAATTAATTTCCCAGAAGATTGGTCTGTACCGTTAGTATTCTCAAATAATAAAGAAATTGATAAACACGCAGAATATGTATTAAAAATTAGAAAAAGTCAATTACTTAAAACTAATGGCTTTGGAGCAATAATTAGGGCTTTCCCACACTTGCTGAACAAAATTTCCGATCCAAAAGATTTTGAAAGAGTTATAAAAAAACAAGTTGGTAGAATCAATTGGGTACCTCAAAATAAGGGTACTGGAAAAGCTATACAAAATCATTTATTGAACGAAATACTCGATTGCTATCTATAACCTCGTATTGGCAAAATGGCGGTTTAAGGGAGAAATTGAAAGTTTCTCTTTTTTTGTCGCAACAGCTTTTATATTTCCTTTTTTTATTATTTTAGAAAATAATAAAAGGCTGTTACTTAGCTTATGCTAAATTGAAAGTTTCGGCTTTCTAATCCGCCACTATCGCCAATACGCGGCCTATTTTAGCACTCATCCTAAGAAACCAAACGATAACAATGAAAATTAAGACCATCGAAATAAAGAATTTCAAACGTTTTACTGACTTGACAATTTCTAATATTCCAGAAACTGCTAGGTTAATAATTCTAGTTGGACAAAATGGTAGCGGTAAAACTTCTCTTTTTGAAGCATTTAATCATTGGTATCAATTAAAGAGTTATAGTACCGTTGGTAATCAGGATTATTTTGAGAAGAAAGAAGGTATTATTTCAACAGGACAATGGTATGAAAACAAAGTAAATGTTGAGTTATTTAATAATCCAAATGCACAAGAATTGAAAGGTAAATTTTATTTCAGAACTGCTTATAGGAATGAACCTGATTTTACCATCTCTAACTTGCAAAGCCAGAGTGACCCGACAGCAAGTATCAAGCTTCAAACATTAATGCAAAATGACATTACAGTCTCGGAAAACTATCAAAGACTTATTGCACAAACATTATCTGGTGTTTTTGAAACATCTAACGATACTAAAACTGTTGAACAATTAAGATATGAACTCATTGGTAAAATAAGAACATCCTTAGCCTCTATTTTCGAAGACCTTAATCTTAGCTCAATTGGCGACCCATTATCTAACGGTAGTTTCTACTTTAAAAAAGGAGTTTCTAAAGATTTTCATTACAAGAATCTATCCGCAGGTGAAAAATCTGTTTTTGATTTGATATTGGATATGATTATTAAATCTTCTTTTTATCCTAACGCAGTTTTTTGTATTGATGAGCCTGAAGCACATATGCATACTAGACTACAAGCTCAAGTATTAAAAGAACTTTTCAATCTTACACCGGATAATTCGCAATTATGGATTTCTACTCACTCAATAGGTATGTTAAAACAAGCTGAAGAACTTGAAGTGACAAACCCTGGAAGTGTTGTTTTTCTTGATTTTGATAATCGTGATTTCGATTTAACTGAGGTTATGAAACCTGCTAAAATTGATAAAGCAATTTGGGATAAGTTTTTCGATTTAGCATTTGCAGATTTTTCAAAATTGATATCTCCTTCTACTATCGTTTTCTGTGAAGGATCATCTCAAGGTAGAAAATATAAAGATTTTGATGCTCAAGTTTATGGTAAAATTTTTGAGAATAAATATCACGATACAAAATTTGTTTCAATAGGAAGTTCAACTGAAATTGAAAATGTAGAAAATCAGTCTGTGAAGATGTTGTCCAATATTCTTAAATCATCAACACTTATAAAATTTATAGATAGAGATGATAAAAGTGACACTGAAATACAGGAGTTGTTAAAAAAAGGTGTGAAAACATCATCAAAAAGACATATCGAATCTTATCTTTTTGATGACGAACTATTAGCTAAATTATGTGCATCTGTTGGAAAAGAAGGTTTATTGCAAAATTGTTTAGATGCAAAAGAAAAAGCGTTATCAGACAGCGTTGGAAGAGGTAATCCAAAAGATGACATAAAATCGGCAAGTGGAAATATTTTTACAGAAATCAAGAGAATTTTGAGTTTAACACAATGTGGAAATAATAAATGTGCATTCATTAGAGATACAATAGCACCTTTAGTAACAGAAGATACTGATGTATTTAAAATGCTTGAGAATGAAATATTCGGTTAAAAGTACGAGTGCTAACAGCGGTTTGGCCAAAGAGGCGTTCAATACTCCGCATCGACAATTGTGATAAAAATATTTACCTCAATTCTTATTTTGAGTTCATTTTACCAATTATTCAAATAGTATTTCTTATATAAATGAGAAAATGCAAAGTCTCATTATACGGTAGTATATTGAGACAGTAGGCCATTCCTGGTTTATAAACACAAAAGTTTATGGGTTAATAATCTGGGGTACTTTCTCATTTTCTTAAAAACTCGTCTCTTTAAATAAAATTTCATAAATTTATTATACATGAGTTTATGCGAAAAATTATGAAGATAGGATACGCTAGAGTCTCGACTAAAGATCAGAACTTAGACTTGCAAATTGAAGCGCTTCAAAAGGCAGGTTGCGAGAAGATCTTTGAGGAAAAAATTTCAGGTTCGACAAAGAGTCGACCTGAGTTAGATAAGATGATCGAACAGTTTAGAGAAGGAGATGAGCTTTATGTTTGGCGACTTGATAGATTGGGGAGAAGTTTAAAACATATTATTGATTTGGTATTGTCGCTAAGTGAAAAAGGCATTATCATAAAGGGGCTGACCGATGGGGTGGATACTAGTACTATCAATGGCCGGTTGTTTCTGAATCTTATGGCATCCTTAGCGGAATATGAACGAGAGTTAATTCGTGAAAGAACGAAAGCTGGCTTGCAATCAGCCCGAGCACGTGGTAGGCTAGGAGGTAGGCCCAAGGGATATAGCAAAGAAACCATTTCTAAATTATTACTTATGCGTTCAGTTTACAAAGATGTCAAAAAGAGTCCGGAGGAAATATATACAGCACTTAATTTGACACGTGCTACTTTCTACCGCTACGCAAAGATTTTGGATACTCATACGGATGAGGAAATAAGGAGAATGACTGTCGGTAAATAGTTTGCTTATTTTAAGTGTAATTTACCTTGATTGAACAGGTTATATTAACTTTACGTAGTAATATGCATTGAATAAATATATTAAGTTCACAAGTGTCCTAAATAAAAATTTTAGACATATAATATACCTCCTTATCTAGCTTCTAGATAAGTTTTCTGTTTTAAGCTGAAATTATACCCTCTCTATTGTTTTAGAAGAGTTTAAACTGTCCAATTTTATCAGGAGGTTTACCTGAAAAGAATGGATCGTTTGCCCATTTCCAGAGATCAATTTTCACAAATATATTCAAGCGAATAAAGCTCACAAGATTGGATAAGTTCCAATCGTATTTAGCCTTTTTCTGAATGTATTTAAAGAGTAGTATTCCTATTAATGCAGTCCAAATTTGGATATAGACAGCATTTTCTGAGGTTCCTACAAAACTTGTTACTTTCAGACGCTGTTTTAGATGTTTGAAGAAAGTTTCAATCTCCCATCTTTCCTTATATAAGGCCGCTACTGTTGATGCTTTCCAAGTGAAATTGTTTGTTAAGAACTCATATTCAGCATTATTTATGCTGTCCCAAAAACGAACTAGACGCATTTTCTTTCCTTGATAGTGCTTTTTAGCATCTCCGTCAAGTTCAATGATCTGATCCTGAAGAACTCCGCTGTCCTTGAGTGCTTCACTTTGAAATGTTCTCACCACTGTATATTTCATGTTGCTTTTACTGCGTGTGACAAAAAAGCTCTGGTTGCTGTTCAAAACGTTCATCCAAGCATAATCTTTATGTATTCATCTGTGCTTCATACTTCGTGTTTTTATTTTAAAATAGCTAAATATGAATAACTTGTTTTTTCTTTAAGTACATTTTTTTTTAAAATTTATTATTTTATATTGACAGAGTAATCACGTCCTTATACGCCTTAAATATAATTACTAATTATGAGAAAAACTTTACTAATTATGATTGCTTTGGACTGACGTTTTAATTATTTTTTCTATACTATTATTTATTATTTAATTTAAAAATTCATGAAAAAAGCAGTACTTATTTTAACTGTAGTAACCGGGTTGTCTTTAACGTCAAAAGCTCAAGAGCTTAGTAGTTTTAAGAAAAAGGATCTTTTCCTTGAAGGAAATTTTAATACAACGATTAATAATGATAATGACTTTGGTCATAAGCGTACGATAGTTAATTTTAATCCAAAGGTAGGAGCTTTTGTTGCAGATAAGTTTGCCCTAGGATTAAAGTTTAATGTATCAAGTGATGCTTCCAAAATTAATAATTTTCACTATGGTCAAAGCTCTGTAAATATAAATTATTATGGAATTGGCGTATTTGGTCGTTATTATTTTTTGGAATTAGGCAATCGCTTCAAAACATATACCGAGATAGGAGGGAATTATTCTTCAGGGAAGAGAAAAAGATCGGGGACTAACTTAGAGGTAAGCAATAAACTTCATAATTATAATTTAGATGCTACTATTGGTGCAAATTATTTTTTAACGAATAGAATTGCTATAAATTTTGCTTTTGCAAATATTATTGGTTTTAATTCTTCCAAAGACGATGGATTGGGAGGTAATTCAATAAATTCATTTCATGTTAACCTTAACAATTTCAATAATTTCTTTCAGTCAGCACAGTTTGGACTGACGTTTAAGATCTAGCTATAGTACAATAATTTGTAAAGAGACTGTCTCAAAAAGTGGGCACTGAAAAAGACCTAATAAAAAATTAGAGCTTCCAAAAAGGCTGAAAACTGTAGTTTAAGCTCCTTGACAATCGATTATTTGCGGGGTTAAAATGTATAAGATTTCAAATAGACAAAATAAAAGGGCTTATGAACATAGAAATTCATAAGCCCTTTTTTAAGGGATAGTTTTCAGCGCCCTCGTAAATATGAGACAGCTTCTTTTTTTGCTGTACTTCAAACCTCCTTAGCTCTTCTGGATATGCAAATAAAATTACAGTCTAAGTTAAGCTACATTCTTGTAAATATTATTTTGATTATTAAACTCCTCAATTGTTTTGTAATTTAATGCACGGTTGTCGTACTTCGTTTCTTCGTAGACTTTAAACTTACTTATTTTAGTTTGTTTTTCAATGTTTCATAAGGTGTTTTTCCGTTAAATGATCCATGTGGTCTATTGAAATTATAGAAGTTTTCCCACTCTTCTAATTTGGCATTTAGATCTGTACGTATTCAAACTAAATTGGACATTTGATAGTACTTTTATAAGGAGATAAGTGTCTCAAAAAATGTTCAGTAACGATTAGTGGTTCATTGGTTTTACCTATATTCGTAAATGCTATAGTATAGCAGATAATCTCAAAAAACTATGCAAGCTATCTTAAAAAGATATAAAGAACTTGGCATTGACAATGCCATAGATCACGATAAATTTAATTTTATATCAATAGTTCATCATTCTACTGTGTTAGAAGGTTCAACATTGACAAAGATTGAAGCTGAGGTTCTAATCAATGATGGTTTAACACCTAAAGGAAAACCTTTGGAACATTCTCTAATGGTATCGGATCATTATAATGCTCTTCTATATATTATTGAACAGGCTAATAATAAAAAACCTATTACAATAAGCTTAATTCAACAAATAGGAGGATTGGTGCTAAAAGGTACGGGTACTATATATGAAACTGTATTTGGTAGAATTGATGCTTCTAAAGGTGATTTTAGAAAGGGAAATGTAGTAGCCGGTGATACATATTTTCCAAATTATGATAAAGTAGAGAAACTAATGAATGAATTAGTATCTACGCTCAATCAAAAAATGAAACAGAATCTAACTTTAGAAGAGCAGTTAAATTTATCTTTTGACGCTCATTTTAATATGGTTTCAATACATCCTTTTTACGATGGAAATGGAAGATCATCAAGATTATTAATGAATTACATACAACAATATTATAATCTTCCTTTAGCAATAGTCAATTCAGAGTCTAAAGCTGACTATATTAAAGCTTTGATCGACACTAGAAATAAAAAAGATATTAATGTATTTAGAGAATTTATGAAAAATGAATATACAGAATACTTAAAATCTGAAATAAGTAAATATGAAAAGCTTATAAAGCCTAAAATGGGCAACGGTTATAAATTCCTTTTTTAATAATATATCTCAAAAAAGGTTCAATAACGACAGGTATTTCATTAGTTTTATTTATATTCATAAATCTATTGTATAACAGATTTTCTTAAAAAACGATGTATAATATTCTTGAAAGCAATATAAAATTTAACAGTAACGGACAAATTTTATCTGTGTTAACACTTGTAGAATATTCTAAAGGTGATGTTAGAGTAATTGAAGCAACGAACCAACCAAGAAGTGGCTATATGAATATTGCTCATAGAACTGACTATGTTTTATTTGACTTATTACAAGAGGTCGCAGGATATGGAATGGAAACCACAGATAAAAATAAAATCCCTACTGAATGGTTTAACAAATACTTTAAATAATCTGAAGTAACGATACATTAATATGTAAAATGTACGTCATCAAGCTAAATTGGACACTTAGGTCTATTTCCTTAAGGAGAGATAAGTGTCTCCAAAAAGGTTCAATTAAGCTTTTTTTATAAAATTATTTCATCTATTTGTTAAAATAAACCAAAAATAAGAAGATTTAAATCTATTTATTTTACTTATATTTGTTTAAATAAGAAAATAAATGAGTAGATCTAGTGTTATTCCTGTACATAAAATTATTGACCGATTACAATTTGAAAATCCTTGGTGGGTAACTAAGGAAATCCCTATCCTTTATAAGGAGATGTCTAAAAGGTTGTATTTTGATTTGTTTTATCCATTTGTACAAGAAACAGATATTAGACGTGCTGTAGTATTGATGGGGCCTAGACGAGTTGGAAAAACAGTCATGATGTTCCATACAATAGATCAATTAATTAATGATGGTATCAATCCACAACGTATATTTTTTATTGGAATTGATAATCCAATATATGTACAATTAAGTCTACAGGATATATTGGACCTCTGTTTAGAATCACTTCAGATACAAGATTTAAAAGGTACTTATATCTTTTTTGATGAAATTCAATATTTAAAGGATTGGGAACGACATTTAAAAGTTTTAGTTGATACTTATCCTGATACTAAATTCATTGTCTCAGGATCCGCTGCAGCTGCTTTAAAATGGCATAGTACAGAAAGTGGGGCTGGAAGGTTTACCGATTTCATGTTACCGCCTTTAACTTTCCAAGAATTTATTCATTTAAAAGATAAAAATCATTTAATAACAGAGAGTACTATAGAATATGATAAACAAAATATTCCGTATTGTTTACCCCTTAACATAGATGAGCTAAATTCAGAATTCCAACAATATCTAAATTATGGAGGTTATCCCGAAGTTGTTTTGTCAGAAAAGATACAAAATGATATGGGGCGTTATGTTAAGAGTGATATCGTTGATAAAGTATTATTGCGAGACCTACCTAGTTTATATGGTATAAGAGATGTTCAAGAACTTAATCGTTTTTTTACGTATATAGCTTATAACACTGGAAACGAGTTTTCATATGAAGTAATGTCAAGAGACAGTGGTATACAGAAAGATACTTTAAAAAAGTATTTAGAGTACCTCGAAGCTGCTTTTTTGATAAAAGTTTTAAATAAAGTAGATATTAATGCCAAGCGACTAAAGAGGGTAACAAGTTTTAAAGTATATCTTACTAATCCATCTTTGAGAACAGCCTTATTTTCCCCTGTAAAAGCTACAGATGATGAAATGGGCAATATGGTAGAAACAGCTATTTTATCCCAATGGATGCATAGAGAAAATCTAGATTTGACATATTCTCGTTGGAAAGATGGTGAAGTAGATTTAGTTTTAGTTGATGATAAAAAGTTTAAACCTCGTTGGGGAGTCGAAATCAAATGGAGTAATAGATATTTTGAGAAACCTCAAGAATTATCTAGCTTAATTCAATTTTGTAATAGCAATAATTTTAAAGCATCAATGGTCACTTCAATAAATAAATTAGGTGTTAAAGAAATAGGTGATATATTATTAACATTTATTCCAGCATCTGTTTATGCATATAATATTGGAGAAAATACATTAAAAATGAAAACTAAAATAAACACTTAGTTGATAGGTCTAAACAGTCTCAAAAAATGTTCTCATATATAAACAAATTTAATCCTATTCTTTTAAATCTGCCTCCACATAAAGGTAGCAACTCCACTTTTCTCCATTTATAGAATGTACTCTTTTTAACACCAAATAGTTCATAAGCTTCTTTGCTTTTACCGCGTGCTTGAGCATATTTTAAAACTTGGACTTTTTTTTGAAAGGTTAAATAATCTTGAATAGCTTTGGTCTTTTCCATATCGTAAAACTAATTTACTTTTTTATTAATTAGTCTACGAAGATTTGCTGTAGGCACATCATTTCAATGTCAGACCTGAAGAAAACACAAGAAAAGGTAAATTTACTAATGCCAAAAATCATTATCCGTTTAATAAATAATTATGTTGTTGTTAAATATTGAAAATAGAGATATCATCAAGGGGATCTATAAAGAGAAAGAACCTCGATTAGAAGATCTTACTTTAAGGGAGGTGTCAATTATAACAGGTTTGGATGTTCGATTGATCGTTAAATTTGACACTAGAGATCTTCCAGAAAGTTTGCCAATAAAATGGAGAGTAAGAAATGTCAATTGTGTTCAATTTGTTGTCGAATGTGTAGATGTAAAACTGAAAATTGTTGACATAATAGATGAGTGTCAACACATCAAATTAGAAATTCATAAAGAAATTGACAGCAAGACGGTTGTATTTAGAGATGTATTTGAAAAAGTTGTTTTGGCACTCGAAGTTAAATGGATATATGTAAGAAGTATAGTTGGTTATACAGATAGTTATGAGTTATAGTCTGGTCCCTTAATTGGTTTATAATACAAACAACGCCCAATCCTGTGAAAGATTGGGCTGTGTTTAAATTTCCCTTAAAAAAGCTTAAGAAGAATCCGAAAATAGCAATTCCTTGAATTATTCAAGGTCTAATCTGGTAATTATTATTCTTTATTTTAAATAATACTTGTAAACACTATAAATAAGAGATATGCTACCGATAAATAAAAAGAAAAACCAATATTTTCTAATATTACTCCATCCATCATTATTTGAAAGTTTAGCCATTAAACCAATTAAGACAAGCACAATAGATGACAACAATTCAAAAAAAAAGTTAATTTCCATATTTTAATTGATTAATGATTTAAAAATTAATATTACTCCAAGAATAAAACACAAAATAACACTACCCCATAATCCAATATAATTTTCATAGGTAACACCTTCCCTTCCTGTTTCTTGAGAGGAAATCTTTTCTTTCCTAATCAAGAAAAAATATATTAAAAAACTAATCAATAATGATATTAACCCCTCAAGAAATAAAGTAAAATCCATATTATTATTTAAATCTATTTAACGTTTTGTCCGTTTCCTTTTTTAACAGACCTTCCCATAATCCTACAGCTTGTTTTGTCGCTTTTGGATACTAATTATTTTTCATTTTTATCTAGTTATTAGATATTGTGTCATGAGAATATATCAACCTCAAAAACATAAAAAACTATCTTCATCATTAACTAATTTATTAATCGTACTTTTTATTCCATTCATAGGTTATTACCTAATAACAAAATAATTTTATATTGTCGTACGTCATCAAACTAATTTGGACACTTAGGTCTATCTCTTTAAGGGAATGTTAGTCTCACAAAATGTTCCTTATATTTTTATTCCTACTTGTCCACTTTATGCTGACGATTTACAATGTTCATGAATATCGAAATTTCAAAACAATTTACATTTTAATATGTTTATTTATTAAGATATATTTTTTTGTAAAACAACATATCTTAATAAATTAACATATTGTTTTTATAAAAATTTATTATTAATTAATAATCATTTATTTTTTATTAAAAAAAATATACATTAATATGAAAAAAAAAATAAACGTATTAAAACACTACATAAAACCCCATTTTAATATTATAGTTATACAAATAGAGGAAGGCATAGCAGCTGCTTCTACAGTGATAAAACCTTATAATGAAAATAGTGAGGTGCTTGTAGAAGACTTTACTCCTGAAGATGATATTCCAGGAAATTTAAGCTGGTAGATTAGCAAAAATGTGAAACTATTATTTATAAAAAACTAAGATCATGAAAACAAATTATAATTTTATTTTAATATTTAAATATGTCTCCTTTTTATTTTCTTTTTGTTTTTTATTTTCCTGCGCTAAAGATTCAAAACTAAATATAAATGAGAAAAGAAGTGTTGTGATTAATGTGTCCTCAGCCCTCGCCAACACGGAATACGAAGGAAATATTATTAATGGTAAGTCTGCCTCAATTACATCAAACAGCACTACTAGAGCGAATATTTCAACAATTTCCCTGAATAAGGATTATTATTTGGAAGCTGTAATTTCACCTTCTAAACCAACAAAAGCGGTAAGCAATAAGATTAAAAAGGATAATTCGCCCATTTATTCAGCAATTAACAAAGCTACAACTAGCCCATTTACTCCAGGTTTTATTTACAGGTTATTAGTATATAACAAAAATACTGGAGATTTTGTAACACAACGAGAATATATAAGTGGGAGTGAAGATGAGGAAGATGCACTAAAATTAGACGGAGGCGTTACTTATACTTTTGTAGCATACTCGGTGAGTTCGAGTAGTGCAACTCTTTTACCGACTGCACCTGAAGTGAATATATCCTCTGCAGCTATTAACCTTGTTACTAGTAACCTTGGTGCTAGTAACCAATTTTTATTCTTTAAGAAGGATCTCACTATATCTGGTGAGGCAGTAGAATATTTAAATATAATTTTTAAACCTCAATTTACGGAAATTAATGTTACCATTAATGCTGAAGCTACAGGATATAATATAGAGACCGTTGGGGCTAACTTGAATGTAGAAACTAGTGATTTTAGTTTTTCATTTCAATCTGAAAATATTACAAACACAGGGGGTAATGTACTGACAACAAACACATTAAATTTCCCTGCTCTATCGACAGAAGAGGTGACGTCTACGTCTATATTTATTAAACCGCAAAGCGTCACAAGTCTTCTTACTTTAACTAGTTTAAAGATTGGAAATATAACTGTAACTTACCCTTCAGCAGGGCTTACTCCCTTACTAACTGACGTAGATTTACTACCAGGTAAAAAATATACTATAGCCTTAACTGTAGTTCCTGAAGATAGATTTTATGTCGAAAATGGACAGCTTGTTGCTTCAATAAATGGACAGGTATGGATGCGTAGAAACGTAGGAGCAGATGCTAGTGTTCCTGAAGATGTAGACATTTATTCTGCTGGAAATTATTATCAATGGGGTCAAAATACTTATACTTCATTTCGTGATGGTTTGGCAACAAGTGCACCAGCTACTTGGATTGATAATAGTGCACTGAACGCTAGCTTCACATCTTGGAACGCAGGCACTGAGTTAAGTCCAAAAAAGAATGTGGCAAATGATCCTTGCCCAAACTACTTTCGTATACCTACACAGACAGAATATAACACATTAATGGACAACACAATTCAAAGTCCTGTTGGTACAACAGGTAATGCTGGGTTTGGTAATACATTTCGGAGCAAGAGGAATGCAGAAGTAGTATTAACTTTCCAAGTACAGGGCTGGTTTAATATAGAGAATAATACAGCTACTACGGAAGTTGATGATTACATATTTTTACCAGTTAGTCACAAACTTGAATGGTTATGTTATTGGACTTCGACTCGACAAGCATTAGATGAGATCTCTTTTTTATATTTTACTGGTAATGATAATAGTTCGGCATACATTACTGCATCACCTTCAAATGGAACAGCATTGATAAGTATGCCTGTTCGCTGCATATCTACAGCTAATGATCAACCATAAATGACTACCTTAAAAGGTAGTTCCTTTTTGTAAATCGTCAGCAAAAAGTGGACAGTTAAAGTTATAATCTTAAGGAGGGTTTTCATTAAAAACATTAAATTTAATTATGGAAACTCCAAAGAAAAAGAGCACTGAAAAATTTGTCAAAGGCATTCGTAAGTACACCCGTAGGATTTTCAGCTCAGAGCAAAAGATTCTAATCGTAATGGAAGGCCTTCGAGCAGAGATTTCAGTCGTCGAACTCTGCCGTAAACACAACATTGCCCAATCTCAGTTTTATTCCTGGAACAAAGAATTTATGGAAGCGGGTAAAAAACGTCTTTCAGGTGATATTACCAGAGAAGCAACAAGTGATGAGGTTTCAGATTTAAAGAAAGAAAATGCTCGTCTGAAAGAAATTGTAGCCGATCTAGTTCTTCGCTACGATATTGTAAAAAAAAGTTTAGACATGCTGGATTAATCCATAAATACAGGAAATATATGCGATTATCAGCAGGTGAAAAATACGAGATTATATAAACAGTCACACAGAATGAAATCTGTGTAAAACGTACTTTAGATAGTTTTGGGATTGCCCGAAGTGTTTTTTATAAATGGTACCAGAATTATCTCAAAAGTGGCTTTGATGGCTTGGAAACAAGTAAAAGAAGTTGTCGTAGTCAGTGGAATAGTATCCCCCAAGAGCAAAAGGATCTGGTTGTAGAAATTGCGTTGGAACATACCGAGTTTTCTTCAAGAGAATTAGCTTACAAAACAACAGATGAACAAGGTGTTTTTATTTCTGAATCAAGTGTTTATAGGATATTAAAACAAAGAGATTTGATTCCTGCACCCAATCATTTTCTTATTTCAGCAGCTAATGAGTTCAAAGATAAAACAGCATTTGTGCATCAAATGTGGCAGACGGACTTCACTTATTTCAAGATTATTGG
>NZ_JADEYQ010000028.1 GCF_022627575.1 Sphingobacterium rhinopitheci
CTTCAGGTATAAGGTTTAGTTCTTCTAGAAAGATGTCAAGTCTTTTATCTTCTTTAGTATAATGGGTCATTTCAAAATAATCAGAAACTCCCTCCGGAATAATCAATGGCATTAAAGCCTTAAACGAGTCGTGCATTTATATCAAATATCAAAACATAAATCTCAGATTTTTTTATCTAATCCACAACTTTTGTACATGATCCCCGAAATATTGAATAATCTAGTAGGCTAAAACACAAAAAAGCCTATAAATATTGCTATTTATAGGCTTTTCTAACTTATTGTAAAAGTCTTTGCGGAGGGGGCGGGATTCGAACCCGCGGTACCGTTTCCAGTACGACAGTTTAGCAAACTGTTCCTTTCGGCCACTCAGGCACCCCTCCGTGTTTCGACACCACAAACATACGGCAAAAAAATTATTCTGCAAACTTTAAAGGCCGATTTTTTTATTTTTTTTATCGTTTTTCATTTAACATATTGACTTTCAAAATGATTAATTTATCTAATCTTTTTTCTTGAAAAGATCATAGTCAATTCGAACATGATAAATACTCATCAACATATTTTTGAAGATTAATCCAACATCGCTAATATCCTTCAACGTAATGTCTGCTTGATCAAATTGTTTAAGTGTTATTTTATGATCTATAATTTTATCAACCAAGTTGCTTATCGATTCTTTTGTCGGTTGTTTTAGCGAACGTGCTGCAGCTTCAACAGAATCGGCCATCATTAATACAGCTGTTTCCTTAGAGTATGGGATAGGGCCAGGGTATACAAATAAAGATTCGTCAATTAATTTGTCTGGATTGTTTCTAAGAAATTCGTTGTAGAAATAGTCTACGCGTGTGGTGCCATGATGTGTCTTTATGAAGTCTATTATCACTTCAGGAAGTTTGTGCCGTCTAGCGATTTCTATTCCTTTATGTACATGTGATATTATAATTTGTGCTGATTGTTCAGAAGTAAGCTCTTCATGCGGGTTATTGCCACTTTTTTGGTTTTCAATAAAAAATAATGGATTACTCATTTTGCCGATATCATGATATAGTGCACCGGCACGTATCAATAATGTATTGCCGCCTATTTTGTAGATTGCCGCCTCCGCCAAATTTGCTACTTGTAGAGAGTGTTGAAATGTCCCGGGTGCTTTTAAGGATAGTTCTCTTAGTAATTTCGAATTACTATTTGTCAACTCCATTAACGTAAGATCAGAAACAATACCAAATAGCTTTTCAAAAGCATAAATCAAAGGATATGCTAGTAATGTTAACCCTACACTAACAACAAAAGGAAATAGATCTGTCCAATATATATTGCTAAAGGATCCATTTCTCGTTAAGAATAAGCCTATAAAGCCCACGATATATGTCGCCAATATCAATATTGATGATATTAAGAATTGTTCTCTTTTGACCAAAGTTCTGATACTATAAATAGCGACTAATCCAGATATAAACTGTAAGAATACAAAATCATAGCTGTTAGGAACAAATAGCGCGCATATCAAAACCATTAATAGATGGATGTTTAATGCAATCCGTGTGTCAAATAAAATTCTGAAGATAATAGGTACACCACAATAAGGTATGAAATATAAACTGGATAGTTTGATGTTCACCGACCAAGAAAATGAAGCAAGCATCGCTAATATAACGATAAATATAATTGCTAATAGTCGGTTGTTGTTATATATATTTTTGCGGAATAAGTACAGAAATATTAGGAGTAATGATATCGCTATTCCTACTAAAAAGAATTGGCCTATGGCAACATAATTTTTGTTACCCATAATTTTTGATTCGTCATCAAATACTTTTCGTAAAGATTCTAGTTTTTGATAGGTATCATTATTTATAATTTTATCTCGTTCGGCAATAAGTTCACCTTTTTGTACCATTCCTCTAGTGGTAGAGATATTGTTTAATGCTGTTTGTTCTATTTTCTCAGTTAGAGATTCATTGAATATATAGTTTACGGTAATATAATTGCTTAATATATCTGTCAACCATTTTTTCTTGCTTATTTTATTATCATTTTTTAAAACACCTTCTATATATTCATTTGCTTTTTCTATGGACAAGCAATCCTCCGTGTTTTTTTGGGTAGCGATATTATTATTCAAAAGTGTGAAATTGTAGTTCGCGTCCGTAGCACTTGTTTTTTCAAAATCTCCACCTTTTGCTTGATATCTATTGTTAATAGATATAACACCTTTGTTGTAAATTGTCGTTAGCAACTGCACTCCTTTATCTAGATAGGTTTGAATATCTAGGGACTTTATAGTATCCATCTGGCTACTTTGCCATTTATCAGCAAGATCTGTCGTGAATAAGTCTATCTGCTCTTTGCTTACGGATTGCTGTAGATTGTAGATTGGCAATACTGTCTTTAGAATAGATTGTCTGTCTTTATCAAGCTCTTCTTTTGTTTTTAAGATTGCAAAATTATATGGAGATATAAGGTTGTCATGGTTCCATGCTTTACCCTTTTGAAATTCATATTCAAATCGCGGTTGCTTGGGAAGAAATAGACATATAAGAAATACAGTGACGACTACCATACCATATTTGATGAATGGTGAGTTCGTTTGTAATTTACTATTAACGTAATTAATCTTAAGTTTTGCCACAGTATAAAGTTTTTATACTAACAAAAGTAGTTAATAATAACGATTTTTATTCAAACATCTATTTATGTATACAGTGTGCCTGTAAACTTCAAAATAATGTAAAAAGTAGTCCTAAAGTTTAATTAAAATATTGTTAGCACTGAATTTATTGCCGTATCTTTGTGCAAAATTTTAATAAGATACAATGTCAACTAACAAACATTTAATAGCTCCCTCGGTGTTAGCGGCTGATTTTGCCAACTTACAAAGAGATGTGGAGATGGTGAACCAAAGCCAAGCAGATTGGTTCCATATTGATATTATGGATGGTGTTTTCGTGCCAAATATCTCCTTTGGTTTCCCAGTGATGAATGCAATAGCAAAACATGCTAAAAAACCGTTGGATGTGCATTTGATGATTGTTGATCCAGATCGTTACTTGCAAGCCTGTAAAGATAATGGTGCTGAAGTTATCACAGTACATCTAGAAGCAACTACTCATTTGCATAGAACATTAGCAGCTATTAAAGAGTTAGGTTGTAAGGCTGGTGTAGCTTTAAATCCACATACCTCGGTGCAATTAATAAAGGACGTTATACAAGATCTTGATTTAGTATGTTTAATGTCTGTGAATCCTGGATTTGGTGGTCAGAAATTTATCCCTCATACATACAATAAAATTAAAGAATTACGTCAATTAGCACGTGGTGTTAATGACAATCTTTTGATTGAGATTGATGGTGGTGTTACATTGGATAATGCAGCGCAATTATTAGAAGCAGGAGCAGATGTATTAGTTGCAGGGTCATTTGTATTTAATGCTGCTGATCCAATCGATACAGTACAAAAATTAAAAGATGTAGATATCAATATTAAGCAAGCTTAATATAAAAAAAGCGACAAATATTTAGATTTGTCGCTTTTTTTATAAAAAATTGACTGCATTGAATTATTGTTTATTAAAACAATTTAGAATAATTCCAAATTGAATGCGTGATTCTTTGGGATTATTATTAACCATTGATTTTTAGTATTTTTGCAGTCTATTAATAGCGTTGTTGTTTTTTAGTTAAACAACGCCTTTTAAAGAGTTTTGATGCTATTTTGATGTTATGATGCGAGGTGCACAATAATGTTGTTTTAGCTTATTTTTAATTAAACGTATGGTAGTATAGGAAAGTAGTAAATTCTATTTTTTTCAACTGCCTTTAACATTGAAAGATAAATATATGAGTATTTACAACGATTACGTACAAGAGGTTGTAGAACGAAAAGGTCAAGGACTAAGTCCTAAACCGATTGACGGAGCAGAATTGTTAAGTGAGGTTATTGCTCAAATTAAGGATGTAAACAATGAGCATAGAGCTGAGTCTCTACGTTTGTTTATTTACAACACTTTGCCAGGTACAACACCTGCAGCAACAGTGAAAGCAAAATTTTTGAAAGAAATCATCCTAGGTCAAGAGGAAGTTGTTGAGATTACACCAACTTTTGCGTTCGAGTTATTGTCGCACATGAAAGGTGGTCCTTCTATCGAAGTTCTTTTAGATTTAGCTTTAGGAAATGATTTAGCGATTGCGGAAGAAGCAGCTAAGGTTCTTAAAACACAGGTATTCCTTTACGATGCAGATATGGATCGCTTGAAGGATGCGTACCATAATGGTAACGTCGTAGCTACGTCAATTTTGGAAAGCTACGCTAAAGCAGAATTCTTTACTAAATTACCTGAAGTAGCTGAAGAAATTAAAATCGTTACTTTTATCGCTGCTGAAGGTGATATCTCTACAGATTTACTTTCTCCAGGTAACCAAGCACACTCGCGCTCGGATCGTGAATTGCACGGTAAATGTATGATCACACCAGAAGCACAAGCGGAGATCAAAGCGTTACAAACGTTGCATCCTGATGCTAGCGTTATGCTGATTGCTGAAAAAGGTACTATGGGTGTTGGTTCATCACGTATGTCTGGTGTTAATAACGTAGCATTATGGACTGGTAAACAAGCGAGCCCTTATATTCCTTTCGTTAATATCGCGCCTATCGTAGGTGGTACTAACGGTATTTCTCCTATTTTCTTAACTACAGTTGACGTAACGGGTGGTATCGGTGTCGATCTGAAAAACTGGAAGAAAAAAGTGGATGCTAATGGTGACGTTGTTCGTAACGAAAGTGGTGATCCAGTTTTAGAAGAAGTTTATTCTGTAGCTACGGGTACAGTATTAACAATCAATACAAAAACTAAAAAATTATATAACGGCGACCAAGAGTTGATCGATATGTCTAAAGCATTAACTCCTCAAAAAATGGAGTTCATCAAAGCTGGTGGTTCATATGCGATTGTATTCGGTAAAAAAATCCAAACTTTTGCAGCTAAAACTTTAGGTATTACTGCTCCAACAGTTTTCGCTCCTTCTAAAGAAATTTCTATTGAAGGTCAAGGATTAACAGCTGTAGAGAAAATTTTCAATAAAAATGCTGTTGGTGTGACTGATGGTAAAATCTTACACGCTGGTTCTGACGTTCGTGTAGAAGTAAATATTGTAGGTTCTCAAGATACAACAGGTTTGATGACGGCACAAGAATTGGAATCAATGGCTGCTACAGTTATTTCTCCAATTGTGGATGGTGCTTACCAATCAGGTTGTCATACAGCATCGGTATGGGACAAAAAAGCGCAAGCTAATATCCCTAAATTGATGAAGTTTATGAATGACTTCGGTGTGATCACAGCGCGCGACCCTAAAGGGGATTACCACGCGATGACTGACGTTATTCACAAAGTATTGAATGATATCACGATCGACGAATGGGCTATCATTATCGGTGGTGACTCGCATACACGTATGTCTAAAGGTGTTGCTTTTGGTGCCGATTCAGGTACTGTAGCATTAGCTTTGGCAACAGGTGAAGCTTCTATGCCTATCCCTGAGTCTGTAAAAGTTACTTTCAAAGGTACAATGAAAGAGCATATGGACTTCCGTGATGTGGTACACGCTACACAATCACAAATGTTGAAGCAATTCGATGGAGAGAATGTATTCCAAGGTCGTATCATCGAGGTACACATCGGTACTTTATTAGCGGATCAAGCCTTTACATTTACAGATTGGACGGCAGAGATGAAAGCTAAAGCTTCGATCTGTATTTCTCAAGATGATACATTGATTGAATCTTTAGAAATTGCTAAAAGCCGTATCCAAATCATGATTGATAAAGGTATGGACAACAAAAATGCTGTTCTTCAAGGATTAATCAACAAAGCGAACAAGCGTATCGAAGAAATCAAATCTGGTGATAAACCAGCGTTACAACCAGATGCTAATGCGAAGTATTATGCTGAAGTTGTTATCGATTTAGATATCATCGATGAGCCAATGATTGCTGATCCAGATGTAAACAATGCTGATGTATCTAAACGTTATACGCACGATACTATCCGTGAATTGTCTTACTACGGTGGTGATAAGAAGGTAGACTTAGGTTTCGTAGGTTCATGTATGGTTCACAAAGATGACTTAAAAATCGTTTCTCAAATGTTGAAAAATATTGAAGAGGAAAAAGGTTATGTGTCATTCAATGCGCCATTAGTTGTAGCTGCGCCTACATACAATATCATTGATGAGTTGAAAGCTGAAGGTGACTGGGAATTTTTACAAAAATATTCAGGATTCGAATTTAACGATTCATTACCAAAAAGTGCTGCGCGTACAGAGTATGAAAACATCTTGTACTTAGAGCGTCCAGGTTGTAACCTTTGTATGGGTAACCAAGAGAAAGCTGCTAAAGGTGATACAGTATTGGCTACTTCTACTCGTTTGTTCCAAGGACGTGTAGTAGAAGATAGAGATGGTAAGAAAGGTGAGTCTTTATTAGCATCTACTCCAGTAGTAGTGTTGTCTGCTATCTTAGGTCGCATGCCTACTGTAGAGGAATACAAATCTGCAGTTAAAGGTATTAACTTAACTAAATTTGCTCCAATCCCTACTAAATAATCTTTAGTACGAATTGTTATAAAATTGGCGAGGTAATCTATTAGGTTACCTCGCTTTTTAATACCGCTGAATTTTGTCTATTAAAAGTGATATATTTAATACAAAACTTTTAGGATGAGAAATTTTATGTTATGTATTCTTTTGTTTACTGCTGTATCGTGTAAAGAACCACTTATTGGTACCTGCAGTAACCCATTCTCTATTGTCGTAAATAAACCCATTAAAGAGGATAATTTACTTGTTTATTATGTTGATGTAAAGAATTATGGAAATTGGTGGCTTTCAAGTATGGCGGTAGATGGAAAGTATATAAACGAAGAATTTAACTCAAAATTTACACAAGATTCATTTATTCACGATACGGAAAGTTTTATTTTTGAAAAAGTAAATAACAGTAAAATAAAAATTACGGTTAAGGAGAATAAAAAATTATTAAAACTCAAGATAATATTGCAATCTGGAAACTGTATAGATAGTTTTGATGTCAATCAATATCATTATAATCTGTAGCTGTAATAAGATTGTTGTTTAATATATGGGCGTTTACAGTATAGTTTATTAAACTAATTTGTAGGCATAAGAAATGCTTATTTCTTCCTTAATTGTCATTTATTTACATTGTTTTGATTAGGAATTAATATAATATGTATATATTGTATATAGAAGTAATGAAATAATTAAATTATAAAACTTTATAGTTATGGCATTTGATATAGATATGATCAAAAGAGTTTATGCTCAATTTGATGCGCGCATTAATGCAGCACGTCAGGTTGTAAATAAACCATTGACTCTTTCAGAGAAAATTTTGTACACACACTTATGGGATGGTAATGCAACACAAGCATACGAACGTTCTAAATCTTATGTAGATTTTGCGCCGGATCGAGTGGCTATGCAAGATGCTACTGCACAGATGGCTTTATTACAATTTATGCAGGCGGGGCGACCAAAAGTAGCAGTACCTTCAACAGTACATTGTGATCACTTAATTCAAGCTAAGGAAGGTGCAGACAAAGATTTGTCTCGTGCTAAGAACGAAAGCTCTGAGGTGTTTAATTTTTTGAGCTCTGTTTCAAATAAATATGGTATTGGTTTTTGGAAACCTGGCGCAGGTATTATTCACCAAGTAGTATTGGAGAACTATGCCTTTCCCGGTGGTCTTATGATTGGTACTGATTCCCATACTGTAAATGCTGGTGGGTTAGGGATGCTTGCTATTGGTGTCGGTGGTGCTGACGCATGTGATGTGATGGCAGGACTTCCTTGGGAGCTAAAATTTCCTAAGTTAATAGGGGTAAAATTAACTGGTAAGTTATCTGGTTGGGTATCTCCCAAAGATGTTATCTTAAAAGTAGCCGGTATCTTGACTGTAAAAGGTGGAACTGGGGCTGTCGTTGAATATTTTGGTGATGGTGCTTTATCATTGTCTTGTACAGGTAAAGGTACTATCTGTAATATGGGAGCAGAAATAGGGGCCACTACCTCAACTTTTGGGTATGATGACGCTATGGAACGTTATTTACGTGCCACAGACCGTGCTGATGTTGCGGATGCTGCAAATGCTATTAAGCAACATTTGACTGCTGATCCTGAAGTCTATGCTGATCCTGAAACCTATTTTGATCAAGTAATCGAGATTGATTTATCTACTTTAGAACCTTCCTTAAATGGTCCTTTTACTCCAGATTTGTATACACCTGCGTCGCATATGCGTGAAGAGGCTGCAAAAAATGGATGGCCTACTAAAGTCGAATGGGGATTAATCGGTTCATGTACTAATTCATCTTATGAAGATTTGTCGCGTGCAGCCTCTATCGCTAGACAGGCGGTAGAAAAAGGGTTAATTACGAAAGCAGAATTTGGTATTAACCCAGGTTCTGAGCAAGTGCGCTTTACGGCAGACAGAGATGGATTATTAAAATCTTTTGAAGACCTTAATGCTACTATATTTACCAATGCATGTGGCCCATGTATCGGTATGTGGGATAGAGCGGGCTCGGATAAGCAAGAGAAAAATACTATCGTTCACTCTTTCAACCGCAATTTTGCGAAGCGTGCTGATGGTAATCCAAATACATATGCTTTTGTGACTTCTCCAGAAATGGTAGCCGCGATTGCAATATCTGGTGATTTAGGGTTTAATCCTGTGACAGATACATTAACCAATAAATATGGTGAACAAGTAAAATTGGACCCTCCATTTGGTGACGAATTACCGAAAAGGGGTTTTGCGGTTGATGATCCAGGTTATCAAGCACCCGCAGAAGACGGCTCTGCAATTGCAATAGACGTATCACCTACTTCAGATCGTTTACAGCTTTTAGAGCCATTTGCAGCATGGGAAGGTACAGACCTTAAAGGATTGAGATTGTTAATCAAAGCCAAAGGAAAATGTACAACGGATCATATTTCTATGGCAGGTCCTTGGTTGAAATACAGAGGACATTTGGATAATATTTCTAATAATATGTTGATTGGAGCTGTAAATTATTTTAATGATAAAACAGATAATATTAAAAATCAATTAACAGGAGAATATGCTCCTGTGCCTGCTACTCAACGTGCCTATAAGGCGGTAGGTATTGGATCAATTGTCGTAGGTGATGAAAACTATGGTGAAGGTTCATCACGTGAGCATGCCGCAATGGAACCTCGTCATTTGGGGGTGCGTGCTGTATTAGTAAAATCGTTCGCACGTATCCATGAAACCAATCTAAAAAAACAAGGAATGTTAGGTTTAACATTTGTGAATAAAGATGATTATGGAAAAATTTTAGAAGATGATATCATTGATATCTTAGGATTGACTACCTTTGCACCTAATGTACCACTGACGATTGTGTTACATCATGCTGATGGCACTACAGAGGAGATTTTAGCTAATCACACGTACAATGAACAACAGATTGAGTGGTTCAAGGCTGGTGGAGCATTAAATATAATTCGTGCTAATCAAGCATAATAATTAAAAACATCTTTTTTTTTAAACCCGATACACTATGATATCGGGTTTTATTTATTTTTTATAGTTACATGTTATACAAATTTTCAAAATTAGTCGTTGTCTTTTTATTCATTGCCAATGTTTCCCTTGCACAGGGATTTTTTAAATTTAGAACTTTAAGTGATACAGATACCGTCGCGAAAAGTATTTTTAATCCTAAAAATAAAAGGACAGAATCTAATAAGGGTAAGTTTTTTGTACATTGGGGGTATAATTTTAGCTCTTATGCTAAAAGTGATATTAATTTTACAGGACCTGGATATGATTTTACTTTATTAGGGGTGACAGCAGCAGATCGTCCTACAAAATTAGGGACAACTTATATTGATCCTTCTCGATTAACAATTCCACAGTTCAATTTTCACTTTGGCTATTTTTTCAAAGATAATTATAGTATTAGTTTAGGCTGGGATCACATGAAATATGTGGTGGATATTCCGCAGACGGTACGAATTAAGGGGTTTATAGATCCTGAGATTTCTAAGCCTGGTATTTCAACAGGTGATTGGGCAGGGCAGTATAATGGCGAAGAAGTAACCCTTGTAGATTCGGTATTGAAATTTGAACATACAGATGGTTACAATTTTGCAGCTATTGGAATTGAGCGATATGATGATATCTGGGGTTCTAGATCAGGTAAGCAATCATTAAATACGGAGGTAGGTCTTGAGGCTGGTTTGTTAGTACCACGTACAGATGTTCGTTTGTTTGGAGTAGGGGATAATCATTATTGGAATGTTGCAGGTTATGGTTTTGCCGGTAAAATTGGTCTACAATATCATATGTTGAAATGGTTATACTTGCAAGGAAGTTTTAAAGCAGGATTTACAGATCTTAATAACATCAATACCACAGGTCGTAAGGGAATTGATAATGCGAAGCAAACAATTTGGTTTTTTGAGAATTATTGGACTATAGGATTTAAATTCTAATTGTTTAGTAATTTTTCTGCATAAAGAGGTAGCATCTCGCTAGCTGTGTAAGTTGATAAGTTATTCTAATTAATTGATGAGCCCGAAAAGTCATCAATTAATTAGAATAACTTATTATTATTTTTAAACGTTACAAAGTTAAGATAGACAAAGAGAAATTGTCGAGCTATAAAAATTTCTACATATCCTTTAAGAATGGAGAAGATTAAACTTCATTTTTCAATGATCGTAATTACCAAAACGGTCATGGAACATAGAAAATAAAATCCTCAATCAGTGAGGAAGAGTTTAAAGTACCTAGTGCTTGATAAGGTAGTTTCGTATCAGTTTTAGCCACTAAACATCACAATATTATTATCTCTCCTTGTTTGGATAGTTGGGGTTGTTTTCATGCTGCATGAGCATTTCAAAGTCATCCATAAAATCATTTACACCATCAATCTATTCGAGAATTTCAATTCAAAAATATGAGAATACACGCAAAACAAGATGTCTTTCCCAACAGATAATACTGTAATGAAAGTCGTATACCTAGCGCTAAAATAAGTTGCCAAATATTGGACAATGCCATATAATTATGTTTAAAAAAAAGGAAAATTTTAAAACAGTCAAAACCAGCTTAGTTTTATTTACATAAAATTTTGGATACCGCCCCTAGATTATAATAACAGATCCTCAAGCTTTTCAACTTGCACATTTTTGGTATAGTATCTTTTAGTTTTTAATTCTATAGCTATAAATATCACTCGACCCTCCTTTGTTATACCTCGAGATCTAGATCATTATTTTATACGATATATGCTTGACACTTTAGAGTGTGAATTACTAAATTCATTCATTATATCTAAGGTTAGGTCTATCAATTGACCTGTTTTTATATCAAAAACCCAACCATGCATTTGGAGTTTTTTCTTGATAATAGCCTCTTGGACAGTGGGTATTTTTAATACATTGATGCATTGTTCTGCAACATTGAGCTCCACTAATCGGTCGTACCTTTGCTCGAGATCTGTTAACGCTTCCAACTCGTCAAAGTGAAGACGGTAGACATCTCGTATATTGCCGAGCCATGGATTTAATACACCAAGATTCTCTTTCTCCATCGCTGCTTTTATACCGCCACATTTATAGTGACCACAGACAACGATATGTTTTATATCAAGATGTGTTACAGCATAGTCAATTACAGATTTTGAGTTCATATCTGTATTGGGAACTAGGTTGGCTATATTTCGGTGTACAAATACTGTTCCTGGCTCTACTTCCATCAAGTCGCCTGCAGATACACGGCTATCAGAGCAACCAATATAAAGTATTTCTGGCGTCTGATCTTGTGCTAGTTTTTTAAAGTAATCTTTGTCAATGGATAATTTTTTATTTATCCATTCTTTGTTATTGTCAAAAATATGATTGATGCTCATGTTGTCTTCTGTTTTTGCTTTACTAAATTTACACAATGATTTTTTAATTCTTGTATGATAATCTTGTGGTTTTTATCTTCTCATTATACACATAATCAGTTGTTTTGGAAAATATTAAAACTTTATTTTTAATGTCTTAAACTTTGTTAAAGACTGTTAAAAAATAGTATTCAGACAAGTAAATTATATTCTTTTTAATATTATTGTAACAGGGCGGTTACATTGATTTATGAAAGGCGAAAATATGAAGAAGAAGAATATGTCTATAAGAAGAGTTTTAACTTTATTCACACTTATATTAAGTGTAGTTATTTTTTATAACTGTAATAATACCAGTGCTGAAGAGTCTGGCAAAGCGATTAAGCCACTCGCACTCCCTGTATTTACTGTTGATACGAGTGATGCTATTACAGTAAAGAACTATATCGGTACCATAGAAGGTAAAGTAAACGTAGAAATAAGACCTCAAATCGAGGGTATATTGGGAGAGATATATATTGATGAAGGGGAGTTTGTGGAGAAAGGACAAAAACTTTTTAAGTTGAATGCTTTAGCATATGAGGAAATTTTAAATAATGCTTTAGCTAATCAGAATGTCGCCAAAGCTAAACTCCGTAATGCGCAATTAGAAATCGATCGTTTGAAACCATTAGTAGATAATGATGTTATTTCTGTGGTAAAACTTCAATCCGCAAGAGCGGATTATGATGTAGCAAAGGCTTCATTAGATCAAGCCGGAGCTGCTGTGCGTAGTGCACAAATTAATCAAGGATTTTCTCTTATTACAGCTCCTGTTAGTGGATATATCGGGCGTATCCCAAAAAGAATAGGTAATCTAGTTTCAAAAAATGATAAGGAATCGTTAACTGTTTTATCTGATGTGCAGGATGTATACGTGTACTTTTCGATGAATGAGTCTGACTTTTTGTATTTCTCTAAATTAAAATTGAAAGAAGATAGTATTCAAGGGATACCACGTAGTAAAAATGCATTACGTTTTCCAGATGCTACGTTGATTCTTGCGGATGGGGAAGAATATACCTATAAAGGTGTGGTAGATGCTATCAACGGTCAAGTTGATCGTACGACAGGAGCGATATCTTTGCGAGCATCTTTTCCTAATTATAATAATATTTTACGTAATGGTAGCACTGGAACGTTGAAGATATCTGAGACAAAGAAAAATGTTATACAAATTCCGCAGGTAGCCACCAGCGAGTTACAGGATAAAACTTTTGTGTATGTCTTAGATAAAGATAATAACGTAAGCCGTAGAGCGATAAAAATTAGCGGTACGAGTAAAGATAATTATATTATCTCTGAAGGATTAGCTATAGGTGACCGTATTCTATTGACAGGATTAGATAAAATATCTGAAGGGTCCAAAGTGATCCCTATTCATCAATAATATCCAATACAATTATAGTTTTTCTTGGTGTTTTATACACCAGGGGTGAGTTTCTTTTGTTATAAATTAAGAGCATCTTATGTTAAAAATATTTGTTAATAAACCCGTATTAGCGACTGTTATGTCTTTAATATTACTAATCTTGGGGTTAGTGGGGCTAAAAATGTTGCCTATTACGAGATTTCCTGAAATTGCTCCGCCTAGTGTGGTGGTTTCATTGAGTTATCCTGGGGCTAATTCGGAGACGGTTGCAGAAAGTGTTTTATTACCTATAGAGGAAGCTATTAATGGTGTTGAAGATATGACCTATATCAAATCTTCAGCAACGAATTCAGGTTCTGGTTCCGTTCAAGTATTTTTTAAAACAGGAACCAATCCGGATATTGCTTCCGTAAACGTACAAACCCGTATTTCTAAGGCTATTAGTGCTATTCCTGCTGAAGTAAATGCGAATGGTATAACAGTGCAACCACGTCAAAGTGGCGCCATCATGACTATTAATATATTTTCAGATAGGGTGGATAGCGTATATGATGAAACATTTTTACAAGCATATGCACAGATTAATTTGATACGCCCATTATTACGTATTGATGGTGTTGCTCAAGTATCTAGAGTCGGGGCACGTGATTATTCGATGCGCGTGTGGTTAAATCCTGAGAAGATGGCGGTATATAATATTATACCGCAAGATGTAACCAAAGCACTAAATGATCAAAACTTTGAAATTGCACCCGGTAAATTTGGTGAGACGTCGGATGAGGTTTTTGAAACAGTGATCAAACACAAAGGTAGGTTTAGCAAGCCCGAGCAGTTTGAAAATATGGTCATCAAAACAAATAAAGATGGTTCTATATTGTACTTACGTGATATCGCAAGGATTGAATTTGGAGCTACCAATTTGGGTAGTGATAATAAAGTAAATGGACACCCTGGCTTAACCTTGAATATCACCCAAACAAGTGGGTCCAATGCCCATGAAATAGATGTGCAAGTGCGTAAGGAATTGGCGCTATTGTCAAAGACTTTTCCTAAGGGAATTCATTATGATATATCATATAGTGTAAGGGATCAGATTGATCAGTCTATCAATCAAGTAAAAAGTACATTGTTCGAAGCTTTTATATTAGTTTTTATTATAGTATTTATCTTCTTACAAGATTTTAGATCTACTTTAATTCCGGCTATTGCGATTCCTGTTTCTTTGATAGGTACATTCTTTTTCTTAAGCTTATTTGGCTTCTCATTGAATGTGTTGACTATGTTTGCCTTGGTATTATCGATTGGTATTGTGGTCGACGATGCTATTGTGGTAGTCGAAGCAATACATCAAAAAATGCATGAAACAGGCATGCGCGCCAAGGAAGCTACTATACAGACGATGTCTGAGATTACTGGAGCTATTCTTTCTATCACATTAGTGATGGCTGCGGTTTTTCTTCCGGTAGGATTTATGGAAGGACCTGCAGGGGTATTTTATAGACAGTTTGCGTATACTTTAGCAACAGCAATTTTGATATCTGCATTCAATGCTTTGACTTTATCTCCGGCACTATGTGCTTTATTGCTAAAACCTGTACATAAAAAGGATTTGGAGGAAGAAGCGAAAATGAGATCTTTAGAGAAATATAAAGTTCGATTTTTTACAGCTTTCAATGCCTCATTCGATAGATTTACATCTAAGTATATCTTAGGCGTAAAATATTTGGCCAATCATAAAAAGATCGCTTTTATAGGTCTTGCAGTTGTGTCGTCTGTAGGCTTTGCGTTAATGTATTTTACTCCAAAGAGCTTTATACCGACTGAAGATGATAGCTTTGTAACCTATTCGCTGGCTATGCCTCCTGGCGCTTCTCTTGCGCGTACTACTGAGGTCTTGCATAGAGCAGATAGTATATTGAAAAAAAGAGCAGATATTGAAGGAATGACTACAGTGTCTGGGTTCAATGCATTAGATGGTGGATCTAGTGCTGCTTTTGCAGCAGGATATATCAATGTGAAACCACATAAAGAGCGTGAACATATCAAGAATATAGATGATTTTATGGATACTATCCGTAAGGATCTTTCTGTAATCAATGAAGCTTCATTTAAAGTGTTTCCAAGGCCAACAGTGCAAGGGTTTGGCGATTTTGCAGGTGTGCAATTGGTATTACAAGATAGAATGGGGGGCGATATTAGAGATTTTGATATTGTAGCAGACTCTTTTATCAATAAGATCAATGATTTAGCTGAAGTAGATAATGCATATACTTCTTTCAAATCCAATTTCCCGCAATATGAAGCTGATATTGACGTCGTCAAAGCAAAGAGCTTAGGAATAGATATCAAAGATATGATGAATAGTATTCGTATGTATTTTGCGCGGGTAAGTGCGGGGGATTTTAATCGCTTTGGACGAACATATCGCGTTTATATCCAATCGGATTTTGAACATCGTACGGACCCTGAGTCGTTGAATTCTATTTTTGTACGCAATAAAGCAGGGGACATGGTTCCTGTTGGGACACTGATGACCCTTAGAAAAGTTGTAGGACCTGAATCTATTACGCGCTATAATTTGTATAATGCGATCACCGTAAATGTGAACCCTGCTCCGGGGAGTAGTACTGGTGACGTGATGAAGGCTATTGAAAAATTGGCTGAAGATAAGTTACCGGGTAACTTCGGGTATGAATGGACAGGTATGTCCTATGAAGAAAGTAAGGCTGGTTCGCAGACAGTATTGATATTTGGTCTTTGTATTCTTTTTGTATACTTTTTGTTATCGGCACAATATGAAAGTTATATTTTGCCTTGGGCAGTATTATTATCTGTTCCTGTAGGTTTAGTGGGGGTATTTGTAACTATATTCTTAGTGGGCATAGAGAATAATATATATGTACAGGTAGGTTTGATTATGCTGATTGGGCTTCTTGCTAAGAATGCTATTTTGATTATAGAGTTTGCTGTCCAAGAGCGTGATAAAGGAATGTCGATTTATGATGCTGCAATAGCAGGAGCGAAGTTGCGATTGAGGCCTATATTGATGACATCATTAGCATTTATCGTGGGATTAGTACCTTTGATGTGGTCTGTAGGACCCTCAGCAATAGGAAATCATTCTATTAGTTTTAGCGCCGCAGGCGGTATGGTGGCAGGTGTAGCATTCGGTATTTTTATTATACCTGTATTGTTTATTGTGTTCAAAACATTGGACGAACGTGTTAAATTGAAATTTAAATCGGAGGAGAAATAAAATGAGACAATTGATATTACAAATAGGCTTATGTATTGTCTTCACGACTTTTTTATTAACGGGATGTAAAGTTGGTAGCAAATATGTACAACCTGAATTAAATGAGCCTGTGTCTTTTCGAGGTGCTTGGGATGCAGATTCTACAGCCTTAGCTTTGCATACGATTGTATGGCGTGATTTTTTTAATGACACTGTGCTAGTGGCATTAATAGATTCGGGCTTGGTCAATAATTTTGATATGCGTTTAGCACTCAAAAATATGGAAATAGCAAACCGTAATTTACGCATCAATAAATTAGGCTATTTACCTTCTGTAGAGGCTAATTTAGGGACTATAAATAAGCAATTTCGTTCGGAAGATTTTTATGCCTCTCCAGCGGCAAAATGGTACGCCCAGAAAGGGGAGGAACCACCGCAGACCTTATCTACATATCAATCTCAACATTCTACAGGCTTAGAGTTTAGTTGGGAAATAGATATCTGGGGCAAGATCGCAAATCAAAAGGATGCGCTCAAAGCAGATTGGTTGAATACACAAGAAGCAAGAAATGCCGTTCAAACTAAGTTGATTGCTGATATCGCTTCGGGATATTTTAACTTACTTAAGTTGGATGCCCAAATTGAAGTCGCAAAGCGAAATGTACGCTTAAATGATAGCACTCTACGTATGATAAAGCTTCAGTTTGAGGCTGGTGAGATTACTGCTCTAGCATTACAGCAGACTGAGTCACAACGTTTGGTAGCAGCTTCATTGGTTCCAGACTTGGAAAAAGCAATCATTATTCAAGAAAATGCGTTAAGACTGCTTGTTGGTGAGATGCCTGCTAATATTATTCGCGGTAACAATTTAAATAATAAGCTTGTAAATTTTAATCATGACTTTTCTTTAGGTAGTCCGTTAGAAATAATACGTAATAGGCCTGATATCAAGTCCGCAGAATATGACTTGATCAAAGCAAATGCTGATGCTAATATCGCACAGTTGTTGCGCTACCCTCAGTTGAGTTTGAGTGCTGTATTTGGTGTAAATGCTATGTTGCCCAAAAATTGGTTTAATATACCTGGAGCTTTGTTAGGTGCTGTAGTTGGTGAATTAACTACGCCTATATTTAAAAATAATAAGCTTAAGAATAAACATGAAGTAGCTAAAATAGAACGCGATAAAAGTGAATTGATTTTTCAGCGTGAAGTAATGGAAGCTGTTGCTGAGGTATCTAATACTATCACAACGGTAGATAAGCAGGAAGAACAGCTGGCTTTTGCACAACAAAGGGTTACTAATTCGCAGTTAGCCGTACGAAATGCTTCTTTATTATTTAAGTCTGGCTATGCTACATATCTTGAAGTGATAACTGCGCAGAGCAATGCACTAAAGAGTGAACTTGATTTGGTTGAATTGAAACAAAAACAATTAAATAGCTTTGTCGCTTTATATAGAGCCTTAGGTGGTGGATGGAAATAGTATTTTCCCTTTAAAATAAAGAAGGTGACCTTTTGGGAAACCTTCTTTATTTTTAGTATTGATTTTTTAAGGTAGCTAAATGTGTGTATATAACACTCTTTCATACTGTATTGTGTTTATTATTAGGATTTTAGTTTTAATAGTATAAAGAAGCGTTTTGTGATATTTTGCAAGGCCATCATGTTAGATGCATCTTATACTTATATAGTGTAGTTATTTGTGGATGCTTTTTACTTAAAATTAATTACTTTAAGATACTTTATTGTTTTATTTTAGCTTTCTATTGAACTTTAAACCTTAATACCCACAATTTGAACCTAACTTCATTATTATGAAAAGAGTCGTATTTCTATTAACTATGTTTGTAAGTCTTTCTTCCTGCAAAAGCTATATGGTGAGTACTGTTGCAAGTAAGAACACTGTTCAAAACCCCGAAACAGGTAAGTTTAATATGGTAAATGACTCTTTAGCATTTACCTATAGTTTTTCGGGGACTAATATGCCCCTAAATGTTGAAGTATTCAACAAACTCAAGGAACCGTTATTTGTAGATTGGGAACGTTCGGCTTTAGTGATTGGTGAAACGACTTATAGCTTCGTAGATGATAATGTTCATTTGACTGCTGATGTAAGTGGCACAGCCTATAATAACTTAGGAACAGAAGCGAAAAATTATTATGGCGAGATGCGAGGAACGGCCCAAATTTCAAATAGGCAGAGCTTTATTCCGCCAGGTGCAAAAATAACCAGGTCTATATATGCTTTGAATGATTTAAAAGAAGTTAAACTGGCAAAATCAGAATTTCGAAAGGTTCCAATGGATAGTGATGTGTCAACTGGGGTTACCTATGTATCTACCGCTAGCTTCACTGAGATGAACTCCCCCTTGAAGTTTAAGTCTTTTATTACCGTGTTTACGTTAAAAGATAACTCTCCACAGAGCGTAGATTATCAGCATGAATTTTATATTTCTCGCATAGCGAAAACTGGTGTTAATCCCTCGAAGATTATCTTATTCAATAATCAAAAGGATGCAAATATAGTTAACGAAAACCGAACCGGATTTGCTAAGACTTTAATATCTGTGGGGGTCGTAGGACTTGCAGGTGCTGCAATTGCAGGGGATGCTATGATTAATAAAAATGCCGATAATCAGTAGTAATACGATCTGATTGGTCTAAATTATATGCTTAAATCAAGGCAATGTATAATAAATCGTAAATAAAGGTGATTATTGATCAAACAAATAAGTAGTAGCCATATTTCAGCTACTACTTATTTGTTTTAATTTACGCTTAATCTGTATTTATTTTCAAGACTCATTATTTTTTGCTTTCCGATTTCACATGTAATATTTGTAAGTTTAATTGAGTAATTAAGGTACACGCATATTTGCGTCTTTATATACCGTTTTTTGTTTCCGAATAAAAACAATGTAGTTGAAAGTTTTCTTTTAGCTTTTGGTTGCGTATATATATATAATAGGTGAGTTTAATAATATGTTTTTATGGTATACCTACAATTTTGACCAATTATCCTTTGGGTTTTTTACTTTATCCGCCATTAAGTCAACCACTTAGCGACTATTCCAGAAAATAAGGAATAAAACACTTGGAAGTAGGATATATTTTGTGCTATCTTTGCACCACTCCGCAAGGGAGTAACGGTTGGTAACAACCTTGAAAAGTAGAGTAGAAGATGTTTAAGCATAGAAAT
>NZ_JADEYQ010000029.1 GCF_022627575.1 Sphingobacterium rhinopitheci
ATCAAGTTTAAGAGTATTTGAAATGCACTACTATTTAATAAATATTTCCTTGAAAGATAGATTACAATCATAACAAACTACCTTTTGTCACGAAATTGTCATAAATACAGGTTGTGCTAAATAACTCAATATATTTAAATTGTAATAATTTTGATACAAAAAATATGAAAAAAAATTTTAAACTGAATTTCATTCACATCCCCACTACATTGATATCATTAATGAGTTTAAATACATAAAATAGTGGGATACCGCAACTTTAACTATAAAAAAAGCCTCTAAAATGAGGCTTATAAAAGGGGTTATTTACGGGGATTAGGTAGGTTATTACAAGGTTTCTTTCTGTATTGAATTCCACAAATCCTCGTCAACAATGGCTTCAAAATCTTTTGAATAAGTCTTTAAAATTGATTCATTCTTATGACCTGTAATCTTAATGATAACTTTGTCTGTAAAAAAACGTTTATAATAGTTGATTCCAGAGTGTTTGAACGAATAGATTCCGTGCCCATCTGTAAATATGGCTTTATCTGTACGTTTATGCTTCTTAAATAAGCGAAAATTATCAGAAAATAATCTTTTCTTAGTTGGGTAGGGAGCAAATAATCTAACATTTTTAAAACAATTATTAGAGGCTATACTTCCAAAAAAATAATCATCAGGTTTTACATCATTATTATTTACAAAAGTATTAATCAGAGGAAATAAATTTTCATGAATTCTAACAGTTACGGCATTACCTGTTTTAATTTTATCCTTATTAACATAAATTAATTTCTTATCTAAGTCAAAATCTTTAAACTGAAGCTTCACCAAAGTATCAATTCTATGAAGTGTATAAAACATTGTGAGAGCTAGTGCTCCCAAATTTTCATTATAAACATTAATTAGTTGTATCGCTTGGTTAACGTTACGGTATGCCAAATTTTTACTTGTTCTTCCAATTGGGAACCTCCGAAATTGATGCATAATTAATTGCGTAGGGTGAAGTATTTTGTCTACTATAGTGATACTTTTAAATAAATCATTCAAAATACCTTGATAGTAGTTATATGATGTCTTACTATCCTTATTTTTAGCCTTAACATACTGTAGTAAGCTATCAATTTCATTATATGTATTAAATTGTCGGAGAGTTATATTATATTTACTATTTACATCTAAATAATCATTAATAACATTAACTTTATTTTGGTACACCTCAAATGTTTGAGGTTTAACATCTTTTCTTTTACGAATTAACCAATCCTTCAGAAAATTTCTAAATGGAGTATCTATTTTTTCTGCTGTAAAATCTCCAACTTCAGCATCAAACATACCTTTAGAAATTTTCAAATTAAGCTCATCTACCAAAACTAAAGCATATTTAAGTCTCCTTGAGTATTCTGACAATACAACTTTAGAATTCTTTACGTATGGTAGTTTATTCATCTTATAGCTATTAGACCATTCTTTTATTTTCCCATCTGACACGGTATACTTAATAACAACCCTCCAATTTTTCGCATTTTTATCTTTAGTTTTTAAATACGCATTCCACACTTTAAAAACTGACTCACTGACACTTAACTCCATTAATTATAAATTATTTTTTGCCCCTAAATATGCCCCCATATACGAATATACCACAATATACAGAAACAAAAAAATGCATTATTGACGATAATAATGCATTTGTACAGTGATGAAACACATCAAATTTCTAATCGTAAAAATACACTCTTTTTACTCGAGATGAAATACCTGTTAGTAATTCGTATGGAATAGTTCCTATTTGTTTAGCTGCAAAAGCTACATCAGGGAATACTTTCACTTCATCTCCCTCTCTAGCGTCAATATCTGTAATATCGAGCATACACATATCCATACATATATTACCAATGGTAGGTACCAGATTGCCATTGACTAACATCTTACCTACACCGTTGCCTAGACGTCTATTATAGCCATCAGCATACCCAATCTTGACTGTTGCAATTACCGAATCTCTTTGCAGTATCCCTTTGCGATCATACCCAACTGTTTCATCTTTTGCCAGGTATTTAATCTGCGTAATTGTTGTCTTCAATTGACTTACCTCTTCTAATAATAAATCCTTAGGTGCCATATCAAAACCATATAATCCTATCCCCAATCGAACCATATCGAGATGTGCCTCGGGATGATGAGCAATACCCGAAGTATTGCAAATATGCTTCAACACCGAATACCCCAAAGCCTGCTCCAACAACGTGGAATACTTCAAGAAAACATTTATCTGATGATGCGTAAATGTCAACAATTCAGAATCTCCAGCAGCAACTAAATGAGAAAACATAGAAGCTACTTTTACGGTATCAATCTGCGAAAGTAGCAACAATAAATCTGCTATTTCATCAGGCATAAAACCCAATCGATGCATACCAGTATCCAATTTTATATGGATGGGATAAGAAGTTAATGACTTATTATTTAAGAAATTACTAAAATTATTCAATATCCTCATACTATATATTTCCGGTTCTAAATCATAAGCTATCAAATCTTCGAATGTAGATTCATGAGGACTTAAAACCATAATAGGCAGAGAAATTCCAGCTTTACGCAAGGCTACACCTTCATCAACAAACGCTACAGTTAAATAATCTATCTTATTAAATTGCAACACATTAGCTACCTCAAAACTCCCCGAACCATAGGAAAAAGCCTTGACCATAGCCATCATTTTCACCCCAGGCTGAAGACGCGATCGATACTGCTGAATATTATGTTCTATAGCCTTCAAATTGATCTCCAATACCGTTTCATGTGATTGATCTACAAGTCGAGAAACGATCTTTTCAAACTGAAATTTGCGCGCTCCCTTGACCAAAATGGTAGAATTATGTAGATGGATAGCCGATAAACTCTTATAGAAGATAGCTGTTGAAGAATAGAAATTAGCCTCAGGAAGTTTATTTTTCAGCGCCTCATAACGAGGTCCTATCAGATATAATTCGGTTAATTCTGCATTATCGAATAGATTCAATAGCTTAGTTTCAAACCTACTCGTCCATTCCTCCCCTTCAAAATCACTTAATATTAACACCTTTTTTTTATGTTGATATTGTTGATTAAGAAAATCTAAAGCAATCTGCAAGGAAGCCAAATCATTGGAATAACTATCATCTATGATGCTACAATTATCTTTTCCACGTTTCAATTGAAGACGCATTTCCAATGGCTTTAATCCAGCTATGCGTCGCGCAATAACCTCAGCTTTATATCCGAGTGCAAACAGCACAGTAATGCACGTTAATGCGTTTTCTATAGAAGCTTTATCGACGAAAGGAATACTAATTGCGAATTTCGCAAAACCAACAACAACACAAACATAAGTATCTTTTAATCTAACATTTATATCAGAAATATAAACAAACAAATCAGGTGAATAACCCCAAGAAACAACACGATTATCAACCGTACAAAAATCTTTTATTGCTGGTTCTGGTGCTACAATTCGCGTAGTATCAGCAAAGAGTTTCCACTTTTCTACTGCCTTCTCCTCTTTTGAAGTGAACCCCTCGCGATGCGCTGTCCCCAGGCTTGTGAATATGCCAAAAGTAGGTCTAATCATCGCGGCTAACTTATCCATCTCACCAACCTTACTGATACCGGCTTCTATAATCGCCATATCATAATCCGCAGACAGTTGCCACAATGAAAGAGCAACCCCCAATTGAGAGTTATAACTTTTTGGACTTTGATAGCAGTTATAGTCGGGAGACAATAATTGGTATAACCATTCCTTTACGATCGTCTTCCCATTACTTCCAGTAATACCGATGATAGGATATGAAAATTGATCGCGATGAAATGTTGCAATTTCTTGCATTGCTGTTAAGGTATCTCCTACCCTAATAAAATTAGATCCGGGATAAGCTGCAGCTTGTGTATCCTGTTTAGCGACTACAAAATTGCGCACCCCTTTAGCATAGGCTTCGGCTATATAATCATGTCCATCACGTTGGTTGATTAATGCAAAAAACAAAGCACCTTCTCCGTTATAGACCTTACGTGTATCGTATACCAATTCTGTTATGGTAGCGTCTTCTACGGAAAGCGATGTTTCTAGATAAGTGATATTTTCCAGTAATGTTGTAATCTTATACATATCCCAATTGTTGAAACAAATTTCACTATTATTTTCAATAAGTCTATCATTTTTTGAAGATTTGTATTTATATGGATGAGTACGAAAAAAAGAAAAAAATATATACGCCGCATCAAGCAAAACTAAAAGCAGAAAGTTACTGTGCCTACCAAGAGCGTGCTCAACAAGAGGTACGCGACAAATTGTATGAATGGGGATTACACCTAGAAGAAGTAGAGCAATTGATTTCAGATTTAATTAGTGAGAACTTTTTAAATGAAGAGCGGTTTGCCAAAGCATATGTACTCGGTAAATTTAGAATGAAAGGCTGGGGAAAGGTAAAAATAAAACAACACCTCAAAGCCAAACGTGTATCAGATCCATTAATCAAAATAGCATTGCGCGAGATTGATCTTGACGAATATGAAAATAAATTAGATAGTATTATTGAAAAAAAAATCCCCGATACAGGCTCCAAACTCAGCCTTGCTGACAAAGCTAAATTGGTGCGTCACCTACAATCGAAGGGTTATGAGAGCGATTTAATCTTCTCAAAACTAAAATAACTCCCCTTAAAAGGGAAAAGTAAAAAAAAACTAAAAATTTACAAATTGATTTATAAGGATTTGCGATCAATACAGTCCTCTAAAGTACTATAATAGAAAAAAACATTTTGTAGAATTGAATTATACCTCTATATTTGCATCATCAAAACGGATAAGCGCGATGCTTTGACACATTGAAAGACTTATAAAAGCGAAAATAGCTCAGCTGGTAGAGCACAACCTTGCCAAGGTTGGGGTCGCGAGTTCGAATCTCGTTTTTCGCTCCAGAGTTGCCTAGGTGGTGGAACTGGTAGACACGCAGGACTTAAAATCCTGTTCCCGTTAAGGGAGTGCGGGTTCGATTCCCGCCCTAGGTACTAAAGACAACAAAAATATACTTTATAAAGAAGTATAAAAAATTGAAGACGCGAGGTCTTCTCAACAATAAAAGACTTACAAAAGCGAAAATAGCTCAGCTGGTAGAGCACAACCTTGCCAAGGTTGGGGTCGCGAGTTCGAATCTCGTTTTTCGCTCCAGAGTTGCCTAGGTGGTGGAACTGGTAGACACGCAGGACTTAAAATCCTGTTCCCGTTAAGGGAGTGCGGGTTCGATTCCCGCCCTAGGTACTATAACCCTTGAACATGTCCGTTCAAGGGTTTTCTTTTTTACAAGGTGTAAAAGAAAGTGTAAAAGAGGATGATAATTTTTTATCATCCTCTTTTTTATGTAACAAATATTGATATGTATTATATGGTTTTTCGGATCATGTACAACAGTTCTGAAGGAGCCGAAAATAATGAACTGTTTGTGCTTTGAAATTTAGATCATAGTAATAATTATGCTTTAAATAAATTTCATTACAATAATCGCCAATAATGTAATCACAATAGATGCTAATATTGCTAAAACAGGAATATTAACCTTCAATGCATGCTTCACTGACAGTGTAGTAGGTTTTAACTCAAATGGTTTCTCTAATGAAATTTTTATACAATATTGGTTTTCCTTCTTTCAAAAAATTTTAGAAGAACAAGCTCCTGAATCAGCACAAAAAAACATTAATCTAGCAATTCTAAGAAATCTTGAGGTTATTTCAGTTCCAATTCAACTGCAAGAAGAATTTGCTAAAAAGATTGAAATCATCAATCAATTAAAAGCACAGACCAATGGAGAGAAATCTGAGGAATTATTTCAATCCCTTTTACAAAAAGCATTCAAAGGCGAGTTAGTAAGTTAACCTTACTAGCCCGTCATTGCGAATACCCCGTCATTGCGAGCATGCGAAGCAATCTCTTACTAAATTTCAGATTACCACGTCGTTCCTCCTCGCAATGAAGATAGTAAAAACCGTCATTGCGAGCATGCGAAGCAATCTCTTACTGAATAGCAGATTACCACGTCGTACCTCCTCGCAATGACGACAGAAAAAACCGTCATTGCGAGCATGCGAAGCAATCTCTTACTAAATTTCAGATTACCATGTCGTTCCTCCTCGCAATGACGACAGAAAAAACCGTCATTGCGAGAGCATGCGAAGCAATCTCTTACTGAATAGCAGATTGCCACGTCGTACCTCCTCGCAATGACGACAGAAAAAACCGTCATTGCGAGCATGCGAAGCAATCTCACCTTGAATAGCAGATTGCCACGTCGTACCTCCTCGCAATGACGACAGAAAAAACCGTCATTGCGAGCATGCGAAGCAATCTCTTACTAAATTTCAGATTGCCACGTCGTACCTCCTCGCAATGACGACAGAAAAAACCGTCATTGCGAGCATGCGAAGCAATCTCTTACTAAATTTCAGATTACCACGTCGTTCCTCCTCGCAATGACGAATAAGCAATCTCTTATAAATTCCGTATATTCATTAGATGGAAAGAGGTGGATGCGTATACATATTAACCAATAAAAATAAATCAACACTTTATACAGGAGTGACATCAGATTTGCAATCTAGGATATATGAGCACCTAAACAAGAAAAACATAAATTCTTTTACAGCCAGGTACAATTTAACAAGCTTGGTGTACTTTAAATTTTATCCTACAATTAAAGAAGCTATCGCAGAAGAAAAAAGAATAAAAGCAGGTAACAGAAAAAATAAAGAAAAAATGATAAACGATTTAAATCCAAGCTGGATAGATTTATTTGAAACCGAAGTACAGCATTGGTAACTTTCCGTCATTGCAGCTATTCCGTCATTGCGAGTGTCACACTGAGTCTATCGAAGTGCAGCGAAGCAATCTGTTCCAACTATACGTCATTGCGAGAGCATGCGAAGCAATCTCACCTTGAATAGCAGATTGCCACGTCGTACCTCCTCGCAATGAAGACAGAAAAAAACGTCATTGCGAGCATGCGAAGCAATCTCACCTTGAATAGCAGATTGCCATGTCGTTCCTCCTCGCAATGACGACAGAAAAAACCGTCATTGCGAGAGCATGCGAAGCAATCTCTTACTGAATAGCAGATTGCCACGTCGTACCTCCTCGCAATGACGATAGTAAAAACCGTCATTGCGAGCATGCGAAGCAATCTGTTCCAACTATACGTCATTGCGAGCATGCGAAGCAATCTCTTACTGAATAGCAGATTGCCACGTCGTACCTCCTCGCAATGACGACAGAAAAAACCGTCATTGCGAGCATGCGAAGCAATCTCTTACTGAATAGCAGATTGCCACGTCGTACCTCCTCGCAATGACGATAGTAAAAACCGTCATTGCGAGCATGCGAAGCAATCTGTTCCAACTATACGTCATTGCGAGAGCATGCGAAGCAATCTCTTACTGAATAGCAGATTGCCATGTCGTTCTTCCTCGCAATGACGACAGAAAAAACCGTCATTGCGAGCATGCGAAGCAATCTCACCTTGAATAGCAGATTGCCACGTCGTACCTCCTCGCAATGACGAATTAATAAACATCGTTCCTCCTCGCAATGACGATACGTATCAACTCCGTTCGCAATGACGAAATATAAAAATTATAATCAACTAAAATAGATTAGCTTACATACTAAATACAAAATATATTTTAAAATAAATTGCATGAATTTTTAATAAATATTCATACATTTGTATTATGTCATCGTTAGATAATTTTAAGAAAAAACTACGTGCAGGCAAAGTCTATCGACGCGATGAACTATCCAAGTTCTCTACAGCTATAGATAGACATCTAGCCGAATCCGTTTCTGACGGCTCATTACAAAAGCTGGCTCAGGGACTTTACTACGCGCCTAAGAAAACGGCTTTTGGTATAGCGCCACCAGATGAGGAGCAGCTGATAAAAACATTTCTTAAAGGCGACGATTATCTAATAACATCACCTAATTACTATAATGCCTTAGGACTTGGTAGTACACAATTGTATAATACAAAGCGCATATACAACCACAAAAGGCATGAGGACATAAAACTGGGCAACAGAGTATATCAATTTAGAAGAAAACCTAAGTTCCCTAAAAAACTAACGCAAGAATATCTGCTGGTTGACATGCTTAATAATTTGGATACATTAGCAGAAGACAGACAGGCTATCACTTTGACTTTACGTACTAAGCTCCCAGACTTAAATAACAAGGAATTGGAACGTAATGCAAATAGGTACGGCACCATAGCAGCAAAAAGGCTGATAAAAGAACTTATCTAAATTTATATCAACAGACGCTGACTTTAGCAACAAATTTAACGAATATATATTATTATAAACAGCGGGATTCTTAACTTGTGTCTACTTACTTACTATGTTTAAATAGCAAACTGCGCTGCATGGCGCAATAATGGGGTCGGTAAATGACATTTCACATTTGTTAGCATCGAGATAGATTTGACCACCTTAAAGTATGTATTATTAGTGACCCAGATATTCGGTACTTGTAACAAAAATCGGTGGTAATATCTAAAATAATGTATACGTTCTTGTACTGGTATTTGTTTCAAATTACTATTCTCTGTAAAACTACATACACAAAATTGTGCTGACTCATTGCGCCATTTATATAACTGAGCAACGGAGATTCTTAATTAAAGAGCTAGCTCAGAAAGGTTGTTCCTATTTTTACTTAATCCAACAGCGGAAGGTTTAAACGAGTGGTCATATTTTTCACGGAGATTAATCCATATTTCCAAAGTTAAAATATTATATAATTATTATTAAAATGTATGACGATTAAGTGAGCAACTCCATATATTATGTTTCACATCAAAATTTACATTCCATTTTTATTCTAGCTATTCTAATATCGATTTCTTTTTGCTAGCATTTGTTGATACAATTGCCCCCCACCCTTAGAACAAAATATAAATTAGTATTATAATCAATTCCATTTCATACAAAACACATAACCATACAAATATTGTTGCTCCATATTTTCAAGTGCCTCATCAATTATTAATATCGTAGGTTCCAAATTTGACACCTTGGTTCCATGTCTACCACTTAAATAATCATTTACATTATCTACTTTTTCTGGAAACCAATAAACAGCTTCATGATCTGACCTATTATTCGACGTCAAAATATTATATCCAGATTTCTTCAAATTTTGTAATAATCTTATATTTAATCTATCAAAATGCATAATAGGTAAATGTTATATGTTTTCATACTTGTTAGCTATTAAATACTACAAAAGAAAAATAGCCCAAAAGATCATGATATATCCTAACTACAGCGGCATAATAAAATGTTATCCGCTATTCCTTTAAACAGAAATTATAGTAAAATTGTTTCACCTAGAGAAAAGCATATTACAACAAAAATAATTATGTAGCTTGATGGATCGCATTACAATTAAAGTTCAGCATTCATATGTTAATAAAAATCATATTTGCATACTAATATTGTATTCCATGAAATAATCAGATGATGTAAAGATCATAGTAGATGTTTTATTTGAACTTAAATTACAAGCTTACCAACTTATATATCTTATTATATGTTTGGCTAATAAAGAAAACACCTTCACAAAACCAACAAAACAATATACAGTATCAAAAGCAATGAAATAAAATATTATCATTATTTGAAAAAACAGCTCCTAATTATTACTCGAAACATTTGTACACCTTATATTACCCGACAATAAAAGTACAATTAAGCAAAAAACTATAACATATTAATATCCAATAAACACATTACAACGACCTAGTAACTACCCTACGTAAGTAGTTAAATTACTACAAAAATTAAATAACATATAAATAAAAGACACACAGAGATAATTACAAAACACTACTAACCAATAGATTATACTTAGCAATGTTGTGTTTTATTGCATTTCAATATTTTAATTACCATTAAATTAAAACAAAATAAATCTATCTTTACACAACAAAATAAACTACCTAAAAAATTAATTATATGAGATACCCGAGGTTAATTGACAAAAAGCAAATAGGTAAAATAAAATTTGAAGCTTATATTATTGAAGATGATAATAAATTAGAAGCTTTTGCTATTTATTTTCAAAGCTCAAAAAAGCCACTTTTGTTATTTCAGCAAGAAAATATCACCGGAAAAATTGAAATCAAGATTAATAAAACGTTGGTAGATAGACTTCAGTTATTAAAATCTAAAGATGATAGCCTAAGAAAAGAGCATTACAAGCAATTTCAAAAATTTGTTTTAGAAGGAGAGCAAGTTGCTAAAGAAATAGCCTTTAAAGATAAAAAGCTACACTACATCACCGATGTACAATTAATTAAAAGTATTGAACAAACTTATTTATTAAATTAATATTGGCAATTAGCGTATCGATAATGTTCATATTATTAATCTGTGATTAATAATTCCAAGCTTAGTAGTACGAGCTATATCAATAAACATTTGCAAAGAAGTGAATGATAATCTTAGGGATAACTAATATTTAAGATATCAAATTCATCCATCCATTCCGCTATAGCGTCATCAGTTAATTTGTCGCTAACTTCAGATAAAGTATCCTCTTTTGTTTCTTTAATTACCATAGTACTTGTTTCAAGCACTTCAGTAGTATCGTATAATTTGCTTTCTTTAATCTCCATGTTATTTTTGTTGAAAGCAAACTTAACAACAATAAAAACAAAGAGTTTAATTAATTAACTTTAAAGATAATATTGTAGCTATATATCTATAGCACCATTAAATTAAAAACTATCATAATTAATTAACCAATAAATTATAATAATATATTCTTACTAAGAAACAAGTAAGTCAAAAAGACAATTGTGATGATTTATACTATATGTCCTTCATATATTTACGCATAAATTCTGAGACAAATGCATCAGTACAAATAAACTAATTGTCTTAAAATAGGAACACTAATATTGAAACTGTTTTGGATTTTCTAAATAGCTATAAATTCTTGCCAATATTAGTGTCCTTCCTAATAAAATGTAATTACTGACAATGCTAATTATTTAGCTAAGATGTTTTTTATCAATTGAATACCAATTTCAATATCCTTATTCACCTCATCAAAATTACTAAATAACAAATTAAGATTTTTTTTATCATGCTTCAGAATCATCTCTTCGAACAAAGAAGCAGACTCCGCTAACTTGAATAAGCCTACTGTAGAAGCTGTTCCTCTTAACTTATGCAAACACACATTTAAACCATCTAAATCAGAGTTATCAAAAGCATTATTCAGCGACAAAACAGTTTGCTTAAGCTCTGTTAAGACCAAATCCAAAAAATATTGCATAAAACCTTCATCATCTCCAACCTGCCCTTTTAGTGTTGTAATATCCAAATAATCCTTTTCCACAATCTTTACACTAACAATATCATTTTTTACCACCTCAGCTATGGTTAACTCAAGATCCTTTTGGCGTATCGGCTTTGCTAAAAAACCAGACATACCACTTGCTAGACAACGCTCACGCTCCCCCAATACATTACCAGCAGTTATACCAATAATTGGCACTTCTTGATATCCTTCTATTTGACGTATTCTTTTTGTTGCCTCAATACCATCCAATTCGGGCATTTGTACATCCATCAATACGATATCAAAAGTTTCTTTTTCACATGACAATACAGCATCTACACCATTGGTAACCTGTACCATTAATGCATTAGGCATTACAATATTCATAATATGGATATTTAGAGCCATATTCACGGGATTATCATCAGCCAATAATATCTTGGCATTCTTCGTATAAAAATTATCTTTTGCTACTTCTAAATTTCTATTTCTATCTTCATTATTATGAACCATAATACGCCTGATCAATTCATACAATTCATTTGACCGAACAGGCTTTAATAGGCAAAAAGCACCTTCTTCTTGACGAAATGAAGCTATTAATTCGTGTTGCTCAGCTGACGTATGTAGCACCACAAGGGGGACATTCTCTCCTTGTTCACTAAATAGTTCTTTGATTTTATGCATAGTTTCTACACCTGTCAACACAGGCATATGATAATCCATTAATATAATATCAAATCGCTCCCCCTTAATTAAGAGCTGCAGGGCTTCCATACCATTCGAAGTAGATACACACTCTATCCCTTTGTAAGAAAGCATATGTTCTAATATCAATCGATGATTTTCATTATCATCTACAATTAATACATTTTTAATGGGTAATAATTCTTGATCAACATTAATATTCTCTAGTTCATATGCAACCTCTAAATCAAAATAAAAAACGGACCCCTTGTCAATTTCACTTATGAGATTCAATTTGCTTCCCATATATTTTAGTAGGTTATTTGAAATTGTTAACCCTAAACCAGTACCACCGTATTTTTTACTAATCGAACTATCTTCTTGCGTAAAGGCATCAAATATACGCTGTTGCTTATCCACAGGTATACCGATACCTGTGTCACGTACAGAAAACCTAAGAACCAATTTATCGTTTATAAATTCTTTTTTCGCTAGCTTAAGTTCAATTTCTCCAGCATCGGTAAATTTAACTGCATTACTCAAGAGATTAATCAGAATCTGCTTGACACGTACTTCGTCCACCCATATATGTTCTGGTAGGCCTTGCTCTATATTTAATAGAAGTTCAATATCCTTACGCTGCGCCTGATACATTACCACATTAATAACTTGACTCACTAAATCATATACGTTATGCTTATCAATATATAATTCTAATTTACCAGACTCAATTTTTGAGAAATCCAAAATATCATTTATGATATTTAGAAGAGAAGTTCCAGACTCATTAATATAATGCAAATATTGTGCTTGCATATCACTTAAAGGAGTTTTTAAAAGTAAATCAGAAAAACCAATAACGCCATTAAGTGGTGTTCGTATTTCATGACTCATATTAGCTAAGAAATCAGACTTCGCTCTGTTAGCAATATCTGCTAATTCTTTAGCTTGACGCAAGCCATTATTAGCATCGACTACATCCGTAATATTTTGCGCAGCGATAATAATTCCTCCGACACTTCGATCTGAAAGGTGCCAAGGCCTTACCTCCCAATTATAATGCTGTGGATTAGCCCCCTCCTTTAAAAGAAGAACCTCATCTGAATTTTTATAGGATATACCAGCTAAAGCATCAGTATATATTTTATACCTATATTCAGAAATATGCGGAAATAAGGTAAGCAAGTTTTCGTTAAGAAATCCATCTTTATCATGACTAAACTCCTCTACCCACTGATTACTAGCTGAGAGACATTTAAAATCACTATCAAACATAGCTACGTTCGCAGGCACATAATCTACGAAAGCTCTTAACATAGCTTCTTTATGTTCTAATTCAAGATATACCTTTTTACTACGATCAATATCTTGTATAATACCAAAGATACGTGTGCACTTATTATCTATGTATTCGGGAATTCCTTTGACACGAACCCATATCAATTCACCATCTTTTCTTTGTATCCTCAATTGACGATCGTAACTTTCACCTTTGGTAATAGCTTTCGTAAAGAGATCATTAAGTATGACCTTACTTTCATTGTCGTAAAAATCAAAAGCATTTTCTATGTCCGGAATGAAACCTTTATCCACACCATGAATACTCTTTGTAGAATCCGACCAATACAATTTATTATTCTCAAAATCAACTTCCCATCCACCAACTTGTGCGACAGTATTTGTATGTTCCAAAATCTGCTTTGTATGTAAAAGATCAAGCTCTAAATTAAACCTATCGGTCATATTAAGAGCTGTACTCATGACATATGGATTCCGTTCATTGTCAAAATCAACGATATTATTATACAACCAATAATTACGAATACCGTCTTTTGATTGAATGATCATCATTCCTGAATCTTCTTGATGGAGTGCTATTCGCTTCAAATAATCATCAATACCATCAAAACGTTCAGGTACAATAATATCTTTTAAACTAAGCGTTGTGACCTCCTCTTCGCTATAATTTAAAGCTTCACGTCCTTTTTGATTTACAGACAATATATTGCCCTGCAAATCATGCATACTCATTAAACCTATCGAGTTTTCATAAAAAGTGCGAAATCTTCTTTCGGAGACTTCTAGTTTTAAACGTTCTTCTATTTCCCTAGTTATATCTCTACCAAAAGCAAAAATTTCTTGATTGTTTTTATGATATTTTAAATACCACTCAATGATTATATCACCACCATCCTCTTTAGCTGTATATGTTCTAACCTCGACCCCATCCTCTTGTTTATGGATACCCTGTAATATATCCATTATAGAATTATTTTTCAATAATTCAACAACTGGTTTATGGATACAATACTCTTTTGTTGTATGAAGAATACTTTCAAAAGCTGGATTTACCTCCTTTATCAAAAAATCGTTATCAAGTACACAAATTAGGTTGTTAGATACGGCCACCAACTCTTCAAAATAACTAGATTGCACTTTATGCTTTTTTGATAAAAATAGTTTTGATACCGCTTCACCCAATTGCTTTAAAGTATTTATCTGTTTTTCAGATAATATTTTTGGTTCAGTATCTACAGCGCATATCGTACCTAAAACAAAGCCATCATCGTCCATGATCGGTAAACCTACGTAAAAACGAATATTACCGGCCAAAATAAGTGGATTTGTAGCTGTTCTTGGATCATTTAAAGTATCATCTATAATTAGTACATCTTTGCTTAATACCGTATACTGACAGATAGTATTATGTCGTTCAACACTATCCAATTCTAACCCTACACAGCTTTGTATAAATTGTGTTTCCTCTTCCATTATTGCTATTATGGAATATCTACAATCTGTTATCAAACAGGCTGCTTCAGCGAACACATCAAATTCGGGCTCCTTGCCTAAACCTTTAAGATCATAAGTAGTTAGCCTTTTAATACGTTCAACTTCGTTTTCAGGAAATGGATAGTTTAACATGATAGATGTATATTTTAAATTATAGAAACTATGATTATCTCTATAAGATAAAAAAGAGTCGTAAAGCAAAAATAGGGGTTTCGCAAAGGTAAAGCAACACTATATTTAAAAAAACACATTTCATAGAAGATTTGAATTGAAAGAATACTAAGGAACAATGCTAATGTTAAAAAAAATTAACATTACTATTATTCTACTATTATTTCGAACTCTTCTATGTATCTTTATGAACAAAAAATAAAAAACACATAAAAACAATTCATTGAATTAATGCAACAATCAATAAAATTTAACAATGCGAATACCTTATTCTCTAAATCTTTAAAGAATAAAACAAACGAATACTTTCAACAGTACAACATTAAAAAAACAGGTAACCTTAGAATCTTTTTAAAAGCAATAATACTTCTTAGCACTTTTGTCATCCTATATTCGATATTGGTATTTACTGATATACACTGGGGCTTAAAAATCCTTTGCTGTTTATGCTTTGGTGTCAACCTAGCTGCAATAGGCTTTAACATCATGCACGATGCAGGACATAATTCATTTAGCGAAAACAAGACCTTAAATTATATATTATCCTATTCATTAAATCTATTAGGTGGAAACATTTATTTCTGGAAATTAAAACATAATATCGCACATCATACTTTCACAAATATCAATGGTGAAGACCACGATATTGAGGTGAAATTTATGCGTATTCATCAAGATCAAGAGTTGAAGAAATATCATCGTTTTCAACGATTCTATTTCTTACTACTATATAGTATTTCATATTTTGCATGGATCTTTTATCAGGATTACGAGAAATATTTTAGACAAAAAATGAGCGGATCTAAAGAAAAATTCCACTTCCCAACAAATGAAAGAGTTATCTTTTGGGCTTCTAAAGTGTTTCACTTTATTCTTTTTATTGTAATCCCAATTTCCGTTCTCGGTTGGATACCTACATTAATAGGATTATTGATCTCTGGATCAGTTTGTGGAATTTGCTTAGCTGTTGTTTTTCAATTAGCGCACGTTGTAGATGAGACAGAATTTAAATCTTTAGACTCGACAAAGGTTGATGAAGAGTGGATGATACACCAAATTCAATCGACAGCAAACTTTTCTACAAATAGCAAAATCCTTACCTGGATTTTAGGCGGATTAAATTTTCAAGTAGAACACCACTTATTTCCGAAAATTAGTCATATACATTATCCGGCAATAAATAAAATTGTCAAAGAAACATGTGATGATTTTAATATAAAATATAATGAATACCGTACATTTTGGAATGCATTTCAATCGCACGTGGTAGTCATCCAACAAATGTCTAAAGCATAAAATTTATACCTATAACGATAGTTTTTGAATAAAATCTATTACTACTAATAGTATTTTATTCAAAAACTATCGTTACTGTGTTTAATAAGTGAAAATTAATTCATTTATAAATCAACACATTACCTTTATAGATGAATTATTAGACATTATTTCTCAATTTTATCATCCTATAATATATATTTTTTTCTACCTTTGCATCACTCTAAACAACGAAGGAGTAATAAAAAAAGATTCTGTAGCTCAGCTGGTAGAGCAATACACTTTTAATGTATGGGTCCTGGGTTCGAATCCCAGCGGGATCACAAAAAAGCAACTCCAAAAGAGTTGCTTTTTTTGTTTCCCCTTGGAGGAGTACCCAAGGGTTCGATTCGAGAAGGCTCAAGGAAAGTGTGCGGGAATAGCGGGGCTGAGACAATCCCAGCGGGATCACAAAAAAGCAACTCCAAAAGAGTTGCTTTTTTTGTTTCCCCTTGGAAGAGTACCCAAGGGTTCGATTCGAGAAGGCTCAAGAAAAGTGTGCGGGAATAGCGGGGCTGAGACAATCCCAGCGGGATCACAAATAAGCAAATCAAAAGAGTTGCTTATTTTTCATGTTATTCATGAAAATTTTACATTAGGTTTTCGATTATATCTTTTAAATACGATGATCCAAGATCAAATCTGCAAACATCCGCTTTAACCGACTGTTTTCTTCTCTTAGAACCTTGAGTTCTTTCAAATACTGAGCGTGCATATTACCATACTTTTGCTCCCATTGATAGTAAATTGACACTGTAATACCATGCTTACGACAGATGTCGTGTGTCGACTTACCTGATTCATATCCCTTAAGAATATTGACAATCTGATGTTCTTAAATTTGCTCTACTTCATGATTTTTAATTGGTCTGAAAAAAAGAGAAGTATACCCAAAAATCTTTCATCCCCACTCCTATTTAAATCCACTATTGTTCCTAAAAAATCCTTCTAAATAATCTTTATGGTTCGAGCCCTTATAAATTCAGCATAAAACAGAACTCTATTTAAAATATTTTTCCGAATGTAATAATTCATAAATAACTAATTATAAACGTAAATAATAAAAATACATTTGCAAAAACCACACTAAATCATATTTAAACGAATTTAAAAATAAAAAAAACACACAAATCATTTGGCATATATTATATATTTTTCTACCTTTGCATCACTCCAAACAACGAAGGAGTAACAAAAAAGATTCTGTAGCTCAGCTGGTAGAGCAATACACTTTTAATGTATGGGTCCTGGGTTCGAATCCCAGCGGGATCACAAAGAAGCAACTCCAAAAGAGTTGCTTTTTTTGTTTCCCCTTGGAAGAGTACCCAAGGGTTCGATTCGAGAAGGCTCATGGAAAATGTGGATCATGTACAAAAGTTGTGGATTAGATAAAAAAAACTGAGATTTATGTTTTGATATTTGATATAAATGCACGACTCGTTTAAGGCTTTAATGCCATTGATTATTCCGGAGGGAGTTTCTGATTATTTTGAAATGACCCATTATACTAAAGAAGATAAAAGACTTGACATCTTTCTAGAAGAACTAAACCTTATACCTGAAG
>NZ_JADEYQ010000030.1 GCF_022627575.1 Sphingobacterium rhinopitheci
AAGAAATAATACCATACATGAAAGAAATAATAAGCCGAACCTATATATACATTTTGAAAGTAATCTTGTAGAAATACTACTATACCATTAAATAAACTTAGCAATAAACTAATAATTAAAATAATACATATAAATCTTATGCAAACAGACATTATTAATAATGGTAATGTAGCCTTTATGATATTAGCTACAGTTTTGGTTTTCTTAATGATTCCAGGATTAGCATTTTTTTATGGCGGTTTAGTCCCAAAGAAAAATGCCATAACAATGATGACCTATACATTTATTTCTATAGGTGTTGTAACTGTACTATGGACTTTAGGGGGCTTCTCTATGGTTTTTGGTAGTGATATTAAAGGATTTATTGGCAATCCTGTTGAATATTTTATGCTCCATGGAGTCGATTTTACTATAAATCCCAAATATGGAGAAACCATCCCGTTTTTAATGTTTTTTATGTACCAATTGATGTTTGCCATCATTACTGCGCCATTAATGACAGGAGCAATTGCAAGTAGAATAACCATAGTTGGTTGGATAAAATTTCAAGTTCTGTGGATGATTCTTATCTATTTCCCTGTTGCACATTGGGTTTGGGGAGGTGGATTTTTGAGCAGCATGGGTTTTGTGGATTATGCAGGTGGTACTGTCATACATGCTACAGCAGGATTTAGTGCCTTGATAGGCGTACTTTATTTTGGCAAAAGACTCATCATTCCTAAAAGAGATTACAGCAATATTAACCTCGTTTTATGTGGGGCTGCAATATTAATGTTTGGATGGTTCGGTTTCAATGCCGGTGGTGCCTTAGCAAGTGGAGAAACCGCTGCTATAGCCTTCACCAATACCGGTATAGCAGCAGGTTTTGCCACTATTGTATGGGTAGCAATGAGCTATTCTAAATCAAAGAAATTCTCTATTGTAGAATTAACTACTGGAGCTGTAGCTGGACTAGCAACGATTACGCCGTGCTCAGGATATGTAACCCCACAAGCTGCAGTATTCATCGGTATCATCGCTGCTATAGCATGCTATTGCTGTTTACAGTTTTCACGCAAGATGAACTGGGATGACGCACTTGGTGTATGGGGTGTTCATGGTATGGGTGGAGTAATCGGAAGTATCCTTGTCGGCGTATTTGCGAGTGCTGAGGTAAATGGTATTACTGGAGGCATGCATCAATTATTCATACAGCTTTCTGGAGTACTTATAGTTATTGTATATACTATAATCGTATGCTATATAATATTCAAAATAACAGACCTAACAGGGACCTTACGTGTTTCGGATGCTATTCAAGAAAAAGGACTTGATCAAGCATTTATGGAAGAAGTAGAAGAAATTAAGGATTAGATATAATTTAAATACCAATAAAAAAAAGCTAGTTATGCATTTAACACCGAGAGAAATTGACAAATTAACACTGCTTTCATTAGGCATGATTGCAGAAAGAAGACTGAATAAAGGCTTAAAATTAAACTACCCAGAAGCTGTTGCCTATATCACTTCTTCGGCATTAGAGAGTGCACGTGAAGGCAAAACCGTGGAAGAGGTAATGACGTATGCTTCTACCGTACTAACAAAAGAAGACGTAATGGAAGGCGTAGCAGATATGATTCCATTACTACAAGTAGAAGCCGTATTTACGGATGGCTCTCGCTTAGTAAGTATACACAGTCCCATCAAATAATTAAAATCATTGTCCATGAGTACGAATAAACAAACTAATTCGAATCAGAAGGTTCAAGATTCGAAAACTAACCCTAAAGATATTTCTACATTAATCTCTGATAATTTATATCCAGGCATTGCAGGCTTTACGCCTAGCACAGAAGTTCCCCTTGGCGGTATTATATTGGCAAAAGATCCGATCGAGTATTTTCAAAATAGAACAACCGTAAAAGTAGTAGTTAGAAATACAGGCGATCGTCCAATTCAAGTAGGTTCTCATTTTCACTTCTTTGAAGTAAATCGCTATATGGAATTTGATCGCAAGCTAGCCTTTGGATATCATTTAAATATCCCGGCTACGACGGCTGTGCGCTTCGAACCCGGAGAGCAAAAGGAAATAGAACTCGTTTCTTTTGGTGGCAAACGTCGTGTAATAGGTTTCAATAACTTAGTCGATGGCTATACCGGCGATGAAGATGCGCCTACCTATTTCCCGGCTAGAACTAAAGCATTTAATAGACTTACAGAATTTGGTTTCAAAACAATTAGTGAAGCCGATGCTGAAGCTAATTCCCATTCTAAAAATAAATCCACAGCAAAATAAGCACATATTATGGCTACTATTTCAAGATTAGAGAATAACAATCTTTTTGGACCTACTGTAGGTGATAAAATAAGGTTAGCAAATACAGATCTATATATACAAATAGAAAAAGATCTACGTGTATACGGTGATGAAACTGTATATGGGGGCGGTAAAACATTACGCGATGGTATGGGATTAGCAAATACCATTACTTCAGATGAGGGATCTTTGGATCTTGTCATCACCAATGTCACTATTATTGATGCCATATTGGGTGTTATAAAAGCTGACGTAGGTATTAAAGATGGCCTTATCGCAGGAATCGGAAAAGCAGGGAATCCCAATATTATGGACGGTGTAAGTCCAGATCTAGTAACGGGTGCTTCTACGGACGCAATTTCTGGAGAGCACCTTATCCTTACGGCAGCAGCAATAGATGGTCACGTACATATGATCTCACCACAACAAGCATATGCAGCATTGAGCAACGGTATTACGACATTAGTAGGTGGTGGTATTGGTCCTTCTGATGGCTCCAATGGCACGACAATTACATCAGGAAAATGGAATATGGAGCGTATATTACAATCTGTAGAAGGTCTTCCCGTAAACATAGGGCTCCTTGGGAAAGGAAACTGTTCGGTTGAAAATTCTATCGAAGAACAAATAATTGCAGGTGCTTGTGGTTTGAAGATTCACGAAGATTGGGGCTCTACAGCAGGTGCAATCAAAGCAGCAATGAATGTCGCTGAGCGTATGGATATTCAAGTTGCTATTCACACAGATACACTTAACGAAGCTGGTTATGTGGAAGATACATTAGCGGCTATTGATGGACGTACCATCCATACCTACCATACGGAAGGTGCCGGAGGTGGACATGCACCGGATTTATTAAAGGTTGCTTCTATGCAAAATGTACTTCCCTCTTCGACTAACCCAACATTACCATTTGGTGTCAACTCACAAGCTGAATTATTTGATATGATCATGGTATGTCACAATTTAAATCCTAAAATCCCTTCGGATGTAGCATTTGCTGAAAGTCGTGTGCGCCCAGAAACACAAGCTGCGGAGAATATATTGCATGATTTGGGGGTAATCTCCATGGTGGCTTCGGATTCGCAAGCAATGGGCCGTGTGGGAGAATCCTTCTTACGTACGTTCCAAATGGCTTCATACATGAAAAAAGTACGCGGTAAACTAAAAGAAGATTCTACAGAGAATGACAATTTCCGTGTCTTACGTTATATCGCTAAAGTAACCATCAATCCGGCTATTACATTCGGTATGTCCAAAGAGTTAGGATCTATAGAAAAAGGAAAGTTAGCAGATTTAGTATTATGGGATCCTGCAATGTTTGCAGCAAAGCCAAAGATGGTTATCAAAGGCGGTGTAATCAATTGGTCAGAAATGGGAGATCCGAACGCTTCATTACCTACCCCTCAGCCTATTATCTATCGTCCTATGTTTGGAGCATTTGGTAAAACTATGGCTGAAACGTGTTTAACTTATGTATCCAAAGCAGCTTATGATCTAGATATAAAATCAAAATTAGGTTTAGAACGCATGGTAAGACCAGTAACGAAAACACGTCAATTAGGTAAATCTGATCTAATCTACAATACTGGCACACCAAATATTACGGTAAACTCCGAAACTTTTGAGGTACTGATCGATGGTGTTCCGGCGCATATACCACCAGCAAAAGATTTTTCTTTAGGTCAATTGTATTTCTTTAGTTAACACTAAAGAAATACATCATTATAACGACATTTTCCTACTATAAAACAACTAGTTAAATAAAAATACACAGAATAAACCTATGCATATATATTCAGAAATAATAGGTAATATTTACACCTCACCAGAGTGGTCTGACAAGATAAAGGGACTTGATATTGAAACTATTAACCTGGATCAATGGGCAGCACAAAAAAGTCGCTTTCTAACCAAAGGCGACAAAGGCAATGAGTACCCGATTGCATTAAAACGGAATACGCAAGTATTAAATGGTGATGTCATCTATTATTCTCTAGCAGAAAATAAAGCCGTCATCATCAAAATTGACCTATGTCCTGTATTAGTACTTGATCTAAGTGATATTGCGGATAAAGATCCTGAAACCATGATTCGTATTTCATTGGAATTAGGACATGCAATTGGCAATCAACACTGGCCAGCAGTGGTGAAAAACACCAAAGTATACGTACCACTTACAGTACAAGAAAAAGTGATGACGACCGTGATAGACACACATTCTATCGAAGGGATTTCTTATGAATTTAGAAAAGGACAAGAGATTTTGGAATTTTTGGAACCACAAGAAATTAGAAGGCTCTTTGGTGGTGCTAGCCATGATGTTTTCGCACAAGGACACGGACATATTCCCATTCAGTTGAATACCTACTAATCAAAAGAAAAGAATTTATATGACTAAAGATATTATATCGTTAATGCGCCTAATACAATTTACGGATTCTGCATTTCCAATAGGTACATTTTCCTTTTCAAATGGTTTAGAAACTGCTATTCATGAAAAAATTGTTCATGATGCAGAAACGCTAGAACAATATACGCAATCTATAGCTTTACAAGCAGCTTATAGCGACGGTATTGTTGCTATAAAAGCGTATAATGCAGGATTGCAGAATGATTATGATGCTATTATTGAAGCTGACAACCGATTGATCGAATTTAAGATGAACAATGAATCACGGTTAATGCAAAAGCGCCTAGGTAAGAAAATGACAGAGATGGGGGTTAAAATTTTTGATCACTCCTTGCTCAAAAAATACCTGCAAGATATCAACAGCAACAAGACACCGGGCTCCTTCCCTGTTGCTCAGGGACTTATATTTGCTACTGGAGGAATGTCTGTAGAAGAATTATTTTGTTCGCATCAGTATGGTGTTATCAACATGATTTTGGGTGCTGCCGTACGTATCCTCAGGGTTTCACATTACGACACCCAAAAGATATTATATAAATTATCCGAACAAACTCCTGCATTTTATGAGGATATTAAGGATTTAGGATTTGATGATATGAATTCATTTGTTCCTCAAATCGATATTCTTAGCGCATTGCACGAGAAAGGAAAGATGCGAATGTTTATGAACTAATAAATATAGTATATAGAGATAAAATCATCAATATTAATATTTAAATCAATCTAAAAAACAATATGAATAATATATGTAGAATTGGTGTTGGTGGCCCTGTAGGATCGGGTAAAACGGCACTTATTGAAGCCCTTACGCCACGATTTTTAAAAAAAGGCTTAGAAATAATCATTATCACAAATGATATCGTAACAACCGAAGATGCCAAACATGTAAAAGCTACTCTAAAAGGCATCTTAGCTGAGGATCGAATCGTAGGTGTTGAAACGGGGGCTTGCCCACATACAGCTGTACGTGAAGACCCTTCTATGAATATTGCGGCAGCAGAAGAACTGGAAGAAAAGTTTCCCGAGAGTGATATACTGTTCATTGAATCTGGTGGTGATAATCTGACCTTAACTTTCAGCCCTGCATTAGTGGACTTCTTTATCTATGTAATTGATGTTGCGGCAGGTGATAAAATTCCCCGTAAAAATGGCCCTGGTGTCGCTCAAGCAGACATATTAGTCATCAATAAAACAGATTTAGCACCTTATGTGAATGCAAGCTTAGAAGTGATGGACAGAGATACCAAAACATTACGCGGTGAAAAGCCATTCGTCTTTACAAATTGTATGACTGGTGAAGGATTAGACGAATTAGTAGACTTAATAATTAGAACAGCTTTATTTGATAAAGTAAAATAAATAGATGTATGGTAGATTTTTCCGAAGCAAAAGAAATGGCTCCGTTTTTACAAGAACCTAAAGCAATGTATGTCGGCGCACCAGGCAAAACAGGCTTCCTATTTATGGGGTTCGAATTGGACAAAAAAGGTAAGTCCATCATGCGTAACCTCGACCGTAGAGCACCGCTCATCGTTCAGCAAGAACTTTACTTCGACGCTGAAATGCCGGAGATGCCTTGCGTTTATATTCTTTCCTCAGGAGGACCCAATGTAGATGGCGATCGATATGAACAAAATATAACTGTACGAAAAGATGCCTATGCATTTGTTTCTACTGGTGCTGCCACTAAATTGGCAGAGATGAAATATAATTACTCAGGCTTAAAACAGCATTTTATAGTAGAAGACAATGCATATTTAGAATTTCTTCCTGAACCATTAATACCTTGTCGTAATACCCGCTTTATATCACACACGTTACTTACAGTAGCTCCAACAGCTACTGTATTTTATGCTGAAATATTCATGGGTGGACGCAAGCATTATGATAAGGGTGAGGCTTTTGAATACGATGTTATATCCGTTTGCAGTCAAGGGGAACGCCCTGATGGTGAGCGTTTATATCGCGAAAAATTTATCGTCAGACCCAATCTTCAAACACCAAGGATATTAGGGATAATGGACAAATATGATGTCTTTGCCAATGTTATAGTCATGACGCCACCTGATAAGGCGGAACTTATCTATTCACAAATAATGCCTTATATCGATAATGATCAAAAATTAGCACTAGGTATCACTCATCTACCCAATAATGCGGGTTTATTAGTTAAAGTATTAGGCATGGAACCTGGTCCTGTAAAAAATATTGTCCGGGAATTTTGTTCAACAGTAAGACAAGTAATAAAAGGTAAACCATTACCCAAGGAATTCCCGTGGCGTTAGTTTTCATGAACAAATAAAGTGAGGATCTAATAAGATATTTCCACTTCGGCCCCAGGCTAGTGGCATTATAAGATATAGTTTTTATTAATAGAATGATTTATGAAAGAATCAATACATATTTCCCCTTCTCGGTCAACAGATATCGTTTCTGTTGGCTTTTTAAAAATGTTACTTAGAGGTTCTGGTCAGGTCATGTTTCAAAACAATGTATGGACTGGAGCGTTATTTCTCGTAGGAATTTTTGTAGGCTCATACATGGAAGGACAGTCTCTTGTTGCCTATGGTGCTGTTGTAGGTCTTCTGGTTTCTACATTGACGGGATATTTCTTACCCATTACTGAGGACGATGGTGATGCTGGTCTTTGGGGTTTCAATGGCATACTTGTCGGCTGTGCATTCTTTACTTTTATGGGCAACTCAGCATTTACTTGGCTAGCTTTAATATTGTGTTCGATGACGACTACTTGGGTACGCATAGGATTCAATAACTTATTAGCCCCATTTGGCGTCAATTCATTGACATTCCCTTTTGTATTTATGACCTGGATATTCCTATTCAGTGCACGAGAAATGCAAAACCTACCGGGCAATTTTCTATCTGTCCCTTCGTTAACTGTACATCTCGTGCCATACAATGAGTTGAGCATTGTAGATCTCCTCAAATATTGGATGCAGGGTATATCACAGGTATTTTTAATAAATTCATGGATAACGGGGTTAATATTTGTAATTGCTTTATTCATCTCAAATAAGTGGGCTGGCATATGGGCTTTGATAGCCTCAGCTATCGCTTTAGCCTTTGCAATAGCCTTCAAGACATCGGAAACTTCTGTCGCTGATGGTTTATATGGATTTAGTGCTACGCTGACAGGTATTGCTATAGGGATGACTTTTTACCAACCTAACTGGAAATCTGCCATTTGGGCTGTCATCGCCATTATTATCACGGTTTTTATCCAAGCAGGGATGAATGCGCTATTGCTACCCTATGGTATCCCATCCCTAACAGCACCATTTTGTATAGCTACATGGCTATTTCTTCTACCACAATTTAAATTTACTACTGACAATTAGTATAGCTAATAATAATACTTTAAATAGAAAACTATGAATAATAGCAGTGTTGATATGGATACAATGCCTTTGACATGGCGACATGTCAAAGTATTTATAATATCTTCACTAGGGCAATTTCTAGGCTCTGGACTAGCAACACTAATCGGTGTCATAATACCGATGATACAAATAGTTGCGCGTAATGAGCTTACTTCTTTAGAACAAGGCTTTGTATCCTGCATGAGTTTACTCGGTATTATGGTAGGATCTTCTGTTTTTGGGAGCTTGAGTGATCAACATGGCTACCTCAAATTATTTAGACTTTGTCCTGCTCTGATCTTCGTAGCATCACTATTCGCTTACTTTACCGATAATACTATTGGATTAGCGATAGCATTATTTGTGATGGGTCTAGGTATTGGTGGCGAATACAGCATAGGATCAGATTACATATCCCAAATAATGCCTAAGCGATGGAAGTTGGTCCTTGTGGGGGCCTCCAAGGCTACCGCAGCATTGGGTAGTATTATGGTGGCAATTCTAAGTTATTTTTTACTTATGAAATGGGGCAATGCACAGGATTGGCCCAAGCTAATGCTTATTATTACGGTATGTTCATTTTTGATGTTATTATTACGAATCCGCTTCGCACAAAGTCCAGGCTGGTTGATAGCACAAGGCAGAATTCAAGAGGCAGAAAAGGCCGTAAAATTCTTTCTTGGCAATAATGTAACCTTAGGTTCTCTAAAAAACAAACCAGCAGAAGCCCCAATCAAGGAGGTTACCATAAAAGAATTTTTTCTTGATGGCAATAAAAAGAAAATTATTTTTAGTGGCATCCCATGGGCATGTGAAGGTCTTGGTGTATATGGGATAGGTATATTCTTGCCCATATTAGTGATATCATTAGGTTTAGAAAGTTCTTCGACAAACTCTTTTGAACAGATAATAAATTCTATCGAGATCACCACCTATATTAATATCTTTATATTAATAGGTTTTATCATCGGCCTGCTGATTGTAAATCGCTTCTACCATGTAAAAACCCAAATGTATGGTTTCTTTCTAGCTGCCTTAGGATTGATTATATTATTGGTAGGCTTCCTGTTGAAACTGCCAAATTGGGTATCTATAATAGGATTCTTAGTTTTTGAAATCTGTTTGAATGCAGGTCCTCACTTATTGACTTTCATTATACCTCAAGAAATTTACCCCATCGAAGACAGAGGAACAGGTGATGGATTAGCGGCATCTATTGGCAAGATGGGTGGTGTGATAGGTGTATTCTTTATACCATTGTTATTATCTTGGGGCGGAGCAACACTGGTATTAGTCGTTTCTATTATAGTGATGCTCATAGGAGGTTTGGTTACATATATTTATGGAAAAGAGGTTTTACCTGACAATAGGTCAAAACAATAGGTATCAATAGTACGACTAAACCTGCTCTCCAAATGGCAAAATAAAGGATTTACCATTCTTTTCAACTTCTACAAAGCTCATATTATATACCGCTTCTAATAATTCAATATCTGGAATAGATGGATTTACGGCTGTATGTATGTGACCATCATGTAAATAATAAAAATGATCCGCATACTGAAATGCTAAGGTTGGATTATGCATAATCGCAATTACTGTAAACCCATTTATAGCATATTTCTTGAGCTTTTCCATTAAATAATGCTGGTAATAGACATCCAAATGATTGGTTGGCTCATCCAAAAGAAGAATTTTTGGCCCTTGCATCAAAAGGCGTCCTATCATCACGATTTGTTGTTCACCACCGGACAATAAATTTATCGCCTTATCTTTCAAATGTGTAATAGAAAGGTCTTCCATGATTACTTGGGCAAGCGCTCTATCGGATTCTTTAATAGAAAATCCCGAAAAAGCAGTGCGCCCTGTCAATAGGACATCTTCTACGGTAAAGGAGAAAACAGATTGGTTAAACTGGGGCAAGAATCCAATTAAAGGCGCGCGTGCCCTGAAGTCAATGGTCGTCATATCTTTACCAAAGAGTGCTATTTCACCTGTATAGTTTTTTAGCAGACCAGCTACAATTTTAAATAATGTAGATTTACCTCCCCCATTAATTCCTAAAAGCACAGAAAATTTATCTGCACAAAACGATACTTCTAATTTTTTTAGAACCTTCTTTTCTCCGTAATCAAATTCCAGATTCCGTATTTCTATAGCATTAGTTTTCAATTCCAATTAATTTTATTTTTCTTCAATAAAAACACAAAAAAACCGCCACCCAAAATTGTTGTAAATACCCCAATTGGTATTTCAAACACAAATAAAGTACGCGATAAACTATCAATAATAAGTAAGAAAGTTCCGCCTAAGACTATATTACCTGGTATGGATTTACTATTATCTGCGCCAAGCAACATCCTAACAATATGTGGCAGAAACAAGCCATAAAAGCTTATAATACCTGCTACTGCTACCGTAGTAGTTGTCATCAAAGTAGCACAAGTAATAAGAACAATTTTGTCTGGCAATGGATTTACACCGACTGCATGTGTTGCATCATCTCCTAAGGCCAATAGATTAAGCCTCCATCGGTATAAAAATGAACAGCATACCGTAAGTGTGATCGGTAAAACCGCCTGTTTTACTTCTGCCCATGAAGCAGAATGCAAATTACCCATTGTCCATTGTATTATCGTCTGCAACTTATACGGATTACTGATATATTGAACCATAGTCAACAAAGCGATAAAGACTCCAGATACAATCATACCAGATAATATAACGGTAATGGTAGATAATTGCTTGTTAGAACTAGCGATGACATACGTTATTACAACAGCAATAATTCCGCCTACAAAGGCATAAATATTAACAAAACTAAGGGAATATAGAATTGCTAAGGAAGCACCAAATGCAGCTCCTGAAGATATCCCCAGTATATAAGAGTCTACCAACGGGTTACGAAATATCCCCTGCAGTACAGCCCCTGACACTGATAAAGCTGCTCCCACCATAAAAGTTAGTAGAATCCGTGGAAGACGGATATTCCACAGTACATTGGAATATATATCAAACGATAAAAGCTCTTGTTTTGTTAATACCTCTCCTATATTATGTTTGTAGAAAAGTCCTAAATAATCCATTACATCAATGTATTTTGAGGTGCCAATAAACAGCGATATCAAAAATACCGGCAATGGTAATCCATAACAAATTAAGCGTGAAATATAAGGTTTCAAATTAAATATAATGTTAAGGTTTAACAGCACTTACTTCAAAAAGTGATGAATCTTGAGCATCTAAATGCAAAATATTATTTTGCGCCTGCAAATCAAAACTCACATCTTTAAACCCAATACCTGTCAACATATTAACGTCCGCTATCGGACGTTTTACTTTACTTATTGACAATTGTGATTTGATGGTATTTGCTTCTTCCATGATGTCCGCAGGATATCGCTCATGACCATCTTGTGAAAAAGTAATATCCCCAAAATCACCATCAAAATTCAATAGCAATCCACCAGATTTCAGCACGTTGAATGTCGATCGATAAAATCGAGATGGATCCGGCAAGGACCATGTCATCAAACGTGTGAATACAAGATCAAATGTATCATTGGCAAATTCCAATTGCTGCGCATCCATTACATAATATGTAACAGCTAATTCTAGCTGTTGTGAAACTCTTTTGGCTTCAGTAATCATAGCAGGAGAATAATCTACTGCTGTAACTTCATATCCTGCTAAAGTCAATATATTAGCAAAATATCCAGATGCAGTCCCTACTTCAAGCGCTTTATTGCCATTAAGTTTTGGTAATAAAGATTTAAAAAATTCCATCCAATATTCTGTTTCTTGCTTCTCCCAAGCTTCTTGCTTTTCTTCGGCCCAAATTACAGCTTGTCTGTCCCAATATTTGGCTATTTCTCCTGTTGTTATCATAGGTTTTTATATTTCAATAATTCGTTTCCTACTTTATCACCATACAATGTTGTAATAATCTCATTGATTTCATCGTCCACATTGACTGTTATGTCTGGATAGGCCCAACCATTGATAGCTGCCGCTACACACAGAGCTTTGAAAGTATGTGGATTGTAATAAAACATAGGTATAAGATTGAATATTTGTTTCGACTGGATTGCTTTAACACTGGCTAATTCCTTTTTATTATAAAAAAGATCAGGGCTATCATTCCACATAACAATCATATCAGGGTTCCAATCAATCAAAGTTTCAGGGTTGATATTTGGTTTATCAATATCTGTAGGGCATACATTGTCAACGCCCGCTAATACTAAGCAATCATTCATCATACTATTGCGTCCAGCAGTAGAAAATATACGCCCATTTGCCCAGCTAAAGTAAGCGTTTTTTGTTGGCGCTTTAGCTTTATGATTATTTGATCTGGCTTGTAACTGTTCCGTCTTGTCCATGGCATAATTGATCAATTGTTGGCCACGGTCATTCTTGCCTAAGAGCACAGCGATATCTTCCATCTCCTTCATCAGGTGATCATATGATTCCGAAGTGGATAGGTATACTGCAGTCCCCATACTATTTAAGGTCTTAATCACATTTGGTGATAGGTTTTGAGCGATTATTAGATCTGGCTTCAATGCCATTGCACTTTCTATATTGAGCATATCGTTACTGCCAGGTGTAGCCAACTCTTTATTCGCAATACGCGAATCAATATGTTTATAATAATCATAAAGCTCTTTATCATAATACGTCTCCATATTAATACCCACCAATTTGTCTTGAGCCCACAACATATAAATAATATCAATAGCGGGGTCAAACAAACACACAACGCGTTGTGCAGCACTGTCTAGCCTTACATTATTACCTTGAGTATCTATAATTTCAATCACTTGGTCTTGACTACTCCAACTTTCGTCCTGTGCCTTTGGCCTTTGATTACAACTATATAAACTTATTATAAGACATAAAAAACTAACAACTATTCTCATCACTAAAAAATTAAATATTTAATGTCAAAGACAAACGGTAATTAATTGGTGTCAATTGTACCCAATAGTACATATCATTTCTTTTCCAGGCCGTGGAATATTGATGACTATTCAAAATATTATTAACCACTAGATGGAGGCCTACTTTATTTTTAACATAAGAAATACCCGAATCCATTCTAAACAGATCTTTCATCGGTGCCGCATCTTCGGATGTAAATCGCTCTGATCGACCTGCCATATATTGATAACCTAGGGATACCGAAATATCAGATAATGTTTTCCCGGGTAAAATATAGGTCAACCAAGTATTCTGAATATGTTTAATCCTATTTGGCGTTGGCTTACCGACCATCTGTGGATTGAATTCATCTTTAGTAATTTTGGAATCAGTATAAGCATAATTTACAACAACATTAAATCCTTGCGCTATGCGTCCACGTAAATCAAATTCAACACCTTTAGCCCTATTCTCTCCTGTTTGGTAAAGATCATTATTAGCAGGATCATTGATTACTGTATTCGAACGGTTGATTTCGTATACAGATAATGTCGTTGCAAAGCTTTCATTCCATTCGTTCTTTAATCCTAACTCATAGCTTTTTCCTTTTACAGGTTTTAATTCGTTCCCATCAAATGTTTTACCAGTCAATGGAAGAAATGAATTATCATACAATGCATATACGGTAGCTCGCTTTGCATATAGATAGTTAACACCTAACCGTGGACTGAGCACAAAGTCTGAACCGTTTGTCATGTCTCCATATTGATTGAAATCGGATTTGGAATAAGTCATTCTCAAACCTGCATTGATGCGCAATTTGTCAGATAATAAGGCAATCTCATCTGCTACATAAGGTGAAATATAATACAAATGTCCCTTCGTTAGATTGTCTTCCCCATTAATCTCATTTTCCGAACCGAAATCACCACCTACAGCATTGTTATTAAGGACGTTGGAATAAATAGGATTAGATATGCTTAATGGATAGATAGTAGATGCGGTATTCCAAGTGTCTTGAGTTTTATTTGTTTTATTATTATAATCTACTCCCGTAATAATACTATGCTTGACACTTCCTGTATAAAACTGACCACGTACAAATCCTTGTAGCGAAAATGTATTATATTTCATTGCGTCATAAACATAATAACGATCTAAAATATCTGGGTTACTAGTATTTTTACCGTAAACCCAATACATAGAGCCTACAGAAGCACTATTGATATTGGCGACTTGAACTGTCATATTCCAATTCTGATTAAATGCTTTTTTGAAATTTAAAAAAGCATTATGCTCATTTGCACGATACGGACGTGTGCTTGGGTCAGTAATGGTAAAATCTATTGGTAAAGTACCGAAGCCATATGGAGACATCTGTGCCTCACTAAGCATTAAATAAGTGAGATTTTGATAAATATATTCAGCTGTCAAAGACGTGTTTTCATCAAAATTATATTTCAAAGATGGCGCTATTACAATACGGCTATTATCATCAAACTTCATGAATCCTTTTTTATGCATGCCTGACAAATTAAGACGATAAAAAAGTTTTTTTGACTTATCATAACCACCTTCAATATCTGCTTCTGCACGAAGCATTCCAAAAGAACCTTGATGTATCGTAAACATACTTTGTGTCGCTCCGCTAGGTTTTTTGGTGACTACATTATAGGATCCTGCAGGATCTCCCAAAGCATTCATAAATGCCGCCGGTCCCTTCATGAATTCTAAGCTTTCAATTACAGAAATATCATCTCCCAGTGGTCCTTTTAAAAGAGGACGTAAATCAACCCCATTACGCTGCGCATTGATATATCCACCACGCGCAAAAATATCAGATGAAATACCATTATGTAGTTCTTCTCTAAAAGTACCGCTTACATTTCGGGTTACACTTTCATTCACATTGAAAGCCCGCTGATCCTTCAATACGCCTTGATCAATAATTTGTATGTTTTGAGTAGCTCTTAATATATCTTTTGAGATACGTAAATTATCGGATATTTCGTTTGTATAATATTTTCGAGGGAGCATATTACTTATGTTCACTTGATCAATAAATACAGAATTTAAGCTATCTTTTTGGGCTACTATTTCTTGAGCTACAGCTGACTCATGGAGAGTTAAGGACATTATACCTATCACTCCGATTTTCTTTATCATAAAAGTTCATACAAGTCTACTATATTAAACGTATACTTTTAGTATTTGTTTTTATCGAAATAAAATAAATTAAAGTATTTATAGTAAAAAAAATGAGGCTACTGTAGTAGAACAAAATAAACTTAACTAAAGTTATGGCAGCGCAATTATATGCTTATATAATTATGCTAATTTATAAAAAATGCTATTGTTTAAGAAAATTCTTTGATTTATGGTAAGGAACAAAATATAAGCTAATTCACGTCAATAATAACTTTCATGATGTCTTTGGAATTTACATCAATAAACTCATACGCTTTTTGATAATCAATAAAATCAAAACGATGTGTAATAAGTGGGTCGAGAACTAATTTATTGTGACACAAAAATGAAATCGCTTCCTTATAATCTTCATCTTTATACATCATACTTCCTTTTATGGTTAGCTCATGCTCACATACAAAACCCATATTTAAATTTGGGTGTTCTTCATATACACCTACTATAATCACTTCACCACCTTTTTCAATATTATTCACCAAATTATCTAGCGCGGCATTTACTCCTACAGCTTCTATGCCTACTTGGAAACCTACAGTGCCAAAAATACGTAAGATTCCAGCCTCAAAACCCTCTGTAGCCAAATTTATAGTATTCGCGATACCCACTTCTTTAGCCTTTTCCAATCGAAAAGCATTGAAATCTGTAATTACAACTGATCTTGCCCCCCTAATAAGTGCAAATTGTGCTATTAAATTACCTATGGGTCCAGCTCCCATTACGACAATATTTTTATCTACAATATTTTCAATTTTTGCTGTAGCATGCGCTCCGACAGCGGCAGGTTCAATAAGTGCGATATGATCTAATGATATTTCTTTGGGTATCCGATAAGCACGGTCAGCATCTACCGCAAATAAATCTTGAGCAACACCTGGTGCCTGAAAACCTTCCACCTTCAGGTTCGTACAGACATTATAATTACCTTTTCTGCAAGGCCCACATTGACTACATGTTAACTGTGGTCGTGCGGTAACATAATCACCTACAGCAAAATCTTTTACCTGCTTTCCTACTTTCATTACTACAGCACTATATTCATGCCCCTGAACGACTGGAAAGGGTGTAAAAGGGTGCTTGCCATGATAAACATGTATATCTGAACCACAGACGCCAATTTTTTTAATATTTAATAAAATCTGGTTATCCTTGATATCTACTAAATCTTCCACGTTGGCTACTATAATCTTGCCTGGGCTTACCATCACTGCTTGTTTCATAATAATTGGTTCTATATAATTATAGCATTAAATCTAAAAGAGGATTTGCATCTAAAATGTCGATAACACGGGATATCAATACTATTTGTACTGCACAATAAGTATGCTCTTAAAGATTATAAGTATTTATATAAGTTTATAATAAATTTGATTATTTGGTTTATCAAAAGTATTTAAACGATTAAATAATTCAAAATCAAATTTATAGATATTAAGCCATTTTAATATTTAATAAATATTCTACTAAAGTAAATAGGTATAAAGATGAA
>NZ_JADEYQ010000031.1 GCF_022627575.1 Sphingobacterium rhinopitheci
GAAAAGTATTATAATATTAAAAACCTTTATGATGATAAAATTAATTTATTCGTTATAGATGAAGCTTATAAACTGACAGATCCGATTAAAGGAAGTAGAGAAGTTATACTGAATCGTTCTTTTGTTGACACATTAGAAAAATCTGATAAGCTGATTTTACTGATGCCATTAGTTAACTCTATTTTAGGATTAGAAAATTATGATTTCTCAATATTACAATCTGACTATGCTCCGGTGGCTAAAAATTTTAATGGCATAAATGACTTGAATAAATTAATTAAGCAAGAAATTTCAAATAATGAAAGTATAAATCTTGTTTATTATAATTCACCGTCAGAATTAGAAAAAAACTATTTGAAGCACTTTAAAATACTTAATAACTCAATAGAATTAAAAGATAGTTGGATTCATAGGGTTGAAGAAGATTTTCATCCTGATTGGTTACCTATACAAGCCTTAAAATCTGGAATAGGAATACATTATGGACCAATGCCAAAATTTGTTCAAAAAAAAGTAATTGATTTGTTTAAATCAAATCAATTAAAGAATGTTTTAGCTACTAACTCAATTATTGAAGGTGTGAATACGCCTACAAAAAACATTTATATATATAGTTCTAGAAATATTTTAGGAGATAAAAATTTAGTGAAATACAAAAACTTAATTGGTCGTGCAGGTAGGTTAGGAAAACATAAAGTTGGGAATATCTTCTATTGGTCCAAACATCAGGAACAATTTGAACATGCTAATATTTCTTATAGAGATATAAATATTCAATTTGTTTTAGAAGATAAAGCTGAAATTATCGAAATAAATCGAGATGAGAACTTTTCTAATGAAATATCAATCGATGGGGATAAATCTTCTCATGAAAATACTCTAGAAATACAGTTACAAGATTCTAGCTATTCAAATATACCTGTTAAAGATGTGATTTTATTATTAAATAAACATGGGTTTACAATAAAACAATTTGAAATTTTACTTGATTACATTTCAAACACTCAAAATTTAAAACTTTTAGGAATAATTGGGAAAATTGTAGGTCCAACGGATTTAAATACTTTAAATGTGATTTTAAGTGCTAATTTTAAAACATTTATTGAAATGGTTGATGAGTTGTATTTTAAAAAAAATAAAATTAATAAGTCTAAAATCATATCTAATTTGATCGAAATGATTTATAACTTTTTGCCTTTTAAAATAATACCATTAATCAATTTTATTCTTGACATTGATGAGTTGTATTTAAAACATACTAATAGATATCTACTTCCAACTCATGTAATCGTTGAAGCAAAAAGAAAAAAAGCACAATTTTATTCTAAATTTATAGGTATTGATAATCCTACTCAAGAAACTTTAGTAATCATGAATAAATTGTTTGAGTATGGAATTCCATATCAAAGAGCAAACCTGCATCTTAAACAAATCTCAAAAAAATTGCCGGAAAAATTTTCAATACATGATATTAAAAAGATAATTTTTGAAAACGAACAAATGAATGATTTAAAAGTATATTTTGAATAGTTAAGTATTAGATATACTTAATCACAACTCGAACAAGCTTTTATCAAGCTTTTGGGATAGCAAGCTATTTAATTATTTTGTCACAAATTTTTACTAAATTTGTGACAAAGATATAATTATAAATATAATGTAATCATCTAAGAATAAGATACAAACAAAGATTTCTAAGTCTTCATTTGGCGAAATATTTTTTTTGGATGATTTTTTTAATTATGGATCTTCAGAAAATATCCGCAAAGTACTTTCTCGTTTAGAAGAAGATGGTACAGTTATACGATTAGCGCAAGGTATTTACCTAAAGCCTAAGAAAGATCCATTGCTAGGCATTATCTTTCCTACGACAGAAGAGATAGCTAAACAGATTGCCCAACGGGATAAAGCTCGAATTGCACCAACGGGTATTATGGCTTTGTTCTTATTGGGATTGACAACACAGATTCCTTTAAAAACCGTTTATCTGACTGATGGTTCTCAGCGCGAGATTAAAATTGGTAAGCGTAGTATAAAATTCAAAAAGACAGTGCCTCGTAGTTTTGCTATCAAAGATGGTTTGTTGCATTTAATCGTACAAGCATTTAAAGAAGTGGGACAAGATGGGGTTACAGAAGATTTTTTGGAGAAAATAACTTCATCTATTCGTCTACTAGAATCAAAAGTTGTTGATACGCAATTACGATTCGCACCTGTTTGGATACAAAAAATAATAGCTAACCTCTATAAAACCAATACGAATGTGGATTGATTTGACACTAGAGCAAAAAGTACAAATTCTTCAACAAACAGGTGAAGCGAGAGGGCTTCCTGCTTTTGTTGTAGAGAAGGATTGGTGGGTTTGTTATTTGATTAGCTCAGGGCTTTTACCTAAGGCCTAAGAAAGATCCATTGCTGGGAGTTATTTATCCTACGACAGAAGAGCTAGCTAAACAGATCGCCCAACGGGATAAAGCTCGAATTGCACCAACGGGTATTATGGCTTTGTTCTTATTGGGATTAACAAATCAGAGACCCCTAAAAGCCGTTTATCTGACGGATGGTTCTCAGCGTGAGATTAAAATAGGCAAGCGTAGTATAAAATTTAAAAAGACTGTGCCTCGTAGTTTTGCTATATAAGGATGGTTTGTTGTATTTAATAGTACAAGCGTTTAAAGAAGTTGGACAAAACAAAGTAACCGAAGATTTTATAGAAAAAATAAAACCTCCGTCTCCACCAGCTCCATTCACTACGGAAAAATGCTTAATATCATCAAATTCTCTTCTCAACCAGTTTTCAAATAGTTGAGAACATAAAGTCTCAAATACTTTCTCTGGAGCTTTATTATATGTTTTAATATTCTTGATTTCCATGAATTATAACTTGGTATCTAAAATATTCAATGTATTATTGTAAAGCAAATTATGATGGATATACTTTTATGGAAGTAAAGAAAAAGCAGCATTACGTATGGAAGCAGTATTTGACTTCATGGGCTGAGAATGGCAGGCAAATTTATTTTCTTCACAAGGATACTAACGTAGTTAGGTGCACAAATCTAGAAAATGTTGCCCAGAAGCGTTTTTTTTATGAAGTAGATGCCTTTACTGAAGACCAAGAGGTAGCTTTGACTTACATAATCAGTGAGTGGAGTACTAATTTTTCAAGAGAAAGTAATTTGGCTATATTAAAAAGTTTCTTTAAATATTCTCACATAAAACGGCATTGGGAAAGACTTGATTTTCCCGAAAAAGAATATAAACTGAATGTAGTTAAGAAAAATGCATTGGAAGATTTGCACTCTATGTTTGAGAAATTTGGAGAAGAGCTATTGAAAGTAAATTCTCAAACAGATCTTTTTGTTTTTGATGATGATAAAGAAAGGTTAAAAGCATTGATGTATTTATGTATTCAATACACTCGAACAAATCAAATGCATAGTAAAGCTCTTACTGAGTCAAGTGTGATTTCGGTATTACCTGCAAGCTCATTGAAAATTATAGCTATTACATTTGCAATTACATTGGCTGCAAATTTAACATTTTCATATAATCTAAAAATAACACTTTTAATGAACTCTTCAAATATTGAGTTTATTACAACCGATCAGCCTATAATAAATCGGATTCGAACTGATGAATTGAAAAATAACAAAGATGAGCTTTTAGAGTTTTATTATCCAATTGGTCCAAAAAAAGCACTTCTAATTGCTATTTCAGATGAAAGTCGCAGAGATGAGTATGAATTAAAAATGGATTCCGAAGTTATAGCTTATAACAGTCTATTATTGGTTCTGAAACCTGATTTCGTTTTTGCCAACAGAGAGGAAACCCTTAATCGAATTCTGCTGTCTTAGGTATATTCTGAAATGAATAAGAATTATAAAAATAAAACACCCAAAAGGTGGTGCATTTCGTGGTGTAAATTTTGTAACTGATTGGTAATAAGTATTGTTTGTGGAGTCGGAGGGATTGGTTTAGCCGCTCTTTTCCCGAGCACGACCCTAAACCTTCCTGAATCGAACCCTTATATCGGGTCCTCATCCCATAGCATACAAAACAAAAAAGCCCAACTTTCGTTGAGCTTTACTTGTGGAGCCGGAGGGATTGGTTTAGCCGCTCTTTGCCCGAGCACGACCCTAAAGCTTCTAGAATCGAACCCTTATATCGGGTACTCATCCTGCGACACAAGTAAAGCCCAACTTTCGTTGAGCTTTACTTGTGGAGCCGGAGGGATTGGTTTAGCCGCTCTTTTCCCGAGCACGACCCTAAACCTTCCTGAATCGAACCCTTATATCGGGTACTCATCCTGCGACACAAAAAAAGCCCAACTTTCGTTGAGCTTTACTTGTGGAGTCGGAGGGATTGGTTTAGCCGCTCTTTGCCCGAGCACGACCCTAAACCTTCTAGAATCGAACCCTTATATCGGGTACTCATCCTGCGACACAAAAAAAGCCCAACTTTCGTTGAGCTTTACTTGTGGAGTCGGAGGGATTGGTTTAGCCGCTCTTTTCCCGAGCACGACCCTAAACCTTC
>NZ_JADEYQ010000032.1 GCF_022627575.1 Sphingobacterium rhinopitheci
AAACCTTCTAGAATCGAACCCTTATATCGGGTACTCATCCTGCGACACAAAAAAAGCCCAACTTTCGTTGAGCTTTACTTGTGGAGTCGGAGGGATTGGTTTAGCCGCTCTTTTCCCGAGCACGACCCTAAACCTTCCTGAATCGAACCCTTATTTCGGGTACTCATCCTGCGACACAAAAAAAGCCCAACTTTCGTTGAGCTTCTTTGGTTGTGGAGCCGGAGGGATTGGATTAGCCGCTCTTTTCCCGAGCACGACCCTAAACCTTCCTGAATCGAACCCTTATTTCGGGTCCTCATCCTGCGACACAAAAAAAGCCCAACTTTCGTTGAGCTTCTTTGGTTGTGGAGCCGGAGGGATTCGAACCCTCGTCCAAACATAGTATGATTTACGCTTTCTACATGTTTAGCTTCTCTTTAATTGTCGAGAGAGGGAAGGTGAGTCGCTTACCTATACCGTACTCCGTATTTGCTGGATCTCGTCACTACTTAGCAAAATCGCAGTGACCAGTTCTATCGTTCGATGCCCCTAATGTTAAACCAAAGAACAGGATCTAACGGGACAAATAGCTATGTTAAGTCTAACTTAAGCAGCTAAGGCGTAGTTTTCTTCGCCAGTTATAAGTGTGAAAGTTCAGATTTAAGTGCTCTACTAACAACGCACTACATGCTTACATAACCATCGCTATCCTGTCAATTCCGGTCGACCCCATAGTTATGAGCAACAAAAGTACGATTTTATTTGTTAATAACATGAGATATAAAACAAAAGAATATGTTATTTGTTAATAAAAATAGATTAAAACTAAAATCTATGGAATCAAATATAGACAAGGCAACAGAAATAGCTGGAAATGCTTCAGAAAACAAAACATCAGATAGAAAAGTTAAATCAAAAACTACATCCAAACCTAGCAAAGCAAAGACATCTTCCAAAATCATAGCTGAAGGTGGAAAAGAAGCTCCTACATCAAAACCTAGCAAAGCAAAGACATCTTCCAAGCTCATAGCTGAAGGCGGAAAAGAAGCTCCTACATCAAAACCTAGCAAAGCAAAGACATCTTCCAAGATCATAGCTGAAGGCGGAGAAGAATCCCCTACATCGAAACCTAGCAAAGCAAAGACATCTTCCAAGATCATAGCTGAAAGGGGAGAAGAAGCCCCTACATCCAAACCTAGCAAAGCAAAGACATCTTCCAAGATCATAGCTGAAGGCGGAGAAAATGCCCCTACATCTAAATCCAGAAAAGCAAAGCTAATAACCAAGAATATTACTGAAGGCGGAGAAGAAGCCCCTACATCAAAACCTAGCAAAGCAAAGCCAACAACTGGGAAACGCAATACAGTTAAAACAAAGAAATCTAGTATTGCTGGTGGCAACGAAAATTTGGAGCCAACGAAGAAGGTAAAAGTCAAAGCGGCTAAATTGAGTTCTTCCAAAAATGAAAAGATAGCTACAAAAAATAGTAAGGAAGATAAAAAGCTATCTGATCGTAAAAAGAAAGCTAAAGCACAAGACAATAATAAAAAAAAGGATAAGTTTAAAAAACTAAAGAATTCCTTAAAGGACCTATTTAGTAAGCTTATCAAGAAAAATAAGGGTAAAAAGAAGAAGTAAAAGAATAATTTTTTAAATTATTCACACACAAATACGCTATTTAAAGAGTTCTAATTACTTATAGGTAGTATCCAATAAGCGGTGTCAATAGAAAATAAGGTGGGTTTACAAACCCACCTTATTTTTTATTAAATTTATACCACACAGTTTATTATGAAAACATCAATTGGTAAACTTATCAAAGTTCAACGGTTTTTATAAGGTATTAAAACAACTGTAGGTCTTTAAGCGCTCTACTTCATCTATTTCGATGATAACAGATAAAGTTAATCAACAAGTTCTTTATTGGTAAAAATGTTCTTTAGCGTCCGTTTTTTATATTGTTTAAATGAATGGTATGGTGGGTAAAGTTCGTTAAGGCAGAAAAGTAATTAAGAAACTCATTTATTTAACTGTTGCCTTAAATCGCGAAGGAGACAAGGTAATTCTTGGTAGGTGGCACCATGAAAATGAATCTGTTGCATTCTAAGGTAAAATGACCGACTTTAAAAGGCGTGCTGTTGAAGATATTCTAGTACAGTAACCGATTATTTAAATTGATTTACGTATGCTATAACTAATATTTTCCCTCAAACAATTAACCCAATAGGTGTGGTTCATCAAATTTAAATTTCTGCTTAATACCTGGTTTGAAAGTCGAAAAAGAGTTTACTTCAGACATGAAAATAATCAACAACGCACCTAATATAGTGTTGGCAACTCATGAATTAGAGCATTTTGCAGACTAATGGGATCCAAAATATCCCTATGCCATCCAATATTGGGAAAATATTTGGGACGAATTACCCGTGTTCTTTGACTTCCCAAATGAAATCAGAAATATTATTTACACTACGTAACTTGTTCTAAAATTTCATAGAAAAATTAGGAAATACAGCAAAAACCTGATGGCAATTTCAATTGATGAAGCATAAAAAATATCCGTATATCTATCTTAAATGCAAATAGCTAAAAATGGACACAACCAATTCCCAATTGGGGAATAATTTTAAGTTATTTTTTAGCTATATATGGGAAAAACGCAATTGTAAAAACAGACAAACACATCTCAAGTATAAGTAAACATATTTTTGTACTGTGTCGAAGAAAAATTAGCAGCATAAAATAGTCTCCACTTTTAAGTTACAATTCTAAATAAAACCTGTTTTATTTAATGTAAGAATATTTTAAACTATTTCTTTCCAAAACATGCATTTATGTAAAAATGAACCACTATAATTATTGCGTTATCGTTAATTATAGCACTGATAATTTATTTTTAAATCTTGATCGATAAAACATTTATTCTATTAGATTTATAATCCCTGTTAATAAAAGTATTCATTTAATTTTTCTTATTAAATAATTTTGGTTAAATTTAGGTATAGTGACATTTGTTATTCGCTCTTGCGAGCAAGGTATCTTCGTATTTAATTTATTAATATTGTATTTCTATTTAATAGATTAAATTAGCCCCATTATATTATGCATAATAATAAGGTAAATGCAGACGAGTTTGTTTCCAAATTTATGGAAAGTGGTCTTCAACATTTGACTTATATTCAGACTCCAATTAAAATCTTTGCACTCAAAGATATAGCTCCTTATTTGCGGACACCAATTCCGCCGATATTTTTTGGATACCATTTGTTAATTCATCTGACAAAAGGATGTTTTCGTCATCAATTGGAAGCTAAGTCATTTATGGTGAACGCTCCAGCTATTGTAATCGCTAATTATGGTCATATCACTGCTATTGATCAAGTCGATAAATCAGCAGAAGGCTATTGCGTATTGATTAAGGAGCAAGCTATGACTTCTATTTTGCGTGAACAAGAAATACTTAATATATTAAATATTGTTCCTTTATTAGAGCTAAAAAAAGTAGATAGCCAAGAATTGAATATACTATTGGATTTATTGTATAAAGAGATATATGATGAACACCCCTATACACAATACTATGAAAGTATATTCAAGACTGTATTATTGAAATTAATCAAGCTTTCGGATGCTAATAACAGCTTGTTACGTAATCAAGAAATCGCTATCGCCTTTAAGCAATTGGTACATTTAGACTTTCACAAGGAAAAGTCCGTTACTTATTATGCTGACAAATTAGCGGTTTCTACAAATTATCTTAACCGTTGCGTTTCTTCGGTTTTTAAGAAATCAACGAAGCAGATTATTCTAGAAGTAGCTATAATGCACAGTGAGTTTTTATTAGCTGAAACAAATAAGACTATTGCTAATATTGCGTATGAATTGGAATTTGAAGATCCTTCTTATTTCGCAAGATTATTCAAAAAAATTGTAGGTATTACACCAACAAAATATAGAAGCAACCTGAAGTCGCAATTATGATAAAATGCACGATTTGTCCTAGTTATTGTCTATATTTAAATAGTCATTAGTTTAATATTGCTCTAAATTTACATTGTAATAGGGCTGGATTAGTTTGTAGAGTTTGCTAACCATTTCTATTGAGTAACATTTATAATTCTTTAAAATATGAGTCAAATTGTGGAGCATGTAGATTTTAAAACTTATATTACAGATTTTAAAAGTCATTTACATGGGCTATTTAGATCAGAGTATGATTTCAATACGCTAAGTTTAAGTAGAGATTTACCAGTAGATTTTCTAGCAAAGATTATGGATAAAAAACCATTATCTGTTGCTATTCCAACTATGTTTGGTGGTCGTGGTGTCAACGTAAAAGAATGCTTAGGCGTCCTTTCTGCGGCATCTTATGAATCACTAGCATTATCTTTGATGTTTGGTATTAATATAGCTTTATTTTTAGAGCCTTTGGCTAAATATGGCACTTATGCTGTGCAAGAAAGAATATTCAAAAAGTTTTTGGATGAAAAGGCGATGGGGGGCCTTATGATTACCGAACAAGCGTATGGAAGTGACGCGCTGAATATGAAAACATTTTACCAAGAAATTGAGGGTGGCTATAAAGTAAAAGGAGAGAAGCACTGGCAAGGATTAAGTGGTGCGGCTGATTTTTGGCTAATAACAGCGCGTAAATCTACCGCTAATGGTGATCTGGCGCGAGATATAGATTTCTTTGTTACGGACAATAGTAACCCGCAGGAGCATATCCCTATGGTGGAACGTTATAATAACCTTGGTTTGTATGCTATCCCATATGGTATCAATGAAATCGACATCACTGTACCTGAGAATCAAAAATTGACACCTGAAAGTACAGGTATTAAATTGATGTTGGATATGCTGCATAGAAGTAGGCTGCAGTTTCCAGGTATGGGTTTAGGGTTCTTGAAGCGTCTGATGGACGAGTCTTTTGATCATTGTCAAAACAGAATAGTTAGTGGAGCACCATTGAGTAATCTTGATGCTGTGAAATATCAGTTGTCACGTATTCAAGCTGCTTATGTTATTTGTTCGGGCATGTGCCATTATAGTGTAGAACACAGTGGTATTGACAAAGATCTCGCTACTGCTAGTATTGAAGCAAATTCATTGAAAGCATTAGTTACTGATTTAATGCAAGAGTCTGCACAGATTAGTTTACAATTGTCGGGTGCAAATGGTTATAAATTAAATCATTACGCGGGGCGCGCTGTTGTAGACAGTAGACCATTTCAGATTTTTGAAGGATCGAATGAAATGCTATATGGACAGATTGCAGACGCAATATTAAAACTGATGCGTAAAGCTAAAGAAACTAACTTAGTTAAGTTTTTAGCATCTTATGTGAATACCAATGATAGTATTCATTATTTTTCTAAATCATTAGATTTTAATCTAGACTATACAATCAATCAACGTGATACCGTTACATTGGGACGTATGATAGCACGTGTTATATGTTTTCAATTTGTGTTAAATATGCAAGGCTTTAATAATGAGCTAGTAGAGATTGCACGTCAACATGTAGCGATGGATTTGAATATGTTCAGCGGACAATTTTTAAGTCAAAATAGTGCTAACCCGCTATTCGATTATAGTTCTAATTCTGACTGGATGAATTTTGTATAAACGAGGTTTATTTATTCCTAATTAAAACAAGAAAAAGCACGTATAAACGTGCTTTTTCTTGTTTTAATTATATTGATTTTATTTACACTAGAATAAGTAGTGGTATGTATAATGTTTTGCAGTTTTATTAAATTGCTTGGCTGATTGATTTTTTAATGTTGATTTATTTCATTAATATCCCATTTTAGATAGTCATTCAGCTGAGTAAGCTCATTAAATCACATTATCTACCACTCATAATTCTCTATTTAATTATTTACTTAAGTATTTCATGCTCTTTCTTTTTTACGAAGCCCGCTGAAACATTTGATCGTATTATCATAGGTGTTCTATATGACACTGGATCAAAAAAAAATTCAGTTATATAATAAAAGGGACATTCTTCTCTGTAGAATGCCCCTTTTTATACTTAATAAAGCGTAATTACGATTTTAAATCAAATCTATCAGCATTCATTACTTTTACCCACGCAGCTACGAAATCTTTAATGAATTTCTCTTTTGCGTCAGCGCTACCATATACTTCTGCTACAGCACGCAACTCGGAGTTTGAACCAAATACTAAGTCTGCACGTGTTCCAGTCCATTTGGCTTCGCCTGTTTTACGGTCTGTACCTTGGAACAATTCTTTGTGGCTTCCTTCTACAGCTTTCCATGCTGTAGACATGTCTAACAGATTGATAAAGAAATCATTTGTTAAAGCTCCTTTTTGTGCTGTGAATACACCATGATCCGAACCATCCCAATTGGCACCTAATACACGTAGTCCACCCACCAAAACTGTCATCTCTGGTGCTGTAAGCGTCAATAGTTGTGCTTTATCGATTAAGAAAGATTCTGTAGAAGCACTCATTTTTCCTTTAATGTAATTACGGAAACCATCTGCAACAGGCTCTAAATAGCGGAAACCATCTACGTCTGTTTGCTCTTGTGTAGCATCACCACGACCTGGAGCAAAAGGAACATCTACTGTCACACCTGCTGCTACTGCTGCCTGCTCAACACCAACATTACCTCCTAATACGATAAGGTCTGCTATAGAAACATATTTGCCATCAATAGAGAAATCTGCTTGAATGCCTTCGTATACTTCCAATACTTTAGCTAATTGTGTTGGGTTATTGACAGCCCAATATCTTTGGGGTGCCAAACGTATACGGCCTCCATTGGCACCTCCACGTTTATCAGAACCGCGGAAGGTAGAAGCTGAAGCCCATGCTGTAGTTACCAGTTCTGAAATTGAAAGTCCTGCGTTAGCGATTATTTCTTTCAATACAAAGATATCTGTAGCATTGATTACGTATGTAGGCGTAGGAATCGGATCTTGCCAGATTAAATCTTCCGCAGGAACCTCTGGGCCCAAATAGCGGGATTTTGGCCCCATATCACGGTGTGTCAATTTGAACCATGCACGCGCAAAGACATCTGCAAATTTAGTAGGATTCTCCAGGAAATCTTTTGATATTTTAGCATATTCTGGGTCAAAACGCAATGCTAAATCAGATGTCAGCATTCTTGGTTTTTGGTGCTTGTTAGGGTCAAAGGCATCAGGGATAATATCTCCTGTATTTTTTGCTACCCATTGGTGGGCACCAGCAGGGCTTTTTGTCAATTCCCATTCAAACCCAAATAAGTAGGTGAAGAATAAGTTTGACCATTCTGTAGGCTTAGAAGTCCATGTAACTTCCAATCCAGAAGTAATAGCATCTTTGCCAACTCCTGTACCAAATGAGCTCTTCCATCCTAGGCCTTGTTGATCCATGTCTGCCGATTCTACATCTGCACCTACGTGGTCTGCAGGACCTGCGCCATGTGTCTTGCCAAAAGTGTGGCCACCCGCGATGAGCGCTACTGTTTCTTCGTCATCCATACCCATTCTTTTGAAGGTATCACGGATGTCACGTGCCGAAGCAAGCGGGTCAGGGTTGCCATCTGGTCCTTCAGGGTTTACATATATTAATCCCATCTGTACTGCTGCCAATGGGTTTTCTAAGTCACGGTCACCAGTATAACGGCTTTTAGGATTGTCGCTAGGTGCTAACCAAGTATCTTCAGATCCCCAATATACATCCATCTCTGGTTCCCATACATCTGGACGTCCACCACCAAAACCGAAGGTCTTGAACCCCATAGATTCCAATGCAACATTACCCGTTAGTATCATTAAATCAGCCCAAGAGATTTTGCGGCCATATTTTTGTTTAACAGGCCAAATCAAACGGCGTGCTTTATCTAAGGAAACATTATCAGGCCAGCTATTTAATGGTGCAAAACGCTGTTGTCCTGCACCTGCACCACCACGTCCGTCTTGGATACGGTAAGTACCTGAGCTATGCCATGCCATACGGATGAATAATGGACCATAATGACCAAAGTCTGCAGGCCACCAATCTTGTGAATCTGTCATCAAAGCACGTAAGTCTGCTTTTACAGCTTCGTAATCTAAAGATTGAAATTCTTTAGCGTAATCAAAATCAGGGTCCATAGGGTCTGATAAAGATGAGTTTTGACGTAGGATGTTAACTTTCAATTGGTTTGGCCACCAGTCTTTATTTTGCGTGCCTTCTCCAGCAACAGGCTTATTTAATGTACCGTTGTGAAATGGGCATTTGCTGATGTCATTTGAATTGTTTTCCATATGCTTACTGTTATAATTTAATAAAATAAAACCCTCTTTGGTTCTATATAAAATTAACAAAAAATATTTTCATTTTGTTTTAATTATGATCGTTATTTTTTATTGGATATAGATATATTCTATTCATTTTATATTCATCAATAAAAATCAATTAATGTACAGATCAAGGCTTGAAACAATCGTTCTGTAAGAAATAGTAATGTATATTAGCGGTTAAAATAAAATAAATTGATACTTTTAACTGGCCTATTTTAATAGGCTAGTAATTGTATATCACATTCATCAAGAGATCAATAAAATGACAACGGAGGTAAAAGTAGTATTAGAGAAAGATTTTGAAAGTTATATGCATAGCTTTTTTAATGAATTTAAGCGATTTAGCTTAGATGACTTTAGTAATTTTAGTACTACTATTCTTAATTATTATGTTAATAATAAGGTAATAGAACCCACTGACAAGAAAGAAGCGGCTTACTATTTAACAAACCTGTACAACAAGGGTATGGGCAATCGCATTATTGAAGAGCATTTACAAGTGATCGCCGAAAGTATCGCTGTGAATTATAATATAGATTTTGCAGTCGTTAAAAAGCTGTTTGAGAAATAAATAGCGCATTAGCCATAATAAGACTCATTAACTGGAGGCAAGCAGATTCTTTCAATCGAAAAAAAGCTATCTGATTCATTAGGAATGGATAGCTTTTAAAATAGAAAGAATATTTTTAAGCTGATACCATATTATATACTGTCAAAGACTTTGTGTAAAGGTATTTAAGATTGGTTTGGCTGTATTACAGTTGATTCTTTTTTTAGCTAAAAATTGATCCATTATTATTCGCCAGTTGGGAAAGGGTAAAGTCCATTTTTTGGGGATTTGTATTAGTGAAAATAAAATTTTATCCATTCTTGAAGGATTTGTATAAATCATTAATGTTCAATAACTTTTATTTATCGATCATAACTACGAAATGTATAAAATAAGAAAAAGTTATTCTGATAAATTTAGAACCTAGAGTGCTCAAAATTTATCAGAATAACTTTTCAACTTGTACATTTTTTTGGATACGGCCTTAATTTCTGTTTATAATGAAATCTTCTGTATTAAATCTTACTTTCTTCAAGTTAGCCAACCAATCATTCTCTTGGTCTCTATATCCTAATGCTAGAATGGTTACCGATTTTAAGCCTAATTTATCTAAACCTAATAATTCGTCCAATTGTGCATTTACAAAACCTTCCATTGGTGTAGCGTCTATACGTTGCTCTGCAGCAGCAGCTATAGCTACTCCAAAACCGATATATGCTTGACGTGCTGCATGTTCAAAGTGTTGCTCTCTAGTGCGTTGTGTAAAAGAAGTCCACAATTGATTTTTGTAATCATCAGCATAACCTTTTGGTAAGCCACGTTCAACTTCTTGTTGAGCAAATGGAGCATCTATACGCTCTTTAGTATATTCATCATATGCGGCAAATACCAATAGGTGTGAAGCATCCACAATCTGTGATTGACCATATGCTATAGGTTGAATTTTCGCTTTTAATTCTTCATCAGTAATCTGAATTACCTTGAATGGTTGTAATCCTGATGATGTTGGTGCTAAACGTACTGCTTCAAGGATATAATCTACTTTCTCTTGCGCTACTTTCTCACCATTCATTTTTTTAGTAGCATATCGCCATGATAAATCTTGTAATAAACTCATTTTTTTATTTATTTATTAAATTGTAATGTAAATATGAATCCTTCAATCGCATCTTGCAATGTATTAGGGACTTTTTTATTGATTTCTTTGTTTGATAGTATTTCTATAGCTACAAATCCATGAAGTATAGACCAAAATGTCTTTAGCTTAAGGTATTTGTCTGCATTAACATTATTAGCTCGCGTTAAAGTATCTGTTATAGCTTCTAAAAAATAATCAGATGTAAGTTTCATTTCGATACTACTATTGATCGTTTCACAGGCCGGTATACCTAGGCCAAACATAATTCGATAATGATGACTATTTTCTATCGCAAATTCCCAATAGGTCTTCGCAATAGTTTTTATTTTCTCGGGACCTTCTAATTTGTTATCTAAAGAATTTCCTATTTTATCACTTAGCAAAGCAAAACCTTCTTTAGAAAAATAGGCAAGGATAGCTTCTTTATTTTCAAAATATTTATAGATGATAGGGATGCTATATTCTATAGCATCTGCTATTTTGCGAATAGACAAAGCCTGCCATCCTTCATTCGCAATAATTATCCACGATTGTTCGATAATTTTATTACGTAATTCCTGCATTTCTCTTTCGCGCCTAGTAAGCTCTATCATTATTACTTTAGTTAACAGTGTTAACAAAAGTAACACTGTTTTTGGTGTGGCCAAAAAATAAGTTTTAAAAAGACATCTTAATGACAATTTTAGGCCTTATATATTTATTATATTTAAGCCAAATATAAACTATGCAGAAGAAAAAAGTATCAATTGTATTAGGGAGTGGTGGTGCTCGCGGGATTACGCATATCGGCGTGCTAAAGTATTTACTAGATAATAATTATGAAATAGATGAAGTGGTGGGTTGTTCCATTGGTGCTTTAGTAGGTGCCGCATTCGCTGAAGGCAAGATAAATGAGCTCGGAGAGTGGATGAGTAAACTGACAAAAAGAGAGGTGTTTAGATTGATGGATTTTTCAGATCCTAGGTTTAGTTTGTTGAAGGGTGATCGTATAATTACCACGCTACAAGAAGTATTTTTGGATACAAAAATCGAAAATTTAAACCTTAAGTATACTGCGGTAGCGACAGATTTAGTTACGGAAAGTGAACTAATAATACGCAGCGGTTATATTTATGATGCTATTAGAGCGTCTATTGCTATTCCTGCAGTATTTAGAGGTGTACAAGTGGAAAATAAATTTTTAGTAGACGGTGGCGTTTTAAATCCATTACCTATAAATCATGTTCTTAATAAAGAAAATATCATTATAGCAGTAAACTTGGATGGACCGCCATTATTAACAACAGCATTGGAATATAATAAATTGAATTCTATTGGTATATTGATGGAATCATATCGTATCATGAGAAGACAGCTCGCTGAATTAAATATAGCATTATATAAACCTGATTATACGATTCATATTCCGCATAATATCTCTGGTATTTGGGATTTTGATAAAGCCTCAGTTCTTATAGCACGTGGTTATCAATTAGCAAAAGATGTAATGGAAACTTCTAATTCTCAAAAATAGTAGTTTATCCCAATATGCTAGGGTTATAAATCACTGATCAAATTGTTTTTAAGAATATATTTTACCGTTTATTGTTTTCAATATTATCACTTATTGTTTAATATTTGTGAATATAATTATAATTAACACATGTATTTATTGTTAACTAATAAGATGTGTTTACTATCTCTTTTAGTGCTATTAATT
>NZ_JADEYQ010000002.1 GCF_022627575.1 Sphingobacterium rhinopitheci
TTAAAGTTAAATTGTAACTTTCGTTTCTCAACTACTCATTACGCTACATGATCATTTTCTTAAAGAACTTTCTTCGCATCCGCATCGCGCTTCTGCTTATATTTCGAGCATTACTGCTGTACTTATCGTTTTTTGTTTTCCCTTCGTTTCCGTCGGGACTGCAAAGGTAGAAAATTTATTCTAATCTCCAAATTTTATTTGAAGATTTTTTCTTTTTGTTTTTCGCATATTTCTATGCTTAAACATCTTCTACTCTACTTTTTCAAGGTTGTTACCAACCGTTCCTCCCTTGCGGAGTGGTGCAAAGATAGCATAAAATATACCCTACTTCCAAGTGTTTTATTGCTTATTTTCTGGAATAGTCGCTAAGTTGTTGACTTAATGCCGGTTAAAATGATTGCATATACATCTTTAAAGGTAAAGACAATAAAATATATAAGCTTAGGTACAGTAATAAACACTACACTTAAACAACAATACACTATTTACTTTTTAAAAACCCAAAATTTTTGAAGAACAAAATTAAAACCTAGAGATACTATTATCTCTACAATAACTTTAGAGGCTAAAAAATTCATGTGCAGTAAATCCACCAATACATAAATACCAGATGACTTCAGGGTAATGCTGCCAATAACGACAATAACAAATTTCCATAATTGCTGACCGATCGCTTGATCAGCACTTTTGAAGGACCAATACCTATTAATAGTAAAATTGACCACTGCACCTAATGAGCCACTGACAACATTTGAAAATGGGGCCGATATACCGAAGAACTTATAGCATAAGGTATAGATACCAAAATCAAACAGCCCTCCGACAAATGCGGAGAGCTGCGCTCTTAAAAATTCCTTTACTTTAGAAAAATTAAATAATGTCATTCTTACTTTCCTTTGCTAACTTATCAGCTTTATCTCGTTCATCCCCTAAGTCCAATACCTTCTTCGTATCTACTAAATTAATAATAAACAATATGGCACATATCGCCATAACAGAATAATTAATAGAGCCAGCAATTATAGTTTCTAAAATAATCACTAATGATATAACAACACGAATTTCCGTAGGACCAAATAATCCAGCATCAATGGTGTATTTATCTGTGATCTTATATCTCAATTGGGAAATAATCATCGCCCAACCATACAATGCTACAAGCACAAATCCGGAATATTTGAAATCATCAGAAGCGTAAAACACATAGCCCAATCCTATCAACACTGTACTCACCCAATCCATAACGATATCAAGGGCAAATCCGTACCATTTTCTAGATTTATTGCGATAAAAAGCAATTCTGCCATCTAATGAATCACCAAACCATTGCACAAAAAAACCGATAACTGCTAGTAATAACAAATTTCTATCTACATACTCCCCTAATAAAAAGCTTACTAAAATCATCACAGACCCCAAAAAACCGACTGCCGTAAGTCCATCAGAGGACAACCAATTTGGAATTTTTGGCAACAAAAAAGTGATAAAACGTTGTTCTAAATTACTTAATATATTTGTTCTTTGACGATCTGCAAAAATCTTCTTATCAATCTTACCTTTACTCATAACTTTTTTTAAACTATTATTTGAGCCAATTATTTTGCTTATACCACAACAATGACTCTGTTAATCCTTTTTTCAAATCAAATTTTGGAGTATAGCCCAAAATTTCAATCGATTTACTAATATTACATGCCCAATTAGAGGCGGTTAATTCACCCAACCGCTCTGGATAGATGGTAGGCGTATTTTTTGAATTTTTATATATTAAAGCAGAAATTTTTGCTACCAAAGCCACTACAAAAAATGGTATATGAATACGAAATGTTTTTTTATTAAACACTTCCTTAAAGATATCAGCCATAGCATACCTAGAGTACACATTACCATCCGATATATTATAGAATTGCAAACCACTTTGATCTTTGGTACACCCCAATAATAAAGCTTGCACCAAGTCTTTTACATATACGAAACTTAATTTTTGAGGACTCCTTCCAATATAAGGATCTAAGCCCTTGTTCAGGGTATCAAAAAGGATGAAAAGATCTTTTTCTCGAGGACCATAAACAGCAGTAGGTCTAAAAACAGAAATTTGCTTATCTGCAAATTTTTCTTTTATCATTAACTCTGCATCACGTTTACTTCTGCCATAAGCGGTAACCGGATTATAGCTATTATCTTCCAAAATATCTGTTTTGGCATCGTATCCGACAGGACCAATTGCGGCCAAACTGCTTACAAAAACTATTCGTTCTGGAGGTTTTTGTAACGAAAATGCAGCTTTTAGTATATTATATGTATTACCAACATTTACAGTATGAAGTTCAGCACTAGTTTTGGCTTTTGTTAAAGCTGCTGCGTGAATGATGTAATCATAACATTCGTCATTCAGCAACTTACTGACATGTTCATAGTTACCTTGATCAACATAAACAAATTTAGCCACATAATCTTGAATAGCTGTAATATCACTTGACTTCCTAACAGCAGCATGCACTTCGAACCCACGTTCTTTAGCTTCTTGGACCAAATGAGAACCAACAAAACCACTAGCTCCTGTTACTAAAACTTTCATTTATTATATTGATTTTTCGTAGATACGGTAAGTTTTATACAATTCACCATTTATTTGTTCAATAGCATGATTCATCATATAATTGTGTTCTAACATCCAAGAACATTCAGCCCCATAAATACCTTTTATTTTCGCATTTTTTATAATACGTCCATACAAGCAAGCTTCTATACCCAATTTACGATAATCTTCTAATACACCCAACATCATTACGCGAAGCGTTTTTATTTTTTTCTTACCTAAAAGTAATTTAAAAATCCCAGTTGGCAATAAACGACCTTTTTTAATCTTTATTAAAATTTCATTAATATTAGGAATACCTACAGAAAAGCCCACAATTTCACCATTTTTCTCTGCAATAGAACAGAAACTTGGATCAACAATCATCTTCAGATCTTTAGCTACCCACGCAAATTCGGCATCAGTCATAGGGACAAATCCTAAATTTTTATCCCACGCTTTGTTATATATTTTCTTAATACGCTCTGCCTCGGCTTTAAAATCGTTAAGATTAATTTCCCTTAAGGTAATTCCCGATCTTTTTAAACGTTCTTCTAAGCGATCAAGTAACTTTACAGATCGTAGACTTGCGGTATCGGTCTTTACTAAATAAGCTCTTAGATCAACCTGCTTACCGAAATTATAATTATCAATTAAATTGATATAATAAGGATAATTATACGTCATCATCGCCATCGGTGGAAGATTAAACCCATCAATCAGCAAACCACAAGTTTCATTTGTAGACAAATTTATCGGTCCTACCAATTTATTGCCACCTTTATCTTTCACCCATTTTTCAGCTGTTAGAAATAAAGCATTGGCTACTTCTTGATCATTAATACAATCAAAAAAACCAAATTGTCCTTCATTGACATGATTAAACTTATTGTGCTCCACATTCCAAATGGCAGCAATACGTCCTACAATTTTGCCATCGCGATAAGCCAAAAAAGGCTGTGCCGAAGAATGTAAATAAAAAGGATGTTTAGTTGGATTAAGGAGATCATCCTGACCTACAAATAGCTCAGGGACGTAATTCGGATCCTCCGAATACAAATCATGCGGAAAATCTATAAATTCCGCACGTTGTTTTTTCGTTTCGACAGGTATGATATTAATCATTGTCGTTATATTAAATTTTGAAAATTATCCTACAAAAGTTTCTACGTCAGCCGTTTTGAAAACTTTAGCCATTTTTTCAATTGCTTCGTCAATTTGATCAAATGAGTGTGTTGCCATTAAAGAGAAACGGATTAAAGATTCTTCTGCTGGTACTGCTGGCGCTACTACAGGGTTAACAAAAACACCATTATCTTGAAGCATTTTGGTAACGTAGTATGTTTTATCATTATTACGCACAAAAATAGGAAGGATAGGACTTTCAGTATGACCTAAATCGAAACCATTCTCCAGCAATAATTTTTTAGCGTAATGGGTATTAGCCCATAATTTTTCGATATGCTCAGGCTCTGTTTGTATAATTTCTAATGCTTTAAGCGTTGAAGCTACAGAAGCAGGCGTCATACTTGCACTAAACATTAAAGAACGCGCACGGTGTTTCAAGTATTCAATAGTGTCTTTATCCGAAGCGATAAAGCCGCCTAATGAAGCTAATGATTTACTGAATGTACCCATTATCAAATCCACCTTATCTTTCATTCCGAAATGACTTTCCGTACCGGCACCATTTTTACCGATAACACCCAAACTATGGGCATCATCACACAAAACAGCAGCGTCAAATTCTTCGGCAACTTTCACCAATTCGGGTAACTTCACGATATCGCCCTCCATAGAGAAAATACCATCTGTTGCTATTAGTTTTAAGCTTTCTTCAGGAAGTCTAGATAATTTGGCACGCAAATCATCCATATCATTGTGTGCATACTTAATAACTTTCGAAAACGACAAACGGCTACCATCTATTATAGAAGCGTGATCGCGTTCATCTAATAAGATATAATCATTTCTACCTGTAAGACACGACAAAGGTCCTAGATTGGATTGAAAGCCCGTACTAAATAATACAGCGGCTTCTTTACCTACGTAGTCTGCTAATTTTTCTTCTAATTCAACATGAATGTCTAGCGTTCCATTCAAAAATCGAGAACCTGCACACCCAGTACCATATTTAGATAAAGCTTTTTGTGAAGCTTCAATAATACGTGAATCGGTTGTCAATCCTAAATAGGAATTAGAACCAAACATCAAAACTCTTTTCCCATCAATAATTACCTCTGTATCTTGTTTAGACTGGATAGGTCTAAAATAAGCATACAAATCATTGGCTTTGATTGGATCTAGCTGCTCTTTAAGAAATTTTGATGTTCTCTCGCTTAACTTTCCCTTGCTCATGCTATTGATATTACTATATAATTCGATATAAACTTACCTTTTTGACTTTTTTTTTCCAAACGTCAAAAGTACTAATTAATTTCTATGTCTTAGAAACATTTAATTTTAATATGACGTTAAAATAACAGTGCGTTAAAGAGTACTTAAACGTCATTCCATATTAAAACGTGTAAAAGTACAAAACTTTAACCTAAAATTGGGGTAAAAAAAACTTATAATATTATAAATATAAATTATTGTTAATAAACAAACAACAAGCAACCCGATAAATAGTTCTGTAAATTATTATCTTTGTTAATAATAATTTTGCAAACCATGGCTATATCAGCTCAAGTAAATATAAAAAACAAAAGAGCATCCTTTGAATATCACTTAATAGATCGATATACAGCAGGAGTTCAACTATTAGGTACCGAAATAAAATCTATCAGAGAAGGAAAAGCAAATATCAATGACAGTTTTTGCTCATTCTTTGCAGATGGCTTATACATCCGTAACATGCATATTGCAGAGTATTCCTTTGGCTCATTTTACAACCATGAATCCAAACGCGATCGCAAACTTTTATTGAGTAAAAAAGAACTTAAAAAATTAAGAGAAAAAGGAGAAGAAAAGGGCTTTACAATCGTTCCTCTCAAAATATTTATCAACGAAAGAGGCTTTGCTAAGATAGAAATAGCATTAGCCCAAGGAAAGAAAGACTTCGATAAGCGTGAAACAATCAAGGAAAGAGAATCCAAGCGTGAACTAGATAGGGTGATGAAATTTTAATCAATTCCACCAAAAAAAAATATAGATCACTCAGCAGTGTTCAATTATACGAACACCAACATATTGAATACGCTTAACGCTTAAATATAATTACTGAAATAGGAAAAATACTTTAGTGCTCCTCCTATTTCAGTAATTTTATGGGAAAAGATAGTAATACTATTAAAATTATAATGTTGCTATCTTTTTCCTAATTCACTACGAAATTCAGTAGGAGTCTTGCCAATACATTTTTTGAATGTTCTACTGAAATAAGACAAACTATTATATCCAGTCCCATAGCATGCTTCAGATATCGTCTTACCTTGAGCAATCAATGAACATGCTTTATCAATACGATACTGATTTATAAAATCAGTAAAAGTAATCTTAGTAGCTTCTTTAAAAAAATTACAAAACGAAGGCAAGGTAAGATTCACTAATTCAGCCACTTCATTGATGGCAATTTCTTTCTTAAAGTTCTTTTCTATATATGTGAATATAGTTTGCAATCTATCCTTATTTTTAGAAATAATCGTGTGTGGCATCACTTCTTTATTCAAAAGGGAGAACTCCTCAGTATCTGCAAGATCAAATAAAATATTAAATAATAACCTATACCTATTTCGAGGATTTGCGTCCAATAATTCATAAAGTTTTGGGATAATTTGCTGTTTAATTTTTGTACTGAAAAGAATCCCTAATTTCGATAGAGATAATAATTTAGAGATTTTTGTCATCTCTTCGACTTCCTTGGAAAAGGAAAATATATTCTCTGGGAATTGTACTACAATTTCTTCATGTGGATCTAGCGCATTAAGTCCAAATCCAGAATGCGGAATATTAGAACCAATAAGAACGAGATCACCATTTATATAGTTACTTTTATGATAACCTACTTGCCTCGTTCCATTACCATACATAACACAAACCAACTCCACTTCAGGATGATAATGATACTCCCAATTTAACTCGCTCACTGGGACATTAATATGTAAGGTACAGAAAGAACAACCCTTATTAGGCTTCACTGATTCATAACTAACTCTCATTACATTAATAGATTTATTAACTAAATATACCTTTTTATATTTATATAGTTAAAACATTGCTTTATTGCGTTAAAATATTTTCGGTAAAAGGTTAATAAATTTGTAATACTAGTTATAACATTATGAAACCCTATTACATAAAGGCAGTTCTATTATTGAACTATTTTGTATTTGCGATCTTGCTAAATTCTGTAGGCACAGTTATTTTACAGGTACAACGCAACTTTGATATCAGTAAGGCGGCAGCCAGTGTACTGGAAGGCTTCAAGGACCTTCCTATAGCGATATGTTCGTTTTTATTAGCTTCATTTTTACCTCGAATTGGGATCAAAAAATCCATGTTAATCGCACTATTATTAGTTAGTGTAATGTGTTATATCATGCCATTTGCAGATTCATTTTGGTTCTTTAAGCTCCAATTTGCTGTAGTCGGGATATCATTTGCATTAATTAAAATATCTGTATTTACATCAATTGGACTTATCACAAATAATGACAAAGAACATGCAAGTTTCATGGGATTCTTGGAAGGTTTTTTTATGGTCGGCGTATTAACAGGCAATTTAATTTTCAGCCTTTTCATTAATGACGATGACCCTATGTCAACGGCATGGCTAAAAGTATATTGGTTTCTAGGAATATTAGCTACATTATCATTCATCTTTTTATTTTTCACTAAGCTAGATGAAAAAGACACTTTACTAAATAACAGTGGTTTCAAAGATGACCTAAAAAATAGCACTAGTTTATTTGGCTTAAGAAGAGTACTATTCTTTTTGATATGTGCCTTTCTTTTTGTTTTAGTAGAGCAGAGTTTTCAAACATGGACACCGACCTTTTATAAAGAAATACTAAAACTACCTGCTTCCATGGCAGTGCAAGCAGGAGCAATCTTAGCTGGCGCCTTTGCTTTAGGACGTTTCCTTTCAGGATTTATTTCCCAAAAAATCAAATGGATCTATGTGGTTTCATTTTGCATTATAGCTTTTGCAATTAGTATACTAATTATATTACCATTAACTAAAGATATTGAGTTGAACGCGCATACAAATTGGTTCAATGCACCAATTGCGGTATATATGTTCCCTTTGATGGGTATTTTTCTAGCGCCAATTTACCCAGGGATAAATTCAGTTATATTGGCTTCAGTACCTAAATACGTACAAAGTGGTATGTCTGGTTTAATAGTAGTATTTTCTGCTATTGGAGGTACCGTAGGATCAATTATTACAGGAATAATATTTGAGAAATTCAGTGGTCAATATGCATTTTATCTTTCCATTATACCTTTAGCACTTTTACTATTCTTTGCCATAGCACTTCATATTCAAATCCTAAAATTGAAAAATAAATGAAGGACCCATTATATATACAGGAGCTATCCCCTCTTTTCGAGGCTGTACAACAGGCAATTATTTTTGAAGATCAAAAAACTATGGCTGATGCAGTACCTAAATTTTCTACAATAGATATTATGTACAAGTTTAATACACTTGAACGATATACAAAAGAAGAATTAAAAACATTTGTACTCACAAATTTCGATATTAAACCTGCAATAGAGCCTACAGATTTTGTTAGCGAATTTCAATTACCAATAGAAGAACACATAGAAAAGCTGTGGGATGAATTAACACGTACTTCAGCGCATTATAAAGGAACGTTGCTAACATTACCCTACCCATATATTGTACCCGGAGGAAGGTTTGACGAATTCTTCTATTGGGATAGCTATTATATTATGCTTGGACTGCAAACATCAGGACGGATAGAGATGATGCGACATATTGTAGACAACTGCTCCTACCTTATCCTCAGGTATGGTTTTGTTCCCAATGGTAATAGAACCTATTTCCTAAGCCGATCACAACCACCATATTTTTCTCTGATGTTGGATTTGCTATATGAAAGCACAAAAGATGAAAAGATTTATACACAATACTATAAAACACTAGAAAGAGAATATCAATTTTGGATGGATGGTATGGAAAATTTAGGGATTAATTCATCCTACAAACGTGTTATAAAAACAGTTAAAGGAGATATTCTGAACCGATATTATGACGACGAAAATATACCAAGACCAGAAAGCTATATGATCGACCTCGCCGACTATGGCAAAGCAGAAAATCAAGATTTCTACAGAAATGTAAGAGCAGCCTGTGAGTCCGGTTGGGATTTTTCAAGTAGATGGTTTCGAAATCAGGAAAGCATCAGCAGTATCCACACCCTTGACCTTGCACAGATAGACCTAAACTGTCTATTATGGCATCTCGAACACAGTTTAGAAAAAGTTACACAACGCCTTAATCTAGCGGAGCAAAATAAAATATATCTGGACCGTGCTAAGTGTCGAAAGGAGGCTATACAGAAATATTTTTGGCATGAAGAAATGGGCTTATATACAGACTATCTATTTAAAGAAGATAGACGGAGTACTTCCCAGAATGCGGCTAGTTTATACCCCTTATTTTTAGGTATAGCGCCTAAAGAAAAAGCACAAAGAGTTGCTGAAAACATAGCACAAAAATTCCTTAAAAATGGCGGAATAATCACCACTACGATAGAATCAGGCCAACAATGGGATTCTCCTAATGCGTGGGCTCCATATCAATGGCTTGGTTATGTGGCCATGCAGAATTATGATATGCTTGAATTAGCAGAAAAAATAAAAAACAATTGGTGTACGAATGTAGAACGAATTTATCGCAACAGCAGCAAACTAATGGAAAAATACAATGCTATAGATACTCAAAGTATCGCAGGTGGTGGAGAATATCCTAATCAAGATGGCTTTGGCTGGACTAATGGCGTATATATAAAATTGAAACAATTATAAATAATATTATGAAAAAAGAGCTAATAATTTTAATGAGTAGCATAGCAACGCTGTATATTCAGCAAGCCTATGCTCAAGAACAAGTCGTCGTTCAAGACACTTTGAAGAAAAGTAGTCTGGATGAAATTGTCGTTACGGGTAATATGAATCCTAAAAGAAAAATAGAATCTAGTACCGCAATTTCAACCTTCACGGCCAAAGAAATCCAACAACAAAATCCAATAAGTGCTGCTGCTTTACTACAAAGAGTGCCAGGTTTTGCGGTAGAAGCTTCCGCTGGTGAAGTTGGTAACAATTTATTCTCGAGAGGTATTCCTTCTGCCGGTGCCTACGAATTCGTACAGATACAAGAAGATGGCCTTCCTATATTTGAGGATGGAGCATTGCAATTTGCTAATGCAGACAATTTCTTTAGGGTTGATAATTATACCAATAGACTAGAAGCACTAAGAGGTGGTTCTGGGTCAATTTTCGCCACTAATTCACCAGGTGGTCTTATAAACTTTATCTCCAAAGAAGGTACAGTAGATTTCACGGGTATTGCAAAAATTGAAACAAGCACATATGGACTCATGCGTTCAGACATTAATATTGGGGGACCATTAGTTAAGGATAAATTATTTTTTAATATTGGTGGTTTTTACCGTTCTGACGATGGTATAAGAAAAACAGGATTTAAGGCAAACCAAGGAGGACAAATACGTGCTAATCTTAAATACCTATTTGATAAAGGACATGTAAAAGTAAATTATAAAAAATTAGACGATAGAAACACCTTTTACTTACCTATTCCATTAATTCAAGATGGGAATAAAATAAGTTCTTTTGAAGGATTCAACCCTAATTATGGAACATATAGTTACAAATCCATAAGTCAATTAAATATTCCACAAGCTGGCGGAGGATACTTTAGGAGAAATCTTCAAGATGGAATTCATCCAAAAGTAGATGCTATAGGTGCTGAGTTCAAATATGATCTAGGAAGTAATATCACCGTAGTTAACAAAATGAGATATACAGGGGTAAACATGAATTACACTGGTATATTTCCTGCGGGAGGACCACAGCGTGCGTCAGATTATGGTCTAAGTTCAGGAATATCAAGCAATAATTCACAGTATTCTTTGGTGAACAATGGCCAAATTGTAAATCCCGAATATGTGCAGAAACTAGGATTCTGGGCTATAGATAAGCAAATCAATAATTTTGTCAATGATCTACAATTTAACTACACTTTTGATAAAGGTAATATTACTGCAGGATTCTACAAGTCAAATTGGAAATCACATCAATATTGGAATTGGAGTAACATCCTAACTACAGCAACAGACCGACCTGAACTTCTAAATTTGATTGACCAATCCCTTAATCCAACAGATATTGGCTATTCCAAAACTTATAATGGTGTTACTGACATGACATTCTTGCAACGAGATACTGAAACACAAGGAAGCTTAAATGATCTATACGTAAACGTAGATTATAACATCACGGATGCATTAAGCATCAACGGCGGTATTCGTTACAGCAACGACTTCTACCAAGGGAATTTTGCGAATACCTTAACAGGGAACTTAAATAACTCAGGCCTAACAACAGATGGTGTTCATGGTTTCGAAACAACTACCGCAGCAAACAACATGAGTATATTAGGAAACAATTTCACGTACTGGAATTATGACATTAATAAAGTCTCATTCTCATTGGCATCAAACTACAAAATTAATGGTAAGAATGCCGTTTATGCACGATTCTCTCAAGGATTTAGATCTCCTAATGAAGAGGCATATTACAATTACTTCTCAAACCCCAATCCCGATGGCCCATTAAAATCAGTAACTACAAATCAAATTGAAGTAGGATACAAATACTATTCATCTACATTTGACGTAGCCGTAATTCCATTTTACTCCACCCTCAAGAATCTATCATTCACAGATGTATTCTCTGACGGATCATCAGAAAACACATTCGCCAACACGGAAAATATGGGTATCGAAATAGATGGTTTTGCACGTTTGTTTGGAGAGGTTTTGGAAATTTCCTTTAATGGAACATTTCAAAACCCTACATACAAGAACCTAGAAACAGGAAGTATTTTGGAAGGCAAAATAGTGCGTAGAATGCCAAAATTATATTTCAACATATCACCGGCAGTGTATATCACAAAATCATGGAGAACATATGTAAGTATGAATTATTATGGTAAACGTTTCCAAGATGAGCTAAATGTCCAAACACTACCTGGTTTTTCAGAAGTGGGATTAGGAACGTCATATCAATTCGGAAAGATACGTTTTGCTATCGATGGCACAAACATATTCAATACAATTGGCATCACTGAAGGCGATCCTAGAGCAGGTTCTCCTTCAGGAGAAGGAATAATAATGGCTAGACCTATAATGGGTGCTGCAGCAAGAGCTTCGATAACTTTAGTTTTCTAAAACAGGAAAACGAATAACCTATAAATCATCCTAATATTTTGTGTTGGGATGATTTCATATATACAAAAGTTTGGCGGGCGAATCTTAAGATTACACAATTCAGAAAGTACGTAATACAAAATTACCAGGCGTTATTCCTTCTCTATTTTTAAATAAACGCACAAAATAATTCACATCGTTAAAACCTGAAGCAAAGCACGACTCCTTTACACTTTTTGTAATAGTCAATAATTGCTTTGCTTTATCTAACCGCATCCTGATAATATATTCCATTGGGCTGACGCCTAATTCTCTTTTAAACATACGCGTCAAACTGGCTTTACTCATATTCGATACTTTTTGCAAAGTTTCAATAGTAAGTTTTTCGGTGATATTTCTTTTAATAAAATCTTTTAAATGCACTAATACAGAATTAATAGAATTGCCTAAATCTAGAGATAATAAGGATTGAGATTGTATTATACTAACAAATAATTCCTTAAAAGTGAGATCTACTAATACATCTTTCATTGGATTGGTGCTGGTAATATAAGAAAACAGTTTATTAACAATAGCAGCAATAGCAGGAGTATTATAAAGGTGAAAAAAATCAGGAATAATATTCCATCCTTGATTATTATTAGTTAAAGGATAAAATTCATTAAGATAGCTCATGACCGCCTTTATTTTATCTTGACTCACCGTCAAAGCAGTACATTGAGTAGGTATCATCATGCTTGCCTCGGGAAAATCTATCTCCATAGTTGTATAAGCCGGTAATACAATTGTCTGTCCCGGTAAATAATCGAATGCATTAATATTATTGAGATACATTACCTTTTTCCCCTGTATCATATTAATAAAGACAAGATCATCAAACCGTAACGGCACAAGCGAAGCAGGTTGATAAGTCTCAAAGACATTCAATTCCATATCACCTAAGGTAAATGCTCTTCGATTTTCAATCAGCGTACTAATTTCTTTACGTTGTGAAAATGGCAATGTATGTATTAATGTATTATTCCCCATGACTAAAAATAATATATAATTGGCAGTTATCAAATATAGTGTTCTAAAGAAGAAATTCATGACTTCGTTGCGTCATTTTTGTGCTATGTTTTGAGTCTATAATACTATTCTAGCGAACTCTTTCGTTATAAATTTGTTAATAAAGTATTAATTATTATAAAATAAAACAACATGAGTACTATTAAAAGACCAACGTTTAAAGAGCGTTATGACAATTACATCGGAGGAAAATTTGTTGCTCCAGTTTTAGGAAAGTACTTTGACAATTTATCACCTATCGATGGTAAAGTGTTTACTCAAGTAGCACATTCAACAGCGGAGGATTTAGATCTAGCTGTAAATGCTGCACACGAAGCATTCCAAACATGGAGTAAAACTTCAGCTACCGAAAGAAGCATTATTTTAAATAAAATAGCAGACCGCATCGAGCAAAATCTCGAATATATCGCCGCCGTAGAAACAGTAGATAATGGTAAAGCAGTTCGCGAAACATTGAATGCCGATATCCCATTAGCAATCGATCACTTTCGTTATTTTGCGGGCGTTATTCGCGCTGAAGAAGGATCATTGAGCGAGTTGGATTCTAATACTGTATCTCTTATTGTACATGAGCCTATCGGTGTTGTAGCACAGATTATCCCATGGAACTTCCCATTATTAATGGCAGTTTGGAAACTAGCACCAGCATTAGCTGCAGGTAACACAGTGGTATTAAAACCTGCCGAAAGTACGCCTACTTCTATTATGGTATTAATGGAGCTGATTGGCGATTTAATCCCTGCAGGCGTTATCAACGTAGTAAATGGTTTTGGTTCAGAATTAGGTCGTGCTTTGGTAACGAATCCTAAAGTTTCTAAAGCAGCATTCACCGGATCAACAGCTACAGGCCGTTTGGTAATGCAATATGCTACAGAAAACATTATACCTGTTACATTAGAATTGGGCGGTAAATCACCTAATGTATTCTTTAGCTCGGTAATGGATGCAGATGATGCATTCTTAGACAAAGCTATTGAAGGAGCTGTTTTATTTGCCTTAAATCAGGGAGAGATCTGTACTTGTCCGTCTCGTCTTTTAATACAAGAAGATATATATGACAAATTTATCGCTCGTGTGATCGAAAGAGTAAACCAAATCAAAGTAGGTAATCCATTAGATCCTACCGTAATGATGGGAGCACAAGCTTCAAAAATTCAAAAAGATAAAATCTTATCATATATCAAATTAGGTAAAGAAGAAGGAGCAGAATTATTGACTGGTGGCGACGAGAACATCTTAGGTGATGGTCTTGAAGAAGGTTACTATATTAAGCCGACGCTATTCAAAGGACATAACAAAATGCGTATCTTCCAAGAAGAAATTTTTGGCCCAGTATTAGCCGTAACTACATTCAAAGATGAAAAAGAAGCTATTGAGATTGCTAATGATACGATCTATGGATTAGGTGCAGGTGTTTGGACAAGAGATGCGCACCAGTTGTATACTGTTCCACGTGCTATTCAATCTGGTCGCGTATGGGTTAATCAATACCATTCATATCCTGCTGGCGCACCATTTGGTGGTTACAAGCAGTCAGGTATCGGTCGTGAGAACCACAAACTGATGTTAGATTATTACAGACAAACAAAAAACATGTTAATCTCTTACAGTAAAGAAAAATTAGGTTTCTTCTAGGATTAACACAATAAAACAATGATTATGGGGTTATTATTAGATAACCCCATTTATTTTTAAACATAAAATTATGGTCAGTAGATTAGCTATTACCGAAGCTGCTAAAGAGCTTATTCATACTTTGTCCGAAAAGCATGGAGAATTAATGTTCTATCAAGCTGGAGGATGTTGTGAAGGAACACAACCGCAGTGTTTTGAAAAAGGCGGTTACTTCCCACGGATGAATGATGCAATGATCGGATTAGTAGAGGGATATGAATTCTGGATCGATCGTGATTTATTTGAATACTGGCAGTATTCTCATTTTACATTAGATGTGCTCGAAGGATTTGGGCCAGGGGGATTCTCTTTAGAGACACCACTTGGTAAAACCTTCAAAGTACATTATCGCTTATTCAATGAAGAAGAATTGAAAGATTTAGCACCTGTCAAGCGTAGTGTCTAATATATTGTTGGGATACTTATCTCTCTTACGGCTTTGTATATAATTAGGTATAAATAGAGAAATAATCTGAAGGACAAAAAACAAATTAGGCTGTGGTAAAGATTCACAGCCTAATTTGTTTTGTTAATTATCTTTTTCTAATCCTTCCATTACTGGAATAGGATTCTTTTGATCATCTAATGCCACGAGGCTAAACATCCCTTGAATTGCTAGTTCACGACCTTCTTTATACATATCCTCCACATAAATCTCCACTTTAACTTTTAGACTGGTCCGCCCAATACTATCTACACGCGCTATAGCTTCAATAATACTTCCTCCAGGGATTGCCTTTTCAAAATTAATTTTATCCGACGAAACCGTCACTATTGTCTTACGACAAAATCTAGTAGCAGCCATAAATGCTACCTCATCCATAATTGCCATTGCTTTACCACCGAACAATGTATCATGATGATTCGTTAAAAAAGGAAAAACAGTAGTACAAATACGCGTTTCCGATTGCTCAATTCTCTCTTCGATTGTCATTACTATAAACTTTTGTGCAAAGATAGGTATAACCTAGCTTTCCACATCAATACCAATCCCTTTTAACAACATTGAAGCATTAAAAACGGTACATTTACCATTTTTTAACTTATAGTCGAACAGCATTTCACCTTCGATCACTTGTATATCAAAATGGTAATTTTTGAGAATGCTTTCATATTCATCTTCCAGCGTAGCCAATTGCAAATCATGTGTGGCCACCATTCCCATACCATTCATTGAAATCAGCTTTTTGATAATAGCTCTTGAACCAAGGTATTTATCTACAGAATTGGTACCGCGCAACATCTCGTCAATAAGGACAAATGAATCCGGAGCTACCGCAACCAGTTCAAGGATAAATTTCATACGATCTAACTCCGCTTTAAACGTAGATGTACTTTCATTGAGGTTGTCCTTGATACGCATATAAGATACCAACTTATAAATCGGTAAACTCAATTGCTCCGCACAAACTACAGCACCAGCGTATGCCAAAACCGCATTGACCCCTAGGGTACGGAGAAATGTACTTTTACCTGCCATGTTAGACCCTGTTATTAAAGCTAGCCTGTGTGAACTTGCATCATAATCGTTCGCTACAGCATTTTTCTTGGGAATTAAAGGATGATTTAATTGAATCGCATGTATACGATCAACCAAAGGATTGTCCATGATGGTAGGCGTCGTCCATTGTGGTGAATTGCGTTTTAGTGTCGCTAAACTAACTAAAGATTCAAAATCAGCAACAATATCAAAAGTCTTCAACACATCACCTTCGTAATTATTTTTCCAATTTACGATCGCTAATACCTGTCTAAAATCCCACAAGAATATCATATTTAGTAAGGCACCTACAAGGATATTATTGCGTGCATCCAATTTATCGACCAAAGAGCCCAAGGTTTTGAATGCGATAGACAGTTTTTCTGATTTATCTGTTTTCAAACTAATTTGTAAATCCTTGGTATAAGTAGATTCAAACTGCTCATCTTCGAGCATTTTAATGGCATCCGCATAAGCTATCAAGGTAACACCGACTTTATCGATACGATTAGAGAAATAGCTCACTTTTCCGGCTAAGGCCAATGTCCACATTAAATGTACGATAGCGAGTAATAACATATAGTTCCATACTGGATAAAATATCAATGAAACAATAGTACCTACAACAAATAAATAAGGAGCAATAGCAACATATACCTTCAAGAATGAAGAACCAAATTTGAGCGCATCATCACTTAAATAGCGGCTTAAAAAAGTTTTAATATTAATCTGCTTACCGAGATTGAAAAGTAATTTTGTCTGAAGCCTTTGACTCCAACTATGTTTATTCGCCAATTCAGCTGCAGCCTCTTGTCTAGCTACAATTACATCTTTTGATGAAGGAGCTAAAAACCAAGATGCTAATCGCTCGACACCATCAGCTGTTGCTGCACGGTTGACAAGGTTAAAAACAGAATTAGGGCCAAATATATCTAAATCAGAAACGTAAGGATGCTTACCATTATCATATAAAACACCATGGTCGTACATATTTAGTTCCCCTTCAATTATGGAAACTTCATTTTTATTGACACGAAGAAAAGCCAAGTTTTCGTCTCTATTTTTCTCCAATTGACTTTGTCTCCTTACTAAGAAAGCGAAGAGAATTAAGATAAGAAAAACAGCGAGTAATAGCAGCCAAACGTTATTGGTCTGAAAGATTTGAAATAAAATAATAGAACCGCCTATAATTACAGCCAAGCGAAATAAACTATTCCTATTAATTTGCTTTTCCAAAGAAATGAGAACTTCTTCGGTATTTTTGATATTATTATAATAAAATTCATTCATCAAAGCTAATATAAGAAAAGCCTTTGAGAAGTAGATTCATATTAAACTATTTTTACCATGCCTTGTCACCCACCAGTGGTACGAACCTAAAAGTATCTAATTCAATACGTTCAAAATCGTTTTCTGCTATGCGCAGAATAGTGACCATCTTTTGAGATTTCTCATCCCCTACCGGAATAACAAGTAAACCACCAAGCTTCAACTGCTTGAGCATTACTTCGGGAACAAATGGCGCTCCTGCAGTAACAATAATCTTGTCATATGGACCATGTTCTGGAATACCTTTAGAGCCATCACCTAAGAAAAAATTTGGTTTATACCCCATATATGGCAATACCTGAATAGTACGATTATAAATATTTTCCTGTCTTTCAATGGTATACACCTCAGCACCTAATTCTAAGAGAATACAAGTTTGGTAACCTGATCCTGTTCCAATTTCTAATACTTTATGACCCTTTTGCACATGTAATAATTCGGACTGATAAGCTACCGTATAAGGTTGAGATATTGTCTGACCATCCCCAATAGGGAAAGCAATATCACGATAAGCTTGATTCCAAAATGTTTCATCAAAGAAGAAATGTCTAGGCACTTTACCTATGGCTTTCAAGACATTTCGATCTTGAATCCCCCTACTTTCTAAATGTGCGACTAATTTCTTTCGAGCACCCTTTTCTCTATAATTATCTACGAATTTATATGCCATTCTTTTTCAAAAATACCCCAATTAAAGGACATTATTAAAGATTAAATACAAAATATTTCTGCACAGTATAGTTAGCTTTTTATTAGGTCTTTACAAGAGATTTTGTATTTTCACCTTCTAAAATAAGCAATCATATTTACACATTTAAATATTAAGGTTAATTTCCAACACTATTTAAATGAATTAATAATAAACTAAACATCTATACATAAAAATTATATAATTTATGAGATCAACTATTTGTACTATTTTATTTGGGATTTTGCTATCGATTCCAACATATGGACAAGAAAAAATAATAAAAATATTGGCTATTGGAAATAGCTTTTCAGAAGATGCTATAGAGAACTATTTATTTGAGTTAGCAAAAGAAGCAGATAAAAAAGTCATTATAGGGAATATGTATATCGGAGGCGCTTCGATCGAATTACACGTTAAAAATGCTACCGAAAACAAGCCTACTTATTCGTACCGAAAAGTAACTACAGATGGCGTCAAAACGAACACTAAAAATAGTAGTATAGAGCAAGTGATTAAGGAGGAAGATTGGGATTATATCAGCTTACAACAAGCAAGTCCTTACTCTGGACAATACGCTGTAATTATAAAAGATCTTCCCGCTTTAGTTACATATGTAAATATGTTGAAACCTAAAAAAACAAAATTAATATACCATCAAACATGGGCGTATCAACAAGACTCTCCTCACAAAGGATTTGCAAACTACAATAATAATCAACTGGAGATGTACCAAGGAATTATAGCTGCTACTCAAAAGATCAATAAATCTAAAGTATTCTCCATGGTAATACCAGCAGGTACAGCGATACAAAATGCACGTACTTCCAGTATTGGAGATCATTATACAAGAGATGGCTACCATCTAAACTTAGATTATGGCCGATTTACGGCTGCATGTACATGGTATGAAAAAATATTCAATCTCGATGTAAGAAAGAATAACTACAAACCAGATCAGGTCACAGAATTGCAAGCTAACATAGCGAAAGATGCGGCACACAAAGCTGTCAAAAATCCATGGAAAATAACAACAGTAAAATTGTAAAAGAAAAAAGGGCTTTGAAATGATTCAAAGCCCTTTTTTCGTTAATATGGATCTACGTCGATCGCTATTCGCACTCCAGCATTCAATTTATCTAATTCAAAAGTTAATATCGAAGAACGAATCAATTCCTTGACTTTTACAATACTGACATTCGTCCGTTCAATCTTCAATATGATTGTCTGAATATAATTATTGCGAACACGCGATACCAATGGAGGCTCTGGTCCTAGCACTCTATTTCCTAAATGCACCTTTAATAAGTTAGCTAACTTTTGGGCAGAATCTAAGGTTTGTTGTTGATCCGAATGTTTGATATCTAATTTGATTAGTCTATAAAAAGGAGGATAATGAAAATTCTTTCTTTCGGTTATTTCCTTCATAAACATGCCTTCATAATCATGCTGCACGACCTGCTCCAATACACGATGATTAGGAGTATAGGTTTGTATAATTACTTGACCTTGATTCTGTCTCCTTCCGGCTCGACCTGCAACTTGCGAAAAAAGAGAATACGACCTTTCATAGGATCTAAAATCAGGAAAATTGATTATAGAATCAGCATTAATAATTCCAATCAAACTAACGCGTCCAAAATCTAGGCCCTTGGCTACCATCTGCGTACCAATCAAGACATCATATTCATAATCGTCAAAAGCAGATATTATTTTATCAAAACCATATTTCCCTTTGGTAGAATCCAAATCCAAACGACCTATGCGCAGAGAAGGCATCAAAATCTCTAGCTCTTCTTCTATTCTTTCTGTTCCAAAGCCCTTGCTTTCCATATGCGGCATACCACATCCCGGACATACATTTATATTCTGCTCCGAATGCCCACAATAATGGCAATGTAATAAATGAGAAGTTTTATGATAGGTCAAACTAACATCACAATTGACACATTTGGCAACATAGCCACAGGTTCCACATTGCAAAAATGGCGTATGCCCTCTTCTATTTTGAAATAATATTATTTGTTCCTTATTCTTGACAGCCTCTTCCATTGCATGCAATAATTTGGAGCTGAAATAAGAATGCATATTTCCTTTACGTCCCTCCTCTGTTACATTGATGACATCTATTATGGGTAGCTGAGCATCACCAAATCGTTTAAAAAGCTGAACTAAGCCATATTTACCTGCTTTAGCATTGTAATAACTTTCTACAGATGGTGTCGCTGATCCCAATAAAACTTTAGCATGATGTAAATACGCTAAATAGATAGCAGTATCACGGGCATGATATCGTGGCGAAGGATCATATTGCTTATATGAGTTTTCGTGCTCTTCGTCGACGATGATTAAGCCTAAATCATGAAAAGGTAAGAACACAGATGAACGAGCACCAATAATAACCTTATACTCATTTTTCAATACTTTGTGCCATACTTCAGCACGCTCATTGTCATTGAATTTAGAATGGTATACCCCAAGGTCATTTCCAAAATGGAGTTTCAAGCGTTCAGTTATCTGCGTAGTTAGGGCTATCTCCGGCAAAAGATATAATACATTTTTTCCCGATGCTAAAGCTTGTTCAATTTGGCGTATATATATTTGTGTTTTTCCTGATGCAGTCACGCCATGCAATAAAACCACATCTTTGGTCTGAAAATAGTCGTTTATTTCCGCAAAAGCACGTGTTTGATCTTCACTAAAGGAGAATTCTTTGGTTAAAAGAACATCCGTCCCTTGAAATCTGCTAACAACTTTTTCTTTAAGCTCAAAAATACCTTTATCTATTAATGCAGTAATGGCAGTAGCTCCACAAGAAGTAGCTTCCATCAATTCTTGCCTGGTTAATTCTGGTTTCGATTTAGACAATTGAATATAACCAATTACGGCATCTTGTTGTTTAGGTGCTCTGTTGAGGCTATCTAACAAGAGGCGTTTACCTTCCCCATCGTTATATTCCGCTGCTAATCGCAAAAAGCTTTTTGTTTTTGGCTTGTACCGTTCTTTTATTTCTTCGGATATTAGAATATAGCCATCTTCAAAAAGAGTTTTTAATAAAGGGAAAACAGATTTTTGTCCTAATATTTTGCTGACATCACTAACTTTCAATTCACCAGCAATATCCAAAGCATCCAACAATAAAAATGCTTTATCCGATAATTGAGAGCGATCCAAATCGCTATTATTGGCGGCGATTATTTTTGTTTCGGATGCTAATTTAAGTGCAGCCGGAAGTGCAGCTTGCATTACTTCACCAAGATAGCATAAGTAATAATCTGCCATCCATTGCCACAGTTGTAATTGACCTTCATCTACAATAGGATGCTCGTCTACGACATCCATTATATACTTGGCTTCATATTTCTGTGGAGCATCCATTGTTATGGACTTTATGATAGCCGAATAAACTTTATTTCGACCAAATTGAACGATTACACGACGACCAATTTGGATTTGATCATTCAGTTCAAAAGGAACACGGTAAGTATACGTTTTAGCTATAGACAGTGGTAAAACCACTTCTACAAAAAGTGTTTTCCTATCAGCAAATAAATCGGCATTAGACATATACACAAAGGTAATAAAACTTTCATGACTAATTTAAGCAGATAAGAACCCTAAAAGGGAAGCAAGAAAAAAAGCAGTAAAAAGATAGATATTATTAACTAATAGCAAGATTAAGCCCTATTTTTAACAGCAGCGATAAATAATCCGATCCAACCTATCATAAAGCACAATCCACCCAATGGCGTAATAGGTCCCAAAATAGAAACAGACTCAATACCTAACAATGATCGTACACTTAATAAATAAAGAGAGCCCGAGAATAAGATTATACCGATAGTAAAGGCTATAAAAGAAACACGGATAGACTGACTTTTGGCTCTAGAGAAAGTAGATAAAAACAATAAAGCAAAAGTATGATAAAACTGATATTCATTTGCTGTCTTCCAAGTTCCTAGATGATACTCACTTATTTTACCCTCTAAGCCATGTGCACCAAAAGCGCCCAAAACTACCGCTATCAAGCCAAATAATGAGGCTGTAAGTATAATTTGTTTATTCATGAATTATATAAAAAATATCTAATGTATTTTAATATTTATAAATGTATTAAAATATATAACAAAACAATAAAATTTTTCGTCAATTTCCTTCGTAAACTTACTAAAATTAATCATAATTAGTTAGGTTTGTATATGCGTAATACGATTATTCTAACAGCAGTACTATTTATCACCGTAATTGCTGCCACAATATATTATTTCAAAAACTTAGATAATGAGCATAGTCAATCGTCTCGATCATTGCGATATTTACCACAAAACACACTATTTATAGCTGCTGTAGGCAATGATGAAACGTCTGAAAATGTATTTAAAGATTTCGAAATTTTCGATGCTATTTTAGGTGTCGATAACATGAAATTATGGAATGATTTCAAAACAATAATATTAAACACCGAAAAATCAAAAACATATATAGCGGACTCAGACATTTACATTTCATTCCATCCTGAAGATAAGAAAATAGTACCATTGTTCACAATTCCTTCTTCCACAGATATTCCATCAGCTGAATTGGTAGGTATGGTAAACGAAATTAGTAAAACCTTCAAAACGACAACCATCGATACATTAGGTCAAAAAATTTTTCAAATCAAATATGGGGAAAAGGACTCTATTTTAAATGCCTTTTACTTTAAAGATATATTGTTTGCAACGCCTTCTATTTCCTTGATCCCAAAAATAGTTGATAAACATAGTAAACATCTATCCGAAGATCAGATTGAATTTTTCTTAAAGAATAATCCTAGAAATACGCCCTTAAGTATTTATTTTCCCCACCAACAATATGATTCGATCGTAGACATCACACAGCGTAACAACAAAGGTCCCTTTATTAATTTATTTAGAAAGTTACAAGGGCAATCAGCATGGAATATTAATTTCAAACAAGATGCTTTAATCCTCACTGGTGAGAGTCAACTGGATCAATACCCCGATAACTTTGCTTCTATTTTTAAGAATCAAGCAAAAGCGCCCCAAGATTTATATACTTATTTTCCGTCCAATACGGCTATCTATGCCGAATTTAGCATTAGCAACCGTCCTACATTTCAAAAAGACTTACATAATCTTCAAAAAAGAAGAGAGGAAAAGGTAATCGAGCAGATAGATACCACTAAAGCAGCAGAACTAATTACCAAAGCATTGGGCAATCAATTTGCTCTAGTAGAAACTAATGCTCAAAATTATATTGGTTTTGTAAAAATCAATGACAGCCTAGCCTTTCAAAGTCTTACCAAGACCATCATGGAATCAACAGGTGATTCTATAGGCCGTTTTGCTACATCGGGTATATTATATAAACATTATGGTGATCCATTTAAAGATTTTCAACGTCCTTATTATACTGTTGTGGACAGCGTGATGATCGTCGCTAATAATCTTTCTACGTTAAGAGCGTATCGCAAAGATTATTTTGAGAACGATTTATTGACAGGTACACTTGGATTCATCAAGCTTGAAAAGCTTCAGGGAAAGGAAGCTAACATTACTATATTTGCCCATACAAAAAATGCAAGTTCCAAGTTTTTAAATTCATTAAATCAACCATTCAGAGATAATTATAAAAATAAGGAGAATTATGGCTTTCAAGATTTCTTCTCATGGTCGATACAATTATCAGGCAACAACGGTAATATATCGTCACAAATATACGGTATCTATAAAAGTAAGAATACATTAGGCACGGTAGCAGAGTGGAGTATTGAGTTGGGAAATAAAGCAATCACGCAACCTTTTATATTCAATCAATCCGATACGAATCAATTTATATTAATTCAACAGCTAGATCATACGATTCATGCAATTCACCCATCGGGTAAAGAAATGTGGTCCAAAGTATTTGCGGGACGCGTCATCGGTAATATGCAACAATTAGAAGATCGTTCAATCCTACTGATTACAGACAAGAACAATTTATACCGCTTCGATACCGAGGGCAAATCTTTAAAAGGATTCCCTGTAAATATACAATCAACAGCAACTGCTAGCCCACTAATCACTATTATTAATGGTGAAAAAGTAATCCTTGTACCTACAACAGACAAAGTGTTAGCTTATGATTTAAATGGCAATACCCTTAAAAATTGGAATAGTTTCACAACGGATGGAAAAATAACGACCACGATTATAGCACATGAAAAACACTATATCATTGGCACAAATAAAGGTAACATCTATTGGTTGAATGAAAATGGTCAAAAAACAAACGAGGTAAAACTAAATAATACAGGTGTAAAAAATATCGAGATAAACTCTAATTACAAAATAGTAGCATTAGATGATAAAGGAGGATTAAATCTATTTAGTAATGAAAAAGAACATCAAAGATGGCGCATCCTAGCAGATTCCATAAGATATATAGGTGATTTTGGTCGTATTACAAATACAACAAATAGTAATGTTGTTATTGTGAATAGTAATGAACTACAGGTATTTGATATTGCCGACACATTAAAAACGGCAATTATCTATAATTTCACCAAACCTATAACAGATGAGTTACAGTTTTTCAGCAACACGCAAAATAAAGACCTATCCTATTTAGGAATAGCTTCAAAATCAACTAATTTGTTATATTTAATAAATGAAACGGGTCAATTGGTGAATGGATTTCCTGTAGAAGGTCAACCATTATTTTATTATGGCAAAATAGACTACAACTCTGAAATATATTTATTGTGTATGCGCAGAGATCATAAACTATATGCTTTCAAGCAAAAAAAATAATTTTATACCAACACGAATAATTTGTACGTTTGTAGTCTTATTATAATTATGTTTACAGGAGAAGAAAATTTACAATTACTGACCACACCTAAAAGAATTGTTATAACAACTCATCACAAACCAGATGGAGATGCTTTAGGCTCATCATTAGGATTATACCATTTTTTAAAGAAATATAATCACACGGTACATGTTGTTGTTTCATCTGACTTTCCATCATTTTTGGATTGTATGCCAGGACGAGAAGAAGTAATTATATATCCTGAGCAACCAGCTCTAACGGGCGAATTATTAGCTGAGGCAGATATTATCTTTTGCTTGGACTATAGTGCCTTGTCACGAACAAATGTCTTAGAACCTCTTATTGCGAATGCTAAAGGTCAGAAATGGATGATAGATCATCATTTGGATCCAGAGAATTTTGCTGATTTGGTATATTGGGATTCTAATGCTGCTGCAACAGCACAATTAATATACACCTTTATCGACGATGTACTAAAAGGAGGCGAAAAAATAGATGCTGCTATTGCGACCTGCCTTTATACAGGAATAATGACAGATACAGGTTCATTCCGCTTTAGGAATACCACATCGGCTGTTCACCATATCATCGCTAGCTTAATAGATGCAGGCGCAAAAAACTGGGAGATCCATGAGCAAATCTACAACAGTTCATCTGAGCGTAGATTAAAATTTTTGGGCTATGCGCTTTTAAATTGTTTGGAAGTAATTCCAGAATATAATACAGCCTATTTTGCGATAAGCAAAGAAGATTTATCGAAGTTTGAAATAAGCACAGGAGATACAGAAGGGTTAGTCAATTATGCCCTTTCTATAAAAGGAATAAGATTAGCTGCATTAATAATTGACAGAAGTGAATTAATTAAATTATCTTTACGCTCAATCGGTGAAATACCTTGTAATGAGATATGTAAAAAATATTTTAGCGGTGGGGGTCATTTAAATGCTTCAGGCGGTAGTTCATCATCCGATTTGAATACAGTAGTCAACTTATTTAAATCTATATTACCAGATTATAAAGAAATATTAACAAGAAAATAAGTATTAATCAATAAAATGAAAAAATCAATTTTATTTTTATCAGCAGCAGCTTTGCTAGCTGTTTCATGCCAAAACTTTAAAAAAGGTGATGGTGGTTTAGAGTATAATATCGTTAAAGATGCAGGTAGTGACAAAGCTATTGCAGGTGATTTCTTATCAGTAGATATGACAATCAAATCAGACAGAAACGATTCATTATTAAACAGTACATACGATTTAGGCTTACCTCAAATTGTTCAAATCGCTGGAGATTCAATCCCTGGTGGATACAAAGGTGATTATAACTCGATGTTCAGATTCTTAGGAGAAGGTGACTCTGCAGTATTCAAATTAAATTTAGATACTATGGCAGCTAGAACAGGTCAACCAAAACCAGAATTTGCTGATAAATTTGTTACATTTACTGTTAAGGTTAGAAAGCACTTCAAAAAAGGTCAATTAACTGATTCAGCATTATATGGTCAACTAGATACTTATTTTAAAGGTGAATTAGAAGGTCTTCAAAAAGCTGAAGCTGGAAAAATCACTAAATATGTAGCCGATAATAAATTAGAACCTAAGAAAACAGCTTCAGGCTTACAATATGTAGTTACAGAAGAAGGTAAAGGTAATAAACCAGCATTAGGTGATACAGTAGTTGTAAACTATACAGGTAAATTAACAAATGGTACTGTTTTCGATTCATCAATAAAAGCGGAAGCTGAAAAAGCTAAATTAGCTATGGATCCTATGCGTACTTTTGAGCCATTGCGTTTCAGTTTAGGTAACCAACCCGTTATCCAAGGATGGACAGAAGGTTTACAGTTATTGACAAAAGGTACAAAAGCTACATTTATCATCCCTTCAGCATTAGCATACGGTGACCGTCCTGCAGGCCAAAAAATCCCTCCTTATGCACCATTAGTATTTGAAGTAGAATTGGTTGATGTAATCAAAGGTCAAGGAATCGCAGCACCTGCTCCAGCACCGGGTGAGATACCTGCAAACTAAGATTAAAAAATCTATTTAAATAACAGGCCAGTATTGCCATATTTAAAATATAAACGCGATTCTATTAATAGAATCGCGTTTTTTCGTTACGTTAACAATATATTATTAACAAATTAGTATTTTTGAAGCAATAAGAAAAAAGATGAATTCTAGCTATACTCTTACCGATACACATACCCATATTTATTATAATATAGGAACAAATACATTAGAGGACCAAATAAATAGGTGTTTAGACCAAAACATCAAACGTCTCTTTTTACCCAATGTAGATAGCGAATCGGTATCAGCAGTATTAAGCACATCAAAATCGTATCCAGAGATATGCTTTCCAATGCTAGGTTTACATCCTTGCAGTGTAAAAGAAAATTACCTTGAAGAACTAGCGCTAATTGAGAAAGCTATCCATGCCCATAAAATATATGCTATAGGAGAAATAGGATTGGATTTGTATTGGGATAAAAGCACATTAGCTATTCAGCAAGATGCTTTTAGAACACAGATAAAGTGGGCCAAAGCATTAGGTTTACCGATAGACATCCATTGTAGAGAAGCGTTTGATGAAACATTCGAAATTTTAGAAGAGCTACATGATGACAAGTTATATGGTATCTTCCATTGTTTCACGGGTAATTTGGAGCAAGCAAAAAGAGCGATAAATCTAGGTTTCAAATTGGGAATAGGTGGTGTTGTAACTTTCAAGAAAGCAGGCTTAGATACGGTCGTTAAAGAATTGGATCTTAAAGATATTGTTTTGGAAACAGATGCTCCCTATTTAGCACCAAGCCCATTTAGAGGAAAAGAGAATGAAAGCTCTTACTTGCATTATATTGCAGAAAAAGTAGCAGATTTGCATGAGATTAGCATCGAGAAATTAGCAGCGATCACTACGGAAAATTCACGAGTAGTATTTGGCATATAAAATGAAAAAGATATTTATCATATACACTGGAGGAACCATAGGAATGGTTGAGGATGAAACAGGTACTTTCATACCATTTGACTTCGAGTTGATAAAGAAAAACCTTCCAGACCTAAGTCGAACAGATTACGAACTTACAGTTCACTCCTTTGACCCTATCATAGACTCTTCAAATATGACTTCTGAAATATGGTTGACCATGGTCAAGCTTATTCAAGACAATTATGCAGAATTCGATGGTTTTGTAATCCTTCACGGATCAGATACGATGGCATTTACGGCATCTGTATTAAGTTTTCTTTTGGAGGGTTTACGTAAACCCGTAATATTATCAGGTTCACAGCTACCAATTAGTCAAATACGTACCGATGCGCGCGAGAATATGATGACAGCATTAGAAATCGCATCTGCAAAACATAATGGCGAATCTATCATTCAAGAAGTATGTATTCTATTTGATAATAAGTTATTTAGAGGAAACAGATCTTTCAAATATAATTCAGCAAAATTTGAAGCATTCAGATCTCCTAATTATCCAGTATTAGTAGAAGCCGGTATACATTTGAAGTATAACCTCGAAGCATTACTAAATAATACAGGACAAACATTACAATACCATCATGCATTGGACAATCGTGTTGGTGTTTTAAAACTATTCCCAGGCATTACAAAAGAAAGTATACAAGCAGTCTTAAATTCGGATGTACGTTCTATCGTAATGGAGACATTTGGTTCAGGCAATACAACAACGGCAGAATGGTTTTTAGCATTATTAAAAGAAGCTATCGTTCAAGGAAAGAATATTGTAAATATATCTCAATGTAAAGTTGGATCTGTAGAGCTAGGGAGATATGAAACTAGCCAAGGCCTCAAGGCAATCGGCGTACTTAATGGCTATGACATGACTTTCGAAGCTGCAGTAACGAAATTAATGTACCTACAAGGCGAATTTGAAGATCAGAAGAATGTAGCACATTGGGTAGAAAGAGATATTCGAGGTGAATTGACTATAAATGATTAATAATTACTGTTACTAAAAAAAATATTTTTCAGTAGCAGTAAAATATATAAATGGCTTCAAATGCTTATAAAGCGTATTATTGGGTACATCTGTTAGTCGCTTCATACTGTTAGCTTTACAATATGCTTGACAAATACCTACATTTTGAGTACCTTTACCAAAAGCCATCATATCTGCGTTCCATAATTCTCATCAGAATATCTCGTCGGTTATCAAGACTTTTCTAAAATTTTAAAATTAATATCAATATATGGGTCAAAGCCAACAAACATTTAGAAAAAAAGAAATTGCTAAACAAAAACTGCAAAAAAGAAAAGCCAAAGAAGAAAAAAGAGAATCTAGAGGTGAAAACAATCAAAAAGGTAAAGCATTAGAAGAGATGTTTGCTTATGTTGATGAGAATGGTAATATATCAGATACTCCACCCGTAAAAAAATACGAATTCAAAGAGGAAGATTTATTAACACCTACATTCGAAGATGTCTATTCTTTTGGTAAAGTTTCTTTTTACAATGAAGCAGGCCAATACGGTTTTATTAGAGATAATGAAACACGTGAAAATGTTTACTTTAATTTCAAAATTCTAGGTTTTGTACTACAACAAGATCAAAAAGTGAAATTTAAATCAAGATCTTCTAAACAAGGACTACAAGTAACTGAGGTTATAGTTTTATAATATCGGTATTTATTGTGTCTACTCATTATAATGTGTCAGACACTATATAAAAACAAAAGGCGAATCGTAAGATTCGCCTTTTTTGCAAGAAATATAATAGAAATTAGTTTACTCTTACATTAGAGGCATTTAAGCCTTTAGGTCCTCTTTCTACATCATAAGTAACAGAGTCACCTTCTTTTACTTGGTCTCTTAATCCAGAAATGTGTACAAATACATCAGCAGTACCATCTTCAGGTGTAATAAAACCAAATCCTTTAGTTTCATTAAAAAACTTTACAGTTCCTTTATTCATATTATTTTATTTTTATTGATACAAGGTTAGGCATAAAAATTCATATTTTATATTTTATTTGAAAATAATTGAAAATAATTAATTTGTATTTCAGACATTTATTCAAAAAACTACTTTAAATAGCTGTAGAAGCATATTAATTACAATATCAAAATAATTACTGCTAAAAAAATGTAACACTAATTACAAACTCACCTTTCTTAAATATGGTAAAGACGATTATCTTATGCCATCCCTTGGAGCACTTCGGCTACGACAAAATTGGATCCTCCTACAAAAATTAAATCCCCTTGTTGATAACACGATTTAGCTTCCTCTAAGGCATTAATTACAGAACCACATACATTTCCATTCAATCCATGTGTTTGTGCTTTGAGGGCTAATTCTGAGGCCTCCATAGCACGAGGCATATCCGGATTAGCGAAATAATATTTTGCATCCTTAGGAAGATAGGGTAGCATATGATCCAAGTCTTTATCTTTCATGGCACCGATGACGATATGTAACGTATTATACGATACCTCATTCAAATTTTTTATTACTTCTTTGATACCATCTTCATTATGGCCAGTATCACATATAATCAAAGGTGAACTACTTAATGTCTGCCATCTACCTTGCAGACCAGTCAATACTTGGACATGACTTAAGGCATACTTTAGATTATCCTCCGTAATATTAAACCCTAATCGACATAACTCATGAACAACAGCCAGCACACCGACAACATTCTTTAATTGATAAGAACCTGTCAAATCCAAATCATATTCTTTACTCTTGAAATCAGATTCAATTCGTACATGCTGCAGTAATTCATCTTTATAGAGACGTGTAGCAGTAATGTATTGATCGGCAAACTTTATAGGAGCAAGTACATCAGTAGCTTTATCAATGAAAACAGGTGCTGTATTAGGATTAGTTTCAGAAATTATGACCGGTATGTTTGCTTTAATAATACCTGCTTTTTCAGCAGCGATTTGTTCGATAGTATCACCTAAAAGATTCATATGATCCATACCAATATTGGTAATAAGACATACTTCAGGAGTAATAATATTAGTACTATCTAATCTACCCCCCAATCCTACTTCTATAATTGCTATATCTACTTTCTCTTGGGCAAAATAATCAAAAGCCATTGCTACAGTAGCTTCAAAAAAAGAAGGTTGAATCTCTTCCATCAAGTCTTTCTGATTATTTACATAATCCACCACAAACTGTTCTGTTATTTGCTCCCCATTAATTCGAATTCTTTCCCGAAAATCTACAAGGTGAGGAGAAGTATAAAGACCTGTTTTATAACCAGATTTGGCGAGAATAGCAGCCAACATATGAGAGGATGAGCCCTTCCCATTCGTACCTGCTACATGTATAGTTTTAAACTTATTATGCGGATTATCTACGGCCTCACATAATGCTATAGTACGGTCTAAATCCTTCTTGTAAGCAGAAGCACCGTCTCTTGTAAACATAGGTAATCGACTATACAAATAATCGATTACCTCTGTATAAGTATTCATTTCAATAAAATTAGCGTTGTTTAAAATTGATAGAGACATGTACAGTCCTTCTATCAGGTGCATTCGGCACAGCGTTGAATCTTGCTTTTCTCAGCTCCCTTTCCAACATACTGAATACAGTAGGAGACGAATAAGTCGTTCCTTTGACTCCAGGGCGTACACTGATGATATTACCATTCTTATCCACGACTAATTCACAAACGACTACACCCGAAAATTGACTTTTATCATCTATATTAGGACGTTGTGACCAATGTCTACTAGACAAAGAAATAGGTGTATCACCAAATCCTGAGCCACCATCACCATAATTCGATGCCAATGGATCACCTAGAGCAGAACCTTGATTACCTGGGGTAGAACCCGTTCCATCACCTTGGCCTTTACCGTCATTTTTCTTCCCTTTATACAAGGCATTGGTATTGACGGTAGGCGTACTATTTTTCACTTCTTTGGTTGTTTCTGGCGCTACATTCTTCACTGGCTTTGCAGCCTTTGCTACTGCCGGAGCATCCTCCATATCTTGAGTTGCCACCGCTTTATCAGCCGTTTGCTGAGTAGGTGTTGGCGTAGGTGTTTCTGTTGGGACAATTCTATCAGGCGTTACATTATTAGCATTTTCATCCATCGAAGGCTCTTCAATACTCATATAATCATCCCCCATTCCCTCTTCGGAGGTTCCATAATTAACCACTATCCCACCCATTCCATATTCAGGAAGATCGGGTTCAGAAAACACGATAAAATAACCAATAACAATTAAAATAACCATCACTAGGGATGAAATCCCTAGTGCTTTTGGCATATTATTTTCTTCTTTTAAATGATAATACATAATATCAATTTAATTATAATCAAGCTCCTTAAAAATTATAAAAAGAACTTAGTATACTATCACTAATCTTTTTTAGGCTCAGTAGCTAATACCAACTTGATTTTTAATCGATTGGCAACATCCATTACAGCAATCACATTTTGAATAGGCACAGTACTATCTGCATAAAGCATAATAGTTACATCTTCCCCCGTATGTATTTGGGATTGCAGGACGGATTCTAAGGATTCATACGGTACAGTCTGCTTATCTACATGATAAGCTAAATCACCCGTTATTGAAACCGTTATTGTTTTCTTTGCTACGGATTGTTCTCCGGCACTCGATTTTGGCAACAATAACTTGACTACTTGAGGATTTGCTACTGCTGAAGCCAACAAGAAGAACAACATCAAAAAAAACATGATATCATTCAATGCTGCAGTATGTACTTCAGCGGTTGGTTTATTTCTTCTATTTCTTAGATTCATACTATTTACAAAGTAATTTAAATTGTAAAAAGTCTATAGCTAGGTGTATGATGCATATTAATCTACGATTCCATACAACAAGTGTTATAAGACTTTTAAATCTTATAAAATTAAACTCCAGGTTCGTCTAATAAATCAATAAACTCTACAGCTTCAGTCTCCATCTTTAGAATCAAGCGCTCAACCATCATATTCAAAATATGATAACCGATATATGCTAATATACCAATAGTAAGACCAGAAGCAGAAGCAATCATTTTTACATAAAGACCACCAGATACGGAACCAATATCAATACCACCTGCTAACTCAACATCACGAAAGATCTGAATAACTCCAAAAATAGTACCTACGAAACCAAGCATTGGTGCAATACCCGCTACAATACCAAGGATATTAATATTTTTCTCTAGACGAGCTACTTCTAATTTTCCAGCATTTTCGATAGCACCTTCAATATCTTTAATCGGACGGCCAACACGCGTCAATCCTTTTTGCAACATACGAGCTAGCGCAGTGTTACTAGATCTTGTTACTGCAATTGCTGCATCCAATTTACCTGATAATACATTACTTTTAATTTGTGCCATTAGTCCTCCATCTGCTTTGGAAGCTTTACGAATTGTAATATAACGTTCAATAAAAATTACTAACCCTAAAAAGAATAATAAAACAATGGGGATCATAATCCAACCACCTTTCATTAGTAATTCAATTAAATTCAAATCCTCAACTGGAGCGGCCAACTGTACAGCTTGCTGCTGCACTTGGTTCAATGTGTCCACTGGTAAAGCACCTTGTAATAATGACATAGTATTAAAAAAATTATATTTTGGTTTATGTTTATTGTTATTTTATTTCTGTTCCCCAAGCATCTTCTTTGAAGTGCTTGCGAACTTCTCTCATTGCCGAATCACGTAATTCGCGTGTAGGATATGAATCCCAAATAACACGTTTTTTATTTTTCGACAAATTAGGTTCTAAAACACGTACTGTCTTATGGCCCTTTTTATTAAAAGATTGAGCTTGAGCATTAGCTAATTCTAAAGTAGGATGAGTTCCTATAATAATAATATATTTATTATTATCGACGATTATCTTTTCACTTACTACTTCAGGCAGACTATCTTTTACAACCAAAGAACTTGAATCAACAGGCAAATCCGTGTACTGTCCTACCGAATCAGTGTTAGAAGAAATACTGTCAATAACAGGTACTTCCATAACTGCTGAAGGTTCGATGACCGGACTATAGGATTCAAATGTACTATAATAATATAGACCTCCTAGAATAAATATGGCGATAATCGCTATTAATCCAAAAATACCGGCATTACTACGTTTAGCAGGTTGATGATTGTTTTCAGCAGCCTCATACATCTCTGGTTGTACTGCATTACTGCTTTGCTCGAGACTATTATTTTCCGAAATAGCTATATCCTCCTCAGCCGCCTGTTCTACAGGTGCCGTTAGATCAACATTTTGTTTATCTACTATTAATTGCTCATTACTATCTGTAAGAGACTCCTCTTTCAGTATATCGTGCGTCGTAACAGCAGATACGCTTTCTGTTTGGTCGTCACTAATAGCAGTATAATGAAAACCACTTAAATCTAAAGGCTTGAAGACAAAAGAATTACCATAGCTAACCAAGGTACCTAAGTTTTCAAGGACAACTTCACCATTTTGATGAATTTTATCCATCAGACCCGCTACAGTATTATTTAACTTTAATTGTGCTTCTACTGCTTCTAGATGCTCCAATTGCTGTAAGTAAGTTAAGAAATCATAACCCTGCGTTTCAAAATGATCAAATTCAATCAATGAAATCGGAGGCAAAAAAACATTTCTTTTAGAATCAAATGTTGCCGGTGTATATACTCTTTTGAATACACCCAATCCTTTTACATATACAGATGTATGTCTTCTTAATAAAGAATCTATTAGTTTACCTAAATTCATCGATGACTGCTATTTTATACAAAGTTAAAAAGAAAAATTAACACCACCTATCATGTTGAAACCCATTTTTGGGTAGTACAAATAGCGCTCGTATTCCTTATTAAATATATTATTTACTTTAACAAAAATCCCTAATTGAGAGGTAGCTTTATATTCAGCACCTGCATTTAAATCAAAAAATTCAGGGATATTTACTTTGTGATAAGAATTAGGAATAACAGCTGAAGGATTCGAGATTCCAGAATTTAATAAGCTAACATCGTAGTCATAGGCTTTAGCATATGATAAGCCATGGAATAACGCTTCCGCATCGATATACAATTTATCGGAGATATTAAATCTAGCATTTGCTGCTACACGTAATTTTGGTGTAAACCAAGCTTCCTCTTGGGACACTGTTGTATAGTTATCAATATTCAAACGCCCACCAATATTAATCAATTGCGACAGGCGTACATTTAATTCCCCTTCAATACCGAAATACTTAACCTTATCGTTGGCATTACCATCATATACGACATCAAATTGGAAAGGTGTATTCTCATTATTCACAAATAATGGTAAACCTTCAATAGATTTGTACATTACTTTGGCTTTATAGCCGAAAGTAGCTCCTGCATTTCCTTTGATACCACCAAAGAAACTTAAACGCTCAATCATATTTTGGAAGTTCAAGTCAGGTCCTAAGTACGGATTTTGTTGGGTAAAAGATTTATAAGATGCTTTTTTAGCACCGCCAGTAATTCCCCCAAACAAATGCATATAGGTCGGTACCAAAGCAAAATCAATTTCTGCTGAAGGGAAAATATTGAAACGTGTAGAATCCCCAAATTCAGAAACCAAATTAGCACCAAAAGTCAAGGTATAATTAGTTCCTTTGAAACTTATATACGGATTTATCGTCGCTAAAGAATTATTGATTTTCTTATCGCCTTGTACATTTCCAGCACCACCAATACTATTGATATCTACCGCAACATTACCACCGACATTAAAAGCTTTTAAGCGCTTATTCAAATAACCAGACAAGGCTATTGAATTTTCACTTGCTTTGTATTTGTCACTGTAAGTATATGCATCGATCTTAGCTGAATACGACAATGCTTCTGTATTATTAGGATCATAGTTACTTACTAACTCACCTAAGAAATAGATATCATTAAAATTTTGTGCTTCACGAGCTGGGTTTAGTGAAATATTAGCTATATCTACAGGGTTACCATAGAACCGAGTAGCATACCGATTATAACCCAAAGTACCATCAATTGTAAAGCCAGGCATCACACGTCTAGCAAAAACGCCGACTTCTTGACGTGAGAACTTCTGATCATCCAAGCTTCCTTTTTGATTCAAGTGTTTGACATATCCCCCAAAACGAAGATCTTGATAATCTTCAACTGCAATATATGCTTCCCCTAAAATAGTACCCAAATTACCTATGCCAAATTTAGCATAATTACTTTTTGGATCTTGCGTTCTAGTAAAAGGTAATTCTTGAACATTCAATTCCCTTAAGCCTGTATTAATATCCAATTTTTTGTCAGGGACATTACCATAGCTTAATTTAGGCATATAACTACGCTTATTAGTCATATCTGGGCTACGTCGAATCTTTACCGCATCAGCAAGAATAGGTTTGTAATCGCGTACTACATCAAACGAATCTACGGTTACAGGTTTTATAGGATCTACCTGTTGAGCATGAGCTTGTGTACCTAATCCCAGTAACAAAGCTACTATGCCGTAATTCTTAAATACTGTTTTGTGCAACTTCATCTTATTTCCTTCTTCTTGTTATTTTAGTTTAGCTAATTTTTCTTTAGCTGTTTTCAACACTCCGTCTTCTTTATTTTCGTAATTATCAATTACGCTCTCTAAAGTAGCTTTAGCTTGGAATTTATCCCCTTTGCCTACATAGGCATCAGACATCAATATAAAACCTTTACCCACCCAGAAATCATAAGATGAGAATGAATTTGATATATCAAAAGCAGATTCAATAGCCTTGTCATACTGTTTAGCTTTCAATTGTTGCTCTGCGACTAAATATCGAGCTTCTGCACCCGTTTCTGTTTTAGATTTTAAGGCTGCTAAATTCAGCTCTTTAGTAGCATCAGCTGCCTTATTAGTTGCTAAATAAACTTTAGCAGCATATAAATGAGCGAGACCGATTTCCTCTTGAGAAGCCTTTTCGTATTCTTTTAATAATTTAGCATAATTAAGGGCTTCAACATAATTATTAATATTATAGTAGCTAATTAAAAGATTTTTGATGGCGAAGCCGTAATTTTCTTTGTATTCGGAAGTAAGCTCTAATTTTTTCAATACCTGAACAGCCTCATTATATGCTTTTTTTCTTAAATGCAATTTAGAAACGCTTAATAAAGTACGCTCTGTATACGCAGATGTCCAGTCATTCATGATAATATTAAAATCATGAAGCGCTTCCTCATCTTTACCTAAATTAGCATTACTCTCTGCACGAATAAAACGCGCAAATTTTTCATTGATAGGCTTAGGATATTTATCAAAATAAGCATTAACGCCTTCTACAGCACCTTGCCAATTTCCACGTTCAAACAAATTGCGTGCTATTCCAAAATTATATGAATCTTGCTCCGCAGTAGATAAGTCAGCGATATTGGTCGAACTAGCGTAACGGATATATCCTGTAGCATCATTATTGTCCAAATAAATATTTTCTATTGAACGAATCGCCTGTTTAGCTTCATCCGTTGTCGCATACTGATCTACGACTTTTTGAAATGTAGATAAAGCTGCTGCATTATTATCTTGGTTATATTGTACCAAACCGATCGTCAATAAAGCACGTGGCACATAGGAACTACGTGGATATTTTTCTACCATGCTTTGTAATCCAGCAATAGCCTTATCATATTGGTGCATCAAGAAATATGTATAAGGAATTTCAAAAGCGACATCATCAGCGTAATTAGATTTTGGATATTTGCTAATTACGGAGTTTAAGGTTGCTATTTTTGTATCATTATCCCCTTGTAAGCCTTGAATAATACCACGTTGGAATAATGCATAATCTTGGCTTTGCGCATTTGCACTAATTAATCTGTCGTAATAAGCTAATGCTTTACCGTAATTTTTGGTGGCAAAATATGAATCTGCTAATCGTGCTACTGCATCATTACGTGTATTCAATTCGATACCATCTTTACCAGCACCAGCAAGGAATCTTTCAAAATAATTTGCTGCAGTATTATAATTATCATTACGGAAAGCTGCATATGCTAAGGCATAATTTGCATAATGATATACATCAGTTTTGCGTGCTCCAGGCAATTGTAAGAATTTATTGAACGTTAATGTCGCCTCTTTATACTTACGTACTTCGTACATAGCCTCGGCTTTCCAATAGTTAGACATAGCGTATAACTCCTCGTCATAGCGATTTTCTTCTGAACGCATGAACATAGAGATTGCATTTTCAAAAGCGCGTTCATTATAGAATTCTAACGCTCTATAGTAAGTTACTTTTTGATAAGCAGTCTTCGCTTCCTTTGAATTACGCGGAATATTCTCTAACACATCAACCGCAGCACGGTAATTTTTAGTACTTACTAATACTTCAGCCAGCAATGTGTTAGCTTCTTCTTTTCTTGTCGTTGATCTATACGTATTCAAATACTCTTGAATAGCATCCAATGCTACCTGATGAAATTCTAATTCGTATGACAATTTAGCATAATTAAACAAACCTTCTTCTTTCAACTGAGGATCAAAATCTAATTTTGAAGCACGGAAGAAAGCATTACGCGCACTTTGTTTATTGCCAGTTTTTATAAATGCATCACCTAATGTAATCATTGCACTTTGGTAATATGCATCTGGTTCGGTCAATTTTTCTAACTCTTGAATGGCTTTAGGATAATCTTTCAGACGGTAAGCAATATAACCTATTTGGTAACTATCTTGATTATTCTGTGTCTTGCCCTGATCTAAAGCTTGAAATTTATCATAATAGTCTTTTGACAATGCCAAATCACCTTTGATGAAGTACGTCGCCGCAATGATACGAAACATATCCGTTTCATGTTCTTGTTTAGTCGTTTTCAAAATAGGCAAAGCATAACTCAATACATCGTCATAACGCTTATCTAAGAAATACAAAGCTGTAATATAATATGGATAAGAATTTTCAAAAGTCTTCGATCCATTTAAGCGTTCAAACTCATTCAATGCTGTCTTATACTCGGCATCCAAATAGCATAAATAAGCGAAATAATAGATCGACGCTTCTTGATATTGGCTTCTTTCATCTTTTAGCTTATCAAACAAAGGCTTTGCCGCTTTGTAATCATTAGTCATGAAGTATGAATATCCTAATTTGAAACGGTATTCTTGACCTTCAGCACCTGCTAGATTATTAGCATCGATCTTAGTAAACCAGGCTATAGCTGCAGGATAATCCTTCTTAGCATAATAAGAACGACCTATTTGAAAATATGCCGCTTTAGCATTAGCACTTGCAGGAAAATCTTTGATATATTTCAACAGTTGTGACTCTGCATTGGTATCATCTAATTCCAATGCACATACGGCTTGATAAAAGCGTACATTCTCCTTGATTAACAACAACTCTTCTGTTTCATCTAGCTGTAAAGACGTCTTTGTACGAAGTTCTTCGACTCGATCAAATTGCTTTGCTGCCGAGCCAAACTTTCCTCTCTCAAATAATTCTAAACCGGATTTATAGGCTCTATTAATATCTTGCCAAGCTGTTTGTTGACCAAAAGCTGTCACCGACATCAAACTTAAAGCTACACCGATACCATATATTTTTTTGTACATAGCAATATTTAAATCTTTTAATGTAATCTTTCTTTTCTAACTACTCAATTCTACACTAAAATGTTAGCTTTCGCTAAACACTATTCTTCAGGATACTAAATTAAATCTATAATCGCAAGTTTTCCTCAAAAGTTGTCAACATGTGTTAATAACTCCATCTTTTAACATTTTTTTAACACATCATATAATCAATCTAATAAATTTATTATCCATCAAATGCAAAAAGAACATTGTCATTTCTTTACATTTGATTAAATCAGTATCTATTGAGGAAATAAAAATGAATTTTATTGACAGTAAAAATAGCCTAGAGCTTCATACCATATTTGAAAAACATATATTAAACGGCGCCGAAAGTTATTTTGACTTCGCTATTGCATTGGGCAATTACTATAGACAAGACAGCAAAAATTGGGAGGAGGAAATCAATATTCATACACTCAACTTATTATTGAAAGAGAACGATAATTATAAAAGATTTCTCAAAGAGGTCTTAGATAAATTAATATCGGAAAAAGATTTCGATCAAATTATTTCTGACTCTGGTATTATAAATTATAGTGACTTTTTCTATGAAGTAAGAAAACGAATTATAGAAAAAATATTGCCCTATCAACCAGCTCCAGACACGTTGGAATTTGTTTTAAATCAAATCTTCTACTCTGCAAAAGATCCAAAATGGATAAATCAAATTCCGAAGAAACAATTGTATGAACTATTACAACTATTAGGCTATAAGACTTTTTATGATACGGAAACGAGCAATCATCCGTTCTACGAATTGATATATGCAGTAGAGGTATTAACACAACGTGTTACAGGAAGAGCAATGGAGCCAGATATATGCAAGATGGTTCCTAATTCTAGAAATTTTGACAGCCCTTTTATTGGTTTACAACGGGAAACGACTCTCTTCATTAACCAACTAAGAGAGCAAGATATACGTTATGTGCGATCCGATGATTTGAATTACAAACAACTATTTGTACTCCTAAATCAGTGTGAAAAATATATAGATACGGCCTATAGTAATGCGAACAAACTAGGTATCTCTATAAAAGTAAACCAATCCCTATTCAAAGTACGTCAGCAACTTCAAAGGATAAAAAAAGTATTGCCTTACCTAGCATTAGATAATAAAAATGAAGCATATGAAAAAAACATTGATTTCATCATCCTCTTAATCACTATAAATTGTAATAAGACTGATGTTTCGAAGTTAATAAGAGAAAGTACACAATCTGTAGCTTACGAAATCACACAGCATAAAGCTAATACAGGAGAGCATTATATCACAAGCACCAAAAAAGAATACATCAATATGCTATGGTCCGCTTGTGGCGGCGGACTTATAGTGGGTATTATGTGTATTATCAAATTACTACTAGGCAATGTAGAAACCAGTGAATTTGGTCATGCCTTTTTATACAGTATGAACTATTCCATAGGCTTTATAGCAATCTATCTATTGGGTGGAACACTAGCCACCAAGCAACCATCCATGACCGCATCAGCCCTTGCTAGTTCATTAGAAAGAAATGTGAATACAAATGAAGGCATTGCCCATAGATATTGGTCATTTGCCACTTTTGTATCTCAAGTTTCTCGTTCTCAATTTATCGCTTTTATAGGTAATATTTTTGTAGCATTTCCTATTGCGCTATTCCTTATATGGGGTATTGACAAATTATTAACGATCAATATAGCAGCAAGCAAATGGCAGCATCTACTGCATGACTTGGACCCTATAGATTCACCGGCAATATTCCATGCGTCTATTGCAGGGATATTTTTATTCCTCTCGGGCATAATTGCCGGCAATGTAGCTAATAGGGATAAGTTCAACGCTGTTTATTATCGTATCCAACAACATCCATTACTGAAGAAAATATTAGGCAAGGATAAAACAAACAAATTTGCGGAATGGTACAAGGACAAATGGGCCGGCGTAATTTCGAACTTTTGGTTTGGTGTATTTATGGGGTCAACCGGAAGTATAGGTTTATTTCTAGGCCTTGACATAGATATTAGACACATTACATTTGCCAGTGGCAATATAGCATTAGGTATTTTTGGAAGTGATAATCATGCCCCTACAGAGATGATAACTTGGGCTATTATAGGTATGATAGTAATCGGATTTTTCAACTTCATTGTTAGCTTTACATTATCATTTTATTTGGCGATGAAAGCGCGAAAAATAGAATATACAGAGATCTCACATATGTTTAGAGCAGTATGGACACTGTTCAAAATCAACCCAAAACAATTCTTCTTTCCTCCAAAATCTAGCTAAAAAACAAAGGCCTTGATCTACTAAATCAAGGCCTTTGTTAAACTAATAAATATCTTGTTAACCGCGTTTGCCAGCCAATAAATATAATACGGCCATACGTACCGCAACACCATTCTCCACCTGATCAAGAATGATAGAATGCTTACTATCAGCTACATCCGAAGTAATCTCTACCCCCCTATTAATAGGACCTGGATGCATAATCGTAATTTCCTTATCTAAAGAATCTAAAATCTCCTTATTCAAGCCATATAACATAGAATATTCACGCAAAGAAGGGAAATATGCTATATCTTGACGCTCTAACTGAATACGTAGCATATTAGCAACATCACACCAATTCAATGCTTTCATCAAGTCGTGTTCTACTTTTACACCTAATGAAGATATATACTTCGGAATCAATGTTGTAGGCCCACACACCATTACTTCAGCACCTTGTTTTTGCAAACAAAGGATATTAGACAAGGCTACTCTAGAGTGTAACACATCACCAATAATAGCAACCTTGCGACCTGCTACATCACCATAGCGCTCACGTATGGAAAAAGAATCCAATAATGCTTGCGTAGGATGCTCATGTGCACCATCACCAGCATTGACAATTTGTGCATTAACATGTTTACTCAAAAATATACCTGCTCCTGCATAAGGGTGACGCATCACAATCATATCAACTTTCATCGCCAATATATTGTTAACAGTATCAATTAGCGTTTCACCTTTACTTACCGAAGAAGAAGATGCTGCAAAATTGATCGTATCAGCAGATAGTCTTTTTTCTGCTAACTCAAACGATAAACGTGTACGAGTTGAATTTTCAAAAAATACGTTAGCTATTGTAATATCACGTAATGAGGGTACTTTCTTAATAGGTCTATTTAATACGTCTTTAAAATTCTTTGCCGTATTTAATATAAGTTGAATATCATTTTCAGTTAGGTCTTTAATTCCCAATAAGTGGCGTGTACTTAACTGCTCTGTAATTGCTGACATGGTGTAATATTTTTCGCTTGAAAAACTTATTTCTTCTCTGTTATTAAAACTATACTATCTTCTTTGTCTATCTCCTCCCAACTGACAATTACTTTCTGCGAATCTATCGAATCTACCTGAATCCCAATATAATCCGGCTGAATAGGGATTTGTCTGGAGAATCGACGATCTACCAGGACCAAAAGCTCAATTTTCTGGGAGCGCCCGAAAGCTTGAATAGCGTCCATTGCTGAACGTATTGTACGACCTGTCCATAAAACGTCATCAATAAAAATAACCGTTTTGCCTTCAACAATAAAATCAATCTGTGTACTATTGGCGAGTAAAGGTGTACTACCTTTCATTCTAAAATCATCTCGAAAGAATGTAATATCTAAAATACCTGTATCAACGTCTTTACCGATCATTTGTTTTAGTTCTTTGGCTATACGCTTCGCCAAATAGGTACCTCTCGGCTGAATACCGACAAAGGCTGCATTACTAAAATCACCATGATTTTCAATTAATTGTTGACACAATCGCTTGATTGTTATTTGAAACTTAGGACCGTCTAATAAAATAGATTGTTTCATTATTGGAATATTTAAACAAAAATAGACTTTTTTTTATAAAAAATAAATGATTTTAACCAAAAAAAGGCTCTTCAATTTTTCGAAGAGCCTTATTTCATTTATTTAATAATTATTATTCTGTTCTAAACTAGTATTAACTTCCGTTTCTAATCTTGGAATTGGCCACACATAATCTCTATCCTTATTAAAAATACGATTTTCAATAATACGCATTTCTGCCTTATTACGGACATTGGTATAATCCGGAGTACCATTAGCATCAATTTCTGGAGGATTAGACAACCATCCATTACGAATTCTACCCAATAATGGACCATTCATGACCTCGTGTGCAATACCCCAACGGCGAATATCAAACCATCTCAATCCCTCTCCTGACAATTCATATTTACGTTCTTTGCGTACTATTGATCGCATTTGATCAATGGACTTACCTTTGGTGATAATAGGCATATTCACGTTAGGCCTTTGACGAATTTCATTAATAGCATCATATACCGAGTCGTCAATTTCTCCCAATTCAACTTTAGCTTCTACATAATTCAATAGCACTTCGGCATATCTAATAAGAATAGTATTCAATTCAGATTTTGTTCTATCAGGACGATCCAATTCATCGGTATATTTGCGCCACAGGAACCCCGAAAAAGTACTATAAGCATTGGTCGCATCCGTATTATTCACACGAACAGCAGACCCTGATGAATAATCCCAAGTACGCAAACTATCGGGATGAGTTTCGAACACGGTCCCCCATAGTAAAGATTGTGGTAATACAATAGTTTGTGCCAATCGAGGATCTCTATTTTCAAAAGGCTTATTCACATTATATAAAGTTGATTTGTCTATGCTAAGACCATCAGTACATTCATATGAATCAATCAAAGATTGGACAGGGATTTTATTAGAAAAACCACCTAAATATCTTGATAAATATTGGGATGGAATACCCTGAATCTTATCTAAAGCTTTATTATATTGTGTCGCTAAAATAATCTCTTTAGAATTTTCACCACTATAGGTAAACAATTCGCCAAAATTTGGATTTAATTCATAATGATTTAAATCCATTAATGCTTTAGCAGCAGAGACAGATTTAGCCCATTTTTTGTTAAACAACGCTGCACGAGAAGCTAATGCTAATGCTGCACCCCTCGATATCCGCCCAGTATTCTCAGCACTTATGGTAATAGGTAATTTAGTGGTGATATCATCCAATTCGTTCAATATAAAGTCATTGACCTCTTCCTTGGTCGACTTTGGTACATTTGCCTCAGAAAGATTTAAGGTTCGAGTAATCAGCGGTACTCCACCAAATAACTCATTCAAATAGAAGTAATAATAAGCACGCAAAAAACGAACTTCACTAATTCTTGTATCTAGCTTTTCTGCTGGTACAACTAAAGCTAATTGATTAGCCTTGTCTAGAATAGCATTACATCGACTTATGCCTGCATAAAGGAGAGACCAATAATTTGAAGTGAATGTATTATTTACATCCGCCAGCCCACCGCCTAATTTTTGTAAGTCATTGGTATTTCTTTCCCAAGCTATATCAGAGGCATAATCTATTGCAAATGCAAAAGGAAGGGGAGCTACACTTGGATTGCTATATAACGTATTATAAGCACCTATTACAGCCATATCTAACTGATCTTCATTCGTTAGAAAGGTATCACTAGATGGGCTATCTGTAGGATAGCGATTCAAATAATCTTTGCTACATGAAGCACTTAATAATCCTAGGATAAGTGCACAGCTATATAAATTTCTTTTCATTGTCATTGTCATTGTCATTGTAAGTATTAAAATTTCACACTTAGGCCCATACTATAAACTTTCATTTGTGGATACCATCCTCCTGTACTAATAGGCCCTTCTGGATCAAATCCTTTCCAGAATTTAGTTGAAGTAAAAAGATTTTGACCTGTTACAAATACACGTAAATTATTAATGGTTGTACTTCCAATTTTTGTTAATGGAATAGTATAACCAAGTCCAATATTTTTCAATCGTAAATAAGCGGAATTCTTCATCCAAAATGTAGAATTCTGAATATTATTAGTACCATTAAATGCTAACCTTGGGAATGAAGCATCCTGATTATCTGCTGACCACCTATCTTTATGTTGCTCTTGAGCAGTTCCTCCTTGAAAAAAAGGAAAAATCCCTTGATTATACAAATAACCATCAGCCTTACCTACACCTTGTAAAAAGATCGAAAGATCAAAGCCCTTATATTCTAAGCCAATATTGGCACTATAGCTATATCGTGGTATAGGGCTACCAATTATTACTTCATCAGCACTGTTAATGACACCGTCTCCATTTTGATCTTTGTATTTGATATCACCCGGTGCCACTACACCAAATTGCTTCGCTGCAGAAGCTATTTCACTATCAGATTGAAAATACCCCAATGCTTCATAGCCATACAATGACCCAATAGGATTTCCTTCATGATTTACAGTTAAACCAGTTCTAAGAACACCTTTCATATCTAATATGTTATTTTTAACATCTGATAAATTGACAGCTATATTATACTTTAAATCGCCCAAAACATTGCGATAAGCGACCGCTATATCCCATCCCTTATTCTCCACAACACCTGCATTTTGGTAAGGATTACTTAACCCTAATGCTTTAGGGATATCCAATTGTAAAAGAATATCATCTGTTTTTCTATAGAAATAATCAGCTGTAATAGTTAGATTTCTCCATAAGTTAAGATCTATACCGATATCAGTAACTGTGGTAGTTTCCCATTTAATTTCGGAATTAGCCATTGTCGTTAATGCGGCTCCAGTATATAGATTATTGCCAAAATTATAGTTGGTCGACCCAAGTGAAATCGCCGAAGAAGAAGGGTAAGTTCCGATACTTTGATTTCCTAATCTACCCCAAGATGCACGGAATTTCATATCTGTAATTACATCACGTGTAGCTGCCATAAAGCTTTCTTCACTAATTCTCCATCCTGCACTAAAAGAAGGGAAAAATGCATATTTATTGCCAGTTGCAAATCGCGATGATCCATCATAACGTGCATTGGCTTCAAACAGATATTTCCCTTGATAATTATAATTAACGCGTCCAAAATAAGATTTCAATGCCCAAACAGAAGAAGAACCACCATTTTGTTGATTCTCGCTATTACCTGCATTTATCTCTTGAAACTCAGGCAGCAAAAATACTTCTCTATACGCATTCAAATATTTGTACGATTGATCTTCCTGCTGATATCCACCCATCAAAGTAATATGGTGGTTATCATTAATATTCTTGTCATACGTCAATATAAAACGTAAATTATTGTACCAAGTTTGATTAAATTGTTCATCCAATGAATTCCTTTGAGGCGTCAAATACGCCTTGGATCCATCGGCATAATAAGATTGAATTGTATTAGTAAATCTCTTATTGTGTGACGTTAAAAATTTAGGCGAATAAACCGCTTGAGCTGTAAAACCATCAAAAGGTTTATACTTAAGATCTAAATTGAACATCAAATCAATTGGGTTTTCGGCATTTATCCCACCATCCTTGGCCATCGCTAATGGGTTATTACCATTCCAGCCTTCACCATATTGACCTGAGGACAGCAATCCAGCTTGGTTAGCAGGAATACGCCTTATATAATGAAATATATTTGTTACACCAGAGGAAGGCTCTATCAATTCAGATTTAGCAAATGCGATATCTACAGCGGACGAAAATTTGTCCGAGATCTTCATATCGGTATTTAATCGAAAATTGTACCTTTTAAAATTAGTATTAGCAATAATTCCTTTTTGATCTACCAATCCTAAGGAGCTAAATACACGCACACGATCAGATCCTCCACTAACACTAACATGATGATTTTGCACAAAGCCATTGTCCTTCATTGTTAATTTAGTCCAATCCGTATTAGGGTAAAGATCAGGATTAGAATTCATCCCTACTTTATATTGATCAATGTAGGTATCCGTAAACACAGGAGATAAACCAACATTTGTATAGGCTTCATTAAGCAATAACATATGATCTAAACCATTAACCATTTGTGGTGCTTCAGTTGGTTTTTGTATCCCAAAATAATTATTATAGCTTAATGAAAAGCCACCTTCATTAGCTCGTTTTGTTGTAATCAATATAACCCCATTAGCAGCACGCGCGCCATAGATCGCAGCGGATGAAGCATCTTTCAAAACTGAAATATTAGCAATATCAGCCGCATTCACATTATTAATATTTCCTTCAATACCATCGATTAGCACTAATGGATTAGCGTCACCAATAGTTCCTATCCCACGAATACGCAATGTACCGACATCCCGTCCAGGTTGTCCAGAGCCCTGGGTCACTGTCAGCCCGGGTGCAGCGCCCTGCAATGCTGCAGATGTCTGCCCTACAGGATGTTTAGTAATATCATCTCCTTTTATAACAGAAACTGCACCTGTAAGATTTACTTTCTTTTGACTACCATAGCCCACGACTACTACTTCATCAAGATCCTGTAACTCATTATTTAGGATAATATCATAGCTATTTTTATTAGGTAAGACTTTTATTTCAGAAGATTTATAACCAACACTAGATATAACCAAGACACTACCCGTAGAAGCATTAATTCTAAAATGACCACTATCATCAGTTTTTACAGACAATACCCCATCTTTTACGGCAACTGTTGCTCTGTCTATAGGTTTACCATCTTTATCTATTACTTTACCAGTAATTACTGATTGTATTGCAACAGCAGAAAAATTATAACCAGTAGTTTCGGATCCTATGCTAGGATAATCTGAAGCAGAAGCATTCAGATATGAGGATGAAAATAGTAAGCACAATGCTAATGATGTCCTCCAAGAAGCATTATTAACATATTTACTACGATCATAAAATAGATTGTTAGTACTTGTAAACATTATTTATATAATTTTAAATTAGGTTCTAGTATGTTGGTCATTAATTCACAACTAACGGTATATTGTTTTTCCTTACAGGCTGACTGAAGTAAAAATGAAAGAATCACTTTAATTGTTAACGTTACCGAAAAAAGGTTGCCAACTTATGTTTTCAGTGTCAAAATTTTATTCTTCTTTAGGCTGTAGCGATTTATAATGGCCAAATATAAATTTTTATATTCTTTATTACAACAAAAAAAGGGAAGCACTTTAGAATGCTTCCCTTTATATATATCATACCCTAAAATCAACTATTGTTGAAAATAGTAACTATACGTGTTCAACAATTCATCAGCTACTTTTTGTACATCTTTATCTTTGTACTCATCAGCTAGCATTTTATACCGTTGCAAACCAATTAAAGCCATACGAACATTACGCTCATTACTAAGACTCGCTTGATCTTTGGCCGAGGAATAATACTTCATATACTGTTTAATGTATTCTAAGTTACGTAGAGACACTTCCCTAGCTTTGGCTGCTTCACCTGCTTTGTACATAGCATCTACTAAAATCACATAACTCATCGGCTCACTCATTTGCAAGGTACGCTTAGGCATATTGTCGTAAGCATTATTCACGACCTTACGCGCTTCTTCCTTTTTACCTTGTTGGAGTAAATTTTGAGCAGTTTCGCCAAATATACCACTTACATACAAACTGATATAACGATAAGAATCAGGATCTAAATATTTAGATTTGGATAAATTACCCCAAGTATACTTATTAATAATATTATTGTAAATACTATTAACATTCATCAACTGTTCTTCTTCATCAGCAATAAGAATAGATCTATCGATCGGCATTAATTTCAATGCAAAGCCTTCAGAAACTAAATACTTATCTAAACCAATATAATTTGTCTCCGGAGTAGTCGTAGTAAAATAAACTGGGCGCTTCCAATTATTATTTACCAATATGGCTAACAGAGACAATTCAGCTCTACTCACGTAATTCATAGAGTATGTCCATTTCATCGTATCGACAATGGCATTTTCCCATTCCTTAGGAACGACTTTATTGGCAATAACCGCATTTTTATCTACCGCTAATTGCATATTTTTAGTAGGCAATAGGTTTGTCCAGTCACCACTTTGCAACTGTGCCATATTATTTTTGTCATCAGACAACATAATAGTTAACAAGTCATCCGCATCGACATATCCTGGTATTTGAAAATCTTGATAATAGATTACATCACGTACACCATCTTTAAATTTCTCAGGATCAATATTGATAGGTAATGCATCAGCATCATTTACCTTGTCTGACATCTGGCGCATATACCAATCGGATGAAAGCAAGCTTAAGTTGACAACACGTACATCTTTACGGAAACCTTCTACCTCTTGCACATACCATAATGGGTATGTATCATTATCACCATAGCTAAATAGTATCGCATTAGGTTCACAAGATTCCAAGTAATTTTTAGCCATATCCCTAGCCAAGAATTTCTCTGAGCGATCGTGATCATCCCAGTTTTGAGCGGCCAATATCACAGGACCACCTAATACACCTGCCGCAATAGCAACCATACTCGCTGTTTTAGCTTTTATTTTTTTAGCTAAGAAATCAGCAATAGCTAGCACACCAATACCGACCCATATCGAGAAGGCATAAAATGACCCTGCATAGGCATAATCACGCTCTCGAGGTTGCTGAGGCGACTGATTTAAATATAATACAATTGCTAATCCGGTAAAGAAAAACAATAAGAATACCACGCCGGCATCCCGTTGATTTTTCCCAAAATGCCAGTAAGCACCTATCAGCCCCAAAGCTAGCGGTAAAAAGAAATAAACATTGCGTGCTGGATTGTCCAATTCACCGGCAGGCAAATCATATTGACCACCATACATAACATTGTCAATGGGCTTAATTCCAGATATCCAATTTCCTTCAAATGGAGACCCCTGCCCTTGAATATCATTTTGACGACCCGCAAAATTCCACATAAAATAACGACCATACATATGCCCAATTTGATAACCAAAGAAGAATTTCAAATTGTCCGCAAATGTTGGAGATTCATTTGGCCCTAAACCCAAATATTGTCTATAAAAATTAGGGTGATCCCCTTTATCACTATATATACGTGGAAATATAGTTTCTCGTTCATATACATAATCACTTTTTTTCTTAGCAACTACATATTTATCTTTATCCTTACGATAGACATTACCTTTATCAAATACATCTATAGGTTTGGCATCAAAGTATTTCCCTTTAAACAGTGGTTCATCACCATATTGCTCACGGTTCAAATAACTTAAAAAGGTGAACACATTATCAGGATCAGAGTTATTTAAGGTTGGATTAGCTTTTGCACGAATCAAAATCATCGCAAAAGAGCTGTATCCAAATATTATAAATCCTAAAGATATTAATGCAATATTAAGAATAGGTTTCACTTTTTTGATAGAATACCAGATTCCAAATACCAATCCACCTACGACTAGTAAAGCGAAGAATGTGACCCCAGTACCAAATCCTAAACCTAATGTATTTACAAAAAACAAATCTGTGAATGCAGCAAACTTAATTAAATATTGAATAACCCCCCACAGAATCAAAGCAAGAATAATAACACCTACTAACAACGATTGGATAACACCTTTGGTAGTTACGTCTTTTGCTCTTCTAAAATAAACAACCAATGCTATCGCTGGAATAACCAAAAGATTCAATAAGTGAACACCAATTGAAAGGCCCATCACATAAGCGATTAAGATCAACCAACGATCGCCCCCTTCTTCATCAGCACGTACTTCCCACTTCAATATCGCCCAAAAAACAATAGCCGTACAAAGTGAGGACATGGCATATACTTCAGATTCTACAGCCGAGAACCAAAAAGTATCTGTAAAAGCATAAGCTAAAGCACCGACAAGTCCAGCACCCATTACTTTCAATACATCATTTTCATTTAATGGCGCCGACAAATCAGCATTACCAATAAAAATCTTACGTCCTAAAGCAGTGATTGTCCAAAATAAAAATAAAATTGTCAATCCAGAACATACTGCAGAACCTATATTCATCCAATAAGCGATTCGTGTCGCATCGCCCAATGCTAAATTTGAGAATACATTTTGTACCATCAAGAATAAAGGAGCACCTGGCTGATGTACAATTTGCATCTTGTAAGCTGAAGCAATAAATTCACCACAATCCCACCAACTGGTAGTTTTTTCTGCGGTAACTACATACACCAATGTAGCAAGAATAGCACAAAACCACCCTAATAGATTATTAATCTTGTTATAATTCATCATACGATTTCTTTGAGTTCCCAATTCCCATATAGCTTTACAATAGGTAACATTAGGTCATTTTAAAACTTTGCTTCGAAAATAACGATTAGATCTATATAAATGAATAATTAAATAACATTTTAACATAGATTTTATACTTTTTGGCGTCAAGTAGAAGTTTCTATAGCAACCAATAAAAAAATATCCTCCTGAGAATCAGTAACGAAACAATTTAATGCAAAAAAATATTTGTGTATTTCAGAAAGCGCCGTATATTTGCATCATCAAATGTGAACGAAGTCATACTGACAACAACACAAATGATTCGCTTGTCCGATAGTATAAGGGTAGTACGACAGTTTTTGGTACTGTTTGTCTTGGTTCGAATCCAGGTCGGACAACAAAAAAAGAGAGTTACGAAAGTAGCTCTCTTTCTTTTTTTACAGTTATTTTGATAAAAAAATAATATCTTAATATTTGTATTTTAATCTTGATTTGCTATCTTTGCATCAGCAAAAAATCGCTTGTCCGATAGTATAAGGGTAGTACGACAGTTTTTGGTACTGTTTGTCTTGGTTCGAATCCAGGTCGGACAACATAAAAAGAGAGTTACGAAAGTAGCTCTCTTTCTTTTTTATAATATTTTTTTAAAAAATTAATTTCTATTTGCAATTTAGTCATCAATTATTATCTTTGCATCAGCAAAAAAATGCTTGTCCGATAGTATAAGGGTAGTACGACAGTTTTTGGTACTGTTTGTCTTGGTTCGAATCCAGGTCGGACAACATAAAAAAGAGAGTTACGAAAGTAGCTCTCTTTTTTTGTACTAGGCACACTTAATTGTAATATCCTAATCTTTATCTTTTTATTTCAATTTCTATTCTCTAAATTTGCCTTATCATTTAATGATTTGAAATTTACGTTAAGTAACGACAGAATCTAAAAATGAGCGCTCTGATTGAATAATCATTTATATATTACTTTTAAATATACAACAGCATGCCTTTGCAATTTAACACGGTTAAATTATTCGCTGGTTCTGGCACACAAGAACTTGCAGAAAAAATTTCCACGGCTTATGGAAAACCACTCGGAGAGAAAACCCTTTCCAGATTTAGTGACGGCGAAATCCAGCCATTCTACAACGAATCAGTACGTGGCAGTGACGTTTTTATAATCCAATCAACAAATCAACCTACCGACAATCTTTTCGAACTATTATTAATGATCGACGCAGCCAAAAGAGCTTCAGCACACTATATTACTGCTGTTGTTCCATATTTTGGTTTTGCAAGACAAGATCGTAAAGATAAGCCTCGTGTTGCGATTGGAGCAAAGATGATTGCAAACTTAATTACAGCCGCTGGTGCATCTCGTATTATGACGATGGACCTACACGCAGCTCAGATTCAAGGCTTCTTCGATATCCCTGTTGATCATTTAGATGGGTCGGTAATTTTCGTTCCTTACATCAAATCATTAAATCTTCCTAATTTGACTATTGCATCTCCAGATATGGGAGGTTCATACAGAGCGCGTACATTTGCTAAATTTTTCAATGCAGAGGTTATCATCTGTGACAAACGTCGTAAACGTGCAAATGAAATTGAATCGATGTCAATTATCGGTGATGTTACAGGCCAAGATGTTGTATTGATAGATGATATCTGTGACACAGCAGGAACATTATCAAAAGCAGCAGCGTTGATCATGGAAAATGGTGCTAATTCAGTGAGAGCGGTATGTACACATGCTGTATTATCAGGCAAAGCATACGAAACTATTGAAAACTCTATGTTGTCAGAAATGATTGTCACAGATACTATTCAATTAGATCCTGAGAAAGCTAAAAATAGTACTAAAATAAAAGTATTATCTACAGCAGATTTGTTTGGTAAAGCAATCAAAAGTGTCAACCAACACGCTTCCATTGCAGAATTATTTAGTGTAGATTAATTTCGTATATAATCACATATTAAAAGGGGCTGTCTTTTTGAGACAGCCCCTTTAATTTAATAGTTAGTGTGCTATTAATATTTTTTATAATTGACCACAGTAAAATCCTATTAGATCAATAATCTAAACAAACATAAGTATAATTTAGATTCTAATTATAAATCTTAAAAGTATAAATGTATTTGTAGTTTAAGTCCTACAAGTCAATGAAATATACTAAAAGCAGTTTAAAATAATTAAAGAAACTGCTTTTAGTATTTGTTAAAATCCTATTCTATACTAGATTTTTTTCACGCGGATATTTCTAAAGAACACTTCAGTACCATGTCCTAAAAATCCAATATGTCCGGTTTTATTTTTCAATCCAGGATGATCTTTTTTATCTAAAGTACCATTTTTTGATGCTTCCTTAATATCACCATCAACGATTACCTTACCATTCAATGTAATTTTAATTTTATCACCTTGGATTCGAATTTCTTCTTGATTCCATTCACCAAGAGGTTTTAATGCTCCTCTTTTAGCGGGTATAATACCATAAACAGAACCATGATATTGGTATGGAGCTAATTTTTTGTAAACATCAGCATCATCATCTAATATTTGAATTTCATAACCTTGGTAAGCGGCATCACCATCTAAAGGCGTACGAATACCAACTCCATTATTAGCACCTGGCGTTAATTTAAACTCAAAACGATATACAAAGTCACCATATTGTTCTTTGGTATATAAATTTTTACCATATTTAGCATCAGGATTAGAACGCAATGCCCCTTCTTCATTAATTTCATAAGCAGAGGTTGCTGTCCACTTATCTAAATTAGTGCCATCAAATAGCATTTCAAAGCCTTCTTTTTTCTCTTGCTCAGACAATGAATATATTTCTTTACGAGGAATCTCTTTTAAGTAAATATCTCTATACCATACTTGAGAACCGTGAGCTTGTAATTCAATTTGCTCCATAGGGAAGATGGACTGGTTACGATCCCAGAAATTCTCCAAAGGAACGTTATCAACTACTAAAACACCATTCAACCAAACAGATACTTTCTCCCCTACCATCTTGATCTTAAAATTGTTCCATTCACCAAGTGGATTATCTGCAACTGTAGATGGTTTGGATTGATGCTTTTGATTGTTGTATAAACCACCAGAACCTACTTCTGCACCCACATTAGTTCTAGAAATATCCCATATCTGAACCTGAGGAGTACCACGTAAATAAACTCCAGCATCTGGTTCTTTACCGTTTTTATCTAACTTCCAGTCTAACAACAATTCGAAATCACCATATTGTTTTACAGTCGCAATATTATCACCGTGACCATTAAAAACTAACTCACCATTAACAGCAGACCAAGTAGCATTCATCTTCTTATCAGCTTCGATTTGCTTAGCTTCCAATTCAGCGGCAGACATTTTAGCTCTCTTGATAGGATTTTCTACCAAACCCTTCCAACCTGTCAAATCCTTACCATTAAACAAAGAAACATAGCCTTCTTTTTTTGACATTTCAGCCAAATGACGCACTATAGCTTCTTTTAGGTAAGAGCTTTCGCTACCCGATAGATTATTTTGAGCAATATCCAACCAATTACGAACATCCGTACCGACAAACTCTTTATTGTCCATCGCGATATTCATTACTACATCCGTAGCGACAGCAGAAAGCTCAGCATCCTTCAAATACTTACTAGCAAAAACTAAAGCCATATATGTATTTGTAGCCTTCAGGCTTGCCAATGCAGATTTACGCTGTTCTGGAGTTTGCGCTAAAGCAAAAGCATCACGTAATAAAATTGTTTTTTGATCTCCAGGAATAGCACTTGCATTCAGTTGCTTAATAAAACCAGCAAATACCGTTTTAAATACTTGGGGATCTTTCTCAGTACGAAGTAATTTTGTCAATTCATCCAAAGAAGAAGTGTTAGACCATGCAGCTAATGCAGCGATAGCATCACCTTTCAAAGGATTAGTATTTCCTGTATAGTTAGTAACAGCTTGTAAAGCAGTCGGACTACCTTCACCTGCAAATATTGGGAAATATCTCGCCGATGACGGAGATAAAGAGCGAGAAATATTTGCTGCCAATTTAGCGACTTTAGCAGATTTATCGGTATTATTTTGCAATGCTACAGTTGCTGCTTGTTGCGCAAAAGCAATCTCACTAGCATCCGCTTTACCTAATATTTCAATTATTTTATCAAAATCCTGATCATTAACGACATTTGGTAATGCTGCAAATGCTGCTTTACGCACTGCCGGAGATCCATTTTCAATTAAAGCAAACACTTGATTTGCTGAATTAGCATTTGATCTTTTAGCTAATACATCTAAAAGCGCCAACTGCGTAATTTCATTTACATTAGGCATGGAAACATTAACCACTTCCATTACATTAGCTCCTTTTGAAGTAAGTAAAAGATTTTTTAGGGCTACTGATTCTTCCTTATTTGCTTCTCCCAATTGTGCAATTAAAAATTCGGTATTTGTACCACCACTTAATGCAGTCAACGTCTTGTAAGCAGCTATTTTTGCAGTACTATCCTTTATTTTCTTTAAATTCTTTTGCAATACAGGTACAGCATCTTTAGCATCATTTGCTGCTAAGAAAATTAATACGGACTCTTGTGCTTCAGGTGATAATTTTGTAATAGAAGAGGCTAATTTTTTTAAATCAGCAGTATTTGCTTCAGATGCCAATAACATTAAAGCCGTATTACGAAGTATAGGATTACTATCCGAAGACAATTTTAATAAATTTTTCTTCTGTGCACTTGGATTCATACGAGTTAACAATTCCAAAGCTGCGATTTTCGCTCCAATTCCTTTATCTACAGATGCTTCTTTATAGATTTGTGTTGCTAATTTATTAGCTAACACTTTATTATTATTTTTTAATAATGTATTTGCATAATCTATTGCTAATCCTGCAGCATTGGTTCTATCAAAAGCTAGATCTACGGCTTTAGCATGTTTATAAAATACATCATAAGATTGTGTACCACCTATTTTACTCAAAGCAGTTAAGCCTGTGTATACAAAATTCGGAGAGTTAGCATATGTATCTAACAAAGCAATAATTCTAGCTTCAGCTTCAGCAGATTTCAAAGCGCCTAACGCTGTGACAATAGCGGTAGCTACTTTTTCATTGACATCAGCAGCCAGCGTAGCATTTAATGCTTGTGCAGCTTCTGGCGTATGAATAGCCGACAATACACGTGCTGCTTTTTCTGTCAAGAAATCATCTTTCAAGTATGAAGCGACCTTATTAATAGATTCATTCTTAGCACAGAATTTTAATGTTTCAAGAACATATGCTCTATTGTTTTGATCTTTTACTTTATCAAGAGATGCTAATAAACCTTTTACATAAGTTTCACGCAATTGCTCTTTACCAGGCTGCATTACAAATAACGCGTAAGAGTTTGTAGCAAACTCACGAGGCGCATTATTCGAACCTTGAGGGCCTAATCCTTGTAATAGAATCGTAACATCTTCCGATGTAAATCCTTCTAATTCTTTCATCACCGCCATATATTTAGCGTAATCTTCAGCAGGCTGTTGGGCTAATACATCAGCGATTTTTGTATCAGAAGAGCGATGAATAGGCTGTTGTGCATAGGATGCCGTTTGCAACAACAATAATATTGATAGGGTATTAAAAATCTTTTTCATTTGATCAGTTAGGTTACATAGTCCAAGGACCGCGCATAGGTTGATTAATTAATCTATTAGCTCCTTCGTCATTAATAAATTCTTGTTTTGCAGAATCATAGTGTAACGTACGATTCAGACGTAATGCCGCTAAACCAAGATTAACTAATGTACAAGAATAATAACCGTTATCTTCATTTAAGGCGAATTTTTCACGTGTACGCACAGCTTCCACAAAATCTGTCATTTGTGGTGCCGGGTCAGGATATTGCGCTAATTTTCTTTCCAAATCAGGAATATCAGACTTAAATCCACGATATAATTTACCTTTAGGTCCTTCTATATATGCTTTACCTACTTCGGTACCTTCGCCATCTAAAATAATTTGACAGCCATCAGCATAAGTATAAGTAATTTTGCGCCAAACACCTACTGCATCAGAGTGTTGCTGAGGAGCGTCTACCTCTATTTTCACAGGGCTTTCGTTATCTTTACCTAAGAAATATTGTACAGGGTCTAAGTAATGTTGCCCCATATCACCTAAACCACCACCATCATAATCCCAATATCCACGGAACGTTGTATGTACACGATGCGAGTTGTATGGTTTCTCTGGCGCTGGACCTAGCCACATCTCATAATCTAATTCTTTTGGCACTTGCTCAATAGGTAGATTTTCTTTACCTACCCAATAGAATTTCCAATCAAAACCTGTGTGCTTACTAATAGTAACTTTCAAAGGCCATCCTAACATCCCCGTATCAACTACTTTTTTAATCTTCTTAACCGGTACATTCATACCATAAAAATTGGAATCGAAACGAAACCAAGTATTTAGTCTAAAGATATTTCCATTTTGCGCAACAGCTTCTTTCACTTTTTTACCTTCACCGATAGTTCTGGTCATTGGTTTTTCACACCAAATATCTTTACCGGCACGAGCGGCCTCTAAAGACATTAAACCATGCCAATGAGGAGGCGTAGCAATATGTACAATATCTACTTCAGGATTAGCAATTAAATCTCTAAAATCATGGTGTTCTTTTACTCCCCCACCTAAAGCTTTTTGTGCTAATGCCAAATGGCGTGTATCAACATCACAAATGGCAATAGTCTTGGTACCGGCATAATTAAAATGTCCTCTTCCCATTGACCCTACACCGATGACACCTTTTGTTAAGTGATCACTAGGAGCTAAAAATCCCTTACCAAGGACAAAACGAGGTACAATAGTAAATGCTGCAGCTCCAATCAATGATTTTTTTATAAAATCACGTCTTGAAGAATTTTGTTTTTCCATATCTTTATAATGATTTGCTTAGGTTTAAATCATGTAATAACTCATTATTACAATCCAAATATAAAAAAACAATCTTCTTTTTCTAGTAATAAAGCAATTATGTATCTTAGATTTTACCATTATTAAAAAACAAATTGTCGTCTATATATATTTTGCTTATCTTTGCTCCTCAAAATAAATAAATTACATAAAATGAAATCAATTGCTATTAGCGGTTCTGTAAGACAGAACGTAGGGAAAAGAGATGCAAAAGAATTACGTTACCAAGGTTTAGTACCTGCTGTACTTTACGGAAGCAACGAACAAACTCACCTTTCTGTATCCGCAGCTGATTTGAAAGCAGTTCTTTACACTCCAGAAGTTGTATTCGTAGAATTAAACATTGATGGAAAACAAGTAAAGGCTATCGTTCAAGACGCTCAATTCCACCCATTAACTGACGTTGTAAGACACATCGATTTCTTACAATTATCAGATGATAAAGAAGTATCTATGAATATTCCTATCAAATTGACAGGAACTTCACCAGGTGTTAAAATGGGGGGTAAATTAGTACAAAAATTACGTACACTTCGTATTAAAGCATTACCTGCGAACTTACCTCAAGAGGTAGAAGTTCCTATGGAATCTTTAGAAGTAGGTAAATCTTTCCGCGTACGTCAAGTAGTTTTAGATAACGCTAAAGTGTTAAACAATTCTGATGACACTATCGTTTCAGTAATCATGTCTCGTGCTTTACGTCAAGCAGAGCAAGAAGCTGCTAAAGCTGCTAAAGGTGGTAAGAAAAAATAATTTTTGTCTAAAGACAAAATTTGAGGCACCGTTTATCGGTGCCTTTTTTTATGCTATATACAATCATTTTTTCACTTTTGAGGTTTAACTTTTTACTTTTGTAGTATGAACTTTTTAATCATCGGCTTAGGCAACATAGGCAAGGAATACGAAGATACACGCCATAATATAGGATTTATGGTTGCCGACCAATTGGTAAAAGAAGCGGGAGCAACATGGTCTTTATTAAAGCATGCCTATTATTCGGAATTCAAACAACGAGGTCATAATGTATATGTCATCAAACCGACGACCTATATGAACTTGAGTGGAAAAGCCGTTAACTATTGGATGCAGCAGTTGAAAGTACCTATCGAGAATATAATGGTGATCGTCGACGACTTAGCTATACCATTTGGTTCACTACGCATCAAGCCAAAAGGTTCGGCAGCAGGGCATAATGGCCTTCGTTCCATAGAGGCTACTTGCGGCGGACAACAATACCCGAGGCTACGCTTTGGCATTGGAGATAATTATCCAAAAGGACGCCAAGTAGATTTTGTACTAGGTCCATTTGACAAAGAAGAGCAGAAAGATTTACCAGGGTTAATTGACCATTCGGTAAAAATGATTCAAAGCTTCATTAATATTGGGATCGAACTAACGATGACAAATCTAAACACTAAATAGACATCTATCATACAGAGCAAAAGGCTACTCCTCGGGTAGCCTTTTGCTATTGCTTCACAATTTTTTAAGTTAAAGATATTTTCTATCTTTATAAAAAAACCAGTTATGACATCCCTATTTATAAATATTGGAGTAATGGAAATGTTGATTCTATTGATCATTTTGACTCCTACCGTAATATTACCGATTTATTGTATGTTCGATTTATTCAAAAGGGATTTTTCGAAAGATAAAAATCAACGGATTCTTTTAATTCTATTGTTGTTATTAGCACCATTTATAGGTTCACTTATCTACTTATTGGCTTTACGCAAAGATTACCCTGTAAAACATGATAATTAATATGTGCATTATACTTTAAAAATCTGTTGTTTGTTCACCATCCCACACTTCATTCTTAAAAATAGAGAATGAATTATTATAATCTACACCATCTAATAAATTTCCACGAAATACGAGTTGCATATTATTTTTCAATGTACTGGATAAATTAATTGTGCGTAATATTCCATCTTTATTGTAAACTTGAACAACATAAGATAAAGGCACTATATCATTTTTTATTCCCAAAAACTGATTAAAAACAAGTTGCTTATTGGCTGAAAAATCCGCAATACTTTCTATCGATGATTGGTCCAAAATAGGATTAGCCAATTCGTTATTAAATGGGGCATAGAAAAAAGGATCATGTTGTTGATCTATTACAATCTTTGTTACTTGATCTAAGCCTCTAACATCGGTAAACTCTATTTTTACCTGACTAAAAAAGCGCGTTAATTCAATATTCTCGGATTGAACAGCTGCAACGACCAGCTCTCCTGTATAGCCGAAAATATCAGCTTTGGAATTCGAGAACAGATTACTTACATAGAAGGATGCTAAGGTTGGATTGGCTGGAAACAGAAGCTCTGTATTTGACGTATTTGTAATAAAACAAACCTGGTATGCACCCACCGGAATTGCTAAATCCAATACATCATCTCCATTCATTTCACTAACACCGGAAATAACAACATCAGCTTTATCCATATTAAAGAGAAAATAATATATTTTATCAATAGCGTTACTTCCTTGGGAAACAGGCGCTATACCTGTCAAGTGGAAATTATCCATCCTTAATACACCAGAATTCTCATTAAAAGTACTGCTGTTTCCTCTGTCGCCAGCCTTTGGAATTAGTTTCACCCAAAACTCTTCAGTACCAAAATCTATGTCTCTCAAATCATATGAGTACGTATTCTTCTGGTTTGCGGTATTGGTATTACCAAATTGATTATTGAAGGCTAACGTAGGGTAAGACAGCCCATTATCAATAGAATAATATAATTCAAAATCCTTGGGTCCCGTTCCCGGGCTTCCAAGATCAAAGCCTAAGCTTGTAACTTCCAGTACATCTTTTATAGGCATTTTTATGATTATTTCCTTTGCTCCAGCAAAAGTTAATGCTCTACCAGCGGCAAAATTTTCGAAGGAATATGTAGAATTGACAAAGGTATTGGGGATTTCACCATTATTATAAGAAATAGAAGGAATTAACTGATTATTGAATTTAATATCGGGCAGTAAATTGTCGTTATTGAAAGACCAATAATATAGGTAGCCTTCAGAATAATTTTGGTTATTATCAGTTGTTGCTAATTTGGTATTATTTTTTGAAGCACCTAATAGTGGGGATATTTGATTCGTAAAACCGGAGAACTTAAAACTTACGGCATGTACCTCTTCATTTTGATCATTAATGCCATCAACTTTCTTACAGGAAATACTTAAGAAAACAATGATAAAAATTAAAAGTCTAGAAAAAATATTTTGGAGACTATTCATATTTATGAGGTTATTTGAAATATCTTAGGTTAGCGAAATCGCTAACCTAAGATACAAAATTTAACTCACAATTAATATTATTTCTAGAATAAACTATTTAGCTATTTTTAATTCTTCCCAATCGCCATTAACTCTAACCCTTAAGTGCTTATTATCACCACCACTAATAGCATAATCAACCACCTTACCATCTTTCCATTTCATATCTACAGTGTATCCACCTCTAGCTTTTAGACCTTTCACTTCACCATCTTTCCATACAGTGGGCAATGCGGGCAATAAATGAATATAACCATCATGACTTTGCAAGAGCATCTCTGCTATACCAGCTGAGCCACCAAAATTACCATCTATTTGAAAAGGAGGATGTGCACAGAATAAATTCGGATAGGTCCCTGCCCCAACACCATTATATGTTTCCGCATCTTTGAATGCAGGCTTCATCAGTTGACGTAATATTTCGAGCGCATGATCACCATCATGCAAGCGTGCCCAAAATAAAATCTTCCATGCTCTAGACCATCCCGTACCTTCATCGCCACGCACTAGCAATGTTTTCTTTGCTGCTTCTGCCCATTCTGGCGTAGTAATCGGGGAGATAAAAGCTGCTGGATATAAACCATATAAATGCGACACATGACGATGCTGAGGTTCAATCTCTTTATAATCTTCCATCCATTCCATCACTCTACCAGATTCACTAATCACTACTGCAGGAGGAATAACTGATAGATTGGAACGTAAAACTTGGGCAAATGAATCGTTCATATTTAGGATCGAATCAGCGGCTATCACCGCCTGATAAAGCTCTCTAACGATTTGATTATCAATTGTAGGCCCCATTACCACAGAAGCAGTCTTTCCATTGGCCATTTTAAAACCATTCTCAGGAGAAACAGATGGTGAGGTTACATAAGTACGTGTCTTAGGATCAAATACCAAAGTAGACTTATAAAACTGAGCAGCGCCTTTCAGCACAGGATATATATCCTTCAAATATTGCTGATCCTTTGTAAAAAGATAATGTTCCCAAAGGTGATTACAAAGCCAGCCCGATGCCGTACTAGATCCCCAGGATGCATTCTCCCCAGGAGCCGAATATCCCCATACATTAGTCATCATGTACACTACCCAACCTGGTGCATTGTAATATGCCTTAGCCGTTTTTTGCCCTTCCTTAGCAATACGCTTTATCAAATTAATAAACGGAACATGGTATTCGGAAAGGTTACTGACTTCGACTCCCCAATGGTTCATCTGTGCATTTACATTGAGGTGATAATCACCATTCCAAGGTGTTTGAATCTGGTGCGCCCATAATCCTTGAAGATTTGGAGGTAGCGCGACATCCGAATTTCGTGCCGTACTAGCTATCGTCAAATAACGACCAAATTGATAATATAACGTTGCTAAAGCATTATCTTGACTCGGATCTTGATAAAAGCTCTTGATACGTACATCGGTAGGAACATTACTTTTATCTTCGGCATCCACTATATTCAACTGTACACGATCAAATACTTCTTTATATTTAATTAAGTGCTTCTTTTTAAGTACATCATACTTCCATTTAGCGCTATTATTCAAATTATTAGCTGCCGTCTGTACAGGATCAGTACCGTAATAGCTCGTGGACGCAGTAAAATAAATAATCGCTTCATTAGCATTCTTTACGATAAGCTCATTATCGTGATTCATCATAGTTCCACCTTTAGTGACCACTTTGATCTTAGCCGCAAATGAAATACCATCAGCACCAATACCATTGGGCAAAACTCCTTGAATAAGAATCTCATTCCCTACAATTTTATAATTTTTAATATTTTCCTCTCTATAAAAATGAAGCGCAAAATTAATAGCAGACTTCTTATCGGCGCCTAGTTTTATAACACCGACATTTTGATCTTGGGAAGTAAAATACTCTCTCTGATAATTGATACCATCAGCGGTAAATGTAGTAGTAGCAATTGCTGAGGCAAGGTCCAATGTTCTTTTATACTTAGAAACCTCTCCTATCTCATTGTGCAAAATATTAAGAAAGCCAAAATTTTGGAAACTGCCGTACGGTACTTGAGCACCATTACCATACCCCGATCCTTTACCTGAGGTAACAAAATTCTTGTTAACGAGATTTTCAGCTTCATCATTTTTCCCTGCTAACAGTAGATCTTGAATTTGCTTAACACTCTTATACGCATCATAATTATTGGGATCCTCAGGACCACCAGACCACATAGAAATCTCATTCAAGACAATACTTTCATCCTTTGGATTGCCATTAGGCATCATGCCTATCCAGCCATTGCCTAGAGGCACCATCTCTTCCCATCGTTTGGCAGGTTTGTCGTACCACATCATTAGATTTTGTGCTTTACTGTGTACAGCGGCAAAAATCAACAAGCATACAAAAATATTTTTCATGCAGGTATTATTTATTATAAAGACCTATTTCAGCTACCGTCACATTTTTACCGATCACCTCAGTAGCAACAAGTTTCATAAACTTAGCTTTTACGGGTTGAGAAAAATCTACAGTTTGTTCGATAGGATTAGCTTTAATATTAGCGAATTCACCTATTTGAATGGTGCTCCAATCTTTGCCATTATCACTAGTTAATATTTCGTATTTCAAAATTGTACCTTCCATATTTCCATCTTGACGAGGTAGGTAACTCAAAGCTTGAATAGGCCTATTTAATTGAAACGACATTTCTTTACTATTATCTGGTAATACCACAAAAGTATTGATATCTCCATCTAACGCAGCATTGACAACAGGACTGAAGCTATAATCCTTCTTTTTTAACTTTGTATAATTTGTTTTATCATCATCAAAAGAAAAAGGCTCATCAAACTCCTTGAACAATCCAAAGTCACTCAATGTAGGTACGACAGGAGCAAATAAATTGACGCGCAAACGTTGTGCTTTTACGGGCTTTTCCAATTTTATCAATCGATTAGCCCCGATAGATGTCGCGGAGGCCAATTTTGTCCATTTACCATCATTATAAACTTCGACTTGTACACTATCCAATCGTTGGCCTAATTTAATATTTTCACGTAAACGAATAATATCAAACTCTTTCTCTCCTTTTAGCTTAATCTCAATCGAAGGATTCAATATAGCATCTGCAGGAGCATAATAGGAATACCTGTCTGCATCAAATATATTTGCCACATCAAACTCACTACTGTTGCTACGTTTGCTTGAAGCTACAGCTGTGGCACCGTTGGCCATATTATTGGCAAAAGTATATTTTACTTTCTTACCAAAATACTCTAAAGACTTAACATCATTGGGATGTAAATACCCCTCAGGCATAGGCGCTAATCCTAAATTCATATTAGCGCCACGCCCCACAGACTTCATATAGATTTCAAACAATTGATTTGGAGTCTTTACTTTGGCATCTTGATTCTTGTGGTAAAACCACCCTGGTCGTTGCGGAACATCACATTCTGCAGGGATCCATAGCTCGCCATTGCGATCACCCGTAGGAAGATTCTTAGCATCTGTTGCCCCAGGCATCGCCTGTTTACCATTGTGCCCGATTGGCGTAATAGTAGCCCAAGAAGTCTCTGCCGCAAAACCATGTTCATTGCCGACCCAACGCATATCCGGTCCTATATCCGAAAATATTGACGCCATGGGTTGCAATTGACGCACAATAGGCCATGTTTTCTCAAACCATTCGTAATATGTAGTTTGATCGATAACACGTTTTTCATTCTTTCCACCATAATAACCGTCTCCCCCATTGGCACCATCATGCCAAGAGGCAAATAAGGTTCCGTAGTTTGACATCAATTCTTTCAGCTGCTCTCTATATGCGTCCGTATAATCGCTGGTTCCATATCGCGTATCATTACGATCCCAAGCAGATAGATAAACCCCAAACTCCATACCATTGGCATGTGAAGCTTCCATAAAATCCTTTACCATATCTCCTTTACCATTTTTCCATGGCGAGCTGGCTACGCTATATGTGGTAGTAGCAGTCGGCCAAAGGCAAAAACCATCATGATGCTTAGCGACGGATATCAATCCTTTAAATCCAGCTGAAGCTGCTGCTTGAGCGATTTGATTCGCATCAAATTGTGAAGGATTAAATATTTTAGCGTCAGCATCACCATATCCCCATTCTTTATCTTGAAAAGTAGTGGGAGTATAATGTATAAGACAATACGTTTCCATCTCATGCCATTTCAATTGACGTTCAGATGGGATAACTCCATAGGGCTTAGGAGCTATATTTTGAGCTATACTTAATAAAGGGGATAATCCTAATAGAATTAAGCCAAGGTTAGTTTTCATAACAATACATTTGGTTGTAAATCAAAGATAATAATAATAGACATCTATATGTTATACATATGGTTTATTTTTAAGTAATAAAACCGTTATATATGGTTATAAATACCCTTATCCAAAACCACATCAACTCATTCAACCGATTGACTAACACGACAATTCATATTGACATAAAAAACTCTACAATTTTTATCGACATTTCATTCAACAATATTTAACTTTACCACAGTTATGAAAAAAAATCAATCTAAAATCATCAGAGAACAAGCTCCTCGATCAGCTACAAGGGAGCATTCTGTACCATTATATTTGACATCGAGTTTTATATTTGATAGCGCAGAGCAAGGTAGAGCAATATTTGCGGAAGAGGAAGAAGGTATGGTTTATTCTAGATATGCCAATCCAAATACTACTGAATTTATTGATCGTGTATGTACATTAGAGAAGGCAGAAGCAGGCTTAGCATTTTCATCAGGCATGGCAGCAGTATTTGCTTCATTTGCAGCATTCATCGAAAGCGGTGACCATATCGTATCTAGCCGAGCTATTTTTGGCTCTACCCATCAATTGTTGACGCAGTTATTTCCACGTTGGGGTGTAACACATAGCTATGTAGATACCGCAAATATCGAAGATTGGGAAAATGCTATTCAACCAAATACAAAGATTATATTTTTAGAATCCCCCTCTAATCCAGGATTAGAGTTATATGATTTAGAGAAATTGGGCCAATTAAAGGCAAAATATCCAAATATCATCTTCTCCATAGACAATTGCTTTGCTACACCATATTTACAGCAACCATTGAAATATGGTTTTGATTTATCTATCCACTCGGCGACGAAATACATGGATGGCCAAGGTCGTGTATTAGGTGGTGTGGTAGTAGGTAATGAAGAATTATTAAATAAAATGATGTTCTTTATACGCCACACAGGCCCCGCTATGTCCCCATTCAATGCTTGGGTAATCTCTAAAAGCTTAGAAACGCTAGGTCTTCGTATGGATAGACATTGTTCCAATGCACTAGCATTAGCAACAGAATTGGAAAAAAATGCAGAAATAGCAGATGTTAAGTATCCATTCTTACCTTCACATCCGCAATTTGAGTTAGCTAAAAAGCAAATGAAGGCAGGTGGAGGAATCGTAACCTTTGAAGTAAAAGGAGGTAAAGAAAGAGCATTCCAATTTATTGATGCCTTGCAAATGATAAAATACACATCCAATTTGGGTGATTCACGTACCATTGCAACTCACCCTGCCACTACGACCCACGCTAAATTGACAGAAGATCAACGCATACATTTGGGCATCCGTCCAGGCACCATCCGCTTATCTGTAGGCTTAGAGGATCAAGAAGACATTATAAATGATATATTACAGGCATTAGAACAAACAAAATAGCTTGATAATTGTAGTTAATTTTAAGAAAACATAACGCTTAAAATAACTAGGATGAAAAAATTAGCTGTAGGACTATTCTATTTTATTATTGCTTTTTGTGTTGCATATGGTCTATATTCAATACTAAAAAGTAAAGGTGATTACAGCTTAATTATTCTCGGATTATTGGTTTTATTTATAGCATTATCTTGTATATCATTATACTTTTTAAAAAAGAAAGACGATACATTTTTCTAAATAAAGAAATAACATAAATACTATAGCCATTAGCATTATCTATGTTAGTGGCTATTTTATAAAGGAATAGATCAGTTACTAGGATTTTACCCCTTTCAAAAAATAGGTTTCATTGGGATATACCTATAAGCGCAGCGATGCTAATTTCTAGCATTAAATGGTAAACTACCAAAAGCACAGTACTATAACAAAAGCGATAATTAAAAATATAAGAATTAATAATCGAACTGTATTTTTGTCGCTAGGCTCCATAAAAAAAGCAGTTAAAAGAAGACTTCTTTTAACTGCTTTTTTTATGATGTTTAAGTAATATACGATTAATTTGTTTTAGCAAAATTAAACAGTAAATAGCCTGTTTTTCCATCATTTAATGGGATAGGCATTTTCATATCTAATCTACTATCATCAGCATAAGAAAGTTCTAATCTATAGCCTGATGTTACGTTGCTCGCCTTATCACCTGCATATATTTTTTTAAATTGAAATTCAGGGTTACCTCCCATATTTCCAGGATTGTAAATAGACCATACAATAGTTCTTACCGCACCGTTAGCACATAAAGTACCCGAAGAATTGAACGTAATCGATCCTCTATGATTTCCACCTGGAAGATTCCACACACTTCCTATAAAACAATCTACAGGAGCTTCATCGAATATATTTTTTATAACATACGACTGAGGGATATCTTGACGTTCTACAGACTGTAGTACCCATGTTCCTTTTACGCCAGCTTTCCATTGAGAAGCCGTAGGTCCAGTAGCACTTGTCGAAGTAGAGGAATTAGCAGGCGAAGACCCCTTTTTCTGAGCTCCGCATGAAGTAACTAACAATACAACAGTCAATATTGATACAATAGTTAGAATGTGTTTTCGCATAGTATTATAAATTATAAAAGTTCATTTTAGTTATCTTTGCAAGATAGCAAATCTTATTAAATCATGAATGCCAAAAATCATACCATAAGTAAAATTGTTGCAAAAACATTTTTACGTTTATTAATAATCACATTAGCCTTTTCAGTTTATTTATTTTTTTCAGATAAAAATATGAATATGACACTTCATTTTACAAATGAATGGGTCCTAATTTTTCCACTTTTATTATTTTTAACTGTTTTCACCTTATTAATCTACGTACTGAAAAATAAATATGCACTAATTGAATTAAACTGGTTATTCTCACTAGCTACAGCATTTTTTTGCATTTACTTGATCCTGTTGTACACAAGAATCTACGAAACATTATAGATAATTAATTACTTTTGTTTCTGCACAATAGGATATATGTCTAAACTAAATTTTTTAAATATTGCTAAAAATGCCTTTAAAGTTATTGTGACTTTAGCAGCGTTATATTGGCTATCGCGCAACCTTCATTTCGAAGAGTTTAAACAATCTATTATCAATGCTAACTTTTGGTACCTATTTTTGGCACTATTAAGCTATATCACTTCACAAGTAGTCGCTTCTTCACGCCTAAATAGTTTTTTCAAAACAATCCATCTTAAATTGTCTGAAAGCTACAACCTAAAGCTTTATTGGTTAGGCTTGTTGTACAATTTTTTCCTACCTGGTGGTGTTGGTGGAGATGCGTATAAAGTATATTTTCTAAAGAAGAAATATGGCTTTAAAACAAGACAGCTATTGAGTGCTGTATTTTTTGACCGCTTAAGTGGATTGTGGGCCTTAGCAATTTTTTCATGCGCATTTATAGTATTCATGCCCCGCTTTGCCATTCCTAACGAAATAACGATTCTATTAGCTTTCGTTGGTACAGCAGCTTACCTCTATATATTGTATTTATTTTTTCGCCCTTTTGCCAAGCGTTTTATACAGACACATGTTAAAGCATTGGGCGTACAGGGTTTTCAGATTCTCACCGCTATCCTTATTTTATTAGCATTAAATCACAATGATAAATTTTCACCCCATCTATTAATATTTCTCATATCCTCTATCACAGCGATCATTCCTTCTGTAGGAGGTGCGTTGGGCGTGCGTGATTCGGCAGCTATAGCATTAGGGAAATACCTTCAGGTAGATTTCCAATTGGCAGCAACAATAAGTTTAATATTTTATTTCATTTCACTTATCACCTCACTCCCTGGATTATATTTCACACTAAAACCCTCAGGCCTTGGTGAAGATAAATTACCATCAGCTAAAGAAGTAGAGAAAGAAATTATTGACGACAAAATAAACGAAAACGAATAATGGCAAATATTATTATTACTGGCGCGAGTAGCGGAATAGGTTTTGAAACTGTTCTAGACCTTACAGCAAATAAAGAAAACAATGTAATCGCATTAGCACGTTCAGCGGATAAATTGAGACGTCTGCACGAAATAGCGAAAGACCTCAATTTTGATGGAGGACAATTATATCCTGCACAGTTTGATATTGTTTACGACAACTATACGGATTCCTTAATTCCCTTTATAAAATCTAAATTCGATAAAGTCGATATTCTGATCAATAATGCTGGTGCATTAATTAATAAGCCATTTTTAGAAACCAGTACCGAAGAGTTCGCTTCAATGCTTCAAACCAATATATTGGGGCATGTCAACATGATCAAACATATCGTTCCATTAATGTCTGAAGGTGCACATATTGTAAATATTGGTAGCATGGGCGGTGTCCAAGGATCGGTTAAGTTTTCAGGACTTAGTGCTTATTCGGCAAGTAAAGGTGCTTTAGCTATACTTACAGAAGTTTTAGCAGAAGAATTTAAAGTTAAAGGCATAAAAGTAAACTGCTTAGCCCTAGGCTCATCGCAAACGGAAATGTTTGAAGAAGCATTCCCTGACGCACAAGCAGGCACCTTGGCTTTCGAAATGGGCAGATATGTAGCCGAATTTGCACAAACTGGCGCTAAATTTTACAATGGTAAAATTTTACCAGTAGCAAATACTACTCCTTAATAGCAATCAAAAAATCATTAAAAAAGGATTTACTAGTAGTAAATCCTTTTTTTTTTTTAGGGTATAAATAGGACATTATAACCCATTAATCCATTCCGCAACATCTGTCATCACTTGCGGATTCATTGTTTCTTGTATATCCATATATTCAGATACCTGTCCTGTTGTAGCTTTTTGAAATAGATGATTCAATCCTTTATACTCTTTGAGTACCGTTTTAGAATTCTTTGGTAATAGATTATATAAACTTTTAAGATTTTGCGTTGAAGGTACTTGCACGTCCAAGGTACCAAATGCTGCAAACACAGGAACCTTTATCTGCGCAATGTATCGTTCTGGCTCTATACGCATAAAATAACGATATGCGGGGGCCAGCATGGTCAATAGTTCTCTTTCCATCTGCTTATTGCTATTACCAATATTTGCCATAGACATATTTTGCAGCAATTGCTGATAGGCATCCTGCGTATTCAAATCACTCTTTACGATAGCAAAATTACGTGTATTAATGGTTCGAGCCTTAATTAAATCTTGTTCCGTCATTCCCGAAGCTTTACCTACAGCATACAATTGCTCTACCATCAATTGATCAATAGAAAATGAAGGCCCAGCCAAAGAAACTATAAATGCCAAATCAGGCAAATGCTGCCCCGCTAACAGCTCAGCGATCAAACCACCTTCACTGTGGCCAATAATACCTACTTTGGCCTTATCTACTTGTGGTAGTTTTTTTAGATAATCAAAAGCCGAAATAGCATCTTTACTAAAATTTTCTATTGTACTATTCGAAAAATCTCCCGTACTCTGTCCTACACCACGATCGTCAACACGCAAAACGACAATACCATGGCGTGTAAGATAATCAGCTAATACTTTGAAAGGCTTGTGACCAAACAATTCTTCGTCTCTATTTTGTGGTCCGGAACCTGTCAATAAAAGTACAGCAGGGTATTTACCTTTTTTTGAAGGGTATGTCAGTGTTCCTGCCAACTCAATATTGTCATAACTATTCTTTATCTTAACATCTATCGTATCATAATCGTATGGAGGAAGTACTTCTTGGGTACGCACCAACACTTTATTACTCTCTTTATCTTCAGCTTTGTGAAGTTTCATCTCTGCCTCAAAAGCGCCTTGCTTGAAGTGTCCGTCAATTATATTACTCTTTCGTACACCATTGTAGGCTAGTCCTATAGCATTCACACGAATAGCGATAGAATCCCCCTTAATGGAAACTGTTGATATAGGAAATTTAGCATTACTTTGTGCTGGACTTTGCATAAATCCCTCCCATTTATCCCCAGTCTTTATTAGTTCAAAAACTAAAGGAAGCTGCTGACCTTGAATATCCAAACTACCCTTCCATACACCATCAAAAGTTTGAGCACTAGAAGTACAGGCTTGCATTAAAAGCAGCAACAATAAGTAAATACCTTTCATAGGCTAAATAATATTAAAATGAAACAATGTAAATACAATTTCCAGTCCAAAAACAATAAGTAAAATCCAAATACTATCCATTTTTGTTTTTGAATTTATTACAAATCGAAGTCCTGTAATAAAGAAGTAAAAGAAATACACTATAAATGAGATACACAAAAAACCAAAAATCGTGAGTACCGTTCGATCAAAATTTGTCAAAGTAGCCAACATAAAATCATCATCCAAAATAGCCATCTCCACTTTTAACAAGGTATTTTTAACTATAAATGGCTCTATTAAAATTAATAGTAATGCGTAAATAATGATTCTACTAATTAATACAACATTGAAAATATCAATCAGCCTAAAGTTCGATTTTTTGAGGTAACTAAAGATATAGCATCCCAATGTAAGTAATACAATAGCTATTCCATTATTATAAAAGCTTAAGGCCAAATTAGTGTTCCTTCCGGATTTAATACCAATTAAACCTTCAAAATGACACTTTGAATAAAATACGAACACACTACTGGCAAGATATGCTAGCAAACCAATAATCAATAATTTAGTAGAAGAAATCTCTTCAAATGGGTTGATTAGTAATTTGGCAAGCTTAATGTTCATTCGTATTAACAAAATATTTTGATAAGATTAATTCTACTTCTTTCGGTTGCTGTGTACCTATTAAAATTTGTTTTCCATCTTTCAATACCAATTGAATGCCATACTTCCCTTTTGTCGTATAGGCGATCCCTTTCTTACTAATTCTATAGCCCCAACCGCCATAATCCATTAAGCTGTATTGAACGATATGAGCAGATTCTAGACTGTCCCAATTCCATTTCTTTTGCAATACAAATGGAAAAAATTTCACAGCTATTCCATCATCATCAATAGCGACTTTCAATCGAACCAAAATTAAACTGAGCAGTACCGCTAAAAATATCCAAAAACTAACGCCAAATTCAACAGAATGCTTAATTTGATAATTCTCATACACGTCGTAAAATTCGACACCAAACAGAATAATAAGCAAAATAATCAGCCAATTACTCATAAAATTCTGACTTTCATTATATTTCTTCATCACTTATCTTTTTTACTTTAGCTATAAGATCATCTAGTTTATTTCGTACTGTAGGATAGCTTTTATTCAAAATATTAGCCATCTCCTTCAAGCTTCCTGAATTCAATAAAAATTGGATAATAAATTCTTGTTCATCAGCATCCAGTTGATTGTATACAGGAACCTTATAAGATCCTATTACTTCTGTCTTACATTGCTGGCAACTCAATTTTATAACTTCAAGTTGTGTATCACAGCTAGGGCAACGCACAGGTAATTTCATATAAAAACAAACATTATTGAATTAAATATAACTATTATTAATAACACAATTAACATTATTCAAAATAATATTTTTAAAATAGCATTTAAGGCAAATTAGTATATTTGCATTTTTAAATGTTATGAAAAAAATCTTTGGGTATATCCTAACACCGATATTTTACATCTGCTTCGGCCTTTGTTTGATTATATTTCATCCTATTCAATGGTTAGCCTTAAAATTAGGAGGATACGGTGCGCATAAAAAAACAGTCGATATTCTTAACTTCTTGTTGACATATAGCTATTATACTTTAGGAAATACAATAACATTTATTGACAATAAAAAACTGCCTCTAGATAGGCCTATCATCTTTGTTGCTAATCATCAAAGTACATTTGATATCCCTCCATTGATTTATTTTTTGAGACGTTTTCATGGAAAATTTATTTCTAAAATAGAATTAGCGAAAGCGGGTATTCCGAGCATCTCCTTTAATTTGAAACATGGTGGAGCGGCCAATATTGACCGTAAAGACACAAAGCAGTCTATTGCGGAGATTTTAAAGCTTGCGAATAACATGAAGGAACACAATTGGTCAGCTTTTATATTTCCCGAAGGCACAAGAACCAAAACCGGTAAAATGAAAGCATTTTCTATCGGTGGAATTGCGACTCTTGTAAAAAAGAATCCTAATGCATTGATTGTTCCTATTGCCATAAAAGGATCCTACGAAATGGTTCAATATGGCTCTTATCCGTTAAATACATGCATCGACATGAGCTGGGAAGTTATGGAGCCACTTAATACTGAAGGATTAACATTAGAAGAAATCGTCAAATTGGCGGAAACTACGATACGTGCAAAGGTAGAAGGTTAATTAACATTTCTACCTTTCCAATCATATTTACCTATATTGCCGGCAACGCCTATATATACAATATAAACAGTATGTATGATAGATAGTATAGGTACATACCACAATAAAGAAGTACGATTTACAAAGCTGGTAACAGGTATCATAAATATAAATTCTACCATTATCTTCAATACAAAAGCCACCAAAAGCAACCAGTTAAACTGTGGCAATAATAGGATAAAACCTAATAGAGATAGAATCAATGCAAGGTTAAATAACCAAATACTAACGCCCAAAGCAACAACTTTCTTGTCTTTATATTTTGTACTCTTGGAAGCCCAACGCTTGCGTTGACTAATAAAAGATTTCAAATCAGGCTTAGCATCTGTGTACACAATTGCTTCTCTAGATTTACAAAAACCTATTTTATGAGGATACTTTTCCGCTACTTTGTGTAAGAATAATTCATCATCACCAGATGCTAAATTATCAATACCATTGAACCCACCAAGCTCAAAGAATAACGATTTACGGTAGGCTAAATTAGCACCATTACAAGTTGTAGGAGATCTATTCCCTATACCTGCAGCTCCTAAGCCGATCAAATAGAGAAATTCTAACGTTTGTAATTCTTCGAAACGGTTTTTTTCTTCTGAATAAGATACTGGCGAAGAAACCATATAACTATCATTTTCTTCAAAATAACTAATTACGGTCTTCAACCAATTATTACCCATCCTACAATCGGCATCCGTAGATACAATGATATCACCCGAAGCCATTTCTATCGCCTTGGTAATAGCATATTTCTTGTAGGAATTCAAGGCATCACCAACATCCAGCTGTAATAACCTAACCCCCCTATCCGCGTAGGAAGAGATTATGGCTGCTGTATTATCTGTGGAATGATCATCAACAATAATAAGCTCAAGCTTATCCTGAGGGAAATTTTGATTTATAATAGCATCTATTGTTCTGGCTATATTATCTTCTTCATTTCGTGCGGCAATAATAACCGAAACAGCAGTATTGACCTTCCTTTCTTTGGAGAAATAAGGTATTACTGACCACCCTTTGCGCATATACAATACAATCAATGTATAAATTAGCGCAAAAAATACAAGTATAAAATTAAGTATTACTATCACCTAAATAATTAACGTTCAACACAAAAAAAGACCCTATCAACGCGGGCAATATTAAGTTCACAAACCATACACAAGAAACTATCGCCATGACAGCAATCTCTTGTGTCGTAATATAAGCATATAAATTACTCGCTACGAAGCTTCGAACACTAAAGTCAAAGATATCCAAGGTCGGTAAAGCCGCTTGCACAAAGAAAAGAATAAATATCATTAGTACCATCGCTACGAGCGAAATATCAGGTAATATGATAACCATCAAGATAATATATTGCGTAGTAAATATTATAAAGCGAAATAAAGATAATACTAAAACATAGCGCAATTCCCTTTGACTTACCTCAAGCAAAACGCCAAAAAAAGGCTTTATCCGAGCTAAAAACTTAAACTTACCTACCCAATAATCTACCCAATGAACATTAAAATATAATACGACAAACGCAAGAGCGTAGATAATAGCGATCATCCAAATCCCAAAATTGATGGCCACAGGAGTATCCAAAAATGTAGTGACAAACCAAGCTATGCTCAAGGCACCAAAAAAACTCGTAAGCACCAACTGTGCAAATAGGCCTACCCCCATCAATACAGCACCTTTAGCGCGATTATCACTCTTCAACAGCATAATCCGTCCGCCATATTCACCAATTCTATTGGGCGTAAATATTGCCCATGTCAAACCACAGAAAACAGACTTGGTAGCGGTCCAAAAGCTGAGCTTCTGTAATGATCGTGTCAAATATTGCCACTTAACAATTTCCAAAGCCCAATTAGCAAACATCATTAGAACAACAATAATCAAGGCATAATTCAGCACATTATCATCTAACCCATTAACAAGCTTAGTGAATGCAGCAAGATTTTTCTGATTATGAACTTTGGTATAAACAAACCATAGGGCTAATCCAACTATGGTAAGTTTAATGATTATATTAAGATATTTCTTTTGATTTTTTGTCAACACTATTTGTTTTAATCACAATTTTAAGAATATTTCCCTGAAATCGATACAAATAAGAAAAAACAGTACCAATTAAATATGTAATTTTGGGCATGCAGAAGGAAAAGGCAAAAGAGAGGATCATTTTAGGCATTGACCCAGGTACAGTTGTAATGGGGTATGGAATCATCAAGGAAGTCGGTAAAAAGATTTCCTTGGAGACTTTAGGGGTCATCAAAATGGGTCACCTCGATGATCATGGTCTTAAATTGCAACGCATTTTCAAGAAAACATTAGCACTAATAGAAGAATATAAACCTGACTGTGTCGCTCTAGAAGCACCTTTTTACGGAAAAAATATTCAGGTGATGCTCAAATTGGGTCGCGCCCAAGGCGTAGCGATGGCTGCAGCATTAAGCAGAGATATTCCTATTCACGAATATGCGCCGCGCAAAATAAAACAATCTGTGACGGGCAATGGAAATGCCAGCAAAGAACAAGTTGCTGCGATGCTTCAAAGTTTGTTAGGCTTTAAAGAAACCCCCGAATTTCTGGATGCTACAGATGGATTAGCCGTAGCTGTTTGTCACTCTTTCCAACAAAACACAAGCGTTGGAAACAAAAGTTATTCTACTTGGTCAGCATTTGTAAAAGACAATGAAAAAAGAGTACGCTAGAGCTGTACCTGACGAATTACATTCTTAACATTCAGTTCCACAATATCAGGCATACTTTTACAGTTATAATAATTGTTGTCGTTATAAGACTTAGCATAACCATCTCTAAGCTGCATAATATTCTCAAGGGTGGATAACTCTTGTCCACGAGAAGCATCACGCAAATCTTTTATGCGGTGCCTTTCGCTTCGTACACGATGAACGATGGAAGAGCGTTCTTCTTGTTGGTACTGTTGTACAGTTTTATCCGTTAGGTAATCCATACACAATTTTACAAAAGGGAAATTCTCCTTAAAAAACTGCGGTCTATATACGCGAGGATTGCCTTCAAAAAATTGTTGATCAAAATCTATGGCTCTAATGCGAAATTGAAAATCATCAAAATCTGGGGTAATTTGCATCACATAATTATAGGCACGCATATCCCCCAACAAGGAGATAGCACATCTTTCATTAAATTTAACAAACTCCTTGGCAATACGGGTCAAATTATAATCAGGATTTCCTAAACGGGTTTTGCTGAATGTATCTCCAGGAATCCCTACTATATGTTCCTCAATTAATGTATTACCGTCATATACATAATTGACTTGATTTGGGGACAATATTTCTTCTAATTCTAAACCATATATCCGCGAAGCATCTGCTTGCTTAATATAGAAATAATCATACACGTCATTCAATCTATTAATGATACGAATACGGAATGGCTTTGTATTACCAAAAGCACAATATTCAATTCTATCAATTATTTTATGTTGTACAATACGTGTATTACCAGAAGCTTTGAGAATAGCATAAATAATTTTGAGCCCATCATACAATTGATCTTGCACATATGGAGGATACAATGGTGTTTCCCAATGGGTATCATTCCCAAATTTGTCCATTACAGGAACGGTTTCTTGAAAATTCAGCAGATCAGCATAATTAATGGGTAATCGTGCGTCCCTTTGGTACATTTTCAAATACTTAGCTAATCCAGTACTAACAGAAAAAATAGGCTTTTTTCTTGATATTTTTACATCATCGATCTCCATTGCCATTCACCTTTGCTACTATTTACAAAAAGTAAAAGTATTCATTTTATATTGAATATATAAATATCGTAAAATAGTTTTCCTTTTTTTTAGAAAATAAAAAAAGAAAATGAATATTAGTTGCTATTTTTGTAAAATATAAATAAAAGAAAAAATAATAACTTGTATATTTAGGTTGTATTTGAAGTTTTGAATCTCTTTTAAGGTCACAACTACACTATATGGACCAGCTTTAAATTTAATAGGCTATTATCGATCTTTAAAACAAGGATTTAATAAAGATTCTCTCTACTATTATACCGCTTAATCTACGTATTGAACGCTAAAGAATAGCTTTAGAGATTATTATGTATAAAAAAGAATACAACATATAATTGTTCAAATTTTATGGAAAAAAACTATTCGAACTACGACTTAGACAACTTAGATATCCAGATTCTATCCATATTAATGGAAGATGCTTCTATTCCTTATACCGAAATAGCAAAGAAACTTATTGTTTCTGGAGGTACGATCCATGTACGCATGAAAAAAATGGAAGAATTGGGCATCATTCATGGATCTAATTTAATCATAAACCCTCAAAAGGTAGGCTTTGATATCACTGCATTTTTAGGGATTTATTTAGAAAAAGGCTCTCAATATGTAGATGCAGTAGAGCAATTGAGACAGGTGAAAGAAGTCGTTGAATTACACTATTGCACAGGGTCATATAGTATGTTCGCCAAAATAATTTGTAAAGATACAGCACATTTAAGAAAGGTGCTGAATGAAGATATCCAAGGATTAAAAGGTATTCAACGTACCGAAACTATTATCTCTCTAGAAGAGAGTATCAAAAGACAGATTACACTTTAAAAAAGCATATAAAAAAGGCGATTTAAAAAATCGCCTTTTTTATTAAACTATAGCGCAAAAGACCATCATTTTACACCCCCTAAGCAGGGTTTTTTTTGTAACTTTGCGTCGTATGTCGGATATTATTCAATTACTTCCAGATTCAGTTGCAAATCAGATCGCCGCGGGTGAAGTCGTTCAAAGACCTGCGTCAGCTGTTAAAGAACTAATCGAGAATGCTATAGATGCTGGTGCTGATAGAATTAAATTAATTTTAAAAGACGCTGGTAAAACATTAATTCAGGTTATTGACAATGGCTGTGGCATGAGTGTCACGGATGCAAGGATCTGTTTTGAAAGACACGCTACGAGCAAGATTCGTAAAGCTGAGGATCTATTTGCGATTCGCACAATGGGCTTTCGAGGTGAAGCGATGGCTTCCATTGCGGCAATTGCACAAGTAGAACTGAAGACCAAACGTGTAGAAGATGAATTGGGCACAGTTGTACAAATCGAAGGGTCGAAAGTTATCAATCAATTTCCTGAAGCTCTAGCGAATGGCACAAGCATATCTGTAAAAAACTTATTTTACAATATTCCTGCACGCAGAAACTTTTTGAAAAGTAACTCTGTGGAGATGCGCCATATCATCGAAGAATTTCAACGCATTGCTTTAGCATATCCCAATATATTTTTGAGCATGCATAGTGACAACAACGAATTGTTTCATTTATCTGCAGGATCATTAAAACAGCGTATTGTTCATCTTTTTGGTAATAACTACAATCAAAAATTAGTCCCTGTAGAGGAAGAAACCACCATCATCAATATTCAAGGTTTTGTGGGGAAGCCGGAATATGCCAAAAAGACACGTGGGGAGCAATTTTTCTTTGTCAACAAAAGGTTCATCAGAGATCATTACCTCAATCATGCGGTGATGAATGCCTATGAGGAGATTCTTGCGGGGGAGACATTTCCGTTGTATGTACTATTTATCGATATAGACCCTGCAAAGATAGATATCAACGTACATCCTACAAAAACGGAAATCAAATACGAAGATGACAAATCTATATATGCGATATTGCGCTCTGCCGTAAAACGTTCATTAGGAAGATACAATATCACGCCTTCACTAGATTTCGACCAAGAGACTAGTTTTAGTGATATGATCTCTTCCAAACCGTTAGAAGAAATTCAATTTCCTACCATTACTTTCAATCCCAACTTCAACCCTTTTGAAGTCGATGGTGAAGGAAACTCCATAAATAAATACAAAAGTGGCGACAGCTATGCTAGAGGGATCGATCGTAAGATAGGTATTCCCGAAAATTGGGACAGCCTATACCAGATCGCGGAGCAAGAAGAAGCTGTACAGTTGCCTTTGTTACCTGTAGAAGAAATCGAAGCAGACGATGATATAAAAGCAACTGTTGCTGAATCAAGAAAGCTATTCTTTCAGATACATAATCAATATATTGTATCGCAAATACACTCAGGATTAATGCTTATAGATCAGCAAGCAGCACATGAACGCATCCTTTTTGAGCAATATAAAGCACATTTGGATGACAATAAAGGAAGCAGTCAACAAAGTTTATTCCCTAGCACCATAGAGCTATCGTCAGCGGACTTTGAGCTAATGAATGATTTATTGCCTGAATTACGATCATTAGGATTTCAACTACGTCCATTTGGAAAGACTACCTACGTCATCGAAGGTATTCCTGCAGATCTAGGTAATAATGTAAATGAGACTAAAGTAGTCGAGCAACTGCTGGAAGATTTCAAGAATAATAAAGCAGAGCTAAAATTAGATAAAAGAGACAATCTCGCCCGTAGTTTAGCAAAAAGTAGTGCTATAAAAACGGGTACACCATTAGATAATGATTCTATGTCAGACCTTATTGACAGGTTGTTTGCTTGCGAAAGCCCTAACATTTCTATATATGGTAAACCGACAATTATTACTATTACTTTACAAGAATTAATGGATAAATTTGGTAAAATTTAAACGCGAATTATAGATGAATAATTTATTAAACAATCTTTCACCGGTCGTAAAAAACATACTTATAATTTGTGTAATATGTTTTATAGGATCATCATTGGTCAAACCTGCTAACGATTGGTTAGGTGTTTATTACCCAGACTCTGAGTTTTTTCATATTTGGCAACCTATTACCTATATGTTTATGCATGCAGATATAGGTCATATTTTCTTCAATATGTTTGCTTTGGTGATGTTCGGACCTATTATCGAACGTATGTTTGGTTCTAAACGATTTTTAAATTATTATTTGATCTGCGCCCTAGGAGCATTAGTCCTACAATATGGGGTACAAGCCTTTGAAGTATATCAGATTGCAGGAACACCATTTGCGCGCGATTTGATCGCTATCAATCTTGTAGAGAATACAATACAAAGCAATCTTCAGCTTACAGGCGACCAATTGCAGACATTAGGGACTATTTATAGAATCCCTATGGTCGGTGCCTCCGGAGCTATTTTTGGTTTGTTATTAGCGTTTGCTTATTTTTTTCCAAATATGCCCTTGTATTTTATGTTTATCCCTGTGCCTATCAAAGCAAAATATTTTGTAGGTGGTTATATCTTGATCGAAATTTACTTAGGCTTTAATAACAATGGTTCTTCAATTGCGCATTTGGCACACGTAGGAGGAGCATTATTTGGTTATTTATTAATAAAAGCATGGGGAATTAAGAAAGGTTATTATTAAATTTAATACTATATGAAAAATAGTACCTTCAACACATTCGTTCAAAAAACGTATAAATCGTCTTCGGCTATTACTATTATCATCGCGATAACAGTCTTACTATTTATAATAACTAATTTTTTGAGATTAGTTCAGACCGAAGGTACTTTTATTTCAGATTTACAGCTATTAACTAGCTTAAGCCTCCCTCCTTTATTTAGTAGTTTGATTAGTCAACCATGGTCCATTGTCAGTCATCCATTTATTTATACAGATTTCTTTCCCTTACTTTTTGACTGTTTGTGGCTATATTGGATAGGTAATATGTTTCTAAATTTACTCCAGCCAAAGTATTTTTTAGTTGCATTTTTTGGTGGTATATTAGTCGGGGCCATATCTTTTCTCTTGCTGAACAGCATTCCTTTCTTTGGCATCAACAGTATAGAGTGGACTTCTATTTCTTTCGGTATTGCTGCATTATTAGGAAGCCTTCTAATATTGTCCCCAAAGGCAGAATTAAGATTAATGATATTTGGTAATGTCAGCCTAAAGACGATTGCTTTTGTATACCTAGGTATAGAAATAATATTATTTATTAGCAAAAATCAATATGCCACAGCTTTATCTTTTGCCATAGCGACATGCTATGGTCTATTATTTATTAGATCAATGCACAATGGAAAGGATTGGACTACGATATTTAAGAAAAACAAAAAAAGGCATTTAAAGGTTGTATACGGATCGAACAAAAATTATAATATCCCAAAAAATGAACAGCCTGATCAAGAATTGATAGATCAAATACTAGATAAGATCTCTGAAAAAGGGTATGAAAACTTAACAAAACACGAAAAAGAAATACTTTTTAAAGCAAGTAAGAAAAACTGATAATGCAAAGAAGAACCATTCTAAAGGCTAAATTAGGCTATTTCAGTAAAGCAATTTTCACCGCTAATATATTTGCAGCATTAGCCTTGCTATTGAGTTATTCGGCTTCAATTATTGATCCGCAAAAATTTTGGCCAATAGCATTCTTTGGTTTAGCCTATCTTCCAATCTTACTTATCAATATCGGTTTTATCATTTATTGGTTTTTACGTAAAAGAAAATATGCCTTAATTAGTTTAATCACCATTCTATCTGGATGGAACTTGATGAGTAAACATATCAATTTCAAAAATAATAAAGAGAAGATCGTTGTTAAATCAAACGCAAACCTACGCGTTATGAGTTTTAATGTACATATGTTTAAAAAGTACAATAATGACAAAGACAATTTCAGAGAAGAGACACTAGAATTAGTAAAAGCATTAACACCAGATATCATTTGCTTTCAAGAATTTTATAGCCGCATCAAAGGAACCAAACAATTTACAAAAACGCTGAAAAATGCAGGTGATTTTGAGGACTATTATTTCGAGCCTAGCACAAAAAATGACTATGAAGGCTATGGCCAAGCTATTTTTTCAAAAGATCCTATCATCAATTATGGGACGATCCATCATAATAGCTATGGTCTCAATAGAATTATTTATGCTGATATAAAACGTGAAGGAGATACCATAAGGGTATATAATGTCCATCTTCGTTCATTTGCATTACAAGAAGAGGACAAAGAATTTGTCCAGAAAAGCACAACAAATCTACAATCTAGTGATGAAAAAAAAACAAAACGCGTAGGTCGTAAACTAAAACGTGCTTTCTCGAATAGAAGTGATCAAGCGAAATCATTACGAACACATATTGACGAGTGCCCTTATCCATATATAATTATGGGCGACTTTAATGATACGCCCATGTCTTATAGCGTAAATTTAATTTCTGCAGGCATGAACAATGCTTTTTTAGAAAAAGGATTCGGCTGGGGCGTTACCCATTTTGGATTACTTCCGATATTCCAAATTGATTATATTTTTTGTACCAAAGAGATCAAAATAGATAATTATGGTATTATCAATGAGCGATTATCAGACCACTACCCTATTTGGGCAGATTTAACCTATTAATTTAAGAAGCTATATTCATCGGTTTCAAAACATCAATTGCTTTTTCTATGAATGGATCAGTTCTATTTTTAACTTTAAAAAAAGCTTCTCTACCGAAGTAATAGCGAGCAACGATAGCTTCGATATCAGATTGAATTAACCCCAAAAGATCATTTTTCTTTTTCGCAGAAACTGCAATACCTCGTGTATTTAGATAAGATATAAAATCGTTGTATTCTTGTATAGGTAAATGATAACCTTGGATAAAATTCTCTACACTATATGCCGGTGATTTTTTAGTGAATCGTTCATAAACAAATTCTTCTAAATAATTAGATCCTACAATCTCTTGATAAAGCATACTTAATGCATTAGAATCAATCGGCACTATGTAGTCTGGCGTAATACCACCACCACTATATAATTCACGCCCTTCTAAGGTTTTAAATAATTGTCCTTGTACAAAAGCTGTATCCAAAACCCACAATCCACGATACATAGAAGCATAATCTATCATGTTGGACCAATTGGCTTTATATGCGCGCTGTATACTTCTTCCCAAGGGTGTATAATACTGCGCAATACTAAGGTTTATCCTTGAGCCATCGAGAAAATCAAATTGCTCCTGTACGATTCCTTTACCATACGATCTGCGTCCCACAATCGATGCTCGATCCCAATCTTGTACAGCACCGGCTACAACTTCAGATGCAGACGCTGTCCTTCCATTAATTAGAACCACCAATTTACCACTTGCATAATCACCATTGCCTTCAGAGAAGTATTCTCGCTTATCTTCATGCGCCCCTTTGGTAAAAACTAAGAGCTTTTTGTCGCTAAAAAATTCATTTGCTAAGCGAATAGCAATATGAAAATATCCACCTGCATTATCTCTCAAATCTAAGATCAAATTTGTAGCACCCTGCTTTTTCAGCTCTATAAGAGATTGCTTAAAATCTTCAGCTGTCTTCAGGCCAAAACGTCTAATTTTTATATAGCCGACAGTAGGTTGCAAAATATATGCTACGTCAATAGCACTAACACTCACCTGGTCTCTTCTGAGTTTGAATGTTTTAATTATATTATCTGTATTCCGCACAACAAACAAATCTACAGTTGATCCTTTTTTACCACGAATCAATTTTTCTACTGTTTGTAGGGGTGTATTTCTTCCTGACACCACCGTAGTATCAATTTTCAATATTTTATCTCCTACTTTAATGCCTACTTTTTCAGCAGGTCCATTTCGCATAAGCCCCACAACCATTAAAGTATCATTCAAATTATAGTACTCTAAACCGATTCCTTCAAAAGTACCATCCAAGGCTTCAGATTGAGATTTTGAAGCATTAGGCAATAAATAACTTGAATAGGGATCCAAATGTGATACGATATGATTGATAGCCCCATTTTCGAGTGAATCAAGATTTAGGCTATCTACATAGTTATTAACGAGTAAATCGAGTACTTGTTGGACTTTATAAGAATTATCAGATAATCCAATAGGGATTAAAGAATTGCCGGGGCTACTACCTTGTTGATCAACATAATTTTGACCCAAAATCAACCCCAAAAGAAGTGTAGCCGCATAAGTTGCAGCAACAAAAATATTTCTTACTGTTCCTTTTTCCATGGATTTAATTACTACACAAAAGTAAGCAGTAATTTTAACTTCTTAATAATGAAATACAAATATTAACTAACAACAAAATAAGGTTTAATATGTTTAAATAATCAATAAATAATTGCTAATTTTTAAAAAATTACTGATAATGCACGCTATTGAACCTTTTTACAATTGGAGACATGACTACATTTCATCGGAAGATGAAAGATCGCCATTCTACGGAACTCAATATAATGAATTCGAGTTCGATAAACAAGTATATAACTATTTATTACACCCTCAATGGGATGACTTTGGCTCTCAAACGCTATATATAAAAGTCCTATATGCGGATTATGATTTAGGTTATGGGATTATAGAATTTATTGGCGAATGGAATGATGCTATCTACAATGATATCATGGCCTTGAAACGAGAAGTATTAGATGTAATGATCGATGAAGGAATAAATCATTTTATCCTTATTGGCGAAAATGTTCTAAACTTTCACACTTCGGACGATTCCTATTACGAGGAATGGTTTCAAGAAGTAGAAGATGGATGGATCGCTGGTCTTCATTTTAGAGAACATGTAATCGAAGAATTTCAGCAACAGAACATAGATTACTATATTAACTTTGGAGGTTTGCTCAATGAGATTCCATGGCGTACGCTAAAGCCTAAACAGTTATATCATCATGTAAATGAATATATCCAAAAAAGATTAGCCTTATAATATTATAAGTAATTATCAAAATCAGCCCGCCTATAAGCACCTGGTGAAGCGTGATCTCCTTCTTCAAATTCAAGGTTTACTACTTCGATAGAAGAAACTTCTGTTAACGAATACACCAACTCTGCCATAAAAGCGAAGGCGCCTGTAGTACCCATATGATGGGTCAAATAATTAGCGTCTTTTATAGTCAAGAAAATAGTGTCTTGGCCTATTCTCAAAAGATCTAGATGAATAGTACCTTCGTAACGGTTATTAAAATCATTCAGTACGATTTCCGTAGTTAGCTGGCTAGGGATATGATTTTTTATCATGCTGTCATTATTAGCATCATACTCCCACAGCGGAACTTCTAAAGAATCTACATCATTAGTTGTCTGTAATAGAGAATCAGTCACTACCTCTTTTGTTGTTGATGGATCCTGAAAACAAGAATAATTCAGACTTGCAATAAGCAAGCCTATTCCAAGATTAAAAAGATTAAATAGGACTCTCATAGTAGAAAAATTTAGGTTATCAAGTATTAATAAATATAACAAACTTTTAACAATAAAGTTGTATAATGCTTCTTAATCTAAGTTCCTATTCTATTTATTATTCAGTAACTTTGTATAGGAGATCAAGTAGTGGAACACTTGATTATTTAGATTTTTTTATTTTTCAATAAATATTTATGTCATTCAGAATAGAAAAAGATACAATGGGTGAAGTTCAGGTACCAGCAGACAAATACTGGGGTGCACAAACAGAACGTTCACGTAACAACTTCAAAATTGGCCCTTCTGGTTCAATGCCAAAAGAAATCATCGAAGGTTTTGCCTATTTGAAAAAAGCTGCGGCTTATGCTAATCACGAGTTAGGCGTATTACCCGTAGAGAAACGTGATGCTATCGCTACTGTATGTGACGAGATATTAGCGGGTAAATTGGACGACCAATTTCCTTTAGTAATCTGGCAAACGGGTTCGGGTACGCAATCAAACATGAACGTAAACGAAGTAATTGCTAACCGTGCGCAAGTATTAGCAGGTGGCAAAATTGGTGAAGGTGAGCCCGTATTAAAAGCTAATGATGATGTCAATAAATCCCAATCATCAAATGATACCTACCCAACGGGTATGCATATCGCTGCTTTCAAAGCTGTCGTTGAAGTAACTATTCCTGGTGTTGAAAAATTACGCGATACATTGCAACGTAAATCTCAAGAATTTATGAATGTAGTAAAAATCGGTCGTACACACTTAATGGATGCTACTCCATTGACATTAGGTCAAGAATTATCAGGTTATGTAGCACAATTAAACTATGGTATCAAAGCAATAAAAAACACATTAGCCCACTTGTCAGAAGTAGCTTTAGGTGGTACTGCTGTAGGCACAGGTTTAAATACTCCAACAAACTACGATGTTACTGTTGCTAAATATATTGCTGAATTCACAGGTCATCCTTTTGTTACTGCCCCAAATAAATTCGAAGCATTAGCTGCTCACGATGCTATTGTTGAGTCACATGGCGCTTTGAAACAATTAGCGGTTTCGTTAAACAAAATAGCTAATGACATCCGTATGCTAGCTTCAGGTCCTCGTTCGGGTATTGGTGAAATCATCATCCCGGAGAATGAGCCAGGATCTTCAATCATGCCAGGTAAAGTTAATCCTACACAATGTGAAGCGTTAACAATGGTAGCTGCTCAAGTAATGGGTAATGATGTTGCTATCACTATCGGTGGTACACAAGGTCATTACGAATTGAATGTATTCAAACCATTGATGGCTGCTAACTTCTTACAATCAGCACGTTTGATTGGTGATGCATGTATTTCTTTTGAGGAGCACTGTGCTATTGGTATCGAACCTAACTATGCACGCATCAAAGAATTAGTAGACAATTCATTAATGTTGGTAACTGCATTAAACACAAAAATTGGTTATTACAAAGCGGCTGAAATAGCACAAACAGCACATAAAAACAATTCTACGTTGAAAGAAACTGCTATAGCATTAGGATATGTAACAGCGGAAGAATTCGATGAATGGGTAAAACCTGAAGAAATGGTTGGAAGTTTAAAATAAGAGTTTGAGACAACTATTAAATATATCAAAATACTATAAAGCATACCTATTTTCACTAATAGGTATGCTTATAGCTTTATCGAGCTGCCAAAGGCATTCGGAAATGCAAACAGAAGGGGTGCCATTTCTTCAAGGCGTATGGGTTCAAGATAGCATTCCTTATCAAGATCAAATGCTAAACTATACTTTACATCAATTCACCTTTAGATGTGACTCGGTGTATACCGTAATGGATATGCATGCAAAAACCAAAACAATGCCAGATAGTTGTTTTAAGAATGGCAATTGGAAAGAATACGCACAAGGTGTATATGTTCAACGTGGAGATTCGATCATTGTAGAAGGTCTTTATACGAAAGAAAATCAAAAGCAAAAAATTTCAGGCTGTTATAAAAGTGGTCAATATTTGCCGCGTTTCAAACTAAAATACCATTCTGCAGATTCAGTGGTCTTGGAAAGTCAATCAGACTCGAAACCTATCATACTACGCAAAGTAAAAGATATTACGTGTGTTCCCAAGAAACGTTGGGAAATGTAGCATACTAGTCACAATCAAAATTGTGACTTTTTTTATGCTTAAAAAAGTATCCAAAATAATAGTTGAATGGAACTTTAGTCACTACTATTAAATATAGTATGTATATACTACAAGTACTTTTAATCTAAGACTATTTCGTACTTATATTCCCAAAGAAAATACCACGATAAATAAGATTTAGCCGTAAAACTAAAAAAACCGCTAACGCGGTTCTTTTATTAATTTATCAATTTTGAATCAGCAGATGACTTCAAAAGATTCTGTTTCAATTCATTTTCAGTTTGTAACAGCTCTTGCTCTACTACTTTACGTTTTTCTCTACCATCCCGTTGGATTTGCAATACCTGCTCGATGGTCTGAATAATATCGACATTTGCTTTTTTTATTGTCTCAATATCAACAATTCCGCGCTCGGTTTCACGTGCTACATTGATTGTTGACTCTTTTAGCATTTCTGAATTTCTACGTAACAATTCATTAGTGGCATCCGTTACTGCCTTTTGTGCTTCCAATGCGCGTTGTGCATTCGCGATACCCAATGTTAATACCATTTGATTTTTCCATAGTGGCAAGGTATTGACAATACTAGATTGGATTTTCTCCATCAAAGAGCTGCTATTACTTTGGATCATACGGATCTGAGGCGCCGTTTGCAGTACAACCATTCGTGTAAGCTTTAAGTCGTGAATCTTACGCTCAAAACGCACGACATGTTGCTCCATATCCTTGTAGGTTTGAATCTTGTGTTGATCACCAGATTCTTCCGCTTCCTTACGCATTTGGGGCAATGTAACTGTAAGAACCTCTTGCAATTTTTCCTCCCCTGCCGCAATGTGAAGAGACAATTCTTTAAAATAATTTTGATTCTCTACGAATAGCTTATCAAAAATAGTCACATCCTTTAGCAACGTTTTATAATGACCCTCAAGCTTTAACTCTATCTGATGGATATTCTTTTCTACAGAAGCATACTCCGTACGCAATCGCTGTACTTTTTTCTTTAATGTATCAAAGAAAGGAATAAGAGGCTTTTTGTTAATATTTTCATCAAAAGAACGTATATCAGAACGTAGATTTAATAAAATCTCTTCGGCTCCTCCCATATCTTTAGTACGGACTTGCTTCAAAATCTCATTAGAAAAATTGCTCACTTTGGTTTGACTAGCCACACCATATTGAATAATATCTGTTGTAGACGTCAAGTTGATATTATCTTTATATTGTTGTATTAAAGCTTTTTCTTCAGGTGTAAAATTCACTTGAATCTCTTGACTCTTGTCCTTTTCACTTCCTTCTGTCGTCGTAAGATCTATTGTAGACATATTTTATCGTTTAATCTTTTAATAAATTTTTATTTTTCAACGTTTGAAGGTAGACATCCGATTCGGCGGACACATCTAACAAACGATTTTTTATTAAGGTAGTCACATCCAATTCTATTGCTTCTGTTGCTCTTGATAGTACATTAGCAAGTTTTTCTTTAGATTCAGCAGTGATTTTATTATTTAATTTAGTGCTTTGTAAATCATAATATTCTCTAGCAAGATTGACAACAGTACCATGTCGTACTAAGAATTTTTCGGCTTCCATAATATCGCGTTGTTCGACCAAATGGAAAAGACGAATTATCTTATCCAAATTGTATTGGATACTTTTGTTGTCAATTTCCTTTTTATAATAAAGTAATTTATTCACAAAAGATTGTGGCGTTTCCATTTCTACTTGTGCTAATGCTAATCGACGTTGGTCTTCTAAAGTAGAAATCCATGTTAGTTCCCTTACCTCGCCTTGTTCCAATCGTCTCAAATAAGGTTTTGATTGACTCAACAATAAGCCATTACCAACAATATAGGAGCCAAAGAAGCCAATAAGCGTAAAAAATAATCCCTGTGATACAGTCCCGACAAAAATAAAAAGAGAATAAAATAAGGCTACTTGCACGGCCAATAGTAACCATGATAAAGCAAACCAAGAACGCACCTTACTTTTGGAAGCTTGTGCCATCATCACAAATGGATGTATAGGAAACGGCACTAACAAAATAGATGCAAAAGTCCATTTCAATTGACTTAATTCCCACCGTCTACTATTTTTAGTTACCCAACCCATTTTTCATATTATTAATTTACTCCTAAATTATCAAAAATAAAACCAACTCTAATATATTTTTACACTAATCCACAAGTTAAGCGTAGAAAACATATTTTTACAATATGGTAGAAAAAAATATTTATATAAGCTATTTGCGTGTTATAGCCACCATTTTTGTAGTTTTAATACATGCTTCTACAGGCTTCTTAAATCACTTTGATAGCTACTCCTTCAATTGGAATTACGCCAATTGGATCAATGCCGCCACACGATGTGCCGTTCCATTATTTGTCGCGCTTTCTGGTGCTTTGTTACTATCGAAAGAAGAAAATACATTGATTTTTTACAAAAAGAGATTTCCAAAAATTCTATATCCTTTTGCCTTTTGGACGCTGATCTATCTGATATATTACTTCTACAGGTATACAAATTTCACAGCACTACCCATATCACAAGTGTTGAATATCGCTCGAGATAAAGTCTTACATGGCGCTAATGCACATTTATGGTACGTATATATGATTGTAGGATTATATTTTACGATACCATTTCTAAAAAAAATAATCCTACTAGCAAGTATGCGAGAAATAGAAATATTCTTAGTACTCTGGTTCTTATCTATGTTTGTAAATTACAAAATATTCTATGACTACGTTCCCAAGATAGATTTAACATTCTTCTCTGGCTATGTTGGTTATCTGGTATTAGGGTATTATTTAAGCAAAAAAACAATCTCTTTACCACGAAGTATTCCATATATAGCCTATTTCCTTGTCATTCTATTTACAGGTTATATCACCTGGTATCTTAGTGCTAAGATTCACAAATTAGATCCTATCTACTACAATTATAATTTTTTTAATACCGCATTGGCTACAGCCTTTTTATTCTTGGCCTTAAAAATCACATGTGCAGACAAACATACAATGCCAAAATGGGTTACATTAATTGATCAATATAGCTTCAGTATCTACTTGATTCATATCCTCCCATTAAACTATATCCATCCATGGATATCCAAATACATGGATACGGTATATGTGATACCTGTCGCCACAGTCCTTTCTATAGCAGCTTCTATGATTATAGCCTATATTATTCGTCTTATCCCTGGCGGGAAATACATCAGTGGATAATAAAAAAGACCTTCGTTTTGGGAAGGTCTTTGATTATATTGTAAAATACTATGCTAGATTAGAAAGGTAAATCATCGTCAGCTCCTGCTGATGAGATATCTACTGGTGCAGGCATATCTGCAAAGCCAGGAGTTGGTGCTGCAGCAGCAGTATTCGCCAATTTAGTCACTCTCCAAGCTACTATAGAATTGAAGTAAGTCGTTACACCTTCTTTATTTGTCCAAGGACGGCCACGAAGATTGAAAGATATTTCGATCTCTTCACCGATTGACAAATTATCAAAAATGTTTACTCTATCTTGGGTTGCTTCAAAACGAATATATTCAACAAACTGCGGATTTTCAGCGTAAGCTACGATCAAATCTCTTTTTTTGAATGTATCTGTAACATTTTGTGTGGCACCTATTTCGTGTACTTTTCCTCTTAATTCCATATTAAAAATATTAAACCGTAAAAATACATATTTTTTGCGTTCTAGAATAGTTAACTTTGCATAAATATGAAGGAAGTTTTCAACACAGCAAGTAAAGTAATCGTGACCTGCAATAGACGCTTGTCACCATATCTTCAGGAAGAAGTTGTAGCCTTAGGCTTTGAAATAAAACGTGCATTCAACACGGGAGTGGAATTGTATGCGACAGTAAATGAGTGTATCAAGCTTAATCTAAATTTGCGTACTGCAAGTCAAGTATTATATGAAGTAGGTGCATTCAGAGCAGCAGACCCAAAAGAGTTATACGAACAATTAGTGAAAATAGAATGGGAAAAAGTAATTCCTTTTGATGGTTATTTCACGGTAACTTCTACGGTACATAACGAACATATCTTGACGCCATTGTTTGCCAATGTAAAAGTTAAAGATGCTATCGTAGACCGTATCAAAGAAGTAAAAGGGGTTCGTCCAGACTCCGGTCCAGACTTACATAAAACGGCAGTACACCTACACTGGATGGAAGATCGTGCGGAGATTTTCTTAGATACTTCGGGCGAAACGTTAGCAAAACACGGCTACCGTAAGCACCCTGGTAAAGCACCCATGCTGGAGGCCTTAGCTACATCTACGATCATGGCTACAAAATGGGATGGTAAATCTCCATTTATAAATCCGATGTGTGGTTCGGGAACGCTAGCTATTGAGGCAGCATTGATCGCACAGAAACGTATGCCAGGATTACAACGTATGAATTATGCATTCATGCACTTCATCGGTTATGATGAAGAAGTATTCTTTGAGGATAGAAGATATATAAAAGACATCGCTGACAAGCATAACATTCCAAAAATCGTAGCTTCAGATATTTCAGAAGAAGCAATAGAAATCGCTAAGATGAATGCAAGAACAGCAGGTGTTGAGCATTTGATAGATTTTGAGGTTTGTGATTTTGAGGACACAACAATACCCGAAGAACATGGTGTGATCATGTTTAACCCTGAATATGGGGAACGTCTAGGTACTCATAGCAAACTAGAAGTTACCTATAAACGTATGGGTGATTTTATGAAACAAAAATGTAAAGGTTATAGAGGCTATGTATTTACGGGAAATCCGGATTTAGCAAAAAAAATAGGGCTACAAGCATCGCGTAGATTTGAATTTTTCAACGGTAAATTAGATTGTCGTTTGTTACAATACGAATTATACGACGGTAAAAAAAGTTAGAAATATAATACCATTTAACACAAAAAGCTAATATAGATATCTATATTAGCTTTTTGCATTTACACATATGACACACATAGAAAAAACAGCTGCATTTGTCCAAGAAATGCTAGAAGGAGCAGAATCAGGACACGATTGGTGGCATATATTACGTGTTTGGAATAATACCAAACTGATTTTAGAGACAGAATCTGCAGATAGATTAGTTTGCGAATTGACCGCATTGCTACACGATATTGCGGATAGCAAATTTAATGGAGGAGATGAGACTATCGGTCCACGTATAGCAGGTGAATTTTTGTCGCGTATAGGTGTAGATCCACTTACGATTGAGCATGTTCAAAACATCATCTTGAATATGTCCTATAAAGCATCTTTAGGCGAAGTAAAATTCCATTCTAAAGAGTTAGCTATCGTCCAAGATGCAGACCGCTTAGATGCTATTGGCGCCATAGGTATTGCGCGAGCATTCAATTATGGAGGCTTCAAAAACCGAGAGATATACAACCCTACAATTCCAGTATTAGAAAACCAAAGCAAGGAAGCATATAAAAATACAACAGCTCCCACTATCAATCATTTCTATGAGAAATTGCTGTTACTAAAAGATAAAATGAATACGCCTACAGCCAAAGAAATAGCAGCCCAAAGGCATCAATACATGGAAGACTTCTTAGCCCAATTTTATGGCGAATGGAATGGCGAGCGATAATTAATTATCGCTTTCTTGTATTACTACAAAAAGTAGAGGCGCACTAATGCAACAATTCTATGATAAACCATTAATATTAAAATAAATTAACTCTAATTTCATATTAGATACTTAAATTAGATATCAATATGAAAACTACCTATTTAAGCTTAATTATCCTTGTCTTAGCCTTCCTACAACTAGATAGCAAAGCACAAAACAAGGATTCATTACATATTGTCAATCACCGCTGGGAAGAATCGACCCTTCGAGAAGGAGTTACTTGGAAAAAGGGACATTTTAAAGGACTATTTAATAGTAACCAGATAATCAATATCATAGAAATTGAGCTAAATAAAAAAAACCTCCAAAAATTAGGTCTAGAAGGACTACCCAATAGTAGAAGAAAGACATCTACACTCGCTGATAGCCTTCATGCTTTAGTTGCCATAAATGGTGGTTTCTTTGATATGAAAAATGGTGGTGCTGTTGATTATATTAAGGTGAATAATAAAGTTATCAATTATACCCGTACCAAATCAGCTAGAGCAAATGCGTATTTAGCATTTGATGAGCATAATTTGCGCATTAGCCCCGATTCTATTGCTGTCATTCCATTCAAAAATGTATTATTAGCAGGCCCCTACTTATTAGAAGATGGCAAAAATATACAATTGGGTAAAGACGCTTTTAATAATAATCGTCATCCACGTACTGCGGTAGCCCTAAAAAACCATAAACTAATCCTTTTGACAGCGGATGGACGTAATGCCAATGCTGAAGGACTTAGCCTCCACGAACTAGCCGATATATTCCGTTGGTATGGCTGCAGCACAGCCATGAATTTGGATGGTGGCGGTAGTACTGCTATGTACATAAAAGACCAACCTGCACATGGTATTGTTAATTATCCCTCAGACAATAAGCAATTTGACCATCTTGGCGAAAGAACAGTTTCAAATATCATCTATTTAAAATAACCTAAACAATGAAAAAAATTTTAAGTACACTATTTATTTTGTCTATGATTACATTATCGTATGCACAAAAAACTCAAATTGTAGCCCATCGAGGTGCTTGGAAAAACACTGAAGTACCCCAAAATTCCATCGCAGCACTTGAAGAAGCAATTAAAGGTAAATACTGGGGATCAGAATTTGATGTCTGCTTGACCAAAGATGATGTCTTAATAGTTAATCATGACAATGACTTTAATGGTGTTGATGTCGCTACAACAGATTACAAAACATTGAGTCAACAGAAACTCAGCAACGGTGAAAAGCTTCCCACTGCTGAGGAATATATGCGCGTAGGAATCAAGCAGAAAAAGACTAAAATGGTTTATGAAATAAAATCTAGTAAGTTAGGTTTAGAAAGAACGCTGAAAGCGGCAGAACTTTCATACAACCTAGTGAGAGATTTAAAAGCACTTAATCAAACTGTATTTATTGCCTTCAGTTATGATGCCTGCCTTCATTTAAGAAAATTAGATAAAAAAGTAAAAATTCAATATCTAGGAAGTGACAAGACGCCTCAAGAATTATTTAACAATGGTATTTATGGTATTGATTTCAATTTTAAGGTCTTTAAAAACAACCCTTCATATATAAAAGAGGCTAAATCAAAGAAAATGGAGATCAATGTCTGGACTGTAAATGATAAAGAATCAATGGAATACTTTATCAATGAAAAAGTAGACTTTATAACCACAGATGAACCTGAATTATTAAAACAAATATTAACAAAATGAGATATCTAACATTATCACTGCTTGCGCTTTTATATAGCTTAAACATAGTAGCTCAACAATTTAATGTTGCGACGTTTAACATACGTCAAAAAAATAATAGCGATATCGGCAACATGTGGGACGATCGAAAAAATGCCGTTACCAACCTTATTAAATTTCATGAATTTGATATTTTCGGAATTCAAGAGGGCTTTATTGAACAATTAAATGATATGCAAGCAAACCTTCCAGATTTTTCATATATCGGAGTTGGCCGAGATGATGGCAAACAAAAAGGAGAGTATTCGGCTATATTTTACAATAAAAATAGATATACCGTGCTTAATAGCGGCACTTTTTGGCTTTCTGAAACTGATATTACGACACCAAATAAAGGATGGGATGCCGCATTGCCACGTATCTGTACATGGGGAATATTTAAAGACCGTAAAAATGGTAAGAAATTTATCTTCATGAATACACATTTTGATCATATCGGCGTAGTTGCACGCAAAGAAAGTGCTAAATTGATTCTTCAAAAAGCAAAGGAATTTGCTAAAGATTTACCTTTGATATTGACGGGAGATTTTAATGTTAATCAACAAGATGAAGCTTATCTAACTTTAGCAAATAGTGGAGTAGTACAAGATGTTTATAATTTAACAGCATTTAAATATGAACCCAATTCAACATTCAATGGATGGGGAAAAACAATTAAAGAATCTGGATTAATAGACCATATCTTTGTTACAAAGCCATTTAAAGTTCGGAAATTTGGAATCCTAACGGATACCTACATGGGAAAATTTCCTTCGGATCATTTCCCTGTATTTGCAGAATTATTGTGGTAAGCGATGTTTATTCAATTATATAAATAGAGCATATTATCTATATCTTCAACGAAAAGATATTATCTAACAGAGCGAAGAGAGTGGGCCAATATATTGACAATATATTGGCCCATTTAATGACAGAATACGAGGCATTGCCTTTAACAAGAAACAAAGTAATCGTAAATATAAACGCTTATCTCCCCCAAAAGGTAATACCTAGATTATCCCTATTATTAGCTAACGAAGCGTTAAAAATTAGCTATAATATCAATAGATCACGATCTACAGCTATAGTGCACAAAGTATCAACTTCTCTTATTCTTTACAAAAAAGATACTTTCCTCCGAATATTCTTTTTTAAATTTGTGTGAAGAACAATTTGTTAACAAATGGATAAATCAACAATAAATAATATAGATAATTTTCAAGTTGCAGATCGCTTTATGCGTTATGTACAAATTGATACACAGTCAGATGTAAATTCTGTAACATTTCCATCAACGGACAAACAATTAAATCTAAGTAGGCTATTGCTTGAAGAGCTATTGGAATTGGGTATTGAAGATGCACAATTGGATGAAAATGGGTACGTATATGCTACTATTCCTTCTAATAGTGATAAAAAAGTCCCTGTTATCTGTTTTTGCTCACATGTTGACACCTCACCAGACTGCTCAGGAACAAATGTAAAACCTATTGTACATAGCAACTACCAAGGTCAAGATATCATTTTACCAGATGACAATTCGATTATCATCAAATACAATGAACATAGAGACCTAGCCGATCAAATAGGAAATGATATCATCACTGCATCAGGAACTACGCTATTGGGGGCTGATGATAAAGCTGGTGTAGCAGAAATAATGGATGCCGCACGTATACTTATGAGTAATCCTGCGATCAAGCATGGTGATATCAAGATTTTATTTACACCAGATGAAGAAATAGGCAGAGGGGTTGATTTTGTAAATTTAGAGAAATTAGGTGCTCAGTTTGCTTATACTATGGATGGCGAAAAAGCAGGAACTATTGAAGATGAAACCTTTTCTGCAGATGCAGCAAAAGTAACGATTCATGGTGTATCTGTGCATCCAGGCTTTGCTAAAAACAAAATGCAAAGTGCAATCAAAATTGCAGCTAAAATAGTGGATTCACTTCCTACCGAAAGACTTTCCCCAGAAAGTACATCAGGCAAAGAAGGTTTTGTACACCCTACCGGAATAGCAGGATCTGTAGAAAAAGCAACAATAGATTTTATTATCCGTGATCACGCTACAGCAAATTTAGCAAAGCATGAGCATGAATTGGAAGAACTTGTCAAAGCTGTTGTTACACAATATCCAAATGTTACCTATACTTTTGAGACAAAAGAACAATACCGCAATATGAAAGAAATACTAGACCAATACCCACAAATAATGGCTATTGGACTGGAAGCAATCGAACGTGCAGGTATGAAAGCAGAACAACGCAGTATCCGTGGTGGTACAGATGGTTCTAGACTATCTTTCATGGGTCTTCCATGTCCTAATGTTTTTGCGGGAGGACATGCATTCCATGGTAAGATGGAATGGGTTAGTAAACAAGATATGGAGAAAGCGGTAAAGACAATTCTTCATATTGCTACACTATGGGAAGAAAAAGCTTAATATTTAGTACCTTTAATCCTAAAATAAATTAAATGGCAAACGACATTTTAAATGCAATCCACTACCGTAGAACGGTTAATCAAAACAGTTTTACGGATCAAGATATAACTAAAGAAGATATCTTAACGATTTTAAATGCAGCAAATGCTGCTCCTACACACAAACGTACACAACCATGGCGATTTGTAATTTTTCGTAATGAAGGATTAGAAAGATTGGGTGCTGAGTTAGGACGTATTTATAAGAATATTACACCTTCTGAGAAATATAGTGAAGCCACAGAAATAAATATGGCTAAGAAAGCAACTACATCAAATGTAGCTATTGCTATCGTTGTTAACTACACCGGAGATCTTCCAGAATGGGAAGAACTTGCAGCGACATCTTGTGCAGTTCAAAACTTATGGTTAGCCGCTCATTCTATTAACATTGGTGGTTACTGGGCAACTCCAGGTTTAATCCATCACTTAGGAGGATTCTTAAATCTCGAAGAAAACCAAAAATGTATCGGTTTATTCTATTTAGGACATCACAATGCTGAACCTCGCGAGCCAGCACGCTCTCCTATAGAGGATAAAATCCGTTGGGAAGAATAATTCCGCATTTTAACAACAACAATAAAAGGCCTACAGAATTGCAGGCCTTTTATTTTTAACTCCCCCAAGAAGAGAGAATATTTTTCAAATGGTATATGTTGATGCAATATTACATAGGATTCAACCATTTAAAAATACCTACAAGTCGGTATTTCTTGTAAAGAAAAAATACCAAAAAAGGATGTTCTCAATAACATTATAAACTTATTTGATATATTTTTACACTAAAATGAGCTTTTTGACCATTCCAGGTAATGCTATTCCTTATCAGATCAACGAGCTCTTTATCATTATCAAAATCAGCACCAGAAATAATGATATTATTCGCTTTTTTTGAAGCATCTACGTCAAAACGAATATCCAATGTTCCTTTATAATTTTGATGATTAGCATATTTAGTATTTAATACTTCATAAAACTTTTCCCATCCTCCGACAGGGAATACATCATTCTGATCCGTTAATGGCATTACATCGTATTCGTATAGTGCATCAGTAATCAAAACTTCTTTCAAATCTGTCTTATTATGATTGGGAATATATCTTATTAGCAATAAAGTACAAACCGTAATAAACATCACTCCTGCGGCCATACCAATCGCCAATCGCTGCCAATTGTAAAAGCGTTTGTGCTGGCTAGAAGAATGTTGCTCGACACGTGTTGCCAATCGCTGTTGCAATAAACTTAATTGCTTGGCATCAACCCCATTTTGCATTCTATACCCATCAATAGCATCTTGTAAAAAAGGATCTTCCAAAGCTTCACGTTCCAAGGTATACATATCCTCCTTAGACATCAAGCCATTGACATAGTTATGAATACGTGATAATTGATAATTATTCTCCATTTTTCTTACTTTCCATACAGATCCTAAGGTTACGCTTACCATTTTGAATGGCACTTTTTACCTTATTCAAATCCAAACCAGTTTCTTCTGAAATATCCTTATAACACTGTTGGTTCAAATAGAACAATCGAACACAAACCTCTTGCTCTTTATTCAAGGTTTGCATGCACAGTTCCAATTTATGAAAATGCTGCTCTTGCCAACGTGAATCATTTATATCATTTAATTTCTGTTCACTTTCATACATAAAGTGATCAAGATCTACATACTGCTGTTTTTTGTCTTTACGAAGTTGCATCAGGCAATAATTCTTAGCATAGACATACAGCCAACTTTTGAAATTATCAACCTCATGAATCCGTAACTTGACAATCAGTTCTTCAAAAATTTGCATTACCGCATCATTACTTCGGTCTACGTCTTGTAGATATTTATAACAAACACCATACAATAAAGACATGTAAGGAGCATATACCTTTCCCAAAGATTCTAAATTTCCAGAGACCTTATACTGAAGTAATAACTCCTTTTCACTCATAAACGGAATATTTCAATTATATGATGCATTAGTTGTCGCAATTCCATAATTTAAAAAAACAAAATCACTTAACGAAATAAAAGTAAAGCGATCACTAAAGTAACCAAGACATTAAATGTCTGTGCTATCAAAAAGGCATATAATGGTTTTTTATTGCTGTGTACAAAAAGTTCTTTAAAATTAGTTTCTAATCCTATCGATGTAAAAGCCAATACAAACCACAAGCCCTGAATACTCTTTAAACTTCCTTTTACAAGATCATTCGTTTCTGGCGAAATAAAGAAAGAAAATAATAACGAAGCAAAGACAAATCCGATCACAAACTTAGGAAAGCGTTCCCAAATAATTTTTAAGGTAGGTTTTTCTCTTTTAGTTTCGTCATCAACGGATTTGGCATAGGTCCAGTATATACTAATGGCAAATGCAGCAATTCCTAACAATACATTTTGAGAGAATTTGACGATAGTACTTATTTTCAAAGCTTCCTCCCCTACTAAAGAGCCCGAAGCAACTACAGCACCTGTTGTATCAATAGAACCCCCAAGCCAAGCACCAGTTACCTCTTGCGATAAGCCCATCCATTCGGCCATATAAGGCATACATATCATCATCGGAATGGCTGTGATAAGCACTAAAGAAATCACATAGGACAATTTCTTAGCATCCCCTTTTATTGCACCTGAAGTAGCTATTGCTGCCGAAACACCACATATAGAAACTGCGCTGGATAACATCAAAGACATCTCTTTATCAATTTTCAACTTTTTACAAAGCCAAAATGCAAAGTACCAAACGGAAATTACGACGACCAAAGCTTGAATTAATCCCAAAGAACCTGCTTTAAGGATATCACCAAAAATCACCGTTGTTCCCAACAATACTAAACCTACTTTGACATATAATTCTGTATTTAGTGACTCCTTGAACCAAAGAGGCAATTTAAAAAAGTTACCTATCGCTAAACCAATTCCTAAGGCAAAAATAACTGCATCAAGATTATAGTCTTTAATAAGAGCGTTTTCTGCAATAAGCATAGCAATACAAGTCAATATAAACACAATAGGGAATACGACCAATAGCGCATTCAAATTTTTCCTAAGGAATAAAGTTCCTAATATGGCAGCACCATATACAAGTAAAAACTGCTGACCAATTTTTATTAGATTATCTTTTGCTAATACTTTATTTTGTAAAGAATCTACTGAATCCCAACTAAAGGTAGGTTTTGGTATTATTATACCCGATAAGGCTAAAAAGATGATAGCTAATCCTAAGATAACAACTACCCAATCCTCTGTAAATGAAAATGATTTTTTTACTGACATGTAATTATTTAGGTTGATTTTTTTAATAATTGTTTGATTGCAAGTTCTGCATTAGGATATTTAAAAACAAATCCTTGTTGTGCTGGAACTGTAGTCGTTACAGGGACGGAGTCCAATAATAGGGAAGCATCCACAGCTTTGACAAAAGCCCCTATTTTGGCCATAAATGAAGGTAATGGAAAACCTATGGGCATGCCGACAGCACTTCTAAAAGTTTTCATAAATAGCGCATTGGAAGAAGGATTTGGGGAGCAGGCATGATAAATGGGCGAAGGATTCTCTTGTTGCAGTATCCAAAAGATAAGTGCTATCAAATCGGCATAATGAATCCAATTCATCCACTGCTTACCATCGGCAACTTTGCCTCCTAAACCAAATTTTACTAAAGGCAGTAATTCAGCGAAAAAACCTGAATCCTTCAATAATACTGGGCTTATCCGGAGGATAACCTGCTTGACATCTGCTACATTGCTTTCCCAAAAGGATTGTTCCCAATCTTTGGTTAGCGATGCTAAAAAACCCGTTCCGATTTCTTTACTATTCTCATCTTGTAAATGTGATAATTGATTAAATATAGACACACCAGAAAAATTAACCCATATGCTGGGCTTATTATGAAGTGTTTGTATAGCCATACCAATTGCTTTGGTCGGAAGAATTCTAGAATCCCACAATTCCCTTTTATTATCTTCCGTAAAACGGCATTGTATACTTTTACCCGAAAGATTTATTACAGCATCGGCACCTTCAAGATACTGTGCCCAATTACCTATATTTTTGCCATCCCACTCGACCCATGTAATCTGGTCTGTATTTGGCTGTGCGATCCTTCGTGTCAATATCACTACATGCCATCCATTATTAAGGAATGCTGTAGTCAACAATTGGCCTAAATTGCCTGTACCACCTGCTAAAACTACCTTTTTCATATGTTGAGATTTATATTTAAACCATAATGATCGTTGAGGGCTACTTTTGCGGCCTGAAAACCACACATTCCGTGTACTCCGCCCCCCGGAGGAGTAGAAGAAGAACAAATATAAACCGAAGCATTGGTGGTACGATATGGCGTCAAAGATAAAGTCGGCCGTGTATATAACTGCGCTATATCCATTATTCCACCATTGATATCACCTCCTACATAATTGGGGTTATACGCCTCCATCTGTATTGCCGAAAAAGTATGCTTTGCCAATATTGTATCCTTAAAACCGGGTGCAAAGCGCTCTATTTGACTTTCGATTGCCGCCGTATAATCCGCTTCTGTACCGTTGGGTACATGACAATATGCCCATCCTGTATGTTTACCTTCTGGTGCTCGTGTGTTGTCAAATATACTTTGCTGTGCAAAGAGCACAAAAGGCTTATCCAAAACGTGCCCTTGATGTGCTGTTTTTTCATAATGCGCAATTTCAGCAAATGTACCCCCTAGATGAACGGTTCCTGCCTGTCGGGTATCTTTATTTGTAAAAGGAACAGGTTCGGACAATGCCCAATCCATCTTAAAAACCCCCATCCCTTGACGATACTTCTTTAATTGATGGAGATAGGTTTCTTTTAAATCTAGCCCTTTCAATGCAAGAATTTGTTTTGGTGTCATATCCAAAAACAAAAGCTTATGCTCGGGGAGATCCTTTACATCTTTGACCCACAAACCTGTCTGCACTTCTCCTCCTAGCGATTGGTAATAACGTACTAACGCATCTGCAATAGCCTGTGACCCACCAACTGGAATAGGCCAACCATAACGATGCCCTACCGCCATCAACATAAATCCTATTGCTGATGTCGTCCAATTGGATAATGGCTGCATACCATGCCCCGCCATACCTGCCCATAATGCTTTGGTTTTCTCTTCGCTAAATAGCTTAGCAATCCAACTCGCTGGTGGAAGTGCTTTCAGCCCAAAAGATGCTAATGTAAAAGGATGCTTCGGAAGCCTCAACGGGCCTAGCGTATCTTCGGATAGATCAGTATAGCTATCTACCATACTTTTCAACAAATGAAGATATTTTTTCCCATCAGCTCCTAAGGCCTTAGCCGTTTGATGTATATCCTGATATAAAATACCAGCATCACCATTATCCAAAGGATGCGCTGCCGCAATAGTCGGCTGTACAAATTCTAAACCATAATCACGTAATGGAATAGATTGAAAAAATGGGGATGCCATCGCCATAGGATGGATTGCCGAACAAACGTCATGTTTAAATCCACTCAACGTAAGTTCTTTGGTGCGTAATCCACCACCTATGGTTTCTGCCCCTTCTACGACCAACGTAGAAAGGCCTTGCTGCTGCAAGGTTATTGCAGCGGCAAGGCCATTAGGACCAGAACCTATTATGATCGCATCGTATTTTTTCAATTAGTATTAAATTTACAGCGAATATTTTATAATGAAGAACTTCCTTAAGCAAATTTATCCTTTATGCTACAGCAAAGAATCGCAATGAAATGCTATACTATATATCCTTCACACATCTAAAACCAACATTATTGGTTGAGGTATTGACATCTGCTTTACCTCTGGTGCTTGCTTTATAGCGCTCACAATATTGATCCGTACATAAGAAAGAGCCTCCACGCTGTACTTTTTTTACAACATGAGGTTCGCGAGGATCAAAAGAAGAACTAGGCCCTGTAGGATTTTTCAACGTTGTCAGCTCATATCGCGGTTGGTAAAAATCAGAACACCACTCCCACACATTACCCTCCATATCATACAAACCATAAGGATTAGCGGGAAAACTTTTTACAGGCGATGTAGTTTCAAAGCCATCTTCCTTAGTATTAGAAATAGGAAAATTCCCTTGATAGATATTTGCTACCCATTTATTATTTGGCTTTAATTCATCTCCCCAATAATAAATATGAGTACCAGAATTACCTCCTCTTGCCGCATATTCCCATTCCGCTTCTGTAGGCAATCGCTTTCCTGCCCAAGCCGCATACGCCGCAGCGTCCTCATGAGCAATATGCACAACAGGATGATGCTCACGTCCTACAAGAGTACTATTCTTCCCTTCAGGATATTTCCAGCAAGCACCTTCTACCAAACGCCACCATTTCATATGATCATCAAGGTTTCTAACTCTTTCTGGAGCTGCAAAAACTGCAGAACTCGGTCTTAACAAAACTGTATCCACACCCGGGAAATCCTTCGGATCTAAACTCCGCTCTGCCAGTGTAACATATCCAGTCTCTTCTACAAACTGGGCAAACTGTGCATTCGTAACCTCGTGCTCATCCATCCAAAAATCAGATAATTCAATATTACGAAGAGGTTTTGTGTCAGCATACAAATCAGAACCCATAGCAAAGACACCTCCTTTAATAAAAATCATCTTAGTCGTTTTTGAATCACCAATCTTCTTATTGACTTGCACAGCTGCTGATATTTTTTCAAATCGAGACGCTACTGTTTCTGCACAACAAGAAAGGCTATCTTGAGCATAACTAGTCAAAAACGATAACATGAAAATACTAAATGAAAAAAATTGATTAGGATTCATAACAAAAATTTATATTCAAAACAAAAGTATACAATATACAACAATAATTTAAGTTTGTGTAGATATGTCTTTATGTATCCTACCAACCAAAAGCTGAGCCCACAGGCTCCTGTATTTTGCTCTTTCTAAAATTGCGCATCGTTTTGGGCTCCTTATCTTCAATTTCCGCAAAATCAACGACACCATTATCATTAGCCCATCGAAAATAAGCTTGTGATAATTGAGAAACGACAGCATGATGTTGTCTAGCTATATCGGTAGTTTCTGTAGGGTCATTGTTTAAATCATATAACTCCCAATTGTATGACGGATAGGTCGAAACCAACTTCCAATTACCAATACGTACTGCTCTATTTCCTGCTCTCTCCCAAAATAATCCTTCGGGTCTATCTACCTCATTTTTTATCCCTGATAACACCGGCACTAAACTTCGCCCAGGTAATGGATTGGATAGAACTGTATCTTTATAAGTCTGTGGATAATTAGCACCTGCTAATTCATATAAGGTAGGCGCAATATCAATAATGTGACCTGTACCTTTCACAATTACATTAGGCTTTATCTGTTTTGGAAACCATGCAATAAAGGGTGTATTAATTCCTCCTTCATGCATATAATCTTTAAATGCTTTGAAAGGTGTATTAGAAGCGTACGACCAATTCTTACTTTGAGACTCAAAAGAACCTTCTGTACCTACAGGACCTGTATTTTTGCGTGCTCCATCATACCATTTCACCAAATCCTCTGCCGGAGCACCATTATCCGATAAGAAGAAAATTATGGTATTATCATATTGATTATTTTCTTTCAATTTGTCAATCAACAAACCAATACTTTGATCTAGTCGATCAACCATTGCCGCATATACTTCCATCTTTTTAGCCCACATTTTTTTTTGATCAAAGGACAATCTCTCCCAATCATACAAATCTTGATCTGGAATAGAAAGATTCACCGTACCATCAAATAAACCTAAATCTTTTTGTTTCTCAAATCTTTGCTTGCGTAAAGCCGTCCATCCTTTATCATACTTACCTTTATACTTAGCAATATCTTCAGGCAATGCTACTAATGGCCAATGTGGCGCTGTATGTGCTAGATATAAAAAGAAAGGCTTATTTACAGATTTTGCGTCATCCAAAAACTTTCCTGCATTTGCTTGAATTACATTTGTTGCTAAATATTCGCTCAAAGGATAACCCTCAGCATCCACTTTAGGTTTACCAAAAGTAGGCGCTCCAGAATTTGCGGAGGTACCCTGTGGAAACACCCTTTCAAAACCTCTGTCTGCAGGATAGCTCTTGCCATTGCCCGAAACATGCCATTTCCCCGATGTTAACGTCAAATAGCCGTTAGCATTAAGTACTTCTGCCAAGGTCAACGATTCCGCATTGAGATACCCTTGATAAGCAGGTAAACCTAAATCATTCGAAAAATATCCTACACCAGCTTTGTGTTGATACTGACCAGTGAGCAATGATGCTCTGGTAGGTGCGCAAATAGAATTATTATAAAACTCTTTAAATCGCAAACCTTCTGACGCCAATTTATCTAAGTTTGGTGTTGCTATTTCTGAACCATAAGCGCCCAAATCCGAATATCCTAAATCATCTGCTAATATCAATATGATATTAGGTTTACTTTTTGTCTGCGAAAAAATAATTAAACTATACCCTATCGCAAATATTAATAATAATATCTTTTTCATTTTCTTTAATTTATCTTAGAGGGTTACGTTGCACTTTGATACGATTATAATCTACAACACCTGTTTCCTTAGCCCAATTGCTGTATAAGGCTTCTAATTCATTAATAACTTCAGGATATTGAGAAGCAACATCTATATTCTCCCCCCTATCGTCATCGATATTATACAATTCAACTTTCCCTCCATTCTTAAATAAGGAAACCATCTTCCATTTCCCTTTTCTAACGGCTCTATTCCCTGCTCTCTCCCAGAATAATGGAGTCGATCTATCCACTTGCTGTTGCTCGGAAGATAAGGTACTCCGCAAACTTACACCTACTAATTTATTCGTTATACTATTTTGATAATTATCAGGATACTTTGCCTTAGCATAATCATACAATGTAGGCGCAATATCTATAATATGGCCAGTTCCTTTTTTAATTACATTGGCTTTGACTTCTTTGGGATACCAAACGATAAAAGGAGCTCCTATGCCTCCTTCATACGGGTTGTCTTTATAGCTTCGCAATGGAGAATTTCCTGTTTGTGACCAATTACTATTTTGAATATCATACGAGCCAGCCCTTCCAACGGTTTCAGTATTTCGAACGGTGTAAATACGGGTATTATCTCCCCCTTGCGCTCCATTATCTGATAAAAACACGATGATTGTATTGTCATATTTTTTAAGATCCTTTAATGTACCCAAAATTCTACCTAGGCTTTGATCCATATGATCTATCATACCTGCAAACACTTGCTGACGACGTTGCCAATATTGCTGTTCATCAAAAGTGAGTCTATTCCACGGTCTAATAGATGCATCTATTTCACTAATTTTTTGTCCTTTAGGAAAAACGCCCTTCTCAACTGCTTGTCTATATCGATCTATACGTAAACTATCCCAACCTATCTTATAGATACCATCATACTTCGTAATAACGTCTTCGGGAGCCTGCAATGGCCAATGTGGTGCATTAAAAGCTAGATATAAAAAGAAAGGTTTTTGCTTATTTTCTTTATTTTGCTCTTGCAGAAAAGAAATAGCTTGGTCAGTAATTTCATCCGTTAGGTACCTTCCTTTAGGTAAATAATAAGTTTCATTATTTTTTAACAAATGGACTGTACGCTTATCAGGTTCATTTATCTCGTAAAAATTGCTTGCACCGGGAATAAAACCAAAAGACCTTTCAAAGCCACGTTGTGCAGGCCATTGATCAAAGTCATCACCTACATGCCATTTGCCGGAAATAATAGTTGAATAACCCGAATTTTTCAATACCTCCGCCAAAGTTAAAGATTCTTTATTTAAAAACCCTTGATAAGCAGGTAAGCCCAAATTAACATTAAAGTAGCCAATACCTGCTTTATGTGCATATTGCCCTGTCAATAAGGATGCTCGTGTAGGTGCGCAAATAGAGTTATTGTAAAACTCTTGAAAACGCGTCCCTTCGAGCGCCAATTTGGATAAATTGGGTGTTTGCACCTCCAAACCACCATAAGGTTCAATATCCGAAAAACCCAAATCATCTACCAAGACCAGTATAATATTGGGCCTTTTATCCTGTGCTACTACCCAAGAACTGAATAATAACAGTAGTAATATACTTTGTATTCCTTTAATCATAATGTATCGTTTTAATTAATTATTGACCCAATCTGGGTGTTGTTTCAAATTAGGATTTAAGTTTAATTCCCTTTGAGGAGTCGGAAAATGAAGATGACGACTTGCTGCAAGCGTTTTACCAGCAGCACTTAATTTAGTAATATAATAGGACGCTCCTCGACGGACTAAATCAAACCATCTTTGGTATTCGTACACAAATTCCTTTCTTCTTTCTTCAAACACCAATTCTCTAAAATCATCTTTACTTACACTGGAACTCAATAAATCAGCATTCGAGCGGGATCTCACCTCGTTTAAAGCAGCAATAGCATCTGTTGTTGCCTCAGCCGACAATTCATTTTCCGCTTCAGCAAACATCAACAACACTTCAGCATAACGTATAATGGGCAAATTCTTGGAAGATTGACTCTGATTTCCAATAACTGATTCATCATAGTACTTATTGAATTGCGGCTTTTTGAGTGCGTAATAACGACTATCAACAGGCGACACTTTACCTGTAGAAAAAGTTACAGGCAAACGCGCGTCATAGCTTGCATATGAATTATATAATCCACCTTCTATGTGCAAAGCATCAGCGTAATCACCATTAATACCTGGAATATCTGCTGGTGCAGAACGGCTAGCTAAGGTATTACCTTGATAACCTGAATTACCTTTAAACTGTGCCGAGAAAATATGCTCTTTCCCATTTTTCTTATCCACTGCAAATACATCTGCAAAATTTTCAAACAATTCATAACCTTCATTATCGATTACTTCCTTAGCTTTATTGCGTGCTAACGACCATTTCTGCTGTGTCAAATATACTTTAGCTAATAAACTTTTAGCAGCACCACGAGAAGCTCTAGCTTTATCTTTTTCTCCATACTCCAAATAATTAGGGAGTTGCTCGGCATCTATCAAATCTGCTTCGATCTGCGCATATACTGTTGATTCTTCAGCTTTTGTGACATGTAACTGATCAGTACTTAAGGAAGTCAAATGCACAGTTATCAAGGGTACATCACCAAACCATCTCACTAAATTGAAATAATGTAAAGCCCTTAAAAACTTTGCTTCATTGACCAAACGTAATTTTATTGTGGCCGATATTTGATCATTTGTCATGGCTTCAATACTTTTGATATTGACATTCGAAGCGTTAATTGCATCATAGCTCTGCTTCCAAAGTTGTTCCATTCTATCATTTGAAGCATCATGTGTCAATCCAGCAATGGCACGAACATGCGCATTACGGGCACGTGGTCCAGCTTCATAATCATCTGTTGCCATTTCTACGCCAATCTGAAAAAGACCATTATAGATGGATTGACCACTTTCAAATAACTTACGATAGGTACCTGTAAGTGCAGAAGTCGCCTGGTCTTCGGTTTTATAAAATTGTTCCGATACAATCAATGCATCAGGACTTTCTTCCAATTTGGAGCAAGATGCGAGTAACAAACCAGAAGTTATAGCTAATAATAAAAATATTTTTTTCATGTTAATTCCTCCTTTTTAGAATGTGATAGATACTCCGAAAGCGAATGACTTGGCTGTTGGATATATCCCTCCATCAGAACCTATCTGAATGTTACTACCTGATGTCACTTCAGGATCAAAACCAGTATACTTCGTCCATGTCCAAAGATTTTGACCTACTACATATAATCTCACATTGGATAATGAATTTTTCAACCAAGATTTAGGAAAAATATATCCTAATTGCAAGGATTTCAAGCGTACAAAAGAACCATCTTCCACAAATTGATTAGAAAAAACTGGCGCTGGATCTAATTTTGCACGTGGATAAGCATGAGAAGGATTTGAAGCTGTCCAGCGCAACAATGCATCTGCAGAAGCATTCTGCTGTCCGGTGAACATTTCTAAATTTTGCCTATTGATATTTAATATTTCATTACCAACAGTTCCTTGCAACAACAGATTCAAATCAAATCCTTTGTATTTAAATGTATTTGTTAAACCAAAAATAAAATCAGGTTGTGCATTACCGATAATATCTCTATCATTTGCTGTTGTAAATTTGCCGTCTCCATCAACATCTTTGTACAAACGATCTCCTGCCTTAGGAGTAGCATTACCTGTAAAAGCCCCCTTAACACTTTCCTCACCCAACTGCAAAATACCATCTGTAATTGTACCATAAAATGTTCCTAATGGCCTACCAACTTCTATTCTATAATTCCCCGTAATGTAAGGTGTAGTGGAACCTAATGAAAGGACCTTATTTCTATTGAACGAAATATTAAAATCTGTATTCCAAACGAACTCTTTTGCTATATTTTTGGATTTAAGACTGATCTCCACCCCCTTGTTTTCTACTGATCCATAATTTTGGAGTGAACTCGCATAACCTGAAGTCCATGGTAATTCCACATTCAACAATAAATCTTTAGTTTTCTTATAATACCAATCGAAAGAAAATTGCAATCTATCATGTAGCACCGAAAAATCAATTCCTGCATCATATTGATAGGTTGTTTCCCAACCCAGATCTTGATTAGGAACACGTTGAGGGGCAAACCCCGTTGAAATCGCATCACCCAAGTAATAATTCAAAGCATATAACGTAGATAAAGATTGGTATTGTCCAATTTCGAGATTTCCCGTAGTACCGAAACTCGTACGAATTTTCAAATCATGCAGAAAAGACAAATTTTCCTTAACAAAATCTTCTTGAGAAGCGCGCCATGATAGCGCTAAAGAAGGGAAATTACCAAATTTGTTGTTAGCGCCAAATCTTGAACTACCGTCTCTTCGGATACTTGCGGATGCATAGTATTTACTTTTATAGTTGTAATTAATACGACTCAAATAAGAATGTAAAACCCATTTGTAAGAATCTGAAACAGGTCTTAACAAAGTAGATCCACTTTGCAAACTATTATATAATAATTCATCAGTTACAAAATTCTCTGCTCCTGCTGAAAAAATTGAATTTCTACTTTCTTGCTGTGTAAAACCTAATAGAAGGTTAAAATTATGATGACCTAAAGTTTTATCATAAGTAATTGTATTCTCATTTAGCCATGAATAATTGTCCAAATTCGCAAGATCTGCTCTTCCTTTATTCCCTGATCCTTCATAAATATATGAAGGCAGATAATATTTATCATTTCTATTATTCAAGTCAGCGCCAAATAAAACCTTCACCTGCAAACCAGGTATGATATCATACTGTGCAAATGCTGTCCCCAATGAACGTACCCCAACTTGTTGATTCGTTGTCTCTAACAGAGTTGCTATCGGATTAGCAAAAATATTTTCAAAAGGATTACGTAGCGTATATGATCCATCTGCTTCATAAATCGTAGCAGTAGGAGGCATTATCAGTAAAGAGTTGACTATTCCTGTGGGAGCTATCTGTGCATCTGTACGATTAATAGAGAGGTTAAATCCTACGGATAGTTTCTGATACGGTTTTGCATTAATATTTGCTCGTACACCGAAACGTTTGAAATCAGTATTCTTAATTACCCCTTGTTGATCAAAATAATTAGCGCCCAAGTAATACTGAACACGCTCTGCACCACCCGTTAAAGAAAGCTGATGATTCGAAATAGGAGCTGTACGAAAAGCTTCATTTTGCCAATTCGTTCCTTCCGCTAAATTATCTATAGCGTGCTGCGACAGGTATTGATTCGACCCCAATGCAGGATAAGCATCATACAGCACCTCATTACGCAATATTGCAAAATCTTTTGCATTCAAGACATCGATAGTTTTTATCACAGATTGGCTTCCATAACTTCCGTCATAAGTCAATTTGGAACGTCCTGCAGATCCTTTTTTTGTTGTCACCAAGACTACACCATTGGCGCCTCTTGAGCCATAAATTGCGGTAGCAGAAGCATCTTTTAGTATTTCCATGCTTTCGATATCTGATGGATTGATACTTGCTAATGGATTCAGGGCTGCCCCCGACCCTATACCAGTACTTTCAGCTTGATTGTAAACTGGGAATCCATCGATAACATATAATGGTTCATTACCACCTTGGATGGATGCCCCACCACGGACACGCACACTTACTCCTCCACCTGGTTGACCAGATGTCTGCGTTACCTGAACCCCTGATGCTCCACCTTTGAGTACTTGATCCAAAGAAGATACATTTTGCTTCAATAATTCATTGGGAATAGAAGATACCGCAGCAGTCAAATCTCTTCTTTTCTGTGTGCCATAACCAACAACGACTACTTCGTCCAAACTAGCAGGAGCAGGCACTAAAGCAATTACTACAGGAGAATGTCTAATCACTAAATCTTGAGGTGCATACCCTATAAAAGAGATTTTCACTTTGAAAGGTAAATTCTGACCTGTTACAAATTGAAATTTACCATTACGATCGGTTTTGACACTATGCGTTACTGCGTCCAACTGAATGGTAACGCCTTCTATAGGCTCTTTAGTTTCTGAATCAATGACTTGCCCTGCTAGAGCAGCATTGATAATAGGTTTCGTTTCTTGTGCATGCAGTATTTGCAAAGAAAATATTGCGAATAGCACAGCTAAAGAGTAATTGAATACTCCAATTTTTTTCATATTTTAGAAATGTTAATAGTGAATTCTTACAAGTGCCAACGCCAAATTGATAACTTGTAACATTATTTTTCAAAGATTGAAGCAACAGGAGAACCAAAATTCTCCTGTACGCTTCTAAGGGAAATGAAGTCTTTATTTACACATTCGCATTTTATAACAAATGCAATATTGTATTATCTTATCTTCTATTCGTGCTATCATTTATATTCTTTTAAATTATTATAATGATTTCCAAGTATAGCGTAAGGTAACACCATAGGTTCTTTGGTCAGCGACAACACCTGCATATTGACCATAACTTCCTGGAGCGGCTAATAATTGTTCATAATAATCTTTATTACCAAGATTTCTACTCCATATATACAGGGTGATACCATTTGAACCTTTGAAACCTACTCGGGCATTTAACAAAGCATAAGCATCAATATTTAGGAATTGAGATGGAGAAGAGCTGGAAGAGAATTTGGAACGGTAAAACACATCAGCAGCGACAAAGTAAGAGCCATTGATACCGATCAATTTACCGCCTTTATTAGCTTCAGCACCAAGTGACCAAGCCCATTTGGATACACCAGGCAATACTTCACCCGATATATCTTTAAACGCTTGTGGCCCACCTACTTCTTCCAAAGGCACTGGCGCATTGGTAAATTTTTTGTACTTAGCATCCGTATATGCAAAAGCACCATTTATACGCAAAAAGTAACCAATATTTAAAGAACCATCTAGCTCAAACCCTTTTACTTGAACATTCTCTGCATTGGCCAGATAGCCACGATTTACACCTGGTTCAGGTGTTTGTACTTGAGTTTGATAATCCTTAATATCATTAAGATAAATATTGAAGTTAAGTATTGAATTTCGCGTAGGGTTAGTTTTTATTCCTATTTCATAATAGTTGACCGCTTCAGGCCTTACTTCTGCCAGCTCTGTTAATACAGCACCGTTGGCTGTTGGCAACCCTCCAACATTAATTCCAATAGGCTTATAACTAATAGAATAATTGGCATAGGTATTTATTTTAGGATTAATTCTATAACGTAAGGCCAATTGACCAGATAAATTGCCATCATCAGCATTGACATCAAAAGTTTGGTCCGTATAAACACCATTCTTAAGTGCTATCAGTGCTGGATCTGTAGTTTGCAACCCTCCATAGGTCTTACGATCATAATTAGCGATCTTCTTATCGTAATTATAACGCAATCCTGGCAAGAGATGTAAGGCATCCGTAATGGCCCAATCGATCTGCGTGTAGGCCGCTAAACTCGTGCTTTTGATGCCGTATTTAGTTTGTATACCAAAATTATCAAATAAGCCTGGAGTAGACCATAGAGGACTAGTAGAGCTTTGTTGAAATCGCCATAATGCAGATCCCGCTTCTTCCGTATGCACAGGATCTGTTCCGAGGTCTTGCCACAAACCAAATAAACCTGCAACAGCAGTTACATTTTCAGAAATCTTTCCAGAGTATCTAAACTCTTGAGACCATTGCTTATGCACAGAATTACCCGCAGAGATCGTATACACAGGCAAGCCTAGATAATCTCTATCATTCAATGGCACCCATTCCCAATAACGCCATGCTGTAGTCGATGTCAAAGTACCATTAGCGATTTTAAAATCAGCATTCAAGGATACCCCACCCAATTCATTATCCGCTTTAGATTGCGTATCTAAATCTATCTTACGTTCAAATGCACTTTGATAAGGCAATTCATACCCAAGATCAGCTATTATATTATTGAACTGTCTATAATCAGCACGTTGAGTTTCCACAACACCTGCTACAGCCCAGCCATATCCATTTGGTCGCTGTACAGATTTATCACCTGCCAACACTATTTTTATATGCTCATGGGGGTTATATAACAACTGCCCTCTGAACCCTAAGTTGTTGATATCATTAATCCTACTGTTAGTATGTACATTAAATAAAGCACCATCGCGTTGTGTACCTGAAAAAGAAGCACGAGCAGCTAATTTCTTAGACAAAGGACCAGAGATAGAAGTTGTAGCTTGAATAAACCCAAGATTACCATAACTGACTTCTACCGTGGCTTCAGGATTAAATTGAGGTAATCTTGATGTAATATTAAAAGCACCAGCTGTTGTATTCTTACCAAATAAAGTCCCTTGAGGGCCTCTCAAAACTTCAATTTGTTCAATATCTACAAAATCTAACCATGCTGCAGCAGGACGCGCTATATATACCCCATCCAAGTAGAAACCTACACCAGGATCGATACCATCATTTGTCAATCCATAGGTAGAACCTAAACCACGAATATTCAATGTCGTATTACGTGCATTAGAAGCATACAATTGAACAGTAGGGACCAACTCTTTCAATCGATTTACATTGAAAGCACCAGCATCTTCTAAGGTAGATCCTTTTATTGTTGAAATAGGAATGGGTACATCTTGTAATATTTCTTTACGACGACGGGAAGTTACGGTCACCTGCTCCAAAGATTCCAATCGTGGAGACAGCGCTATTACAGTAGGCGAAGTAGCAACAACAATCTTTTTGGGCTGATAACCTACTAAAGTCAAATTCAATGTAAAAGGCAACTTTTGACCTGTCACAAATTCAAACAAGCCTTTATTACCTGTCGTCACTTGATGCGTTACCCCATCCAATTGCACAGTAACACCTTGTAAAGGCTCATTTGTCACCGCATCAATAACAGTCCCTGTCAATGATGCATTTATAATAGGTCTAGTCTCTTGAGCCACGGATCGTTGAGGATTACCTATAGTACTAGCTCCTAGGAGTAGTGAAAAATAAAGAATTTTATTTTTTTTCATTTTGTTCAATTGTTTTGATGTATCCACAGCTGTGGATATAGTGTTGAAATAAATTATGCACGAGAAGGCAAAAAACTCATTAGCAACACATTCGCATTCGCGAATCAAAACAATTGATGATAATTAGATCTAATACATTTAAATCTGATTTAGCTTTACATAGGTTAATATTTTTCATTCTTTACGTTAATTTATCAATTATTACAAACAACTCATAAAATCCCCTCAGCCCCAATTGTTAATAACAACAATGCAAATGTAAAAATATTTTTCATAAAGTCTACTTAATTTATAGATTTAATATACATTTTGGTTTTATACCTAAAAAAGCCTACAAAAGATGCAGGCTTCAAAATAATCAACTAAATATTATGCTATTAAAAACAGTATTTATTTTCCTCAATAAGTTTACGTGCAATACGCTGACGCGCATCCTTTACATTGAAAGGTTGCGCCTTCGTAAAGCGGCGCAGGCCTACCAACATCATATGCAATTCGTCACCTTCACCAAAAGAATACAAAGCTTCTTTGCCCGCAACATTTACCTTATCAAGGGCAGAATAGAGATATACTTTGGCCATATCTATAGGCAATGCTGCCGCATCTTCACCTTTGGTATAGTACAATTTTTCGGCACGTAATAATACCGATTCAGCAATATATATATAACCGATAATATCCGCTATATTCATCAAAATCTCTTGTTCCTTTGCTAAGGTCATCATCAGCTTCTGCACTGCTGCGCCAGCAATTAATAATCCTGCTTTCTTCAAATTAGCGATAATCTTTTTTTCTGCAGCAAAAGGAGCATCATCCTCGTCCCCAAAATCTGGGATAGATAACAATTCTCCAGCCACCGCTTGCGCAGGCCCCATCAAATCAATTTCGCCTTTCATAGCACGCTTCAACAGCATATCCACCACCAACATACGGTTTACTTCATTTGTACCTTCGAAGATACGATTGATACGCGAGTCACGGTATGCTCTTTCCATAGGCGCTTCAGCCGAATAGCCCATCCCACCATATATCTGTACCCCCTCATCTACGACATAGTCCAACATCTCCGAACACCATACTTTGATAATAGCACACTCTATCGCATATTGCTCCACCGATTTAAGCTTGGCTTTAGCTTCATCCATACCGCCCGCAATCAACGCTTCATACACATCGTCTATATTTTGTCCTGCACGATATGCAGCAGATTCAGTAGCAAATAAGCGTATTGCCATCTCGGCCAATTTATAGCGGATAGCACCAAACTTAGAGATAGGTAAATTAAACTGCACGCGCTCATTGGCATAATTGACAGCAGTAGATATCACCGAACGAGCAGAGCCAATAGTAGCAGCTCCCAATTTGATACGTCCTATATTTAAAATATTAACTGCTATTTTAAAACCATTTTCACGATCGGACAACATATTCTCTACAGGAACAGCACAGTCATTAAAGAATATTTGTCGCGTAGAAGAACCTTTGATCCCTAATTTATGCTCTTCGGGATTCATCGTGATGCCACCGAAATCCTTCTCTACGATAAAAGCAGTTAAATTTTTATCATCATCAATTTTAGCAAAAACAATAAAAATATCAGCGAATCCGCCATTCGTAATCCACATTTTTTGACCATTGATCAGATAGTGAGTACCTTCAGCATTCAATTTGGCAGATGTACGTCCCGAATTAGCATCAGATCCTGAGTTAGGCTCCGTTAAACAGTAAGCGGCTTTCCATTCTCCAGTACCTAGTTTAGGAATATACTTCGCTTTTTGAGCTGCGTCACCATAATATAAAATCGGTAAAGTACCAATTCCTGTATGTGCAGATAACGCTACAGCAAAGGAAAAACCTCCACCTACAGCATCAGCTACCAGCATAGAAGTATTAAAATTCTTGCCAAAACCACCATACTCCTCAGGTATAGAAACCCCCAACATACCCAACTCACCCGATTTATCAAGTAAGCTTTGCATAAGCCCTTCTTCTTGACTATCTATACGGTCCAACTTGTTCAATACTTCTGTTTGCAAGAAGTCCAAACAAGTTTGGCGTATCATCTGTGCCTCTTCATCAAATTCTTCAGGAATAAATATATCTGTATAAAGAGTTTCCTTAATCACAAATTCACCACCTTTAATTACTTTTTTCTCGCTCATAACTGTTTATCAATTAGCTTAAGTAACCTATAAAAAAATAGTACTTAATTGGTTTATAAAAAACTTACTATCAATCTAACATTTCAAAAATACCTGCTGCCCCTTGACCTGTCCCCACACACATAGTCACCATACCATACTTTTTCCCTCGGCGCTTCAATTCATTAAGAACCTGCACAGTAAGCTTAGCACCTGTACATCCTAATGGATGACCGAGCGCTATCGCACCGCCATTTACATTTACTTTGTCTTCATCCAATCCTAGTTCTCGAATTACAGCCAACGATTGGGAAGCAAAAGCTTCATTTAACTCGAAGAGATCTACATCCTCTAGTTTGAGCCCTGCCATTGCTAACGCTTTTGGAATAGCCACAATAGGACCTATGCCCATGATGCGGGGAGGAACGCCGGCTACAGCATAAGAAACAAGTTTTGCAATAGGCTTCAAACCCAATTCTTCCACTTTTCGAGCAGACATCACCAATACAAAAGCTGCACCATCCGAAGTCTGCGAAGAATTGCCCGCTGTCACACAACCATCGGCAGCAAATACGGGTCGCAGCTTAGCTAATGCTTCTAAAGAAGAATCCGCACGTGGCCCTTCATCAGTATCGACAACATACTCGCGCATCGCGATCTTGCCATTTTGTACATAATTCTCCCTCACCGTAATAGGTACAATACCATCCTGCAAATTTCCATTCTTGATGGCTGCGACGGCTTTTTGATGGGACTTCAGCGCAAAGGCATCTTGATCTGCTCTTGATATGTTATACTCTTTGGCTACAGCTTCTGCTGTCAAACCCATTCCCCAATACCGATCAGGGTTATCTTTTGCGACTTTAGGATTTGGAACAATCTTCCAACCACCAAAAGGCATTCCCGACATCACCTCTACGCCACCTGCAATAATGATATCAGCCATACCCGCCTTTATCTTTGCTGTAGCTGTAGCTATGGTATCCAATCCTGATGCACAGTAACGATTTATTGTCACAGCAGGAACTTTATCCGTATCTAAACCCAATAAGGATATAAAACGTGCTAAATTCATCCCTTGCTCTGCCTCAGGCATTGCATTACCAACGATAACATCATCGATATCATCTTTATTTAAGTGGGGCACTGCGGCCACCAAATGCTTTATTACTTCTGCTGCTAAATCGTCAGCGCGCATAAAACGAAACCCACCTCTGGGTGCTTTCGCTACTGCTGTACGATAACCTGCTACAATATATGCTTCCATTTTTTTTGAGTTTGTAGTTAGATACTAAATCTAAAGTCTCCATTCTAATAGCTAGTTTCTTAAAGGTTTACCCTTCGTCAACATATGTTGGATACGCTCTAAGGATTTGCGCTCAGCACATAACTCCAAAAAAGCTTTCCGTTCCAAGTCTAGGAGATATTGCTCAGACACTTCTGTTGGCATTGATAAATCACCACCACACATTACCCATCCTAATTTTTCTGAAATCTTTTTATCATGCTCGGATATGTATTTACCTTCACGCATAGAATCCGCCCCTACATATACAATGCCCAATCCTTGGTTTCCCAATACTTTGATATCTGTCCGTTGAATGGGTTGAACATAACCAGCTTCAGCCAACGCTATTGCTTTGGATTTAGCATCTGCTAATAAACGAGAACGATTCATCGTGATAGCATATTTCCCTTGCTGCAGGTATCCCAATTCAAAAGCTTCGACAGCTGAAGTCGATACTTTTGCTTGACCTATCGTCAAGAAACGATCCTTCAATGTATTTTGGACGATTTGATCTGGCTTATATTCATCTGAAGCACGCAAAGCGAACTCCTTGGATCCACCACCACCAGGTATCACGCCAACACCAAATTCTACTAATCCCATATACGTCTCCGCATGCAATTGCACAAAATCAGCATGCATTGAAAATTCACAGCCTCCTCCTAGTGTCAACTGGAATGGAGCTGCTACAACAGGAATGGACGAATAGCGTAGGCGCATGGCTGTATTTTGAAACATACGAACGGCTATATTTAACTCGTCGTAATCTTGCTCTACAGCGATCATAAAGATCATCCCAATATTTGCACCTGCAGAGAAATTTTTGCCATCGTTAGAAATTACTAAACCACGGTATTCCTTTTCAGCCAAGTCAATCGCTTTATTGATCCCCTGAATGACATCAGCACCGATAGTATTCATCTTGGTATGAAACTCACAGTTGATGATACCATCTCCCAAATCAATAATAGAAACACCCGAATTTTTCCAAATGGTATTGGACTCACGGATATGATCTAAGACAATCAAATCCTCAGCACCAGGAATTACCTGATATGATTTACTCGAAATATCATAATAATGGCGTACACCATTCTCTACTTTGTAGAATGACTCAGCACCCGAAGCCAGCATATCACGAACCCATTGTGCTACTTCGCCTGTCTGCCCAGGAAGACGTTTGGGCTCCGCTTTGATCTTAGTTAAAGTATCACGAACACCTAGTGCATCCCATACTTCAAAAGGTCCTATCTCCCAACCAAAGCCAGCACGCATCGCATCATCTATACGAAAAAAATCATCTGTTATCTCTGGCACACGGTTAGATACGTACTCAAACAAAGGATAATGCATAGCCCTGAACAATTCAGCTGCTTTATCATTCCCTTGTTCATAGACTTTCATTCGTTGACGGATATCCTCTACCAATTTGGTAGCTTCCAGCGTCGAGGACTTTACTTTTGCCGGAGCACCGTAATCAAAAGATTTTAGGTTTAAAGCAAGGATTTCAGAGCTACCATCCGCAGCTTTAACTTTTTGATAAAATCCTTTTTTTGTTTTTTCTCCCAACCACTTATTATTCACCATCTGGGTAATAAATGAAGGGAGCGTAAATATACCTTTAGCTTCATCATTGGGAGCATTTTGCGCTAAGCCATTAGCTACATTTACCAATGTATCTAAACCTACGACATCGGCAGTACGAAAAGTAGCCGATTTAGGATGCCCCATGGCAGGTCCCGTATACTTATCTACTTCTTCTATTGTTAGCTCCAATGGCTCGACCAAATGTGTCAATGCTAACATAGAATAAACACCAATTCTATTGCCTATAAATGCGGGTGTATCTTTACATAGAACTACTGTTTTACCTAGCCTTTTATCGCCAAAACTCACCAAGAAGTCAACGACATCTTTATTGGTCTTAGCTGTAGGTATAATTTCGAAAAGCTGTAAATATCGTGGAGGATTAAAAAAGTGTGTACCACAAAAATGTGTAGCAAAATCATCAGATCGCCCTTCTATCATCAAATGAATAGGAATACCTGAAGTATTTGAGGTCACTAAGGTGCCAGGTTTACGGTACTTCTCGACTTGCTCAAACACAGATTGCTTGATATCGAGACGCTCAACCACGACCTCTATCACCCAATCTACCTGTGCTATCTTTGGCATGTCATCCTCAAAATTTCCGGTCTGTATACGCTTAGCAAAGGATGCACTATATAGCGGCGCAGGGTTGGATTTTATAGCGGTATCCAAAGATAAGTTTACAATACGATTGCGTACCGCTGGATGCGCTAATGTCATCCCCTTTGCTTCTTCGGTAGGTAGCAATTCCTTTGGATTAATATCCAATAACAATACTTCCACACCTATATTAGCAAAGTGGCAGGCAATTCGTGAGCCCATCACTCCCGAACCTAATACAGCAACTTTTTTAATACTTCTATTCATAATTATTAAGTTTACGATTTGTAATTAAGCTTCGACGCTAGATCTATCTTCGTAAGACAGCGCAAGCCCATTGACCTTGACCAGCAAATTTTCTAACTGCAGTCTTTCTTTTTCAGAAAGCTGTTTTTCCAAAAAAGTATTAAACCCTCTCACTACATCTTTAGCAATCTTACGCTTCTCTACCCCTAGTGGTGTAAGATATACTTTTACAGAGCGCTTATCATCTTCATTGACTTCACGATATATAAAACCCAAGCATTCAAGATTATTAAGGATTCTAGACAATGAAGTAGTCTTCACTCCAGTAGCGTTTGCGATTTGAGACACGGAGGTTCCTTCTTTATGTATATTGATCAAAATATAGCCTGCAGCTTGTGTAAAGCCATGTTGCGAAGCTATTGTATTATACTTATTTACGACTGTCTGCCAGGTAGATTTAAGAAGATAATCTATAGTTTTATTTTGGTTCATAGTACCTATTAACATATATTTAGTTTATTATGCAAGCATAACAAATTTAATATTTATAATTACAATTTCAAATAGCTAACGATTTTTTAAATAAAAAAGTGACTGAATTAAATCAGTTAATAATTTTAACCACTCAGAGCCTGTTATGTTGATAACTTTTTAATACTGAATATCAAGTCTTTAACATTAAATTAGCGTATGTTATAAACACATTTCATAAAATTAACGTTAATATTCTATTACCTTTGTAAAACAAACTCAAACAATATGGCATTAGTAAATATCCCAAGATTAAATTTACAGCATTACACCGAAGGTAATGCAGAACAAAAAAATCAGTTTGTTCAAGATATTGGAAAAGCATTTAATGAGACAGGTTTTGTTACTATCGCAAATCATGGCCTTAGCACAGAGCTTATTGAAGATCTATATACAACAGTTAAAGCATTCTTTGACTTACCACAAGACGTAAAAGATAAGTATGAATTTCCAGAATTAGCAGGACAAAGGGGTTATACAAGTAAAGGGCGTGAGAAAGCTAAAGATTCAAAAGTCCCTGACTTAAAGGAATTTTGGCAACGTGGTCAGACTATTGTTGGAGAAGAATATTCTAAAGCGGATTTCCCAGACAACCCAGAAGTTGCTGAACTACCTAGATTCGATGCTGTAACAGGAGAAACATACAAAAAATTGGAAGATACAGGCCGTAGTCTATTAAAAGCTATTGCTACGTATTTAGAATTAGATGAAAACTACTTTGAACAATTTGTTATCAATGGTAATTCTATATTAAGAGCTATTCATTATTTCCCGATCACAAATCCGGAGAATCTTGCTCCAGATGCTGTTCGCGCAGGTGCTCATGAGGACATTAACTTAATTACATTGTTAATTGGAGCTAGTGCAGATGGCTTAGAGGTAATGACGAAAGATGGCGAATGGTTCCCTATCAAAGCAAATGGTGAAGATATTGTTATCAATGTAGGAGACATGTTACAACGCTTGACCAACAACAAATTGAAATCTACTACGCACCGCGTTGTAAATCCTCCCGTAGAGAAAATGGGTACCTCCCGTTATTCTATTCCATTCTTCTTACATCCAAAAGGATCAATGAGTTTAGCTTCTTTAGATTCTTGCATCTCTGAGGCATATCCAAAGGCATATGAAGATTATACTGCAGGTCAATACTTAGACGAACGTCTAAGAGAGATAGGTTTGAAAATGTAAATAAACACAAACAAAATAGTAAGAGTAAAGGCGGATCTTTTTTTAAGACCGCCTTTACTTATTTATATACAAAAATATCTGGCAACAACAATTCTCATAGCTTATACTTGAGAATTACAAAAAAGAACATACCTCATTAAACCTTTCCATGCAAAATACCTCTACCTATTAATTCTTATATCAGTATCTAACTAAAAACCAAACACATGAAGTATCAATTCACAAAAGCACTTTTATTAACACTCATCCTAAGTTCATGCTCTGCATACCATATAGCACAAATGAACCAGGAGAAAATGGAAAAACTCAAACTCGGTATGTCAAAGGAAGAATTAACATCAATACTTGGTAAAAAATATACTATAAGCAGTAAGGAATCAAACGGAACAGAGATAACTGAAATTTTATCCTATGAAAACTTCCCCTATGACGAATATTATTTATTTGAATTCAGTAATAATAGACTTCAAAAATGGAAAAGAGAGTTTAAACCAACGAATATAGAAAACAAAAAATAAGTCGGCATTTGAAACCGAATTATTTTGTTTACACTAAACTATCCTTTATAGATTTCGGCAATGATTTAAAAACCAAATCATAGCTATCAGCAATCAACTCTTTAAGTTTGTAATCCGATAATTCGCGATTACAATATACTGTATTCCAATGCTTCTTATTCATATGATAACCCGGCAGTACTGTTTGTTCATACTGTTCACGAAGCTCAATCGCATACTCAGGATCACATTTGACATTAAATCGGACACTATCCATTTGGTCCAGCCCAACAAGTAGAAATATCTTACCTCCTACTTTAAACACTAAAGTATCAGGGCCAAAAGGCATTTCTTCAGTGACAAAAGATAAGGATAAACAAAATTCTCTTATATCTTCGATATGCATATTTTAATAGATAATGTACCAGCCCAATATAATAGAATTTTAGATTATTAAGATAATAAAGCCTTCAATTCAGTTTGAATTTCAGCACCTTTATCCTCATTGTACCATTTTTGTACTACTTCTTTAATAGCCTCAAACTCCAATCCTTCTGCTTTCAATTTTAAGAATAACTCTTGAAGTTTAGCAGGCCTTGGTCCCCAAACAACAATATCCTCGTCTTTTTCATTACGGATAATCAATTTAGGGATAGACTTGCCCCCATTTGTCAAATATTTATCGATCAATAAAGGTTCTTGATCTCTCAATTGGATATCTAATGTAATATTAGGATTTCCTTCTACCAATTTAAAAATTTGGGGTACTGAATGTGCTGCATCACCACACCAAGGCTCTGTAATGACAATCCACGTTTGCTTTTCACAGATAGCATTTACAAAATCCTTCGCTTGTGTAGTTGGTTCAAATTTCTTCAACCATCTTGACATACGTGACCAATTCAATTTGGTATACTTCAAATACTCTTCATCTTGGTATAAAGAATAGGCAGATGGATTCTTTAGGATGGCATCAAAATAATCTAAATAATCTTCAAATTTCATAACATACAAATATGCTTCAAAAATAAACAATTACTAATATAGTTGACTGAAACTTATTTAAACTGACTTTCTTATGGCTTTATTTCAACTACTAATTCTTTAAATAAAACTTTTTCACTTCATATATGAAATATATTCGTCATTGAAATGTTGCAATAATTTAACATTCATTAATACTACTTCCATTAACTTTACTTCTTTATAACCCATCATATGAAATACATCCCCCTATTTATCATTTTTTTACTCCTATATACACATTCATATAGTCAAAGTACATTAGATGGAAAGGTTATAGATAAAACGGATAATAAACCCTTATCGAATGCTTCAATAATACTATTGAACCAAGACTCGATATTAAAATTCTTTGTCCGGGCAGACGAAGATGGAAAATTCCATTTCAAAAATGTTCCTAATGCCCCATATATATTTTTAATAACCTATCCAAAATTTGAATTGTATAGTAAGAATATTGAGGTACAAGGAAATACAAATCTAAATACAATCCCCCTTAGCTCAAGAGCCCATTTAATCGAAGAGGTCGTTGTAAATCAAAAACTACCTATCAAAATAAAAGGAGATACCATTGAATATAATGCCGGCAGCTTTGAAACGGAAAAAAATGCCAAATTAGAGGATTTGTTACGTCGATTACCTGGACTTACAGTATCTGGAGATGGTGCTATCACCGCACAAGGTAAATCTGTATCCAAAGTCCTTATCGATGGGGAGGAATTCTTTGGCTATGACCCCAAAATTGCGATCCGTAATGTCCGTGCTGATGCTGTAGACAAAGTACAAGTATACGAGCGCAAATCTCAACAGGCAGAATTGACAGGAATCGATGATGGCGAACGACTACAGACCATCAATGTTATTCTAAAAGAAGAAGCCAGAAAAGGGATCTTTGGCAACGCCGAACTATTATTGGGGACAGAAGATCTATATACAGGAAACCTATTTGTGGCCAAATTTAATAAGACCGAACGCATCGGAATTACTGCCAACACCAATAATATGGGCGGTAGTAGTGGTCGTGAAGGTAACTTGCGTAACAATAGTCGTATAACAGGAGATCCACGTTCTACCTCCATTGGTGCAAACTATGAGAATCAATTTTTTAAGAAAAAACTAAATGTTAACGGCAACTACAATTTCTATACAAATAGCAATAGAAATGAAAATAGCAGCTTCAATAAAGAGATAATATCACCAACCCAAATTCAAGAGACAAATAGTAGCTCGCGTAATGAAAACTCCAATCAAGGACACACATTTAATTCTAAATTCAGGCTTCGTGCCGATTCTACTACAAATATAGAAGTAGAGATAAATGCTAAAATCGCGGAAACAACAAGCGGTGTTTCCTCCAAAAGTGATATGCAAGATGGCAATGGTGCTCCTATCCGAGAATACAGCAACGACAATGCTACATTAGGCAATAACAATTCTAATGAGATACGATTAAATTATAGAAAACGACTGAATAAAACAGGGCGTAGTATAAACATCCATTTAAACAACAACTACACCGATTCAGACCAAGAAAGTTTAGTAAAACAATACACATACTTCTACAGAAACGATAGTACCGTTACTATAGATCAAACAAGAATATCTGATAATTTGAGCAATAACTTCGCTACGCAATTACAGTTTTCAGATCGTATTAACCAAAAACTAAATTATTCGTTGGGCTATAGCTTATCAAGTAATAATAGCAAGAATAAACTTGATGCCTATGACAATCTAACAGCGACACCGATACTAGATTTAGATTATTCGCAAAATCAAAGAAATAACAACTTCAATCAAGGTATTATAGCTAGTATTAACCTTAATAGTGACAAGTATAATGTAAACATATCGAACAGAACAAACCACAAAAATCAAGAGTTGATAGATACATACCGCGCTATAGACCTTTCTCGCAAATTTTGGGACAATGACCTGAATGCTTCTATAGCATATCGTATTTCTAATAGAAAGAGTTTAAATCTTTCTTACCAGAATAATTATGACATTCCTTCATTTGGACAGTTACAACCACTTCAGCCACAAACAAATCCTATTTTTATACAAGAAGGAAATCCCAATTTAGAAAGAGCCAGTAATAATACTGTTCGCTTTGCATTCAATACGATAAGTTTATTAAGAGGAACTAGCTGGAATATAAATTCTAGTATTTCGACCAAAAGAAATCCTATTGTTAACAAACGTAGTATTGATGAAAATTCTGTTACCACGAGTACATATATTAATGTGCATGACAAATCAAGTTGGAATGCCAATATAAATACAGGCTATAGCAAACCACTATTTAACAAAACGGTCCAATTTAACTATTTCGCTGGCGCAAATTACAACAATGGCTTTTCCTTTATTAGATATACTGCTGATGCAACACAATCTAATATAGCACAATATGAACTCGCAAACACACAAAATGCGAATTTCAATACTGGATTTGGTTTTAATGAACAAGATTCCAAAGGCTTAGATTATGATTTCAACTGGCGAGTTACTGTCAACAATCAACGTAATAGTCTCCAACAAAACCTTAACTACACCAATGTATCTACTGGTGGAAATGGATTTGTAAAATACTTTTTCCCAAAACAGTTTAACATTGTTGCCAATATAGTTTACAGCTTGGAAGGACCGACAAAATTCTATGACAAGAGTATCCAGCAATTTTACACGAATCTAGCCTTAGAAAAAAAATTACTAAAAAGTCAGAATCTTACAGCGAGTATAAAAGCGTTCGACATTTTCAATACTTACAATAATATAAACAGAAGTGTGTCTGAAACAAACTTCTCAGAATCTACCCAACTCGTATTAACTAGATATATCCTCTTTGGACTAAAATGGGATTTTAATAAAAACTTAGGAAAGAAGAAAGATGAATAAACTAATAATCACAATCATAGGATTACTTACATATGGAATAGCTTCTGCACAGTATGCCTATTTTCCTACACGTGGTACTATTACATACGACAAAATAACCTATACAAGAGCACGAATGCGCGATATGCAACAGCAAATGTCTCAAAATAATACCAACAGACCAGGGATGGGAGGGCGTATGTTTGATATTGACAATATTGAAGAATCTAGCACTGAAAAATACGTACTCAAATTTGATGAGAATTCAACCCTAATGTATATCGACCCTAATGTACAAGCAAATGAGATCTCAGCTAAAGGGCAAAATAAATCGACAAGAGGAAATGTAGGCGTTGCCGGAACTGGACAAACACGTTCGGTCGGTATCAATAGAGGGGCTAACAACAGAGGGGCAGGAGGAAGACCCAACAATAGTTCTAAAATTATTTATCAGAACACAAAAAATCAAACCGCAGAAGTTCAAGTCGAAATTGATGATAAATATATTATTACTGACACATTAAACCAAATAACGTGGCGATTTTCGGATGAATACCGCAATATCGCAGGTTACGAATGCAGGCGTGTAAATGGTGCAACACAGGATTCGCTCTATCTAATTGCCTTTTATACCGATGAAATACCTTTAGCAGCTGGCCCTGCACTTGCATCAGGCTTGCCAGGGATGATATTAGGCTTAGTCATTCCAGAGATGCATATTCAATATTGGGCTACCAAAGTAGACTTTACTAATCAGCTCATCAAAAATGATTGGAAGGACAAAAAAGCTAAGGTTGTACCATTAGATGACTTTGTAACCTCTTTTGGCAGATTTTTTCAACGCGGTCGTGACAGTAATTCGTCCAAAAGACAGGTGCAGGAACAACTAATTTACTAATCAAAAGACATTTTGTCACAAAAACATGTCATAAATAAGACATTTTGTGTTTGATTTGACTTTTTTATGGACAAATCCTACATTGGCACAACGGTTGTTATATACATATCACAATTAATAATTAAGGAAATAACAAATACAAGATATGTCTAAAATTATAGGAATCGATTTAGGAACTACGAACTCATGTGTAGCCGTAATGGAAGGTAATGAACCCGTAGTTATTGCTAACAACGAAGGTAAACGCACAACACCTTCAATTGTTGCTTTTGTAGATGGTGGAGAGCGCAAAGTGGGAGATCCTGCAAAACGTCAAGCTATTACAAACCCTCATAAAACTATTTACTCTATCAAACGTTTTATGGGTACTTCTTTCACGGAAGCACAAAATGAGATCTCACACGTACCTTACACTGTTGTAAAAGGTGACAACAATACACCACGTGTAGAAATCGACGATCGTAAATATACTCCTCAAGAGATCTCTGCAATGACTCTTCAAAAAATGAAGAAAACTGCTGAAGATTACTTAGGACAAGAAGTAACACGTGCGGTAATCACTGTACCTGCTTACTTTAATGACGCACAACGTCAAGCTACAAAAGAAGCTGGTGAAATCGCTGGTTTGAAAGTAGAGCGTATTATCAACGAGCCTACAGCTGCAGCGTTAGCTTACGGTCTTGATAAAGCAAACAAAGATATGAAAATCGCAGTATTTGACTGTGGTGGTGGTACACATGACGTTTCTATCTTAGAATTAGGTGATGGTGTATTTGAAGTAAAAGCTACTGACGGTGATACACACTTAGGTGGTGATGACTTTGATAATGCAATCATCAACTGGTTAAACGATGAGTTCAAAGCAGAAAACAATGGCTTTGACTTGAAAAAAGACGCTATGGCGTTACAACGTTTGAAAGAAGCTGCTGAAAAAGCAAAAATTGAACTTTCTAGCACTACATCTACAGAGATCAACTTGCCATATATTACAGCTGACGCAACAGGCCCTAAGCACTTAGTACGCACTTTATCTCGTGCTAAATTTGAATCTTTAGTGTCAGACTTAGTAAAACGTACTATCGACCCATGTCGTACAGCATTGAAAAATGCAGGTTACAGCACTTCTGATATTGATGAGGTAATCTTAGTAGGTGGTTCTACACGTATTCCAGCTGTTGTAGATGCCGTAAAAGCATTCTTCGGTAAAGAACCTTCTAAAGGTGTTAACCCGGATGAGGTTGTTGCTTTAGGTGCAGCTATCCAAGGTGGTGTATTGACAGGTGAGGTTAAAGACGTATTATTATTAGACGTTACTCCTCTTTCATTAGGTATTGAGACTATGGGTGGTGTATTCACTAAATTGATCGAAGCAAATACGACTATTCCTACAAAGAAATCAGAAGTATTCTCTACAGCATCAGATAGCCAACCATCAGTAGAAATTCACGTATTACAAGGTGAGCGTCCAATGGCAGCACAAAACCGTACATTAGGTCGTTTCCAATTGGCGGATATCCCTCCTGCTCCACGTGGAATTCCTCAAATCGAAGTTATCTTTGATATTGATGCTAACGGTATCATCAAAGTATCTGCGAAAGATAAAGCTACAGGTAAAGAGCAAAATATTCGTATCGAAGCATCTTCAGGTTTATCTGACGAAGAAATCCAAAAAATGAAGCAAGAAGCAGAAGCTAATGCAGAATCGGATAAAAAATTAAAAGAAGAAGCGGATAAAATCAATGCAGCAGATGCATTAATATTCTCCACTGAAAAACAGTTGAAAGAATACGGTGACAAAATCTCTGCAGATAAAAAAGCACCTATCGAAGCAGGTTTAGCTAAATTGAAAGCAGCTTTTGAGGCACGTAGCTTTGCAGATATCGATACAGCAACTGCTGAATTAGAGAATGCATGGAATGCAGCATCAGAAGAAATGTACGCCGCATCACAACAAGGTGGTCAACCTCAAGGTGACGCAGGTCAATCACAACAAGGTGCAAACCAAGGTGGTGATGACGTTCAAGACGTAGAATTCGAAGAAGTTAAGTAATCTTACTTCTCTACACCATAAAAAATCCCGAAGATTAATTTCTTCGGGATTTTTGTATATAAGGCCTTACATATAGTAATAACTGAAAGATTCTATTCAGATTTGGGTATTTCTAATTGGACCTCCTAAAGTTTCTATAATCACATTTATAGGAATAATTCAACGAATGCATCCAGCAATAATTTATAGCATTCGCTAATCCTTATCCTCAAGTTCAAACAACTCCTCAATAGGTTTTCCTAAGACTCGAGATATTTTTAAAGCTAGAACAGTAGAAGGCACATATTTAGCTGCTTCCAAGGCATTTATCGTTTGACGACTCACCCCGACTATATTCGCCAATTGTTCTTGTGAATAATCTTTTATTAGTCTATTTATCCTAATATTATTTTTCATTAAAAACCCTCCAATTAACAATACAAATATTAAACCAAAAAACAACAATATAAATTAATAGAAATAATGCTACGTAAAATATAAATTCACCTTACATACATTAACCAAAACAAGGTATGAACTGAAAATATCTTCCATAATTAGGTCACAAAATACTATAACAAAAAAGAGGTACAGACTTAAATCTATACCTCTTTTATTTAAAAATATTTTTCTTAAAACAATTTTTCAGGATATGCTCCTTCAGCAATCAATTTAGAAATACTTTCTTGAACAATAGGCTTATCTTCAGCATATGTAACACCGAACCATTTAGATGATGTAGGAATTACTTTAAAATCAGCTAACCCATTTCTCACCATATAATCAGGAACAGAAGGGATAAAAAACTCAGCTTTTAAATTTTCAGCATTTTCTTCCACAAATTTCGGGAACATAGACAACGCTATATCAAATACTTTAGGTGTGAATCCCCAGAAATTCATTGATACACGCGTCTTAGGATCCAATTCGTATTGAATATTATCTTCTTCAAAGACAATTTTTTTAGCTCCATCATCAGCAGAAGTATAATATATATTGGTACGTTCGGTAACAGAATCCATATGTCCTTCGGGCGACACTTCACATACTCCTCTAGATACATAACCAAACTCAGACATGGTATTGCCTACTTCAAAACCCATTAAAGCCATATGTGTATCATTGACATCATTTTTAAGGAAATCAGCCATTTTTACAAATGAATCTGTTCCATAAAAATCATCCGCATTAATTACACAAAATGGTTCATTTATTTGATCCTTAGCACTCAACACAGCATGTGCAGTACCCCAAGGCTTAGTTCTTTCGATTTCGCGATCTATCCCAAATTTCTTTAAATCAAAGTCTTGAAATGCATACTCAACTTCAATTTTACCTGCAAATTTGCTATCGAATTTCTCACGCATAATTGCTTCAAATTCTTGACGAATAATAAATACAACCTTACCGAAACCTGCATTAATAGCATCATAAATCGAGTAATCAACAATTGTTTCGCCATGAGGACCAAAACTATCAACTTGTTTTAGAGACCCGTAGCGACTTGCCATTCCAGCTGCAAGAACTAATAAAGTAGGTTTTCCCATAAATTTAACTAATATTTAATAGATTATATATTATGCTGGCAAATATACTATTTCTTTTTAAAAAAAGCATTCATTAGGCCTGTAGCTAACTTACCGAGTAATTTAACCCCTTCACGAGCTAAAGTTCTACTTGCTTGACTTTGAGCAGCTTCTAGTGGCGTCTGTCTTCTTGACTGTGGTCTTGCACTCGTTTGCTCTTTTGCTAATTTATCTTCTTTTTGTTTATTTTCTTGTTCAGCTTTTAGTTTTTGGGTCGCGCGCTCTCTTTCTTGGATAATTTCTGCTGCTGTTGTTCTCTCTATACGTTGCTGATATTTTGAATAAAAAGATGACGCCTCAGTTACTTCCTTAAATTTAGCAGGATCACAGGGACCCATCACAGCTCTTGCGGGCACTAAATGTGTAGCTACTACTTCTGTTGGAATACCCTTATCATTAAGTACTGTCACTAAAGCCTGACCAGTACCCAACGAAGTTAGTATAGAATCTATAGCATAAAAATTAGACACAGGATAAGTCTTAATTACCTTTCTTAGATTATCAGCATCGTTAGGTGTAAAAGCACGTAAAGCATGCTGAATACGATTCCCTAATTGTCCAAGCACAGATTCGGGGATATCTGTCGCCGCTTGGGTACAGAAAAACACACCTATACCTTTGGATCGTATCAAGCGTACTATTTGTTCAATTTGAGCCAAAAAAGCTTTAGAAGATCCATTAAACAATAAATGAGCTTCATCAAAGAAAAATACTAACTTTGGTTTATCTAAATCACCAACCTCAGGGAGTTTTTTAAACAATTGAGATAGCAAACTCAATAGAAAAGTAGAATACAATAAAGGTTTATCTTGGATATCAGCGATATTTAAGAGTGTAATGACGCCCTGTCCGTCAACTTTACCAAAAAGATCCGCTATATCTATTTCCTTTTCACCAAAAATATGATCAACACCTTGTTGCTCGATAGCTACAATCTTTCGTAAAATAGCACCAGAGCTTGAAGTACTTATTTTTCCATAATCGGCTTTAATATCCTCTGCTCCCTGACCTTCTGATAAGTAGGATAATAATTTTTTTAGGTCTTGTAGATCCACAATAGGTAAATTATTATCATCAGCATATTTAAATATAGCACTTAATACCCCTTCTTGCGTATCGTTAAGACTCAATATACGAGCTAAAAAAATGGGTCCAAAATCTTCAACAGTAATACGCATTGGTATACCTAATTTACCACTTAAAGAAAATATCTCTATTGGAAACCCTTTTGGTTCGAATGGTACCCCAACAGAAATTCCTCTTTCTAGCACAGCATCATTTATATTACCCGCTTGTGTAAGTCCTGAAAGATCACCCTTTACATCTAACATAAATACAGGAACACCAGCATCAGATAATTGCTCCGCAATTAACTGTAAAGTTCTCGTTTTACCTGTCCCCGTTGCTCCAGCAATAAGCCCATGCCGATTCATCATTTTTAAGGCTAAATTGACCTTAGCATCTGTAACTACTAAACCATTAAGAATTCCAGATCCTAATTGTATATATGGTCCCTTTGGACTATATGATGAAGTTATACTATTTACAAATTCACTTGTCATAACTTTTAAATAAGGTTATATATACTAAAGGTAATATCTTTTAGAGATATTATCACAATATAAACTTAATATTAAGCCAATGTTAATTGCTATCTATTTTACATATAATTGACATTTTTTTTCCTTCTTATTAATACGGTTAATTGTAGAATCCAATTTTTCTTATATTTTTGCAATACTCGTATGAAAACAGGTATACATCTATTTAAAAAGGCACATCGTAAGGCTGCTGCACTAATTTGTTTCTCTATCTTTATGATAAAGATGCTTATTTCTGCTACGCCTATGTTTATTGATGTATTAGATAAAGGAACTGTGCTACAAGTTGTCATGCAATGGGAGATTGAATTAGGTTCAACAACCAATAATAACAACGAGGACCTACATGAGCACGGTGTAAAAATATTTAAACCTGATGCTATGGATTTCCTTAGCTACGGATCAGTTTACGAAGATCTTGTCAAATTGAAAAGATATGCTAAAAATGATAAGCTTATCCAAAGCTTTCATCCTGAAGTTCCTACGCCCCCTCCTAACTGTTAATAATTAGTACTTATCTTATTTAAAGCACCTTCTTTGCGTCTATAAACGACACGAAATGAAATGTCTGTGCTTATTTTTATTAATTATTTAAAATATAATCTGGTTTTTAAAATTATGTTAGGAACACGTATATCCGCTTTTTTGAAATTGTCGAAGAGGGATTTGAAATATGATTTCCCAGCGAGTATTGTGGTATTTTTAGTTGCATTACCCCTATGTTTGGGTATTGCTATGGCTTCAGGTGCACCATTATTTGCGGGAGTATTAACGGGAGTGATTGGCGGTATTGTAGTAGCTTCATTTTCTGGGTCTGCATTAAGTGTAAGTGGACCTGCAGCTGGGCTCACGACAATTGTCGCAAGTTCAATCATGCAATTGGGCGCTTATGAGACTTTTTTATTAGCTGTCGTTGTAGCAGGAGTTATCCAATTGATATTGGGTTTTGTAAAGGCAGGTATGATAGGAAACTATTTCCCTTCTTCAGTGATACTTGGGATGCTTGCCGCTATTGGTATCACTATTATTCTAAAGCAATTACCCTTAGCATTTGGAATGATAGAAACACATGCCTTTGAAATGGAGGGTGGTGGAATCACCGCATTTACAAATACTATTCTAAATACAGTAAACTGGGGTGCTACTATCATATGTTTCTTGTCGTTGGCGATATTAATCTATTGGCCAAGTATAAAAGGGCTTAATAAACTACCTGCACCACTCATGGTTGTGTTAATAGGTATTGGTCTAAGTTTAGCCTTTCAAGGAACAAACTTTTCTTTAGCTGCAAAAGGTCATTTTGTATCCATCCCCGTCGTTTCGTCCTTTAATGAATTTTTAGGGCTATTTATATTTCCAGATTTTGCTCAAATAGGGAATAAAGAAGTATGGACTGTAGCTTTTACTATTGCTATAGTTGCGAGTTTGGAAACGCTATTAAGTATTGAAGCAGTAGATAAAATAGACCCATTCAAGCGTAATTCTCCTACAAACAAAGAATTATTGGCACAAGGAGTAGGTAATATTACAAGTGGTATGTTGGGTGGTTTACCATTGACATCAGTTATTGTTCGTTCGTCTGCTAATGCTACTGCTGGTGGTCGTACAAGACAATCCGCTATATTGCATGGTATATGGTTATTACTCGCTTTATTAGCTGTTCCATCACTGATAAACCATATCCCGCTATCCTGTTTAGCTGCTATTTTATTATTTACAGGATATAAATTAGCAAAACCAGCATTATTTAAACAAATGCTTAGTAAAGGTCTTGATCAATTCATACCATTTGCGGTAACTGTATTAGCTGTTGTGCTTACCGATTTATTAACAGGTGTTGCTATTGGAATTGTAGTTGCTACATTCTATATCCTTAAAGCAAATATGCAAAATGCATACCACTACGAATTAAAGCATAAAGAAGATAAGAGTACCGCTATCATCACATTAGCTGAAGAGGTTTCATTTTTGAATAAAGCACCTATTCAACAAAAATTATATGGTTTACCAAAGGGAATTGATAAAGTCATCATCAACGGTAATGAAAGTAAATTCATAGATAAAGACGTAATAGAGGTTATTAAGGATTTCGAACAAAATGCCCTCAGCAAAGGAGTCAATATTGAACTAAATGACATCTCGTACAAAAAAAAATTACGTAAGAAACAAGAAAAAAACAAAAAAGTCATTTAACTTTAACTAAATACATTTAAAGATACAAGCCACTATCTTATGGCATTTAAAAACATATAACATGGGAAATACAGAATTAGAATTAGGATTTCAAAAAATATTAGACGGAAATAAAGAGTGGGTTGATTTTGTAAGTAATGATACAACTGGACGTTTTGAGCAATTAGCAAAAGGACAAAGTCCTGAAGTACTATGGATTGGGTGTGCTGACAGCCGTGTTCCAGCAAACGAATTGACGGGTAAAAAACCTGGTGAAGTATTTGTACACCGTAATATTGCCAATATGGTTATTCACTCCGATATGAGTATGTTGGCTGTACTAGATTATTCTGTGAATGTATTAAAAGTAAAACAAATCATTATCGCAGGTCACTATGGTTGTGGTGGTGTTGCTGCTTCATTGAGCCGCAATCAATATGGTATCATTGATAACTGGTTATGTCACATCAAAGATGTATATCGTTTACATTCTGCAGAGATCGATGCAATTGAAAATACTGAAGATAAAGCAAATAAGTTAGTTGAACTAAATGTTAAAGAACAAGTATTCAACTTATGTACAACTTCTATCATTCAAAATGCATGGAAAGAGCGTAATGATTTAGCTGTTCATGGCATGGTCATCAATATTGGTACAGGAGAGCTTATTGACTTGGATACGACTTTTACGAGCAATGATGAATTAGGCGAAGTATTCTCTTATAAATAGAGAAATAATATATTTATATAATAAAAGGCGTTCAATGTATTGAACGCCTTTTATTATGTAATAAAGCTATACCTTATCTGTCTTTATATATTACCGCACGTTCAACATATATTTTATTCCCTACAGATTTTTCATTTTTCTGATCGGCAACAACCAATCTTAAGCGATGCTTACCTGGTTTTAAATTCATACTATGAAATATATGTGCTCTATTAACGTCATATTTACCTGCCTCTTCTCTGAAGTAAGTGTCTACCCTTTTCACAAAGATATCATCTATATATACGTCAGCTTGGCCACCATCATTGTTCCAGCTGCCTAATAAAGATATGCCTGAACCTTCAAAATCCACTGTTAAGGTATCATTTGGCGATTGAGCAACTTTATATAAATCTGGATCACCATCCCCATAAACAAACTCTTTCCAATTTCCACTCAAGTCCCATAGATTATTGTCTGACATCCTAATCTGATGACTCATAATTTTGTTAGGATAGGATTGCTCTAATTGACCTTTAAAAGCCGGTTTTTGAATTTTAATATAATAATCGTTATCCTTTATACTCCCCCCATGTGCAACTATGTTCTTTTCTATAAGTTTTATCGTTTCTTCTACGGCTTTATTATAAGAATATTCTGTATGCAAGAAATTTTTATCAGCTATTGAGGGAAGGTGAGATTTAAATTTTAAAGGAATTCTTTCATATCCATCAATAATACCCAAAACAGCGGCTGCATTAGCCGAGTTACAATCAGTATCTTGACCACATCTAATTGCAATTTCCATTGTTTTCTGTAAGTCATTATTCCCATATAACAAACCTATAACAATGTAGGCGCCATTTAATTTTGCATCAATATTAAATTCATGGTAAGGCACACAGATATCATGCTCCGCCCATTTATCTTGTACAAAAGCCCAAGCTTTCTTCCAGTCATTAGGATCTTTCTTATAACAATCAATTACGTCTTGAATACATTGTGCATAGCTACTCTTGGCAGGTATTGCATGCAATGCCTGCGTAACTATTTTTAATACATTATTCTCTTTATATGCTAGACTATGCATCGCTGCGACATACATACCTCCATATAATCCATCTCCATAAGCCATTATTCTACCTATACTATCAGCCATAGCATTTGCCTCTTGAGACATTGCAGGATGTATAAAACCTATAAAATCAGATTCTATCTGAAAATCAATATCATCAGCATGCATACTATATTCTGGGCTACCTGTAAAAGGAGGCTTCAAACCATCAAAAATATTCTTACGGGCTTGTAAATTAGCATGGCATAATGGGAAACTAGCATTAGCAAAATCTTGTGCTAATAAATAAGTTGTTGCAGCATCACCATGCTTTACCAAGCTATTCATAAAACTCAATTGCCCGTAGATATCATCTTCCAATAACGCTTTTTCGATTAATTGCGGAGTCCAAGGGATAACGTCATCATATGTTTTCCCAAGAGCTTTGAATTCCATCTCCCGACCATACATTACCCCTATCATTTTGGCGGCCCAAGCGCCCGCTACTTTATCTTCGATTTCCGATTTCGATACTTTAAAGTACTTACTTTTAATTATCGAGCAAGAGCTCATTGAAATAATTACTAATAAATAAAATATTGCTTTCATCATTTAAAAATTTAATTGTTCATTATAAATATTGCCAAATCTATCCGTCACTTTAACCTCTAGCGTTTTAACATTCTCTCTAGGTATTACTCTAAAAAGATGAGATGTAGTTGAAGCAGCTATCCAACTGTACTTAAATCGTGACTTATCTTTGGTAAGATTAGCTACGATAGGATCAATTCCTTCAAATTGCTCCATCTCGCCAATATAATTCCCATCTTCATAATACTCAACCTTCCACTGTGGGTCATAATTCCAGACATTAGCTATAACTGTTCCTTCATCATCCCTAAATAGGCGAAATTGATAATCTTTATCTCTGCCTACTGACTTATAATACCAAGATACATTGGTACTATCAATATCAAATACACGATACCCCCGCGGCGTCCCATCCGTACATAAATCTATCTGCCACCAACTTCCAGAAGCTGCTGCAATATTATGTTCATACAACGTTTGATTGTGCTCAATATTAAAAGATTGATGTGTATGTCCAGACAATATATGAACGTTATAACCTTCTAATAATCTGTATAAAGAGGAAGCATTAATCGTTGTTCCTCCCATTGTAGAATAGTTATAGGCAAAAGGGTTCTGCTTTACCGTCAATTGTGTGGGTATATGCAACATCACAAAAACAGTATGTCCCTTAGGAATATATGAGAGGTCACGTTCCAGCCATTTAAATGTTTTTTCATCAATATATCCCATATAAAAGTAATCCCTACCGATATAGAAATTATTATTTAAAACCACGTAATGGACATTTCCTTTATCAAAAGAGTAAACAGTAGGTCCGAAATAAGATTGAAATTTAGACTCTGAAGTTTCAAATGTCCTCCCCCAATAATTCATATCATGATTTCCAATGACGCGATAGAAAGGCAAATCTAGGGTATGCATGACATCAATATAAGGTTCAAACAATTGTGGATTGTCACCTACAATATCACCCAAATCTAAACCTAAGGTATACTGTTCCCTCTGTAGCGCTAGTGTAGCTTTAATATCAGGAAGAACTTTATCTTTATAAATCGTGAGCTCTTCAGCATTAGCCACTTGTATATCTGTCTGCACAATAAGCTTATGCCTAGTCTCGTCCTTAGGATTTTTATGTAAGCGAAAGGTATAGGTATTTATAGAATCACTAATGGGGTGATAAAACCTAGGTATAGAATTGGTGGACTCAACGAGGTAACCTGAAGGACTCGTTATCTGTACAAACTTATTCCCCTCATTTATAACTAACTTAAAATCACCTTTTTTATCTGTTTTCGCAAATTGATAACCACTAGAAACCACCACATCTACCACTCCTTTTCCATCACAGATCACTCTTCCCTTAATAGTACGTTGCGCCAATAAAGTGGACATCCATAACAAGTAGGATATCAGTACATAAAATTTCCTCATAAGATTTATCTATTGTAATCCTACAGCCGTCAAAATTGCACGCTGCGTACCATCACTAGGCTTAATAGTTTCCTTGCCATTTACAAGCATACCACTAGAGCCAGCACCATTTATATAATTAGGTAACTCTCCATAAGAATCTTCTACATACTTCCAGCCAGATTTAACTACAGCAGCATTTGGTTCTTTATTTTGTTCCTCCTTATCTTCTCCCCAAGTAGGAGGAACATGTTTCTCTTCTTTGCAAGAAGCATTAACGAATAATGCTAATAAGAAAAATAGCATTGTCAGTTTATACTTTTTCATAATTTATAGGTAGAAATTTAAGTTACTTGAGTGTCTCATATACTTTAAAGAGGGCACGAGGTACGTGAAAGCAGCCTTTCCATTTTCCCCCTTTGAGGGTCAATAAAGGCTCTCCTTGTCTATTTAAATACCCATACCACTCTCCAAATTGAGGATCTGCAAAATGCTTAAATGCATAATCATCTAATTTTTCGAACCATTTTTTACATCTTTCATCACCCGTATAAGCAAATCCTTTTGCCATACATACTAATGCCTCCAAGTGTACCCACCATAATTTTTGGTCCCATTCCAATTGTTGAGGAGGTCTATTAAGGATATCTTTGAAATATAAAATCCCTTGGTATTTTTCATCCCAGCCAAATTCTAATGCACGTATAGCGATATCTATACATTTTTCCATTAGCAGAGGATCCTTTCTGCGATCTGCTAAATCCATCATAAACCACATCGCTTCAATGATATGTCCTGGGTTGACTAGACGTCCTTCAAAGGTGTCAGAAAAAGAGCCATCAAGATGCACACTCTCCATAATGAGCCCCGTTTCTTGCTGATAGAACACTTCCATCACCTCATGAATTACTTGATCTATTAATTCATCTACTAAAGGAGAGCCTACAATATGTTCCAATTCCAATGATAAATTGCTTAGAATCATAGGCAATGAAAATCCCTTCAAATTCCTAGTACCCGGAAAAGCTTTACTATATTGGCCTTTAGGGTTATGTTGTCGTTCGATTATTCGTTTAAAAGTAGTATGTGCTACTTCTCCATATTCATCCTTATTTGTAATCTTATACAATGCCGCTAAGCCCATGGTTGCAAAGCAATCTGAAAAAATATTATACGGCTGTACCAATGGATTACCTGCACGATCTAACGAGAAATACCAATCCCCATTGTTGTCACGTCCATTTTTGAGTATAAACTCAGCCCCATGGATAGCCATTTCTTTCCACTTCTCATTGGGTTCTAACTTATCATACAAAGAGGATAGTGTCCATACTTGACGCCCCTGCAACCACATAAATTTGTCGGTATCAAAAACTTTCCCATCACGATCCAGACAAGTTAAAAAACCTCCATATTCCTTATCTACGGAGTATTTCTCCCAAAAAGGCATTACATTATCTACTAATTCTTGTTTATATTTCTCGGCAAATTGTTTCATCGTATTACGCTTTCAATGATTCTATATATTCTTTGTATCTGTTATAAAGGTGACCTGCTTGTAAATAAGCAGATTGAGGGCTCATAAAATGAGAAAACTCAAAAGTGATAGCTTTATCATAACCTGCTCTTCGTGCAGCATCCAATTTCAATTTCAATTTTTCAAATTTGATTGGTAAAAATTTAATAGGCATATCCCGATCAAAAGACTCTGCATTTGTCCAGCATTGCATATTATAGCGATCTGCTAGCATCTTATTTACGCTAAAGAAATCCTCCAATTCATGGTAATCAATATGTCCATCTTGAAAGGCTACGGCATCTACCGCGTTATGCACTTCATGAAATATTTCATTCCACTCATTTTCATGCTCTTTCAAAGAGACAACATCAGTCTTCGATAAGGATGAAGATGCTGCCATCACGGCTTTTTTACCATCTATCCATGGCGAAATAAACGTAGGAAGTCCTCCACTTACAGCTTTACATTGTTCACCAAGGATACGAAATGCACTAGCAGCACCTTTTGTCTGACGGCTGATCTCCATACTCAAATACCATCCAGCAAAACTTTTATACTTACCGTATTTAGCCCATACCTCATCGATGACATAGCGATTGGCATCGATCTCATGCTGCATCACTCCTGTATCCCAATATTTGCCGCTATCATATAATCCAAAATAAAATTTCAAACCATGCTTATCTGCCAATTGCAAATACATCTCCACTAAGTCTATCGGCGGTTCATAACAACCATGTGTATCTTGCAACCATGCAGAAGGATAAGTAATAAATCTTCGGTATCCACTACGGATTAATATTACAGTATCAATCCCTACAGCTTTCATATAAGCGAAATCCTTATCCCATTCTTCTCTACCCCAATTTTGATGAGGAATATCGTGGCTTATCTCATCGATAAAAGTTCCTGTAATCTTCATTATAAATATTTTTTATTCTTCAAGTATTTTGTCCATTCTACATACGCATCTGCATTGAGATGAATACCATCTGCCGTAAAATATGGCTTAAGGACATAATCATCCGCTAATACCTCTTTTACATTCACGAATGTGATATTATACTTCTTTGTTAACGCTACAATACCCGTATTAAGGCTTCTTATATCCTGCTCTCTGCCTTTTAAATAATCCATAGTAATTTTAGATTCGTTCAAGGGCAGTGTACTTTGTGCATATATTTTCGTCTTGGGGCTATTGTTTTTAATAATCTGTATTATCTCTTCATAATTTTTCAATATCGAATCCATAGGTAGTCCGCGACCTATATCATTAATCCCCATCATCAAGAATATTTTTTTCGGTTTGGTACTTACCACATCAGCAATACGTGCCTTCATCCCATAGGTGTTATCACCACCAATACCCCGATTAGCGATCTTGTATTTGTCTCCAAATACATCGTGCCATGGGCCCCTTTCTGTAATACTATTACCAAAGAAAACAATATCTACTTTGGTATCTTTCAATCCTTGATACAATAACTCTCTGGAGTCATAATACCAGTTATTATATCCTGTATTATAAGATTTATTCGTTTCCGTTTGGCCATTTACTAATTGGACACCCCCGATTAGCAGCAGAAATAAATTCAAAAATTTCATATTATAATGCTTTTACTTTTTTCAAATAATCTATTACCTCTATATATGCTGCCACCTCCATATGTATACCATCTGAAGTAATATCTGCACGCAATTGACCATCTTTATCAGCTACGACCTTATGCAAATCGACAAAATGAACATTTTTATTTGATGCACTGATTTCTTTCAAAGCACGATTCAACTGTGCTACATCTTCATTCTTTACAGAACGAAAAGGTTCAATCAATTTGCTAGAATTAATAGGTAAAATACTATTTAAGTAAATAATTGTTCTTGGTGACTCCATCTGTATTCTAGAGACAATTTTTTTATAATTATTAATAATAAAACTCGTCGGCACATTTCTTTTCAAATCATTGACACCGATCATTAAGAATACTTTCTGCGGTTGATGCTTTACAATTTCATCCAAACGAGCTAATACCCCAAAAGAAATATCACCGCTAATCCCTCTATTCAATATAGGCAAGTCTGGAGCAATATCTGCCCAACGACCTGCGTCGGTCAAACTATCTCCAATAAATATAATTGGTCCCTTACGTGTAGGCATTTTATTAAAAAAATCTACTTTTTCGGTATAACCAGAGAAAATATAATTACTATCTACTGGAGCTTGAGCATATGTATTATTATAAAATACTGCAGATAACAAACAAGTAAGAATAGAATACTTTACAATTTTTAATTTCATTATTAATAGGTTGTTTTAGTTATGAACGCCAAAACCATTTTTTATATGTTGTATAATTTGTTATAAATACCATTAAGAAAATATAAACCGCAGCCTTAACAAGACCACAATATGGACTTAAAGCTGATAAATGATCAAATAATGGAAGTAAATGAGTTAATCCAAAAAGAGGGGTAATAAAAAATGCAGTAACACAATAGGCTACCATTGGATTCTGACCATTTCTTACGATGGACATAATGATAATATTATTACGAAAAATCCTAGTACAATAGTCACATACTATATAGAATACAAAAGCTAATCCACTTGTTAAAAACCAATAACTAAAAGAAGAAGGATCCTTTTTTATTCCTCCATCTATAGGTTCAAAACACAGGGCAATACACGTAAGTACGTAACCCCATAATACTAATATTTTGTAAAATGATGCTTGCCCAGATGTATTATATTTAAAATATAAAAAGAAAATAAAACCAAAAAGAACTTGTCCTAATAAATTGATATTAATGGCCCTTACATACAAGGTAACCACGTGAAAAACGACAAAAGCCAAGCAAATAATAGCAATAATACTATTTTTAGATTTCTCATCAGCAGTGTAGTTTTGTTGTACCAAATGCTTCTGCTCTAATAGTAAATCTCCCAAAATAGAACCCGGTAACACAATACATAAGTATTTTAGGAAAGAGAAATTATAGAACCATTTTATATCAGGATGAAAATCCCATAGAATAGATGTCCAACTTCCTTCGATCGTATGAGAAAACCAAATCCCCATGAAAGCAACAACAATACCTATACGCAGAAGAAAGCTCTTTGCCGTAATTAGCCAACATATCGATCCAAAGAAAGCCATGTTTGCCAATACTAAAATGATGATATTATTTTTAGACTTGACAAAGGTATTCCCTAAAATTTCACTGTGAAAAAACACAAGAATACCAATGATTAGAAAACCAAGCACCTGAAGACCATACCTGCGTACCAAAGAACCTTCAAATCGCATAAATACTAAAAAGAAAGAGCCAAAAGTAGCTATTGCTGTCAGGTAATTGACAACTGGAGAAGCGTGTAAATTATTTGGTTCAAGATAGGCTAATATAATGGCAAAAAACACTAATAACACACCTCTACGTAGCAATCCTAAGGCTATAACTTTATGCTCACCACGATCCAATTTTCCACGCAATGCTAAAGGAAATGCAGCACCCATAGCAAATAAGAAAAATGGAAACACCAAATCAACCCAAGTAATACCTGGATTTTGAGGATTAAATATAAAATCTGGAGGCCCTACTTGTGCATGATACATCCAAGCTGGAAAATCATTAGTCCAAGGAATAACAGCAGCCATTACCATTCCTATGATAGCTAAACCACGCAAGAAGTCAATGGCTAAATTTCTATTATTAAGCATATTGTGATAAATTAACTCCCTAAACCATTGATATTGATAACCTCTGCTCCCTTTTGTGCAGCAGTCGGAGACTGTTTAATAGAGAAGAAATTAGCTTCAGGACAGCGCATATCAGTTCTTCGCCCATTGTGCATAGGAACCTCTAAGCGCTTACCATCGTGCATACGAATTAAAGTAGTATAATCCCATACGGCACCTTCTACTTTAGTCTTAGTCGGTTGCGCTGGTTTACCTTCATTCCTAACTTGGTCAATAGCATTGACACGTTTAAAATCTGCGATACCACTTAACGTATAACCCGCACATTCAAAATCTCCTTCATAATACTTGCCAGCACCTTTGACAATAAATCGTACAAGACCATCTTTTATCACTTCAATAGACATCTCTACATTTTCACCTGGATACCAATAAAACTCTTTGCTTGCAGGAGCATAAACCCATACGCTCTCTTGTCCAGATTTATGGCTCGTCCTTCTAAAAAAAGGTCTAAATGCTAAACGTTCCTTCGATACAGAACCGTCTTCATATTTCAGCACTTCCCAGGTAAGACCAATATCCGTTTCTTGTCCATCCATATTTCCACCTAAATAAATAGATGGATTATCCAAGTATTGCCCTGGTTTAGCGGTATTGAGTCTTGAGGAATCAAATGTGACGTAAGGTAGTGTTACCTCTCCCTTTATACCAATCCAATGATCTTTACTACTGACAGCTTTTCTATAATAGGCACCTTTGAAACAGGTATAGTTATCGTCAGGTATAACCTCATTCGGCAAAAAAACTAACTTATTTTTACTCTTAAGGTTTCCTAGTATTAAGGAATTATTATTCATCTTGTGCATACAACTCATTAATAAAAACGAGAGTAAAGTAAGGCCAATTCTACTTAACATACGATTTAATGCTATCCACAATAATTCCATAAAACGGTTACGTTTCAATCTAAATACCACAAAGATTAGTCAATCTGACACTTATTCTCCAAACCCAATACCCCAGTTTAATTCACTCCCATCTAAAATAGATCAGAAAAAATTTCTATTTTTTCAAATCTATAGGTACCAATATTAGCGGCGTAGGTAGACATGATGCTCCTGGAGGAGAATATGTGAAATTAATCTCCTGAATATCTTTTGTAGGATCCGGCTTATATATTTTCAACAAAATAGCCTCTGGAGCAGCCTTAGTAACTAACCTATCCGAAGGAAATTGAACAACAGATTTATTGTTATCATTATCAAACAACTCCATAGTTAATCCCATACCACCACACCATTGGTTATCTGCTGAACGGCTATTCCAAGTAATTAGTGCTAATCCTTTACCATCAGTACTTTTCCATTTGATATTAGTATCATACAACACGCCATAATTTCCGGCATTCTTAGCATCCTGTTTATCAGCACCGATAGTTCCTGTGATCCATGGATCGTCAATTCCATCCGCAACTACAAGTTGACTAACTCCATTGGTCGTTAGTAAAGTATCTTTACTAACTATTTTATAATTAGAAACTGGAAAAATACCTCTTCCTGCATTGACATGACTAAATGGTATCACAGTATCAATTTGTGAGAAAGCCTGAACAGCTGTTTTTTCTGGAGCAAACTGTAAAACACTTATTTGAGCAGGCTGATCAACTACAAATTCATAAAGACCATGTACTAACTCATCATATTTTACAATATGCTTATCAAACGCCTCATCGATAGCAATAACTTCGCCCGGCTTTACCACACGTACATTACCTTTCTCTTCAGAAGCAAAATAATCTGCTAAACCCTGTTTTCCTATTTGGAAATAATTCGTACTTGGCTTTTGTGACGAATATTTCAGCATACGTAGATGTAAATTTTCCTTACCAAGATTCTTTATTACCGCATTAATTTTGCGCGGCATTTGTTGGGGTTCATTAATACCATTTACATTATAAACATACAAACGAACAGCACCTGGTAAAACCTCTTCTTGCATAGCAATAGCCTCAGGAAGACGAATATATTCAGGATCATCAGAAATAATGAACTGAGGACCTGGGGCAATAGTTTGCTTGTATTCAATTTTTTTGAAATTAGGATCTAGGAAATTATCTAACAAGACAACTTCACCCTCTTTCGCATTTTTTAGAATGCTTGATACTTTTTTCAAATCTGTTTGTGCATAAACACCGTTTAATAATAAAGATGTTAGTGCTACTGAAAATATATTTTTTATCATGATTAGATATTATTATTTTAAACCTTCTTTCAATTCATCCCACCAACCGTAATTGATGATATGCACGATATCAAAAATCATCGAACCATCAGATTTTTCTCGGCACATTTTTAACGCTTTTACAAATTGATCGGGGTTATCTTTATATTGTTCAACATATAAACCTGCGTAAACGGGAGTTTTCCCTTTAGTAACTTTGGTGACCAATTCGGCAGACCCTTCTACGGTATACCAATCCTCTTTTTCTACCACTAATCCAGATTCTAACGTTTTAGTAGCTGCGGCAGCTTGCGATTTTAATTCTTCTTTATCTACTTCAAAAAAGTAATTCCCGGTAGTAAATAAATCTAAAGCTTCAGCGTAGCCGTAATCTTTATATTTTGGCGTAGCCCAATCAAAATCTTTACTAGGATCGTATTCTTTGCTGGCAAAATTGACCCCAACATCAAAATATAAAGGATACCAAGATCCCGTATAATCACCAAAAGAGATATTCGGATTAATAGCCTTAATCTCTTTACGCGCTGTATAAATAAAATCATGAACAATACTTGCTCTCCACTCTAACCACTCTTTATACAATGTGCCATTTATACGATCTTTACCACTGAAGCTATAAATGTCATCAGGATAATTCTCTACCTTTTTTCCAATATATTTTTCGAATGCATATCTAGAAGAATCCGAAAAATCAGCATTCAAATTATCAAAACGTACGCGATCTAAGATGATACCATCTAGCTTGGGATATTTACCAACCAACTCTTTCAAAATAGAAAGTTCATAATTACGTACTTCTTCCAACACAGGATTCAACATAGCTGAGTACTTCGATTTTTGATCGGTAATTTTGACAAAACCTTCGGGCAAAAAGGACAATGTTTGCCACGCTGCTTTTGTAGGATCATCATACACAACGCCTCTATCATAAAAATTGTGACCAGCCACAAAAACATTTGTTGAAGCATGTACTTTCAAGCCAAGCTTATGTCCTTGTTCTATAAAAAAAGAAAGCATATCCCATGATAAATCTTTTTTTACACCTGAGGTGCCCCAGGAATTCATTACTGGAGCAATATTGCTGGGATATAACACTTCTCCTGTGATAGGCTTTACATCGACCACGATATCTGTAACACCTACCTCTTTAGATTTCTTTAAGTAATAAAGAATAGAATCCTTATTACAAAAACGATCAAAATTAGCCGTAGCATCATACCATAGAATATTACGGTCTATAAAAAACTTATTTTTACTTTCAATTTTTTTGGTTGTAGAACAAGCGCCTAAAAATAGAGTAACAGCAAATAATAAATAAAATAATCTCGACATCTCTTAGTTTTTAATACCGTCTTTAACGGCGTCAAATAATTCTTGCTTTAAATAATTGTATTGAGGACCATACATATGAACTACGTCAAATAACATGACACCACCAGATGCTCTAGACATTATATATTTGATCGCTCTAGAAATTTCAGCTTTACTAGCATAATTTATATTTCCGACATCCATACTTCCATAAATAGGTTTCTTATTTTTGGTAATGTACTCTATACCGTTTAGAGAGCCTTCAATACTCCACCAATGATATTTCATAGCTGCAGTAGCCGAATTTTCAGATAACATCACTTGCGTGAAATAATTACCGGTTAATATCAAATCTAATTCTTCCAAATAACCTGTCTCTCCATATCCAGGGTAAGCCCAATCAAAACGTAAGTTGAAGTCTTGAAAAGGATCATAGTCCTTGCTCGCCCAATTTACTCCTACATAATGATAAGTGCTATACCAAGCACCTACGTATACACCGAAATCAACATTAGGCTTTACTGATTTTGCCGCTTGACGTGCTTTTTTAAAGAATCCTTGAATTACAGATGCACGATATACTAGCCATTGTTTGTAATATTTACCGGTAACGCTAGGTACAAGTTGACCTGAAGACTCTTTCCAGGATGATACTATATCCGTTGGAAAATTCATATTAGCCGCCGAAGCATCATTATACTTAGTCTTCATAAACTCAATAAATTGATCTTTGCTATAATCTGAAAAATCAGCATTGATGTCTGTATATCTAGCATAATCAAGGATAAGCCCATCTAGGGGAAATTTTCCAACAACTTCTTTTATGATATTTAATGCTCTTTCTTGAACAGCAGGCTGTGCTGGGTTGACAAAAGTATTTTTAGCTGTTTGTGAAATACGTCCTAATTCACCTTGAACATTTTTGACAACAATAGATTCATATTTCTCTTTAAAGTCCGGATTATCTGCTGCATATCCTACAGTTCCATTGGTGGTCCCCTCTACGAAGGTAACAATCGAAAGATATACCTTAAGGTCTCTCTTTTTAGCTTCGGCAATTACAAAATCTACATAATCTGCGGGTTTTGTCTTTCCATTTTGTGTTAAAAATTCCTTAGTATAGGAGCTTTGATACATAGTATATCCAGTACTAGGTTTAACGTCGACTACAAGCCCAGTAACACCACAGTCTTTCAGAATATCTAAAATCTTAACTATCTCATTTTTATCGCTAAATTTACCATAGGTACCAAATACATTTGAATGTGCATCAACCCATACCAAAGCTTGTTTACCCGGCTCAGATGGATCTATATTTTCGTCTTCAGGTTCTTTAGGTTGATTCACCGTGGGTACTTGACCTTTATCTTTAGAACAAGAAAAAAGTCCTAAAAGTAATAATCCATATGCTATTAATTTTTTCATAATAATATATTTTATAAAAATGCCATGTGCTCTTATCAAGCACATGGTATTTAATCATTCAATTATAAATCTACACAGTCAAATTGCACACCTACTACATATCCATTTGTAAACATAAAATACATATATATAAAGTATCCATTTGCTGATGTTGTAAGTGCTACATCAGCAGTAGAATTGGCATTAGCTACAGATTGTGCGGCAGCCGGACCATAAGACCCTTTAGGTGCAGCCCATACTAAACTTTGTGTTGTATTTGGATCACCAGACAATCCTGCTTCCGTATCGATCAAAAATGCTTGATCCGCAGATCCCCACGTAAAACCATTCAAATGTGTAAATGCAGCATACTTAGAATTATTAAATTCTATATAATCTACGGCATTACAGATAAAGTTGGCATCTAAAGCATTTAATGCCCCTGACACATTGTTTGTCAATCCATTGACTTTAGTCAACTTATTACTAGAGTAACCAATAGCAAAATAATCACTATTTACATTTGTTGGATTTGTATACACTAAATCAGCATTATTCCATGTCCATGAGAAACCACTAACCGCAACAATTGTAGGTGTTGAAGACACCAAACTCCCATTTATCACTTGCCACCTAGCAAAAGAATTTTGAGTAGCTAATCCTACCAATGGAGCAGTAATAATTGCATTTTTATTAATATCACCTATGACGGAAATTTTACGACCATATCCCGAACCACCAGCATTCCACGAAATAAATAGTTCAGGCGTACTTGTGATAGAAGATAATTTCCATATATTAAATGTGTTGCCATCATTTGGTGCAAGATTATTTATTAAAATATTACCTCCATCATCAGCAGTACTATAGAAATTACGAAGACTACCGCGTATAGCGCCTAATTCGATTTGACCTACTTTAGCACCCGTCATAGCATTGATCACCATACTATTTTCGTTACGTGTATTTAACACTACATATTGACCTGTTGCTGCGATACCTCCCGTAAGGTTGTCTACCGTGATACCAAGATCTGCCTTTAACTTTTTAGCAAATAAAATCTTTGCACTACCTGGTCTGATACCTTTAGCTAATTTTTTAGCTTCAACAACTTGCATGCTATAGGTTTTCTTAGCATCGCCAGCAGATGATACAACAAAAGGAATTGCTGTACTTAAATTTACAGAAGCACCATTTGATAACGACGCCGTAGCGTGACGATTCAAAGTATAAGTAACTCTTGGATTATTCATAACAGTACCAGGTACTAAAGAAAAATTCATCTTGTCACCTATAATAATAGCATCTACCTCTTGTGTAGCTCCTAAGAAATCTTCATATGTAACAGTAGCCGACAATACATCTGTATTACCTTTCTTATTCGCTACAATTACATAATTCTTTTGCTCGCCATTACCTGCAGTTACTGTTACCGTTATAGGGCTACTAAGGTCTGTAAAACCATCCAATGAAGGTGATATGCTAGCATCTACTGGTATAGATGCTTTAAGCAACATTCTCTTAAGATCCACTTCATTATCAGAGTTGATTGGATAATAATAATCTACATTAAGATATACTGTATCATTACTAATTTTACTATCAAAATATCTAGTACGACCATCACCTTCATAAGTCGCATAAAAATCTGCTATTTCTGTTTTATCATTAGGAGTCACAGTATCTGGCTTTGCACACGAATACATGAGCATGCCAACACCAAAAATACCTATGATATTTATTAAAAACTTATTCATAATCTATCGGTTTAATTTTACCAGCCTTTAATCTGTGTTAATGCCAAGTTTACTTGTATTTCGCCTTCCGGAATTGGTAGATAATACAATCTACTAGAGAAACTTCTATCTAGATTATCTGCAGGAACAACAGTATATGTAAACCCTGTATCATTAGGTTCAATTTTATGCCCTGTCACACGAATTCCATTTAAAGTAATATGTGCCTTTCTCCAGCGTCTAAGATCCCAAAAACGATGACCTTCAAATGCTAACTCTACCTTTCTTTCGTGCTCTATGGCCGTTAATGCAGTAGCTGCAGTATTAAAAGTTACGTTATTAATACCTCTCTTAGCTCTCAACTCAGACAATGTAGCTGCTGCACCTTGGTAATCTTCCAATCCTGCTTTCGCTTCAGCTAAATTTAAATACACTTCACCAAGACGAAGCTCAATCCAGCTTTGTGTACTTTTATTCACAGCAAACGTAGTATTAGCCGTGTCTAACAATTTCTTGGCATAATAGCCTGTTACTGTTTTACGAGGCTCAGCACTTTCACCATACAACGCAAATCCATCGATCGGATCAGTCGTAGAGGTATTCATAGTGCGTCCTTTCCAAGTAGCACCATTGTGAAGAATAGTTGCATAAAAACGAGGCTCTCTGTCTTTATATGGGTTGGCGGCATGTGTAGCATTTGCCCAAGAGAACTTAGTACCATCTGCCATTTCATACTCATTCACTAACTCTGCTGTTGGAACACCATACACCATTGTATTACCATTATTATCTCTTGGGGGAGCATACCCAAAGTCATATTGATGTGTAATCTGTGGTGCCGAAAAGTCCACTCTAAAGATGGCTTCTTTGGTATTTTTATTTGAAAAAATTGAAGCAAAATTGGTCTCTAAAGCAAACTGCCCAGAACCAATTACAGCTTGGGCCGCATCGGCCGCAATTTGGTAAAACTCTTTGGCTCTACCTGTGCTAATCCCTGTTAGTGGATCATCATTATATTGCTTCAAATCGTACTTAGCGATCGACCCCGCGTACAATGCTACACGAGACAATAGCGCATTGGCCGCCATTTTATTAGCAGTACCTGCTTTACTAGTTGCTGCCAAATTTGCTGCTGCAAACTTCAGATCGTCGATCATAAAGTCGTATACCGCTTCTTCGCTAGACCTTGCATTATCCTTATTGGCATATTCATTAATATCTTTTAGAATAATTACTGAACCATGTAGCTTAGCTAACCAAAAATATGTCCATGCCCTTACAAACCTAGCTTCAGATTCATATCTCAATTTTTCAGAGTCACTCAAACTTGATCTTTCGTACAATCCATTAATAAACTCATTGATACGACGTATACGCGTATATCCAGTGCTCCAATAATTTAGGCCAACACTTGCGGGAGAAAATGAGCTCGAATTAGAAATCAATGTATTTACTGTACCATTACCTGAAACAGTAGACGTAAATTTCATGATATCAGACAAGGCATCCATTGCATTATCATATCCTAATCCCGGAAAAAGACCAAATTGGAAATTTTTAAATTCTGAATAAAGACCACTTGAGTACAGATCTATAGATATAGGATCAGTCCATACCACTCCTTCTGCAAGCCTATCTTGAGGCACGACATCAACACTACAGCTATTCATACTAAATACCACTGAAGTCATTAATGCCAAAGCACTATATTTTATTTTTTTATTGAATTTCATAATCTAATAATTAAAAAGTAATACTCGCTCCGAAAGCATAAATCCTTTGTTGAGGATAGAAACCTAAATTCACATTTGGCATCTCAGGATCGATAAATTTCATATGATCCCATGTAAATAAGTTTGATCCTGTAAAGAATACTCTTAGATTGCTAATTTTAGCTTTATTCATTATTTTAGCCGGAATTGTATACCCTAACTGAATAGATTTAAGACGTAAATAATCCCCTTTACGAATCCAACCAGAATTACCATTAGCATTGTGTGGCGACAATCCAACTTTGTTAGCTGTTAATCGTGGAAACTCTGCATCTAAATTATCAGGTCTCCAAGCATTCTCAACAATAAAATACGGGGAGTTACCGCTTCCATAAAATGTCTTTGTCCAAACCGTATTATCATGAACACCACTACTTATGCCAACAGCACCTTCATATTCACCGGCTAAAGACACATCAACAAGTGCAGCACCTTGAAGTAATGCAGAGAAATCAAAACCTTTATAAGCCATATCAATATTGAACCCAAACATCAACTCTGGTACATTTGAACGACCGATATAAGTTCTATCTCCATTAGCAGTAATACGACCGTCACCATTCAAATCCTTAAATCTGAAGAAACCAGGAGCGATAACACCTGAAGATGGAGATGATGTATTTTGTGCTTCTTCCCAAGTCTCAATAAAGCCGTCCGCTACATATCCTGTTTTACCACCAATAGGTCTTCCTATAGTGCTCAAGTTGGCAGGCGTACCATCAGCGACGTCATCTCTTAATACTTTATTGCGTGCCCAGTTCAAATTACCTGTAAGACCTAATCTAAATTCACCAAATACTTTATTATACTTCAATTGCGCATCAAATCCTCTATTATCTACTTCACCAGAGTTAACTAATGAAGGGAAATAACCACCTATAGAAGAAGGATAAAGATTCGCTACTCCTTTTAAGATACCAGTAGTTTTTCTGTAAAACCAATCAAAGTCAAAGGAGAAATTCTCTAAAAAGCGAGATTCGAAACCAACATTAAACATGGTAGATTCTTCCCATTTCAAATCTGGATTAGGAATATTAGAACTATAAATTGCAGCTACTGGTTTACCATCAATCACCACAACAGGGGATGTATTTTGTACAAAAGTAGCCATATACGGGAATGTCCCTACTTGAGCACGATCGTTACCCGTTTTACCAAAAGATGTTTTTAATTTCAAGAAATTAATAGCTGTAACATCTTCAAAGAAATTCTCTTTAGAAATAACCCAACCTAAACCTGCACCTGGGAATATTTTCCAACGATTATTTTTAGCAAAGTTGGCAGATGCATCCCATCTACTAGCTGCCTCGAGTAAGTATTTCTCTTTATATGCATAGTTCAATTTAACAACTACCCCAGCACGAGCAGTTTCGGCATTTGACGATCCTGTTGAACTTATGATATCAGCCTCAGCCTTTGAACCATAATTTATCTCATGAATTACTGCAATAGGAAAATTACTCGCTCCTGCAGCAAAGCCATTACCATTACCTTTATAGAATTCGTATAATGCTAATGCACCTACAGAGTGATCTTCGTTGAATACATTATTATATGCTAAACTTGCTTGTAATGTTTTAGCATAGTTGGCAGAAAAACTTTGTCTCAACGTAGTCTTAGAAATACCAGGAATTAACGTTTGTGCTGAATAATCACCTGTTACTTGTTCTGTCCCTCTCATCATTGTAGCATAAGGCTGTGTCCAAACTTTACCTTCTTGTGAAGTATAGTCATACGCGCCTTGAACCTTAGCAATCAAACCTGTTACACCAGGCACTTTTAATTGGATATTGGCCGTACCTTGAAATATATTCATCAAATATTTCTGGTATCCCGAATTTTCTACCGATGCTATTGGGCTCATCAACCCTGCAGTATTATTAACCGCTGTATACACCCCATTAGGTGCATATAATGGTATATTAGGTAACATTCGAGATGCCTGATAGAAAGGATTCATATAAGCCGTATTATCAGGAGATATACCCGGGGTATTGCTTTCCTGATTTCTAGCACCTAGATTTAAACCGATAGACAAATAATCATTCAAATTGCTATTTAAATTCGTACGTACGTTGTAACGTTTGAAATTTGTATGATTGATGATACCATCTTGGCTCAAGTGATTCACACTGGCAAAATATTGTGTATTAGCAGATCCTCCTCTTAGATTTAAAGCATGATGCTGCGAATAACTATTTTTGCCCGCTAGTATTCCCATCCAATCGGTATTTCCTAATAAAGGATTCGTATTCGAACCATCTCTAACAGCATCAATCATTTCTTGAGAATATACATATGGCGCTATAGCACCTCCCATATTCACAAGAGCATCATTATCCATCTCGATACCTTTATTATACCAAGACATATAATCAGGACCATCCAAAAACTCAGGTAGACGTGTATTTTGCCCAATATTTAAAGAATAATCATAAGATACTTTCGCAGGCCCTTGATTACCCATTTTTGTTTTCACTAAAATAATACCATTGGCAGCTTGTACACCATATGCAGCTGTTGCTACAGCATCTTTAAGGATCGAAATAGATTCAATCTCATTAGGATCTAAATAAGCCAATGTTGAAGATGGTCTCTCGATATCATCAACAATCACCAAAGGCCCTCTATTTGAACCTGTTGTACCTATACCACGTATATACAAGGAAGCATTATCAGCTCCTGGTCTACCGGATTGTTGCAATGAAGTAAGTCCTGGTAACCTACCCGCTAATGTGTTGGTAATATTCATCGCTGGAGCTTTTTTTATCTCATCTCCACTTATTTGTGCGACAGATCCTACCATTGTACTTTTCTTTTGTGTACCATAGGCTACAACCATTACCTCGTCAATATCACTAGATTCTTTTTCCAGATCAATGGTTACTTGCTGATCTGATTTAATAGATACTTGCTTAGTAGCATATCCCATAAAAGAGACATTTAACGAAATAGGTAGCTTTTCTACATCTAACCGAAAATTTCCATTAGCATCGGTCATGCTTGTTTTTCCATTTCCTACGACTTTTATTGTCGCTCCTGGAATAGGTGTATTCTTTTCACCTTTTACAACTCCCCGTACAATAGTTTGTGCGTATGCCGCAAAAAATTGTGTAAGCATAAAAAGCAAACAGAATGACCTAAAAACAAAAGATTGTCTAAATTTTAGTTTTAGATAATTCATAATTTAATTAGCTTTATTTATAATATATTTTACCTCAAATCCCCGTTATAGTCGATATCTTTTTCAAACACATGCAAAAGATCCTCCAATAGAATACTCACCTCTCTTCTACTCAATATTGTATTCTTTATTATCTGCTTATTTATATTCTCATTAATAAGAATGGATTTAACTTTATCTACTGTTAGATGAACACCTATATCATTCAATAAATTGATACATGCATCAACTGTCAATGCTGCCCCTGAAGCATTCCAATTTGATTTCAATGCTGGATAATATAATCTTAAGCCCTGCATTAACTCATATTCACTAATTTCACGTTCTGGATAAAACCAAGTTTGGTTAGCCCATTTATAAGGAACACCTACCCCCTTCAAAATACCCGTTGCACCGATTTGCTGTAAAATTTTGAAATGAGGATCTGTATTTGGGACATCAATAAAAGGCATGATATAAGCCTTATTATCTAAAAGTGTATTTTGAACATCACGGATAGAAACATCTGAAGGCAGGACATTTTGTTGAACGGATAATGCAGCAAGCACACCTGCTGCCTGCCCAATACCTAATACCACTGGCTGTAGTCTAGTTGCGCCATTCACAATATTAGTCACGCCTATACTCTTTTCGGCGACGATTAAACCATCATAATCTTGCGGAACTAAGGATCCCATAGGTACATTATATGAAGGAACACGAATTTTAACAAAATCAATTTCTGGCGCATTACCATATTTATAATGGTGATGATCTATTGTATAGTCACCAACAGCTACCCCCGTTTTGTAGTATGCTTCTGGTGTATCATAAGGTGTCATTACATGCTGTAAAGCAAATAACGATTTGGCTTTTAACCTTCTTGATTCTCTATGATAAGGAATCATAGGAAAACCATCTTTTGTAGGATATTCGGTATAATCAATACCCAAATTTTTAAAGCCTAATTCATGTTGTATATAATATACAAAGCGTAAAGTCATCTGCTTAGCATCCTCCAAAAGTAGTGCGCGTTCTTCTGGAGTCTTCTCAATAATATTTAAATAAATATCATTACCCTTCTTAGGCCAGTTGATCATAAATTTATTGTTTGGCAGACGTCCATAAGTAAGCATCTTAAAACAATCATTATTATCTTTCAATAATGTTGCAGGGTCAGAAACATCACAGCAACCTGCAAACTCTGCCTTATCATAATTTTTCGGTTTTTTGATTGTTTTATCCGTCCCCTTACCAAAATCCTTAAGTGTCACTACATAGGTAAGGTCTTGAACAATATCATTTGATTTATCTAAAGCAAAAGGTTCTTTAGTCAATTCTTTACTATCCATACCAAGATAATAGGGTACTTTTAGATAAGCCATGACATCCCCCAATTCAGTCGCATCGATCAATACTTTAGATTCTATAGTCTTCACCTTAGCATCTTTCCCTTTAATCTTTACTTTCCATCCGCTATCCATTTTCTCTACAGCAATCCACTTCGTATTGAATAGCACTTTAATATTAGGTTCGGCAGCAACCATTTTTTGAAGAATGGAATTCCCCACAGAAGGTTCAAATAAAGTATTGCTTACCCAGCCAGTTTCCACGGCCTCAGGTCCACCATAATAAGCATACAACTGATCACGAAACTCCCCCCAAAGCCCTGAAGGCATTTTGTGATTACCATCAATAGCAGACACCCCTGCAGCAGTTAACATTCCCCCCAACCATGGTGTCTCTTCTACTACCAACGTACTAACGCCCAATCGCGCCGATTGAATTGCGGCCATGGTACCGCTAGCGCCACCTCCAATAATTATAACATCTGTTTTTTGATACTCTTGCGCACAAATGACGATAGGAAAGAACAATAGTACCTGAAGAAAGAATCGCATCATAGGTTTAATAAAAATAAGTAGTCCTTAGGTTATTTATAACAAATCGACCATAGATCAAATCGTTAACGGGATCTAAATTACAAATAAAAAATAAAAACAACCAATATATTATTAAAATTATTTAATAATATATTGGTTGTCTAAAATATAAATCTTTAAAATCTTACTCTTGCTCATCAGCTTTTCGTAAAGGCACTAATACTGTAACGATAAAAGCTGGAATAGTAGCAATCATCACCCAAATAAAAAATTCTTTATAACCAAGATAATCACTCAATATACCGCTCACCATTGAAGGAAGCATAAAACCCAAATTCATCAAACCGCTACCAAAAGCATAGTGTGCCATTTTATATTTCCCTGGTGCTATATTTTGCATCATAAACAATATCAATCCCACAAAACCAAAGCCATAACCAAAATATTCTATCACGACTGCAGTACCAATCACATACAAACTAGTAGGCAACATAACAGCTAAATATGCATATGCCAAAAAGGGGATATTGAAAAATGCACATAATATCAAAAGAGACTTGCGCGTTAGTCCAAATTTGGCGATAAAATTACCGGCAACAATAGAACCCAATACAAATGCTATTGCCCCAAATACGCCATATAAAATACCAATCTCCGAAGTTGTCAATTCTAATCCACCTTCACTACGTGAAGCCTTAAAAAACAAGGGTATAATTTTGATAGCTTGTCCTTCAGCAAATCGATAGAAAACGATAAACGCAAGACTAAACCAAATATACTTTTTTTGAAAAAAACTGATTATCACATCTTTAAGCGTTGAAACACCTTGCTGAAAGGTAGACGTCTTTACATCACTTTCCGTTGACGGAATAGCTTTCATATTATAGAAACCCAATAATAGCATAATAATTCCATATGCAAACATGACGATCATCCAAGCAATATGTATACCCATTGTCTTCTCCAATTCGCCCGCTAAGTATACTAAAGCTCCTCCCGAAAAAACCTTCGCCACATTATAAAATGCCCCTTGCCAACCCACATATTTAGCTTGTTGAGTCTCCGACAATTCGTTTAAATAAACACCATCTGCCGCCGTATCATGCGTAGCACCACTTAGTGCAATTATAGTAAAAACAGCTATCGAAATACTGAAAAAATGATCTAATTGTAAAGATATCCCTACCAGTCCAAACAACAATCCTGTGAATATTTGAGTGATATATACAAAAAATTTACGTGTCTTGTAGAGCTCTAAAAAAGGCCCCCAAAGTGGCTTTAATGTCCATGGTAACATGATCAAAGACGTCCAGAAAGCAATCTTTGCATCGGATACGCCCATATTTTTATACATTATAGAACTTGCTCCAGAAAGAGCTACAAAAGGCAATCCCATCGCAAACCATGTTGTAGGGATCCACCTCATTGGATGAACAGATTTTTTAGTAGTTTTATTCAAAATAGGATAGGTTTATAGTAAAGTTTCATCTCGGATAGTATTGTAAAACTGGTCTAAATTATTCAATAAAAACAATAACATCAAATTATTTATTAAAAAAAATTAATAAGTAATGTTATTGACTCCAATTTTTTACAAAACTAGAGCTTTCACAAAAAATCTCATTATATTTACATAAAACTAATTATTACAATACATGATACCAGACTTCCTTTCCGCTATTCATTCGACATCAGTAAGTGGTGTGGCGTATAAAAATATACGCTTAAAGAAAAAAATATTAGCGTATTTTGCGACCAATGGTAATAGCACAATTGCAGAATTGAGTAAGGAGTTCAATATTAGTATTCCAAAAATTAATGAATCTATCACCGAATTGATAGAGGAAAAATTAGTCAAAGATTACGGAAAATCTACAGCGGGTATAGGCCGCAAACCAAATGCATATGGCCTGGAAGCGAATTCAGCCTTTTTCATAGGCGTACAGGTAGGCAATGACAACCTAAGTATCACGATGATAAATATGAAAAAAGAAATTGTCGCTACAAAAGATGAGATCCCCTACCTGCTTGAGAACAATGAAAAATCATTACAAATCATTTGTATACAGATAAAAGAGTTTATTGCAAAGCAAAATATCAAAAAAGAAAAAATATTAGGTATTGGCATCAACTTATCTGGAAGAATAAATTATAGAACAGGTTATTCATACAGTTATTTTAATTTCTATGAAGATCCGCTATCCAAATATTTTGAACAAGAGCTTGGGATAAACACGGTTTTAGAAAACGACACAAAAGCATTGTCCTATGCAGAATTTAATAGCGGTATTATTAAAAATGAAAAAGATGTTTTATTCATAAATATAGATACTGGTATTGGTTTAGGTATACTCATAAACAACAATATTTACTATGGTAAATCAGGCTTCTCGGGTGAATTTGGGCATATTCCAATATTTGAAAATGAAATATTATGTAGATGTGGTAAAATAGGATGTTTAGAAACGGAAGCATCAGGCCATGCTTTACGAAGAATTGTAATAGATAGGCTAAAAAATGGTGGTACAAGTATACTTAATAGAAAATTTGAAAACTATGATAACATCAAGTTGAATGATATAATCGTAGCCGCGCAAAAAGATGACAACTTATCTATCGAATCGATAAACTATATCGGAGACAAATTGGGTCGTGGAATAGCGGCATTGATCAATATTTTCAATCCTGAATTGATTGTGGTAGGCGGTATTATTGCTAAAGCAGATGACTACCTATCACTCCCCCTATTAAACTCTATCAACAAATATTCCCTATCAATAGTTAATAAAGATACCAGAATCATATTTTCTAAAAATGGCTCATCTGCTGCATCCTATGGTGCCTGTCAATTGTTGCGTGATCGTTTTTTTGAAATAACTAGTTAACAACATTTATCTCAATATTACGCCTTGCAAATTGACACGCTTCGCAAATGGCTCGGCATAAGCATCCATCAAAACAGCAAATTCGTATCGTGATAGCGTACGACTTGGACTAAATGTACCCGATAATTTGAAACGTTTGGTCCACGCTTTTTCGATCTCTTCATCCAATTCATCCCCACGAAAAGCAACTACTTTGATCAATTCTATTAAGTCTTTGGTTTTAAAAAATTGAGTTTCATTATCTAGAAACCACAATTGAGCACGCGAATATAATTGCTGTATCACAGGTCTTACTGATGCAATAGAAACGGAATCAGTACCGTTAAACTGTAACGGGAAGACCGTATGATCCCAAGGTAAAATATTAACCAAAAATATCCTTTGCAGGGCGTTAAAGTTAGGATCTTCAACACTTATATCAGCAAATGGTATTAATCGACTATCAAAAGACATCAACTCCGTTTGCACTTTGCGTACATCAACTTTGTCAGCAGTAGTTTTGAAAAATGAAGTGTATGCTGCACAGGCGCCTACTGCCTGACCAACAGCCAATTGAAAGGGCAAAGAATTGATCCTCTTATCATCCATCATATCGGCTGTAAAAAAGATATTATCAACACCCTTCGCAAGAATAGCGCGCAAAGAAATACCACATATTTGCTGATTTGAAATTCCTGTCGCCACGATTGTTCGTAAAATATTATCTCGCATTAATACAATGGGACCATTGTACACGGTATCTACTTCATGTTGTACTGGCGAAGGCTGCTCCTTTAAAAATAATTTCAAATCCATAGTATAAGTAGCATCTACGACGGCCAATACTTTGGTTTTGGATTTATCATTCCATACGACATCAATATTCTTCCTATTATTTGTCAGTTTCGTTACTTTAAAATTCTTTCTAACAGTAAGATTCTCTTGATTAGCAATCATATTAAGAATAGCATCCTTAAGCATTTGAGGACGGAGTCCCTGCTGTATAAGGGTAAACAGAGAATCTTTTTTTTCCTTATTCGAACCTACTTCTTGCAATAAATTCATCCAAATCCCGCCAATAAGCTTATTCTCATTTGCGATATTACTAGTATTACCCAATAACTCACTACAGCAATCGCCAGATGGCATCACCCAGAGCGTAGGAACACCAGAGCGTGCACTTTGCAACGCTGCTGCAAAGGCTTGAATATTATCACCATAAACCAGCAATTGAGGTTTTACCTCTTTTGCAGATAGATTAAAAATGATGCTAAAATATAAAACTACTATCGAAATGGTCCTATTAATCAATTTCATATCCGAATATACATAAAATAGACACTTATAATTACAGTATATCCCACATAAAATGATGCTACATATTTACTTATATCGCAATATTGAGTAACTTTGCTCTATGATAGAGGAAGAAAAATCATTAAATTTTATTGAAGAGATCGTCGAAGAGGATCTTCGCGAAGGAACACATGACGGACGTGTATTGACACGCTTCCCTCCTGAGCCTAATGGCTATCTTCATATTGGCCATGCTAAATCCATATGTTTAAACTTTGGATTGGCACAGAAATATAATGGAAAAACAAATCTACGCTTTGACGATACAAACCCTGTAACAGAAGACACAGAGTACGTTGAAAGCATAAAAAAAGATATACAGTGGTTGGGGTTTCAGTGGGCTGATGAATTATATACTTCAGACTATTTTGAAACATTATATGATTATGCTGTCACCTTAATAAAGAATGACTTAGCATATGTAGACGATAGTACTGCAGAAGAAATTGCTGCTGCAAAAGGGACGCCTACAGAACCAGGCGTACCAACGCCTAATCGTAGCCGCTCAATAGAAGAGAACTTAACACTCTTCCAAGAGATGCGTGAGGGTAAATATAAAGATGGAGAAAAGGTATTGCGTGCAAAAATTGATTTAGCTAATCCAAATATGCACATGCGTGATCCATTATTGTACCGTATCAAACATGCACATCACCACCGCACAGGCGACAAATGGTGTATCTACCCGATGTATGATTTTGCACATGGGCAATCAGACTCTATCGAAAAAATAACACATTCTATATGTACGTTGGAGTTTATTCCTCACCGTGCATTATATGATTATTTGATTAAAAGCTTAAATATTTTTCCGTCAAAACAATATGAATTTGCTCGCCTCAACATGACATATACAGTCATGAGTAAGCGTAAGCTATTGCAATTGGTAAATGAAGGACATGTAGAAAGCTGGGATGATCCACGTATGCCTACTATTTCGGGCTTCCGTCGTAGAGGTTATACACCTGCAAGTATTCGTAATTTTTGTGATCGTATTGGTGTTCAAAAGCGCGAAAATATGATTGATATGAGTCTTTTAGAATTCTGTATTCGTGAAGACCTCAACAAAAAAGCATGGCGCAGAATGGCAGTGCTAGATCCGATAAAATTAGTGATCACCAACTACCCAGACGGACAAGTTGAAGAGCTGATTGGCGAAAATAATCCTGAGGTAGAAGGTGGTGAAGGCGCTCGTATTATTCCTTTCACCAAAGAGTTGTGGATAGAAAGAGATGATTTTATGGAAGATGCTCCAAAGAAATTCTTCCGCTTAGGCCCTGGTTTATCTGTTCGTTTGAAACATGGCTATATTGTAGAATGTCACGATTTCAAAAAAGATGAAAATGGAAATGTTAAAGAAGTACATTGTAACTACATTCCAAATTCAAAATCTGGTGAAGACACTTCAGGTTTAAAAGTTAAAGGAACAATCCACTGGGTATCTGTTGCTCATGCAAAAGAAGCTGAGGTAAGATTATATGATCGTTTATTCCAAGTAGAAAACCCTGTCGCGGAAGAAGATTTCAAAGCCACTATCAATCCTAATAGCTTAACAGTTATTAAGAAAGCATACATTGAGCCTGATTTAGCAACAGCAGAGGCAGGAAAAGGATACCAATTTATCCGTATTGGATATTACACGTTAGATACTAAATCTACTGCAGATAATCTAGTATTCAACAGAACGGTAACCTTAAAAGACTCTTGGGCCAAAGAAGTAAAAAAAGGATAACCTCCTTTTAACTCAACTTATAGTAAAGCTACTTTATAAAATCTTAGGATTTATAAAGTAGCTTTTTTTCTACAGCAAAAATTTTTCCCACCGACTTCACAATTAACCAAAGCGACAATTACCTACATTTAAAGAAATTACCACAATCTTTAAGTAAGCCTTATATTAATTGTTGATAGAAATCATTATGCTAATCAAGTATTCACCTCAGCATACAAAATAGCCCTATTTCTATAAATACTTAATAAAGAATACATTATAGATTAAGTAATTAATAGTCCAATTCTATAAAGATACATGATGAAGTATTAAGCATTTTTATACCAAAAAAATGGAGAAATTATTTCAAAAACAACGGACTATAAAAAGATTAACTATTAACAAATATATGGCTAAAGCCATGTATTTATAATCGCTACAACTAACACTTACTGCGCATGAAAAAATTTATCTTACTATTATTTATTAGCTTCTTTTTTTATTCATGCTCAAAAAATGAAGATAACAACCCGAGCCCCACCCCCTCAGAGAGCACGAGCAACCCATGGCGTAATAACCCATATAAAGTAAATGTAATCTACTTTGTTCCTAGAGACGTAAGCCCTATCCCACGATATGAAGAAAGAATAAGTAAAATACTACTCGAGGCACAGCAATACTTTGCAAATAATCTACAAAGAGAAGGATTAGGTAGACGATCGTTTGGGCTGGATCTTATTGATGACAATACCGTGAATATCATTAGAATAAATGGCCTCTTGGGTAAGAATGCATATCCCGAAGAGGATGGAGACATCATTATCGAACGTGAAATCGATAACTTCTTCAGCCGAAATAACACCATAGCTAGAAAGAGCAGTCAAGACTTGGTGTTTATTCCTAAGTACAATGATGACGACTTAGATCCACAAGGAGGCCCATATTTTGAAGTGAATGGAACGGCTTATGTAATGGATTTTTTGTACCTAGATACAGAATACATGGGACTACTCGACGGACTAACGGAGTATAATATTGGTAGCGTATACCATGAAATTGGCCATATGCTAGGAGCAAGCCACAATACAATGAGACCTTCTCTAACCCCAACACTAGGCACCGCACTGATGGGATTTGGTAATAGTACATATGGCTTAAGCACCACTTCTTTAACCGGCCCCGCTGTGATACAGATCAGCCATGCGCAAACAGTAAGTACGATGACACGAGCGAATTGGTACGAAGAACCGCTATTTCAATTAAATACCCTAAATGTAGCTGTGGAGAATAATAGTATAACCATACGAGGAAATTATACGTCAAATATTACAGTACCAGACGTTGTAGTATGGCATGACCCCGAGCCTTTTGGTTCTACAGAGAGTCAAAACTTTGATTATGACGCTATTAGCTGGAATACGAAAACTACAGCAGGTAATAATTTTGAATTTGTATGTGATTTAAATGAATTCGAGAAGAAATCTGGTCAATATGAGCTTAGATTAGGCTTTTTACATGAAAATGGGTATGTAACCGATAGATCATATGTTTATAACTTTGTGAATAATCAACCTGTAGTAAACCATATTCGACCCTAATAGGATTATTACATATAATATAACTTTAATTGAATAATATTTTATAAAAGGAGCATTGAACATAATGCACAGATCATGTTAATAATGATAGAAAGATTGGCTTGCCAACATAGGATAATAAATAATCATAGTAATTCTAGCATTTCAACAGCTATAAATATGATCGGTATTGAACATTATGTACACATCATGTTAATAAACATAGAAAGATTGGCTTGCCAACATAGGATTCGATAATAATAATCATAACAATCCACTTTTCAACAGCTAGAAATACGATCGGTATTGAACATTATGTACACATCATGTTAATAAGCATAGAAAGATTGGCTTGCCAACATGGGATTCGACAATAATAATCATAGAAATCCGCTTTTCAACAGCTATAAATATGATCGGTATTGAACATTATGTACATATCATGTTAATAATGATAGAAAGATTGGCTTGCCAACATGGGATTCGACAATAATAATCATAACAATCCACTTTTCAACAGCTAGAAATACGATCGGTATTGAACATTATGTACGCATCATGTTAATAAGCATAAAAATATTTGCTGGGCCAACATAGGATAAAATAATAATAATCATACAATCTCCATTTCAACAGCTATAAATACGATCGGTATTGAACATTATGTACAGATCATGTTAATAAGCATAGACAGATTGGCTGGGCCTACATAGATTCGAAAATAATAATCATAGCAATCCACTTTTCAACAGCTATAAATACGATCGGTATTGAACATTATGTACACATCATGTTAATAAACATAGAAAGATTGGCTTACCAACATAGGATAATAAATAATCATAGTAATTCTAGCATTTCAACAGCTAGAAATACGATCGGTATTGAACATTATGTACACATCATGCTTAATAAGCATAGACAGATTGGCTGGGCCAACATAGATTCGAAAATAATAATCATAACAATCTCCATTTCAACAGCTATAAATACGATCGGTATTGAACATTATGTACACATCATGTTAATAAGCATAGACAGATTGGCTGGGCCAACATAGATTCGAAAATAATAATCATAGCAATCCACTTTTCAACAGCTATAAATACGATCGGTACTGAACATTATGTACACATCATGTTAATAAACATAGAAAGATTGGCTTACCAACATAGGATAATAAATAATCATAGTAATTCTAGCATTTCAACAGCTATAAATATGATCGGTATTGAACATTATGTACAGATCATGTTAATAAGCATAGAAAGATTGGCTTGCCAACATGGGATTCGACAATAATAATCATAACAATCCACTTTTCAACAGCTAGAAATACGATCGGTATTGAACATTATGTACGCATCATGTTAATAAGCATAAAAATATTCGCTGGGCCAACATAGGATAAAATAATAATAATCATACAATCTCCATTTCAACAGCTATAAATACGATCGGTACTGAACATTATGTACACATCATGTTAATAAACATAGAAAGATTGGCTTACCAACATAGGATAATAAATAATCATAGTAATTCTAGCATTTCAACAGCTAGAAATACGATCTGTATTGAACATTATATACATATCATGTTAATAAATATAGAAATATTGGCTTGCCAACATAGGATAATAAATAATAATCATAGTAATTCTCCATTTCAACAGCTATAAATATGATCGGTATTGAACATTATGCACTCATCATGTTAATAAGCATAAAAATATTGGCTGGCCAACATGGGATTCGAAATAATAATCATTGCAATCCACTTTTCAACAGCTAGAAATACCATCGGTATTGAACATTATGTACACATCATGTTAATAAGCATAAAAATATTCGCTGAGCCAACATGAGATAAAATAATAATCCTAGCAATCCACTTTTCAACAGCTATAAATACGATCGGTATTGAACATTATGTACATATCATGTTAATAAGCATAAAAATATTGGACCGCTATCATAATATTAAAATCCAACAACACAAAGCTACTATCCTATATGACTACATTTTACCAACAGCTCTCCACAGCACTATCCACAAAATGTGGATAACTTTCACTTATATGTTTAAATAGATATCCGCAATCATAGCATAAATAAATATATAGAAAATAAAACGAGTAAAAATTAAAGATTCCAAATCACTTTATTTTACCAACAGCACTCCACACCGTTATCCACAATATGTGGATAACTTCAGATAACATGTTTAAATAGATGCTCAGAATCACAGATTAAAAAAATTGATTATAAAGAGTACGGAAATTAACATTTATAAATCGTATTATTTTACTAACTGCTCTCCACACCGTTATCCACAAAATGTGGATAACTTTAAATTATATGTTAAAACAGAAAACAATAAACATAGCATCAAAGAAAAAATAGATGATAACACGTGTACAAATAAAAGTGTATAGATAATTTAATTTTATCAACAGCTCTCCACATAGATATTTACAAATTGTTAATAACTTTCAGTATACTGTTAAAATCCGTTTTACTATTCATACTTATTGACATAACGAGCTTCCAAATTGTTGATACGTGTTATCAAATTCGTATTACCGTGCAGTGATGCTATATATTTATAACGATCTAAAGTATCTACCGCCAGCTGTAACTCATTAACATCAAAACCCGACAAGCCTTTACCTATAGATTCTAAATAAGCAAAACGCTGATCTAAATAATCAAGCCCTACTTCTGCTAATTTTAGCGCTTTATTATTATCCTTTACCCTTAGCAAAGTATCTACGATATAAGAATTAACCTGTACTTGCTGTGTATTGATTATTTTTCGGGGAATATTAGCCCATGCCAGTTGCGCTATATCGTTAGATTTTGTGAGATCACCTTTTTTATTCAAAGTATCTAAAGCGAGGGCAATTGTTTCCTCCCATAAGTAGCGATTAACAAATATTTTATAGTCCGTATCGTAATGGTTTAGATGAGCAATATTACCAAGCTTATATTTTTCCATAATATTCCTATATAACGAATCTTCATTGACCAAAGAAACGCGATCTTCTTGTTGCTGAACATCAATAGGCATCAATCGATAAACCATCCCTTCATTAACAAGATATTTATCCAAGCCGATAAAGTTTTCTGTAGAAAGCATATTGGCAAAATAAATTGGGCGTTCCCAATTATTATGTGCTAATATTGCCATCACACCTAGCTCAGCTTTAGTGACATATTCTTTATTATAAGTCCATTTCATTGCTGTAGTGATATGATCGTTCCAAGATGCAGGAACAACACGATTACGCACAACAGTATCCTTATCTATTTGAAGTTGTATTTTTTTAGTCGGCAAAATATTAACATATTTACCATTGGTCAACTGCACTTGATTGCTTTCATTATCCGAAAGCATTATCTTTAGTAAAGTAGCTAAATCTGTATAACCATCGATCCCCATCTCCTGCACATATAATACATCACGAACTCCTTTTTTCACTTTTTCAAAAGGTATTTCCATTGGAAGAGCTTTGGCCTTATTAATATCTTCCATCGCTTGTTTAATATACCAGTCGGATTGTAAGTAACTCAAATTCACAATACGCACATCCGTACGAATGCCCTCCACCTCTTGCAAATACCATAATGGAAAAGTATCATTATCAGCATAGGTAAATAAAATCGCATTGGGTTCGCAAGATTCTAAATAATTATAAGCCATATCTCGCGTCCATTGTCGATCCGAACGATCGTGATCATCCCAGTTTTGAACAAGCAATATTATGGGGCCACCTAACAAAGCCAATGAAAAAGCCATCTGCATAGCAATTTTTTGAGCGACCATTTTTTTCAAAAGTGCACCTAATCCCAAAACCCCTAATCCAATCCAAATAGCGAATATATAGAAGGAGCCCGCATACGCGTAATCACGCTCCCGAGGTTGCATAGGAGTTTGATTTAAATAAATAACAATTGCCAAGCCGGTAAAAAAGAATAATAATCCGGTAACTAACGCATCTTTCTTTTGATTTTTTAGTTGCCATATCAAACCAATACAGCCCAATATCAGTGGTAAGAAGAAATACGTATTTCGTGAAGGATCAGCCTTCATTGCATCAGATAAAGTACCTTGGCCTGCTAATCTACTATCTAGTATATTTATCCCCGACAACCAATTACCATTTATCTTCCCACCATGTCCTTGTACATCATTTTGCCTACCTACAAAATTCCACATCAAATAACGTAAATACATATGATTGACCTGGTAACTGAAGAAGAATTTGAGATTATCTATAAATGTAGGATTTGAAGATCCTAAACTAAGGTAATGGTTATATAAGGAACCATGTTTATGGCTATATATTCTCGGGAACAACATCTCCTTATCATAGGTATAAGTCGCCCCTACCTCGATCGGCCTATATTTATCCACATCCTTGTGAAATGATTCTTTTGTTTGTACGCCTACAATTTCCGACGTATAAATAGGACCTTTCAACAAAGGCTCCGAACTATATTGCTCTCTACTTAAATAGCCTAAAAAAGAAAATACATTATCAGGAGATGCATTATTCAAGGATATATTGGTCTGAGACCTGATAATAAGCATAGTATACGAACTAAACCCAAACAACACAAAACAAATAGCTAATACCACCAATTGCACTATTGGTTTATGCTTTTTGATCGAATAAACTATAGCATAAATGAGCATAGATGCTAAGCATAATACAAAAAAAACAATTCCAGTACCAAAACTTAAACCTAAGGAATTGACAAAAAACAAATCAAAATAAGCAGCCCCTTTAACCGTATATTGGATAATTCCCCACAGTATAAAAGCCAAGACAATAACCCCTAAGCCCAATGTTTTTAAAATACCTAAAAGAGTAGGTTTCTTAACCTTCTTAAAATAAATAACCAAGCCCAACGCAGGAATAGTTAATAAGTTGAGCAAATGCACACCAATAGATAGGCCCATCACAAAGGCCACTGCCAACAACCATCGGTTAGCATCTTGTTGATCCGCACGTGCTTCCCACTTCAATACCATCCAAAACACGATAGCGGTACACAAAGAAGACATCGCATAAACCTCACTCTCCACAGCAGAATACCAAAAAGTATCCGTAAAAGCATAGCTCAAAGAACCTACTACTCCTGCGCCAAGAATCAACCCTTGATTTAAAGCAGAGTTTTTAGCCTCTCCTTTTGGTTGAATTTTCTTCGCTAAAGCAGTAATCGTCCAAAAAAGAAAAACAATCGTCAAAGCACTATATAGTGCTGAACCTACATTCATCCAAAATGCAATACGACTTGTATCACCAAAAGCAAGATTAGAAAGTATATTTTGAAGCATTAAGAACAAGGGAGCACCAGGTTGATGGACAATCTCAAGCTTATAAGCGGAAGCAATAAACTCTCCCGTATCCCACCAACTATTAAAACGGTCCGCAGTAGATACATATATTAAAGCGGCAATAAGACCACAGGCCCATCCTAATAGATTATTCCATTTATTATAATTCATATATTTAAATTGGGTAGTACTATTTAAATCTAAATATAAAAACACTCATAACTAAGCAATTAACACTATTTAACAAAGAGAAAAATATAGCGTCAGCAACTAAAGGATAGACAAAAAAAATGCTAAAGATTAATTATAGATAGGATATTTAAACATAATATCTTACAAAGATAAAGTCTATATATATCGAATAAATAGGCCCATTACATATTTAAATCTGATTTTTGTCACTTTAATTATACCTGATTACCCCTAGATTTGAGCAATCAAAATATAATAATATTAATATGAAAAAGGGATTATTAGCATTGGTATCAGGATTATTTTTAAGTCTTGGTGTAGTACAAGCACAAGATGGTAGTGATTATTCAAAATGGCAGATTAGAGTTCGAGGAGTAGGTGTTGTACCTACGGAAAGTTCTGAAGTAGGCAAAATAGGTGGTAGTGTTGATGTTTCCGCTACATTTATCCCTGAAGTAGACTTCACGTATTTTTTTACCAAAAATATTGCTGCAGAATTAATATTGGGTACATCAAAGCATAAAATAAATACGCAGAATTCTGATTTATCATCTATTGGAGGCTCAAATAATACTTCCATCGATTTGGGACATGTTTGGTTGCTACCACCTACATTGACATTACAATATCACTTTCACCCTAGCCCTATTTGGAAACCATATGTAGGTATAGGTGCCAATTATACTATTTTTTATAATGAAGATGCAGGCCCTGTTGTAAAAGACATCAGCTATAAAAACAAATTTTCGTTAGCCGCACAATTAGGTGTAGATATAAATGTATCAAAGAATTTCTTCTTGAATCTTGATATTAAGCAATTGTTCTTAAAAACAGATGCAGATGTTGATGCTACAAATTTAGCTGCAGGCTTAAATATCCCTGCAAAAGTAACCCTCAACCCATTCCTATTAGGTTTTGGAGTAGGTATCAGACTATAACAGCACTTTGATTTAATATAAAAATAGGGAAGTAATATTACTTCCCTATTTTTATATTAGAATAATTGCTCTACAATTTTTTTCGTAGGCCCAGGATTACTCATGGTATAAAAATGTAAAACTGGCGCTCCAAAATCAATAAGCTCCTTACACATATTAACCATCCATTCCTGACTTACTTGATGTACATCTGCCGTATTTTTGCAGCTGCTGATGGCATCACTCAATTCTTCTGGTATATCCAAATGAAATATTTTTGGCAATGCTATCAATTGTTTTTTACTTGTTAAAGGTTTTAAGCCTGGAATAATAGGTACATGAATATCATGCTCACGGCATTTGGTCACAAAATCTTTGTACTTATTGATATCAAAAAACATCTGAGTAACAATAAATTCAGCTCCCATTTCTACTTTCTTTTTCAACCATTTGAAATCAGTATTGAAATTTGGCGCTTCAAAATGCTTCTCCGGATATCCCGCTACACCGATACAAAAATTAGTTTTAGAGCTACTTTCAATATCCTCGTGCAAATATTTACCCTGATTCATATCCGAAACTTGCTCCAAAAGATCTGTTGCATAAGCATGTCCGCCCGCTGTAGGAATAAAATCACCATCGCCCTTACGTGCATCACCACGAAGTACTAATACATTATCAATACCTAAAAAATCTAAGTCAATCAATGCATTCTCGGTCTCCTCTTTGGTAAAACCACCACAAATCAAATGCGGAACAGCGTCTACTTTGTATTTACTCATAATAGCGGCACAAATAGCCACCGTTCCCGGACGCTTGCGATAAGCAACGCGTTCTAATAAACCATTAGCATGTTGTTTGTATAAATAATCCTCACGGTGATAAGTAACATCAATAAAAGGAGGTTTGAATTCCATCAATTCATCCATTGTATTAAAGATACTCTGAATTCCTTGTCCTTTTGCCGGTGGTAGCAATTCAAAAGAGAATAACGTCTTACCCTTAGCATTTTTAATATGATCAATAATTTTCATGTTCTGTTCATTTAGGCTTAGAGAAAACGCACCACGGCATAAGTGTGTCTGAGCTTATCTTTCCCGTACAAAATTTGGGTAGAATGCAGCACCTTGACAAGTGTCAGGTTGCTAAGGCTTCAGCGGGTCTATTCCCTCTGCCTTTCTCTATAAGCATAGCTAATATCGTGATTAGATTTATAAAGTCAAAATGAAATTGAACATATATTACAGGAATGGAAAGGAAGTATAAAATACTTACAATATAAATAAGCATTGATAAATCCTATCAATGCTTATTCTTTAGGACATAAACCTGTCTTTATAATCTTCATGGACGATTCGTAACCAAACTAAATGACGCTTAATATACGCAAATACCAATGGGCATAAAGGAATCAATACAAGTTTATTACTATCCAAATATTGCAGTGTTTTTTCAATCAACGCTGTTGCAACCCCTCTACCAGCTAGTTGTTCAGGGCTTTCCGTATGGATTAACGAAATTATAGTATGATGCTCTCTATAATCGATAAAAGCAGTATAACCGTCTACGGACAATTCAAATCTTTGGGCATGATTATTCTTGACAAGATCGATACTTTGAAATTCTTCTTTCATCGTTTTATACTAATTAAGATGACCATATTTTCCAGTTTGAAACTCTGCTATAGCTTCTTCAATTTCCTGCTCCGTATTCATCACAAATGGTCCGTAATGAACAATAGATTCATGAATCGGCTGACCTCCAGCTATAAATACAACTGCATCTTCATCGACAGAAATCGTAAAATCATTCCCATTATTTGCCATCAAAGCCAAATGATCCACAGCTACAGCATCTTTATGATTAATAGTAATATGCCCTTCCAACACTAAAACAAACGTATTATAGGCTGCTGGAATAGTAAACTCTACTTCTGCTCCTGCCGTCGCTTTTAGATTATACATCTCTATGGGTGTAAATGTGCTAGCTACGCCATTTGTTTCTTGAAAACTACCCGCTATAACCTCCACATAACCTTTATTGTCATCCAATAGATGACGTGCAATAGCTGCATTTGATAAAGCTTGATATTTTGGAGCAGTAGATTTATCCTTTGCAGGAAGGTTAACCCACAATTGGATCATCTGAAAAAGTCCACCTTCTCGACTCCATTCTGTTTCGTGAAATTCTTTATGCAAGACACCACTCCCTGCGGTCATCCATTGTACATCACCTTCACCGATGATACCGCCGCCGCCACTGCTATCGCCATGTTCTACACGACCCTGATATGCAATAGTTATTGTTTCAAATCCTTTGTGTGGATGTACACCTACCCCTTTGGGTATTTCACTTGGAGGAAACACATATTTAGAATTATAATCTAACAATAAAAATGGATCCATTCGTTCTTGGCTCATATCTGGATAGCCAGGGATAAAATTATGTACTCTAAATCCATCCCCCACAAAATGGGGTTTTTTAGGCGAAAAAACGTTTTCAACTGTTTTCATAGTTATCTATATTTAAATATTACTACTGCTGTCGAACAATAATCAGATATTGTTTTTCATACTCTAAAATTACAGATTATTTAAGCGCTAAAAGTTAATATAGATTAACAAATAATCAATACATATTACTATCCATAAATAAAAAAAGGGAAAAGCTTTGAACTTTTCCCTTTTTGCTATTCTTTATATAAATCTACTAGTCCTTCGGGTAGATCCACTTCTAAAATCTCTTCTTCGCCATCTATACCTAGAATCAGATCTTCGGAGAGCGGAAACATCAATTGCTTACCATCTTCCATTTCTACAGTAGCGATAAATTGCTGTGGCATTTCTGTCACGTCTATAATCTCACCCAACTCACCATGTTGTTCATCGATAACAACAAACCCTACTAAATCAGTCCATCGAAAGTCATCAGGATCACGTATAGGCAATTTATCATTAGGAAGATACATCTTCTTACGCACTAGGGGTTGAGCCTTATCAATATGATCTACATCTTCGAAAGTCACATATGCCGTACTATTATTATGTAATTTGACTGTATCAATAAAGTAAGGAACAAGTTTTTTGTTCACTTCCAAAAATATTACATCTAAATCCAAGTCTGCATAATCCTCAAACTCAAAAAATAACTGAACCTCACCTTTTAGACCTCTGGTCTTACTCACATATCCGATATAAAAACTTTCTTCGATTGTCATAATGCAAAAATATGAAATAAAATAGATTATCAGCTACAAACAGAAGAGTTGTGACTGCAGTCAATAAAAGATACTTTAAAATAAAGTATATCTTTAAAGAAAATAAATTTCCTTAAAGATTAATACAATGAAAATTACAATTCTAATTTGTATACTGATGTACTCTTCGACAGTATTAGCCCAAAACATCAAAACAAATGATATCTATTTAGAAAATTATAAATTATCTAAAAAAAGGGGAAATAGATTTTTGATCATTGGAGGGTCAAGCGTAGCTGCAGGTACAGCTTTATTACTTGTTCCAAGTAATAATCCTTATGTAAAAGTATTTTCACTCCTTACAGGTTTCTCCTTTATTGGTACAGGTGTTATTATAAGTACATTCAGTATCCCATTTTACCTAACAGCACGTGACAATAAAAAGAAAATATATCGATTAGAACCTTTAGCAAGCACACAACAAGTAAACAATAAACCATATACGAGTATTGGCTTACAGCTAAAATTTTAAAACAAAAAAGCCGATTCAAAAATGAATCGGCTTCATGAATACTGTATGAAAGATTAACCTTCAGTTTCTTCAGTTGTTTCTTCAGCAGCTTCTTCAGCAGGAGCTTCTTCAGCAACAGGAGCATTTTTAGCAGCGATTGCTGCAGCTTTTGCATCTTTTTTAGCAGCCTCAGCTACTAAAGCAGCTTTTTTAGCTTCAGCTTTAGCATTTGCTAAACCGTCTTTTTTGCCCGAAACTTTAGCCGCATTAGCTTCAGTCCAAGCAGCAAATTTTGTCTCTAAAGCAGCTTCATCAAAAGCACCTTTTTTAACACCACCTTGTAAGTGTTTTTTGTATAAAACACCTTTATCCGAAAGGATAGTACGAGCTGTGTCAGTAGGTTGTGCACCTTTATTCATCCAATCCAACGCTTTATCAAAATCCAAAACGATAGTCGCTGGATTAGTGTTTGGGTTGTAAGAACCGATACGGTCGATGAATTTACCATCACGTGGAGCACGTGCATCTGCTACTACTAGGTGGTAAAAAGGACGTCCTTTTTTACCATGTCTTTGCAATCTGATTTTAGTTGCCATGTTTTTATTTTTTTATGTATTCAACATATCCCCCGTACTTCATGTAAGAGGGGACGCAAAGATACTAATATTTTCTAAATCAAAAAACTATTTATCAGCCAATTGCCTCACATCCTTTGGAAGAACACCATACTGTTTAACAAAATTTCGTGTAAAATGATGGGCATATTTAAAGCCTGTTTCATAAGCTATTTCTTTAATACACTTGGGGCTATTTACCAACAAGTTATAGGCATATTTCATTCTTAATTTACGAATATAACTGAATATTGTATCCTGATACCTACATTTAAATAAATATTTCAATTTGTATTCATTGATACAAAACTGTTTAGACAAATCGTTCATTCGAAAATCTTCTTTAAAATATATATCTAGATATTTTTTTATCTGACTAATTATCAATTGATCTTCCATTCGAAATTTCTCCGTTAGAAAAAGATTACTTGCCCCTTTAAACACACTAATAATAAGCTCCCTGACTCTACATTTAATAAATTCAATAGCGAACTGATCATTATAGTCATGATATATCAAAGAAGTTAACATATCATATTGAATGGCTGTAATAGCAACCGGCACCTTGAACAAATTAATTGAATCCTGTAGAATTTCATACAAGGAGGCAAAACAATACCCTTGCGATTGCAGCAATTGAACCAAAAATGCTTCTGTCATGTAGATATCTAGGACTTTTCTGGATTTTCGGTATTGCAGGATACTATTTGTTTTATATTTAGCGACAAATTGATAGTTGAGGGATAATAACTCCGTAGACGCCTCCAATTCGTTATCATATTCAAATTCGCCTCCTTCCATTTCAAATTGAATTTTAATGGTTGGGAGCAACGAATTAACAGCCAACTTAAATGGCTTATAGACATTCCAATCTTGATAACAACATACAATTCCATCGAAGTTTATATATAGTAACTCACCAAATACATAATCATTATTGATCTCTACATGTCGAAATCCATTCCTTCTTTTAACATTTTTACCCTTAAATAAATCACTTATTGATTCTACATTATAAAATTGACTCCAAGTTAAATCGGCTATTGTATCCTTCATTGGTTAATAATAATACCTTATCGGTTATTCTTAATATTTAAAAAATTATATCTTTATTGTCGTTATTTATAATAAAACTAAATAAAAATAAATGAAAAGAAAAATATTTTTCAGTTGCATATTACTGATTTTAATTTCCGTAAAAATTAGCTCTGCTCAGTCTATTACAAACCACATACAGGGAATGGTGCTAACAACTGATGAAAAGCCATTAGCATTTGCTACAGTAAAACTAGAAAGTACAAATTATGCCTCTAGTGTTGACAATCAGGGCAAATTCAGTATAAGAGCACCTAATGGTGAATATATATTGATCGTAACCTATGCCAATTATACAGTGCATGAGCAAGCCATAGTACTATCAGACACGCTAGCACTTTTATTAGATCCCATAATCATACAATCAGATTCTCGCACATTGCGAGAAGTTATAGTTTCGGATATCCAAAAGAACAAATTTGCCCGCAAAGAAACAGAGGGCCCTGCGCGGATGCCATTAGCGAATCTTCAAAATGCGCAAGCCTATTCGGTGGTTACAAAAGAGTTGTTCCAAGAATTGGGAGCTATCACTTACAATACCGCACTTACACAAACAGCAGGAACAATTGCACAAACCGGAATTAATGATAATGGTAATACAATCTATTTACGTGGTTTTCCGTTATATCGCCTCAATAGAAATGGCTTACCTATAGATACACGTATCCAAACAGAAATTTTCAACTTAGAAAAAATAGAAATCCTGAAAGGACCATCTGCTACCCTATTTGGCTCCCAAGCATCAAGCTATGGTGGTGTTGTAAATAATGTCACCAAAAAACCTTTTGAATCATACCGTGGTGACATCTCTTATACCACAGGATCGTGGGGACTAAATAGAATCACTGCCGATATAAATACCCCCATGAATAAAGATAGAACAGCCTTAGCCAGAATAAATGTATTGGGATCGACCGAAAATGGCTTTCAAGATGCTGGTAAAATTACGAGTTTAGGGCTTGCATCATCGATACTATTTAAAGCAAATGACCGCACAAATGTACGCTTTGATGCGGAAGTACTTAATAGTCAAAAGCCACTACGCTCATTCATTAGAAGTGCGAGTAGATATGAGGGATACAAATCTATGAAAGACCTTCCATTGCCCTATGACAGGGCTTTTTATTCGAATGATATTACTACAGCACGCTCCAATGTGAGTATCAATGCAGAATTAGAATACAAGTTATCCAACAATTGGATCTCACGTACTTCCTATCTATTTAACCAAAGTGGGGACAAAAATTCGATATTTTTAGTCCCTACGGTGATCAGCGATAATGAAATGAGCAGAACTTATCTCAACTTTGATAGCTTTATAATAACCTACAGCACATTACAACAAAATTTTAATGGCTCGTACAAACTAGGAGCTATTAATAACCAGATTTTAATAGGAGCAGAATATAGTCTATTCAATAATAGTTTCATGGCACAAGAACCGTGGTTTACGACATACGACATCATTGATATCAGGACTCCCTATTGGCCACCGATGACCTTGGGAGAGATAAACCGCAATCGTACTGCGGAAAGCATAGGATCGAGCAATACAGAATCTGAAGGTTATTCTATTAGTGGGTATGTGTCTAACGTAACGAATTTTTACGACCGCATATTCCTTATGATTAGCGCCCGTTTGAATAATTATAATGAAAAAACAAACAAGATATTCAACCCCGGCACACCAGCAAATCCAATTGCTAGCTATCGCGAAATACCAGGGTATAAGCAAACAAACATATCCCCAAAAATAGGCTTAGTTTATCAAGTTATTAAAAACCAAGTTTCCATTTACGGTAATTATGCAAATAGCTTTAGAAATAATAGAAGCCAACTAGGTTATGTAACTATTGAGGATTTTAACGATGGTAAACCACCAGAGATTATAAAATTTGCCCCCGAAACAGCAAACCAATGGGAGGTAGGGGCAAAATTTGAAGTCATGGACAAGAAAATCAATGCGACAATTTCCTACTTTGATATTACTGTAGACAATACGGTTCGTCCACTAGGACCTAATATGTCTATACAAGATGGAAAAACAAATAGTAAAGGACTGGAATTAGAGGTGATTAGCAATCCGTTGAGAGGATTAAATATCGCCCTTGGTTATCTATATAATGATAGTAAATATATCGTCGCTGCCGACAACCTAATTGGCAAACGCCCAATATGGACCCCTAAAAATACTGCCAACGCTTGGGTGAGTTACAAATTCCTCGAGGGCAATCTAAAAGGAATAGGTGCAGGTGCAGGGATGAAACATGTCGATCAAGTTACATTCTCAGGATCCAATGATTTCTTTATTCCGGCAAATACGATATACAATGCGACAGCATTTTATGATCAGACAAAATATAGAATTGGCCTTAAATTGAATAATATTACAAACGAGAAATATTGGGACTTTGGAACTAAACCGCAAAAGCCAATTGAATTTTTAGTGAATCTCTCCTTCAAATTTTAAGAAATCGAGTTAATAAACAGTGTTATATAGGTAAGCCTAGCATTATGCATGTATAAAAATAATAATTCTATACATAGCATAATGCTAGGCTTATATACACCTAATAATAGGCTGCAAAGACCTACAATAAATATTAATAATATATATACGTATCAGAGCTACCAACATTGGTATACCCCATACCATTATCAAAATCTATCATAGAATTAATATTGATAAGCGTAGGATAGCCATTAGGTCCTTTATTGCTAGAAAATACATTTTTTACTGTAGTTTTTTTTGTTTGCAAGCTACTACTTACGTTTCCGAGCACAATGGTTTCAACGATTTCAGATGTGGACAACAGCTTTTGTGAAGTAACATACCCCAAGCTTTTGGGTAGAAAACCTAATTTTCTATACAAGGGATAGAGATAATTATCTTGATCACTATAATCAAGATAAATAGATTTCATAATAACCGAACTTCCTACATCCGAATCTAGCGCCCCTATATTTTGTATATCTTCTTTCTTATTAATGTTACCATTACTATGATACAATCTTTTGGATATCAAAAGGTCTTTACCAATATCATCATTATAACCTATACTATCGGGGATGGTATTATTGTCGGAATAATAGAAGTAGGCTTCTGTATACGGCTTATCACTATTCACCTGAAGCATGCCCTGCATATCGGTTAACAATTGATAATTACTATCCACATTTATAGCCAACAATCTATTTTGGGCATCCCAACTATAAGACTTTTTTATAATTTTATACGATTTATACCCATCTTTGTCTAGATGTTCATTATATCGAGTATAAATGACTTTATCATATTCATCATAATAAAATAAGGTATCATTGATACTGTACACACGATCTAAATCATCATATTTAATAACGATTTCACCTATTGAATGACTATTACTTCCTTGATTATCAATGCGCTTTATCAATCCATCATCATATAAAGCACCAATATCATCCTTCTCACAACTCGTAAGAGTGATTGCAAATAGCAACAAGAGAAGAAGATTTTTCATAACTTACTTTATATTCTATTAAAGATACATAAATAAAAACATTTTTGGCCAATTGCCATTTACTTTTTACATTCAACGTATGACTCAAATTGCTCCTTTAAAAATTCTAAAAGCATCTGCAGGTTCAGGCAAAACATTTAGCTTGACGCTTCATTATATCTCCTTGTTGTTGAACAACGAGAACAGTTATAAAGAAATATTAGCAGTTACTTTCACGAATAAGGCTACTGCTGAGATGAAGGAGCGTATCCTATCTGTACTTCATGGACTTGCTTTAGGCGATAACAAATCGAGTATTGAATCCTTCAGGCAGATATTATTACAGCAAAACCTACAATGGTCGAGCGCTTTAATTCAACAAAAAGCACATCGCGTATATCGTCGTATAATCCATGATTACAGTCATTTTACCATTAGTACAATAGATGGTTTTTCACAGAAAGTAATACGTTCATTTACATATGAGCTGAATCTTGATGCAGGTTATAAAATCGAAATGAACACCAATAAGGTCAAAGCAGACCTAACGGTCATGTTGAATCAATTGTTGGATGAGCGCCCCGATTTATTAGAATGGATTATAGGCTACGCCGAAAAGAAAATCAACAATAATGAAAATTGGAACTACCGCAACGAGTTGAGCAACTTGGCGAGCTTAATATTTACGGAGAATTTTCAGGTATTAAATGCCGCATTGGCCAGTGCCGATACAAATGAGGTTTTCAATTTGCTGAATCGCGAAGTTGTAGAAAAGACAAAAGCATACCTAGAAGTGGTAAGTGAGACTATTGTTATCTTTCAAGAAACATACAAATCACTCCATATCCAACCAGATGAATTGAAAGGCAAATCAAGGAATAAACTGGTTACTCTTTCAAAAATATCTCCCAATATTCAAAAACTATCTATCACAAAACTAGAAGAGTTGATGGATAAATTCATATCGCTCCAAGAGAACGAAGACGATTTTATGGGAAGTGACAAGAATGTACGTTATGATCTAATACAAGCTTTTGCACCTGTATTAAAACAATTTGTAGCAACAAAAGCCTTTACCCCTACGTTTATTGCTTACCAAGCTGTTCAAGGAAATCTATACTACCTCCGTCTACTGAAGGAGATGTCAGATCTATTGAGTACTTGGCGTAAAGAAAATAGCGCTCAACTAATTTCGGATTCACAGATACTATTGAACAAACTAGGTTTGGACAATAATAATGACCCTACCTTTATCTGGGAGAAAATCGGTAATAGGTATAATTATTTTCTGTTTGATGAATTTCAGGATACCTCGAGCATTCAGTGGAAAAACTATAGCCCACTATTATTAAATGCGTTAGGTAATAGTACAGGAGAACAGAATGAGCATCTCATTGTGGGTGATGTCAAGCAAAGTATCTACCGCTGGCGCAATGGAGACTGGCGAATTCTATTGCAACAAGTCGAAGAGCAGGTAAGTCGTACTTTTCATCTTACCGAAGCTACTAAAAGCACATTTATTGAAAATGGTAATTTAGAAACTAATTTTAGATCGTTACCAAATATTATCCGATTTAACAATTACTTATATGAAAAAATACCAGCCCACCTTCAAAAAGTATTAAATGAAATTGCAGACAATAACCTATCGAACGAAGGTCTGCAATGGTGGCGACAACAACGCAATGACTCGATGTTGACACGTGCCTACGAAAATAGCGCACAAGCAATTCCAGCGGTCAAAGTCAATAATCTAGAAAAGCAAGGTTCTATTGAGATTGAGTTCTTTCCAGTTAGTTCTGGACAATATCGTGCAAACCGCGTATCAGATCAATCTATTGAAAATCTATGCAAAAAGATCGGTGAATGGATCTCAACAGGCAGATATGAACCAAAACAGATCGGTATCCTTGTGCGTAGTAATATTCAAGCAACTGTGCTAATTCAAAAACTGATGGAATATAGAAATACAACAGCTATTGAATTTGATGTTATTTCGGGAGATGCGCTTACGTTATCTACTAACGAAGCGGTGCAATTACTTATTGAAACACTAAAAGCAATTATATATACCTCCGACAAACATGTCATCTATCATGCCCGCATTGCCTATCTCTATACCTCTATTCAGCAACAGCGTTCTTTTGATGCTGAGGAGTGGCTAAAATTTAAATCAAATAATATCCAAGACTTTGCATCCATATTACCGACGGAATTGCTATCTAATTGGGACTTGTGGCAAAAACTTCCTTTAATACACTTGATTGAAAAATTAATAGAGATATATGGATTTGCCACAGCAAATAATATCCACCTACCTTATATTTTGACGCTTAAAGATGTAATTGGTAATTTCACCGCCAATGGAGAGCGTGGTATCAATCAATTTTTAGAATTTTGGGATGAAGATGCCAACAAGATAACACTGCCATCAAGTGGTAATATAAATGCTATAGAAGTAACGACAATTCATAAATCCAAAGGATTAGCTTATGATGTAGTTATGATTCCATTTTGCTCATGGGGTATTGATGGAAAATTGAATGGTGATTTTTGGATTGACACTATGAATACCCCATTTAGTGATTTAGGGAAAATACCAATTAAATACAATGGAAATATTGCTAAATCCATCTTCTATAAGCAATATTATGATGAGATGTTATTTAACTATATGGACGCCCTCAACACCCTATATGTCGCAACTACGCGTGCCATTGAACATATCTATATCACCGCCCCAGGATTTAAAGAGAATGTAGACAAAAAAACAGGACAAATAACAGGCTATGAGATTAAAAATGAGTTAATATCTGATGTCTTATATCAAGTTCTAGAGACCAACCCATCGCCATTCACTTTGGAAGAAGGAAAGTTAACCATAGATCAGATTGTTCCCAAGAAGGAAAAAGAAGTAACATCAGATTCGCATGTTGTAGCATTGATAGAGTATCCCATCTCTGAAGCTATGGAAAAAGCCTTGGAGAAAACAAGTCGCCGTGACATTAATTTGATATTGATGCTCGAGAAAGCATCACAATACGGCATATTGGCGCACGAAGTAATGTCAGAATCTGCTAAAGAAGAAGATATTGCAAAAATAGTAGAGCGCTATATTGAAGAGGGTATCTTAGCACTGGAGAATAAGGATATTTTGTTGAAAGAAATCTATCAGATCTGGAATCACCCTCAGGTCAACAGCTGGTTGACAGGCCATTACAAAATATGGAATGAGGCTGCCATCATCACGGCAGATGGTCGTACACTGCGTCCAGACAAGGTATTTACCAATGCTGAAGAAACTATTGTCCTTGACTTTAAATTCACGGGAGATAATTATATCGAACACAAGACACAAGTGGATCAATACATGAAAGCCTTACAAAATCTAGGTTATAAGAATGTAAAAGGTTACTTGTATTATGCAAAAATAAACGAATTAACAGCAGTATAAAACAACAGGAATTTAAAAATAAGATGCTATAAAAACCTCTAATTTTTGAATATTACAAGATATAAATATGTATAAGCCATTTTTAAAATTAGTAGCAGAAGACATCCAAGACCGTTTTGGTGATGATCTGTCAGACTTAGCTATTGTTTTCAACAATAAACGCCCTATCACGTACCTCAAGAAACATTTGGCAGATACCTATGGTAAAGCTATTTGGTCTCCACAGTTTTATACAATACAAGATTTTTTTGCAATGTCCTCGAATACGGAGCAGATAAGTCAGCTAACACAATTCTTTTATCTATTCGAGTTGCACAATGAGTTATTAATTCAGGAAGGAGCAGCTCCCGAAACATTGGAGGAGTTTTATCCAATTGCAGAAATCATCCTGAGTGACTTCAGTCAACTGGACTATGACTTGGTGAATATAGAAGATATTTTTATGGAACTCTTTGATACGAGTTTAATAGACATCGAATTTCAACATTTAACTAAAGAACAGCAAGAATTTATCCGTCAATTTTGGCAATCATTCAGTATATCGGGACATACAGGCATACAAGAACGTTTTTTAAAATTATGGAAACGTCTTCCTATTCTGTACAAAAAGTTTAAAAATAAATTAGCGGAGCATAAGCAAAGTAATCACCCTACGATATACCGCAATCTAGCGGAAGGTACGATTGACAATCCCAATTTCACCTCTCCATTCAAAAAAATAGCCTTTGTAGGATTCAACGCCTTAAACAATGTAGAGGCAACGTTATTCAAAAAATGGCAAGAAGAAGATAAAGCAATTTTTTATTTCGACGTAGACAACTACTATTTAGATGATACGCAACAAGAGGCCGGTTTATTTGTGCGACGCAACATTTATCAAACAGGATTACTGAATGCGCTAGGCGAAAACCGTGATATCATTAGCTCAAGGACAGACATTATCCATCTTTATTCTTCCACAGGAAAAGTCAGTCAGGCAAAATTGTTAAATAAAATCCTGACGGATAATGAAAAACCCAACAAAACCTCCGCTATATTATTAGCTGATGAATCCCTCTTGGTACCCTTATTACAAAGTTTACCGGATATAAAGGTAAATATTACGACAGGATTCCCATTGACACAATCGCCCATATTTGGAATTTTAGATTTATGGATGAACTTGCATCAGGAAATTTCTCATCACAACAAGAAAAAGATTTCTTACCAATTCGTAGAGACTTTTTTGAACAACTCTCTTACGCGCGTAAGTATCGACGAGAAAAAACAGAACCAGACATTTATTACCGAAAAGCAATTATTTGAAATCTCCTTAGCAGATATCCATATCCAATCATCGGTAATACCAAAATTCTTTATCCCATTATCAAACTCTAAAGATGTAATACCTACACTAATAGAAATTCTTGACGATTTATTAACTTCTTTGGGAAAGGATACACAGATAAAACAAATAGATGCGAATCTCCTAATAGAAACCAAAAAAGTCTTAAACCAACTACACCTTGGTTTCTCAAAAATACCGCAACTAAGTATTCTTTTTCAAATAGGCCTAATACGCAAAGCCATCACACCGATCAACTCCGCAATAGAAGGAGATCCATTGGACGGTTTGCAAATAATGGGACTATTAGAAAGCCGTTGTCTTAATTTTGACAACGTCTATATATTAGGTGCTAATGAAGGGATCCTACCAAAAACATCAAGTGGCAATACCTTTATACCAAATAATCTACGTAGAGCGTACGGGTTACCGATCTTAGAAAATCAAGATGCACTATCTGCCTACCTCTTCTATCGTCACTTTCAATATAGTGAAGGCTTACATTTATTTTATAATGGCATAGTAGATGAAAATAGTACGGGTGAAGAAAGCAGATTCATTCGTCAACTCGCTTTTGAATCTAAGTTCCAATTCCACAAACAACAGCAGCAGCAATCCATTCAATTCCCGCCTAAGAGTGAGGAATTAATTATCCCTAAAACAGGAGAAATATGGAATAAACTATATAATACATTTATACGTGATGGTAAAAAAATCTCTGCTACAGCATTAACTACTTATCTGCAATCGCCATTACAATTTTTCTTCAAACATGTAGCCGAAATAAAAGAACCTCCTTCGATCACACAAGAATTTGAGATGAATAAACTAGGTACAGTTATTCACGATGTGATGGAAATTATGTTGAAACCATTTAAGGGCAAAAAAGAATTTACATCAACAAAAGTTTTAGCCGATCTATTAAGCACGGTGGATGACCATGTGACGAGGCAAATAGCAAATGAATTTAAAATTGATCTTACATCGATTAATGATTTAAATAGCTTGCAGCGTATCATGCACAAGATAGCTAGTGAATATGTAAAAATGTATCTGCAGTATGACATAGACAATTATCAATCTTTTAGAATCATTGAATTAGAGAATGATAACGATTACAAAATCAAATTCCCAATTGAAATTAATGGGCAAGAAGAATTTATAAACCTTTATGGGATAATAGATCGTGTAGATGAGGTGATTACTGATTTAGGAGAGGTAAAAACTAGGATCGTAGATTACAAAACTGGAGGAGATGTCGTTAAATTCTCGACTATTGAAAAAGTATTTAGCACCAATACCGACAATAAAGCATTAGTACAAACACTTTTCTATACATATATTTTTGAACAAGTAACAGGTATCAAATTTTTAGAGCCACATCTGTATGTAGCGCGCCAAATGCGCGAAGAAGGTACATTATTCAAGGGTAGTTATGGTGCGCTGATGGAGGGAGAGTTCCTAGCAGAGCAGAAAGAAAATTTTGTTGCTTTCCTAAAAGAGACTTTAGAGGACATTTTTAATGCTGAAATTCCTTTCCGCCATAATCCAGATTCAAAACCCTATCCTTCGGATCCTTATTTATTATTTTATAAAAATGCTATAAAAGAAGAGCGTGATAGTAATGACGCTGAATAACTAAAAAGGGGATGTTAAACATCCCCTTTTATTATTTTTCAAGACGATTAATCGCCTTATTAGCCCTCTTTATAGCGGTATTAATTTTATAATCTAACCATTTATTTTTAAAAATCTTACGCATGGTATCATCAAAGAATCGTGTAATAAAGAGATTGCGTGCCCCTTTTATTTTTTCACTAAATGAATTTGATAATGCACGAACCGAGATCGAATATCCTTCCGTTTCATATTGAATATAGTGCCACCATCCGGCAGGCATGTAACACGTTTCGCCAGGACCAATCAATGCTTCATAACCATGGAGTAATTTTAATCCCGGAAACTCTTCCTCACTACTCGTTTTTAAATTGGCTATGCTATGAAAATTATATGGCAGTTTATACATCAAATCAGATTGATCATTAGGAAACAACCATATACGCTTGTACCCTTGAAATTGAGAAATGAAAACGTGCGACATATCAATATCGAAATGATTACGCGTCGCCGACCCTTCACCACCAAAGAACATAAATGGTAGGTTTTGGATTACTTTACCCCCCGTAACATCATTAAAAGTCAAATCCTTTTTTAATTCAGGACGAATTTTTAATAAGTTGAATAAAAATAAACGCAATTCCGTGGGCCCACTGCTTATGGTATCTAGATATTGGCCAAAGCTCATCTTACCGACAGGAGGACTAGCGGCATAATTCTGACTATTCTCTTCCTTTCCATAAACATTAATTTGTTCATCTCCAGCAATTTGCTTGAAATAGTCATAACTCCACTTGGACCAACAAGTACTATCTTTACTTATAAAATCCTTTATAATAACAGGTTGACTTTTATTAAGGTAGTCCTTAATAAAATCTTTTGGAGCAATTCCCGATATACGATCAACTGGTTGTAATTTCACAAGCGTTTTTAATTTATCCTTTATATACAAACATAAAAAAAATACCTCTACAATTTGCAAGTAGTATAGTAATTTACATAATTATTTAGAATAATTCTAAATTTTAAATAAAATCATACTATAGAAATACTAATGTTGTACATCACTGATAAGTTAATAAGACCATAAATCTTGTTCCCAATCCATCATAACCTTTTTAATTCGATCAGATTCGTACAATCTGTTGATATCGTCACGAATATAATCCTTTATACGTAAATCTTCGGGATTATCTTGTTTGACAATATAGCTAGTAAATATACGCTTTATGAAAACATCATCATAACTTAATCCTGTCGCTATATTTTTTCTATTCTTAACTTCCTTATTAACAAACACATGCCTTGCTTCAGGAAAGTAAATCCAAAATGCAGGTGTCGCATCTACTGAAGTATTTATAGATAAACCTTGGTTTAGTGCTATATCATTAATAATATTTTCATCCGTCAAATTATTCTCTTGAGGGGAAAATGGATCAAATGGATCTCCTCCTGCCACTTGATTAGTTATTCCATCGTTATTAACTTGCTCCATCCCAGGAATACTTGGTGTGATTAAAGGGGCAATTCCAATTATCCGAGGTTCAAATATTGAACGTTGTTTATCAAAAATCCAGTCTTCTTTAATTCTAAATTTTAACACATTCTCACCGCTAAATGCTCTATTTTCATAGCGAGAACTAATGACTTCATTATTTTCATTAAATTCTTCTACTAATACGCTATCCCCCCCCAATCGTGCCATCACCTGATCAACAGGTAGCTCTGCCATATACTCAAAATTATCTCCTGTGGGATTATCCTTTGTAGGCGTAGGATCGTATGCCGTTAATGAACCATCTTGAATCGCATTCACGATAATATCCATCAATCGAGCATTGGGAGAGGTAAATACCAGGTTCATTTTTTCTCTGAGATCAATCTCACGCCAAATACGTTTTCGGTAAGCGACGTCAGCTTGTCTCAAAGGAGCATATTCAATAACTTTACGATTTTCAATATCGGAATTTCTATAATAACCATCCATTGGTTTTTGTGAAGAATCGCGCCGCACAGGCTTAGTCGTATTATTAAGATTAATATCTTGTGCCCATAACGTATAAGACAATCCTACCGCGAATATGGCTAAAAATAATTTTTTCATAGTTACCCCTATTAATTCGTTACTTGAAAAGTAATCGGTTCTAAATTTTGTGCAATACCGTCTGGACCGACCCCAACAATATCATATATCATAACCATAGAACCACTTGTTAATCCACTTAATGCAGACTTCATTTGCGGCGAAAAACTATTGCCTGAAGCAGTATATGGACCTATAGGATCCACTCGAGGCTTAGCGATATACATATTGAATTTGGTGACATTAAATTTAGCATCAAAGTCAAAATTATCTAAAGCTGCAGATACCACAGACTGCCCTCTTAATTGTGCGGCCGAAATACGTCCTCCGGTCCTACCACCTACACGTGCTGTAGGTTTTGGTATTCTCTTTACTCTAAATTTGGTGGTTCCCAAATTTTGAGACTTACCATCAATTGTTGCATTCACATGAAGGGATACTTCCCCAGGATTAGTAACTCGTGCCATATACTTACCAGCTCCTTTTTCAGTCAATGTCACAGCAGATCCGGAAAGCTTTAAACTTTCTGTAGGTACACCAGGTGCAGATATTGATACTGGATTTTCTACGCCGATATACAAAACATTCATGGCGTCCGGAGATACTACGGCAGAAGGTTTGGCTACTTGATAAGTCATCGGTTCTGTTTCATAGACCTTCATAGTTCCATCAGTTTGTTGTACACTAATAGTACCTTTCCATGTATATGTACCGACTCCAGGATTAACATTATATATCCCTTGACCATCGACCACAGGCAGAGAGGATCCATTTACCGTAATTTTAGGATTTGATTTGGAATCATAAGCTGTCAGGAATACTTTAGCGGTATAAGGTTGGCCTGCGATTAAATAAGAGCTAGGTGCCACCGCTACGGCAGCAAATTTATCTAGATTGACAACGGCCATATCCATCTTGCCGAAAATATGCTTAATAACAACAGACTCTGTATTTTTAGCGTCAGCATTAATTTTTTCTAATGCTGTAATAGCTGCTGTTAGCGGAATACCATCACCAAAATTCACCTCTTCCCAAGTTCTTTTTATACCTGCACGAGGGGCAGGATCTTCAGCAGCCAGGGAAAAGCTAACTTCATTATTGGTAAGATTTTTCAATTCATTAGACGTGTTATTAATCAATTCACGGAGTTCTTTTGCTCGCCCTTCATTTACCATCATTCGAGCAGCAATATCTGTACTACTTCTAAACGTTACATCTCCCGTTTCTTCATTCATACCACCACCTTCAGCCGTCAATAGTTTATTATATTCATCCAATTTAGATGTTAGTTTGTTTATGTGTGCTTGTGCTTGTTCTGCTTTCGTCAATAAAGGCTGTGCCCTTTCAGGGCTTTCCTTCATTTTGGTTTCTCGAAAAGACAGAAACATATTATCTATACCTGTCTGTGTATTCTGTGTAGAAGTATTTAGGCTATTTCCTAAATTTTTAAAAGCATCTAAAATTGAATCACTTACATTTAGCGCTACTAATCCCAGTAGTACCAAATATAAAATACCAATCATACGCTGCCTTGGGGTTTCTTTACCTCCTGCCATAACCTAATAGCTTTTATAGATTTATAATAAACATAAATTATGACCGATTAGATCCCATCGCAGACAACATATTCCCATAAATAGCATTCAATGAAGATAGATTTTTATTAAAAGTATTTACCTGCTCCTTAAATTGTTGCATATCTACTGAAGCCTCATTGAAGGTCTGCAAATCTGCTGCTGCTCGTTCAAAAGCATGACTTAATTGGGATGCGCCTGTAGATGCGGCATTTAATTTGTCTGCAAAATGATTTGTAGCTGTTGCGGTATCTGCTACCTTAGCAATACCGGCAACCTTATCCCCGAAAGAGCGTAATCCATCCCCCAAATTGCCAATTAGATTTTCATCAATTTTTGCATCTTGTAATAGCTTATCTAATGCTGCAGTATTTCCCATTGCAACAGGTTGAGTAACAGGATTGGGAACTGCTCTATTACTCAATTCACCATTAAAGTCATCGTTTAATTCAGGATAGACACGCGTCCAATCTACCTCTTTTTCTGAAGATATAAATCCCAAGATAAAAAATAAGATAGCTTCTACAGCTAGCCCTATACCAATAAGCCATTCTCCATATTTAAAATGAAGAATTTTAAACATTAATCCAATTATCACTACGGAAGCCCCCCAGTTAATAAATGTATTAATTCCGAAACTAATTTTTCTATTTCTAGCCATAATCTTAGTTATAATTAACATTTATCTGTTTTCAACACCCAAGTATCGCGTTACGGACCTAAACCCTATATAAGATTTTGCAGTATCTTGATATTCATATTGTCGTGTTCCATTTTGCAAGAAAAAACCTATATCCTTCCATGATCCTCCACGAATAACCTTGCGTTTCATAGATTCATGATCCGAATCTTTAGCATTATAGGTATAAGTGGGATTCATATCGTGCACAAAAGAATAAGCGGATTCGTTATAAGCAGATTTAGTCCATTCGGCGACATTTCCTGCCATATTATATAATCCATAGTCATTCGGTATAAATGAATATACAGGTAGTGTATATGCACCGCCATCATCGGTATAATTTCCTCTACCAGGCTTAAAATTTGCCATTAGACAGCCCCTGGCATTTCGCGCAGTAGGTCCACCCCAAGGAAATTGAGTTCCTATTCTACCCCCTCTTGCTGCATATTCCCACTCTGCTTCAGTAGGTAATTCGTAGTTCAATCTAGACGGTCTATTATCTTTTATGGCGTTGTTATTAAATAACTGCGTTCGCCAAGAATTAAATGCCTGCGCCTGCTTCCAGGTAACACCTACGACAGGATACTCCTCATAGGAAGGATGCGAAAAATAACCTATTACCAAAGGTTCGTTTGCAGCATAACTAAAATCAGCTAACCAAACTGTTGTATCCGGGTAAATCAACATGGTATCACGCATAATAAAATCTGCTCTTTTTTTGGAAGCATCATTTCTGCCCTTCACTGCTGCTTGTAAGTCAAACCATTCGTATTGGTATTTCATCAGGCTGACATTGAGTTCATTTCGTCCAAAGATGCGATCTTCTCCTTGATAATACATGTTAGAAATTTTTTCTTGTGCAGCTTGATCGGAAGACCTCCATGGGGATCTTTTATACACTTTGGACCAATCAATAAATTTTTGTGAAGAATTATCTGAGGGTAAAAAATAGGTATCATCGCCAAGATAATCAGTGATTAGAATTGAATCTCGCACCCAATATACAAATTGACGATATTCGCTATTAGATATTTCAGTGTCATCCATATAGAAAGGAGCAATTGTTACTTGCCTATTTTGCGCTGTCTGCGAAAATGTAATATCTTCATCTGACTGTCCCATAATAAACGTACCTCCAGGTATAAGTACCATTCCGTACGGTGTTTTATTTTCTCTAAGTTTGTCTAGATATACACCTACTAATTCACCTCTAGAGTTCTTAGAGCCTTTACAACCCAAAAACAAAATGACAATAGATGTTAATAAAAAAGCACAAACACTCTTATTAATATAGAGCTTCATAAGTTTCAATTGAGCAATGTTAGTAGCTACCTTTTTGTAAAATACATTAAGGATTATGTAAAAGTAATAGATATTATTATCAAATAAAACACTTTTTTAAACAAAAACAAAAAAATTTATCATTTACAGAATAATAATTTTTTATTATTTCCTAATAAAACAAAAAAAAGGAGAGCATAATTGCTCTCCTTTTTTTATTTTACGAATAAAATTAAGGTTTATTTATTCGCTAATTTTATATACTGCTCAACCGCCATAGTCATACTAGGAGCCGCTGGTGTAGGTGCTGGAATATCCAAAATTAACCCTTTATCTGTTAATGCTTGTTGTGTACTAGTACCAAAAGCAGCTATTCGTGTATTGTTCTGGATGAAATCTGGGAAATTTTCAAATAAAGAATTTACACTAGAAGGGCTAAAGAATACAATTATATCATAAAAAACGTCTTTTAAATCAGATAAATCACTAATCACGGTTCGGAAAAGAACAGCAGGTGTAAAATCGTAACCATTATCTTGAAGCCACTTTTGTGTTTCTTCATTTGTTACATCAGAACACGGGAAGAGGAATTTCTCTTTAGTATGTTTCTTCAATACTTCCTCTAAATCTTTTGCTGTTTGCTTACCAAAGAAAATCTTACGTTTTCTATATTGGATATACTTCTGAAGGTATAAAGCAATCGCTTCGGATATACAAAAGTATTTCAACTCTGCAGAAACTTCAAAGCGCATTTCCTCACATACCCTAAAAAAATGATCTACAGCATTCTTACTGGTAAAAATCACAGCAGAATAATCTGAAAAATTTACTCTTTCTTTACGAATTTCTTTTGCTGGTACACCCTCAACATGAATGAACCCTCTAAAATCCAATTTCAAATTATACTTTTCTGCTAATGCAAAATAAGGTGATTTATCATTTTCTGGTCTAGGCAAAGTAACCAATATGCTTTTTACTTTTTTCGCCCTTACAACATCAATCTGCATATTATTTCTCATTAATTGTTTAGTGATTTCACTAATATTAAAATCGGTGCAATTTCCAATGTGCAAAGATAAAGAATAAAATAAAAGATTGAAAACCTAAAACTTCCAATTAATGATATCATAGTCTTTAAAAACCTATACAAAAACAAAATAACCGTAATTACAACGAATAATATTAACACAAAATTAAAATATATCGAAGGTATAAAAGTGACCAAAAGTAGCAGTGGCATCAATATAAGGACACTATTGAAATAAAACAAGTATAAAAACACCACATACTCACGAACTAATTTTTCTATTTCAAAGAGAACGCCTATAATTCGCACAAATATTATTTTTAACAAAAAAAGTAGCGCTATTCCTAGGGAAATTTTCAAAAAACTCACAAATTCAACCTTACCTTGATGCAAAACATACGATTGATACAGGGTAATAAAGAGTCCAAGTGACAACGTAAATATAGAATATAGAAAAATATAAGGCCAAGAAGTAATAATACTATCTTCCTTGTTAATCTGCGCTAATACTCTATCATTATAAAAACCATAGATAATATTATGAAAATTGATATAGAAAAAAAGGCGTACAAGACCTATAGCTATGAAAAGCACTAGAATAGTCACCAATATCCATGCTGGTCGATTTACCTTCGCTATAGCCTGCATGAGCACAAAGTCTTTATCCTTTGCTGCTATTTGTTTCATATTATCCATCCATCCAATAAAATTGTTGTCATCAACGATTACAATAGCCTTTAAGCTATCAACATAAAATGAGCCCGGTTTTGTAGCAATAGAAATGGATTGGATATTAAGAGAATCACGTAGCCTCTGTACACGGAGTAACGAATCTTGCTGTGACACAGTAATACTATCAACAGCTATAGTGGATTGAGCACAAAGAAATTGAAGCGACGAGAGAATAACAATAAACAAGACTAAATATTGTTTACATTTGATTATCGGATTTATTTGCTTCATTCTGAACATAAATTATCCAAAGTTATGATTTTGTTTACGATTTAATACCACTAAAATGAGTAAAAGTACGAATCGCTGTCCATGGTGCGGAAATGATGATATATATGTAAAATATCATGATGATGAATGGGGTAAGAAAGTCCGTGATGATAAGACTTTATTCGAGTTCTTGGTATTGGAATCAGCACAGGCAGGATTGAGTTGGATCACAATTTTGAAGCGTAGAGAAGGCTATCGTAGACTTTTTGCAAACTTTGATGTCGATAAAGTAGCCAATTTTACACAAGACGATATAGATAGGATCGTACAAGATCCTGCGATCATTCGCCACCGCGGCAAAATAGCTTCTACCGTTACTAATGCACAAATATTTAAACAGATACAGTCCGAATATGGTTCTTTCTACAACTACCTGTATAGCTTCATGCCCGACGGACAGTCGATAAATAATTCATTAAAAGACCTATCTGATGGACAAGCAACAAGCAAAGAATCCGACAGCATCGCTAAAGACCTTAAAAAGAGAGGCGTCAAATTCTTTGGTTCTACTATCTGTTATGCCTATATGCAAGCTGTAGGAATGGTCAACGATCACCTAACAAGTTGCGATTATAAATAAGATTTTGTTAAGAACAAACCTTGTATATATGACATAGATTACGTCCTTTACCGCCATAATCTAAGCCATAGCCTACAACAAATTCATGTGCTATTTCAAAACCTACATAATCAATATTGTCAAATGTATGTTGCAAACAAGTAGGTTTGATAAGCAGACTAGCGACTGCGATACTCGCGGTATTAATATTTTCTAACGCTTGCAAAGTGTATTTCAACGAATTGCCCGTATCGACGATATCTTCCACGATCACCACATGTCTATCCGTAAGATCTATACCTACACCTAACAATTGGCTAATCTGTCCTTGTTCCGTACCATGATAAGACGCCAACTTGACAAAAGACAACTCACAGCTGATGTCTATTTCCTTCATCAAATCAGACATAAACATGAAACATCCATTTAAAACCCCTATAAACACAGGGTTATTATCGGCATAACGAATACTAATTTCTTTGCCGATAATACGTATTTTTTCTTGAATCTCTTCAAATGTTATAAAAGGCTCAAATTCTAAATCACCAATAACAATATTGCTCATTTGTATCTTAATTATCTTTACCAAATAATTTATCCAGAATAGATCTCTTAGTCTTTTCTTCGACTTCTATTTCTTCCATAATATCAATATCAACTCCTAAAGAATCGTAACCTATCGAATCTATGATCAAAGGTGCTTTGGGGCGTAAAACAGACTTTAATGAAACCTCATAAAAGCCATAATTTGCAGGTACTGCAATCCCCTTCAAATCACCCATTTTATTCATTATAGAACCATAGGTATTAAAATGCCTTTGAACCCAGGGCTTCAATTGCCCATTGTGATCAAAAGAAGATAATCCTGTCTTAGGGCGAGGAATAATACTTGATAAAAACAAACTCTCCCCCAGCCCTAATTCTGTTGCTTTCTTATTAAAGTAATACTGTGCCGCTTCTTCAATGCCGTACACATTTTTGCCCCATTCAATTACATTGAGATATATTTCAAACAATCTATCTTTAGATATATTACCTGAAGCTTCCATCAACCATACCAATAGGATCTCTTCAAACTTCCTATCCATGGTTTTCTTTCTATTCAAGAAGACATTTTTTATCAACTGCATAGAGATGGTACTCGCTCCTCTTTTAAACTTTTTCTCTTTCAAATTTGTAGCAATAGACAATTTAAAAGCCTCTTCTTCAAATCCATTGTGCTTGTAGAAGAATGGATCCTCCGTATTTCTAACTGTTACTTTCAACGCTTGTGGAATCTTAGCCAGAGGTACAAAATTAGGGTTTTCAGGACCTACCTGTATCTGACGTATCACCGTTGAATCGGCATAAGCATCATAAACAAAAGGATAGTTCAGTGCATTAATATCTGCGTTACCCCATTTTACTACCTTTAGGTCAACGTCATCTACTGTAGATCTAAAAACAATCTCGTCCGGATTATCAAGGTTGGCCGCAAAATCCAAATCAAATGAGACATTACCATCTACTTCAATGCCATCAAGGCTTTCAAACAATCCTTTCGGAAGAGCATCAAAGAAATCTTGTGCCCGAAAGATGCCCGTATGTATCCCAAGTTCTATTTTCTTTTCAGGCTTTAGGGTTAATTTGGCTGTAGGTGCTAATTCAAAATCTTTAACTTTTAGCTTAGAACCTTCTTTCAAAGCAATAAAATCTTCAGCGATTTCTATCCCTCCCTCTGCTATAGCATGCGGCAGAACAATAGACTCATCTGACAGGCGTCGATGATTAACTATTAGATTCTCGTATTCAAAACTACCATTTAGCTGTAATAAACTGTGTTTGACACGTTTGACACTTGACAGGTCAAAAATAAGCTTATCAAAGCTTACTGACAGGCCATATTTCCCTTTCAAAAAAGGTAGCTCAGTATCCTTTTGCTTTGACGACACCTCTAGGTATAATGTTTGATCATCAGAATCTACATTGCCTTTGAATATCCACTCTGCTTGATCATTATTTAAAAACAAACTCGTTTCAAAATTACCACCATCAATTATCGCCTCCGGTACTTTTATAGACTGATGGATCAAGCTATCTTTGTAAGAGACCTCAAAATTGTGCATCGTCATATTGGAAGGAATCTTAGAAAATATTTGCTTGGAAAGATTCTCCACCATAAGCGCAAAATTGCGCTCTTTAGGTTCTTCTATCGATACAGCATCCTTCCTTTTCTTAAATAAAAAGTCATAATTGCTTATAGAATCTCTTTTAATAAAAGATACCTTGCCATTGTCAAGGTTTAAATCACCAATTTTTATGTCGCCAAATAATAGTGGCCATATACGAACGGTAATCCCCAGCTGATCCATGTCTACTAAAGTGTCTCTACTCTCTGGAATCACTAAGACAGAATCAAATACCACAGTCGATAGACCATCAAACTTGTAATGTGCTACCTGAAAATCTATATTATGTTCATCATGGAGCTTTTTCTTCACCTTAGCAACGGCTTTATCGAGGTAAGCATCTCTTTTGGACATCACTATCGCAAAAGCAGAACCCAATAAAACGAATAATGCACTAAGCCCAATAATTATCCATTTTTTCTGTTTGGAAGAAATTTTCATATACTACTTCTAATCGTCTTTAGCATTAAAAAAATAAAAATAGGACAAAATTTTTAAAAACATCCAAATGACATGATTATCTTCATCTTTCCTTATTTTTGTAACAATTAAGAAGCTCAACTGATGATAACAAAAGAACAAGTATTACATGCTTTAAGTCACGTCGAAGAACCAGATCTTAAAAAAGACTTGGTGACTTTGCATATGATTCAAAATATTGAAATATTACCAAATGCTATAAAATTTGATGTCGTATTGACTACGCCAGCATGCCCCCTAAAAGATCATATAGAACATGCTTGTAGAAATGCTATTAAACTTTTTGTGGATAAGAATATTAAAGTAGATATTAATATGACCGCAAAAGTGACTAGCGTAGATACAAATCAACTAAAAGGGATTAAAAATATAATCCTTGTTTCTTCGGGCAAAGGTGGTGTAGGTAAATCTACAGTAGCAGCCAATTTAGCACTAGCATTAGTACAAAAAGGTGCAAAGACAGGGCTATTGGATGCCGACATTTATGGGCCATCACTGCCTATTATGTTTGGATTAGAAGGCGCTAAGCCTATGGCTTCACAGATGCCTGATGGCAAAACAAAAATTGAACCTATAGAAAAATTCGGTTTGAAATTATTATCTATAGGCTTCTTTACAGACCCTAACCAACCTATTCCATGGAGAGGGCCAATGGCTACATCTGCCATCAAACAACTATTTAATGATGCCGACTGGGGTGAACTTGACTACTTGATCGTGGACATGCCTCCAGGCACTGGCGATATTCATATCACCGTATCGCAAACATACCCTATATCAGGTGCCGTGATCGTCACTACACCACAGAATGTAGCTCTCGCAGATGCGATCAAAGGGATTGCTATGTATAAGATGGAAGGCATCAATGTGCCTATCGTAGGTATCATAGAAAATATGTCCTACTTTACGCCAGCAGAATTGCCTGACAACAAATATTATATCTTCGGAAAAGATGGCGGTAAACGCCTTGCCGAAGAAAATAATGTCCCTTTCTTGGGAGAAATTCCTCTTGTCAAAGCGGTAGCTGACGCCGGAGACAATGGCTTCCCCGTAATATTGGATGCCGATGATGTCGTAGGACAATCATTCTCTACTATTGCTGGAAGAGTAGCACAAGAAGTTAGCATACTCGCGAATAAGTAATCAATTGTACATATAACACCCTAAAAAGGTCAAGGCAAAAATATTCCTTGACCTTTTTATTACTCAATAACAATAAAGTCAATTCATTAACTACTGTGGATTATTGGGCAATATTTCTGGATTTGCATCAACCTCAGCCTGAGGGATCATAAATATAAATCTATTATCGTCTGCAGGGATATTAAATCTACCATATGTTGGATGATTAGTTCCTACATAATCTCTGACTACCTCTTTCTTCAATCTCTTAAGATCAAACCAAGCAAATCCTTCACCCCACAACTCAATTCTTTTTTGAAGAATTATTTCATCAATTAAATCACTTCCCGAATTTATTGATCTGACATATGAAATGTCTCTTGCTCTAGTAATTTCAAATAAAACATCTTTAGCTTCATTTTCTCTATTAATACGTGCCAATGCTTCGGCTTCAATAAAATAAAGTAATGAGGACCTCAAATATATATAATCACCTTGTGTACGATCAGAAGTAAGATCTCTAAATTTAAAACTTGTATAAGGTCGATATTTATATCTATTAGAACCTGCAGTAAATTCTACTGAATCCGCTCCAGCAAACATTTCCTTACGAATATCAATATCAGTCATGGCTTCATAAAGCCTCCTATCAATATTTATATTACCGCCACTAGAATAACCATCAGCATTTGAATTATCAAAGTGAGAAAAAAAACTCGCCACAAAAGTTGTTAATTCAGCATTTATGTCTGCTCCCCACATAGTTTCATTTTGATTAATATCAAAAAAACCATTTCTCCAATCATTAGCGGATAATAAAGAATAACTAGTACGTGCACTTCTTGCTAAGGTAGCGGCTTCGCTATACTTACCCATTTCTAGATAAACATCAGCCAAAAATGTCTCCGCCACCGATATATCTAAGAGCTCTCTATTCGCTCCTCTTGAATAGCCCGTCAATAATAGCAAAGATTCATTTAAATCACTTACTATCTGCGTATAGACTTCTTGTGTAGTATTTCGCTTTGTTGAACGCTCAGCAGCATTTATCGGCACAGACAATCTATCCTCATTACCTATATAAGTTGGTCCATAAATACGGGCTAACATAAAATGAAAATAACCTCTCAATGCATATGCCTGTCCTAATATTGCTTTTAAATCAGCATCATCAGTATCTATAGAAATAGTACTAATTATTGTATTAACATTCTTTATTTGCGTATAATAAGCGAGCCAAGGCATATGAGTTCTAGAATTGGTCATTATACGAGCTGTATAATTATAGTTAAATCCTCCCCAATTGAGACTATACATTATGACATCATTTCCCATTAGATCAATAAAAGACAGAATAGCTTTATGCCCAAAATCTTCATGTCCAGCGTAACCGGATAAAGGATATGATCGCAAACTCGAATATACACCCTTTAAAATCCCTAATGTCGCAGTAGAAGATCTACTTAATTGTTCGGAATTTAAGGTTGATTGAGGTTCTAAACTTAAATAATTTTTTGAACATGAAGTCGTTAAAAGCCCTATTATAAAGCTCATTATTATTATATTTTTCATAACATTAAAATCTAGCTGTTAAACCTAAAGAAACACTTCTTAACAAAGAGTAGCTATTTATAGACAGTCCATTATTTGAATTACCCCCCAACTGTGACATCCTAGGATCAAGTCCTTGACGCTTAGAAAGCATGAATAAATTATTTCCAATTAAACTTAATTTAGCATTCTTAACACCAATTTTATTTAATTTGTCCGAAGAAAAATCATATGCTACCCCAAAATTTTCCATACTGAGATAGTTTGCAGAAATAAGAAACATATCAGAGGTATTATATTGGGTGCTCGCGACACTAGATAGTATAGGCATGGAAGCATTTGTATTTTCTGGAGTCCATGTATTATAAACATCTTTATGAAAATTTGCCCCACTACTACCCATACCTATTCCTTCTGGAAATAGACCCTGATAGACATTGTCGTATATAAATCCGCCTAATTGATACGCAAATCCTGCATTTAAAGTAATTCTCTTATAAGAAAGATCAAAACCAAATCCACCATATACATCAGGATTCGCTGTCTTATTACTTAAGAACTGTGTACCACTCGTATACGTCGAAACGGGTGTCTTTTCTCCTGTAGATAGACCTGTTATTGGATCTTTATCACCTTGATACCAACTACCAAACCCTGTTGCTGGATCTACAGAAGCAAACTCTCTCAAATAATAAGTGTAAGCACTCTGTCCTTCTACAAAACGAAATATACCACCCGTAACAAATGGTTGTGGTAATCGTGTTATTTTATTTTTATAATGTGTTAAGTTAGCCCATAGATTTATTTTCCAATCTGTTGATCTGATAATATCACCATTAATTGCTACTTCAAATCCAGTATTCTTCATATCACCAATATTACGTGAAATAGCCGGAATTCCTGATGATGGGGCCTGAGGGAAATTAAATAACATATCAGACACTTTCCTATTAAACAACTCGAAATCAATATTTAACCTATTTTCAAAAAAAGCAATTTCAAAACCTGCATTAAAATTTCTTGAGACTTCCCATTTCAATTCTTTAGTCCCGGTATATACTTGCCTAATTGTAGCATTACCTTCTGAATCTGGCGTAATTTCATATTGGTCAATATAAGGGAAATAATTACGATTAAAGCCAAAATGAGAACGATGCTCCATTGTTACATATCCAGGATAAAATAGATTATCATTACCTTGTTCCCCATAACTAGCTTTTATTTTTAAATTGGAAATAATTTCTACATCTTTCAAAAATTCTTCATTTGATGCTATCCATGCAGCACCGAAACCATAAAAATTACCCCAGCGATAATCAGGATGAAATACTGATGAACCATCCCTCCTAAAAGAGCCATTAAAATAATATTTATTGGCATAATTATAATTCACTTTAGATAAATAGCCTTCTATTTTATACAAATCTTCATAACCATTCAAGGAACTGAATTTGCTACCATTGGATAGAAAGTTATTATCTGGAATCACAAGATTAGTTTTTGATCCAGCAATCATTTTATTTGAATAATTGGCTGTTTCGTGTCCCACCATTAAAGATATGGTATGTAATCCTATTATTTTGTTATAGCTTAATAATTGTTGATTTGTCACCGTTTGACTATTCGTCAACGCATTTGTTACTGAGCCTCCATAACTAAAAGCGTCTCCGCCTAAATTATTACCATATCTAAATCGATTTCCAGATTGATAATCATACCCCAAATTATAGGTAAAATTAAAACCGTCTAAAAAATCAAAAGCAGCATAAGTACGAATACTTACATTTTTATTTTCATTAGACTGCACATCTAATAGAGTGCTAGCATATGGATTCATATTAGTGATATATATCCTTGATGAAGATGAACCATCAGGATTAATCGTCTCCCCTCTACCCCAATCATATTTTGAACTACCATCGGCATTTTTAATAATACTACCACTAGCATCTCGAGCAAAAACTGGATAAATAGGAGCCATATTACGTGACCAAGAAAATAAATTGGAAAATGTACCCGAAGACTTACCTAACTGAGGATCTTTTGCTTTTGTTGCGGCAAAATTTATATTTGCACCTAACTTTGCAAAGCTGTACGGCCGAAACTCTACATTAGCCCTGCCCCCAATTCTATCAAATCCAGAGTTAATTACATATCCTTCATCATTTAGATAACTACCAGATAAAAAAGTAGAAACCTTATCATTAGCATATGTCAAATTCAAAGCATATTCCTGACGCAGATTACTTCCAAACAAGTAATTATCCCAATCATCATAATAGTTTACACGAGCAGCTGGATTTATTTTACCCGTCAAAGGGTCAATAATCTGATCATTTGGCACATTAAAAATATTATAGCCAAGATCATTAACTAAGCTATTTGAAGCATTGAGACGTGCATCTACATCTGACTCTTCGTTCACCAAACCACCCAACCTTAATCTTTGCCACCTCAATTCATAATACTCCGATGGATCCTTTATATAATTATAATCTTTGATTGCTCTTGAATTATAGCCCGCACGGGCATCAAAATTAATAACAATCGCGTCCATACTTTTACCACTCTTTGTAGTAATAATAATAACTCCATTAGCACCCCGAGATCCATATAAAGCATTAGCTGAAGCATCCTTTAAAAAAGATATTTGCTCAATATCATGCGAAGAGATAGATGATATATCCCCATTAAAAGGCACACCATCCACAACATATAGCGGATCATTGGATGATGATATAGCGCCCAATCCTCTAAATCTAACTGTAGCAGCCTCACCAGGTTGCCCTGACATAGACCTAATCTGTACACCTCCAATCTTTCCTGCCAATGACTGAACAACATTTGCAGATTGTACTTGTTGTAAATCTTTAGCCTGCAAAGTAGAAATTGAACCAGTAATAGATTCTTTAGTCTGTGAACCATAAGCTGTCACCACCACTTGATCCAATACATTATCACTATGTACCAATGCGATAGTCAATACCATAGCGTCACTTATAGCTACACGCTGCGAAGTATAACCTACAGAAGAGACATTGAGAGTAGCTCCAGCCGAGGCTGATATTTTAAAATTTCCAGAAGCATCCGTTTGTGTAGCAGTAGAAGATCCGACTACAGCTATGGAAGCACCACTAATTGGCTTCCCATCTGCAGAAGTAACTTGACCACTTACTTCACGGGATTGAGCAAACGCCGTGCTTACTAAACAGGCCGTAGCAAGCATTGCTGTGAGTAATTTGTGTTTCATAAATTAATAAGGTTTAATATTATCTTAATTCAAAGTAAATATGCTATTAACTTTAAAGATATGTACACAAATCGTGTAGTTTAAATTATTAACTCAAAATGTAATCAGGGAACTACATTTAATAGTATTACAATACTGTTTCTGAGGGAAGAAAATTAGTTTTTAGAAAACAAAACATGCCTGTGCGTATTAGAATACACCTTTCTATTGATGTTATCAATATTTTAGAAACTCCCTTTTTATAGCCGTTAAATATTCCAATTGTAATATTCTGAATAAGTAAAGTGAACATCTAATTATATATATACTAAATCATTAACATTTAAAATAGTCTAAAATATAGAAATCTTGAACAGCAATTGATATGCTTCCTACAAGGACTATATCTTTTAAATAATACTAAAACCATAATAACATCGCTAAAAGATAGGTGTTGAATATCCCAACATATACTATTGATTTCCTATACTATAAGCAATTATTAGTTATTAACTACCCTAACATCAAACAATAGTAATAAATAGTTTGACTAAATAGTTTATAATAACGAATAACAAAGAAAAGGTCAAGGAGCTATAGCTCCCTGACCTTTTCTTTGTTATTAATTTACCTTTAATAATGATTACCAACCATTATTTTGTTCTGCTCTTAATGTAGGATTTGAATCCAATTCTCTCTGAGGTATTGGCCACAAAAATTCCTTATTAGTATAAGCTACAGCTGCTTGTGAAGGTACCGTAATAGTACTACCATCATACAATGCTGCACTTAATTGAGTCGGTAATAATTTCGCAGGTATACCATTTGCGCCATATGCTGTTTGTGCTAAACGGTGTAAATCTCCCCAGCGTTTGCCCTCACCAAAAAATTCAATTCTTCTTTCATCATATATAGCTTTTTTCAAATCACTAGGTGCTGTATTACCGTAGGAGTTTGCAACCCCAGCAGACCTATCACGAACAGCATTCAATAATTTCAATGCTTGTGCTTCATTATTTTTATACGCATATGCCTCAGATACATTCAATAATACCTCTGAATACCTGATCATAGGGCACCAATCAGAATTGTCACCAATACTTCTATATTTATAAACATATACGTATGGCCTATCCCCTACCGTCTGCTTAAAGGTTAATTCAGTTTTTCGTAAGTCAGTAGCCAACCAAAAGCTAGCATTATATAAATTAGGACTAACTCCAATTAAATCTCTACCATTCAACTCAGAAGGACTAAACATACTAGTTACAGCACCATTGACAGTTCCATTAGAAGCGACACTCTGTGCAACAGAAAAAATAGACTCACTATTATTTGAGTAATTGATAAATGGTGTCTCGGGGCTATTCTCTAGCGCATAACCACCTATTGTAGAATTAAAAGCACCTGTAGTGGCTGAAGTTCCTAATTTCGCACCTTCAGCAATTACACCATCCATATCATTCATATGCAATTTGACACGTGTTTTCAAAGCAATAGCAGCACCTTTAGTTGCTCTAGAAATAGATGCTGCCTTATTTGCACGTACCGTCGGCAATATAGATTCAGCTAAATCCAAATCAGCCAGCAATAAAGCATATGTACTGGCTACTGAACCACGTGTAAGATTATTTTGCTCGGCAGCAGACTCAGCCCCTGTAATAGCTTTAACCCTATAAGGAACACCCAAACTAGTAGTAGGATTATCAGAATATGGTTTACTAAAATTCAACAATAACTCATGGTGCGCCAATGCTCTTAAAAACAATGCTTCTCCTTTATAAGGATTTCCAACACTAGCCTCTAATACTCCACTCGCAATTGCATTATCTACCCCTTCAATAATAACATTACATTGATTAATAAGTGCATACAATTGCTCCCAAATATTGACATTATTAGGAGTATTTGGGGTATACGTATTTTGATAAGTCACCTGAAAAAAGGCTTGTAAATTGACTAAATCTTCACCCCGCATATCACCCTGCTCTATAGATGCGCCACCAAAAGGATACCCTCTTTGTCCTAAAGCCGTTCCATTTAAAGGATCATATGATCCCACAGCCGCTTGCCAGTACATTCCAGAAACTGCAAGTTCAATGTTTTGTGGAGAAGTAAATGCTGTTGTCTCTGAAAGCGATGATAACGGGTTCAACTCCGTAAAATCCTTACAGCTATAAGTAGTAAACATTAATGCTAAAGCGACAATACTCCCTGCAAATGTTTTTTGTCTATTCAAAATTTTCATATTATTTATCTATTTAAAAACCGACATTAATACCAAACGTAAATGTTCTAGGCACAGGATTTCCTGCATTATCCAACGCATTCTGACTATTCGTAGTATAGCTATTAGCTATTTCCGGATCCATACCAGTATACTTGGTAAATACTAAAGCATTTTCAACATTAGCAAATACTTTAAGGTTAGTTAAATATAATTTATTCAACCATGCAGCATTCTTAAATGAATATCCTAGACCAATTGTTTTAACACGTAAAAAATTGCCATTTTCTAAAAATCTACTATTAGTGCTATTTTCCAAATTAATAGATGCTCCATACCCATAAACTAATTTGGGCACATCAGTCACTTGCCCTGGTGTAGTCCAACGATCCAACAATTCAGTACCGCCATTCTGAAACTCCATATTGTTTAATGATTCTTGTCTAGTTTGATTATACACCTTATTACCACCAGAATAAGTCAAATTAAGCACTAAATCCAGATTTTTGTATGTAAATACATTGTTGAAACCACCATACCAAGTCGGCATTGAATTACCCAAAATTTTCTTATCAGCAGTTCCAAGTGAAGATACTTGAGAAATATCTTTAGAATTATTAGGGTCATAAACTCTATAAGAAGTAGTTCCAGCAACATTTTGAACTAAACTACCATCTGCTTTTGCAAAAATAGCATTACCATTTTCTGAATTAACACCTTTGTATTCATACCCGTAAAATGCTCCAATTGACTCTCCTTCTCTATTTACATGAAATGTATAAGTGATATCATTACCATTTACAAGCTTTTGAATTTTGTTCTTTACAAAAGTGGCATTAAAGTTTGTATTCCATTTAAAATCTCCTTTCTCAAGAACTAAGCCGCCAAGGCTAAATTCAAAACCTTGATTATACATGGAACCCACATTTTGATTAATCATATTACCTGGTACCCCTAACGATGGAGAAATTGGTACCGCTAAGATCATGTTGTCAATATTATTGCGGAAATAATCAGCTACAAAACTAAATCTATCATTGAAAAACCCTAAATCAACACCAAAATTTATTTTTTTACTTGTTTCAAATTTTAAATTCGGATTACCTGCTTGTGAGTAAAATATACCTGTATTGTCACCATATATACGTGCAGAGAAAATTCCTGCATAAGGATAACTACCAATTTCAGTATTACCTACTTCAGCATAGCCCCCACGTACTTTAAATTGACTAATGACAGAGCTTGTGAAGAATTCCTCTTTTCGAATATCCCAACCTATGGATGCACCAGGAAGTAGAGCACTCTGCTTGCCATGTGGCAATGATGATATTTTATCATTTCTTAATGTTGCTGATAAAAAGTACCTATCTAACAACACATAATTTGCTCGTGCAAAAACAGAAGAAAATGCTCTTTCACTAGCTCCTCCTCCAATTAATTGATTATTTAGAGATCCAGAGATAATGTTTTCATTCTCTGCAAAATATGTAGAAGATAAACCATAACCATGTGCAAAGAAGTTTCTTGATTTAGTCTTTTGGTATTCCAAACCTGCTATAACATCTAGTCTACTTGAACCAAAATCAACTTTATAATTCAATGTATTTTGCCAATTATATCTAAAAGAAGGTAAGTAATACTGATATATTCTACCATTTACGGACCTACCATCACCATGTTCTGGATTCCAAAACATATAATCTTCACCAGCAATATACTGAACGGCGATCTGCGTTTTTAAATCTAAACCTTTTAAGATATTAACATTAGCAAAAGAGCTACCGTTAAAGTGTAAGGCAGAGGATTTATAAATGTTATGATCTAAAGAATATGCAATATTAGTATAATTACCATCAATTCCACTCAAATTAGCACCACGTCCTAAAGATGAACCGTCATCCGATAAATTATATCTGCCATCTGGCCATTTTACTGGTACATTTGGTAAAGCTACTAATGCATTAGCTATATTTCCAGATAATGAATTTACACCATCATTAAAACCTCGATCATCAACATATGACACTTGAGTATTTAATCCTAAAGTCACACGATCATTCAATGTTTTTTGTTCTACACGACCACGTATACCATATTTTTTCTGACTGTTACCCACAGATATACCATTAAGATCAGTATAATTTCCAGAGAAGTAATACGATGTTTTTTCTGTGCCTCCACTCAAAGATAAACCATGATGCTGTTGAAAAGCAGTTCTTAATACGACATCTTGCCAATTTGTATTGTAAGGAACTTGAGTATCAGGATTCAACGTAGGAAAGGCTTCGGGATCCCATCCTCTTGCAGCCAATTTTTCATTAGCAATTTCAATAAATTGATCGGCGTTTAACAAATCATACTTTTTAGAAGCTTTAGCAAAAGCAAACCAATTATCATAATTAACAGTTGGTGCACCTACTTTTCCACTTTTAGTAGTTATTAAAATAACACCACCTGCCGCTCTAGAACCATAAATAGCTGTCGCAGCACCATCTTTCAATACTTCGACACTTTGAATATCATTAGGGTTTATGCTTGAAAGGGGATTATTGTAGAAAACACCACTTTGGTCGCCAGAAATAAATGGCACGCCGTCAACAACATATAAAGGATCTGAAGAGTTAGAAATTGAACTAATACCTCTAATCCTTACCTTAGCTGGTTGCCCCAAAATACCTGAAGTAGTAGATGCTTGAACACCAGCAGCAAGTCCTTGTAAGCTTTTATCAAGAGAGGGTGCTGATACATTAGTAAAATCATCACCTTTAATCGACGCTATGGATCCTGTAATTTCTCTCTTCTTTTGAGAGCCATAACCAGTCACAACTACCTGATCCAAGACATTATCACTTGGTGAGAGTACTACCGTCAAAACAGACGAATTACCAATAGAAACTCTTTGTGAAGTATAACCAACGGAGGATACATTGAGAGTAGCACCAGAAGGTACTGATAGTTTGAAATTACCAGACGCATCTGTTTGAGTAGCAGTAGTTGACCCGACAACAGAAATGGAAGCACCACCGATAGGTGTTCCTTCTGAAGAGGTAACTTTACCAACCACATCACGAGTTTGAGCATATGACGAGCTGGCCAAGCAAGTCACTGCAAGCATTGTAGTGAGTAACTTTTGTTTCATAAGTTCTATGTTTAGTTAGAATTTCGTAGCCATCTTTTCATAGGATTTATAGGCTATTTAATTACAATACTAGGAAAAAAAAATGTTTTTAACATTTTTTTAACACAAAAAACATAAAATTTTATTTTATGTTTTTTTTTACCTCGAAAAACTGAAGGAGAAAACGTTATAATTTGTAATAAAATGCGAACGACCCAAGTAGTCTTAAGTATTACTCTATTGTACCAAAAAAGGATAATATGATAAAAATCATCCTAATAAAGGTCGTTAGTATAGCACAAAGAAATATATAGAAAAACCTTGATCCAAAACTCTAAATTAATTCATAATTGAACGTACAGAATCTAATTGTAACAACAACAACCCAAATTAACATCATACAGTATAAAAGAATTACAAAAAAAGGCTGCCTCTAAAAAAGAGACAGCCTGTTGATAGCTATAATAATACAATAAAACTATTATTGTGGATTATTTGGTAATATTTCAGGATTCGCATCCACCTCTGCTTGCGGAATCATAAATAAAAATCTATTGTCCCCAGCTGGGATATCGAATTTACCATACGTAGCGTGGTTTGAGCCTGTATAATTTCTTACTACACCTTTTTTAAGACGTTTCAAATCAAACCAAGCGAAACCTTCTGCCCAAAGTTCGATTCGTTTTTGAAGAATAATTTCATCAATCAAGTCCGCACCTGTTTTTGAAGACCGTACGTAATCTTGAGCCCTAGTTTTAGTAATTTCATACAATACATCTTTAGCTTGCTCTTCTTTTCCAGATCTTGCTAAAGCTTCAGCTTCAATATAATACATTGCAGCAGATCTTAAGTAAATATAATCCCCCGCGGTTCTACCTACTGTCAAATCTCTAAACTTGAAACTCACATAAGGTCCATACTTAACAGACTCATTACCTACAGTATAAACTACACTATCAGGTCCAGCATACATATTTTTACGAATGTCTTTAGGCGACATCGCATCATACAAACGCTTATCAATAGTAATATTTCCCCCTTCAGCATAACCCACATTTGTATTATCAAAATGAGAATAGAAATTGGCTACGAAAGTTGTTAATTCAGCATTCAAATCTGCTCCCCACATAGTTTCATTTTGCTTAATATCATAGAAACCATTCTGCCAAGCGGCCGCATTCAATAATTCATAGTTAGCACGTGCTAAATTAGCATACTTAGCTGCTTCTTCATATTTACCCATCTCTAAATAAACATCAGCCAAGAAACCTTGCGCTACACTTTTATCAATCATTTCCAGATTGGCACCCCTATTATAACCATCTAACGCTATTACTGCATCCTCTAGATCCGCTTGTACTTGAGCATACACTTCAGCAACAGTATTTCTTTTATTGGACAATTCAGCTGCATTAATAGGGACAGATAGTGCTGACTCATTACCTACGTATGTAGGTCCATATATACGCGCCAACATAAAATGAAAGTAACCTCTTAATGCCAAAGCCTGACCACGAATAGCCTTCAAATCACTATTATCTGTATTCTCAGCAATACTATTAATAATAATATTAGCATTTTTGATCTGTGTATAATAGGTAAGCCAAGGCATATGTGCTCTTGAATTCGTCATCACACGACCAGTATAGTTATAGTTGAAACCTCCCCAGTTTAGGTTTACCATGATTACATCGTTACCCATCAAGTCCATCACAGATAAGATAGACTTATGACCATAATCCTCATGCCCTGCATAACCAGTAATACCATATGATCTCAAACTTCCAAAAATACCTTTCAATGTTCCCATTGTAGCTGCAGAAGATGAACCTAATTGCTCAGAATTAATTGTAGATTGTGGATCTACATTTAAGTAATCTTTTGAACAAGAGCTTAATAAAGCGCCTACTAAAAGAAATGAATATATAATTTTATTTTTTTTCATTATTATTAGAATTTAATACTTAGACCTAAAGAAATACTTCTCAATAATGAATAACTATTTAATGTCAAACCGTTATTAGAAGCGCCACCCAGTTGCATCATTCTAGGATCTAAACCCTGACGTTTAGAAATCATAAAGAGATTATTACCCATCAAACTTACACGTGCATTCTTAATACCAATTCTTTCGAATGTACTATTTGAAAGATCGTAGTTTATCCCAACATTCTCTAAACTTAGGTAGTTAGCAGATATTAAAAACATATCAGAAGTACCATACTGTGTCTTATCTACACTAGACAACATAGGCATGGAAGCACTTGTATTTTCTGGTGTCCAAGTATTGTAAATATCTTTATGATAGTTAGCACCAGAATTACCCATACCTGTACCTTCAGAGAAAAGACCTTGATACACATTATCATAAATATAACCACCTAATTGATAAGCAAATCCAGCATTAAATGATATTTTCTTGTAAGCTACATCAAATCCAAAACCACCATACACATCAGGGTTTGCAGATTTATCGCTTAAGAACTGCGTAGCCGAAGAGTGCGTTTGTGTAGTAGTTTTTTCACCCGTAGAAATACCTGTGATAGCATCTTTTTCGCCTACATACCAAGACCCCATACCAGTAGCTTTATCTACTTCAGCAAATTCTCTCATATAGTATGTATATGCACTTTGCCCTTCCACAAATCTAAATACACCAGATACAAATGGCTGAGGTAATCGAGTAATTTTGTTCTTATAGTGCGTAGCATTAGCCCACAAATTCAAATTCCAATCTTCCGTTCTAATTACATCACCGCTAATAGCAATCTCAATACCCGTATTCTTCATATCACCGATGTTTTTAGATATCGCTGGTATACCTGAAGAAGGTGCTTGTGGGAAATTGAATAACATATCCGAAACTTTACGTGTAAAGAATTCAAAATCTACATTTAATCTATTATTAAACATTCCTAATTCAAAACCAGTATTGAAATTCTTCGAAACTTCCCACTTCAAATCTTTTGTACCTGTATATACTTGACGAATAGAAGGATTTCCATCAGCATCAGCTGTTATCTCATATTGATCCATATACGGCGTATAGTTACGTCCATATCCAAAGTGAGATCTATGATCCATATTTACGTAACCTGGGTAGAATAAATTATCGTTACCTTGCTCCCCATAACTTACTTTGATCTTCAATTTAGAAATTGCCTCAACATCAGACATAAAAGCTTCGTTAGATACATTCCATGCTGCCCCTAAGCCATAGAAATTTCCCCACCTATGATCCGTATGAAACACAGAAGACCCATCTCTTCTAAAAGAAGCATTAAAATAATATCTATTTGAATAGTTGTAATTTACTTTAGACAAGAATCCTTCTACTTTATAGATATCTTCATAACCATTCAAAGCGCTAAATTTACTTGCATTGGACAAGAAAACTTCATCAGGAATCACGATGTTAGTTTTAGATCCTGACAACATTTTATTAGAATAATCCGCTGTCTCATGACCAACCATAACACCAACAGTATGCTTACCAAAATCTTTATTGAAGTTTAATATTTGTTGGTTAGTCAATGTCTGCGTATTTGAAATTGCATTTGTGATCGTACCACCGTATGCAAATCCATCACCACCTACACCAGTTGTATAGCGAAGTCTATTACTAGATTGGTAATCATAGCCTATATTATACGTAAAATTAAAGTACTGTAAGAAATCAAATGAAGCATATGCTCTTAAGCCTACGTTTTTATTATCATTATTTTGTACGTTCAACAATGTAGTCGCGTACGGGTTCATATTTGTAATATACGGTCTAGAAGAAGGTGATCCATCCGGATTGATAGTCTCTCCCTTACCCCAATCATATACATCAGAACCGTTAGAATTTGTAATTCTATTACCTTGTTCATCTCTCGCAAAAATTGGATATATAGGCGCTAGATTTCTACTCCAAGAAAACAAATTCGAATATGTACCTGAATCTTTACCAGCCTGAGGATCTTTTGCTTTCGTACTTGCAAAGTTTACATTTGAACCGATCTTCACAAAGCTATAAGGACGAAATTCTATATTAGCTCTTGTTGATATTCTATCAAAGCCAGAGTTGATTACATAACCTTCGTCGTTCAAATAACTACCCGATAAAAAAGTAGATACTTTATCGTTAGCATAAGCAAGATTTAATGAGTTTTCTTGACGGATGCTATTATCAAACAAATAATTGTTCCAATCGTCGTGATACATTACTTTAGCATCAGGATTAATCAAACCAGTAGCTGGATCAATAATATTAGCATTAGGCACATTAAAGATATTAATTCCTAAATCTTTAACTAATCCATCAGATGCAGATTGACGTGCTACAGCATCTGACTTACCCGATACAATTTCACCTAAACGTAACCTATTCCATCTCAATTGGTAATATTCAGAAGGGTCAGTTATATAATCATAATCCTTAATGGCTCTTGAATTAAAACCCGTACGATTTTCAAAATTAATATCTACACCATCTCTATTTTTACCTTTTTTGGTTGTAATGATAATTACACCATTAGCTCCTCTACTACCATACAAAGCATTGGCAGAGGCATCTTTTAAAAAGGACATTTCTTCAATATCTTGGGAAGAAATAGAAGCGATATCTCCATTGAATGGAACACCATCTACAACGTACAAAGGCTCATTGGATGATGAAATTGACCCCAATCCTCTAAAACGTACTGTTGCTGACGAACCTGGTTGACCAGTAGTAGAACGAATCTGAACACCCCCAACTTTACCAGCCAATGACTGAACAACGTTAGCAGATTGTACTTGTTCCAAATCTTTAGCTTTTAATGTAGAAATAGACCCCGCGATAGATTCTTTCTTTTGCGTTCCGTAAGCCGTTACTACAACCTCATCCAATGCATTATCTTCAGGCTTTAAGCTTATAGATAATACAGATGCATTTCCTACATGCACACGTTGTGCTGTAAATCCTAAGTAAGAGACATTAAGCGTAGCACCAGGATTAACATTTAAAGTGAAATTTCCGGCTGCATCAGTCTGTGTAGCAGTAGAAGAACCCACTACTGATACAGAAGCACCTGAAATAGGCTTACCATCTGCAGCTGTTACTTTTCCACTCACTTGACGATCTTGCGCATATGACGATGTAGCGATACATGCAAGCGCAAACATTGAACTGAGTAATTTTTGTTTCATGTTTATTTATAAGTGTTTGTATAATTCATAAGTAGGTTGTAACAACAACCGGATATCCAACCTTATGCCTAACAGTCGTATATAACCGTATAGCCATAAAGAAATAACCTTTAGATAATTTGAAGAGTATAAATTGGATTAGTAGCGCACCTATCTATTCAATAGGATCGCAAACATATGCATAAAAAGTATTCGTTACAACTATTTTAAAGAAAACAGATATTTATTGATTAAAACTCAAAAATTACCGGAAAATATTAAATCTTTTAAAGTGGCAAATTTTCTTACTTATTTTAACAAACACTTAACATTCAAAATTAAATTCCAAAATTAAACAAATGATAAAATTAAATTTTTTTTTCAATAAGAATACATAATTTCAGCAGAACAAACATTGGCTTTGGCAGAATTAAATAAAAAAAGCCGCCTCCAACGGAGACGGCCTTAATACATTTATTTTATTAAATATTACTATTAACGTGAACCACCGGCCCACCATACATTTTCAGTATATACATATTGTCCATTGCCAAATGCTGCCTGAACATTAGGGTTTGCTGAAGTCTCTGAATTACCATAAGGCAAACGTAAAGGGAATTTATTAGGGTTTTTCAACACAATAAGATCCTTACCTTCAGCTTTCCAACGACGGATATCATTATACATTTCTACAGATTCACCCGAAGCACCAAAGAAAGCTAAGTATTTTTGATTAGCAATTTCTTTCAAAGCATTAGCTTGTAATAATGGCTTCACAGATTTATCAAAATAAGTATCTATCTCCTCATCTGTAATAGGTTTTGTAGTTTCGGTGATACCACCATATTCCACCACAGTAGGTGCTACGAAAGCAGCAGCCACAGATTTTTCAGAATTATGTATCCCTGCTTTTACCGCTTGTTTCAATACAGATTCGATTTCAGAAGCCGAAGCACCTAAACGCTGCATAGCCTCCGCTTTCAAGAACAACAATTCGTGGTAGCTCAATAACTCTGTAGATGCCGTTTGAGCATATACAAATGTAGATGTCAAGTAATAGTACTGAAATTGTTCATTCTCCCCATTAGGTGCTAACAAACTATCCGCTTTACTATTTGGCGCAAGATTAGCAACCTGTACCCAATCCGGGTTCGTAAAATTACGTCTCAAACGAGGGTCATTTCTATCGACTAATTTTTCAGCAATGCTTTTACTAGCCGCCAAACCATCACGAGACCATTGGAAGTTAAATAAAGGATTTAAATTTTGTGAGTCATACACATTGAATGCTGCCTCATCAGATACTGCTTGGAATGATTTGTCTACATATTCGATGACTTTATTCAAAGCTGCATTTTTATCTGTTGACACATTCAAAAGACGCATTTCATAACGCGCTTTAAGACCGTAAGCTAATTGCAACCAATTAGCAGCTTTACCGTTGTACAATAAATCATTAGTACCGATACCACCAATCGGGCTTTTATCACCTTTAGGTAGATTTTCAATGGCTTGATCTAATAAAGAGAATACCTCTTTGTACAAATCTTCTTGTTTGTCGATTTTAGGGTTTTTATTACCATAAGGATCGAATGCCTCCGAATAAGGAACATCACCAAACATATCCGTCAATAAAGCCAAATTATAGGCATTTAATACTTGAGCAACACCCAATGTGGTGTTATTACCTGCTTCAACACCACCTTCAGAACATTTAGCGATCGCAATTTTAGCATTACGAATAGCTTCATATATGCTACCCCAAGGATTGTTAAACGTAGACGAAAGTGCAGGCTGAGATACTCTATGCTCCGCATCCCACAGTTGATTGTACGTACCTACCTCATGCTCTACATAAGCCGCTAAGTATGTATTGATATCACTACCTACATTATTGAATGCCGTACTCGTAATTACATCCGCAAGGATAAATTTTGAGGTAACATCTGTAGGGTTATTAGGATTAACATTGACCGCATCCATTGCATCTTCCGAACAAGATGTAAATGCAATAGGCGTAGCGAATAGGCCTAAGGCCAATAATTTAATTATATTAGATCTTAATTTCATTTTATTAGAATTTAACATTCACACCAAAACCATAAGAAGAAGTTCCCGGTAATGAGAAACGTTCGAATGCACCAGACATATTTGTATTACCTTGAGAAACCTCCGGATCATAACCTTTTAACTCAGACCACAAGATGATATTACGTGCAAAAGCATTTACATCAATTTTAATTTTTGATGAAGAGTACACCGGGTAACCAACAGCAATCTCTCTTAATTTAACGAAAGAAGTACCAAATACAGAAGACTCAGAGATTGAATTTTTCGTATTGAAATAGTTATATGCATTAGACGGGTCGATCAAAATATCATTTTTCTCGTACACCCCTGGCGCTACTTCTTTTACAGCATCTTCTTCAAATAAGAATGGTTGGCCAGATCTGAAATCAGCTGATTTTTGTGTTACACCGTAGTAATCCAATACACCTGCAGTACCGTGGTACATTTGACCACCATTTTTCCAATCAATAACAGCAGACAATCTTACTTTCTTATACTCCATAGAAGTATTGAAACCTAACAAAAATTTAGGCGACACCGTACCGATTACTTTTTCAGGACCTACTTGAGGCATACCATCAGCATCAACAACGATTTGACCAGCATCATTTCTTAAGTAAGAAACACCGTAGATAACAGGAAATTTGTCCCCGATACTAGCACGAATTTGTGGCTCCACAAAACCACCTAAGAAGATAGAGTTTACCCCTTCAGCCAACTCATCCACATAGTTGTCGATTTTTGTAAAGTTGAATGTAAAATCCCATTTGAACTCTGTATGACGGAATGGCGCAATATTTACCGTTGCTTCATGTACATTAGTATGAATTCTACCACCGTTAGTTACTAAGCCTGAATAACCAGTTGAACCCGCTAAAGGCACTTCAAAAATTTGATCTTTTACATTTTGACGAGAGAACGTATAGTTCAAATTCATTAAACCACCCCAGAACGTCAAATCAGTACCTAATTCATAAGACTGTGTATTTTGAGGCTTTAAGTTAGGATCATAAATTACAGAACTCGGTGTAAATGCTACAACTGAATTTTTACCATTTACTATAGGATAGATAATAGGTGTCCCACTAGAGAAACCCCCACCATAAAGAGGTGTTGAATAATAGGACTCAAAATAATCACCTGCTTGACCTACTTCAGCATAAGAAGCTCTAATCTTACCAAATGTCAACACATTATTTTTAAGTGCATCTAATTCTGTGAAGATGAAACCTCCAGAAACTGAAGGATAGAAGAATGATCTGTTATTTCTTGGCATAGAAGAAACAATATCATTTCTACCTGTAGCATTCAAGAACAACATATTTTTGTATGCTAATGACAAGTTACCAAATGTACCTACCGAGCGGAAGTTACGTAAATCTTGACTCGCTGTATAGTTAGATGCATTATTCATATTATTCCAACCTGCAAAATTGAAATTAGAACCGTAAGCATAATCTTGACGACGATTTCTATTTCTGATTTCATTACCTACTAATGCATCAAAAGAGAAGTCATCACTAATTTTCCAATTGTATACTGCTGTCGCCAAAGAGTTGATCTCTGTCGATGAAACGTGGTAGTTTTCTACAGAACCTCTACCGTTAGCATGTCCATAGCTCCAATTGTCTGTATAATTGGTCGTGTACGAATCAGCACCAATTTGGTATTTCAACGTTAATTTTTGGTTATCCGCTAATGGTGTAGCATATTGAACATAACCATTACCAAAGAAACGTTTATTGTCTTCACTAAACTTGTTATTTTCAACAGCCCAATATGTAGCATCAAAACCACTCGTCGAACGGTAAGTATTTTGTGTATATGGATCACCCGCTACATGCGAAGGAATACCTGCTAAATCATAAGATGCTGGAGCACCGTACAATGTTGCTACAATACCATTATTAGCACCTGTTTGTTTTGTAAGCTTAGAGTTTACATAATTAGCAGAGAAACCTGTCGTCCATTTGTCCGTCAAATTCGCTTCTGCAGCTAACTTAGCCGTATAACGATCTAAGCCTGTAGAAGGAACAATACCTTCAGCATTAGTAGCTCCTAATGAAAAAGAGTAATTTCCTTTTTCAAAACCTTGGATCACATTTAATGAATTATTGAATGTTTTACCAACATTAAAGAAATCTGCTGCATTATTGTACGCTTGTGGCGTAGCCCAAGGGTCTAAACCTGCCTTAGCACGTTGAGCAACATAATATTTACCTTCCGTATTGATACCGTTAGCTTGTGCCGCTGCAGAATAATCATTGGAGGTATTACCGCCGTAGTTAGCATCATTTGCTAAATCTGAGATTTTTGGTCCCCAAGACAAGGAAGAGTTAGGGCTATACGAACCGTTACTTCCTTGGGCATATGTAGATTGAAAATCTGGCAATACCGATACTTTATCAAAAGAAACATTTGAATTGTAGGAGATCTGTGCTTTTTTATTTGCTCCTTTACCTTTTTTGGTCGTGATAATTACCGCACCATTTGATGCACGCATACCATATAATGCAGATGCCGCTTGACCTTTTAAGATATTGATACTTTCGATATCATTAGGATCGATATCCAAACCTCTAGAAGCATAATCAGCACCTGATACAGAATTACCTGTTGAAATGTCATTACCTGAAGTAATAGGCAAACCATCCACTACATACAAGGGAGAGTTGTCACCAGAGAATGATCGGGCACCACGAATTGTAATTTTTGCTGAAGCACCAGGCATCCCCGAAGAAGGAGTAACCTCTACACCAGAAACTTTACCTTGTAATGCTGTTGCTAAATTACTATTAGAAGCTTGCGTCAATTTATCTGCTTTCACTTCTTGTGTAGCATAACTCAAAGATCTTTTCTCTTTAGAAATACCCATCGCTGTAACTACAACTTCTTCTAATGCATTGTCTTCAGGAACTAAAGCAATCGATAAAACAGAAGAGTTACCAATAGAAACGCGTTGTGAAGTATATCCGATATAAGATACATTTAATGTAGCTCCAGGTGCCACGTGTAAAGTAAAATTACCGGAAGCATCCGTCTGCGTAGCAGTAGATGTACCGACAATAGATACAGAAGCACCGCTAATCGCTGAACCATCTGTAGAAATCACTTTACCACTCACTTGACGATCCTGCGCATATGACGATGTAGCTATACATGCGAGCGCAAACATTGTGCTGAGTAATTTTTGTTTCATGTTGTTTATATTAATTATTATTATAGTTGCAATACTAACTTAATACAATAATCAATTGTGTTCTGGAGACAACAACAGTTTTCAGATCAGAATGCAAAACAATTGACATGTAAATCAATCATTTTCATACTTCAGAAGTATATATGGGTAGTGAAATCGTACTTAATAACAAGCAGTTAATTAAGAACGGGAAGCAAATGTAAAGCAAAGTAGTTGTTAATGCAATAATAAAATAAAGAAAAAAAATATATTAAAAAATGTTAAAATAAATGATTGTCACTTCTTAATAACAACAGTGAAATAAAAGAAAGCAGAATAGAAAAAGACAGAATAAAATTCAATTGAAGCTCTTAAACAAAGAATTTTAGCGATTATTAGTTAAAATTAAATATCCATAAAATTATCGCACACAAACTTCTTATCTTTGTAACATGCGATTTGATATCATTACAGTATTACCATCTCTATTGGAAAGTCCATTTGCACATTCTATATTACAGCGTGCACAGAAAAAAGGAATAGCAGAGATTCATGTTCATAATCTACGTGATTACGCCAAAAATAAGCAGAAATCTGTAGATGACTACCCTTATGGTGGAGGATCAGGAATGGTGATGCAAATAGAGCCTTTTGCTGCCTGTATAGAGCAACTACAAAGTGAAAGGGCATATGATGAAATCATCTATATGACTCCAGATGGTGTGACACTAAATCAAGATATAGCCAACGAATTATCAACCAAAGGGAATATCATTATTCTTTGTGGACACTATAAAGGTATAGATCAACGGATCAGAGATATTTTCGTTACAAAAGAGATTTCTATAGGTGATTATGTATTGTCTGGCGGTGAACTGCCTGCAGCTATCGTGGTAGATGCTATTGTTCGATTAATCCCTGGCGTGCTTAATGATGAAACCTCTGCCCTATCCGACTCTTTTCAAGATGGCCTATTGGATGCCCCCATATATACGCGACCTGCCGAATGGCGTGGCCACAAAGTACCTGATATACTATTAAGTGGCAATGAGGCCAAAATAAATGCTTGGCGCGATGAACAGCAGTTGCAAAGAACACAAGAAAGAAGACCTGATTTATTGAATGATTAATAGAGCAGTTGATTACTTAGCTCTTTAATCATCCATATACTAAAACACCCAAGAATAAACTAATATCCTTGGGTGTTTTAGAAAATTAATTATCCTAATTATATTGGAGTGATACTAATCCATTTCCTAGCATCTGTAACCGTAACCAAATCATACACACTCGCACCTTTCTCGATGATATACAAGCCATTCGGATCAGTGAAATTTTGAGCTGCTTGAAGGGTAATAGCCCTAGGTCCTGCTGCCATAGACCCCAAAAAACCCAAATAACTATATTTAATTATACCTGTTGTAAAATCTAAATTATAACCAATCGCTACACCATAAGCTAACGAAAAACTTTGAGCATACCCTAATAAATCATAACCAGTATTAAACCCCATCCAAAATATCTGTTGATTAAACCCCGTAAGAGTAGCTACAGACGATTCATTCAGATAATCCTTCACTCCATCACGTGTCCAAGAACTAAAAAACAATTGTCGATCTGATGCCCAAAACCTAGAAATAACAGTAACATCATAAAATAATGGTTCTATCGCCTCTGTTATTCGCAAGTTAACAGACCCTAATTTTGCAGACAAAAAACCTGTTGGATCAAATACAACATCAGTCAATTTATGTATTGTATCAAGACCTAACACTATAGGTTCATAAAAATTAATCTCATCACCTACGATATAAAAACTACTTGAACTGCGTACTGCAATCCCACCCTCATAACGAACGAGTCCAAACCTACGATCTGCAGTATTCAAATCTACCTCATACTCAACCCCATCAATCAGCGTTCTTTTAAAATAAGTTCTAAGATTTGAAACTTCAGATAATAAAGCGTCTGTATCATTAAAAGTATTGGACGCATCTAAAACTGAAGTTGCTTTAATTAAAATCAACTTACTTTCATTATAAATACCTTTCAATTCAATTCTATCTGCTGTAGCCTCTAAAAAATGAAACTCAAAATCAGAGCGCATACCTTCTGCCACGACGCCGCCATACACCCCATCATCAGGGTCGGCCAAAAGATGTAATAATGAGTACGTATCAAAAATCAAAGTGGGTCTTTGCAAATATTTCAACCGATATGAACTTTCATCCATTTCTGTAACATCATCTTCTAAAATCGTAAAAACACGATTTACATTATTGAATCGAAAAGTAAAATTTTTCTGCAAACCACTTTTTGTTAACAAATAGGCCTTCCAACCAAATGGAGCATCTGTCAAATATTCTGCATATAATTCCATTCTTTCATTAATGCGCTCATCAACCGAGGTGTCAGGGAAATCTTGAAATTTATTACATCCATAAAACAATTGTAAACTCACAATTGCTATTATTAATATTCTTATTCTTCTCATAACAATCGAATTATAATGCATTAATTTCATCTTGCGTTTGATTCTGCAACGCCGTCATATCGATATCCCAAGTCTCTAACATATACTGCCTTACATACAATTCCTTTTGTCTCAAGGCAGGAGCACCAGCGCCAGCGCTATTTACAAGTGCATCAAAAGCTGCCTTCCCTTCTGTCAACATAATGGCAATCATCTCCACAAAATCATCTTCTACAGAATTCCTAGAATAGGCAGAAATAAAACCTAATCGCAGCACTTCAGCATCTCTAAAATTAAACCATGTAGGATCGTATCCACCTGGAGTAACTTGCGCGTATAAGGTCGTAAACATCTTCTTTTGATGTAGTATATGAGCAAATTCATGATGCATAGTCTTAAGCATGCGCTTAATTAATTGCCTATTTGTTAAATCGAAATTATTAATTTCAAACAAAGTAATTTTCCTTCCCCCATCAGCTTGACCCAACACAATAGTGCCATTAGAATTATATTCAACACTTCCAACTAGAATGAATTGTTTCTGACCAATTTCCTTTATAAAATTTGGACCTTTCAAGAATTCATATGGCTTAATCCAAACTTGCTTCATTGCAGTCATCACAGGAATAACAATACTCTCACGCGGCGGAACTAAAGTTTTATTCATATTCAATTCCGACCTATCCCATTTATACTTAACTTCTATATTATAGGGCTTTGTTAAACTATCATAAATCCAAATATCAACGTTTGATTTCTCCCAATTGTCACCTCCTAAATTCAACGCTGAGGCATCCAAAACCTCTTTCTTTTCACAAGAGGTCATTGCGAATAGAATTACTCCAAACACAATAAATGTATATTTAAATATTATTTTTTTCATATCATTAATTTCTAGGATTAGCCTGCAAACCATATTCAATAGCCTCTATAGGTAACTGTAAAACTCGCTTAGGATCATCAGGACTTATCGTTAAATCAATTTGATCTCTTGAACCAGCGACAGAGCGATGAATAACAGTCTTTCCTGTACGAATGATATCAAACCACCGCATACCCTCAAAGAGAAATTCTTGCCTTTTAAAATTCAAAATCGTCTCTACAACTGCTTCTTTGTCAGTTAATCCTGGGTAAAATGCTTGACATTTAGCCAATGTGATTCTATGATTAGCATTATTCACATTGTAATTAGTAACGCGTTTAGACAAGAAAGCCTGCAAATCTGCCAAAGCATCTATAGTTCTATCTAAATTAGCATAAGCCTCTGCTCTATTGAACAAAACTTCTTCCATGGAAAATAAAGTATAAACCACATAACGAATACCAAAATTATCTGAAATAGCCTCTTTGATAAAGTTGGTTTTAAATTTTGGAATATTATAAACTGTCTCATTACCACCAAAAACCTTAGATCGATATGAAAGCTGCAAATTCAATGGATTTGAACCTCCACCAAATACTGTTGCTAGCAAGGATGAATTCAAACCATAATTGTACCTCGGATAATCTTCACCATAACCTGACGCTGACTCTGCCATCAAGATGTTGGCAGGGTCCGAAGAGCTTGAGTAGGCATCTTGAAGCACAAAATAACTGTAGTTTTGATAAGCCGTATTCCAAGGACGTAATAAATTAGCTATAGAAGTAGTATTTGATATCAAATCAGCGTAAAAGATAACCCTTTCATATTCCTTCTTAAACAAATAAAACCTTGTAGCAAATGCATATGCCGCATTTTTAGTAAAGTGGAATGAAGGTACTTTATAAGTACTATTATCAATTAAAGGAATACCGTCCAACAAATCCTTTTCTATCATATCATAAACGCTTTGAACAGTACCTCTACTATATTCACCAACAGCAACTGTTTCTGGTGTAGTCTGATAAGGTATCCCGGGGCTATCATTTGCTATAGAGGAATCATAAGGTAAGGCAAAATAGTTCACTAACATAAAGTGAGCATATGCTCTAGCAACTAATGCTTCACCTTTAGCCGCACGCGCCTCCACAGGATCACCTAGCTTCGCTATCCCTGCCAATGCTTGATTTGCAGCAGCAATTGCTCTATAGCATGCCTGCCAATAAGCATTTGGCGTATCACTAGCAGTACTAACTTGATCCCTAAACTCCCAAGGATAAAAGTTTTTCATCTCACGACTTGTAACACCTTTATCACCAGCATTATCTGACATTGACTCTGCAAAGGCAGCATAAAATCTATCGGGATAAGCAGATCCAACTAATTCAGTAATTTTAACTACATTATCTAGCTCTGTACGATCATCAGGTTGATAATCTAAAAATTTATTACAACTAAATAAGAATAAGGAAGACAATATAAATACACTAATTTTTTTCATCTTATTTATTTTTAAAAACCTAACTTAACAGACAAAGTATACATCCTATTTACAGGTAAAGCGACGCCTCCAGTATTAAAGAATTCAGGATCTTGACCATTCAACTTCTTATCTGCATATATTAACCAAAAATTATTAGCCACTAGACTCAAAGAGGAGCTCCTGATTTTATATTTACTCAACCAATTTGCTGGCAAGGCATATGAAACTCGAAGTGATTTTAACTTCAAAAAATCACCTTTTGCCACACGCTCTGTTGAATAATTATATGAACTATATGGAAATTCTCCTTGTAACAGCAAATTAGTACTCCTGTCGATAATAGCAGGAATCTCACTATCACCATCTAATACCCATCGTAACTTATACTCATTTGGCAAAGCGTCCGTGTCCGAATAAGATGAATCAAAATATGGATTCAATCTAATTACATTACCTGTGGCAAAAGTAAACAATGAAAAGAACGAGAAATTCTTATATGTAAACGTATTAGAGAATCCACCGGCAAACTTTGGTTCTGTAGGACCTTCGTATTTCAAAATAGAAGTATTAAAACTTTGGGGGTCAACAAAATTTGTAGGACCGTCTTCACCTACAAATGTTGGAAAACCATAATAATCATCTAATTTCAAAAACTGAATAGAATATAACCCTCTATATGGATGATCTATAGTAGGACCACCATTTGTTCCTACCAATTCAAAAACATTAGGATTAGAATTCATTTTAGTAACCTTATTTACAGAATAACCAAAATTGAAATTACTATTCCACTTCACTGAACCAATAGGTCCATGATATGCCAAACTTAATTCTATCCCTTTGTTATTCATGTCAGCATAATTGACAAACCTCCTGTACTCACCACCAATCGCAGGGGTGCGCATTTCATAAATCAAATCAAAACTATTACGATTATAAATATCAAAAGCAACTGCTAATCGATCTTTAAAAAACCCTAAATCTAACCCCAAATTAGTCTCATATGACTTCTCCCACGTTAAATCATCATTTGCTAAATTTCGAATGCGCATTATCGTTTCATTTTCGAATTTATAAGGACGTAGAGAAGACCCACTCCTTAGCACAAGGGCTGCATTAGTCGCTGCATTTATGTTGGCCACAAGACCATATGTCGCTCTCACAGAAACACGATTCATAATTTCAGATAAACTAGAATTTTGGTAAAAATTCTCATTACTCATCCGCCATGCACCAGAAATATTCCAAGTAGGCAACCATCGCGCAGTAGCTGTAGTACCCATTTGGTTTGACCCATCATAACGAACAGTACCATTAATTGAGTAGCGATCCGTATACGCATATGCAACACGTGCTAAAAAATTTGAAGCGCGATCATGCAAATTCCGCATAGAATAGTATGGGATATTATTTGCCACACTTTGCTCAATTGCTAAGGGATCAATAAAAGGCACTCCTCCTTTATCATATTGATAACCATATCCAATATTTGTTTTATTTTGTCTTTTAATTACACGAATCTCCTGTGCCAAGAATGCATTAAACTCATGATCTTCAGAGGCCTTCATATTATAATCCAATGAAGTCCTAAACGTATATGACTTCAACATATCGTCATTTGTATTATAAAACCCACCTACAGGCAATACAGTAACTGACTCTCCTGCAGGATTAGATGGATCTCTATACAGAAAACGGTTCCTAGACCGGACATCTGAATCATCTAAGCCTGCTCTATATGCTTGCGCCATATTTGCATCACCAGTAACCATATGTTCTTGTCCTGTTTTTGCATAACGCATCGATCCTAATGTATTAAAATCTAAACCGGGTATAATTTTATACGTTAAACCACCTTGCAACTTCAAATCCAACATATTCAATCTCATCTTGTTATTCTCTAATTCATGAAGTACATTAAATGGCGCGAAATTTCTAGTGAAAAACTCTAGGTTGCCCTCTTCGTCATAAGCAGTCATTGTCCTGCTTGTATTTAATGCATACGAGAATGGATTTATATCAAAATCACGAGAATACTTACCCTCAACGGGATTGCTTGTACGTGTTAATGTACCAGGTGCCAATTGATCTCTTATAGATCCCGTAGTAATAATATTTACAGAGAGCTTATCTGAAAGCTTAAATGTATTATTCAAATTCATAGTCCATCGCTCAACATTATTTCCTTTGGCCCAACCATTATCTTTCAAATAACTAGTAGAAACATATGTCTGTACAGTTTCGGAACCACCATTAAAATTTAAAGAATGTTCTTGTTGAAATGAATTATTAAACAACAAATCAAACCAATCTGTATTTGCAAGCGCATATCTTTTCAAAAATGCCTCTCTAGCTTCAGGTGTATTTTCTAAACCAAATTGTCCTGTTATAGGATCATAATCATAAATTAAATCATACATCTTACGAAAAACCCCTCCATTTTCTGACCTTGAACCAGAGGCATGATTAAACCAACCATAATTCATCAATTGTCCATTAACCGACATCTGATCTACAGAATTCATTATATTATAATTCTTATAACTAGGCTTAGGATTTAAAGAAAAATTTCCTGTATAATTAACTTGGGTTGCACCAACTCTACCTTTTTTAGTACGAATAACAATTACTCCATTCATTGCTCGTGCGCCATATTGCGCTGTAGCAGCTGCATCTTTCAAGATGTTGATATCCTCAATATCATCCATATTCAACCCTGCAACGGAAGAACCTATTAATGTAGATGCATCACCGGAAGTTAATTCATCATTAGACACATTCACGACATCCTCCAAAATTACACCATCAATAACCCACAAGGGTTTGTTGTCACCTGTAATAGAAGATGCACCACGAATTCGAACTTTAGGTGCGGCACCAAATGTACCAGATACATTTTGAATGGAAACACCTGCCACCCTACCTTCTAACGCTCTACTCAAATCTGTAACACCTTCTTGAATTACATCGGATCCTTTTAACGATACGGCTGAGCCAGTAAACAACTTAGGATTAAGGTTCTGGTATCCAGTAGCCACAACAGTAACCGCCTCAATCTGCGTGTCATCTTTGTCTAGCATAACATTAATAATTGGTCTGGAATTAACAGAAACTTCTTTAATCTGATACCCAAGAAAACTAAAAACCAGTACGCCCGTACTAGGTGCATTTATTACATAGTCTCCCTGTACATTTGATTGAGTCACTTGGGTGGTACCTTTAAGAGTAACGGTCACATTTCCCAAAGACCCTTCCTTCGAACTCACTCTACCTTTCACCTCTATAGACTGCGCTGAAATATCAATACACAAACTAAACATGAAAACAAAGGTTAAAAAAATTTTATTTAACATAAATTAATTGATTTAATTGTTTAGCGGATAATTCTAATTAGGGGTTAATAAAACTATAAAGTAAACGTATGAATAAATCAACACATAGTTGTTTTAGTTAAATAAATTAACTAAAAAAGTAGAGACAATACTACAACAAAAGGAGAAAAAATAAGAGGACTGAAGCAGTTTCGATAAGAAAATCAAAAAAATATTAATAAATTTTCAATAATACTTTGATTTTTTAAAATTAATTATAAATTTGCAATATAATGATAACGAAATCTACATATCAATTATGGTGGTGGCCGGAAGCAAATAGCGTCGGGCAGCAATCGTATTGATATAAATAATAGATATTTAATAATCAACCTAAAACTGAAAACCATAGCCCGACTCTTACGTCGGGCTTTTTTGTTATAATTGTAAACTATCTTATACGAATATGTTATATACATTCAATACGAACTATAAAAAAATCCTTGCTGATACAACGACACCAGTAAGTATTTACCTTAGAATAAGAGATATTTTCCCTAATAGTCTACTATTAGAAAGTTCAGAATATCATAGCAGAGACAATAACATCAGTTACATCTGTTGTCAACCGTTAGCTGGTATTACCTTGAATGATGATGTTCTAACAATTCAATACCCCAATACTGAAAAAATAATAAAAAAAGCCTCCGAAATAAATTTAAAGGAAGAAGTAGCAAATTTTAGAGATTCTTTCCAAGATCAAAAGTTAGCCGATATTAATGTAATATCAAATGGCTTATTTGGTTACTTCACCTTCAATACGGTAGAGCATTTTGAGGATATCAAATTGACTGCATCAACAAATGAAGAGCGACAAATTCCACATATGCAATACCATATATACAAATATGTTATTGCTATAGATCACTTCCGCAATCAACTATATTTATTTGAGAATTTAGTAGAAAATGAAAAGAGCGATATCGAAAGGCTCGCATACATCATCAAGAACAAGAACTTCCCTGAATATTCTTTTCAACTAAACGGAGAAGAGTCCTCAAATATGACTAATGAGGACTTCAAAAGCCTGGTTGAAAAGATGAAAGTACATATTCGTAGAGGAGATGTATTCCAGATCGTCCCTTCACGCGGTTTTTCAACACCATTTTTAGGAGATGAATTCAACGTATACAGAGCGCTTCGTTCTATCAACCCTTCACCTTATTTATTCTACTTCGACTATGGTGATTTCAAACTATTTGGTTCATCACCAGAAGCACAATTGACGATTCAGAAAAATGAAGCTACGATATTTCCGATTGCAGGTACATTCAAACGCACAGGAGACATAGAGCAAGACAAAAAAATTGCCGAAGAATTAAAAAATGACCCTAAAGAATCAGCCGAGCATGTGATGTTAGTTGATTTGGCACGCAATGATTTAAGTAGACATTGTACCAATGTACAAGTAAAATCCTATAAGGAAGCACAGTATTATTCGCATATCATACATCTTGTGTCCAAAGTTTCAGGACAGCTAAAAGACAATGTTAACCCTTTTGATGTTGTAGGAGACACCTATCCTGCAGGCACATTATCTGGTGCACCAAAACATATGGCATTGACATTAATCGATAGATATGAAGGACTACAACGCTCATTCTATTCTGGAGCATTAGGTTACATGGGCTTCAATGGGGATTTTAACCATGCCATCATGATACGTTCATTCCTAAGCAAGAAAAATATTTTACACTACCAAGCTGGCGCCGGTATTGTATTGGATTCAGACCCAGAAAAAGAATTACAAGAAGTAAATAACAAAATTGCAGCTTTACGCAAAGCTTTAGAATTAGCGCAAGAAATATGATCCGTCCTTTAGAATATTGTACCGAAAAACTACACTTCGATCAATCCCTTGATACTATGAATCAACGCATTGAAGAATTAAACAAATTAAAAGCGGAATACGAAAAAAGAAGCTTAACATTTGAAAAGATAGATACTATTATCAAAGACAGTGTATTAGACAAAAAAATGAATAACACAAAGATATTAGTGATTGACAACTACGATTCTTTCACCTACAATCTTGTACATCTATTGCAAGAATTAGGACAAGACTATGAAGTAGTGCGCAATGATAAATTTGATATTGATTACGTCGACAAATTTGATAAAATCCTCCTATCACCAGGTCCAGGTATCCCTGAGGAAGCAGGCTTGTTGATGGATGTAATCCGTAGATATGCACCTACAAAAAGTATATTAGGTATCTGCCTAGGGCAACAAGCAATAGCAGAGGTATTTGGCGGTAAATTATTTAACCTCCCAAAACCATTGCATGGCGTATCTTCGGGTATCATCGTAACAGACAAAAAAGAAAAATTGTTCCAAGAATTCCCTGCAGACTCCAAGATCGGAAGGTACCATTCGTGGGCCGTTGAAGCAGACAGCTTACCTACATGTATCAAAGTAACAGCCGTAGATGAGAATGGAATAATAATGGCTATCGCACATACTGAATATGATGTTAGAGCGATGCAATTTCATCCGGAATCCGTGCTAACCGACAATGGTAAATTACTAATCGCCAACTGGTTAAAATAAAACCAGCTAAAAGAAAAATGTAACATGACGATCTTAGATAAAATAGTAGAAAAGAAAAAAATTGAGGTAGCAGAAGCTAAAACTAAAGTTTCACTTACGGAGTTGGAGCAATATCCTTTGTTTAACAGAACTTGTTATTCACTAAAAGATTCCATATTACATCCACAACGTACAGGTATCATAGCCGAATTTAAAAGAGCTTCACCCTCAAAAGGGTTGATAAACGGTACGTCTTCCGTCCAAGATGTTGTCAAAGGCTACCAAGATGCAGGTGCATCAGCAATATCGGTATTGACAGATCCTGACTTTTTCCAAGGATCATTAGCGGATATTACAGCGGCACGTGAGGTATTAACAATACCTTTACTACGCAAAGAATTTATTGTCGACAGGTACCAAATTGCGGAAGCAAAAGCATATGGTGCAGATATCATCCTACTTATCGCAGCATGCCTTAGTCCAGAAGAAATAGAAGAATTTTCTTCCTATGCCAAATCTTTAGGGCTTAATGTACTCTTGGAGGTACATAACGAAGAAGAACTAGTAGCGAACATATTTGACACTATAGATGCCATAGGTGTAAACAACCGAAATTTGAAAGATTTCACTGTTTCGCTAGATCATTCTTATGACCTCGTAAACAAAATCCCTAACAGCTATATCAAAGTGTCCGAAAGTGGTATTTCTGACCCACAAACAATAAAAGATTTAAAAAGCAAAGGCTTTGATAGTTTCTTAATCGGTGAAAACTTTATGAAAACAGCAGATCCTGCAACAGCAATTAAAGAATTTGTTGCCCTAATAAATGCTTAGCAAGAAGAAGTCACCTAAAAAATTTACATAAGGGCTAACGTAATTAAATTAGCCCTTTTAACCTAACAAAAGACGACTAAGTCGTAGGTACTAATTTGAGCGTACCAGCATCATTCGTAAAATATCCTTTTGTATATGCACCCACAGGGTCTATATATTTCAACTCTTTGAACTTAACTCCTTTTAAATCATACTCTTTATAAAAACTCAATCCTGCCGGCGTATAGCGGTAAGCATAAATATCATTGGCACCAGCAACTCTTAGCGCTCTTTTTGATAAAGAATTAATAAAAGATGCTTGAATAGTTTCTGTACCTACTTCAAAATTATATCCAGCAAAAGGATGAAACTTTGCGACAGCCTCCCTATAAGATCCAACAATAGTCGCAGATTCACTAGATAGAATAGGAGTCATAACCAGATTATTATAGGACTTCCTACCATTTAAAATAATTGAATCAACGGATACTTTGGAAAGAAGGAAATCATATTCACCTTTCATTCCCTCATTAGTGGATCCGATGCCTACGCTAAAAAAATTAGGTAGTTGGTAGGAGGCATTTCTATTAAAATAACCAGGTAAAGAAAAATAATGAAAAATAGAATTAAAAGTATCAAATGTTAATATCGGCCCTGCACCAGGAGACACTATATAGGTGCTTGTTTGCGCCTCTTTTGTTGTGAAGTCACCTTCGACAACAACCTCTACATTATTAATAAATCTCGCAAACATAGTATAACCTCCAAACTCTAAATCATTGCTCGGAAAATACGCTATCATCCAGCCCGCTTGATTGCCCTGCAATATTTCATAAGAATTGTTCACGGACGAATTTAGACGTACTGTAGGACTATCGCTAAACACCTTATCTCTTTTTTTATCACAACTGATTAACATCGATAAAATAGATACTATTACAATAAAAAAATTCACTTTCATAATATGTTAATTTAATGTTGTTTGATCAAACACCGCCAAAGTACTGTACTTCGCTAATATTGAAGTTCTTAACAAATCAATATCAACTCCCCATTCAGCGCTCATATACGACCTTATAACAGCAAGCTTTGATAAAATAAGCGCTTTCCCAGAAGAATTCAGTCCATCTTGGTTAATCAGCCGTTCAAACTCCTCCGGAGTACTCGTTACATAAATAGAGTATACTTCAGCAAAATCCTCTTTATCAGATTTTGCTGAATAACTAGAAATGAAACCATCCACCACAGATTCACGGGAGCTTCGATATTTAGCACTCCACTCGTCTTCAACGTAATTGGGTCCTGATATCGCTCTAAAACTATTAGGATAAGGTTTATTCTGATTTAATATATGTTGAAACTCATGGTGTATAGTTTTAAAAAAATATAAATTTAGAAATACGGGATCAGCACCATTTGTTTCATTCAATTCTAATAAATTATATAGATTCACCTTTGTCCCAGACTCTGCTGTACCTAAGACGATAGTACCATTAGGCTGGACAGGTACCGACCCTATGTAAGCAATAATCTTTGGGAAATTATCTCGTAAAAACTGCTTACTCCCTGTAACTTCTGTATAAGGCTCCATTGCAGCGTACAACATAAGTTTTGTAAGCCTGACAGATGATTCATATGGAGCAGGTACTAGCCGATAGGCTAAGTTAGATTCCCTATCTACATATTTGTACAGCACTTCTATATTATAGGGCTGTAGATAATTGTTTTCTAAATAAATATCTAAGGGATTCTTAGGAATAGTCGTATCTAAAAATACACTATTAGCTAGCTTTTCTTCTTTACTACAAGCAAGGAATAGTAGCCCTAAAAATACGAATAGCGTTACTGCTTTTATATACTTTTTCATGTTATCTAGGATTAGGAGTTAAACCAGCACTTATCACATCTTGAGGCAACTGCAAAGCCCTACGGGCATCGCGGACTACTAATGTATTATCTGTAACGGTATACCCAGCATTCAAATTACTAACTGTCGCTGGTGCTTCACGCCTCGTAATCTCTATACCATACCGTTTAACATCAAACCAACGCATACCTGTGAAAAGAAACTGGATTCTTCGTAAGGATAAAATCGCATGAATCATATTCTCCTGCGTTCCTTGTTCAATAATAAATTCAGGGTTCAAGTGCTTCTTTGGCGTTGGATTTATGGGCTCGAAATAAGCGAATGAATTGGCCCAATTATTTACGGACTCCAGCGTCATTACACTTGGATTTACGAGGGTATTATTTTGAGCATGAATATTCATATCTACTAATGCTGCCGTATAATTTTTTAAATGAATATTAGCTTCTGCTCTATTCAATAAAGCTTCTTCGGAGGTTATTGATGCATATATTGCTTTTCTTAAACCTGTTCCCGCTATGACATCCGTTGTCGCAAACATATAACCAACCCGTGGCAATAGCACTTTGTTAATGGTAGTACTTGCATAGGTCGATGCTCTAATTCTATAACCTCGAGTAGAAGTCGTCTGCCCATAGGGCTGCCTTGCAAAAACTGTTTCCATCCTACTAATTGCGCCAGCATGAGCAATACGATTACTCACTGAATAGCCACCAAATACACGTCCACTTATAGATGTAGATGTAGATATCAAAAAATTTGCTTTTATAGTGCTAGCGTTATACTCACGTATCAAATTCGCATAAGTAGCTGAAAAAGAAGCAATCGTCGTGTAATCGCGTAAAGTAGTATTGGGATTGTCACCCAAAGCAATATTTGCGTATTCTATAACTTTCGGCCAATTTTCCATAAATAAAGCAACTCTAGATGCAAATGTATAAGCTGCTTCCTTATTAAAATGATATTTACTAACACTAGAATTGGCATATAAAGCATCATCAATCAGAGGCAATCCTTCTTCTAAATCCTTAAAGATTAAACGGTAAACTTCCGCAACAGTATGACGTGTATATTTTGGATTCAGCGTTGTTTCGCGAGTATCCATATAGGTAATTCCTAAATCTGTAGAGGAATATTTTTCCGCATAATTATGGGCAAAAATATTCACAAGAATCCAATGACTATATGCGCGAGCCACTAAAGCCTCACCTTTCTCTGCTGATAGCGATAGTGGATCACCAGCCTCTTCGATCGCTTCCAATGCCGTATTTGCACTAGAAATTGCACTATAACAGCCAATCCATATACGACCGACATCATCATTATTTGAATCCTTAGAGTCGTTCCATTTATACAGTTCTTCCACAAAGCGTGAATAATCAGTATAAAAAGGGCCTACATCATCTACATTATCTGAAGAAATTTCTGTAGCCATTAGGTAGGAATTCGCGGGATAGGCACTTACTAAAATGCGTTTTATTTTGTCGTTGCTATTTAACTCTGCTCTATTATCAGGAAGCTCTTCTAAATATTTTTCACAAGACAGTAACCCTAGTAGCATGATGAGGGATAGTACTCTATATATAATTAATCTTTTCATAATCGTTTAATTTAAAAGCCTATTTTTAACGTTAATGTATACTGTCGAGAGATCGGTAGAGCCACACCACCAGAATTTACAAATTCAGGATCTTGGCCATTTAACTTCTTATCAGCATATATCAACCATGGATTAATAACATTGAGCCTAAGCCCGAGGTTAGCCATTTTCATTCTCTTCACCACATTATTAGGGACTTCATAGGTCAAAGAGATATCCTTAAGACGTACAAAATCACCTTTAGCAATCCGCTCCGTTGAATAGTTAAAAGCATTGTAAGCATACCTATACTGACTATCATTACGGATAAATCGAGAATCTAAAATGACGGGGAAGTTCGTTATATTTTCATCCCCAGGTAAATTCCACGAATCTGTCAATTCACGAGCAGTAGCATCCAAATCGGTATATCCTGTCTTAAATGCAGGGTCTAAGCGCACTACATTACCAAATGAATAGGTTATGAAAACATTCAATTTAAAATTTTTATAAGAGAATATATTCCCAAAACTACCTTGATCAGTAGGTTCTGTTGATCCTTCATAGGTTAAGAAATCCAAATCCGTTCTACTTTGAAAATTAACCCCCGTTATTGTTTCCTCTCCTCCTATGTATCGAAACACAGGCAATCCATTTTCATTAATCCTACTAAACGGAATAGAAAATAAGGACCGTACAGGATAGCCCTCTAAAGCAAAACCAGTACCTGTAATTAAATCACTAACACGGCTCCTATTGATCATCATAGTAACTCTATTTTTTGCTTTCGTATATATAAAATTAGAAACCCAAGAAAAATTATCATTTTTAAGAACTGTACCTGCTAGGCTAAGTTCAAAACCACTAGAGGTCATCGCAGCAACATTACCAAATTTAATGATCTCACCCCCCAATCCTTGGGTATTAACACTACCGATAAGATCCGATTGCTTACGAGAATAGAAATCGGCATCTACAGATATCCTATTGTTTAAGATAGCAACATTCATCCCTACATTGAATTCATGTTTTTTCTCAAATGTAAGCTCCGAGTTTTCTAAATTAGAAATGCCCAAGCCTGTTTCATTATCTAATGTATTAGGTCGCCAGGGATTAAAACTTCTAATTATAATCTTGGAATTAGTAATGCTGGAAGGCCCTCTATCCCCCGTCAAACTATAGGAGGACTTAAAAGCTAGATTACTAATTGCTGTTTCCCAATTTTTAAAAAAGGCCTCTTGACTTACAGTCCACAATCCGGCTATATTCCATGTAGGTAGCCAACGCGCAGATCGTGAACGCCCCAAACGATTTGTTCCCTCATAACGCACCGTACCATTAACAGTATACCTATTATCGTAGGTATAATTGGCCAATCCATAAAAAGCAGCCTGTCGACTTCTTGTATTACTAACCTCGTAATATTGAAGCCCTTGTTCTTGATTATTTTTAAACAAACGATAATCTACAAAAGGAATCTCACCCAAGTCATACTGTAAACCCCAGCCTCGAAACCAATTATAATTGCGATCTACAGCATTCAACTCTGCTCCAGTAAATGCATATATTTTATGAACATCAGCGAATATTTTGTCAAATGCTGCAGTAAAACGAAAATCCCTAGTTAATATTTGATAATCTGTACGATTATAGATCCCTCCACTAGGTAGGATGGTACCAGGTACAGCATATTGATCGGAAGGATCTTTATACAGCAATGGGTTACTATCCCGTACAAATGTAGTTGGCATCGCACGATAGGCTAAAGCCTGATTAGACTGATCCTTTATATAATGTTGCTGTCCAGACTGTTGAAACCGAGATGCCCCCATAAGACTTAATTCCAATGGCTTTATAGGTTTCCATTTCAATTCACCTTGAAATTTTATTTCTGCAACATTTAAATTTATATAATTGTTATCCAACTCCTTGAAGATATTAAACGGAGCATAATTGCGTGTATAAAATTCAGTAGCATCTAATGTCCTTGAGCTATTCAAGGCATAGGAATACGGATTTATATCAAAATCACGTTTTACTTCTTGGCGTACTCTATCTACACTTTGAGTCAATGTACCTGGCGCTTCTTGATTACGATAGGAGCCATTAGTTCTCATATTCAAAGTCAGGTTATCAAATAATTTAAAAGAGGAATTAAAATTCCCTGTATATCTTTTAACAGCAGATTTTTTAGACCAACCATCGTCAAATACACCACTTATAGAAGTGTAATATTGTGCACGATCAGTACCTGAAGATAAACTTACAGAGTGATTTTGCATTACCGTCCTGCTAAACAATTGATCAAACCAATCTGTATTTCGATATTCAGCTTGACGTAAATACACATTTCTCGCTTCAGGAGAATTTTCCAAAGTACCGTTTTTAATCAACTCGTACATCTTACCATAAACACCTGATTCTGACCTATTAGCAACATTAGCCATAGTCAACCAACCCCTTTGCTCCAATACTTGATAAAAAGCCATCTGCTCTTGAGAATTCATAATATTGAAATTGGAATAGGAAGGGATATCTCTCATCGTAAATTCACCTACATAATTAGCTGTACTTCGCCCTGAGTATCCTTTTTTCGTCGTTATCACGATTACACCACCATTGGCTCTAGCGCCATAAATGGAAGTTGCAGAGCCATCCTTCAAAACCGTAAACGACTCAATATCATTCGCATTCAAACCCGCAACCGCCGAGCTAATTAATGTCAAAGCATCACCTGAGGATAAAGCATCAGATGAAACATCTGCAACATCCTCCATAATAACCCCATCAATCACCCACAATGGCTTAGAATTTCCATATATTGATGTTGCGCCACGAATTCTTATTTTTGGTGCCGTACCAAATGTTCCGGATTGATTTTGCACTGTAACCCCAGCGACACGCCCCTCTAAAGACCGCGAAGGATCAGGCAATCCACCTAACTCAATATCTTTCATCTCTACCCGAGAAGTAGCCCCCGTAAAAGTTCTCTTATCTATTTGGGCGCCAATACCCATAACCACCACTTCATCAATTTCACTCTGTATAGGATTTAAAAAAACATTCAATAAATCAGGGGATGCTATTACTCGCTCACTGTCTATATAACCTACCGATTTAAACAATAACGTATTTCCAATCGATGCATTAATAGAAAAAGAACCATTTAGCTCCGAAATATGTCTAATATTTGTTCCTTTGATAGAAATCGTTACGCCAGATAACGGAAGTCCATTAGCATCATAAACTTTACCTTTAATTTCTACCTGAGCATATAATACAGTCATGGACATGCATAAGCAGATGATAAAAGGTATAATTATTTTCTCTCTCATATATGATATAATTAGTGTAGTCAAAATGGCATGAACAAAACTTAAGTGAAATAAAAACACCTTAAAGGATAAAGCGAGAAATATACATGAACAAAATAGACAACATGTACATTTATAAGATATTTATATTCATAAAGGTTAATTTTACAAAACCGAAGCACAAATATGGGAAAATAAATTAACCTATTCAAATAAAAAGTTAACACAGCATTAATTTCACCCATTTCTAAGCAATGTCGTTAGTATAACACGCAGCAATGCTTTGTTCATTCTCCTGTAGAGATAAAAACTATGAAAAAAATTTTCCGTACTTTTGCAGTAATTATGTCTGTAAAAATTGGTGAAAATATTGATTTAGGGGAGTTCCCTTTATTACTAGCTCCTATGGAAGATGTATCTGATCCTCCATTCCGTTATGTATGTAAGCAAAATGGAGTTGATTTGATGTACACAGAATTTATTTCTTCTGAGGGATTGATTCGTGATGCAGCAAAGTCCTTGCAAAAATTAGATATCTTCGAATACGAAAGACCCATCGGAATACAAATATTCGGTGGTGACATTGAGAGTATGCGTCAATCATCAGAAATATGCTCTGCCGCAAAACCCGATTTAATAGATATCAACTATGGCTGTCCTGTTAAAAAAGTAGTATGCAAAGGCGCCGGGTCTTCCTTACTACAAGATATCGATAAGATGGTTGCTATGACTAAAGCGGTCGTAGAAGCGACCAACCTACCGGTTACTGTTAAAACAAGACTAGGATGGGATGATAATACCAAGAATGTATATGAAGTAGCTGAACGCTTACAAGACGCAGGTATTAAAGCACTTGCGATACATGGACGTACGAGAGCACAACTATACAAAGGTCAGGCTGACTGGAGCATGATCCGCGACGTAAAGCAAAATCCACGTATCAAGATTCCTATTTTTGGAAATGGCGATGTAGATTCTGTCGATAAAGCTGCCGCATGGCGACAAGAATACCAAGTAGACGGCATCATGATTGGCCGTGCAGCAATTGGTTACCCTTGGATTTTTAGAGAAATTAAACACTTTTTCGCCACAGGAGAGCGTCTCGCCGGACCTACAATAGCAGAGCGTGTAGATGTTTGTAAAACACACCTTATCAAATCTATTGAATGGAAAGGTGATAAAACTGGTGTTTTTGAGATGCGCAGACATTATGCCAACTACTTCAAAGGAATTCCCAACTTCAAAGAAAATAGAATGAAGCTTGTAGGATTAAACAATTATGAAGACATCCTCGAAGTATTAGAAGATATAAAACACTCCTTCGTGGAGGAATTAACTTAATAAAAAATGCGACCTTTTCGAGGGTCGCATTTTTTATTATCTAGACTATTGTCTTTTCAAAATTCGCATCACTTCATTCTTTTCTTTATAAAACACCAAGACAAGAAATGCTATAAATAAAGCATTACCAATCCAAGCATTCATATCAAAGACATAAAATATCAATCCCGATATAATCACTCCTACAAACAAATAACTTAAATTCTTAGCTACATGATATGGAATAGGATAATTCTTCTGTCCCCATATAAAAGACAATAATACCATCACTAGATAGGCTGCGGTGGTAGAAAGTGCCGCACCAACGTAAGAATAGCTAGGAATAAACAACAAATTGAAGATGATAGTTAGGATGGCCCCTATTCCTGAGATATACAAAGCATAACGCGTTTGATCAGACAACTTATACCATACTGTTAAGTTCATATAAATCCCCAAAAGGACATTATTGAGCAATAAAACAGGAAGAATATACAAGCCAGCCCAATAAGCATCTTGATTAACTCCTTTTCCAGCGATAAAATATTTCAACCAATCTATATTAGCACTTATCCCGACCATCACTACAACCATGATAATGATAAAATAATCCATTATCATCGCGTAGGTCTTCCCTGCATTTTTGTCCTTAGCATTGGAAAAAAAGAAAGGCTCCACGCCTAAACGAAATGCCGTAACGAAAAGATTAAGAAACACAGCTAACTTTGCTACAGCACCATATATTCCCAATTCCATTTCGCCTACTTTGCCAGGGATCAATCGTGGAAACATCATTTTATCCAAATGCTCATTAATAATAAAAGATATATTGGCTACAAAAATAGGCAAGCTATAAGCCAACATTGCCTTCATCAGCTTCTTATCTACAGAAAGTCTAAATTTTAATAATTGGGGTACCAATAATATAAGTGTCACCAAGCTAGCGATAAGATTGGCAATAAACACATTACCTAACCAACCTTCACGAAACCAACCCGCAGCGAAATGTGACCAAAACTGGTATCTCTCTATCAAGGATGGCAGCCAAAACAATAAAAATAGATTTGTAAAAACAAGTACAAAGATATTAACAAGCTTCACAAAACTATACCGAATAGGCCTTCCTTCGGCCCTCAATTTCACAAAAGGCACGACAGATAAAGCATCTGCCGATAAGATGACAGCAAAATACTTAACAAAAGAAATATATTCAGAAAGATCAGTAGTAGCCTCCCCCTGCGCTAACCATAATGCGATAGGATCTAAAAATAAAAATACAGTTACCAGGAATAATATCGTTGTGAACAGGGTAACGACAAAACTATTATTAGCGACTTTGCTCTTATCCTGAGGATCTACTTTATTTAAATACCTAAAATAAGTAGTTTCCATACCAAATGCTAGGAGTGCATTGATCAGTGCAGCATACGAGTAAACATTAGTGAAAACACCATAAACAGAGGTGTTTGTAAAACTACGTGTATAGATTGGGGTCATTACGAACCCAATCATACGTGTAACTACAGTCGTAAAACCATAGATAATAGTATCGCTGATTAATTTTTTAATTTTAGACACGTAGGCAATTATTTTAGTCGTTTTAAAACTTCAAAATTTTTAAAGTTTTTCATTTCGTTAGATTTCTGAACCTCAAGGCCACTGACTTCAGCACGATCAGGTCCTTGCTCACAAAACTCGACTAAGGATGCTAAAGCAAAATCATTGCCTTCGGCTTCCATATAAAGAGAGCCATCGGGTTGGTTTATCACAAACCCCTTCACTCCAAGTTGATCCGCTACCGCCTTTGTAGTAGCTCTAAACGAAACCTTCTGTACTTTGCCTCGTACCAATATATTCCAATGATTCATTGAAACAAATGTAAGGAATAATTACATTTAGACAATACGTTCTACTTCAACATTTTCGTTGATTTTCAACATAGTCATGCCTTTCAACAATACCAATCCCGGTTTTTTGCCTACTTCCAAGGAACCTAACTCAGCATCTAAGCCCAAAGCTTTAGCACCATTAAGGGTTGCCCATTTGATGGTAGTTATAAAATCAAGATCTTTGAATTGAGCATGTATTACTTTCAATTCATCAAGTATACTCAAGGTATCATTGGAAGCAAAGCTATCCGTACCTATCGCTATATTGTCTAAGTGCTCTGATAATATATTTATTTTAGGAAGAGTTCCCTCAATATAAAGATTTGCTTTTGGACAAAGACACATTACAACATCTCTCCCCATTCGATTAATAAAATCCAAGTCTTTAAGAGACGTAAATGTATTATGCACCAAAATACATTTATTATTTAATGGTAAATACGAAAGGTATGATTGTATAGAATTTCTAGCTTGTGCTTTAAAAAAGTCTAAATTCAACCCCATTCTATCGTAGAAATCTATAAAATCACCTGTTTTATAACGGAAGAACTTATTCTCTTCTTCACTTTCTTGATTGTGAATAGAGATAATATTATTATCTGTGGTAGATTTTTTTAAATATTTAAATATTGCTTTAGAGCACGAGTAAGGTGCGTGAGGTGTAATAGATGAATGTTGACTATCAAAATAAAATTCTATTTCTTTAGCATTATCAATTTTTGCTACAGCATCCTCATCCTTAAAACCAATAATTTCTACAAAAGTGTGGTATTTAATTTTACTTTCAGATTTAATAGTTGCCGAAACGGCAGAATTAACATGATCACCAACCGCTTGAATACCATTATTAAACATCAAGGTATCAGCTGCAAACATTGCTTGGTTAACATCATCAGGATTTGTAGGCGTACGATTATTAAGTACTTCACCAATAAAATTTACTAAGCCTGTTTCTTTAGCTATAAGGCCTTTCATGTGAGAAAGTTCTAAATGACAATGTGTATTGATAAACCCAGGAATCAACACGCCATCTAAGACTTCAATTTCCACATCCTTCGGCGCAGACAAAACATCATATACACCACAAATACTTCCATCATCATCAATTGCAATCACTCCGTTTTTAATTGGGTACGAAGAGACTGGAATAATATATTCAGCCGAAAAATAACGCATCATCATTAAAAAAATCTTGTTAGTGTGTGTGTTATTAGAGTTAATAGTGTCTCTAATAAATAAATTCTTATCCAATTAACTAAAAAAAGTAATCAGAACAATTATTATCGACAAGGTAAGAATAAAAAATATAATAATTAAAAAAGTTAAAAATAAAATAATATGTTTGTGTATCGATTAGGGGTGCCTTGTCATAGTACACAAACCAAGGCTGAGATTATACCCTGTTTTACAGTTGTAAAACATACCTGATCTGGGTAATGCCAGCGTAGGGAAGGGCGGTTAAATGCACAACTATTGTAACCCCTTGCAGTAGTATATTTAACTCAAATTAATTAATTTTTTATGAAAAAGCAAATCTTAATCCTCTGGATTATGTGTTTACTTACAACAATTCTGTATGCGCAAGAAAAAATTACGCTTAAAGTAATTAACAAAAAAATGTCCCCCATACCTGGGGCGACGATCACAGTAGATGGAAAAACAATGCAGAGTGACCAACTCGGCATATTGACGTTTTTATTGATCAATCCCGAACATGCTGAAATAAGCGTGAAGCACATGGGATACCATCCCAAGACTTTCCTATTAGGTAAAACAACAACTGCAGTCACCGTTCAGCTCACAGAGTCATCTATTCAAGCAGACGAAGTATTTGTTTATGCTACTAGAGCGGGTGAAAATTCGGGTACTACCTACAAAAACCTGACAAAGGAAGACCTTCAAAAAAATAACTTAGGCCAAGACATACCTTACTTACTGGATCAAACTCCAGGTGTCGTTGTAGGATCTGATGCTGGTGCCGGAATAGGCTACACGAACATGACTATACGAGGGTCCAATGGTCAACGGATCAATGTAACATTGAATGGTATTCCATTAAATGATGCCGAAAGCATGGGTTCATTTTTTGTCAATCTACCCGACTTCGCCTCGAGCACAGAAAGTATACAAATACAACGTGGAATAGGTACCTCTACCAATGGTGGTGCTGCCTTTGGTGGTTCCATCAACATACAGTCTGATGCCTTAGAAACAGATGGATATGCGGAATTAAACAATACATATGGATCTTATAATACCTGGAAAAACACATTCAAAATAGGATCAGGACTTCTAAACAACAAATTCGCTTTTAATGCCCGCCTATCAAGAATTGTCTCCGATGGCTATATTGACCGTGCCACATCGAATTTAAAATCCTTTTATGTCGATGCAGGATATTATGGCAAGAAGCATCAATTGAAAGCCACTATATTCTCCGGCAAGGAGAAAACGTACCAAGCATGGGATGGTGTACCAGAAGATAAGCTGGAGTCTGACAGAACCTACAATGTATTTACGTATTTAAATCAAACGGATAATTATACACAGACACACCATCACTTACACTACAATTATTTTGCTACAGATAATACAACTTTCAATTTAGCATTACATTATACCAAAGGTGCAGGCTATTATGAAGAATATAAAGCCAAGGAGAAATTTGCTAAATATGGTTTTGCAGACATCAATATTAAAGATTCTATAATCAACACAACAGATCTGATACGTCGCCGATGGTTAGACAATAAATTCTATGGCTTTGTATTCTCTTTAAACCACAAATTCAACAGCAATCAAATGCTGACTATTGGTGGAGCTGCAAATCAATACAAAGGAGATCACTTTGGAGAAGTGATATGGGCACAATATGCTTCAAACAGTGCATTAGGCGACAAATACTATAGCAATGATGCTATAAAAAATGACGCCAATATCTATGGTAAATGGAATGGTTCTTTTGGCAAGTTATATACGTATTTAGATCTACAATACCGTTTTGTAGATTATACTTTTGAAGGATTTGACCACAATAAACAGTTAACAGATGTCAATGTGAAACATCACTTTTTCAACCCCAAAGCAGGACTAACTTATTCCTTAAGTACGGCTTCATCAATCTATACCTCCTATGCATTTGCTAGTAAAGAACCTGTGCGTAATGATTATGTAGAGTCTGCAGCCAACGCGAGACCTACGGCAGAGCGGATGCATAATATAGAAGCAGGATACCGAATTCGTAAAGAAAATCTAAATATAGGTACTAATGTTTATGGTATGTTTTACAAAGATCAGCTAATACTAACAGGAGAAATAAATGATGTAGGTTCAGTACTTCGTGAGAATGTACCGAACAGCTATAGGATCGGTATAGAATTTGATGGTAGCTGGATAGTATCCGATAAATTCACCTGGAATGCTACCGCAGCATTTAGCAGCAATAAAATCAAAAATTATAAAGAATACTTAGGTGTATTGGATGAGAACTGGTCTGATACCGGAGCGCCACAAGTAATAAAAGAATATAATTCGACAACGATTTCTTTTTCACCATCTACGGTATTGTCCAATGAATTTGTGTATGCACTATATAATCCATTTCGCATAAGCCTAACGAGCAAATACGTCTCTCGACAATATTTAGATAATACAGAAGCTAAAGAAAGAAGTATAAATCCATTCTTTGTAAGTAACCTGAGGTTCCTATACAATTTCAGCATATTTGGTATCAAAAACATGGATGCTAATCTAGCCATCAATAATATTTTCAATAAAAAATATGAAACTAATGGCTATACCTATGGCGGAATTGATGCTACAAGTGGGCTAAGATTATATGGCAATGCTTACTATCCACAGGCAACTACTAACTTTTTACTAGGACTAAACGTAAGATTCTAAAAAAGAATCTTCATAATAGCAAACTAAATTTGAGGAAGGGTCACTGAACTATTCTTTTGACCTTTCCTCAATTAAACTCGATATAATATCAACATTATGACACACTGAAACCTGTTGAAGCATCGATATAATATCAACCCTTTGTCATGCTGAAACCTGTTGAAGCATCTAAAAAACAGGCATTAATAAAGCTAGACGGCATACAAAGCCAATGTAAACTTGAAGATTCTTCCTCTCGTCAGAAAGACAAAAAAAAGAAAGACCTGTCATGCTGAAACCTGTTGAAGCATCTAAAAAATAGGCATTAATAAAGATAGATGAAATACAAAGCCAATGTAAACTTCTAGATTCTTCCTTGCGTCAGAAGGACAAAAAAAGAAAGACCTGTCATGCTGAAACTTGTTGAAGCATCTATATAATATAAACCCTATGTCATACTAAAACCTGTTGAAGCATCTAAAAAATATCAACCCTTTGTCATGCTGAACCTGTTGAAGCATCTAAAAATAGGCATCAATAAAGCTAGATGAAACACAACCCCAATATCAACTTCTAGATTCTTCCTCTCGTCAGAAAGACAAAAAAAAGAAAGACCTGGCGTGCTGAAACCTGTTGAAGCATCTAAAAAATAGGTACCAATAAAGCTAGACGGCATACAAAGCCAATGTAAACTTCTAGATTCTTCCTTGCGTCAGAAGGACAAAAAAAAGAAAGACCTGTCATGCTGAAACCTGTTGAAGCATCTATATAATATAAACCCTATGTCATGCTGAACCTGTTGAAGCATCTAAAAATAGGCATCAATAAAGCTAGATGAAACACAACCCTAATGTAAACTTGAAGATTCTTCCTTGCGTCAGAAGGACAAAAAAAAGAAAGACCTGTCATACTGAACCTGTTGAAGCATCTAAAAAATAGGTGCCATCCAAGCCATGAGAATACACAACCCTAATGTAAACTTCTAGATTCTTCCTTGCGTCAGAAGGACAAAAAGATAGAAAGACAAAAAGATAGAAAGACCTGTCATGCTGAAACCTGTTGAAGCATCTAAAAAATAGGTGCCAATAAAGATAGATGAAATACAAAGCCAATGTAAACTTCTAGATTCTTCCTCTCGTCAGAAAGACAAAAAAAAGAAAGGACAAAAAATAGAAGTACAAAAGGATACTGCTATGCTTATAAATATTTATTTTTAACCATTCACTTTTGTGTTTCTAGACGATACTTTATACTTTTAGGCTATGCGCGCAGTAATACAAAGAGTAACACAGGCATCATGTACGGTAGATGATGTTATAACAGGGCAGATAGAAAATGGATTACTTATTCTATTAGGTATCGAAGAGGATGACAGTACCATAGACATGGAATGGATGGCCCAGAAATTCGTCAACTTACGTATCTTTTCAGATGAGCAGGGATTAATGAATAAATCAATACAGGATATAAATGGCAATATTCTATTAATATCTCAATTTACGTTGTATGCACAAACGAAAAAAGGAAATCGTCCTTCCTATATACGTGCCGCAAAACCTCCTATTGCAAAACCTATGTACGAAGCCATGGCTAAGCAATTAAGTGATTTACTACAGAAAGAGGTACAATTAGGTATTTTTGGAGCAGACATGAAAATCAGCTTATTAAATGATGGTCCCGTAACAATCATGATGAATAGCAAAGACAAAGATAATTATTAGAACTTCAAAGATGACTAGATGGTTCTTCTCCCTCCTTTTATTGGTTTCCTTTTCAGGATTTTCCCAGCAAAACGAAATAGAAAAAAGTAAGAACAAGTTCAACCAATTTATCGATGTACATGGCGGCCATGTAAAAACCAAGCATACACATTTACATTACCTGCAATGGGGCTGTACAAACCAGAAAACACTGATTTGGTTACATGGTAGCTTGAGCAATGCCTTCGAAATAGAGCCTTTTGCGAAAGATATCATCAAATTAGGGTATCGTATTATTGCTATTGATTATTATGGTCATGGAAGTACGAAGATCCCTGCGGATAAATTTTCTGCTACAGATCTTTTACAGGATATCAACACCTTATTAGATAGCTTACATATTCCAACATGTACGGTAGGTGGATTTTCAAGAGGTGCCTATTTAGCTACTATGTTTTATAACAAGTACCCACAAAAAGTAGATGCTCTAATCCTTGAGGATGGTGGAGTAAGTCCATTTTTAGAACATTTCACCACATTATCATCTGAACAGTTAAAAACAAAAGTTGATGAAGAAATCCAAAATCGTCCAGCAGAACTTTTTGAGGAATATGACCACGAGGAAGAGGCTTATTGTGCATTAGAGCCTTACGGCGAAACAAATAAAAATCAACGCTATAAGAATTTTTCTTTTATAAGGTTTAACAAGGGCAAATATGTTATCTATAAAGACATCGATAAGCTATATGGACTAGATAGTTATGAAAATATATCACTTTTAACAAAAGGCAAATTATTCTCAAATCCCTTTGCCAACGAATTGATGTTATTTCCATATTATGATATTATTGCTACGACTACAGTCCCTACTTTACTATTAGAAGCATCTTCAAAAAATGATCCTTTCCCAAATACATCCTATTACCTAAATTTGAAACGCACAAATAACAATATTACATACAACACGTTTGCTAAATCAGACCATACTATTCATCACGAAGAGCCTAGAAAGTTTATAAAAGCATTAACAAAATTTCTCAAATACAATGACAATTAAAGAAGCACAAGAGATCGTTGATAAATGGATCACCACGACAGGAGTTCGTTACTTCAATGAGTTGACCAATACCGCTATGCTCATGGAAGAAGTTGGAGAGGTAGCACGTATAATGGCTAGACAATATGGAGAGCAATCTTTTAAGAAATCAGATACCGAAGTAAACCTAGCCGACGAGATGGCAGATGTACTATTTGTGCTGATATGCTTAGCCAACCAAACAGGTATTGACCTTACTGAAGCTTTAGCGAAAAACCTAGAGAAAAAAAATATTAGAGACGCCGAACGACACAAAAATAACGACAAGTTGAAATAGATTATTCTATTTCAACTTGATTTCAGCATACAGCGGCAAGTGATCGGATTCTGTATTTGCTTTCGGTAACACATGATACTTCAGCCAAGTAAACTTAGTATTTTTAGTTACCATAATATAATCGATCTCCTCAGTTGGTTTTGTATTAGGAAATGTAGGGCTATTATTTTTAGTATTACGGTCAAAAACATTTTCTAAAATTTTAATCGCTTCAGCATCCGGCTTAGCATTTAGATCACCTACTAAAATCAAAGGCCTGCTATACAAATCGCCCAGCTCATTGATAAATTCTGCCTGCGCTATTCTATTCGTAGGCTTTAGATCTAGGTGTGTATTAGCTACCGAAAAAGACTTACCGTCGGGCAATTCAATATCAACGATTGCTAAAGATCGTACTTCACTAGGATCTGGATTGGGCAGATCATACCTACGCTTTCCTATTATCTTATGCTTGGTAAGGATAACAGTACCATAATACCCCTTTTCCAAATTTATACCTTTAGAGAAAAAGAAATCCATATTTGTCAATTCTGCCAATCGCTTAGCTTGATTAATATTTCCCGAACGCGAGACATTGATATCCACTTCTTGAATACCAACAACATCCGCATCCGCCTCTATAATAACTTTGGCAATAGCCTCCAAGTCAATAACCCCTTTTTGAGCAGGAGGATTACCATGATGAATATTGTACGTTAATACTTTTAGCGTCTGTGCTTGGGCTAAATAAGTATTAAAAAAAATGATAAGTAAGATGAAAAAACGCATATAGAATTATTTATTGTCTGAATATAACTATATTTAGTGTCAAAAAAACAATCTTTCCCTTAATATGAAAAAAAACTGGTTTATACTGATCATTGCTTTTATCAGTTTCAGCTGTGCAACACACAAAAACAACCAAACTAACCAACAACAAGAATATAAAAATGGTGCTGTCGTAACAGCTCACCCTTTAGCTTCTGACGTAGGCGTTACTATTCTAAAAAAAGGCGGCAACGCCGTTGATGCTGCTATAGCCGTAAAATTTGCTTTAGCGGTAGTATATCCCAATGCAGGAAATCTTGGCGGTGGAGGTTTCCTAGTATATAGAGGGAAATCTGGAGAAATTGCTTCCTTAGATTTTCGTGAAAAAGCTCCAAAAGCAGCCTTTAAAGATATGTATCTTGATAAAGAGGGCAACCCTATTACCGACTTAAGTCTTTATGGTCAATTGGCAGCAGGAGTTCCCGGAACTGTAGCGGGGATGGAAGAAGCATATAAAAAATATGCTACTTTACCATGGGATGTTTTAGTGCAGCCGGCTATCGAATTAGCTTCCAAAGGATTTGCTATAACCGCAAAACAAGCAGGTGAATTCAACGAATATCAAGCAGATTTCAAAAAATTCAATCCCAATGGCGCAGCTATTATTCGTAATGAAAAATGGAATGAAGGAGATATTTTTAAACAAGAAGAACTAGCAAATACCCTACGTCGTATTGCTGCAAAAGGAAGAGATGGCTTCTATAAAGGAGCGACAGCAGACCTTATCGTGGCAGAGATGAAAAAAGGCAACGGTATTATCACACACAAAGATTTGGAAGACTATAAAGCAATTTGGAGAAATCCTATTGTCGGTTACTATAAAGGCTACAAAGTGATCTCTATGCCTCCTCCATCTAGTGGTGGTATTGCTTTAATGGCATTATTACAATCTGTAGAAAATTATCCTTTAAAAAAATGGGGATTTCAATCTGACAGCACTATTAGAGCAATGGTAGAAGCCGAAAGACGTATTTATGCAGATCGCGCTACGCATATGGGCGATCCTGACTTCTATCGTGTCCCTGTAGACCAGCTGATAGATGCTAAATTCAACCAAGATAGAATGTCTAAAGTATCACTTGCCAAAGCTACAAATAGTGACGACGTGAAAGCGACTAAATTTCCGGGCTACGAATCCGAAGAAACAACACATTTTAGTATCGTTGACAAAGATGGCAATGCGGTTTCATTAACGACAACCATCAATGGATCATATGGTTCATATGTATGGGTTGATGGTGCAGGATTCTTATTAAACAATGAGATGGATGATTTTTCGGTTAAACCAGGATCTCCAAATATGTACGGGCTATTAGGCGGTAAAGCAAATGCTATTGAGCCAAACAAGCGCATGCTTTCTGCCATGACACCTACCATCATTGAAAAAGATGGCAACTTAAAAATGGTAGTAGGTACCCCTGGAGGATCTACTATTATTACTTCTGTATTTCAAACGATACTAAACGTATTAGAATTTGATATGACAGCCCAAGAATCTGTCAGTGCATCCCGTTTTCACCATCAATGGAAACCTGACCGCATCGACGTAGAAGCCAAAGCTATAGACGAAAACACACGCAAAAGTTTAGAAAAAGACGGCTATACAATCCGTAAAAGAGGAAATATAGGTCGTGTAGAAAATATTGTGGTTCTCCCAAATGGAAAACTACAAGCAGGTGCTGACCACCGTGGTGACGACACCGCCAAAGGTTATTAGGTAACAGTATAACCACCGATCATAAAGCCAGATTTATAAATTATAAATCTGGCTTTATCTTTAGCAGTAAACTGAATAATAAAGCTTATTAATACCTTATCAATCAATTATCAATACCATTTAGTAAAATACAGCCTTATTTTCATGGATACATATATGCAGCCATTCTATATTTTGCAATACCCACAGCTATAGCAGCAACTACAAAATAAAACAAAAGAGATAAAAAATATCCTAAAAAGATACAAAATTAACTAACTTAGCTATTATTAGAAACATATCGTCGATTTGGAGTCGATGAAAATTATTATAATTCTATTATAATACTAAAGAAATGATAAAAACTATTCAAAGAATTTCATTAATTGCGCTACTACTATTACCTATATCACAGGTCTGCGCACAACAAAAAGCATATAAATGGGAAAAAGCCACAGAATCTGGATATAGCTATCAATATGTGAGCAACGACCCTACTCACTCCCGCTTTTATATCCTTAAGAACGGCTTAACCGTGATTCTGAGTCCGAATAAAAAAGAACCACGTATACAAACTTACATCGCAACTAAAGCAGGTAGTAAAACTGACCCTAAAGATCACACAGGCTTAGCCCACTATCTAGAGCATATGCTATTTAAAGGTACAGATAAGTTAGGCACTTTAGACTGGGCGAAAGAAAAACCATTATTGGATCAAATAGATAATTTGTATGACAAGTATAATTCCAGCAATGATGAAAAAGAGCGTAAATCTATATACAAAGAAATAGATAAAGTATCTGGAGAGGCTGCAAAATATGCGATAGCAAACGAATACGACAAAGTAATGGGGAATATGGGTAGCGAAGGTAGCAATGCCTTTACATCCTTCGAACAAACCGTTTATATTGAAGATATTCCTAATAATGTACTGGACAAATTTTTAACCGTACAAGCGGAAAGATTTAGAAATCCTATTTTACGTTTGTTCCATACCGAGCTAGAATCTGTATATGAAGAGAAAAACATCGGCTTGGATAATGATAATAGAAAAGCTATTGAAGCCATGTTTGAGGCCATGTTTCCAAACAATAATTATGGAAAGCAAACCGTGATCGGCACTATAGAGCATTTAAAAAATCCATCATTAAAAGCTATTCGCGAATATTACAACACCTATTATGTCCCCAATAACATGGGTATCATCATGTCAGGAGACTTTGATCCAAATGTAGTGATCAAAAAAATTGATGCTGCATTTTCATACATGCAATCAAAACCAATTCCTGCATATACATTTGATTTAGAAAAGCCTATTACTACACATATTAATAGGGAAGTCAAAGGTCAAGACTCAGAGTATTTATTCCTAGGATTTAGATTTCCTGGCGCAATAAATAAAGACGCTAAAATGCTCAGTCTCTTAGGTAATATGTTAACCAATGGCTCCGCAGGTTTAATAGACTTAAATTTGGTAAAATCACAAAAGTTACTTGGTGCAGGTGCTTTCCCTTATGTATTAAAGGATTATTCGATACTTATCTTACAAGGAAGGCCTTCCCAAGGACAGACATTGACAGATGTAAAGAATCTATTATTAGGGGAATTAGAAAAATTGCGTAAGGGTGATTTTTCGGAAGATTTAATCACCTCAATTGTAAATAATGAACGCAAGGGGCAAATAATACGTAATGACAATTACAAATATCGTGCGGATGAATTGATGAGTGCATTTACTTCAGAGCTAGATTGGGCAAATGAATTAAGTAATACGGAATGGTTAGCAACAATTACGAAAAAAGACATCGTTGAATTTGCCAACAAATACCTTAATAATCAAAACTATGTCGCTGTTTACAAACGTCAAGGGCAGGATGAAAATGTCGTAAAAGTTGAAAAACCTGAAATAACGCCAATTTCGGTAAATTTTGATGCTGAGTCGGATTTTCTTACTCAGGTCAATGAAATGCCTGAAGCCTCTATTGAACCGATGTGGGTAAACTATACAGAGGATATTCAAAAAGCAAAACTTAAAGGACTGAATATCTTAGCTGTAGAAAATAAAGAAAACGAATTATTTAGCCTAATATATCGCTTTAATACGGGCAAATGGAATGATAAAAAATTAGGCTTGGCCGCGAGTTATCTGCAATACCTGGGCACTAAGAACAAAAGTAGCGAAGACTTTAGCAAGGATTTTTATAAGCTCGCTACTGATTTTAATATTTCCTCAGGAAATGAAGAAACAAATATTAATATCTCTGGCTTAAGCTCTAATTTTAAGCCATCTGTCAAATTATTACATGATTTAGTAAACAATTGCATTGTAGATGAAGAAGCATTTGAAGCCTATATCGACCGTTTAAAAAAATCGCGTAAGAATGCGAAGGAAAATAAGGATAGAATAATGGAAGGCTTACGTTCATATGCACGATATGGTGCTAATAATCCTTTTAATTATACCTTTACAGATGCTGAATTAGACAACCTTAAGGCACAAGATTTGGTGCAAGTATTGCACAATTTGGCAAATATGGAATATACTATTTTATACTTCGGACCTGAAAAAGTAGAAAAAATTGCCAAGACATTACCAACATTAAAAGTAAAAAATACGCCATACCTGAAAACATCATCAATCGTTGAATTTAAAGAGATTGAAACCCACAAGAATAAAGTACTTTTTGCGCCCTATAAAATGCAACAAGTTGAGATTTTCTGGTTAAAAAATTCAGGTTCATATGATGTCTCCATCACGCCAACGGTAGCGCTATTTAACAATTATTTTGGTGGAGGAATGGGGTCTATAGTTTTCCAAACAATACGTGAATCTAAAGCATTAGCGTATTCTACTTATGCCTATTTTAGTCAACCCACAAAAAAGGAAAATAAATATTTTATTGGTGCATATATAGGTACCCAGACAGATAAATTTAATGAAGCTACACAAGCTATGAATGAGCTTTTGAATACTTTACCTGAATCTGCGAATTCCTTTGAAACGTCAAAACAAAGCTTGTTAAAATCAATTGCTAGTGAACGTGTTATTAACACAGGAATTCTAAACAATTATATCGTAGCACAACGTTTAGGGAATACAACAGATATTCGTAAAAATACATTTGAACAAATACCGAATCTTACATTTAATGATTTGAAGAACTTTCATAAAAAAGAATTTAGTCAAAAGCCTTATGTTTACTGTATTGTCGGAGATGAGGAAAATCTGCGTAAAGAAAGTATGGAAAAACTTGGCGAATTTCAAAAATTAACCCTTGACCAAATATTTGGTTATTAAAAGTGGATGTATAATATACTGTTAACTAAAAAAGAGGCTGTCTTAAAAAGGGCAGCCTCTTTTTTAATTAGGGTATACCCTATTCTAAATACTTATCATCTATTTGCTTATTTGCTTTAGCTCCTAATGATTTTAGTACTTCAATCTTTCGAACGACATTACCTGGACCAGTAGACAACTTACGCATCGCATCTTCATGCTTCTCTGAAGCTTTGTCTAGATGGGTTTGAATATGTTGCATATCTTGCAAAAAGCCAACAAATTTATCATATAGTGCTCCTGCTTCACGAGCGATTTCCAATACATTACGGTTTTGTCTTTCTTGTTTCCATATCGCCGCTATTGTACGCAAAGTAGCCAATAATGTCGATGGACTGACGATAACTACGCGTCTGTCCCAAGCATCAGAGAAAATATCAGGTTTCTGCATTACAGCCAGACTTAATGCCGATTCAATAGGCATAAATAGCAACACAAAATCTGGTGAATGTATACCATAGAGATTTTGATAATTTTTAGCAGACAATTCCTTCACGTGATTTTCGACAGATAGGATATGCTGTTTCAAATATAAAGCACGCTCCTCTTCATTGTCAGAATTAACGACTTTCTCATAAGCGACTAAAGACACTTTGGAATCAACAATCAATTGCTTATCATCAGGCAGATCGATGATCGCATCAGGCTGCAAACGACGACCTTGATCATCCAACATAGAAACCTGCAAGCGGTATTCTTGGTCTTTGGTCAATCCCGAGCGCTCGAGTACACGTTCCAATATCACCTCACCCCAATTGCCTTGTTTCTTAGAATCCCCTTTCAACGCCTTTGAGAGATTATTAGCTTCATTTTTTATCTCTACGCTCTGCGCCATTAGTTGTTCGACCACTCCTTTTAACACATTACGCTCCGCGGCTTCTTGAGAATAAGTCTTTTCCACTTTATCCTCAAAGCTTTTAATCCTATCTTTCAAAGGGTCCAATATTAGCCCCATATTCTGCTGATTAAGCGCTGTAAATTTTTGTGCTTTCTCGTCTAATATTTTGTTAGCGAGCACTTGAAATTCAGTGTTAAATTGAGATTTAATAGCTACAATTTCTTGCTTTTGATCTTGAAATTTCTCCTGTTGTGCTTGCAAATAAGCATTCGTTCCTTCTAGTGTTCTCTCCAGTGCAGAGCGTTCATTACGCTCCTTCTCCAAAAGTACTTTCAGTGTTGCATTTTCATTAGATACAATTTGAACTTGTTGCTCCAACTTGGCAACAGACAATTCTTGTTGCTGTTTTTCATTTTGCAATAGATTAAATCTATCCATAGGGATAGCCTGTCCATTCTTCCAAAACAAAAAGATACAAACAACGAATAGAATGATGATGATTCCTATTAATAAATATTCCATATTTTTTTTAACAAAAAATGGTCTTTTAAGACCATTTGATTATTGTAATTTCTGATGTGTTCTCCACCACAAATCAGGCATTTCACCATTTACAGCCATCTGATAATCTTCATAACGGCAAGGCACTAAATAGTATCTTTCGTTGACCGATCTTGTCCCAAAATAAGGGACCTGCATCCACCAACGATCAGACTTTTTGCTCTTCACAAACACCACCTCATGCTCTTCGTTTTCCAAAGGCGTACGATAGATGATATAAGAAGATTTTGGATACAGTGGCGTATCTTGCTTTCGGTTATAATAACCATCTACAAAACACCATATCATCTGCGAAACTAACATCGCAGTATGTCCTAGTGGATCAAAGGTAGGGTTGAATTCATAAAAACCTACAGAAGAGCACTTGTCGGACATCCCAGCATATCGCGCCAGTTGACAAGCCTCGTTGCCATAAAGACCATTAGGCACAGCGTTAGCATTACCTATCGCTTCGGACGCTCGGATTGCAGTTACATCAAAACTAACCATATCAGCAGCACGTAGTACCGGTTCAGCATGGTCCAATTTACCAGAAATAGATCCCAAACGCTGCATTGTAAAAAACAATTTATCGTACATATTGATAGATTCCTTACTTACTAAATACGTTTGAAAAGCTACATTACTTAGATTAAACAAATAATCAGGCTGATGCAGAATAATTTTATTTAAATAGGTTTGTGAATTTAATGGGCTATCTTCAGCATTTGCTTGATCTAAATCAAACTTAGCATCAATCACTGCCACCTCTACTTTTTGATCTAAATGTTCATAAGCTAAATATTGTGCATACGTCAGATCATGTCCCCCACCGATTATTATAGGCAATATATCATGCTTGAGCAAATCTTCAATTATTAATCGTATAGCAGCATAGGTATCATTGATTGTATCACCAGGTTTAACATTTCCTAAATCCGTGATTTTGATATCATAATCCCCTTGATACAATTCATAGAAATGTTTACGGATTTCATTAGGGCCTTTAGCACAGCCGTTATTTCCTACTGATGCACGATCCTCCTCGACTCCTATTATTACGAGGTCTGGTTTTTTTGTATCCAAATATAAATCAGGAAATTCATCAACATACGACACAATTACTTTTCCTAACTGCGAATTAAGGTATTCTTCTCTATTAGGGATAGGTGAAAAAAAATCTGCTAAAGACATATTTTAATGGATATTTTTGTATGCATTGAACCTTATCTACTAAGGTAAAAAAGTATAATACAAATATGCATTATTTTGGCTAGTATTTAAATTTATAAGATGAATTGGCTCTCTAACAAAATAGCTATTTACTGCAGACCTCTATATTTCATATTAAGAAATTAAATTTTAAAAAATTGGCTAAATAATAATTTATTAACAACAAGTTACTTTACCTCATATCTATTATCCTATATTTTTTGTAGATTAATAAAAACAATCTATCTCATTTCAGCGTATTAATTATAAATCTACTATGAATACGAAAAACAAACTGTTTCTAATTATAGAATCAATGAGGTTTCCTCTAGCTTTTCTTGTCGTTATAGCACATATGTTACCGTTTACAAATGTCCAAATAGAACCAAACTTATCCATAGAAAACATATATATATTTATATCAGAAATGATCTCACATAATTTTGCTAAGATACCAGTAAGATTATTCTTCATTATTTCTGGCTTTTTTTTCTTCCTTAATTTAGACAAGCTCAGTCCAAGTAGTTACAAGGAAAAATTATCTAAAAAATTACGCTATTTAGTCGTTCCTTATATCTCATGGAATGCTATTATGATTGCAGCAATATGTATTGTAAACTATATAGGAGCATTATTATTTGCGAGACCACAAAATGAACTTCCTACTTTGTATGATTCTTTTTGGGGAGGTCCAATAAATTTTCCTTTATGGTATATAAGAAATTTAATCGTCATTATTATTTTATCACCTGTAATATATTATTTCATCAAATACACCAAAATATATGGCTTAATAGCATTGTATATATTCTATGTATTATTTCACAACAATTACTCTAATGTTATTGAGATTACTACTGTATTATTTTTTTCTATCGGCGCTTATATTGGGCTGAATAATATTGACATTATAGCTATTGCCGATAAGCACAAAAAAGTGATGGCGATTGTTAGTGTTATTTTATTACTAACAGCAACCCTAAATAGTGGAAAACCTACACATGAATACATATTCCGCTTATTTATTATTCCTGGTATTATAACACTATTCAATCTTTTCAACTACCTATTTAAGAATCAAAAAATTAGAGGTTTCCTATTTAAATTTGCACCTACGTCGTTTTTTATTTATGTGGCACATGAGATATTTATTATAAATTGGATTAAAGGAGCAATACATCGGTATTCCATACTTTCTACAGGCATAGGTAAAATAATTAGTTATTTTGTCGGCCCTATTATATGTGTGATAATATGTGTTATATTATTCAATATTCTAAATCGAATAATGCCTAAAACGTTGGATTTTATTACCGGAAAAAGAGCACGATCACCTAAACAAACAGCGAGTATATCTGCTATAATTAGCGAAAATGACGAAGGCATAACGATCTCAAAGAATACAAACGTTTAGCTATCTCCCAGTTTCAGGAGATAATTTGATTAAAATCGTATACATATATTAATTTTTATTACCATATATCCATATACTTAAGAAGGACCAATAGGTCTTTCAAATAATACTAAATCAGCTCATTTTAGCCATATAAATGATTTGCATACCACACCTCAATACTCTATCTTTGAAAGTATATATTATCAACAATAAAATAAACAAGTGATATTAGTTACTGGAGGTACAGGTTTTTTAGGCTCAACTTTAATTAAGAAATTAATCAACAGTGGTGTAGTGGTTACTGCTACTAAAAGAGAATCCTCTGTCATTCCAGAAGAATTAACAAATTCAGCTCTTATAAAATGGGTAAATGCTGATGTGACAGACTACTTTACTTTATCGGATTTATTTGATAATATCACCGAAGTATATCATTGTGCAGCACAGATATCTTACCAAAAAGGTAATGCTACACAAATGAACAATATCAATATTGAGGGTACAAAAAATATAGTAAATCTTTGTATAGAGCATCATGCTCGTTTGTTATATGTAAGTTCTATTGCAGCATTAGGCACCAATAAACTAAACAAACCTGTCAGTGAAACGGATAAGTGGGAATATAATAAAAAAATATCCAACTATTCTACTTCCAAATATAAAGGAGAGCTCGAGGTATGGCGCGGTATAATAGAAGGATTAGACGCTGTCATCGTTAATCCATCCTTGATAATGGGTGCTAGCGCTGGCAAGAATGGATCTGGTGTAGTCTTTGATTTAGTAAATAAAGGCCTCCCGATTTATACGCCGGGATCAATCGGTATTGTCGATGTAGAAGATGTGGCAGATGCAATGATCATCCTTATGAATCGCAAAGATATTCGCAGTGAGCGTTTTATCCTGAATAGTGAAAATATAAGTAATAAAGCCTTACTAGAAAAAATAGCTGGTCTTTTAAATAAAAAAGCGCCAAAGATTGAGGCTACTCCATTTATATTAAGCATAGCGTGGAGATTAGCAAAAGTTGCTTCCTTATTTACAGGAAAACAACCTACACTGACAAAAGAATCATCTAGAGCAGCTGCAAGCAAATTAAAATTTACGAACGTAAAACTTTTAAATACAATTGACTTTCGCTTCAAGCCACTAGATCAGACCTTAAAAGAAATAGCACTTACTTACACAAAAAACATATAAATCAACAAACTAAACACCGTGAAAAACTATTATATCATTGATTTCGATAGTACTTTTACACAAGTAGAAGCTTTAGATGAATTGGCACGTATTTCTTTGGAAGGACATCCTGATCAAGAAAAAGTATACAAAGAGATTGAGAACTACACCAACCTAGCGATGGAAGGAAAGATTTCTTTCCGAGAAAGTCTAGCTGGACGTATTTCATTATTGAAGGCAAATAAAGAACACCTATCCAAACTAGTAAAACACCTAAAAAAGAAAGTTTCCAAATCTTTTGAGCGTAACAGAGAGTTCTTCAAACAAAATGAAGATACAGCATGGATTGTATCTGGAGGGTTTAAAGAGTTTATTACACCTGTAGTATCTCTTTATGGCATCAAAGAGGAGAATATATATGCCAATACGTTTACATTTGACGAAAATGGTTATATCAATGGTTATGACCAAGAAAACCCACTTTCTGATGAAGGAGGAAAGGTAAAACTATTGAAAGCATTAAATATACAAGGTAATATATACGGCATAGGTGATGGTTATTCTGATTTCCAATTAAAAGAATCTGGATTAATAGCAAAATTTTTCGCTTTCACAGAGAATATCTCTAGAAAAAGTGTTACCGAAAAAGCAGATCACGTAACGCCAAGCTTTGATGAGTTTTTGTATGTAAATAATTTACCTAGCGCTATCTCTTACCCTAAGAATAGAATATTGTGTTTGATTATTGGTGATGTCCCACAAATGTCAGCTCATATTTTGAAAAGAGATGGTTTCTCTATTCGTGTAAAGGAATCCTTTGAGGAGAAATATACCGAAGATGTAGGTATGTTATTATTAGGTGCTGATATCGAGATTTCTGATGAACAGTTAAGTAGAGCAGATAAATTAAAAACTATCGGATACTTGGGTGATATCAAAGGAAAAATAAGTAAGACAATTTGTAATGAAAAAGGAATTGTCGTATTTGATGATAAGAAAAATAAAGTCCACAATGTAGAGTTTATCCCACGTCGTATGGCAGATTTTATCAACAATGGCGATACCGATCAAAGTAGAAATTTTCCGAATTTGATGTTACCAAAAAAGATGAAAGGCCATCGTCTACTTCACATCCACAAGAATGTACCTGGTATATTAGCACGTATCAATAATGTATATGCCGAAAATAACATCAATATCCTATCACAATTTTTGATGACACGAGGCGACATAGGATACGCTGTAACCGACATTGACAGCAATTACGACAAAAAATTAATTAAGCAGCTAAAAGAGATTGATAATACCATCAAATTTAGAATCTTATACAAATAACTAAAGGGGCTGTAGTAACAGCCCTTTTACTTTGTTAGCCTGTTTGTTTTTTGTATTTTCAGCTTTCAAATTATTTGTATAATCAATGAAACCATATCTTCTAAGCCTATTATTTTATCTGTTTATCGTACCATCATCTGCTTCGATAAAAGAACCTGTTGATCCGAAAAAACCGAAAGACAATACCCATTGGGATCAGATTAAGAAATCGTTATATTTTTCTTTTGTAGATGCAGATTACAGCCTTTCCAAACACCATTATCCCGCTGCAAACCAAACCGCCGATACTTGGCAAGGTGAAGCATGGAAAAATGAAACTATTCATACACAACTAGCTTTCTGGAGTAACCTACCTGCATATAATGGTCAAGATATACAGCTCAAAGTATCCGATTTGAAATCTGGAAAATCAATCCTTCATAAAGAGAATATCACATTTACACCTATATCATATGTGTTGTCTGATGATCCTTCCAATTTAAAATCAGGTTGTGGCATCAGTATTATTTTAGATTCAACTTTGGTAGCAGATCGCATACAAAACACCAATAACTTCACTTATACCGCTTATGAAACGCGACCATTGTGGCTAAGTATTAAAATCCCTAGCGCAATTAAGGCAGGAATATATAAGGGCACGGTAGAACTTATAATCGGTAAAGGGAAGGGTAAAAAAGAACTATCATTACCTTATTCGGTTACTATTTCCAATAGAACACTTCCATTAGCTATGGATTGGGACTTCCACTTAGATCTTTGGCAAAACCCTTACTCTTCGGCACGATATTATGACGTAACTCCTTTTACAGCGGAGCATTTCAAACTTATTGAACCTCATATGCTACGTCTTGCTCATGCAGGGCAAAAAAACATTACAGCTTCGATCATCCATGACCCATGGAATAGCCAGACTTTTGATAAATACGGCAGTATGATTCAATGGACAAAAAAGAAAAACGGCACTTGGGAATATGATTACACGAATTTTGACAAATGGGTAGAATTCATGCATCATATCGGTATAGATAAATATATCAATTGTTACAGTATGATCCCATGGAACCTTTCCTTCTATTATTTTGACGAAGAGACGAATAAAACAGAGATATTAAAGGCAAGTCCAAATGAAGATATTTATAAAAACCATTGGCATCCATTCTTAAAGGATTTTGCACAACATCTAAAAGAGAAAGGCTGGTTTAATAAAACAACCATCGCGATGGACGAACGTCCAATGAAAGATATGCAAGCAGCCACTTCCATTATTAAAGCGGCTGACAAGGATTATAACATATCATTAGCTGGATATTATCATCCCGAACTTTCTGATGATATTATAGATTATTCTATACCCTTCCATGCAGATATGTCGTCGGATATTCTAGCATCGAGAAAAGCAAAAGGCTACAAAACTACAATGTACACCTGCTGTACAGAGATATTTCCCAATACCCTCACTAGTAGTGGCTATTACGAACCAATTTGGCTGATGTTAAATACCGTAGAAAGAGGATTTGATGGTTATTTGCGATGGTCATTTGATAACTGGAACAAATCACCATTTACAGATACGCGATTTGGTCCATTCTCCGCTGGAGATACGTATTTAGTATATCCTGACAACGAAACTAGTATTCGCTTTGAGAATATGATTGATGGAATCCAACAGATAGAAAAAATAAAAATATTACGTAAAGCATATGAAAACAACACAGATTCACTAAATACCCTGGAAAGTCATATCAAAAAATTTAGCAACAAGGAAGTTAAACGAGATTTAATACCAATTCAGGTAAAAAGTCTTAAAAAATCATTAAATTCACTTTAAAATACAACAAAATGAAAAAAATTATTTTATCAATAGCTACTGCTGGACTTCTTTTCTTAGGGACAGAAACAACCTCGGCACAGGTGAAACTACCTCAAGCTAGTAGTACACAATCGGTAACACAGGGTTTGGGTATTAAGACTATATCTTTGATTTACCAAAGACCTAATGTAAATGGACGTACAATTTTTGGCGGCTTAATTCCTTATAATGAAGTTTGGCGAACTGGAGCGAATAATATTCCGAGCATTACTTTTCAAGAAGAGGTAACCATCGAAGGAAATAAAGTTCCCGCGGGGACTTATGGTATATTCACAATACCCACAGCTACAAATTGGACGATTATTTTGAGTAAAAATGTTAACCAATGGGGAGCTTACCAATACAAGCAAGAAGAAGATTTCTTGAGATTTACCGTTCCTTCTCACAAGCTAAATGATAAAGTAGAGACATTTACTATGCAATTTGAAGATGTGACGACGAAATCTACAAAACTTACTCTAGCATGGGATAAGACAAAAGTAGGATTTACAATAGTTGCAGATCAATCTAAAGAGATATCGGCTAGCATCGAGCAAGCGATGACGACAGATAAAAAACCCTATTTCCAAGCAGCACAATATTACTACAACAATAATCTGGATAGTAAAAAAGCCGCAGAATGGATCAAAGCTGCTGATGAAGGAAATACCAAAGCAGCACATATAAAATACTGGAAGGCAAGAATTCTGACTAAAGCAGGCGATAAAGCAGGAGCTCAAAAGGCTGCTCAAGAAGGTATTGCAATGGCAAAAGAAGCTAACAATGCTGAATACGTAAAGTTGAATACTGAAGCACTTAATGCGGCTAAATAAACTATACTATCTATAGCCGAAAAGAGCTGATTCAAAATTGAATCAGCTCTTTTTTTTTAGCTCAACTATTGCAAGGCCTCAAACAATATCTCTATAGGATGCATGGCATTTTCTGCTGTCCCATCTTTTATCTGGTGTCTACAACTAGATCCTGGAGCCACTATTACCGTTTCTTTCCTTTTCGCTCGCACAGCAGGTAACAATACTAACTCCCCGATTTTCATTGACAAATCATAATGTTCTTTTTCATAACCAAATGAACCTGCCATACCGCAGCAACCTGAGGCTATTGTCGTTACTTTATTGCCCCGAGGAATAGTTAACACCTTTTCAGAAAAATGATGTAAGTTCCATGCCTTTTGTTGACAATGTGCATGTAAGAGAAGATCTAGATTAGTATTTCGAAACTTCGAAGACGATATATTACCACGTTCAAACTCTTTCCAGATAAACTCTTCTAATACCATAGCCTGCTTGGCGATACGCTTGGCATCATTTATCAATGGTTCGTCTACCAAATCTATGTATTCATCTCTAAAAGATAAAATAGTAGATGGTTCTACAGCTACCAATGCTATATTATCGTGGATAAGTGCGGAAAAAATCTGTACATTTTTATTAGCTAATTTCTTAGCTTCACGAAGCAAACCTTTAGATATCAATGCTCGTCCACTAGCAGGATGATTGACCATCAAAACGGTATATCCTAAAGCTTCTAATAAGAGAATGGCCTTTTTACCAATTTCGACATCGTTATAATTGGTAAATTCATCACAAAAAAAGTATACATATTGCTGATCCCTCGCATCGGCAACACTTATCTCCCTATTGTTAAACCATTGGCGTAAAGATTTATCCGCAATACTAGGCAGCGTACGATTAACAGAGAACCCTATCATTTGCTTAAGCCATTTGCTCGTTGTCGCATTAGAAATTGTCCAATTGTATAGTTTAGGAAAATGAGCCGCCAACGCTGTTATTTTATCTATGTGCCCTAGCATACGCGCACGCAATGGAATACCATTTGTGTCATAATAAGATTGGAGAAAATCAGCTTTCAATTTAGCCATATCTACACTAGAGGGGCACTCGGATTTACAGCCTTTACAACTAAGGCACAAATCCATCACTTCTTTTATCTCCTGATGGTTAAAGGGATTATCTTTGGTAGAATTAGTAAGAAATTCACGCAATATATTTGCTCGAGCACGGGTGGTATCTTTTTCATTACGTGTTGCCATATAAGAAGGGCACATCGTACCTCCTGCTAGTTCCGTTTTACGGCAATCTCCCGAACCATTACATTGCTCTGCATGCTGCAATATATTTTGTCCATTGTAGCGGAATACAGTATTAAACACTTTTTGTGGCGCGTCAGGTTCATAGCGGAGAAATGAATTCATAGCGGGTGTATCCACTATTTTTCCGGGATTGAACAATCCTTTAGGATCCCATTTATATTTAATATCCTTTAATAGTTGATAGTTTCTTTCCCCTATCATAAAAGGGATAAATTCACCACGCAAGCGACCATCACCATGCTCCCCACTTAATGATCCTCTATATTTTTTGACCAGCTTAGCTATTTCAAAAGCAATCTCACGAAACAATTTATTGCCATTACTGGTTTTTAAGTTAAGAATAGGCCTTAGATGCAATTCACCGGTTGCGGCATGTGCATAGTGAACAGAATAAAGTTGATATCGTGCTAATATAGTATTGAATTCGGAAATAAATGCAGGCAAATCATTGACATCAACTGCTGTATCTTCAATCACAGCAACGGGTTTATCATCTCCCGGCGTATTACTTAATAGCCCTAAACCTGCTTTTCGGAGATTCCATACTTTTCTTTTGTCAGCACCAAATATAACAGGAAAATAATATCCCAAATTATCCTTCAACAGATCAGTTTTGACAGCTTCGATTTTAGTTAATATCTCTTTCTCATCATCCCCATCATATTCGACTATAAGAATAGCAGCAGGATCCCCTTCAACAAAGAATCGATTTTCATTTTGCGCTATATTGTTTTTAGTACAATCTAAAATATAACTATCCATCAGTTCAGAAACTAATGGTTGGTGATTCAAAACGATCAAATTTGCCTTTAAGGCATCTTCTATACTATTAAAGTGCGCACATAGTAAGCCCGATGATTTATTGGGCAAAGAATCAACATGAAGCTTTATCTCCGTAATAAATACCAAGGTACCTTCAGATCCACATATAAGCTTACAAAAATTGAAGGGAACATCTGTAGCTGTAAAAGGATTTGAATGCAAAAGCATATCTATTGCATACCCTGTATTACGACGCTTTACTGTTGATTTAGGAAATTTATTGCGGATTTCTTCTTGAATATTATAATCACTAAGTGTCGTTTTTATATGCTTATATATAGCACCTTCCAAACTTTCAAGCTGACATTTGGCTATAAATTCATCAAAAGAAAGATCCTTAAAATGCACAAAAGAGCCATCAGACAAAAAACCCTTTACCTCAAGCGTATGTTCACGGGCACTACCATAAATCAAAGAATTGGAACCACATGAATTATTGCCAACCATACCGCCGAGCATAGCTCTATTGGCAGTAGATGTTTCGGGACCAAAATACAAACCATAATCTTTTAAATATAGATTGAGCTCGTCACGAATAACACCAGGTTGTACACGTACCCAATTTTCATCTTTATTAACTTCTATTATATTGGTAAAATACTTAGATACATCGACAATTATTCCTGCACCCACGACCTGTCCCGCCAATGATGTTCCTGCCGCACGAGGTATCAAAGAAGTATTATTGCGTATCGCAAATTTAATCAGCAGCGCAATATCATCTTCATCTTTAGGTATAGCCACAGCCAAAGGCATCTCACGATATGCCGATGCATCGGTAGCATACACGGTACGCATGAGGTTATCGAAATATAGCTCACCTTTTAATTGTCCTTTTAATATACGTAATTTACCTTCCACGATGGATATGTTACTCTTAAGATCCTTTTATTTGTGTTGTATAAGTACTTTCGAAGATTTTGTCCGCATTATTGGTTTCAAAACCATCCCTACGATGTACGGACGTAATCTCTTCTTTGGAGAGATGCGAAAATTGCGGTAGCACAGCACGCTCCGCAAATTCAACGTAACTACCTGCTATCTGCACTATTTTATCATCGGCAAAAGTAGCGTTATACAAGGCCGATACGGTACTACTCTGGCGCAACAGTCCATCCGCACTAGTTTTGATAACCCCACCAGCATTATTCAGCTTAACACCAATACTTAATAGAAAATCATTAAATTGTTCTAGCGTATTATAACCATCCTTCAATTCATGAATACTAATCGTATAATGATTGAGGTAATAACGGTTGTAAATAACCCACCCAGCATACTCACTTTCTTCCAATAAAGCTTTATATTCTTCAGATGTAGGAATATCCCATAATGGTTTTTGCAAAAATTCAGCTATTTGCCTTCCATTATTAAGGTCGATAGCCTCTACCGGGTCTACAACGATTGCAGCGGTATATTTGGCGATGATATCTTGTGTCTTTTGGCTTAAATCTCCTACACGCAGCTCAGACACGAAAATCCGTGGATAATGTGGCTCTGGAGGCGCAAACCAATAGGCATCTAATTTTTTACCTTCAAAATTAAAATAATCCTTTTTTGTATAGCCAAGGGCTAGAAATATTTTCTCAAAGGATTTTATTCCCAAATTAGGGACCCCTAAAGTACGAAATGCAATATGATCATTTACGATATCTTCTTGCTTCTGAACAACCCCATTTTGTAGCAAAGCATTTGTTATCTTATCAACGTCGACAACATTCTTTCTATAATGCTCAAAAAGGTCATTCAACACGATGTTCAATGGTTTATTTTCTTCGAAATACATAATAGGTTTATAGTGTTTATAACAAAGTAAATGTAATAACTAAATAATAATTACACTACAATATACATAAATAATCGAACAAAATACACTTAGAAGAGTGATGGTCGAAATATAATTCGATATCAATTACAGAATCAAGAATCTTACAATTCCTCTTTCAACAATTCTTCTAGCTCTTCGGGGCTTAAATTCATATTTACATTACCATCTTTAGCAAAAGAAATCTCCCCAGTCTCTTCAGAGACAATAACAGCAACAGCTTCAGACACCTCCGTTACACCAATTGCAGCACGATGGCGAAGGCCAAATTGAGGAGGTAAATCTTCAGAGTCTGAAAGCGGCAAAACAGAGCTTGCCGTCATCACCCTAAAATCAACAATAACGACAGCACCATCATGCAAGGGGCTATTTTTAAAAAATATACTCTCGAGCAATCTTTTGGACACCGGTGCATCAATATATTCGCCACTAGACTGATAATATTCTTCATCAAAATACCTAGAAAAAACCAGTAAAGCACCTGTTCGGGATCTAGACATGCTTTTACAAGCATCTATTATAGGTTTTATCTGCTCGGTATGATCTTTTTGCGCCGTTTTCTTAGCACCTATAAAATTTAAGAAGAATTTTTTACGACGCATCGAGATATTTTTTCCTATATGCAATAGGAAACGACGTATCTCCTGTTGAAAAACGACAATCAATGCGATAGAACCTACAGATATAAAACCGCCAAATATCTCCGTCAAGAGGCGCATTTCCAGCTGTTTCACGGCAAGATAAATACCATAAAACAGGGCTACTCCCATCAATATATTAACGGCAATAGTCCCCTTTATCAAACTGTATACATAGTATATAATTACAGCAACCAAAAGGATATCTAAGATATCTAATAATCTAAACCCTTCTAAGAGATTAAAGCTAAATCCATCCATTGAATGCAATTTAAAAAAATTATCTTTCATTTTCTTTGTAAATACATACTAAATCACCCATTTACATAATATAACACATATGACGATATACAATAGGGAATCAATTTTATTAGTTACATTTGTAACTTAGCTAAACACTAAGGATTATGACAAAATTATCTGTAAATATTAATAAAATAGCTACTCTACGTAATTCTAGAGGAGGTAATGTTCCGAATGTCTTATCTACAGCATTATCATGTGAACGTTTTGGAGCAGAAGGAATTACTGTGCACCCACGACCTGATGAACGACATATACGTTATCAAGATGTATACGATTTAAAAGCTGAAATCACTACTGAATTCAATATCGAAGGAAATTGCCAAGAGCAAAAGTTTATTGATTTAGTACTAGCTAACAAACCAACACAAGTAACCTTAGTTCCTGATATATTAGGACAAATAACATCCAACCATGGATGGGATACCATCAAGCATCAAGCATACCTTAAAGAAATGGTTTCTTTATTTCAAAATGAAGGAATCAGAGTATCCATTTTTGTGGACCCTATTGAAGAAATGGTAGAAGCTGCCGCTACGACAGGTACAGATCGTATAGAATTGTATACTGAAGCATACGCTGCAGAATATGGCTTCAATAAAGAGAAAGCTATTAAACCATACTTCAAAGCAGCACAGAAAGCTAGAGAAGTTGGTTTAGGATTGAATGCTGGTCATGATTTAGACTTAAACAACTTAGCCTATTTCAATCAACATATACCAGGTCTATTAGAAGTAAGTATTGGACATGCCCTGATAGCTGACGCATTATATCTAGGATTAGAAGAAACTATAAAACGCTATTTAGCAGCGTTAAAAGCATAAAACGATAAAAGCCATTTTTGAAATCAAAAATGGCTTTTATTATAAGTTATTAAATAATACTATTAATGAATACCTCTAAAAAATCTATTCCAACGTATTTTTGATAAGAAACTACCATCCGCATCCCAACTTAACCAAGTAAATAAAGCTTTACCTACAATATGATCTTCCGGAACGAACCCAAAATCTCTAGAGTCTAAGGAATTATCTCTATTATCACCCATCATCCAGTAATAATCCATTTTGATGGTATAATTATCCGATTTTACCCCATTTACATAAATACCATCATCACGCTTCTCTAAGGTATTTCCTTCGTATACCGTAATCAAGCGCTCATATATAGGAAGAGAAAGATCTGTTAACTCAACGACATCACCTTTAGCAGGTACTTTTAAAGGGCCAAAATTATGGAAATTCCAGTTATATAGGTCTGATTTAGGGAAAGCAGGATTAGGGTTGTCCGACATTATTACTTTCTGTACATTAGACCATTTTTCTACTTCTTTAATTTCTTCTTCTGTTACATATAGTATGTAAACGACATTGCCATTTTCATCGTATTGCTGATTATATTCGAAGCGTTTATCTTTCAATATTTGGGGACTCAAACCATTCTGGTCCGTAAATACGATATAAGCCTTCTGTACATCATTGGAATCATATCCTGGCTGTCCATTGACGATTAAATTACCATTTTGCATTTCTACAACATCACCAGGTGCACCCACTGCACGTTTGATATAATTTTCTCTTTTATCTACGGGTCTATTGTAAGGAGCATCTGCTTCCATCGGAAAATTAAAAACAACAACATCATTGCGTTCTATCTTTTCAAATCCTGGCAAACGTTTGTAAGGGATTTCTATTAATTCGGAATATGCTTTGCCACCAGTGATTGGCATGGTATGATGAGCGAACGGAAAAGCTATTGGCGTATTAGGAATACGAGGGCCGTAATTTAATTTACTCACGAACAAGAAATCTCCTACGAGCAATGATCTTTCCATAGATCCCGTGGGAATCATATATGCTTCAATCAAGAAGCCGCGAATCAACGAAGCTGCTACTGTCGCAAATATGATAGCATCTGCCCATTCTCTTCCTACAGATTTTTTGTACGGATACTTCTTCTTAAACTCTTCCGTATTTGGTTGACCAAGATATTTTACCGTTGAATCCAACGCCCACATTGGTAAAACTATAAATGGAACAAGCACAGCTGCTGCATTTTCCCAAAATCTACGTTTACCAAAAGCTTTTATAAAATCAAGATAAAAACCGTAGAATACAAAAATGTTAACAATAGGAACTATTAACAAAATAACCCACCATGTAGGACGTCCTACTAATTGAGCCATTACGTACTCTCTATAAAAAGGAACGATTGCTTCCCAACCTTGTTTGCCAGCCTTTTTGAAAAGTAAAAAAAGACCATATAACGATACAATTGTCAGTACTGCAAAAATAATATACCACATATTAAAGATTTTTAAATATTAGTAGTTTAAAATACAAAATAGTTACAGCTTAAATCAAAGTATTGAAATCAAATATTTCCGTTACTTGATAGAAACCTTTCTTTTTGTTCAACCATTCTGCTGCTACTACTGCACCAAGCGCAAAACCATCTCTATTATGTGCAGTATGTTTAAACTCAATTTGATCTACTTCGGAACTATACAACACGGTGTGCGTACCTGGCACTTCTTCGATACGAAGACTTTCAATGAGCAACTCATCAGGTTTATTAATTAGGCCTGACTCTGTTGTACCTACCACCTCGTTTACCCAAGTTTGCTTGGTGGTTGAATTATTCAATATACCTTCAGCAATTGTTATCGCTGTACCGCTAGGCGCATCAAGCTTATGAATATGGTGAATTTCTTCTACTTGGACATCATACTGTTTGTATGGATCCATTGCTTTAGCCAGCATACGATTGATATGAAAAAACACATTCACACCTATACTGAAATTAGAGCCATATAATAAAGATTGATTAGCTTCTAAACAGATATCCTTTACTTCATTGAGATGCTCATACCACCCTGTAGTTCCCACTACAATTGGTAAATCAGCTTCAAAACATAAAGATATATTTTCTAAGGCAGCATCTGGCGTACTAAAATCAATAGCTATATCAGCACCTTGAAGGTCTTCAACCTTAATATTGTCCCGATTACTGGCATCTACAACGAGCACTACTTCATGCCCTCTTTTTAGCGCAAACTTTTCAATTAGTTGCCCCATTTTGCCATAGCCTAATAAAACGATTTTCATAATTGAGGTTATATTTCTTTAAAAATTAAATGTTAATTTAACACCTGGGGTCAGCAGGCTTGCAAAATTTGATTGAAAGGCTAATCCATTTGTATTCGTAGGAAGCAAGGTAGGATTTATTTTAAAGCCCAAGTCATCGCCAATATTATAACGATTACGCAACATAGAATCGGTATATGCTTCAATGATATTACCTGCCCACCACACTGCAGTAACCAATATGGTCATATCACGATAGCGCCTAAAATTATCTTTCTGTCGAATCAAACCATCCAAAGTAGTATAGCCATTCGCTAAATCAGGATCAGAAGTATCGCCATTATTATCAATACGATAGACTGCTTCCTTCGTGAATTTCTGATAATAAAAATTCCAATAATCGAATACAAAATAAGCTGTTATAAAACCACCATAAATAATAGGTAATTTTATCCACAGGTATTTACCACCATTGGTAATCTGTCCCCAACCGGGCAACATAGCAGATCTTTTCCAAGCGATATCGGACACATGCTCTATATGAAGACGAGCAGAATCCTTTAAGATATCTTTGTAATAAAATTTTGCACGTTCTTTCTCCGCCTTTTGCCGAGCCTTGCGCTCTGCTTTTGTTTCTTTCTTTACGGTATCCTGCACTGCAGTAGTATCTAGTGCTACATTATCAAGTTCTACATTTTTTGTGGTAGAATCAACTTGCGCTCTGGATACAAATACAAAAAAAACTAATAATATAAGTGTTATTAATTTGGGCATTACCAATCTAATAGTTCTAAAATACGGCTCAAATCATCTTCCGACTCAAAAGGAATCTCAATAGCCCCTTTCCCTCTAGCATTTTTCAAATTCAATTTGACACGCGTAGAGAATCGAGATGCTAAATCATCCTCAATCTTTTGGTACTGAAAATCTAATTGTTGACCAACACCTTTACCTTTTTTAGGCTTTATTTGCTCCTGAATATTACGGACCAATATCTCTGCCATACGAACAGAAAGACCCTTGTCTATAATCTCCTGAAAGACATATAACTGTTTATCGACCTCACCTACATTGATCAAAGCACGTGCATGTCCCATTGAAATCTGTCCATCACGAATACCTGCCTGAATCACTGGTGGCAACTTCAATAAGCGCAAATAGTTAGTAACCGTAGATCTATTTTTAGAGACACGATCACCCAATTCTTCTTGTTTCAAGTTACATTCTTCAATCATTCGTTGAAAACTCAATGCTACCTCGATGGCATTTAAATTTTCACGCTGTATGTTCTCAATAAGGGCCATTTCCAGCATCTGCTGGTCATTGGCCGTACGCACATAAGCGGGGATATCATTAATACCGGCCAATTTGGAAGCACGTAGACGACGCTCACCACTAATTAATTGGTATTGATCTTTTCCTATCTGACGAACAGTGATTGGCTGTATTAATCCTTGTATCTTGATGGATTCCGATAATTCAAGTAAAGCATTTTGATCAAAATCAGTACGTGGCTGAAATGGATTTACCGCAATATCTTCAATTTTGATAAAATTAATACTCCCTGCAGAAGAAACGTTAACTTCAGCAGTTTCTCTTGGCGTATTATTCGTTGTCACTTTTAAATCATCTTGCAAAAGTGCGCCAAGCCCTTTCCCTAATCCTGTTTTACGTTGTAATGCTGCCATTATTCTGCAATCGCTTGTTCTTTATTTTGTTCTACTAAATTATTTTTTTGTAAGATCTCACGTGCTAAATTCAAATAATTAATAGCCCCTTTGCATGATGCATCATGCATGATTACAGAAATACCAAAACTTGGCGCTTCGCTCAAGCGCGTATTTCGTTGTATAATCGTGTCAAATACTAAATCATGGAAATGTGTTCTCACCTCTTCTACTACTTGATTAGAAAGACGTAAACGCACGTCATACATCGTCAACAATATACCTTCAATTTCCAAATCCGTATTTAATCTATTTTGGACTATTTTAATAGTATTCAATAGCTTGCCTAATCCTTCTAAGGCAAAGTATTCACACTGAACGGGGATAATCACAGAGTCAGACGCTGTTAAAGCATTGATCGTTATCAAACCTAATGAAGGCGAACAGTCAATAATGATAAAGTCATATTTATCTTTTATGGCTGTCAACATTTTTTTCATCTTATACTCACGCTCATTGAGATTTATCATCTCAATTTCTGCTCCTACTAAATCAATATGTGCAGGCAACAAATCTAAGAATGGTGTCTCAGTAGCTTGTATAGCTTCCAAAGGATCCATATCATTTACTAAGCATTCATATACACTAGCTTTAATATTTCGTGGATCAAAACCTATTCCAGATGTAGAATTTGCCTGAGGGTCAGCGTCCACCAACAGTGTTTTATATTCCAATACAGCTAAACTCGCTGCAAGGTTAATTGAAGTTGTTGTTTTCCCTACGCCGCCTTTTTGATTTGCTATAGCAATTATTTTTCCCATGAGATACCGAACCGTTACAATTTATTTTTTCTAATGGATGCCTAATAAGTTTATCAAAAATACATTTACATTACTTATAAAATGCTTAAATGTTGTTAAATTTGAGAACTATTAGACACTATTATTCAGAAAGCTAAGATACAAAAAATAGACTTAGGTTTTCACAAAGTCGTATTTACTTTACTATAAGTTTCAAAATCACAATGAATTTAATTATATCAGGCACCAATAGACTGGGTAGCAACTCCTTGAAAGTGGCTAAATATTATCAACAGGAATTGGTTAAACAAGGTGAAAATTGGGATTTACTTTCTTTAACAGAATTGCCACCTGATATTTTATGCACAGATCTATATGGCAAAAGATCAGCCAATTTCGCCCCTATTCAGGCAAAGATTTCAGCTAGTAAAAAGATTATTTTTATAATCCCTGAGTATAATGGCAGTTATCCGGGCGTTTTAAAAACTTTCGTTGATGCCTGTACTTTTCCTTCATCATTTCACCACAAAAAAGCTATTCTTGTAGGTATTTCGAGTGGAAAATATGGCAATATCCGTGGCATAGATCATTTCACAGGCGTATGTAACTATATGCGCATGCACGTCTTGCCGTTAAAACTTCACATCCCAATTATCCAAGACGAATTAGATGAAAACAATGATTTTTATAACCCCAATACATTAAAATTTATTCACGAACAGATCGCAGAGATTATCGCATTCTAAGGATATATTTTTCTTATTTAGCCGTATTCAAAATATTAAATTATATGCAAAGAGCTGTCATTTTAGACAGCTCTTTATATTTAAAAATTACTATTGTATTGTAGGATCAAAAGTACCACCCCAATCTTTATTTTGTTGAAGTTTTGTATTCTTATCCAACACAGACTGTGCTATTGGGAAGAAATAATAGGTATCAGGAACTAAATTTACTTGCGCACCAGATCTTGGCACTTGTAACAAAGTATACTTAAAATGATCTTCTTTGAGTTGATAAGCTCTTGCTAAAGAAGCTGCTTCATCCAGATCCATTTCAGTCCCGTTAGTGTTGATTGCTATTGCTTCTACCCCAAACTTAGTTTTATTGTGTAGTACAGCAAGTTTACGCAAACGTCTTAAATCCCAAAAACGATGTCCCTCAAAACAAAACTCAATACTACGTTCTAGCAATATCGCTTCACGTATATCCTCACGACTAGCTGCTGTAATACCATATTTACCATCTAAACCAGCTTCAATTCCCGCACGCTTACGAATTTGTGTTAAGATATCTATCGCTGTATTTATATCCCCTGTTTCATTTGCCGTCTCAGCATAATTAAGCATTACTTCAGCCAAACGCATTACTACGTAGTCTACGTCGTACTGTGTTTCCACCTCTGTTTGCTTTAAAGAAAGCTTAGAATTTTTAAGAATAAAAAAGCCGCTGTATCTATTCAAATTTTCTGAAGGAGTTCTAGCATTAGGATTGATCCCAAAATCATCTAAAGCTGTAGCGATACCAACAGAAGTATATTGCCTTTTGCCGGCCTTTCCAGAAACTTCATAAATCTTACCATTCCAAACTATAGATTTTTCAAACCTAGGATCCCTATTTTCCCAATAAGATTGTAAAAATTGATCTTCAGTTTTATAATATGGGCTAGATACATCAGAGTACAATTTACCATCTTTCATGGGAAAAGACTTCACAAATTCCCAAGCAGGAACGGCACCTGCTGTACCTCTACTTTCAGAACCTGGTCGTACACCATTATCATAATTGGCAACCTTATTCGGGTAAGTATTTATAACCGAGAATATCGATTCGGGACCTTTTTCTTGGAGTGCAATATTAGCATAATCAGGAGTTAGGCTATAACCATTAGCTAACAACCTATCATACGCTGCCTTATTCGCAGCATGAGCTTCATTCCAAAAAGTATTGCCATAAGGATTAGTAGGATTAAACTGAGGTGAGGCTTTATATAATAATACCTTTCCTTTGAATGCTACTGCAAAATTACCATCGATCTTTCCATAATCGGAAGAGCTCTTAGCTATTGTTTGTGGCAACAAAGAGATCGCTTGATCTAAGTCTTTAACCATTAATTCAAAACACTCTTTGGTACTATTACGAGGCACTTCCAAATCATCACTTTCCAAATCTTGTGGCGTCGTAATATAAGGAACACCACCGTGGTATTTCACCATATTGAAATACACATATGCACGCATAAACAAAGCCTGTCCTAGCACACTATTTTTGAGTTCTGTGGTCAATCCAGTACTTTCAGATACTTTTTGAATAGCGGTATTTATTTTTCGGATAGTCGTATAATCCCAAGCTTTATAAGCTGTATTATTAACCGTTACAGCATCTAGGGCGAAGTTAATACCGATTAATTGGTCCGAATTATTATCTGCGCCGGAGGACCAGTTACCAAATAAAGGATATAAATTAGCTAAATAAGCGTTTACTAAATTTGGATCATTCCAAACTTTTGACTCATCTAGCGAATTAAGATCTTCAATATTTAAGACATCTTTACAAGAAGTCACTGTTAACATTAAAGCTATAATGGGATAGAATATTTTTTTCATGATTACGTTTGATTAAAATTTAATGTCTAAGCCTAAAGTAAATGTTTTCATCACAGGATATGAGTCATACATTTTTTGTTCTGGGTCATGAAATTCTGTCATAGGAGAGAGTACAAATAAGTTTGTTCCATTAAAAAACACATTTATACCCTTCAACTTAATAGAATTAACAAGAGATTGCGGCAAACTATAAGAAACATTTAAATCACGCAAACGCATATAAGCACCATTTCTAATCCAAAAAGTAGATGAAGCAGTACCTGCTTCTTGCCAGTTAGAACCTACGACTCTCGGATAAGCAGCTTGAGGATTCTCAGCTGTCCACACATCACCTGCCCATATAGGGTAGTAAGGTCGGAATGACCCCCCATGTTGACGCATCCCTGCCCCCTCTTGATTACTAATAATACGGTCATATGCTAATACACCTTGTAATAAAGCGGAAACTGAAAACCCTTTCCAACTTGCATTCAATCCCAATCCATAGTTGATACGAGGTGTATTATTTTTAGACAATAACATCATATCATTATCATCTATCTTTCCATCAGCGCCGTCAGAAAAATTAGCACCTTTGACATCTTTATAGAGAATCATGCCTAAATAAGGATCTCTACCATAAGTTTTGAAACCACTATTTAATAAATCATTCAGCTGCTCTTGTGTTCTTACGAGATCAATAGCCTCTAAACCTACTATGCGATTTTCTGGCCTTCCAATTCTAGATTTAAAATTCTGCTCTCTTCCCGTAGCATAAGATGGCTCCTCATCATATATATCCCAACGATCTATAGCGTATCCCATATTTGCACTAATACCATATCCAACCTCACCTACTCTATCATTCCATCCTAACAAAAATTCACCTCCTTTATAACTACGAGCGGCATAATTTTCGGGGGCTAGTGTACGTCCATAATTATCTGGCACAATTAGATTACGACCGCCCAAAATATCCGTTTCTTTCCTTGTAAACACATCAATATTACCTGTAAATCTATTAGAAAACATGGCAAAATCTAACCCCAAGTTATAACTCTTAGATGTGGTCCAAGTAAGATTTTGTGTTGGGGTAGCACCATAAGTAACCCCATTATAATAACGGTCACCAAACATGTAACCACCTGAAGGAGCATACTTCTCTTGGTATAAAAACTGTCCAATTTTAGCTGCATTTACATTAAGATCATTTCCTGTAGTACCGTATGATGCTCTTAGTTTTAAATCATTAATAGTATTTTTTATATTCTCAAAAAAACCTTCCTCCGAGACACGCCATCCTGCAGACATTGATGGAAAAAAGCCCCATCGCTTATCACCAGGAAATAAAGGAGATCCATCATATCTAAAAGAAAATTCAGCTAGATACTTATCTGCATAATTATAATTAGCCCGCCCAATAATGCCTCTACGAGCATCTACAGCTTCACTTGCAGAAGTAGATCTAAAATTACGATCCGTTGGATACACAAACATCTGATCTAGATTAACGATAGGATTTTCGGCACGTGAGTTTACGTAAGTAGCTCCAAACTTATATTGTTCATATACCAATAAGGCATCAATAGAATGTTTGTTGAATGTTCGATTATAATTTAAAAACCAGTTCAATTGGTATTGCCATTCTCGCTGAGGAGAATAATCTAAAAATGGCTGAGATTGACTGAACGTAAAGATATTGATTTTATCTTCTGTCGGTGCTGCAGGAATAAATCTATTACCACTCGGATCTAAAGAAGTAAATGTATAGTTTTTTTGAAATGTCATGAAGCGCTTCCTCATATAATCATTAGCGACATAACTACCAACAAGTTTAGTAGATAAACCCTTCACGAACTTATCCAATTTGTAATTCAATGTCATAATAGGGTTCACTTGTCTGACCTTTCTATCGATATAGCGGTCACCTATCACTTGATCGATTACATTCCATGCTTGCCAACTCCCCATTGGCGTCTGCACCGGATACTCTGTTGGCGTATTACTAGGAGATCCATCTTCATTTAGATAAAAAGGATACATCTTAGGCCAATTGAAGGTAACGCGATAAAAATCTGACACATCAAAATCATCATCTTCAGCAGACGTACTAAATGGCCAATAGAAACGTTTTGAATTTGTTTGATTAGCTGCGATATTAACATCTATGCTAAAATCATCTGTTACTTTAGCGCTAACATTACTTCGCAAATTAAACTTCTCATGATCCAATGATTTATAGGATCCATTCTCTTTACGATAGCTCAACAGGGTATAATATGTAATGCGATCCCCACCACCAGTCAACGATATTGATTGCCTATGGCTAGATGGATTTTGCCATATCATATCATTTACACTATATACTTTATCTTTAAAATAATCATATTCCTCCTGACCATTAGGAGCGACCCATGGTGATGATTGATTCCCTCTTTCCCACAAAAATTGAGATACGCGATTTTGATATGTTAACTCATCGGCTGCAGTCGTAATATCAGCTAATAATGTTTGCGTAGGCTGTGCAAAAGTATAGTTACTTTGCACATTAAAAACAGGCTCTTGGTTACTTCCTTTTCTTGTAGTAACAACCACGACCCCATTACCTGCGCGGGTACCATAAACAGCAGCCGAAGCCGCATCTTTCAAGAAGCTCATTTGATCCACCTCATTTGCTTCTAACGCATCAAAGGCAGCCTTATCTCTAACAATACCATCAATTACATAAAGAGGCTCTGCAAAACTACCTCTAATCCGCAATGCAGAAGAAGCCCCCGCCATACCTGAAGTATTGGTTACATTAACACCTGGAGCACGTCCTGCCAATGTATTGGACAGATTTGATGGTGCTATATTCTTAAGTTGATCTGCATTGACAGAAGAAATTGCACCTGTTAAATTCCCTTTACGCTGGCGCCCATATCCAACCACCACCACCTCATCCAAGGTATCCATATCTTCGGTCAAAACAATCTGGATATTCGAAAGATTATCAACAGTTATTTCTTGAGATTGATAACCTACAATACTAACTGAAAGAACATCACCAACCTTACCCGACAAACTAAATCTCCCGTTATCGTCCGTAGCAACAGATAGTCCGTTCTTAATGGATATAGTCGCTCCAACAATAGCTTTTCCACTAGCATCAACCACTTTACCTGTTATTTTTTCTTGTTTATAAAGATACGATGAGTGAGCAGCCTGAACTGGGAGTGAAACTGTTAAGAAACAGCTAGTAACAGAAAATACGGTTACACCTATGGGTATACGCATTTTTGATAAATAGTAATTTTTAAGCATATGATTGGTTTATATTAATATTATTAATTAATAATACCGCCAATTGACTATATAGGCTAATTAATCAGGGTATTTAGGTTGATTTACAGCGCCTAATATATAAATAAAAAAAATATTATAAAACAAAACAACCAATTTGTTGAACAAACAACAAAAAAAGAGAGAAAAACCGAAGGAAATATAATAAAAAAGGGAATAAACAAAAAAAGCACCAATTTCTTGATGCTTTATGTGGAGGCTACTGGATTCGAACCAGTGACCCTCTGCTTGTAAGGCAGATGCTCTGAACCAGCTGAGCTAAGCCTCCGTAAGGATAGTGGAGAATACTGGATTCGAACCAGTGACCCTCTGCTTGTAAGGCAGATGCTCTGAACCAGCTGAGCTAATTCTCCTTTAGAATATGGTGGAGAATACTGGGTTCGAACCAGTGACCCCCTGCTTGTAAGGCAGGTGCTCTGAACCAGCTGAGCTAATTCTCCATTTTGTTATTCATTTATCTTTAAGAACACACAATCGTTATCCTGATTGCGTGTGCAAATATAGGTCTAAATTTCTATTTTCAAAATATTTCTAAGAGTTTTTTTTCGTAAAAACACTCAAAACACTCTAAAACAAGGGAATAATTTTAATCGTAAAATTTCCAAGAAACACCAAAGCGGAAATTCGCAGGATTCATTGGGTATCTACGCACCGAATAATAGCCTTTAGGATACAAGTATTGATTGGTAAAATTATTACTTAAAAATAGATTTACGCGTTTTATATTGGCCGTAATCCAAAAATCAACAATAGGATAAGTAGAAAATTCGATTCCTACATTATCATTATAAAATTGGCCTACATTGATGGCATACGATGGCGTTTTGAAGGGTGTATTAAAACGTACATCAACACCAATACTAAAATCTAGCACATTATACCACTTATCACTAAAAAACAAGCTGTGCCAAGTATAAAGCTCCGGCGTAGCTAATATTTCCATTTGATCGGATTTTTGATATACTACAGTATTATTAAAGTTGAATTTCCCAAACTTAATATTTTCATTAATTGATATTTTCAAGAGATTCAACTTATCAAATTGTGCTGGTTCTATTACTTTATCCAATCGTTCGTCATTATTAGGATTAGGTACTTCTTTAAAATAGAGATAATCATTCATCAAAAAATATTCTACTTTACCTTTAAATCCTATTTTTGGATTTGCATATTGGAAGCTCAGGTTCTGGGTTTTACTTTTATTAAAGGTTCTATCCCATTGCTGATAGGTATAATTCATGCGCTCAAAGGTCATCTCGGGGGATTTATTTTGGGAATAAGCGCCTAAGGTAATTATTCCGGCATTCTGTCCTATCAAAATATCTGCATTTGCCTCATACAAAAAGTCGCCAAAGTTACGACCTACAACAATCTGATTGGCTGCGACAGATAGATCAACACGATCACTAAATTTATAGCCTATATCACCTTTAATCATACTATTTTGATAGAATTCACTGGACAAGCTATCACCGTACCATATCAAATCATTTTGGAAGCCTAAATTTAATTTAGCTTCATTCTTCAGTACTGATTTATTACGTAAATAGAATGAATAAGTAACCTCATTGGTCAGCGTAGTAACACGGGTAGTATCATCTACCAAAATAGCACTTCCGAAAGGGAATGCACCAAATTCATCTGACTCATTCTTGAAGAATATATATTTACGCGTGCGTAATGAAGTATTATGTGCTATAGAGTTGGTCGGGTGAATCTCCATATCAGGTAGCCCCGCATTTACGGTATCCAACCTTCCCATATAATAAGACTGCCTAAGGAATACACCTTGGTCCTTCCATTTGGAGAATGGGCGATTCGCTTGCTTGCCACTCAGTCGTACCTGTTGTCCATATAAAGACCCCTGCAACGGTTCTGTAAAAATATTATTATTCGTAATAGAACCATTTTCGGTGGCATCCAAGGTATTAAAAGTAACATTAGCCAATAAATTATAGCGTCTACTTTTGGACTCATACCACGTAAATACAGCTCCCTTTCTATCAGAATAATCTTGGTTATTATAATAACCATCGGTATTGGTCGCATAATAATTTGCCCCAATATTCCATTGTGGATTTATATTTTGTGCTATTGTAGCTCTAAATACTTGATCATTAAAAAAGAATCCAACAGCATACAATTCCGAATAACGGGCTCGCGCACGATAATAATTTACGGAATCTGCTGTAACAAGATAGCGCTCTAAGGCATGGAAGCCCGGTTGGAAACCAATTTTCTTATCCGGTGTAAACAATAAATCTCGAGTTGCTAAACCATAGGAGCCTAAATTTATACTTGGATTCCAAGGGAGGTTTTGCTTGTTAAAATATTGAAAATTACGATGTGAAGTATCTATTTGCTTGGTATAGATTGCTTTTTTCAACATGGCCAAAGTCGCATAGCGCACATATTTAGCCGAAAATATAACTGAATCTTGTTTATTATCTTCCAAAGCACGTGCTGAATCTAAAGCACTACTAAATTCATCTTCCTCAACTTGTGAAAACCCTTTCAAACAAGCTGACAAAAACAAGAAAATTACCAAGAAAATACGTAACACACTATACATGAATCTATTTTTAATACTTTGCAAAAATAATGTATAAAAAGCACTTTATTGCATCGCAATTAACTCTTTTAAAATAGACGTCAATTTTGGTTCTGCTTCTGTTGCTACTTTCATAATTTCAGGTAAAGAAACAGGTTTTAAATCTTCCTGAAAACCTTCGTCTGTAATAATAGAAATGGCAAAAACGGGCAACAACATATGACGTGCTACGATCACTTCAGGTACAGTACTCATCCCTACGATATCGCCTCCTATGATCCGCATATATTTGTACTCTGCACGCGTTTCTAGATTAGGTCCTACTGTGGCAACATACACGACGCTATGCGTAGTATACCCAAGCCTATCTGCGATATTTAGCGCCTGCTGTTGCATTATCTTATCATAAACCTGACTCATATCTGGAAAACGATGCCCATATTTGGCATCATTAGGCCCACGAAGAGGGTTGTCTGGCAGCAAATTGATATGATCATCAAGAATACCGATATCACCTTTTCTAATTGCGGGATTTAAAGAACCTGCGGCATTGGATACAAAAAGCTTTTGAATACCTAGCGCTTTCATAATACGAACAGGAAAAGTAATTTCTTGCATACTATATCCTTCATAGTAATGCAATCTTCCTTGCATAGCCACTATTTTTCGACCTTTTAAAGTTCCAAAAATAAGTTTGCCCGTATGAAATTCAACTGTTGAAATAGGGAAATTAGGAATATTGGAATACATCAAATGATGCTCTACTTCTATGTCATCTACAAGTTTCCCTAAACCTGTACCTAATATAATACCAAATTCTGGCACAAAATCGCCTATTTTACGGCGAATAGAAGTGATGGTGTCGTCTATTAAATGATACATGTGTGCAAAAGTATTTACCCAAACTTAGTGTAATTATTTTGCACACACAAATCATCAAAGTATCTATTTATTAGACAATTGCTTTTCTGAAGCTGTACCTGGAGAAGTCGCTAGCAACAACAAAAACATGATAAAACCGTTGATAATAATTAAATCTAATCCGATTACATAGCTTGTGTACACAGATACTACATACGTATTTAATAAGAATAATACCACAGGAGCTATAACTGCCAAATAAGGAACCAACTTATCATTTACAGCCTTCTTTGTAAATAAACCAAAGACGAACAAACCTAATAAAGGACCATAAGTATAACTAGCTGCTGTAAAAATAGCATTAACTACAGAGTCGTTATTAATCAATTTGAAAATCATAATAACAATTAACATCAACACTGAAAACCCAACATGCACATAATTTCTTTGTCTTACTAAAGCAGGATCATTAGGATTCGTCTTCTTGTTGAAGTTTAAGAAATCCACACAATAAGAAGTGGTCAATGCCGTCAATGCAGAGTCAGTCGTTGCAAATGTCGCAGCTGTCAATCCCATCATAAATATGATCGCAGGTACAATTGCCAGATGGTTCAATGCAATCTCTGGGTATAAATAATCACGTGTAGCGAGAGCTGCTACATCGATACCATTTTTGGTAGCATAGATGTAAAGTAAAGCACCTACCGCTAAGAAGAAAATATTAATTACCACAAATACCGAAGTAAAGGTTATCATATTTTTTTGTGCTTCTTTAATGGTTCCCATTGAAAGGTTTTTCTGCATCAAATCTTGATCCAGTCCCGTCATGGCGATAGTAATAAATATACCACCCAAGAATTGTTTCCAGAAATTAGATTTACTACCTATAAAGTCTTCAAAATAGAAAATCTTCGAGTAAGAGCTATTTTTAACTGCTTCAAAAGTATCTACCACACCATAATCTAATCCCTTAGCCATGAAGTAAATAGATAAAACAACTGCCGTGATTAAGAATGTCGTTTGCAATGTATCGGTAACAATAATAGTCTTCAAACCGCCTTTATTGGTATATAACCAGATCAACACCAAACATATCGTTACGGTAATTGCAAAGGGCACATTCCAGGCATCAAAGATAAAATGTTGCAATACAATAGCGACCAAGTAAAGACGAAATGCCGAGCCAATAGTCCTAGAAACTAAGAAAATAGCTGCACCAGTCTTATACGAAAGGAAACCAAAGCGTTCTTCTAAATAGGTGTAAATAGAAGTAAGGTTCATCCTATAGTATAAAGGCAGTAATACGTAAGCGATGATAATAAAACCTACAGCATTACCCAATACGAATTGGAAATAACTGAAGTTGGACGCTCCTACAGCTCCGGGTACAGAAATAAAAGTAACACCAGAGAGTGCTGTTCCAATCATACCAAAGGCAACCATGTACCATTTGGAATTGCGGTTAGCAACAAAAAATGTGGAGTTGTCAGATGATCCTTTAGACGTAAAGTGAGCAACAGCTAACAGTACGGCGAAATAAATCACTAAAAATGACAATAAAATAATTGGTGACATTTTGTTTAGTTAGTTTAGATTTGTTTTGCTTTATATGATTCGATAGCTTGACGAACATTTCCAAACTCTTCCAAAAGTTGTGAAGCTGTCTCCTCATCTGCTCCTGTCTCCGCCATCACCATACGAACCCCTCTATCTACCAATTTATGATTTGACAGTTGCATATCTACCATTTTATTACCTTTGACACGTCCCAAGCGTATCATTACTGATGTACTAAGCATATTCAAGGCCAACTTTTGCGCTGTACCTGATTTCATTCGTGTGGAACCCGTCACAAATTCTGGCCCAACGATCAACTCAACAGGATATTTAGCAATAGCCGCAATAGGAGAACCACCATTACAAACTATACAACCTGTAGCAATACCTTTTTCATTTGCTGTATTAAGCCCCCCAATTACGTAAGGCGTAGTTCCTGAGGCAGCAATACCTACAACAACATCATTTTCATTAATATCATATTCTTCAAGGTCTTTCCACGCTTGTTCGATATCATCTTCGGCAAATTCTACTGCTTTACGAATTGCAGTATCACCACCCGCGATTAATCCAATAACCCAATCAAAAGGAACACCATAGGTAGGCGGACATTCAGAAGCATCCAATATCCCTAAACGGCCACTAGTCCCGGCTCCAATATAAAATAGGCGGCCACCTTTTTTCATACGTTCCACCGTCACATTTACTAAAGCTTCTATATTGGGTATAGCTTTCTCTACAGCCAAAGGTACTGATCTATCTTCCTTATTTATGTTCGTTAATAACTCCAGCACAGACATCTTGTCTAGATCTTGGTAATTAGAGTCCTTCTCTGTTGTATTTATCATTCTTCCGAAAATCTACTTAATTTTTTTATACCTCGTAAATATGCAAATTTTATCTAAAACATGCAAAAAAACGCACTACATTTTATTTAGTGAAACTAATTTATATTTTTTACTTCGTAAGTCCTTAATAATATATGCTAACTTATTATACAATTTATCTTCTCTTCGGGGATCCGTACCGATATGAATAAGAACAATACCTCCATTTAAAGAATTTTCACTTTCAAAGTGCTGCAGCTGCGCTATAATCTTGTCCGAAGACATATATCTACTATCCATCTGTGGGTAGGTATAATCTGCTGGCGTGCGAATTCCCGGCGTATAATTATAGACATCAAGCCCCATTTCAGCAGACCAATCGACAATTTGTTTATTATACCATTCATAGGGCGGGATAAACATGTTAATATCCTTCATCCCTAATTGCTGTAATTTCAGAACATTTGCCTTCAAATCAGCCACGAACTCCTCTTTACTTATTAGCAAGCTATCTCTTTTATCCCAAGGAGCATATAGCAGATGTTGGTCAGAATGAGGCCCTACATAATGTCCTTCTTTGATCAGTTGACGAATTATCTTGGCCGATTTAGTATCTTCTAAAAATCTTCCAGTAACGAAAAAAGCACCTTTGACATCATTTTTCTTCAGTATTTTTGCTATATGTGGCAAACCATCACTAAACTCATCTCCCGTAAATACCAACGCTATTTCTGGTAAAGTAGTATCACCTTTAACGATTGCACCATACTTATCCGTTGTTCGGTATTTACCTTTAGCTTCATTTGCAGCTAGCAGATAGATCAAAGAAGCTGTTCCATCCATTGTCGGCTCATTGGTACTGTAATCACCATAATCATCATGATAGACGACCAAATCAGACTGAAAATCAGCATACTCATCCGGATTATTTAATTTAATACCGATTAGATTATTAAAAGTATTAGCATATACAGGTCCATCGACTAAGCCACCGTCAATAGGAAACTGATGTAAATACGTAAAAGCAGAATGAGGGTCTTCAGGGGTATCACCATTGGCAGGTAAGCCATATACCATACTTGTCCCCCAAGGATTGACACCAAAAAGCCAATCGATATTTGCTTGAGCCAATTCGTCATATTGATCATCCTCGGTAAGCTCTTTGTACCATTGGCACTGAATTGCAAAAGAAGTCGTTAGATTGTTGCTACACCAAATAAAAGGTACACCACGATAAAACACATTATCCTTAGCTCTATTCCATACCTGATCGATTCCTTCTTTATAATAAGCAACCGCCGCCTCTTTGGTATCGACATTTTTGCCTAGCTCGTAATGTCCTAGATTAATAAAGGGATAATACTGATAATGGTTAGCTGTATCACGTATCATCCAAGGAGTTACTTTCTCTTGCTGCGCATAATCTAACGCTTTAGTCAGATATTGCTTATCTTTAAATAACGAATACATGGTCATCTCTGCCAGCTCCATATCGTCTACCCAATTATCTTCAGCATATATATACGGAGATTTTACGGAGACAGTCTGCGTCACGCCAGGTTTTATATAGGCATATTCATAGGCCGTTTTTACCTTATCTTTAAGTAGCCTAGCATAATCGGGCTTGCTATCATTGAACAAAGTATGCCCCAAACCAAAGGCTGCTACAAACTTAGCAGCAGTAGAACTAGTACCTGTAGTATTATTCATAAACTTACCCCTTTGCTGCGGCTTGCCATCAATAAAATAAACAGGACGTTCATGCCCTCTCCCATATAATGAATCCTGACCTGGTAAGCGCAAATTAACGTGATCACGATCATCTGCAATCTGGTTAAACATCATATTGGGTTGTGGATGCATTTTCAATAACCAATCTAATCCCCACTTAGCTTCGTCCATTATATCAGGTATACCATTCTTACCATCCAAGCCATTGGCTATCTTCACGTCTGTAAATACCTGCGGAAAATCACGATAAGCAGCCAGCAAATGATAAGTAGCATTGGCAGAAGTCGTAGAATATTGGAGGTAATCGGAAGCGTCATGCCAGCCACCACCTGCATCGATATGTGTACTATCTGGCAACCCCACTGATTGAGCATACATCGTAAAACCATCATGCGTATGACAGCTATCTTGTAAAAAAGGATTGAATAGTGTACGTTGCTGTCTCATATAACGCAATACAAAATCTGCTGTCCCTTTGTAGACATCATCATTTATTCTAAAATTTGGCGAACGTACACCATCGTCCGTTAATATATAATAGGTTCCATTAGTATTCAGTGCCGAAAAATCTAATCTATATCCTTGAGCAAATGGTCCATAAGCACCAAATTTTTTGCCTACTTTAGCTTTTAACACCTGTTGATTAGAAACACTATTTATAACCTTAAAATTGTTTAACGTACGGCTTTCTTTAGTTACCCATACTGCCACTTTTTTACTTTGAGGCAAATACCCCAATTGATTGATTCTAATCCAAGATTGCTCTTGCCCCAAGGCAACAACGATACTTAGGCAATAAACGAATAGTAAAAATACTCTAATCATAATAAATTAATACGTTAAAGAAACAATTTTGCCATCCATGGCACTCACGATCACCTTATTATTCAATACTAAAGGAGGGTTTACCATTGCATTGCTAATTTTATATTGCCAAAGTACAGCACCATTTGTAGCATCTACGGCTGACAATAAGCCAGAATTATTAGGTACAAACACCACATTCTTATCGCTATAAATAGCTGAAGGGGTCAATTCGTAACCTAGATTCAATTGTGATTGCCAGTCGACACTCATATTGTCTTTAGCAGTAGAAACACCTATCAACTCTCCATCCATTGTTTTTGCATAAGCCAATTTCTTATCTTTCGATAATCCCATAGATTCACGTACACGAATATCATCTTTCTTCTCTCGCCATATCACAGCACCTGTTTTCAAGTCCAAAGCAGTCATAAAACGATCTGGCGCTACGATAAAGACACGATTATTGGCAACTACGGGATAGCATGCTGCTGCAGAAAACATTCTATTAGCATGACCATTGTTCCATTCCCATACCAACTTCCCTGTATCCATTGATAGCGCATAAAAACCATTGCCCCAGCTACCAAAAATTACTTTTCCATCAGCCAAAGTAGGTAGCGTAGACACAAAATTTTTCACTTGATCAAATGTCCATAGCACCGTTCCGTCAGACACACGGATACACCTAAATATACCATCAGAGCCTCCTACGTAAGCATTCCCTTTGCTTATAGCTGCAGATCCTAAGACCGCTTTATTGGTTTTTAACGTCCATTTCAACTTCCCGGTCTTAGCGTCAAGACCATAGATATTATGATCCGAAGAACCTACTACTACCGTACCTTTGTAATATGCAGGTGTAGCATATACCTTACCACCTGTACGATAAGACCATTTTTTCATACCCGTATTGCTATCTAAAGCATATATATCACCTACTGTATTTGCCGCAAATATTAGTTTACCATCTGTGGACATCCCAGAACCTATATCACCATGGTCTTCATATACCCACTGCACCTTTGCTGTAGTGGTCGTATTGACTGTATAATCTGGTCGTTGAAAACCATCTCTATTTTGCAATCTTTGCAGCGGTAGCTTAAGCCAATAATCTTCTGTTTTAACCAAAGGCCTACGTACCTGAAAAAACGCCGAATCCCCTGTCAAGGTTATAATATTATACCCACCTACTTCATCCTTAGCACGTAGATTAGATCTACTCATCACACCGGGGATACCATCCCAGTCGTATAACTTGTTACTATGGCCATGACCACATAATGCCAATTGTATATTACGCTGATATAACCTATCTACCAAAGAATACCAATTGTTTAAGGAAGGATCTAAGGGATAGTGGTTAATAGATATCAAAGGAGCGTCAGCATCTGGATTAGCATTGAAAACAGAATCTAACCATACTAAATTTTCACGTGGTATCTGCCCTGGGCTCATCCGCATATTAGGGCCTGAAGTAGTCCCTACAAACTGGTATCCTTTATGCTTAAAAAAGAACGCTTCGGAACCAAATACTTTACGAAAGGAATTGGCACCACTCTCAGACCAGTTGCTATCGTGATTACCGGGAATGATATACATCGGCAATTGCAAGGAATCTAAAATCTGTTTCGCTAATGCTAATTCAGCATCAGAACCAAATTCGGTAACGTCTCCTGAGATGATTACAAAATCTATATCGCGCGAATTGTTCAAATCAGCAACGGTACGTCTCAAGTCATCGGCACCAGTAGCACCTCCAAGATGAGTGTCTGTTACCTGTGCAAATTTAAAAGGAGTTTGTGCTGCGGCTACCGTAGCGCCACATAATAAGGCTAGGGCTAATAATTTTCTTTTCATATGATATATTAAAAGGGCATCCAAAGATACAGGATATAAATAGGTTTAAACGGGATTTATTAATTACAATTAGCAACACTATTCAGTTAGTACATCCCCCCAAATCGTGGTACAAAAATGCTTATTTATAAAATGGAATATAACATGTTCTTTTATGAATCAAGATTTAGCGCCTTTCATTACATTTCACAACAAACGTGCGTAAAAACGAATCCAATATATTATTTATTTTAATAAAATAGTAATTTAAAATGTTTTATTTAAACCTAATAAGAAATAATTTGAAATAAGTCTACCATAGGAATAAAACGCACAAAAACGAACTACCTTTTTTAGTCTAATAAAACCAAAAAAAATTCCACTTATGAAAAAACAAATTATAGTATAAAAAAAGGCTTCAACATTGTTGAAGCCTTTTGATTTTAGGTAGGATATTTTTCTACCAACCTTTAGTCTGCGTCAACTTATAACCACGCGATGCGTAGTCAGCAATTTGCGCTGTACCAACAGGTGCTAAATAATTTTTGTCTTCTACTTTATTTCTGTTTCTAGCTTTTGGAATAATATAATAACCAATCATATCGTCAGCGTTATTACCATTATAAGCAACAATTGTCCCATTAGCTTTACGTACAGAAGGAATATTAGAAGGCGAATAAGCCTCTAAAATTGAAGGCGCTTCAGTTTTTAAATTCACCCATGGCCCTAAGAAATAATCTGAGTTGTCTGCAAAATCCATATAATGCAATTTTTTCCAGCGTCTTAAGTCATTTAAACGAGCGAATTCAAAAACAAATTCCATACGACGTTCGCGACGGATTTCCCACATCAATGGAGACACATCGGCGTCACGCTCTGGATCATTGGCAATGTTCCCAATTAATAACGGAGCTGTTTGCGTAACACCTTTAGCGATAGCTACCGCATCCAAAGGTCTTTTTCGAATAGCATTAATAGATTTGTCAATATCAGACTGCGTAACAGGAGCACCACCGAAATTTTCAGCCAAAATTTGTTTTGCTTCTACCCAATTTAATACCACCTCAGCATAACGGATAACTGGTGCATCGGTAATATTCGTATTACTAGACCACGATGCATAGCTCGCGTCAGATACGGGCATTTTATAAGCTGCTCTTGATACAAATTTATTACCATAGATCAAAGAAGATGCAATAGGATTCGCTTCTGAATCAAAAGAAGCTTCAAATCGTGGATCACGTGTCTTCGCTAAATTTGCTAAAGAATAATCAGTAGCACCCGCGACAGTTGAACTCGTTGCAGGTTTACCATCTACAAGTACAAATTCCTTAACTAGATTTAAGTTAGGCGCTGATTGTTGGTCTAGATTACCATTTTGATAGGAAGCAATAGCATGCGTAATACTTAAGGTATTGTCATAAGCACGGTACATGATTACTTCTTTATTATTTGCTAAGCTAAGCGAAGAAAATAAAGATTTATAATCCGACGTAAATTCATATTTACCAGAATTGATTACCACCTCAGCAGCCTTTTGAGCTAGCTCCAAATATTTTTTAGCACGGTCTTGATCCAAACCATGATATTTCTGCCAAGAACCTTCAAATAACATTAGCTTAGATATATATGATGCTGCTACATTTTTATCTAATACATTCGTACCGTCAGTTGTTCTGATATTGTCTAATACAAACAAAAAGTCATCATACACCTTGTCCATCACAACGCCACGATCGTCACGATCCTTGTATTGTGTAGCAAAATCAGTATCCGAAACTTCTGTTTCAAAATATGGCACATCACCAAATGTAGATACCAAACGTGAATATTCATACCCTTTAAAGAAACGTGCTACAGCCAACCAATGATTATACTGCTCAGTCGTCAAATTTGGTTTAGCAAGGCTCTCTAATCTATTCAAAAAGATATTAGATTTTCTAACCCATGAGAAGTTCCATGATGGTCCGGCATATTCCGACAACCATGCTGCAAGTTCTGAAGTACTCGCACGATCTGGTGGAGCAGTATTTTCAAAACTATTTTGTGGACCTTCCATCGTTGTAATATCATCAGTCATAGTATATCCACGTACAGGTGTATAATCTGTAGACCAAGAGCTATTATAACCATTGAAATATTGTGTATAGAATCCAGATGCAAACAAGCGTACATCCGTTTCATTACGCCAATACGAACCATCCTTATCTACAACCTCATCCAAAGGAGGTCTATCCAAAAGTTTCTCACAGCTCGTCAAAGCGATAGAGGAGCCTAATAATATATATAAAAGATTATTTTTTAATTTCATAATATGAATCATTAAAATGATAATTGAACACCAAAAGAAGCCGATTTAAATGTAGGTGTACCTACCCCTGTACGGCCAGAATTATAATTAGCTGTTGAATTAAACATCGTTGAACCAGGTACATTTTCAGGATCAACTGGTAATCCATTCAATTTATCCCAAGTAAAGAAATTCTCTAAAGCCGTATATACTCTCAAATTACTAATACCTACCTTACTTAAGACCTCCTTAGGAATAGTGTATCCTAGTGTGATATTCTTGATACGCAAATACGACATATCTAATAAGTAACGTGATTGAACATGCATATTATTAAGTTGTGAATTACCACCGGCAACAACAGACATATTATAAGCAGCAGGATAAAATGCGTTCGTATTATTAGGTGTCCAATAATTTGAAGAAATAGCTGCAGCCATAGCACCGTCAGCCGCATTGTAACCTGGTATAACCAAAGCTCCATCACCCCATACCTGACGAGAACCTACACCTTGGAAGAAAGCAGAGAAATCAAAACCTTTGTAATCTGCGCCCAAACGGAATCCATATTCGTAACGAGGTGTACTGTTACCTATTACCTTTAAGTCACCATGATCCGTTATAGTTTGTTTACCATTATTAACTTCACCATCACCATTAAGATCTTTATATTTCACGTCACCCGCACCAAAAATAAAGGTATCAGAATTTTGAAGAAATGACTGATAAGCAGCATTAGGATCGGCCAACTGATTCATTACTTTACCATTTACGGTAGTAGTTATATAGTTACCAGCAGCGTCATAATTAAAATCAGAAGTTTGGTAGAGACGATCTGTTTCATAACCCCAGATCTCACCAAATACTTTGCCCGAATAATAACCATTTACTAACTGTGTAGATCCATACTCTGTGATTACAGACTTAGCATCAGAGATATTAGCTCTCAAGTTGATACCTAAACCATTTTCAAATCTATGATTAAAATCAGCCGCAAACTCCCAGCCACGAGTTCTTAGTGCGCCATAATTACCTCTTGGCGCAGCCGTACCATACGTAGCTGCTACCCCTTCCGCAGGCACAATCATATTACGTGTATCACGTTGATACCAATCAAATACAAAACCTAAGCGATTATTTAAGAATCTAGCATCTGCACCTAAGTTTAACGTCGTAATATCTTGCCAAGTAATATTTGCAGATACTGCCGTTGGAGTAGACATATACCAGTCACGAGCACCAGATGAATTAATCCAAGTAGACTGTGTATTTTTCATTGTCGAGATATACAAGTTATTTGACACAGACTGATCACCAATAGTACCCCAAGAACCACGTACTTTCAATTGATTCATAAATGATTTAGACCAATCCATAAATTGCTCTTGAGAAACTACCCAACCTGCAGAGAAAGATGGGAACCATCTCCATTGTAGATCTGTAGGAAACTTTGAAGAACCATCACGACGTAAATTTGCTTCAAATAAATATTTATCTTGGTATGCATAATTCACACGACCAAAGAATCCCATTTGTGATTGCCATGATTTAGCTCCTGTACCTGTAATAGTACCATTACCAAAGGCCAACTGTGGATTATAAATATCTAATAATTCCGTGATTTGTAACCAACTCGATTCCGTTTGCTCAGCCACCTTATTTAAACCCGCCATAAACTTAAAGTCATGACCACCATCTAAACTCATGTTATAAGTTGTGAATGCATTGATCGTATGACGCATAAAGTTTTCATTATCTTTACGGTAATGATCTGGATTTGCTCCTTTAGCCGTATTAAATGGAGCAAATGTATAAGCAGGAATTGCACCTTGTGCAGAAGCGTCAACATAATTACCTTCAGCATCAACATATAGACGATTTCCAGCAGCATCCATATCAGCAACGGCATTACTCCATGTATCCGCAAAATTAGAGAAACGAGTACCTGGTTTATTCCAGATCTGCTCTTGATTAGATAAGTTATAATCGAAATCTACCTTCCAATTTGATTTGATGTTTACGGTAGCACCTACGTTAAAATTCATGTAATTTTTAGCTAAGCTTGCTACATTAGCATTAGCAGTCTCGGCTTGAGGACCTCTCATATCTCTACCATAGCCATCCTGACCAAATGGCAATGCAGAAGACCAACGATATAAGTACAACCATGGATCTGCTGTTAATGAGTTGGTAGCATAAGGATATTGTTTGTTGGTACGCGAATAAATAGCACCCGCACGTGCCGTTAAGTATTTATTGATATCCGAAGAAACACGTACAGAAGCATTGTATCTTGCGAATTTATCTGTATTCGTTTTAAGCATACCGGCTTGATCCAATAAACCTAATCCAATGTTGTAAGACGTCTTCCCTGTTCTACCTGACAAAGAAGCATTGTGTTGTTGTGTAGGCGCCCACTCACGAATCATATATTCATAACCATCGTAAGTACGTACACCAAACTTCTGTCCTAGAGCATTAGCATACCAATCTCGACCGAATAATGTAGGGTCATTTACACCAATTGTATTACCATATTTCTCTTGCCATTCTACGGCCTTCTTATAGCTTTCCTCATCCACTTTAATCATTGTACCAATATTTGATTGGCCTATACGTTGAGCTGCATCTAAAGAATAGCGCAAAGCGTCAACAGTACCCATTTCATATTTTTTGAATGGATTTTGAAAAGAGAAATTATTAGAATAACTAACTGTATTAGACTCTATTTTAGAACCTTGTTTGGAGGTAATCAATATCACCCCAAAAGCTGCTTTTGAACCATAAATTGAAGAAGCTGCGGCATCTTTTAACACCGTAATCGACTCTATATCATCTGGATTAACAATATTGATACTCGGGATCTCTACGTTATCCAATAAGATTAGTGGATTGCTATTTCCGGATATAGAACCTATCTGCCCACGAATTTTAATTGTTGGATCAGAACCAACCTCACCACTAGGGATTGTAATACTCAAACCAGGCGTTGTACCCTGCATAGCACGTCCAGCATCAGCAATAGGACGACCTTCCATTGTCTCTTTCACATTTATTGAAGAAACAGCACCCGTTAAATTACCTTTCTTTTGTGTACCATATCCTACAACAACTACCTCGTCCAAGGTATTCTCTTCTGAAGCTAATGTTACATTGATCGTTCCTGAAGATACTTTGATATCTTGAGCGACATAACCAATACTAGAAAATCTTAATGTCGACCCTAATGCTGCTGTAATTTTAAAATTACCGTTAGCATCAGTACGTACTGACCCCGGAACACCTACTATTGACACCGTTACATCTGCGACAGGACCGTCTTTATCAGACACTGTACCTTGAACAGTATTTTGTATTAGCCTCCCCGAAGAATAAGCCGTTGCAGCAGAAAGATTAGCAAATGTAGCAACTTTACCTGCCGTAGCTTCGGTTGTTACAGCTAATCCTAAAGCTAAAGAGAATAATAAAGTATTTCTCATGTGTAGCAATTAATTAAATAAACGTTTTTTATGTTATCATTACTCAGACTAATCCAATAATTAGCCTGCTTAGGTTTGTAATCTCTATTTAAAATCAGGATACAATAGATATTTCTCACGCATCTGTTTGTATTCTTCTAATTCAGGTTTCCATGAATTTTTGATCTCTTCCTCTGTTTTACCTGCTAAGATTTGCTTTCTTAGCTCATCTGTTCCTGCTAACTTGTCAAAAAAGTCTGCTCTAGTGAAGAATTTAGACTTATCAGGCATATTATTATAAAACTCTAAAACGTATTTTAAGGTAAATTTTTGATCATCTGGATTTAACTGGCGTAAATCTATACCGTACATCGTCTGTCCTTTGCCTTCAACATGCTTCACCATCCCGGACTTCTCACCAGGCTGATACGTAAATGAACCATAAACAGGATTATCATATCCTACCACTTGAAAAGGCCAATCTGTACCTCTTCCTACAGAAATTTCTGTTCCTTCAAAAAGACATAAAGAAGAATATAAACGTACAGAAAGATGATTGGGCAGACTAGGTGATGGTACAACAGGTAAATCATACATCATACCATGATCCCAATTCAAAACAGGTATAACCGTCACTTTACATTGGCGTCCATCTTCTAACCATTTTTCTCCATTGATCATATGTGCTAACTCACCTATTGTCAAGCCATGTACCATTGCTATCTTGTGGTAGGACACATTAGATTTGAATTTATCGTCTTTGCGAACAGGACCATCTACTTGATCACCGCAAGGATTGGGACGATCTAATAGGATAAGCTCTTTATTATGCTTAGCACACAATTCCATTACACGGTGCAAAGAAGTGATATAAGTATAAAAACGAGCTCCAACATCTTGCAAATCGAACACCATGATATCAATCGATTGCACAATAGAATCTTGTTTTTCATTTCCTCCATATAAGGTATACAAAGGTAGGCCTGTCTTACTATCTTTATCATTCGACACTTTCTCTCCGCGCTCTATATCGCCACGAAAACCGTGCTCTGGTGCAAATCCAAACTTTAGGTCTACTCCCTCACGCAATAATACATCAACAAGGTGTTCCTTCTCTGTTCCAACAATTGAAGTCTGATTACCCATCAATCCTACTTTTTTACCTTTTAATAAAGGCAAGTAAGCATTCAACTGATCTGCAGCAGGAATAATTAAAGCCGGTGAAGAACTCGGCTGCTCGCTAGCCAGTCTAATACTTTTAGAGGAGCTACATGATGAAAAAAGAATAATGGCTAATAATGTCAAACAATTTGACATAGCCATTTTAAAATTAGTTGCATTAATCATAAATATGTCCATAATTTTAGAACTCTGGCTAAAAATAGAACAAATAACGCATAAATAAGCTATAAAAAATCAATAACGTGCGACATTCAACTAAAATAATATCTAAATAACGCACAAACACGAATGTTAACCATGCAACTAGATGAAATTCATAAAACACTGATTATCAGTTATTAGGGTGATTTTAACGCCAATAAATGGCAGTAAATAATAAACAGTTAGTGTAAAAGCTACACATTTATGTAACATTTGCATTACATAACGCTTAGATAAAAAAAATCCGCTATGTAAATTACATAGCGGATTAACTTACTATTTTAATAGTCTATTTATCCCAAAAAATAGGTTTAGCTAAATACCCAATACTTCCGGCCTCAGGATCTTGTTTTAACACCTGTTCCAGATTAAAATTGATAGAATAGGATGCAACAGCAAATCGACGTGGCCACATATTCGTTTGTGGATATTCTTGCGTGTATACATTACCAGGTCGATTGTACCCTTTGTATATACCCGTAGTTTCATTATATTGATTTGAAGCATCAGCACAGAAATTCATTCTTCTCATATCAGAAAACAATTCTGGTGAATAAGATAGTGCGATATACTTCTGAATCATAATATGACTCAATGTTAATACTCCAGCACTCTGAACTACAGAAGTACTATTCAGGTAAGCATCAGCATGAAGCCCCATAGTTTCAATATGCGACTTTATACCCGCTTTATAAGCCGCTAAAGCCTCTTGACGATTTCCTTTTTTGAATTGTACCTCTGCCTCAATAAATTTCATTTCTGCATAAGTCAATAACAAGCCTTTAGACCCTTTTAGTGTATACCAAGTACCTAAGAACTTCTTAGTACCTAGGGTATCTTTAGCTATATCCATAGGAACAGTACTTCGTAACAACTGTATATATTGCGTTTCAGTAGTTGCAATACCAGCGCCCGTAATCGTTGCCATATTTACTCCTTCTGTCCATACAGTATCTATATATCGTGTATTACCATTCGGATTCAACTTCAATATACCATAGCTCGCGGCTAATAATTTATAGCGTGGATCCTGAACATTATTATTACCCGAGGGTGCCCCAGTATAGTTATTATTAATATAATCAAGATACAACTTCGTCAAACGTGTTGCACTATTGTTTTGATATTGTAAGGAGTTTGTAGCCGAATTACCAGAGATAGCTTCGTCTTGATACGCATATATCGCACTCTCCTCATTGGATGCAGGGCCTAGTTTTAATGCCGCCAAGATAGCATCAGGGTTATACTCAGTAGTCTTAGACAAATGGTTCAAATGTCTAGCCTTGATACCATAAGCAAATTTAATCCACTTCGAAACATCACCAGCAAATAAATAATCACCTTTAGCAAGTGAAATAGCAGCAGGCCCTTGTGCTTTTTGAAGCTCCAAAATTCCTTCATCCAATAGTGCTAAAGCTTTTTCATAAATCAATGAACCATCATCATATTTGGGATTCATAATAGAAGCATCAAAAGCCTCCTCATAAGGTAGCATTCCATACAAATCAGCAAGGGTCAAATAACCTAAAGCATACATTATCTTTCCTACACCTATATAGTGGTAAGACTCTGTCTCTTCAGCCTTTTGTATCATTGGCGCAATATTGGAGGCACAATTTACAAACCATGCTTGATAAGGCCATGCTACACTCGCTGCAGTAGAATACCATCTACTCAGATTATAATTATTACTACTAGAACCCGTTGCTGCCAATTGGCCTATGATTAAAGAAGTACGTGTTCCAGCACTTTCATAGCCATCCATAAATTGTGCTAAAACAGGAGGCAGACGTAAATCTGGAGTAGGTACAGATTCATCTGCGGAATTAGGATTATCGTTGACATCTAACCACTTCTCACAAGATGACATTACTAAAGATGTAGCTATCGCTAATATTGAGAATATTTTTTTCATTTTCTAAAATTTTAAGTTGACACCAAATGTTACCCCTCTTGTACTTGGAACACCAGCATAGTCAATACCAACAGAACCAGATCCTACCACACCAGCACCTGCAGCACTAGATTCAGGATCCATCCCTGTATAATTTGTAAACAACAATAAGTTAGTCCCCGTTAAATTAAAAGAAACACCTTTAAATACTTTCGATTTTGCTAAGACTTCCTTCGGCAAATCATACCCTAAAACTATAGAACGCAACCTCACCCAATTGACGTCTTCGATGAAATTAGCCGTCTCCTTAACAAAATAATCTTGATAAAATTTTTGATCTGCTACTACCTCTTTAGACACCGCTTCATAAGCATCGGTAGATGGATTTTTGGCAACACCTGTCAAAGTAATCTTGTCTCCACGACTTGCTGTTTGTTCACTCAAGCCATATTGTGTCAATAAATACTCTGTACCATTCAAGACAGCACCACCTTTACGGAAATCTATCAAGAAAGACAAATTCCAGTTTTTATAGGTAAAGTTATTATTCAAACCACCGATAAATCGAGGTTCTCTATTGGCTAAATAATTAGTCTCTAAAGCCGATACCGTTGGTAATCCTGTATTCCAATCCAAAATAACATTACCGTCCGTATCTCTATTCCATTTAGCACCAGAAATACCCATAAAAGCACCATTTTCAAAAGAAGCTGCTTTACCACCTGCTACTTGTACATCTGTAACATACAATATCGAAATATCACCCGGCAGATCCTTTACAGTACCTCTATTACCTGACATATTTAAGGCTACATCCCATACAAAATCTTGTCTTTTGATAGGTGAATAATTCAATGTCAATTCTAAACCTCTATTTTGTAATGTACCAGCATTCACATACTTCAATATATATCCCGTAGCATTATCTACACGAGGCTGTAATATCTGATCCACAGATTTATTATCATAATAGGTGAATTCTACGCCCAATTTGTTATTGAAGAATTTCAAATCAGTACCAATTTCAAATGACTGTGTTTTTTCAGGCTTTAGGTTAGGATTACCAATTGTCCATTCATTTCTAAAACCGCCACCTACAGTCATTTGTACATCTTTCAGGTAAGTCGCTGTCTGATATGCTGGAGCATCTTTACCTACCTCAGCCCATGATGCCCTCAACTTACCATAGCTCAGGATACTATTTTTCTCAAACAACTCCGTAAAGATTAAACTTCCGCTGTAGGAAGGATACATAAAAGAGCGATTTTGAATAGGTAGCGTCGAAGACCAGTCATTTCTTAAGGTTACCCCTAAAAAGGCATAGTTTTTATACCCAACTTTGGCATCACCAAATACACCTACACGGCGTACACGGTTCAAATTTGAATAAGAGAATTTATCTTGCGCTTTCGCATTATTTAAAGATAGAAAATTAGGTAATATAAAATTCTGTGCTCTATTCGATGTTGTATTAAGGTTAATATTTTCGGTAGACAAACCGGCCAATACATTCAAATTCCAATCTGGATTGATGTCAACATTATAATTTAACAATAAGTTGTTATTTATAAAATTATATTGTCTAATAGTTTCTGAAAGCATACCATTCTGCCAATCTAATTTTACAGCAGAGCCTTTAGCAATTACAGACTTATAGTTGGATGTATATTGGTCAATACCTAAACGATACGTAAAATCAAGTCCTTTAGCTAATTTTGCTGTAGCATAAAATGTACCTAAGAAACGATCTGTCTTATCTGTCTGTGGATTCTTATTCACTATCCAATACGGATTATCAATATTGTTTTCTAAAAGAATAGATGGAAACATCAAGTTCTGATCCCCATTAGGCAATTGCCAATCTTTCATGTTTCTATTTCTTGGCCAAGCAATAATAGATTCCATATATCCGGAGCCACTTCCACCCCAGAGACCTGAGCCTGTTAATGTTTTTTGTGTATTTGACACAGAATAAGATGCATTGGCACCAAAAGTCAAAATACCATAACGTTGCTCCCCATTCAAACGAAATGTAGTACGATCATAATCTGTGGTAGGGACGATACCCGTCTGTTTGAAGTTAGATCCTGAAAGGTAAAAATTCCCTGTAGCACTACCACCAGTCACATTAAAGCTATTATCAAATGAATAACCAGTATCAAAGAAATCTTTTAAGTTATTATAGATAGGCTCCCCAGGCGTAAACTCATTACCCCAAGACCAATAGGTTTCTTCTGTGTATTTGTTATTATAATTGGATCCCTGTTTGTATTTTGCTTGCTGCTCTGGCAATTTGTTTACCCAATTGGCACCCGTTCTAGAATTTACACCAATCGAGACAACACCTTCTTTACCTTTTTTGGTTGTTATCACAATTGCGCCAGCAGCAGCACGAATACCATATAGTGCCGCAGCCGTAGGTCCCTTCAGTACAGAGATAGACTCAATATCCTCTGGGTTGATATCCATTGCTCTGTTGCCATTTGTCGTTGAAATATTGGTACTCCCATTCACTGCTGACATATCGCCTACACCAGTAGAGTTATCCATGGGCATACCATCGATAACAAACAAGGGTTGATTGTCACGCTCCAATGAAGTACCTCCTCTAATAATGATGGAAGATGATGCTCCCGGTGCTCCTCCAGAATTAGTAATATTCAAACCCGCAATTTTACCATTCAATGAATTGATAATATTAGGATTTTTATTCTTCATTAATTCGTCTGCTTTAATATCCTGAACTGCATATCCTAATCCTCTTTTTTCTTTTTTGATACCCAATGCGGTAACAACCACTTCATCAATAGCTTCATCAGCATTGGCAAGTGTTACATTATACACATTAGATGAACCTACTGTTTCGGCCAGTTGATTTGCTCCAATAGATCTAAAAAGTAAAACTTCACCTGGTGCTGCTTGAATAGAAAAAGTACCATCTGAATTGGTTTGCACTGACCGATTAGTCCCTTTGACAACGACGGTTACATTACTCAAAGCTTCTCCAGAGGAGGATACCACTTTGCCGGTAATAGATTTTTGCTGAGCCATCAAGCAAGATGCAAATAATGCCACCCCGCAAAATGTGAGAAGAAATCTTCTTTTCATGAATAATCAATAATTAGGTTATAAAACATAATCTCCAAATTATATTCAGAGACATCATATTTAGATTATACAAGTCTAATAAAAAAATGTTTCCTTCAATAGGTTTTTTATAAAAAAAAGCAAAAAAATGCAATCTAAACCCTAAAAATAAAGACAGAAAGTCTCAAATATTGCAATATAACGCAATAAACCCATCTGTTAAAGAGGAAACTTACCTAAAAATAGTAAGAAAGCATTTGCAAAAAGGCAAAAAATAAAAAAAGGACTGACACATACGCATCAGACCTTTTTATAACTAAAAACACAATATTTACTTACAACACACCAAAAGAACGTACCGATGCAATAGGGGTTCCCATGCGAAATCCAGCAAGATTGTGATGATATATACGTCCAATTAATCATCTCAGCTTCAAATAGCAATTACATAGTACCCTTTGTAGTTAAATAAAAAACTAGACGTCAAGAAAGCCTTTGGAGTTTGGAATTATATGTATCCAATGGTAAGAAAAACTATCATCAGGTATTATCAAGCAAAAACGCCTTCAAAGTTTAGTATACTTTGAAGGCGTTTGTTACCACTATAATATCCTACTACTTTGCCTGTACTGGCTTAGCGATATAAGGGCTTTCATTACCCAAACGATCTACCGCTTTCACAGCGACATCGTATAATGTTTTACCCTCTTTCTTCTTTGGCAACAATTTACCTGTAAGCCCAGGTTCTAAAATTTCTGTTGTCCATACCTCACCATATCTTGTATACAAAATCCATTGTCTTATCTCATCAGATTGCTTATGTAACCACTTCGCATAAATACCATCTTTCTCCGTTGTCAACAACAATGTCGGTTGTAACAAAGGATTAGCATTCAACCATGGCGTCAATGGAACTAACGCTTGCTCTTGATACATTGAAGATTTAATCTTATTGAGCATTGTTGGATTTTTTGTCAAACCTGCAATACTCCAATGTACAGCACCAGGGCTATTAGGGACAAGTTCACGTGTTGCTTGTAATTGATTAACAATCTCTGTAGGTTTATCAGCAGCTCTTATTTCTACGGTATTCAATCCTGGCCACAAGTGTCTATTGTGTTTATTCTCCGACTGCCACCATTTTAATAAAGCCGTAAAGCTTTGTTTTGGAGGATTAATAGGCCAATACAACTGAGGAGTAAAATAATCTACCCATCCTTGGTTCCACCACAATTTGGCATCGGCATATAACTCATCATATTGTGAAGAACCTGTAATACCAGCAGGATATCCAGGCTTCCAAATACCAAATGGACTTAAGCCAAATTTGACATGATTTTTTTCTTCTTTAATTTCTTTATATACACGTTCAATAAAACGATTCACATTATCTCTACGCCAATCTGGTCTTGACAATGTACCACCATTTGTTTTATAAGCTTTCCATGTTTTATCATCCGGAAAATCAGCCCCTCCATTATAAGTCGCATAAGGATAAAAATAATCATCAAAATGCACACCATCGATATTATAACGTTTTACAATATCATTAACTACAGCAGCAGCATGATCTTGTGTACGCTGATCCGAAGGATCAAACCAATACATACCGTTCTTCAGACGAACGATATAATCTGATGCTTTACGAACCATAGATTCATTTGTCACTTGGCCACCATTTGAATGGTGTGCACGATAAGGATTCAACCAAACATGCAGCTCTAATCCGCGCTTATGTGCCTCTGCTGTCCAAAACTCTAATGGATCATAATATGGTGTTGGTGCTTTACCAATTTCGCCATTTAAAAAGATGGACCAAGGCTCTAGTTTACTATTATATAAAGCATCTGCCGATGGACGAACCTGAAATATTACAGCATTAAAATTATTGTCTTTTAGCAGATCCAATAATGCAATCGCTTCTTTTTTCTGATCCTCCGTAGAAAGATTACGCTTACTAGGCCAATTAATATTAGCTACTGTCGCTACCCAAGCAGCACGAAATTCGCGAGGCACTTTAGGTAATTCAACTTTCAAGTTTTCTTCAGCTACAGGTGTTTTTGCTACAATACCTTCTTTTACAACCTTTTTAGGAATTCTATCATTAATAACAATAGACGTATCTACAGTAATCGTTACAGCACTTGCTTGTACGGGGCTTTCTAACACTTTAGTCTTTTTAGACTTACACGCCATAAAAAGAGTTGACATAATGCCAACAAGCACAAAATATCTTATAAATTTAATTGTCATAGACGACAAATCTACTGTATTTAGCTTGATTAATTACGATTGCAATTGAAAACGTATTTAATTTTTTACAATTCCGTTAATACCTTAAACTACTTTTTCTCCATCTAAAAATACAGCCTTAACATTAAAATCATGATCGAAAGCCGTAATATTAGCACGGAAACCTTTTTTCAGTTGACCTACATCTTGCAATTTCATCAATCGCGCTGGATACAATGTGGCCATACGAATAGCTTCACCTATATCCATATTAACGTTCTTCACACAATTTTCAATAGCCATCAATAAAGACAAAGCAGAACCAGACAACGTGCCGTCAGGTAAAATATAATGATCGCCATTCAATATGTGCTGATACACAGAAGTACTACATGAAGCAACAGCATCTGTAATTAAAAACAATCGCTCGCCCATCATTTTTTTACTCAGCTTGACGGCATCATAATCCACATGAATACCATCTACGATGATAGAAGCACAGACCGTATCGTGGTTGAAAGTGGCACCAGGCACACCCATATCACGGTGATGCAATGGTGACATGGCATTCCAAAGGTGTGTAACCGCAGGAATGCCAGCATCAAATGCCGCTGTAGCTTGTTCAAATGTAGCATTACTATGTCCTGCACTTACTAGTATATTCTTTTCTTTAAGGTAATCCAATGATGCTATATTCGCAAGTTCAGGAGCCACAGTCATAATCTTCACCACATCGTCAGCCTCAGATAATAGATCTACCAAGACAGGAACAGCGATAGGAATCACTAGATCCGCAGGATGTGCTCCTCTTTTCTTTTCATTAAGAAATGGACCTTCAAGGTGTAAGCCTGCTGCCGATCTCCGCGTAGAGGATTTAAATATTGATATAGCTTCCTTAAACAATGCTATACTATTAGTGGCCAATGTCAAGTAAAAAGTAGTACAACCTTGTTTCAATAAGTTATTTTCTATCCTTTGGATGCATTCGCTAGTCAAATCTGCAGAATACAAATCCGATCCTGTACCATAAATCTGTAAATCTATCAATCCTGGACAGATAGTAGCTCCTTTTAAATCATATTTTTCGTATTGATCAGGTATCGTATTCGCATCAACTATATCCTCGATTAATCCATCTTTAATTAAGATAGATTGACCAAATAAAACATCATAATTGGTATAGATGGTTCCATTGTATAAAGCAATAGGTTTATTCATAATGCAATTTAATCATTTCAAGATTCATTTTGTTTATTTTAATAGTCCTTGTACCTTAGTATAAAATTTAAATCTCTAAAAATTGAAAAATCCTAAATCTGAAAGTATACGTGCAATGCATATTATAAACGGTATTGCTATCACTGTCTTCATATTGGGTATTTTATACAAAATATTTATCGACAAATAAACATGGCACAAAAAGAAATTTTAAACACAAAAAATGCTCCTGCGGCTATTGGACCTTATAATCAAGCTGTAAAAGCAGATAAAACATTATATGTATCAGGTCAAATCCCCTTGATTCCGGAAACAATGGAACTGGTAGAAACTGGGGTGATAGATGAGACACATCAAGTTCTAAAAAATGTAAATGCTATCTTAGAAAATGCAGGATATACTTTCAATGACGTCGTAAAAGCTTCAATCTTTTTGAGTGACATGGGCAATTTTGCAGCTGTAAATGAAGTGTATGCACAATACTTTACAGAAAACCAACCTGCACGTGAATGCGTGGCCGTAAAGACATTACCAAAAAATGTAAACGTAGAGATATCCGTTATCGCCTGGAAAGGATAACACCAAATTTTAAAAGCTACTCTAAAAGGTAGCTTTTTCTTTTAATTAGCGATTATAACACCGCTATATTACCTATGAAAGATGAATAACAAAAGCGTACACAACAGAGAAATTCAAATCTTGCTATTTTAAAAGGTAACATATAGAGCAGCACGACTTGCATCAGCACATTGACCATTAGTAATTTACATTTACAAAATCGGGTTTAGTAAAGTTTTTAGTAAATTAGCCCTTATACAACATGGCTAATTTATCATATATCACTCCCATAGAATACCTCAAAGGTGTTGGTCCTCAAAAAGCAGATGTGCTCAAAAAGGAGCTACAGCTATTCACTATTGGTGATTTATTACAATATTATCCATTCCGCTATGTGGACCGTACCCAATTCCACAAGATAAGACAGCTACATGCTGACTTGATAGGAGCCCAAGTATTAGGAAGATTAATTTCGTTGAAAGAAGTCGGAGAAAAGAAAGGGAAAAGATTAGTAGGACAATTTAGAGATGAAACCGGAAGTATGGAATTGGTTTGGTTTCAAAGCATCATATCGCTCAAAAAAGGACTTAAAGTAGGATCGGTATATATTATATACGGCAAGCCTACAGAATTCAATGGTCATATTTCTATCACCCATCCGGAGATGGAGTTATATAATTCTACAGAGAAAAAAGTAGGTAATATGACAATGCAACCTGTCTATTCATCTACCGAAAAACTAAAAAAATTTAATCTAGATACTAAAGGAATACAAAGGCTTCAGCAAACAGCTCTTGAAACCGTATACAATTCAATATCAGAAAATTTACCGCAGTATATTCTAGATAAGAATAAACTTATAGATCATAAGAAAGCGATGCTTTCTATTCATTTTCCACAAAATGTAAATGATCTAAATGCCGCAATTCAACGTTTAAAATTTGAAGAATTATTCTTTATTCAATTACGTCTATTGCGAAATAAACAACTCAATACGCAGAAATACAAAGGACATATTTTCAATCAAGTAGGCGAAAAATTTAATACTTTTTTCAATGATCGTTTACCCTTTCCATTAACAAATGCACAAAAACGAGTAGTTAAGGAAATCCGTTTAGACACCAATACTGGCGCACAGATGAACCGTCTTGTACAGGGGGATGTAGGATCAGGTAAAACTGTCGTTGCACTGATGAGTATGCTACTAGCTATAGACAATGGCTATCAAGCATGCATGATGGCTCCTACAGAGATCTTAGCAACACAACATTATCACGGCTTAAAGGAATTATTGGGCGATGGCATATGTACTGTAAAACTATTAACAGGATCCACAGGGACAAAAGAAAGACGCATTATACATCAAGAATTAGAAGAAGGAACCTTAGATATCTTGATTGGAACCCATGCATTAATTGAAGATAAGGTCAAATTCAAAAATATTGGTTTTGTTGTTATTGATGAGCAGCATCGTTTTGGTGTAGAACAGCGCGCAAAATTATGGCGCAAAAATACAATTCCTCCGCACATGCTTGTAATGACGGCCACACCAATTCCTCGAACATTAGCAATGACAATGTATGGAGATTTGGATATTTCTATTATTGATGAACTACCTGCCGGTCGAAAACCTATCAAAACTGTACATTTCTTTGAAAATCAAAGACTGCGCGTATTTGGTTTTATGCGCGAAGAAATTGCCAAAGGAAGACAAGTTTATATTGTATATCCATTGATCAAAGAATCGGAGAAACTAGATTTATTAAATCTCGAATCTGGCTTAGAAAGTTTACAAAAAGAGTTCCCCCTACCTGATTTTAAAATAAGTATTGTACACGGCAAAATGCCTGTGAAAGACAAAGATTTTGAAATGCAGCGATTCGTCAAAGGGGAAACACAGATAATGGTAGCTACAACGGTAATAGAGGTCGGAGTAAATGTACCCAATGCCTCTGTGATGGTGATAGAGAACGCTGAACGATTTGGCCTTTCCCAATTACACCAACTAAGAGGTCGTGTAGGACGAGGTGCTGAGCAGTCCTTTTGTATATTAATGTCAGGTAATAAGCTGAGTAAAGAAGGACGTACACGAATAGAAACTATGGTTCAAACGAACGATGGTTTTGAAATTGCTGAGGTAGATTTACAATTACGTGGCCCTGGCGACATATCAGGTACCCAACAATCAGGTATATTGGACATGAAAATTGCTGACTTAGCTAAAGACCAACAAATATTAGCACGCGCAAGACAAACCGTAATAGATATTTTCAAAGAAGACCCTAATCTTCAATTAGAAAAGAACAATACACTGATTTATTACCTCAACCAACGTACTCCAGGCATAATTTGGGATAAGATTTCCTAAAAACCAACACAGGGGGCAAAATTGGAATAAGATAGTCTAAATTCCTATTTAATAATATAAAAATACACTTCATTACAAAAACATTTTATTAAAAAACAGCAAAACATTTATTATATTTTTATATTTGGGATGTATATTTAATGTATTAGATATCACAATTTAGCACTAACGAATTATTCTTACACATCTCCTAAATGAGCTTTTCTCATATTATTTTTAAACGTCTAAATTGGAATAATATATCCATAAAAAATAGACTTCTTGCTGTATTTAGCTTCTCTCTAATTATCTCCTCTTTAATAAGTATTATTGTCAATATATCAATCGATTTACCATTTGAAGCCAATATAGTAGTCATAATTATTACGTTAATACATTCCTCCGCCTTTTATTATTCGATAAGGAATTTGATATCCGATAAAGAAAGATGTTTGTACCTTGGTATCCTAGTTACATTTCTACCAATAGGCTGGATATTCAACGGAGGATTACTAGGCTCCATACCGATGTTTTTCTTTATTTATTTCACAGCGAGCATCTTATGCTTAACCCCCAATTATCGTAATTATTTCATTGCATATATACTTTTTTTAACAGCTCTAGTTTTAGTGATACAGAATTACTATTACGACATCATTATCCCATATTCATCCGTCAGAACACAGATATTTGATATGAAACTAGCTTTTCTACAAGTCATAGCTATTACACTTATTATCACAATTACTTTCACAAGTATCAATGATGACATACAGCTAAAAATTATTAAACAAAAAGAAAAACTACAAGAATCTTATACCCAACTTGTTATCGCTAAAGAATATGCAGAAAAAGCAACCCTTGCAAAGACAAATTTTATCATGAATATCAGCCATGAAATACGAACGCCCTTAAATGGGATCGTTGGTATTGCAGATTTATTGAAAATACAAGTACTTAATGAGGAACAAAAAAAACTCGTTCAATCTTTAGATATTAGTAGTAAAACATTGGTGGATCTCATAAATGACCTGTTAGATCTATCGAAAATCGAAGCCAATAAATTAACATTAAACAACGAAATATTCGATATTAGACAGACAGCGATAGAAACTAATGATCTAATGATTACGCAAATTAAGGATAAAAACATAAATTTGTATACAGCTGTATTAGAGAATACACCTAATTATATACTATTAGATAGAGTTAAATACAAACAAGTTCTTATTAACTTGCTAAGTAATGCTATAAAATTCACTAATCAAGGTTATATTAATTGTACTATTAGCTATGATGCTAATAAATCAGTATTAACAACTACTGTTGAAGATACAGGTATTGGTATTGCTGATGAGCATCATAATAAATTATTCACACCATTCACACAGTTGAATACAACAAATAGCATTGAAAACAATGGTATTGGAATGGGTTTAGCGATTTCCAAAAAATTGATAGAACTAATGGATGGAGAAATCACAGTTGAAAGTACAATTGAAAAGGGTTCTTGCTTCAAATTTACGATACCTAATATCACTATCAATCAAGAAGCAATAGCACGGAATAAAAACACGGAAAAAACAAATAATAAACTAATGCAAGAACAAAAAGTATTACATATACTAATATCAGAAGACCATAAAATAAATCAAATCGTATTAGCAAAAATGCTTGAAAAGCTTAATCATACTTATGAATTTGCGAATAATGGTCAAGAAGCAGTAGATATTTGTGCACACAAAACATTTGATGTCATTTTAATGGATATTCAAATGCCTCTTATTAATGGTATAGAAGCGACGAAAATAATCGTTGACAATTGTAAAAAAGAAGGTAGAGCAGTACCAAAAATTATAATATGCTCTGCCAATGTAACTCAAATTGACAATAAAGAGCAATTAACTAACTATGTAACTAATTACTTATTAAAACCAATCAGTTTAGACCAATTGAATACTACAATAAACAATGCATAAATAATAAAGGGGCAAATTAAAAAATTTGCCCCTTTATTATTTATGCATTGGAATAATATTACATCATTCCACCCATGCCACCACCCATTGGAGGAGCACCAGCACCAGCATTTTCTTCTGGTTCATCAGCCAATACACACTCCGTAGTTAATAACATTGAAGCTACAGAAGCAGCATTCTCTAACGCTACACGTGAAACTTTAGTAGGGTCAATAACACCTGCACCAATTAAATTTTCAAATTTATCTGTACGCGCATTGTAACCGTAATCTGCAGTACCTTCTTTAACTTTTTGTACAATTACAGCACCTTCGATACCCGCATTGAAACAAATTTGACGTAAAGGCTCTTCGATCGCACGCTTGATAATATCAATACCGATATTTTCGTCTTCGTTAGCACCTCTTAAATCTTTTAACGCTTCAGAAGCACGGATGAAAGCTACACCACCACCAGCTACGATACCTTCTTCTACAGCTGCACGAGTTGCATGTAAAGCATCATCAACACGGTCTTTTTTCTCTTTCATCTCTACTTCAGTAGTTGCACCTACATAAAGAACAGCAACACCACCAGACAACTTCGCTAAACGCTCTTGTAATTTTTCACGATCGTAATCAGAAGTAGTAGTTTCGATTTGAGAACGAATTTGAGCTACACGCGCTTTAATATCATCAGCATTACCAGCACCATTGATTACTGTAGTATTATCTTTATCGATCACTACCTTTTCAGCTTGGCCTAAGTAAGACAATTCAGCATTCTCTAATTTGAAACCTCTTTCTTCAGAGATTACTGTACCACCAGTCAAGATAGCGATATCTTCTAACATAGCTTTACGACGGTCACCAAAACCTGGAGCTTTAACAGCAGCCACTTTCAATGAACCACGGATTTTGTTTACTACTAAAGTAGCTAACGCTTCTCCGTCTAAATCTTCAGCAATGATTACTAAAGGCTTACCTGTTTGTACTTGTTTCTCTAATACAGGTAATAATTCCTTCATGTTACTGATTTTCTTGTCGTAGATCAAGATGTAAGGGTTTTCTAATTCCGCTTCCATTTTGTCTGGGTTAGTAACAAAGTAAGGAGATAAATAACCACGGTCGAATTGCATACCTTCTACCGTTCTTACTTCAGTTTCTGTACCTTTAGCTTCTTCTACAGTGATTACACCGTCGTTACCCACTTTTTCCATTGCTTCCGCAATTAATGAACCGATTACTTCGTCATTATTTGCAGAGATAGAAGCTACTTGTTTGATTTTATTATTGTCTTGACCTACTGTTTGAGATTGTGCTTTTAAGTTAGCAACAACAGCCGAAACAGCTTTATCAATACCACGTTTAAGGTCCATTGGGTTAGCGCCTGCTGCTACAGATTTAATACCTGGTGCAACGATTGCTTGTGCTAATACAGTAGCAGTCGTAGTACCATCACCTGCTTGATCAGCAGTTTTAGAAGCTACCTCTTTTACCATTTGAGCACCCATGTTCTCGATAGAATCTTTCAATTCAATTTCTTTGGCTACAGTAACACCATCTTTAGTGATCGCTGGAGAACCAAATTTTTTCTCAATGATTACATTACGTCCTTTAGGACCTAAAGTTACTTTTACTGCATTTGCTAATGTGTCAACACCTTTTTTAAGTGCTTCACGCGCTTCAACATTATATCTTACTTGTTTTGCCATTTTTTGTTTAGTTGAGTAATGTGATTAATTTTACTAATTTGTATCTACTTTACTTATTTGCTATAAACCAATTATTAAAGAACTGCGTAGATATCAGATTCACGCATAATTAAGTACTCTTTACCTTCATAAGTAATTTCTGTACCTGCATATTTACCATACAATACTTTATCACCAACTTTAACCGTTAATGGTTCTTCAGGTTTTCCAGTACCTACAGCTACAATCGTACCTTGTGATGGTTTTTCTTTTGCTGTATCAGGAATATAGATACCAGATGCTGTTTTTTCTTCTGCAGGAGCAGCTTCTACTACTACTCTGTCTCCAATAGGTTTAATATTTAATGCCATAATTATATAGTTATAGTTTTTTCTTTAAGTTACTTAATCAATATCACCAATTGTGCCAATTGACATAAAGATTAATTTTTGTCACTTTTTCCTAATATTAGTAATTTTTTGACAGTGTTTAGTCGACAAATTGTCACGTTGACAGCAAAATAATGTAATAAAAAAGCCCTACCAAAAATTGGTAGAGCTTATCAATATTGTATAATTTGATTACTTAGTAGAATCAGGGGCAGTTGTTGGAGCTGCTTGATTTTGCACTGGATTAGTATTCAAATTCAATGGAGCACTTTGAATAGGCACTTCAATATCTTTTGACAAATTACCTCCTGTACTAACATTTGCAGCAGGGCCTACTATATTAAGTGCAATACTAAGCACAATTAGAAGGATCGCCATCGTCCATGTTCCTTTTTCTAAGAAATCACCTGTGCGTTGCACTCCCATCAAGTTACTTCCGCCTGCAAATCCTGATGATAAACCACCGCCTTTAGGGTTTTGAATCAATACGAAGAATGCTAAAATTACACTCACCAAAATAATCAGGATAATAAATAATGTTGTCATTTTTATATTATAAAATTATAAGTTCTTTTCTAATTCTTGAATTTGGGACGCAAAATACGATTTTTTTTCTGGATATTTCAAAATTAATTTATTCAAAACCTCAATTGATTTCTGAAATAGACCTTGCTCTTTGTAAATGTTTGCTAATGTTTCAGTTACAAATACATAATTATCTTCAGCACTTTGCCTAGCCATATTTTCAGTATTCAAATTTTCCGCTGAAGGAGCCTGAATGATAGGTTCTTTACGAATAAAACGTTCAATGATAATATCCGTCTTTTTGGGCTCCGTCACTGGCAAAGGACGACTTCTTACCTGCTCACTAAGCTTCTCTTCAGGGTCTTGAAAATGAAAGAAATTCTCTTTTATTTGTTGATCAAGTATATGCTCATCAATTTTATTAAAATCTATAACAGTATTGAACGAATTAGATTTTTGACCAGCAGAAACAATAAATGGCTGATAAGTACTAGCATGTTCAAGTCTTGTTTTTTGCAACCACCATCTAAAACTATACGGCATCAAATCGTCATTATAAAGACTTACATTATCTGCATCTTGAACATCGTCGATAGCTAGTTCCTCTTGTTCTATTTTATCTTTCTTACTTTCAAATACCAGATAATCTACCATAACGCTACCTTGGTTTACAAGAAGATCTAGCTCATCTTGTTCTCTTTGGTCCTCTTTATCTAAAGAGCTAGCCTCTTCCATAAGGCTTTCATTATTAATCAGGATATCGTCGTCTAAAGCTTCTTCTTGAACTAATTCTTGCACTATATCAACAGTATCCAATTGCTCTTGCAAATCCCCACTTAACAATACGCTATCATCAAAAGATTCAACTATTGCCACCTCGTCTACGCCCTCAAGGTGATTGACAGAAGTAGGCGCAGTATCATCATACAAATCTGATTCCGAAGAAATATTTTCAAATTGCTCACTCGAAACATCTTCTACTAAAACCTCGCTGTCATCAACAACAATTTGATTCACGAAAGCATAAAGCCATGCTGCACTTTGTGCATATAGTAATGCTAATGACTTATTCGGTGAGCCTTCTTCACATTGTACTTTTCTTCGCTCGTAGGCAAATATCAAAGGCTGTGAATAAGGATAACGTACAATCAGCTGCAGCAAATCTTCCTCCGATAACTGAGAAGGATCTTTGAGCGCCTGTGTATATAATGTATGCTGTGAATGACTTAGTTCTCTCATAAAAGGTTAATTACTACCAATTAGCAAATGCTTTGTTATACACATCCTCTGTCAACATTTTAATAATGTCAGTATTTATTTTTGCTTCATACGCTGTAATATCAGCGCCAGGGAAATCTTGAAACTGTGAAAAACTATCTTCAAAATCGCTTTCTCCGGTAGGATCCAATTTATTCGTGTATTTCACTTTAACAGTAATGGTCAGACGACTACTCTCGGCTCTATCTGTCGTGCCCGAAATCACCCCAGCAGGCCCAATAACATAACTTGTGATCACGCCTTCAAATATGGCATCTCCATCATTATTCACCTGACTAAGACTAGATTGCGTACGAATTCTATCTTTTAATGCTTCGGTAAAGTTTTGACTTAGGGGTGTATAAACCAATGGTGATAAATTTTCAAAATACATCACCGTATACGTATTCATTCCTTTGGGAATAGAACCACCGGTAAAGCTATATTTAACACCACAACTTTGCACCAATAAAACCATCAAACACAAAAGGCTGATTGATTTTAAATGTTTTAATACCTTGCACATAAAAAGTTCTTATTCTAAATTTAAGTCTTTTATTTTTCTATATAAAGTACGCTCTGAAATACCTAATTCATAAGCTGCTGCCTTGCGTTTCCCTTTATGTTTTTTTAATGCCTTTTTTATTAAGTCGGACTCTTTGTCCACTAATGAGAGCGACTCTTCCACTTCTTCGGCCTCTTGTGTATCCAAAGGAACATAATTACTATTACCATTAACAGCAGATACAGCTGAAGGATTATGAATAATTGTCGGTGTAGAGATTTTTTGCTCCTCACTATATAATTGGGCAGGTACAGGACTCACCTCTTGATAAAGTTGATTAATATAGGGAGTATGTTGCTCAAAAGAAGAGCTGTCAACACCATTTTGAATCAATTCAACAACTAATTTTTTCAAATCAACCATATCCTTTTTCATGTCAAAAAGGACCTTATATAAGATATCTCTCTCCGAGAAATCTTCTCTACCTTGCTCTTTAAAAGTCATCGGTAGTGTACTTGTTTTATGCTCTTCGGGCAAATAACGATGTAAGATAACAGCATCTACTACGCGTTCTTTTTCTAAAACAGCTATCTGCTCAGCGATATTTTTTAGCTGCCTAACATTTCCAGGCCAAGAATAGCTCATTAATAACTCTTGAGCATCTGACGTTAATTGTACATTAGGCGACCTATATTTATCCGTAAAGTCAACTACGAACTTACGAAATAGCAAGTAAATATCCTCTTTACGTTCGCGCAGCGGTGGTACTTTCAAAGGAACAGTATTTAACCTGTAATATAAGTCCTCTCTAAACTTACCTTTTTTAACCGCTTCATAGACGTCTACATTTGTTGCTGCTACGACACGAACATTTGTTTTTTGAACTTTTGAAGATCCTACACGAATGTATTCTCCAGATTCTAAAACACGTAACAAACGTGCTTGTGTATTTAAAGGAAGCTCACCAACTTCATCCAAAAATATGGTACCGCCATCTACAACCTCAAAATATCCCTTACGGGCCTCATGTGCTCCCGTAAAAGATCCTTTCTCATGCCCAAACAATTCTGAATCTATCGTTCCTTCGGGAATGGCCCCGCAGTTTACTGCAATAAAAGAACCATGTTTGCGCGCACTCATTTGATGTATTATATGCGAAAACACTTCTTTACCAGAACCACTTTCACCTTGGATCAATACCGAAATATCTGTTGGCGCGACCTGCTTAGCTACATCAATTGCACGATTAAGCAAGGGGGAATTCCCAATAATACCAAATCTATTTTTAATATTTTGAATATCCATCATGGCAGCAAGTTTAAAATTAATCTACGATTTTCCCTATCAATGTAGCTGAAGTACAACTAATCCCTTCTACTTGCACATAATCCCCTACTTTATACCGCGGATCTACCGGGAATACCACCATTGTATTTTGATCATTACGACCACAATAATCCAAATCAGAGCGTTTTGAAAAACCTTCAATCAATACTTTATGTACTTTACCAACATGCTGTTGAGCACGCTCTAAACTATGTATTTGTTGCTTATTAACGACTTCAGTAAGACGTCTTTTCTTTACTTCCTCAGGTATATCATCTTCAAAACGCTTTGCCGCCAATGTACCTGGACGTTCTGAATAAGCAAACATATAAGCAAAATCATACTTCACATAATCCATCATTGATAATGTATCTTGATGCTCCTCTTCTGTTTCTGTACAGAAACCTGTAATCACATCTGTAGAGATAGCACAACCCGGAATAATACGACGTATGGCATCCACACGCTCCATATACCATTCACGATCGTAGGTACGATTCATGATATCTAATATACGTGAATTACCCGATTGAACTGGCAGATGGATATAGTTGCATATATTTTCATATTTGGCCATTGTATACAATACCTCATCGGTAATGTCTTTAGGGTGTGATGTAGAAAAACGAACACGTAATTCTGGACTTACATCAGCAACTAATGCCAACAAATTCGCAAAATTAACAGTAGGAAGAGGCTCCTCACCATCTTCCACCTTAGGTGTATATTTATAAGAATCTACATTCTGTCCTAATAGTGTTACCTCTTTGTAACCAGCATTAAATAGATCTTGAGCCTCTCTAACAATAGATGCTACATCACGGCTTCTTTCGCGGCCACGCGTAAACGGAACAACACAGAAAGAACACATATTATCACACCCACGCATGATAGAAATAAATGCCGCTACACCATTCGAATTCAAACGAACAGGGCTGATATCAGCATAGGTTTCTTCTCTTGAAAGCAAAACATTTACCGCTTTATTACCATCTTCTACTTTGTCGATCAAATTAGGAAGATCACGATAAGCATCTGGCCCGACAACAACATCAACTAATTTTTCTTCTTCCAAAAATTTAGCTTTTAATCGTTCGGCCATACAACCTAAAACGCCGACAATAAGGCCTGGATTTTTAGCTTTAACAGCACCAAATTCCTTTAAGCGTTTGCGTACTCTTTGTTCTGCATTCTCACGAATAGAACAAGTATTTATAAAAATAACATCTGCCTCTCTGTATTCCTTTGTTGTTTCAAAACCATTATCAATTAAGATAGAAGCAACAATCTCACTATCAGAAAAATTCATCTGACAGCCATAACTTTCAATATATAATTTACGACCATCCGATTTCCCTGTTGGCATTAACTCTAAAGCCTCTCCTTGACGAGATTCATCGTGTGTTTTCGTGGTATGTGATAACTCTAACATTGCATAATATAAAAGAACACAAAGTTAAGAATAAAAACTCAATTTCTGTGACATAATGTCAGCATTACAAAAATTTTACGCTATCCCTATAAAAAGAGTAAGGGCGTTGAATTTACATCCAACGCCCTTACTATAATGACTTATTGACAACCTATTGAGCAGCTTGTTTTTTAGCTTCTTCTTGCATTTTTTTACCTGCAACGATAACAATCTCAACACGGCGATTTTGTGCACGACCTGCTTCAGTATCATTAGAAGCGATAGGCTCAGAGTAGTTTTTACCTTCAGTCTCAATACGACTTGAAGCCAACCCTTGAGAAACAGCATATGCTTTAACGGCATTAGCACGCTCTAAAGATAATTTTTCATTTACTGCCAAAGAACCTGTATTATCAGTATGTCCTAAAACTAAAATTTCCGTATTAGGCTCTTTATTTAAAGTTTCTACTAATTTAGCAATGTTTTGTTTTGCTGCAGTCTTCAAAGTAGCTTTACCCGTATCAAATAAAATACCTGAATCAAATTTCACTAATATACCCTCTCCTACTTGTTCTACTTCAGCACCAGCAACAGAGTTTTCAATCTCTTTAGCTTGCTTGTCCATTTTTTTACCTATCAATGTACCCGCCAATCCACCAATAGCAGCACCAGCAATAGCACCAATAGCAGTGTTACCAGCTTTACCACCAATTAAAGCACCCACACCCGCACCAGCAGTAGTACCTATAACAGCTCCTTTAGTTGAGTTACTAGCATTTTGCACAGCTGTACAGCTTCCAAATAACATTGCAGAAGTAGCCACTGAAAGACCAATAACCGCTAATTTTCTATTCATTTTCATAATTGTATATTAATTTATCTAATATTATTATAGTAAGACAAAGCAGATGCCAAAAACCGAGAAAACAAATTAATCTACTGCATCAGTAAAATAAATACACTATTAATTTTGCTCTGGTATTTCTAATTTCGGCAACCTAACCGGCGCTGGTCTACCTTGCGCTTCCCAACTCTTGAAAGAAGTAGTGATATAATTTAAAAGATCATATTGCCCCCACTTGATTACCGATTCATATGGCGGACGATATAACTCCATAAAATTCAATAATTCCTCTCCTTCGAGATCTGTTGTTTCGGAAACGACTTTTTGTGTAAATATTCGATCGATAGCAATTTCATTGACTTCACGATTCATAAATTTCTCAAAGCGCTTCATGTTCTTTGCCTCACGTCCAAACAGGTTATATAGTGCCGTTGCAGGACTATTAAGATATGTCCCTACACGGTTCTTACCCCCATTATAGATTCCTTTTTTTTCAAAATCACGAAGGATATCCTCCATATCTTGTTGTTTGGTTTTGCGGGCTACGACAACTTCTTCAATTTGCATGCCTGGCTGCATCTCTAAAAGAATATCTTCTAAGGTATTTATTGTCGTCTTTATAGAGCCGTATCCGACTTTGGTCAACGACAAACTATCACCCACCATTGCGTCTATATAAAAAACGCCAAAATTATTAGAAATGGATTTTCTATTTGTACGTAGATTTATAACATTCACATCAGCTAATCGTTTGCCTGTTGTTTTCTCTAAAACAAGACCCGATATCTGTGGCATAGTACTCATTTGAGCCCACGTTTCCTGACTTGTTAAAAACAAAAGAGGAAAAACGATTAATAGTTTAAATATATTCTTTAACATTAATACTAAAGTAAACATTTATTTGACCTGAAAATGTTAAAAAGTTTTAATGTTCGAAAAGATTTATTTGTATGGATAAAACACAAAATTGGCGCCTTCCGGTACTACGACAAATAAACACATGTATTCTTTGGCGCTTTTAAAATTCTTCTCAAAACTAGCTTTTCGATCTTCTTTGATAACTCCTCTATCTACAAACTCTTCAACAGAACTCGCATTTATCGACCATTTAGTATTTAGCTCATTTTTATCCAAGATAAGCTCTCCTAAACTAACTTCATGCTGGTGAGCGATAAAAATTGGGTATAACGTATACCCTTCAGTTACCATCTCTGTAGAGATCTCTTTAATAGAATCACTGTAAAAGTCCAAATCAAATTTTAAACTTTGTAATGGGCTAGGTTTTGACGCTGCTTCGGCGCCATCACCTTCCGCCTGATTAGCGCCTAAAAGATCTGAAAGTTCCATATTAAATAACTTCTTTTAATTTTAATAATACTACATTCTCCACGTGTTGCGTTTGTGGAAACATATCCACCGGCTTGATGCGTACTACATCATATTTAGCCGCCATCATTTCTAAGTCACGTGCCTGTGTTGCGGCATTACAACTTACATAAACTACCTTTGGTGCTTCCATCTCCAATATACGTGCTACTACATCTGCATGCATACCTGCACGTGGCGGATCCGTAATAATCACATCAGGTTTACCGTGAATAGCCACAAATTCGGCTGTCAACACATCCTTCATATCACCAGCGTAGAACTTAGTATTGTGCACACCATTGATTTCAGAATTTACCTTAGCATCCTCAATAGCGGTAGGTACATATTCTACTCCCACAACCTCTCTAGCTGATTTGGCTACAAAATTTGCGATCGTACCTGCTCCAGTATACAAATCGTATACCAATTCATGGCCTTTCAGATCGGCAAATTCTCTTGTAATCTTATATAATTCATACGCTTGACGCGAATTTGTTTGATAGAATGATTTAGGACCAACCTTAAACTTCAGGCCTTCCATCTCTTCATATATAAAATCTTTGCCCTTGTATAGTAAAACTTCCTGATCGAAGATAGTATCGTTACGTTTTTGATTGATTATATATAATAATGAATCAATTGTTGGGAACTTACCTGCAAGATAATTCATCATCAGTTCTACTTGTCCTTCTTCGGGATAAGCAAATACTACAATAACCATGATCTCACCTGTAGAAGAAGTTCGTATAATTAGATTGCGCAAGGCACCTTCATGAGCTCTTAAGTCATAAAAAGAAAAGTTATTTTCTTTAGCAAATGCACCTACAGCATTACGAATATCATTGGAAGGATCTTGTTGCAAGTAGCAATGATCGATATCTAAAATCTTATCAAAGCGTCCTGGCACGTGAAACCCTAATGCGTCCATTGAATCCGGCAAAACCTCTTCATCAACATTTGTCAACCAACGCTTATTCGAGAAAGTATATTCTAATTTATTACGATAATATTCTGTTTGTACCGAAGGTAAAATGTCTTCCATCGATGAAGTATCTACTTTACCGATGCGAGCCAAAGCATTATCTACAGACTGTTGCTTAAATTTCAACTGTCCTTCATACGACATATGCTGCCACTTGCACCCACCACAAACACCAAAGTGAGGACAAAATGGTGTGATACGATACGGAGATTCTTGTTGAATTGCTGTCACCTTTCCTTCGGCGAAGTTTTTCTTTTTACGATGTAGCTCTACATCAACAATATCACCAGGAATAGCTTTATCAATAAAAAGCACTAAATCCTCGTGTCTTCCTACACCTTTACCTTCTTCAGCAATATCAAAAATCTCAACATTACTAATAGTCTGTTTCTCTTGTGGTCTTCTTCTTCCCATATATTTTGCAAAAATACATTTTTACAAGCAATAAATTGCAACCTTATGATTGGAAGATAAAATGATAACAAATAAAACTAATTCAAAGTCGCTTGAACGAGATAAGGAAGAATCTCTTTTTGAAAGGAAATAAAATTTTTGCGCACATCCGCATCTGTAACCGCGGTAAACGCAAAAGAAAAGACAACATTCTTACTTGTCTTTATCAAGAAAGTGAGCTTCTCTTCAGGAATAGTATTACCTATAGTATTATTCTTGATAAAAGAACTTAACAATAAAAACTCCAAATCTTCGGACAATATCTTTAGGTATTCTTGAGCATTTGTAGATTCCCGAATAAATTCCCAGCCTATAAACTCATTGCACACGATATAGGTCACCCTACTTACTTTAAGAATAATATTAGCTAAAAAAGTGGGTAAATCTTCTTCTTGGACATTTTTCTTCAAGATATCGTCCACATTTTCACGAATATAATCCATTAACACTTCGTGCAAGATAATCTCTTTGGATTCGAAATGCTTATAAAATGTTGCTTTCGATATACTCGAGGACTTAGCTAATTCATTTACACTGGTTTTGTTGTAGCCGTACTTACGAAATAAATCTCGAGCATTTTTTTTTATCGATAGTGCTATTTTATCTTGCTGCATCTATATTAATTAATATCGCACATTATAAGTGAATCCATTGTTGGATGTGGTCACTGCATATCCTTTCAGGGGACACTCAGCTACTGCTGCAGGGCTACCATCGAGCAACCATTTGGCACCACTTTCACGATCAAAGAAATAAGCATTGTCCACGACCGTAACAGGATTTCTGTTAGTTGGATTGATAGTACTACAAAGATCAAATGCATATACCCTTCCATTATTATTTATTAAGACTACCCCGGCGTACCCTTGATCGAAGAAATAATCATAATTGCCGTGAGCACTTAAATTTAGAGTTGAGCCTTGACTAATTGAAATATTAACCTTAGCATCCGGAATTATATTGCATCCCTCTTTTCCACAACCTAGCAATGCTAAAAGCAAAAAGAAAGATGCAACATATCCAGCAAATAATTTCATTATATCATCTCTGTTTCGAACTGCGACAAGAATCGGCTATCGTTTTCAGAGAATAGGCGTAAATCTTTAATTTCATATTTCAGATTGGTGATTCGTTCAATCCCCATACCAAATGCAAAACCGGAATATTTCTTACTGTCAATATTACAGTTTTCTAACACATTGGGATCTACCATACCGCAACCTAAAATCTCAACCCAACCTGAGCCCTTACACAAGTTACACCCATTACCTTTACAAATTGTACAAGAGATGTCCATTTCTGCCGAAGGCTCTGTAAAAGGAAAATAGGACGGACGGAAACGAACTCTTGTTCCTTCACCATATAACTCTTGTACGAAATGAAACAATGTTTGCTTCAAGTCAGCGAAAGACACGTTTTCATCAACATACAAACCTTCCACTTGATGAAAGAAACAGTGCGCACGCGCAGAGATAGCTTCATTTCTATATACACGCCCTGGCATGATTGCACGAAAAGGAGGTCTTCCAGCTTCCATCATTCTAACCTGAACAGATGATGTATGCGTACGAAGCGCTATATCATTACCATCTTGTTTCTTAATGAAAAATGTATCTTGCATATCGCGTGCAGGATGCTCTGGCGGAAAATTTAAAGCAGAGAAATTGTGCCAATCATCTTCAATCTCAGGCCCCTCAGAAACGATAAAACCAAGTTTTTTGAATATCTCTACAATTTCTTTTCTTACCAATGACAAGGGATGACGAGAGCCTAATTGAAAACCTTCACCTGGCAATGTCAAATCACCTTCTTGACGTTTAGGCGCATCCGAAGCTTGTGTGAATTCCAATTGAGCATTTTCAAATTTTGATTCTGCTAATTGCTTGAATTCATTAAGCGCTTTACCCATTCCTTTTTTCTCTTCGTTAGGAACAGTTTTAAACTCTTCGAATAAGCTTTTTATAATACCCTTAGAAACTAAGAATTTTAACCTAAAATTTTCTACATCAGCAGCTGAAGCTGGGCTAAATTGCTCAATTTCTTCTGTATACTGCTTTATCTTATCTTGCAACATAATTTCAAAGATACAGCAAAAAAATAAAACTTATAGAACAGGATTACTAAAATAATTTTAGTGCTTAAAAAGGTAATCCATCCGAATCGTCATTATTCTCTGTAAAATCTACTGATTGTTCTTGTACTGGGTTGGCTGCAGATGCTGTAGATGTTGTAGATGCTTGATTGGCATTAGGGTTTTCAAAATCGGATCGTCTACCTAATATATTGAAACTTTCGGCTACGATTTCCGTTGTATACCTTCTTATCCCTTCTTTATCTTCATAGGATCTCGTGCGAAGCTTTCCCTCTATATACACTAACCTCCCCTTGGTTAGGTATTTTGCAGCAACATCTGCCAAACCTCTCCACATGACAATATTGTGCCATTCTGTTTGTTCGACCTTTCTACCATCTTTATTAAATGTTTCTGAAGTTGCCAATGGAAAACTTGCAACGCTGACGTTTCCCTCTAAATAGCGCAACTCAGGATCTTTACCCAAGTGACCTACTAAAATAACTTTGTTAATACTCGACATATAATTTAGGAATTTAATTAGTTAACATATACTTGTTGATAAAAGAAAAAATAAGTTTATGTTTAGCTAATTTATCCAATTTTTCTAACAAATGATAATTCCAGCCCTCTTTTTTTTGTATAATCAAGTGAGGCTCAGTAATTCGATAAAATTTAGCGTGTATATTTTGATGGCTAAGTATATGTTTGACCTGTTCACCAACAGGCTCTAATAGCACAGAACCGAAATATTGTTGGTATTCTGGAGACATCACTAATTCCTCAAGCGAACTATCTGTAGACGTTTCTATGAGTGGAAACTCATACAGATTAGCCCATACATCCGATTCTCCTCTTTTATTCATTACTATAGAATCACCTTCTTGAATCACAAAATAATGGAAGTACCTATTTCTACTTCCTTTACCTTTGATTTTTACAGGCAATAGCGATACGCTATTCTCACGTGAGGCAACGCATTCTAGTCGTAATACACATGCTTCACAAAAAGCAGCTTTTGGTTTGCAAACGGTAGCACCAAAATCCATAATTGCTTGATTGTATATTGCCGCTTGATCTTTGGGAAGAATATCTTGTGCTACAGCATGAAATATCTTCTTCCCTTGTCCGGTATTTATCGGCACATCAATACCATAATACCGTGAAAGCACCCGAAAAACATTACCATCCAAGACCGCTCTATTTTCATTCACACTAAAAGAAGAAACCGCAGCAGCTGTATAATCACCTACACCAGGCAACTTAATCACATCCTCATAGGCAGTAGGAAAAACCCCATCGAACAATTGCATCACTAATTTGGCAGCTTTATGCATATTACGTGCTCTGGAGTAGTACCCTAAGCCTTGCCATAGCCTTAAAATTTCTTCTTCTTGTGCCGCAGCAAAAGAAGAGACTGTAGGAAAAGCATCTACAAAACGATAGAAATAGGGCAATCCTTGCTCTACACGCGTCTGTTGCAATATAATCTCTGATAGCCATATAATATACGGATTATTGGTATTGCGCCAGGGCAAATCACGACCATGCTCACTATACCAATCAATAAGTTTTTGTGCTAAAGACATAGCACAAAGATGCGGAATATTTAACAATATTTAACGGCAACTTATTGACAAACAGGAATAGAAAGTTGACTACCAATCAAATAAATCGTATTTTTGCACGTTGTATATAATAAATTTATAATAAAAATATGCTAAACAAAAAATCTGCTGTACGAATAAGTATAGAGGGACAGTCTGACAAAAAGTTAGAAATTCCTACATTTTTTCTTAGGCATTGGAAGAATATCCTAGTAGCTATATTATCCTTAGTAGTAGTTTTGGTTGGAAGTTTGTTGTACGTAACAACGCAAAAAAAAGCACAAGACATAAGCTCACAATATGAAGCTACTTTGGACAAAGTGAATGAAGAAAAACGCCGTTTGAGTATTTCTAATAGTGAGACCGAAAAAACTGTAGAAGAAGCAAAGAAGTCTTTTACAAAAATTGACTCTACTTTAGAGAGCATTAATAATAAAATGAAAAAAAGAGGGCTGAAAACAATTAAGCTACCTAATGTAGGTGGGCCCGAAGAAAACGATTTATCAAAAATTGAACTGCTAACGGATTATTATGAAGATGCACTCAAAGAATTAGATAAAAAACTATCGAGTATACCACTTGGGGTACCGCATCCAGGATCAATATCATCGAAGTTTGGCTATCGTTCCAATCCATTTACGAATCGTGGTAGAGAGATGCATTCAGGAATAGACCTGAAGGGCAGAACTGGGGATTTGATCAAATCTACCGCTTCCGGAATAGTCATTTTTTCTGGCTATGATGGACAATATGGTAATGTGGTAAAAATCAAACATTCCAATGGCTACGAAACACGTTATGCACACCTTAAACGTACGCTAGTCAAAAGAGGGGAAAAAATCGAAGCAGGTGGCACCGTTGGATTATTAGGAAGCACGGGAAGAAGTACAGGCCCACACCTACATTACGAGATCCTTAAAAACGATAAAAAAATTAATCCTGAAAAATATTTTTCATTATAACATCAAAATAAGAGTGGCATATATTAGAATATATGCCACTCTTATTTTATGAACTATTTAGCTAAAATTGCTAAAGCATCTTTATCATCTATCTTTGTTGCTTCTTTCAGCAACAGTTTTTTCATCTTCTGAATTCTCTTTTGATATTTAGGATCATTGTACTTATTTTGTAATTCCGCATTATCGTTATTAAGATCAAAAAATTCCCACCCATCAACACGCTTATAATAGCGGATCAATTTATAGTTACCATCAGAAATTCCAAAATGCGGGGATACGGCATGCTCACCATTCTCATAATAATGGTAATAAACATTATTTCTAATATCCTTTTTATTCCCTTCCAATAACGGCAATAGAGATGTTCCTTGGTAATCAGCAGGGATTTTTACGCCTGCAATCTCTAAAAATGTAGGTGCTAAATCTACATTACTCACCAGATTATTAATTTCAATATTCGGTTTTATTACCCCCGGAAATTTAGCTACTAAAGGAGTACGGAAAGACTCTTCATACATCCAACGTTTATCAAACCATCCGTGCTCACCCATATAAAAACCTTGATCAGACAAATAAACCACTAATGTATTTTCTGCTAAACCATTTTTCTCTAAATATTCTAGAACCCGACCAATATTTCTATCCATAGATTCTGCCGTATTCAAATAATCTATCATATAGCGGCGATACTTCCATTCTGCTAAAGCAGAACCTGAAAGATGCTTATTTTTAAGATCTTCATATATCGGTCGATAATACTTTTCATAAGCATCAAATTGTTGGTCATTCATACGTGCATAGTTCCCTTCTTTACGCATATCTGCAACAGTAGGATACATCTTCAAGTCATAGCCCATATGCATATCTTTACTGATGGACATTTCTTGTTGATTAGCCGCTTCACGTGTAGCATAATCATCATAAAACGTAGCCGGAATTTCAAAATCTACCGTATCATATTTTCCAAAATCTTGAATATCAGGCATCCATGTGCGATGTGTAGCTTTATGTCCTATGATCACACAGAAAGGATCATTTTTGTGCTGATCCATCCATGTTAATGCTTTGTCAGTAACGATATTGGAAACATAGCCTTCTTCTCTATGCTTTCCTTCTAGGGATATAAAATCAGGATTATAATAATGTCCCTGCCCTTCTAAAATATCATAATCCGTAAAACCTTCTAATTTATGACCTAGATGAATTTTGCCTATCCAAGTAGCTTTATAGCCATTTTTGACCAATTCCTTAATAAAAGTTTGCTGGCTATGGTCAAAATTAGAGGTTTCATTATCCTTGAACCCATTCTTATGAGAATATTTACCTGTTAATAATACAGCACGTGCAGGGCCACAAATGGAGTTGGTGACATATCCTTTATTAAATATTGCTCCTTCTTTGGCTATTCGATCAATATGCGGTGTACGTGCTATTGATGATCCATATGCACCTATGGTTTGGTAGGCATGATCATCAGAAATAATAATAACAATATTAGGTTTTTGCTGTGCAAAAGTAATAGTTTGAAAAAATATTAAGGCTACAGCTACTATTAGACGTTTAATCATTTGATTTACATTTTGTTTAGGTAACCAAAAATAGAATAAATAAAATTAAAGTTACGGGCGATATATCGATTAAAATGCAACATTTATGTTATACATAAGCAGAATTAAATAAAATAGATACGCTATTATGCACAGCTAATATGCTTTCATTTTTAGTAACTTTGCGCTATGAAAAAAAGCTACACAATCAATACACTGCACCGCGGTAAATATATGCTCAGTTTTTTTGTATTACTCTTTGCCATGGGAGGATTGAGTTCCTTAATTCCAGCGGAAGAGATTGTTAAAATAGTTTTTGTATTATTTACGATTCCATTAATATTATACATAAGTGTAAAAGCTAGCCAAAGGCCTTCTAACTGGTCTGTGGATGATCAAGAATTAGTTATCCAATTTGGGGACAAAACAATTGTATATCCTATCGCAGAAATAGACCACATACGCACCTTAACACGCTCGGGAGGAACACTATATGTGATATACCGAAAAAAGAAATCTACAGCTAGATATTGGAGGAATAAATTATTCCAATCGCAGGATGACCAAATCGCACTTCAACAAGAATTTACAGCGAGTGCAATTGAATATTATAAGTTTTAAGTTACAAATAAGCTACATATCTTCAAATTTTGTAAGTTTGAAATATGAAATTAAAAGTTTTGGTTTTTAGTTTAGCACTTGTATTCTGCTTAAACTACGCTTCGGCACAGCGCAAAGGATATTGGCAACAGGCGGTTGATTATAAAATAGATATTGATGTCAACGAGACAGCTTATCAATACAAAGGAAAAATGACCCTGAAATACACAAACAATTCAGGCCAATCACTATCCAAAGTTTATTTTCACTTATATTTCAATGCTTTTCAACCAGGTAGTATGATGGACTACCGCCTGAGTAATATATCAGATCCTGATGCACGTATGGCAACTAACCTGGGGACAAAAGAAAAGCCACAATGGCAAAGTCGTATTGCTACATTAACAGCAGATCAAATCGGTTATCAAAAAATTGAAACGGTAAAATTAAATGGACAAAATGCGTCTTTTAAAACAGATGGCACTTTATTGGAAGTATCCCTTCCACAAAATATCAGTCCCGGAACCACCGCAACGATATCGCTAACATGGGATGCGCAAGTACCCGAACAAATACGCCGCAATGGACGTAACTCAAAAGAAGGAGTAGCACTTTCTATGGCACAATGGTATCCAAAAATGGCTCATTTTGATGAATTCGGATGGCATTTGGATGAATATGTAGCACGAGAATTTATAGCGCCATTTGGCGATTTCGATGTAACTATTCATATCAATAAAGATTATGTATTAGGTGCATCTGGCGTACTTCAAAACCCTAATGAAGTAAAAGGATATACCGCTAAACCAAAGATTAAGAGAAAAGACAATAAAGCAACTTGGCATTTCAAAGCGCATAACATCCATGATTTTGCTTGGGCTGCAGATCCAAAATTTGTCGTAGATTCTACAAAGACCAAAGGAGGGGTTAGTATTTATGCGGTTTACCTACCTACTAATAAAGAAATTATCTCGAATTGGAAACAATCATTAAATTATGCCGGTGAATTTTTCGATTTCTGTTCTACTAAATTTGGCCCTTACCCTTGGCCTACATATACGATTGCACAAGGCGGAGATGGTGGAATGGAATATGGCACTTTCACACTGGTTACAGGAGGCCGAAATATTAAAAGCTTAGTGGGTGTCATATTCCATGAAGCGGCACACTCTTGGTACCAACACCTATTTGGTATTAACGAAACTGTAGACGAATGGTTTGACGAAGGATTTACTAGTTATGTAGAAGAGCTAGGGATGCAAGAAATATTTCACAAAAAAGGAGCACATGCTTCAAACCCAATGATTGATGCCTACCGTGCTTATTATAAACTAGCTCTTTCGGGCAAAGAAGAACCGATGAGTTTATTGGCAGACTACTATAATACAAATTATGGCTATTCGAACCAAGCATATAATAAAGGAGCTGTCATGGCCGAACAATTGGGGTATATTATCGGCAAAGAGAATCTAACCAAAACATTTTTGACATTCTATGATGTTTGGAAATTCAAACATCCTACGCCAAATGATTTCAAAAGAATAGCAGAAGAAGTATCTGGCATCAATCTAAAATGGTATTTCAACTTATTTGTCAATACAACACGCCAAATTGATTATGCTATAGAAAATGTAAATGATTCTTCGATTTTAATCGTCAACAAATCTAACTTGCCAATGCCAATTGACGTATTGGTAGAATATACTGATGGTAGCAAGGAATTATTCTACATCCCATTGCGCGAAATGCGCGGTACAAAACCAGCTGAAGACTATAAAGTATATGAAGGAGCCAAAAGAACAGTCTTAGAAGATTGGTTCTGGACAAATCCTAATTATACAATTACGACAAGTAAAAAACCTGTAAAAGTATGGATTGATCCTACAGAACGTCTCGCGGATATAGAATCCAGCAACAATTATTATGAAGTAAAATAATACATACGGGACATAAAAAAAGGGGGTTGAAATATTTCAACCCCTTTTTTTATAGTATACTAAGATATTATTTTCTTAAAGTACTCAATTGTATTTGACAAACCTTGCGTAAGTTCTACGGTAGGCCTCCAATCTAACATTTTCTCAGCTAGCTCAATATTTGGTTGTCGTTGTTTTGGATCATCTGTAGGAAGAGGTAAGTATTGAATTTTAGAAGAAGAACCTGTCATCTCTAAAATTTGCTGTGCTAACTGCAACATGGTGAATTCACCAGGGTTACCGATATTGATAGGGCCTACAAAACCTTCTTCAGAATTCATCATACGAATCATACCTTCGACAAGATCATCTACATATTGAAAACTACGTGTCTGCGAACCATCACCATATATCGTAATATCTTTTCCTTCTAATGCTTGCACAATAAAATTAGAAACCACACGCCCATCATGTTTATTCATTCGAGGACCATAGGTATTAAAAATACGTATGATCTTAACGTCTAAATTATTCTGACGATGATAATCCATAAATAACGTTTCTGCACAACGTTTACCTTCATCATAACACGATCGTATGCCAATCGGATTTACATTTCCCCAATAAGATTCAAATTGTGGATGTACCATAGGATCACCATAAACCTCACTAGTAGATGCTTGAAGAATACGCGCTTTTACACGTTTGGCAAGGCCCAACATATTAATAGCCCCCATCACAGAGGTTTTTATTGTTTTTATAGCATTATATTGATAATGAATAGGACTCGCTGGACATGCCAAATTATATATCTGATCTACCTCTGCATAATAGGGTTCAGTAACATCATGCCTTACTAATTCAAAATATGGGTTATCTAATAAATGTATCACATTGGATTTTGAGCCTGTGAAATAATTGTCCATACAAATAACCTCATGACCATCTACTAATAGTCTTTCACATAAATGTGATCCAATAAAACCGGCACCGCCGGTTACAAGTATACGTTTGCGTTGCACGCTCATTCTTTTATAATTTAATTTCCTAATGGTGATTTCTTTGGTATTGTGAATCCAAATTTAGAGCCGATATTCTCTTCAGACTCAAAGAAGAATAAGCCATGATTTAGATTTACAAAATAGTATACAATCCAAAGCCCAAGCCCTTTACCTGCAATACTCGTTGATGCAAAATCTTCTTTAGCTGTAAAACGATTTCTTAATTTTTCTTGAACATCTTTTGTCATACCTATACCACTATCAATCACTTCGACTGTAATCTCATTTGAAGAATCTTTTAATTTGACAACAATACTCGAGTTAGGACGACTAAATTTTTCTGCATTTATTAATAAATTACGGAGAATACTATTCATAACATCTAAATCAAAGAATATGTCCACATCCTGATCCAATTGAAGATCAAATGTTATATTTCTTAATTTTGCGGTAGGCGCTACCGTCTCCACAATACCCTCAATAGTCTGATTTAGTTTAAGCTCCTGTGGTGCCATTGTCAGTAAACCCAAATTAGATTTTGTCCATTTCAAGAAATTATCTAGCATACAAAATAATTGCTCTGCTACATCATTACCTGTATATAAGACATCCAGATATTGCTGACGACTAGTCGGATCGTCTACCTTCATCGACAGTATATTAAATATCATCTTGAGAGAAGATATTGGTGTTCTCAAATCATGCGCCATAATAGCATACAAGCGGTCTCTATTATCTATCGCTACTTGTAATTCTTCCTTTTGGCGTAATATTGTGTTATAAGAATCAACAAGCTGAATTTGATGCTTTACACGACGCAATAGTTCTAATCTATTGAAAGGTTTCGTAATATAATCAACACCCCCTAAATCAAACCCTTTAACAATATCTTCCGGAGAATCTAAACTGGTAAGAAATAGAATAGGAATCTCACTATACCGCTCCATAGATTTCAATTTCTGAGTTAATTCAAAACCGTTCATCTCTCCCATCATTACGTCCATTAGGATCAAATCAACTTTATTATTTTCTAGAATCTCTAATGCTATACGAGCATCTGGCGCTAAAAAAACAGTTTCATATTCCTCTTCTAAAATTCGCTGTAATAGGTAAAGGTTAATCTCCGAATCCTCTACTACTAGTACATTATATTTTGACAACTCAATATTCATTATGGTATGTTGATATTTTTTAACTTATTGATTTTTATCGTAAAAATAGATTATAAAAGCATTAATTTCATTATTTTCTCAAAACCAAATCCACCAATACAGGTAAATGATCGCTATAATGCAAATCTGCCGTCCTATAATTATAAGCTTCAAATTTATCACTATTAAAGAATATATAATCTATTCTAAACATTTTATTTAAATATCTATATGTATAGCTATACCCTTTACCTGCTTCCCTAAAGGAATCCTTCAAATTAGCTCCTATTGTTCGATATGAATAAGATACTGGAGGTTCATTAAAATCTCCAGCTACTATTAAAGGAAATTTCTGTTGATCCATATATTCTCGAATTTCAGATACCTGGACTTCACGTCTTTTAAAATTTTCGGAAATTACTTCATAATTACCCATTAAAAAAGATTGTTTTGATCCTTTTAATTGATTCCAATTCGTTGTGTGTAGATGACAATTAGCGAGTATTATTTTTTCATTTTGATAGTCCAATGTTGCAAATAAAGCATATTGCGATTGCTCAGCAGTGGATAACACTAGCGTATCTAATAATTGATATTTACTTAAAATAGCAAGTCTTTTACCACTAAGGTTAATACTATTGCTAAAAACTACAGATTTCATTTCTACAAAAGCATTTAAAAAATCTGTTTCTGTATATTCACTAGGTACTTCTTGTAGGAATAATACATCTAAATTATTACTTTCAGTAAAATCTGCAATATTTGGAAGAGTGGAAAATCCATATTCAGATCGCATATTTCTAACATTATAAGAGGCGACTCTGAGATCTGGGCTTCCTACTAACTCCTTAAAATTCCATTGAAATACCAAAGGAAGAAAACAAATCATATTAACACCACTCAATATTGGAATTATTTTATTAAGCTCTCTGTTAAAAAACCATATAATTAAAACTCCGATATTCAAAACCATTAATATCGGCATAATAAGACCGATCCATTGAAAGATAACAGTTATCGACGGCGCTACGACATACGCTAAACTAGATGCCAGTGATAAAATACCGATAACAATCAGTATGAGTTGAAGAAAACAATATTTCGGTCTTCTATTCATTTGACTTCATTAATGACTTCCATCAACAATTAAAGGTGTATAGATTCTAAACTCTGTTCCTTTCCCTTCTTCAGAATCCACTTCTATACGCCCTTCCATCTGATCAACAATACTTTTACATATTGACAATCCTAAACCTGAGCCTACATCATTACAATTGACTTTGAAGAATCTATTAAATACTTCATTTTGCTTTTCAATAGGAATACCTATTCCATTATCTTTAACCGTCCACACGATAGAATCCCCATCAATCAAATAACCAACCTCGATAAATCCTGATGGTGGTGTAAATTTGCGACTGTTATTAATCATATTAGTCAACAACTGCATCATTCGCCCTTTATCTATCCATGCATATGTATCATTGTCTGGGATAATAACGTGGAGCTTAGCTTCATGTTCTACATGTGCAAAACATACATTTATCTCTTGCAAGATATTATTTAAAGATTCACGCACGGGAACCAAACTCATACTGCCGGCATCCAACTTTGACATTTCTAATAAATCCGTTATTAATCGTAATAATTGATCACTATTAGATGTGATTAACTTAGAATATTCATGTCTTAAATCAGCCTCTTCAGTCTCTGCTATCAACATTGACAACCCTATAATAGCACTTAATGGTGTACGAATCTCATGATTCATATTACATATAAAAGCTATTTTCAATTTTTCAGATTCTTCAGCAGCTTCCTTTGATTTTAGAAGTTGTTCTTGATATCTTACTTGGTCAGAAATATCATGTTGAAAAAACCATATAATTTCCTCCCCACCCCAATTTTCAAGTGTTGAGCTACAATCCATCTCGATACTATCTAATCCTGCAAAAGAATTTTTTGTACGAAAATGAAATCCACCATTTGATGATTTTAAGTTTTCTTTAAAAGTGAGCCATTTATCAGGTGTAGATAGCTCTTCTATCAAATTCATCACATTAAGTGATTCCATTTCTTGATGCGCTAGAACCCCACTCATGCGAAGCCCCGATTGATTGATAAATATTATCTCTCCATCATTTTTTGCTGCCATCACACTATATGGAGCTTTACGTATTACAGAAACTAACATTTCTAATTCATGTCTATGTTTCATGAAATCAGTAACATTCTGTGTAAACCCATTAATAAGATGATCATCTACTTGCGCATACTTTGTACTTCTCATATACTGAAAAGGAGCTCCTACTTGGCCTACGCGATATTCTATCGTTACGCTATTCTTACTTCTAGTATTTAGGAAATTTTCAACCAATACGCGATCTTCTTCATAGATAGCTTCAAGGTATAATGCCAAAGGGAATATTTCGGGGTTTAAAGAGATAGAATCTTCCAAAGAAGAGTATGCTGGATATAACAACTCACGATCATCGAGATTATAAGACCACTGTACAATTTGGGCTACTTTGCCAACTTCTAACAATGCTTTTGCAGAAGATTTAAGTCGTCCTTTCATGTTACTTCTCTTTGTTATATCTCTATATTGACATAACAAATGATCATCATCAAATTTATGAATGATCATCTTGAAATAATACATTTTATCTTCAAGAGGGAGGTCATAATTGACATTTGAAGTCACTCCAGTCTCCCGTGTATACTGCAATTCCCTCTTCAATAATTTCGCAGTCTCCAAGGGTAGAATTTTTAAAAAATCCTCCCCGACAATATCCTTTCTTTCATTCAATATAGGATTATCAGTCTTGAGTAGCAGATCTACACAACGATAATTATTATCTAATACAATCAATGTATCAGAGGTAATTTGTAAGACTTTTTGAATAATATTTTTATCACTAAGAAGACCTGCCCCCTTAGTGACATTATCTAAAATTTCCTCTTCGACTTTTCCCATACGGCAGATGTAGATTTATTTTTTAAATAAATAAGACCCTCAATAACATTAACATTCATAAACATAAAATAAAATGGTATGAAGAATACTTTTTTGATATTCTCTTCATCTCTTTTAAGATACCCTATGAAAGCGAGCAAATAAAACAAAATTTGTGCTATCAATGTGAAGATGTAAAATATAGAAACATCATGATTTTCAACCACCAAGACTATATTTATTGGTAAAAGTAAAAATAAAGCAAACGGTGTGATTGTCCACCTTAATACGCGATGAGATATATATTGAAAGCTTAATTTTCCAAACTTAAAAATATTTAACAAATTACTAAACAGTATCACTGATTGCCAGCCTCCTGCTGCTATACGAACTTTACGTTTTTTTTCTTCTTCAATGTTTAAAGATCCACGCTCTACCGCATACGCTTCTGGGGTATATGCAATACGATATCCAGATCTGGCAATACGCATAGATATTACAAAATCATCCAACAAGATATTTTCTTCCACAGGTTCAAATAGCGCTGTACGAATTGCAAAAAGCTCACCTGCTGCACCTACTGTAGTATAATATTGATTATCTAATTTCTTTAGGTAGGATTCATACTTCCAATAGAAGCCTTCACCCTTGGAAGATGTTGTGTCTTCGTCGTAGAAGGCAACTCTTTTTTCTCCAGATACACAGCCTACAGATTTAGCTTCAAATTGATTAGCAATGAGTAATAAAGCATCTTGTGAAAGTAAACAATTGGCATCAGTAAATACCACGTATTCGGTATCAATATGTACCATAGCACGATTCAAAGCTGCAGTTTTACCTAATCGCTCCGGCTTAAACAAAATATCAATATTAGAATATTCTTTAAGTATAGTATGGCTATTGTCATTACTTCCATCTATTACCCATAATATTCGTAATTTATCTGAAGGATAATTCAAACTCAAGCAATTATCCATTTTTATTGGGATAATATCTTCTTCATTATAGGCAGCAATACACAAAGTCAATACTGGCAAATTGCCAGAACTTGAATTTATTAATTGATTTTTATAGGGCCAATACTTTGAAAGTATATATATAACCAAAGCGTAGCCAACGTATGTATAGAACACCAATAAAAAACATGCCCAAAAGGCGAAATAATTCATAAGTAGTGAATAGGTCAAATATGAAAAATAGGGGAATGCTCCAACACAGGCTTTCTCCTAAAAATTTTACAAATATAAAACAAATCAAGCAGTTAGAATAGAGTATTTACGAATTAATTAATATATTAATTAATAATTTGTGACAATACAATTCCCATTTGGTTTTTCCAAGACAACTTAGTAATACTATCTCTTATTTCTGTAGCAGAGATATGCTTAGTATTCAAATAATTCAGAATACAATTAATATCAATCGTAGATTCATCCGGTGAATACTTTACAACATAGGGTTGATTATCAAAATCAGGATCAGATTCTGCATAAGCAAAGGGAATACCCCGAGCTGCATACTCTCTATTTTTCAAACTACGCATCGTTTCGACTCCTGATCTATGACGCCCTAAACTTCCTATAGCAAAGTCACATTTATCAAATACATCATTGAGCTTATTGCCAGAAAGAGCGCCATAGATAGTAACATAATCATTCAGATTATAGTCTTTAATAGCACTTTCTATTTCATTTTTCTCTCGTGTACCACTATACTCTCCGACCAAATGAAAATACACTTGCGTTGATGGATTACTCCTATAATATTCACCCAAGCCTTTCAAAAACCGATCGAAACCATGCCAAAAATGAATTTCTGCGACGCCCACTATATGTATTCCATGTGATGAAATTGGATGCTCTTTACGGATTGGAATAGTTTCAAAATCAATACCATTGGATATCTGAATAGTTTGCTGACCAAAAATGGTACTATCCGCAGAGAAAGTAACTACTGCATCAACAGATTGCATTAGCTTTTTTCTAAAAATCTTATCAACAAATAATTTAGGCTTCATCCGCCAACTTTGATACTCTTGATCATATGGAAAGGTCGGTATTTCTATTAATACTTTAGCACCTCCATTTTTTATGCCATTCACTAGTTTTATTGTAAAAGGATTAGCATTATGATAGTTTCGTATATATACCAAACCATACTGCTGACTGACAATAAAGTCTAAAAGTGCAGCAAAGTCAAATCTTTTACGAATTTTACCTACTAGGCCATTCCCTAATATTGCTACCGATCTATCTGCTACAACCCAGCTACGCATTCCATTTTTATCAATATCGTAATAAGCCAAATCTACTTGAACACCATTCTCTACTAACCCTTTTACTTGGCCTTTTATCTTTTTACTTATACCACTATGATCACTAAAGCCATGAAACATTAAAAAAAGAACCTTCATATCTATCTTGTTGGTGTTTATTTTTTCTTTAAGAACTGTAACACTTCATTTTTATAACCTCCCAAAAATATGAATATTAGCATCGCTATAAGATATATACTAGACTTCCATATTAGCGATATAAAATAATCATCTACATGAATATATACCAATAGTAAATAATATAATACAGCAAGAAAAGCACTAAAAAGTATCGGTTTAATCATCAATTTAAAAAATCGTAACGAACTAGATTTAAAAACCTTATAATAGAGAAGCCAATAAGCTTGAATAAAATTAATAGAGAATGACACCAATAAACCCAAAGCTACGGCATTCATACTTCCAAAATAATATACTCCGATCAATATAGCAGATACATTTAATATAGCAGAAAACACACCACATATAAAAAGACTACGCGTATCACCCGAAGTTTGAAAAAAAGAACCCGAAGAAGACAATACCAATTGAAGGCCAACCGAAAGACTCAGAAATTCAAATACAGGTACTGCAGCACTCCATTGACTTCCAAAGAATAAAAATATAAGCTCATCAGCGACAAAGTATAACCATATAGACATTGGAAAACCAATCAAAGCTAATAACTTAGTGATAGATTCATTCGTCCTCATTAAATAAGTTGAATCTTGTTTATGTGCACTCAACAAAGGATGAAGTACAGGTGTAATCACCTGCGTAATATTTTGTAAGGGAAGCGACATTAGTCGATAAGCCTTATCATAATAACCTAGCATCGAAGGTCCTAATACTTTACCTATTACTAAGGTGTCCATATTACGACTAAAAAAATTAATTATATTAAATAGGAATTGAAAAAGAGAATATTTGAATGTATGCGCAATAGAATCCAAGGAAAAAAAATATTGAAAAGGCAACGGAAAACGGCTGTAAGAGATTGCAAAAATCAAAATACTAGAAAGTATAGGTCCTACGATTAATGCATAGATCCCGCCATAATAAAAAGCCCAAACAACAGCTACAACACCCCCTAAAAATTGAGCTGCGAAACTCCTAATCGCTATTTGCTTAAACATCTTTTCGCGATAAAAGATGGCATTGGGAACAACTGCTGCTGTCGTAAAAAAAAGATTAATTGACATTGCCTGACATACTTGCTTTAATATAGGCTCTTTGTAATAAGCTGCTAAATATCCGCCACCAAAAAATATTAAACAGGCCAAACCAATTGCTAGATATAATGACATAGAGAACAATATACTCAATTCACTTTTCTTCAACTCTTTATATTGTATAATCGTAGTAGTCAATCCAATATCTGCGAATATAGAAAAGAAAGATATAACTACTGATGCAATAGCCACAACACCAAATTGTGCCGGAGGCATCAACCTAGCTAATACTGCTGTTACTATTAAGCCTACTACAACATTAGCATATTTGGATATTGCTGTAAAAAAAACACCCGAAATTAATTGTTTACGTAGACTCATTAAGCAGGTAGATATTTTTTTACAAGAAGAATAATATAGGTTTTTAAATCAATATAAGAAGACCACTCCTTACGTACTATACCGAATATTGAAAGACGATCTTTTAGTGACAATCTATGCGCTTTCCACAACACCGCATTGAGTGTTTTTGTTAAGTATAAATCTACAGCCTGTTTAAATGTAGGAGTATACTGAACAAGATTTTTTAGTTTTGATGCTACGACAAAATAACTATCTACATTACGCCTACTTATTGATGATGTCATAATAGAATTACTTCTCAATCGACGAATAAATAATTGCATGGGCAGATACATAACTTTATTGGCATATAAGAAAAGCGATGTTGTAAACAATTCGTCTTCATGTAATATTCCTTTTAAGAAGGAAAAATTATTTTCTTTGATATAACTATGTCTAATAAAGATTAAACAAGCTGAGGAAAAATATTCATTATTAGCTAGCAAATCACAAATAGAAGATAAACCATTACTCACCGTATCAGGTATAGTAATTGTACGCAAATACTCAAAATTAGAATTAGCGATATTTGCACCCATTTCATATTTTGTCTTGGCATCAAAAAACAAAAAATCTAATAATAAATGGTCACATTGATCCACGCATTGCGCTAATGCATTAGGAATAATTTCATCATCACTATCCAAAAAATAAATATACTCCCCTTTAGCTAAATTAAGGCCTGTATTTCTAGCCTCAGAAAGTCCCCCATTTTCTTGGCTTACGATAGTTATGCGCTTATCTAACTTCGCAAACACTTCAACAATCTGCAAACTATTATCAGTCGAGCCATCATTTACTATGATTAACTCCCAATCTACTAATGTTTGGACAAGGACACTTTCGATCGCCTCTGCTACATACTTTTCCGTATTATAAACAGGCATTATCACACTTACTTTAGGGACATTCATATTTAAACTAGCAAACAATTTTCAATTATATCATCGGATAAAAACAGTTTTAATCGTAAAAATTAAATTTGTTAGGATATTCTAAGGTTATAGTAATACTGATTTGTAAATCAACAATGTTTGAGTCGCTGTATTTCTCCATGCATAATTTTTGCTATGTACTAATCCCTGTTGGATCAAATCATTATACAATAAAGAATCATTTTCTAACAATATCATTGCCTCTGCTATACTATGAGGACTATTTGGGTCGACATAAATTACACTTTTACCTGCTACTTCAGGAATGGCAGAAGTATTTGACCCAATTACAGGTGTCCCACATGCCATTGCTTCGATTAATGGCAAGCCAAAACTTTCACGAAGCGAAGTATATAAAAAAGCAAAAGCATTAGCGTAGCATTGTGGTAGTTGATCATGACTTATATAGCCGGTAATAGTAAGATAAGGACGGATAGAAGAAATATTTAATTCTTCCAAAAGCTTATCTAAAGCGTTTAAATCAGTATCTAAGAGGAGTAAATTTCTTTTCACCATACTTACCTCTAGATATTGCGCAAAACCAAGCAAAGTATTACGCATATTTTTCTTTGGATCAGTATTACCTAAAAATAGCCAATAACTGCCTTTTAATAAATCTTGAAATGTTTCATTAGCTCCTGGCAAAGGTGGTACAAATTCTTTTCCTACACCATTATATATGGCGTGTGTAATATGCTCCAAATTAGGGTAACGTGCTAAAATATTAACTTTTTCAAAATTAGAAACGGTAATAATTTGACGTACTTTCTTAAGGATAAATGGCACAACAAACCTTCTATATATTCGTCCTAACTTTTGATAAGTTGAGGCATTATTCCCCATTTTATCCTCCATAAATATAATATCATGAAGAGTTAATACGAGGGGAGTTTTTATCAATATAGGAGCCGTATTAGAAGTACAATGCAATAAATCTGCTTTGTATTTGGTCAACAATCTTGGCAATAGAATCTGCTCCCAAACCATATAATTTGTACTTCTTAAAACTTCAATTTTAAAATTATCCGTTTCCGTCAGGCAAATGTCCTCACCAGGACCAACAGCTATTATATAGCTATTATGAGTATCTATTTTTTGAAGCTCACGTATTAGCTCTAAAGCCACAAAATCCATCCCATGTTTCTTACGTCGGAATATCCGTTGTGCTTCAATTACTATGGTCTTCTTCATTTCCATGTGTTGTATGTATAAAGGTAGTTCTAGCAGATTTCAGACCTATAAAACTACGTAAAATAGCGATTAGTATTGATGGTAATTTAAATAACACAACAAAAGTTCGTTTACTATAATATTTATTAGGTAGCGCTAGCAAAAGAGCTATCAAAAATAGGCTGTAAACAATAATCCACTTGCCAAAGCTACATGATAAAACAATACAAAAAATTAAAATACAGAGAGGCCCCCAAGCTAGTAGTAATATGCGCGGTGGCATAGACCACTGGATCAACTTTCCAAGCATTGGCCAATTATGGTCCTTCATTAATTGAAAAAACTCTTTACTTAATTTCAGAAAAATATCAACTTGAGCTGCTATCCAACGTTTACGTTGATTGGATAAATCAGAACTCTTATTAACTTTTTCATCATATACATAGACATCATCTAGGTAAGTCGTATATACCTTATCTTTTAACAGATAATACTCTAATTCTTTATCTTCTCCTACAGAGTCAATCTTAGCGATTGTCTTTTGAAACCATTCTCTTTCGAAGGCCATCCCTGAACCAGATAAAGCTGCTGGAAAGCCTAAATTATTATGTCCTTGGCGAAATATTGAATTATTTATATCTTCACTTAATCCATCTAAATAAGCCGTATCAGAATTTTGATTTTTGGCTACGCGTCGTACTTGGATTACTTTATTGCCACCCGCATAAACTTCATTGATACGACTCAAGAAGTCAACATCCACATGATTATCAGCATCTAAAACAACTACAGCATCGTAATCATTGATAAAACTTTGAGACATTACTAATTTGATGGCAGCAGCTTTAGAACGCTTAGTATAATTTGGGATCAAAACTTCGGCTTGCAAATTATGTAGTGACAATAAGGTATTATCTTTTAAGGTATCCGCCACTACGACTACTTTATAATGTGTATTTGGATATCCCTGTTTTAAAAATCCTCTAACACTCCCCGCTATAACAGCATCTTCTCGATATGCTGGAAAAATCACTAAATAACGATAGTTCTTTTCATTAGTTACTTTTATTTTTTTATTAGGCAATCGATATCCAACTGCATAAATAAAATAATAAATAACCCATATAACAAAGGGGATATAAATTATCAATTCAATAATAAATACTAACAAATCTATCATACTATACATTTCTTTGAGCAAACATCCAACAAGTTGCATCTATCATACCTTTACACATAGCTTTACTATTGCGCCACAAACCTTTAACCATCAGTAAAAGGGAATGAATAAATGTCACAAAAATGAGGTAAATTATAGATGCTATACGCGTAAAACCTTGTCGATTTCTAAAAGCATAAATCAAACGGTTACGAGACAAATAATAAGTCTTAAAGGGCGAATTCATCCCTGTTGAGGCACTTTCTTTATGTCGAATATAGGCATTGGGGTAATAGTACAAATGATATTTTTGAGTAATACTATAGCACCAATCTAATTCTTCATAATATAAAAAATAGAGCTCCGGCATAGGACCTATTTCTTTGATTACATGATTTGGTATAAGCATAGCTGCTCCATGTAAATAAGGAACAGAAGTGATCTCCTGGTATTGACCTTGATCAACTTCTTGATACCCAATCTGGCGATTTCTTATCGTTATAGGACTGAGGTCAGTACATCCTGCAAATTGTATTAAATTAGGCTCATCTACATACATCAACTTAGGACTCAATCCGCCAACAGTTGGATTATTATCCAAAAAAGATAACATATCTTTTAATTGTTGATCTGCATCAATAGGTAAAAGCGTATCATTATTAATAAAATAAAAATATTCAGCATCAACAAGTGGCAGAGCCAAATTATTACCACCTGCAAAACCTAAATTATCAGCACTGCGTAAACCAACAATAGTTGGAAATTCCGCCTTTAAAATTTCCCATTCGTTTTGTTTAGAGCCATTATCAATGACGACAACAACATACTCCATACTCAACTGTGCTCGCTCTACACTCGCAAGGAAATCTTTTGTATCCGCTATACCATTATAATTTACAGTTACAAAGGCTAATTTATAGGGTTCTTTAGGCATTTAAAACTTTTTTGTCAAGATGAGGACTAATCATAATCAATCCAATTAATATATATACCGTTTGTCCTGTTGGCATTTGATGAAGTACTTCATTAGCATAGCCTGCCACGAGTATACCTGCTAGTCCTGCGGTACAAGATGCCGTAATACTAAGAACCTCGGGGCTTTTCAACACAAACCAAATATAATAAACCCCATAGCCTAGCACGACAAAAAATATAAGTAAATAAAATATCAGGCCTACGATACCCGTTTCTACCCAGACAAATACTAATGAAGAATCTGTCGCTATCCCATAAATCAAGTTCCCATCCTGTGCATTTTTTGCTGATCCCATTCCGATTCCAAAGGGATAATATTGCATAAATGAGCGCATTTTCTGCTGATTAATAAGACGTACATTAAAAGAAGCATCTTCGGTTAAGTTAAAAGCAGTTCGCATACGTCTTATATCAGAATTACTATTTCCAATAGTTGTAAAGTTAAAAAAGGTGAACGCAAATGCTAAGATGACGAAACCTGAAATAATCAACCTCCATTCCTTTACTAATACTACCCACACAGCGAAACCTATAAAAGGCACCGCCATTGCTGCTCTAGTTCCTGATATTAAAAATCCATAAATAGAAAACAAAATAACAAAAACAAAAAATATTCGCTTAGCAAGACTTTTCTCATTGACGGCTAAAATAGTGAACATAACCATCGACAGCCCCATATTACATCCGTAATTCGCTGCGTCTGTATAAAAAGAAAAATACCGAATTCCGGAATGGATAATATGTGTTCTCCCACTTCCTGCATCTAACCAGGCCATTTCTGCAGCATCAAAACCAAATAACTTTTGACCAAATGCTTTTATAGTTGCTAAAATTACAAGTACACCCCAAAAAATAAAAAACTTATTTATTCTTTTTAAATCATTTAAAACAAAAAAAACAAGAATTTGAAATGCGACTATATGTACGCCAATGTTACGAACACTAGTTGTCCAATTTGAAAACGTCGCCATCGGATTTATCACCTGTATTAGGCAATACCCCATCCAGCCAAAAGATAATAAAAGTACTGGTGTAAAATACAGAGGACCGATTTTGGTATTTCCCCATAAATGTTGCAATAATATCACTACAAAATTAAAAAGCAGCAAAATATCTATGATAAGGCCCGGAGGGACCAAAAGGTCTGAATAACGAACAGCGCCTAACACTACAAACGATGCAAGATACAATACCAAAAAGGTGATAAAAGGAGATTGAAGACAAATTATAAAAAAAACAATCAATAATGGTACTGAATATAATAAGAAGCCGATACCAACCCCCTTACTAATTGAAAGTATTAGGCTTAGCAAAGCTAAGCCAGCCAATAAAACTACTAAACCTGTTTTTTTTAATAATTCCTTATTATCCACTGCCCTATCTATAATTAATTTCTAGATGTCAATCCAAAATTAGATAAACGATAGCCCATTTTACGCAAAAATGTATATGGTGGCAATAATCCTGTAAACTCTTCAATAACATCTTTTTTAGCACCAACAAGACATACAAACACTTGTTTTTCAGCTAATCTTTCTACCAAACTATTCAATAATATTTCGTCCTCTGTATTAAATAGTGTGTCCGTATCCAATAGTACTAAGGTTGCTATAGATTCATTCAAATATGAAGTTGGAATTAGAGTTTCTGATAAAGGAGCATGTTGTACAATTGCTATATCATTTCCTAACAATTGTGTCTTCCATTCTTGGCCAATTAGATATTCACGCGACCCAGATATAAAATCTGTACCTTCATACATAGACTTAACTTTAATTCCCTGATTGGCCCAGTAGTTACTCAATAATTTAACGATATTATTTTCACTTCTAATGGGTACTAAAGGAATTATATTTATAAGATTCCAAGATTGATTAATATGCATCAAACTATAAAGATTGTTGGCAACAACATGGATTATTTTCTGCTCAACTAAATCTCTATTTTTAATAACATTAGCATTTGGAAAAGCTCCAATAACCCTCAATTTAGTAAGTCTCTCGGTTCTCAGTTTATCTCTTAATGTACGATCCAAAAGTTCGACCAAAAGGAAAAATCCAAACAACAATAATATTGTACCAAAATAAGAGCCTAATACTATTACCTTACGATGTGATGGTAATGAATTTAAAGGAAAATTTGGTGGATTTATCACTTTTAAAACCGCAGAATTCATCTCCAAACTTTTCAACCTTAATCGTGCTTGATTTAAGCTCGACAAAATAGATAGGTAAGATTGTTCTGTAAAGTTAATACTCCTTTCTTTACGCTTCAAAACAGAGCCAATCGGGGAGTATTTAATATATTTTTGATCCAATTCGGCTTCAAAATCTCGAATTACTTTTACGTCAGCTTCAGCCCTTTTTAATTTTACTAGTTCATCAATCCATTGAATCACAAAACTACTATTGGGATATCCCTGAGCTGTATACTTCTCTGCAATATACTGATCTGTAAAGCCTTTAAGATCTTCTTCAAAATTTTTAAGATCCTTATTTAGGTTTGACAAATATTTTTCTTTGTTAATACCTACAGAATCTACACCTTTTGTTTTGGCCTTTGATATATCATAATTTACATCAGAAATACGATTAAGTCGATTAAGAAAATCAGTATTATTTTTTAATGATTTCAAATTACCATCCAATCGTCCTTCCAGTTCTGTTAAAGCAGCCTGTGTATTATAATAGGTAAAAAACACCTCTTGAGCACGAAGAGAGAACTCTTTATCTAAGAGTGCAATAGCCTCTGTTTGTTTATCGTAATTAATAACTCTATTGTCTAAGTTATAAAGGGTCAATGAATCTTCTTGCAATCGCAATTCTTTACCAATCCTATCTAACTCATTTTCAAAATATTTAATTACATTATGTGTATTACTGAATTGCAGATCACGATATTCATCACTAAAAATCTCGCTAAGTACCACCAGAGTTTGATATGTTATACCAGGATCATTAGTTTCATAATTTACTACAAGAATATCGGTATTGTCTAATCTTTTAATCTTTAAATTATCTTTCAACGAACTATAACTAAAATAGGGATGATTCCAGTTCATCAGTCCATAGACAAAATTATCCCGAGTTGGCTTTTCATAATTCAATAAATTCTCAACAGTAATATCCTCAGATTTCTTATCAATTAATTTACGTACTTCAATTGGCGTTATATCTAATAATTCTTTGTAATGTTTGGATTCAATATATGTATTATTTTCATCGAGACTACCGTGGATCATTAAGCGAGCATACAGACGGATAGCAAGCTTACGCAATGTCTCCTTAGACTGAATAGTATTAATAATATTTTGGATAGAATTATTAAGCATATTCCAATCTTGCTTTCCAGCAGACTGCCCTGGATCATAATTAGAAATAACCCCAGTATATATGGTTATATCAGAATTATACCGCTGATTAAGATTTTGGGTCATTAATACAGCTATTAAAGCTATCCCAGCTGGAAGAAATATAAACCACCATTTAAGACGTAAAAACCAACGAATAATTAACTGAAGTATATTCATTATATTTATTTAGAGATAATTTTTGTACTACTTAGGATTTCTAATTTGAATAACTCATTCAACATATCAAATTCATTTGCACGTAGACGTTCAAAGGCTTCTGTCTCTTGTTTCTTTGCTATATTAAGCTCCGAAACAGTACTACTACCAATTTTAAAATGTCCCTCTACCATTTGAAAATTCCCATTAGCGATAGAATATTCTTCTACTCTTTTATGTAGTGTTGATGTAAATAATTTAACCTTCATATAAGATTCAGAAATACTAATACATAACTGATCATGAAAATTTTTCATTTCAAGTTCGGATATTTTACCCTCCAATTTAACTCGCTTAATCTTGTTCTTTCGATCAAAAATATCGTCAAGTGGAATATTTACACCCGCTGTACCATACCATGTATTTTGAACCTGACCCGTTGATTGAAAAAACAAAGGTGTATATTCATTGGTAAAAGCAGAATTTAAAGATATATTTCCATATTGATAAGAACCTCCTACTTTAAAATATTTCAACCAACTTCTCTGTTCAGTAGTTAATAATAGCTCTTGAGATTCAAGCCTAGATTTCAACATTTCTACACCAGGATTATTCTTAGCATTCTCAAATAGTGTTTCTAGGGGAGGTAACTGGACTTCACCTAAATCTGGAATTCCATTCCTATCTTCTTGTGCCAATAAAACAGCAGGGATTAGGATAAGGTAAACGAGTAAAAAATGCTTAATTAATGATTTAGTGAAATTATACATCAGCTTTTTGAATAAATGCAGTAAAAGTCTTTAACATGATTTTGAAATCCATTTTTAAACTATAATTTTTAGCATAAGTAACATCCAACCTAATACGTTCTTCGTCCGACATACTACCATTATCTCCTCGTTTTTCTACTTGCCATAACCCTGTTATACCAGCAGGAGCTATAAAACGCTCTATACCAGCATCTGTAGTTAGCATTTCGGCTTCATATAATGGTAAAGGCCTATTACCTACAATAGACATGTCTCCCTTTAATACATTGAACAGTTGTGGTAATTCATCTAGACTATATTTACGAATAAATCGACCTACCTTGGTAACTCGAGGATCCTTTTCTAATTTAAAAAAAGTAGCACTCTTTTCTCTTTCAAATTCCGTCTCGCGAGTAATTAAATCATCATCGATTAAAACATCTCTTAGGTTATCATCATTGAGATCGTGTAAATCAACTTCATAATTAGATACTATAGATGTTTTAACTTCAGGTTTAATTATTGTCTTATTAGCATATTGATTCAGGGCCATATAATCTTTTAATCGTTTATCAGCATCGCTGAACATAGATCTAAACTTATAGAAATCAAATATATTATAATGAGAACCTACACGCTTTGATTTATAGATTGCGGCACCTTTACTCTCCAGTTTTATAAAAATATAAACTAAAATAAAAATAGGAGAAAAGCATAATATTAAAAAAGAAGATACTAATATATCGAAAATACGTTTGGCAATTGGAATTTTAACTCTTGATTTACGTTCAGGTTTAGATTGACTCAATGGTACGGTTTGACTTATGGCTTCCAAATACAAAATTAAATTGCTTTTAAATATTCGAAAATCCTCTTCTGAAGGTTGCTTCAACATAGCATTTGTAACACCTACTTTAAGATAATCATATTTTTCTTGTGTTGTTAGCCCATCATGAACCAAACAAACGTATAATTTATCGCTAGTGTACTTATTCAAAAGACTTAATGTTTTTAAATCTTTTGCTGTATCATCACTTTTTTGATAAAATACAACAGTCATTTTTTGACCACTATTTGTATTTAGTTGATTACTTAGTCCCTGAAAATCTATACAAAGATGCAAAGATCTATTAAATACATTTTGTAATTGATGGCTAAAATAATCAAATGTTACTAGGCAGTCACCAAAATAAATGTAGTTACAATATCCGTAGGTCATTTCAATATTTTCTTAATTCGAAGTTTAAGTTCTAATGGGTTAAAAGGTTTTAGGACAAAATCTTCAGCTCCAGCTTCTAGAAGTTGAATTCGTAATGACGACTTATCTTCTCCAGAGAGAAACATAACTGGTATATCTTTTAAGAGCTCATTTTGTTTGAGCATTAATAAAAAATCATATCCATTGATCTCTGGCATAGTATAATCTGATATAAGGAGATCCGCATGTTTCCCCTCACCTAACCAATTATAGGCAGTCAATGCATTATCAAAACACTGAAAATCGTATTCAGAATTTAAATATAGGGATAATAGCTGACCTATAGCAGGTTTATCATCAATAATTACAACTTTTTTTTTCATAGGAATACTAATGAGTTTTTCGGCTAAAAGCTATGCCGAGAAACATTTATTTGAGCAAAAATAATACTCCTAATCCATAATAATAGAAATAGGAGTATTAAATTTTAAATTGTTATTAAAGTTTCTTTAGTTTAAAAACCAATCTTGGTGAGTAGTTCCACCGCTAATTACCCAATTAATAAAATTAGGATAAGCCACCTTTATATTTTGTGTTTCATTAGGATAAACAAATTCACCTGGTGTACGAACTGCAAATGGCTCGTTAAATAATGTTTTAAACATATCCGTAGCATCCAATTCACTTGCTAATCCTTGATGCTCAAGATTACTACGTGATTTGATCTTATCCGTACCAGCAGATCCCACCATGTGTACTTCGTATCTATTACCTTGTTTCACATTATCATAATAAGTGATGAAAGGATTTATATCATCATAACAAAAGTTTGATATTGGGCTATTAAATTCCACTACAACCTCTGTTTCAAATGGTTGATAAGCATTGTTTTTAGTACTTACAAAAGTAGGAGCTAACACACCAAACGCTGCATGTGCATCATCAACAATAGTCAATACTGGTTTAGATTGTCCTTGTTCAAGACCACTAGAACCCAAAGGTAGTACAGCACCTACAACGCTTCCATCAGTATAATCTACATCTTTAATATCGCTGACCGCTACTTTCTCTAATTGAATAGCAGCTGCTAAATTTTTCGAAGCTCCTACAGAGATTACTTTATTTTTGATAACTACTTTTTCAACTTTGTTTTCTGCATTTTGATATTTTACGATCTGCACTACAACTACGAAGTCATTCATATCATAATCACGCTTGGTCGTAGGCCAGTTATCCTCAAAAGAATAAGTATACGGACTTAATTCCACTATTGTCAATGGAGGAGGTTCAACTGGAGGATTTGGAACATTTGGCACAGAACCACCACCATTACATCCCTCTTCAACAATAATTTTGAAATCATCACAACGATCATGCTTTTTAACTTGTGGTCCACAATAGTAATTTGTATTATATCTACCATTTGTATCGTGTTCATCACAAGCAACATTTAAGTTACCACGGTAATCAACACCACGTTTTCCATTTTTACTTTTCGCTGTAACTTTCTTCATGGAAGCTAATGCTTTTTTCTTTGAAGAACCTTTACCTACTACACTATTAACTCTTTTTGAAGAGTGCTCAAATTCAACATGACCATCAGCACGGAAAACAGCAGCTTCGTCTAATTCAAATGTTGCACCTTTTGCATTTGCATTTAGTACCGTCAAATTAACTCCTCTAGCTACATATATAACAGATCCATCGACAAACAGCTTAGTCGTAACAGTCATATTACAGAAAACATCAAGTCTAGAATCTACAAACGAAGCAGTACCAATAGTCATTCTATCGTTATTGATAACGATACCATTACTCTTAACATCTAAACTATTGATTTTTGCTTTTTCATTATTAGTAAATGTACCACCTACAATCTCTAAAGTACCATCGATTTTTAATCCATAAGTATTTACACTTTGAGTAGTTACACCACCGAAATTAGTAAGTTTAGCACCTGCAGAAAGCGTAATTTTATTTCCTGCAGCATTTTTAAGTTGACCACCTGGCATGATAACAATTTCTACTCCAGCTGGAATAACAACATTACCTGCAGAAAGATCCCAAGTTCCTTTCACATACAACTTATTACCTGCTGTTAATCCACTAGCATTAGTCACTGTTGCATTCTCTAATATAACATAAACACCATTAGGCACTATATTAGAAGCATTAACATTACCGTCATACACTATAGAAGTTTCAGGTATAGCAGCAGGAGCAACAACAGATACAACATTAGTAGGTCTGCTAGATGTAGAAGCTAATAAGTTCAAGTCTTTAAAACCTACAGAGGCAGCTTTTTCAATAGCTCCTACAGTACTAACTGTATTACCATTGACACCTACCATAAAATAAGATACTAACCCAGTTGGCGACGTTTGTTTTACAAACACGTTTTCTAAAACACTAGGGATAGTCGCTTTAGTCACTAGATCTTTACCTTTTTTTGCTAAACCGGCAGCCAACAACATAGAACCTTCTGTATCAGGCTCACTATCATACACTTCCAATTTATAAGAGTATTTACCTTCAAAGTCATCATCGACAGCAATATGGATATCAACAGCTTTTGCTGTAGACCAATTAAAACTATCAGAAATAACACCATTAGGTAATAATTTTGACGACTCATCACTCGGAGTCGGAGCATACAAGTCTTCTACTTTAGAACAACTTGAGGTAGCAAACACAAAACCACAGGCAATTAAAAGCAACGGGTTAAGATGTTTAAATAACATTAATTTCATAATTTAATAGATAGATGTAAACTTATTATTGTAACATAGTATAATCCCCATATAAGCTACAATTCAGTATTGCAAATATATCAGTTTAGGCATTACTTCTCAATCACTAGAGACTGAAACCTATAAGAATATAATATTTTGTAGAGCTTCAACTACAATAGATAGCGACAATGCTCTACCATTGATTAAAAACAGTATAATCTGGTTAAAAACAAATATTATTGTAAATAATAACCTAATTAAAATATCAATTTATTACAAACACAAACATTTATTTTGGGCTTAAAACTACAGCATACTATTTCTCTATAAATAAAGAGCTATAATTGCAATTTTATAAAATCAGCCATGATAATTATTGGAGAATTTACTACCTTTTGAATATTTTATGATAACACCCTTATAGAATACATTTACGATTTTAAAGCAAATAAGCCTTAACTGTTATCCTTTGGCCTGAGTTATTTTTAACATGTTTATACTTTTTTCAAACACAAACAAATTGAGATATTGAATCATTGTGAATGAAACTTATATTTAAAAATATTATTTCCTATGAAGCACTAAATTAACAATCTATTTTAGGGCATACAGAGGAGCTGATAGTACATAACCCTGTCCTACTATCTTTCTTATCCAGACAGGCCTAGAATTCAGCCAAAAAAAATTACATATCAGATTGTTTTTGAACAGCAATCTTAGTAAAAGCCTTTTTATCTTGACAAAAATGGATCAATTACATTTAATTCTAAAGAAGTATAAAACAAACCTATTTGCTTAAATCTTTATATCTACCATTGACCTAATATAGATTATTGCTCTTAAGGATTAATCGATTACACTAATTACCATGGAATTTATAGTATAATACAATCAATATCCTATAAAAAAACTCTCTTTCTATTGCTAAAAAGAGAGTTCTAAAATTATTATGTGTGTTATTGATTATTCAACATAGTTTGTGTACCAATCTAGATAAGATGTTCCACCACTATTTACCCAGTTGATAAAATTAGGATAAGACACTGTTATCTTTCTTGTTTCACGAGAATACTTGATAGAAGTAGGAACACTGATGGCAAAAGGTAAATTCTCTTTTGTTTTAAATGGATCTATTGAAGACAAAAGACCGTTAGCCGTTTGACCATTAATAATCATATTCCTATTTATCTTATCAGTCCCCTTACGCCCTACTAAATGAACCTCAGGTCTAGTTGAAATAAAATTAGGGTTTGTCGAAGTCGAAATCTGAGAAATACTTACAATAAAAGGGTTTAAATCATCTTGTGTAAAGCTAGCTAAAGGCGTATTAAACTCTATTGTAATATCTGTTTCAAACGGAAGTACATTAGTATTTTGCGTAGAAACATAAGATGTATTAGTCAAGCCAAATGCTTTATGCGCATCATCTACAACTGTCACAACAGCATTAGTCTGTCCATCTTCAACTCCTGTAGATTTCAATGGGAGCGTAACTCCTACCACATTAGTGTTAGAATAAACAACAGATTTCACATTACTTGCCAAAACATTATCCAATTGGATAGCTGCTGCTAAACGTTTAGATGCTCCAACGGATCTGATTTTGTTTTTCAAGACAACCTTTACCACTTTGTTTTCTTGATTTTGAAACCTTACCACCTCTACATCAAGAACTATATCATTCATATCAAAATCACCAATATTTGGCCAATTATCCTCAAAAAAGTAAGAATAAGCACCTAATTTAATTGCTGTAGGCGTCTGATCAACAGGAGGCGTTGTAGGGATGGTCCCGATTCCTCCATTGTTACAATTCGTACGTGCTACATAAGGAGGATGATTATATCTGTCCCAGAATATTTCGACAGCAGAATTTGCTTCTATAGTAAACTTATTTTCTGATCTAAATGGATGCTCATCAGTAACGACGATTAGATTACCCGCATATGTTAAATGATTAACATCAGATGATGGTACACGTACATATTTAATTCTTACATATGCTTTTTTGAAAACATCTGGAGAAAAACTATTTATGACTACAGGCTTATTAGCTTCATTTTGAAAATTAGCAACTCTCGTAACATCTAACACAGCACCTAGGTCAAGATTAAATACCCCACCCAATGCCATTAAATTGGTAACATCAAGCATAGCATCTTGTCTAATATTAATGGTTGCATTATTTTCAGACATATTACCAACTGTTGTATAACAATTCGCATTTAAAGTACCATTATTAAAAGTTCCTGTAAGGATCTCTATTTCACCGTCATTCGTTACGACACAATCCTTGTCACGCATAGTCAAAGATCCAACCTTTACTTTAACTTCTTTTTGATAGTTTATAAACTCTGCTGCACCAACCATTGAAACAGCACCGACAATTTTTAAAGTACCTATATTAACGAAGCTATTATTAGCATTAATCTTTAATGAATTTAATAATACGTCACCATGGCTTTCAAAAGAGGCAGTACCATCATTCATATTAAGTGCACTAACATTCAGCTCCCCGCCTGGCAAAACAACAATTTTACTATTTTCACCAATTTCAATTGGTTTAGTATGATGCCATTTACCCTGTACATATACCACTACACCGTTCACTCCAGACTGATCCAATGCAGGAATATTTCCTGAAAACCATTCGCCAGATTTAATCAAATAAACTTTAGAGGCAGGAACAGTCGTAATATCAGCACTACCTGTTATTTCTAATGCATCATTAGGTACAGATGGAACTACTAAAGAAGTAGATGCCATTTTTTTCAATCCACTTGTATTTAATGACGCTAATTTAGAGGCACTCGCGATTTTAGAAGCACCAATACCATTTAGGTCCTTAACTTCTAAAATAGAATAAGAAACTTCTCCAGTAGGCGTTGTTTTTTGAACAAATAATTGAGCCAAATTAGTAGGTATAGTAACCTTAGTTATTAAATCTTGTCCTTTTTTAGCCACACCAGCTCCTAAAAGCACAGCCCCAGACAAATGCGGTTCGCGGTCAAATATTTCTAGTTTATAGAAATATTTACCATCATATGAGTCATCCACACCGATGCGAACATCAATAGTTTTAGAAGTATTCCAGTTAAAACTAGAGGATGCCGTTAGTAATTCTCCCAAAAAATCTTCATCAGATGGCAATAACTCGGTTTTCTTTGTACAACTTGAGATAAAGATCAAAAGCCCAACGGAAAGACAAAGAAATAAATTAATTTTTTTAAAAATTAAGACTTTCATATTAGATAGATTAATTATCATAAAGCGCATCTGTACCCCATATACTCTTTATGAATGTCCTGCAAAAAAACGAAATTAATTGTATTGACAATACTGAAAAAGAGGTTAATAGTCATGTAAAATTTAATTTGTAGAACAAAAGCTACAAATTAAAACCAAACCCACCACCCTAACTATAAATTAAAGTATAATACTATTAGGAATAGTATACCAAACGCAAACATATCAGTTATTCTATATTTATTTATACATAAGAAGTATTTTAAAGTCCATAAAGGCTATAATGTATAACTTAACACACAATCTAAAAGTACAAATTTTATTACAAAGCAGTAAAAAAGTGCTAATAGAACAATAATATACCATATAGTAAAAACACATTTCCTAACGATGCGATATATTAATTAAAAGAAAATCCGTCTACAACTTAGAAACTAAAAATACAAACACAAATAAAATCTTATATAACCCGTTGTTCCTTATGATTTAGGAAAATAAAAGGAGAAACAAACCACTCAGTCCACTGATAATCAGTAATCTATTTTTACAAAAAAACAATTTAGATTGATCAACTTAAGAGCAAATAACGAAAGAATATTGGAAGGTTAAAAAAATACCAACAGGTAAGCAATTACCCGTTCAGCACAGACATCCTGCTATTGAGCTACCTTGAGATTATCAGGCATAGTTTAACAGCTAAATATAGAAGTATTTCAGCGAGGATGATCTTTTCCGAAAGCTCTCCTCTTGCCTATATACTATCATAGAGCGTATGGTATACAATAAAAGAAAACGAATCGAAACCTAGTTATCTCAAATAATGAACAGGATATAAACAAAAATTACGGCAAAGAAATATCAATATTTTAAAAATAAGCATGATTTAAAATACACAAGGAGAAAAGATTTCAACAAACAGAAATTGATGACGTTACTCGAATACGATCTCAAAAAAATACTCATTTGTAAACAGAAAAGCATAACATCAATCTTCAAATACAATAGTCAATGATAAATCATAAATTTTTAATCTATTTGCAATACCTAATCATTTACATTCCTTAACTAGCCATACTCCTCCCCCTTACTATAAAAAATTTTGATCCGCGGATATAGCTGCTACAAATTGAGATTTTAAACCACTAGGATTTTGTCAGATACTATTTTGCTTAGCGTTACTTTAGGAAGATCTTGTATCTTGATATCCACAGAACCATCATAATCTTCAATATTCACGATGGTAAATGATAAACCCAGAGCCATCTTTTTATCTTTTAGAAATTTTAAAAATTCCGGAGAAGAATTACTTACAGCGTTAAATGTGACTTCTTGCCCCACTATACAATCACTCAATTTTTTATTAATAATAATAGGCAACTCACCTTCCAAGCTAGGAATAGGAGAGCCATGTGGATCTGTATGAGGATATCCCAAAAGAAAATCCATTTTTTCGAAAAATATATCAGACTGAATGTGTTCAATCTGCTCCGCTATAGGATGTACCTCATCCCACTCAAAGCCCATCTTCTGTACTAAGAACATTTCTGTTAAGCGATGCTTACGAATAATAAGAGCCGCTCGCCTCTTACCTTCCACACTAAGACTAAAAGGCTTATAGCTTTCATAGTTCACCAGCCCCTTATCAGCCAAACGCTTCATCATACTATTTACTGTAGGCATCTTGATATCCAAATGCTTACTCAATTCATTGGCTGTAACACCATCTTTATTCTGACTGAGAGCAAATAAAGCCTTTAAATAATTTTCTTCTGTTGGTGATATCATCTATCAAAAATAACATTTGTATAACTAAAAGTAAAAGATTTACAAAAATATTTGTTAGATTAGTCTAACTTATTGTTTTGCATTAGTGTAATTTTTCAAACACACTATCTAACAATAATAATAAAAGCTATTATATAGTATAATCTCAATTTAAGGCAATTCAATTTGACGTATTATAGATTATAAATTAATATTATTACCGTATCAATAGGTACGGTTAACGAGTAGATAAGTATAAAAAGAATATTGAAATAAAAATTTGTTAAAATAATGTATAGTGAAATAATAAAATATTTTGAAAGTATTAACCCTATGCAAGGGGCTTTATATGCGACCTGCTTTACTTGGTTTGTTACCGCATTAGGAGCAGCTTTTGTTTTCTTTATAAAAAAAGGTAATCCAAATATTTTCAATGCTTTATTGGGTTTTACGGGCGGAGTGATGATTGCTGCAAGCGTCTGGAGTTTGTTGATTCCTGCTATAAACATGAGTGAAGGAGATGGATTTACTCAAACTATTCCTACCGTTATTGGTTTTATTATTGGGGTAGGTTGCTTATTTCTAATTGACAAATTACTACCTACGCTACATGGGAGTTTTAGGCAGAAAAATGGCATTAAAACGCAAAAACAAAAAACTGCTTTAATGATTATAGCTATCACACTACATAATATACCTGAGGGACTGGCAATAGGTGTTCTTTTTGGTGGTGTAGCTATTGGTCTTCCTGAAGCGAGTATTGCCGCTGCTGTAACACTCGCTATAGGTATAGGATTGCAAAATTTCCCGGAAGGAATTGCAGTTGCAATACCTTTACGCAGAATCGGAATGAGCAGAAGAAAAAGCTTTTTCTATGGACAATTGTCTGCTATAGTTGAGCCAATTGCTGGCGTTCTTGGCGTGATCGCTGTAACAACATTCACTCCAATATTACCTTATGCACTAGCTTTTGCTGCTGGAGCAATGATTTATGTAGTTATCAATGAGGTAATTCCCGAATCGCAAAAAAAAGGAAATACAGATTTTTCAACCATGGGATTTATTGGAGGTTTTATGATTATGATGATTTTGGATGTAGCATTAGGATAATAAATATATAAGGAAAATGCATTTAAAAAATGTAATAAACAAGGAGAGTATATTAGTAAGATTTACGCAATACAGTGATGCTAATTAGTCCTATGTATTAGAGCTTTTACGCTAAGACTTACTTAACACAGATTTAAAGGAATGATTTTTTAACTACAATGTCTCTACTGTAAAAGATTTGGGTTAATCATTGGATATGATATTTGATTGTCTAGAGGGTTTGATGTGTATAAATTATAACAAATAGGTTTGCTAAATAACCTTACCTTTGCCTTATCAAAAACGGGCACCCATAATGTTTAAATGTGTTGATTTTCATAAACATACAATATTAAAGTAACAAATAGGAAACATAGAATTTTCTATGTTTTTTGACAATTCGATTATAAATTTTATATTAAAGTTTGGAAACTATCCGACTACGTGACTACACGACTACGACTTAAATTTAAAAATGAAGTTAGACTCATGGAAAATAAGTATTTTTGAAAAGTATAATAAATTAGCTTTTCTTCACTTTTCAGTGAAGAAGAAATTTTATATTTCGTTGTAGAGTTGTAGAAAAAATGGTTAATAAGATTTTTAAAAATTACAATTTAGAAGATTTGGATGTGGATGTTTTTGAAGAGCAATTGGAATTGTCTTTTTTAAACAAAATCGAAACTAATATTCCTGATAATAATGAAAATTTAGGGCAAGTTTTTACGTCCTCAATTCTAGCAAAGTTTATGATTGGTTTATTGAAAGAACACCTAAAACCTAACTCCTCTATACTTGATCCGTGTATTGGACCAAACACATTTTTTAAAGCTATGAATGAGGACTTTTCAAATTGTAATTTGAAAGGAATTGAAATTGATATTAATCTCATCACAGAAGAAATTAAAAAGTTTTACGAAAGTCCAAAAAGAACTTTAATCAAAGGAAGTTTCTTTGATTTACCAATAACAAAAAAGTTTGACCTAATTGTCCAAAACCCACCCTATGTAAGACAAGAACTATTAATTGAAGGTGCAAATTCGAAAGACCGTATTAGACACAATGTATCTTCTCTTTTATCAACAGTTCCATCACAATCAAATTTATATATCTACTTTTTATTAAAGTCCATTCTGCATTTAAAAGTAGGCGGTATAATGGTTGCTGTGATATATGATAGTTGGCTTTACAGCAGTTTTGGGAAATTTTTAAAAGAGTTATTCCTTAAATTAGGACGTTTAGAAAGTATTTATCACTTCAGGAAAAGTGCTTTCGATAACGTAGAAATAGGTGCTACCGTAATAAAATTTGCAAAGGATAATAATCATAACAAGTCTATATCATATTACCCATTGAATGATTTGAACGATTTAAGAACTTACAATGGATTAAATGCAAATTGTACAAAATTAAAGCAACAGGAGTTATTGACTTATAGCTTCAACAACCAAAGTAAAATCAATTACAAGTCCAATCTCTTTAAAGAGCTTAAAACAATTGTTTCACAACCAATCCAAAGAGGAACATCTGCAGTAATAAATAGCCATTTTATTTTCTCAAAAAATGTACTCCCTGAGCTAAAACCGATAATCAAAGATGTATCACAGATTAAAACTTATTCTGTAAACCAAGAGAACTCTTATATTCTTGCTGTTAATGGATCAATTTCTAATGAAACTAAACAATATTTAGAATCAGTGAAAAATGAAATATTAAAAACGCCTGCGCAAAAGTTTATAGCAGTAAAAAGAGATATTGAAACTAAAAGAGATTGGTATAAAATCAATTTGAAAGCAACAGGTAATTTTATTTTCAACTATTATTTAAGAAGCAATATTGATTTCATATATAATCCAAACAAGTTTTTATCTTCTGATAACTTTTATATTCTTAATATCAAGGATAATGAGTTAGCTAATTTTGCAATTTTAAACTCATCTTTTACGAGATTAAATACATTATGTAATTCGAGGAGTCAGGGAAATGGTTTGAGAAAAATACAACTTTATGAATTTAAAGTTGTAAAAGTAATCGACATAAATAAACTTTCAGAAGAGTGCATAAAAAAATTAGAACTGCTAGGGAAAGAATTGATGAATGTTAAAAGATACGAAAATGGGCAAAAACAGATAATAGAACAAATCGATTTGGTATTAATTGAAGAATACAATAAAAATAACGCTTCATCATTAACAATTGATGATTTAAATAATGAAATAAAAGAATACTTAAATTAAAATGATAAACCTTTGGTATAACTCTGATGAAGTAACTGGATTTCATCCTGTCGTTGAAAGTGCTATTAATAACGCAATAATAAATTGTGGTTATGACTCTGTAATGGAATTAGTGCATCATCCTGCTATTCCAAATAGTACAATCATACCTGACTTTGCTATTAAATTAAAATCTTCAAATAGATATATTTTTGTTATTGAAGTTAAAAAAACTGCCCGTGACGTTACATCTCAAAGATTTCAAAATCAATCAAGGTCATATGTATCTGATTTTTCACCTTACTGGGAACCAAATTATCCCAAGTATTTTTGTTTAACAAATATTGAGGAATTGATCTTGTTTGCAGACAGGCAAGGTCCTATTTCAACTTGCATACTAAAGGGAAACCCAAAATCACATACTGCCTTTAACCCTCAAAATCGAGACGCAACGCAAACAAGCATTGAGTTTCAGGAAACTTTTGAACAAATTTTACCAATTATTTATAATCGTACTCAGCCTGACTGGGATAATAATTGGCAGCCGATAATTGACACGTTCGTGCAAAATTATCAGAGTGTAAGTAATAGTTTACAACTAAATAAAGAATTGGCAGATGAAATTACACTTTATGAGTTTTTCAGATTGTTGGCTTTTGCTTACTTAAAAGATTATTATAATCAAACGAGTAACCCAAATCAAAGTTATTTCCGAACTTTTCCACTAGCTAATGATAATCTTCAAACATTCATTACAAAACTAACCAACAATTACAACCGTGTATTGCAGTTAGATTTCAATCAAGTTTTTTCAAATCACCCAAATTCAACAGACAGAATATTTCCTGAGAATTTCAGTTCATCCATCATACAATACTTTAAAAATACCATTCAAACTTTAAATAGCTATAGTTCACAAGCCGTTTCTGACAACCCATTGCCTGAATATATTTTCGACTTATTGACTTCAAAAGTTTATGACAAAAATACACTTCACAAGAAAGGTAAAATAATGTCTGATACAGAGTTATCCATTTTGTTGGCAACAGTTACAATTGAAAATGAAAACTCAACTGTAATTGATCCTTGTTCAGGTGATGGAGCTTTATTAGATGCTGCTTACGACTATTTAAATATTTTAAGTCTTTCCAATAGAATAACCAAATCTCACAATCAATTACTAAATCAAATTACTGGAATTGAAATTGATCCATTTTTAGCTCAATTAGCTACGTTCAGACTGGTTTCCAAAAATCTTTCTAGCGTAAATAGTTCAACTAATGCGAATATTATAACAGGAAATGCTTTTACTACTCCAAATCGTGGTGGCTACGATGTACTATTGATGAATCCTCCCTTTTTAAGAAATGACAATCCTGATGCACCAATAACTATTGCTGATAAGACGTTGATGAATAATGCAATAATCAATAATGGACAAACGAATTACGTTACTCTTGCATCCCAGCCTAATTTATATTTTTACTTCGTAAATTATTCTTGGCACTACTTAAACTATCAAGGTAGAGCTGGTTTGATTTTAATGGCTAAATTTCTAAACAATGAGGAAGGTGTATATTTAAAGCAATTCATTTTAGATAAAGTTGAGACTATCATTTTGTACCCAAGAAATTACTTTGAGGACTTCAAAGTAACTACTGTAATTACTGTTTTAAGCAAACAGCCAACTAATCAGATAAAATTTTTTAGAATTATCAATTCTGATTTACTGTCTCGTCCTTATGAAATAAAAGAAATACTTACCACTACAAATAACACCATTGTAAATGCAAATTATACTTTAAAAGTTACAGATAGGAATATTGACCCATCAGCAAATTGGAAGATGTTTTTCAATGACCCTACTGATAAATTTCAAACATTGGATTCACTTTTATTTTTAGAGCCATTAGATACTTTTTTTGTAAACAAAAGACGTGGAGGAGCAGAAAATAGTGGTGGTTCTGCAATAATCTTTCCTGATTTTAGCCAATCGCCTTACTCAGGAATTATAAATTCAAATAAAGGGTATGGCATTAAAAACAGTAGGAGTGCTAGAAATTTAATCTTAGAGCAATCGGATTTGCAAGAAGAGCCTGCAATACATTTTCCAACTCAATACGATGATAGTTCTCCTAATGGATTAGCCGCTACTCATCAAGTAGACGCTTCGCTCAATGCAATATTTTCAACTAATAATACAGCAAATTCTACTAAGTGGAAACAAATTGTAAATGCAGCATTCAGAAATAAGGTTTCATTTGATATTCTTATTCCTAGAGCCGAAAGAACGAAACACTCTTGTTATTACAATCCATTTTCGATACCAGTAGTACTTTCTACTAATTTCTTTTATCTCTCTGGATTTCAAAATGGGAATTCGGATACATTTATCTCAGACGAAAGCCAGATTAAGTTTATCACAGCCTTCTTAAATTCTTGTTTTGGTCAAATTCAATTTGAAATTCATTCTAATAATCAAGAGGGCTTAAGAAAATTAGAAGGTTTCCATATTAACGAATTTAAAATACCTGATTTGCGACAATTAACAAAGACAGAAATTGATTCAGCAGTTATAGAATTTGAAAATTTGAATAATCTTAATATATCTATAAGTGGAGCCGAAGGTTTAGGAACTCCAAGAAGATTGCTAGATGAAGCTATTTGTAAAATTATATTCAATAGAAATAATTTAGGATTTAGTACTTTTGCAGAAATGACAGACTATTTTGAGTTGTTTTTAGCCGATTTAGTGGAAGATAGAAGAATATGACAAAAAATAAGTTTAAAGTAGTAGGATTATTTTCAGGATGTGGGGGATTAGATTTAGGATTCAAGCAAGCGGGATACGAAATAATTTGGGCAAACGATATTTTAAAAGATGCTTGTGATACATACAAATTGAACATAGGTGACCATATAGTAAATGAAGATATTACAAAAATTGATTTAGATTTAATTCCTAATGCGGATATTATAATTGGAGGCCCCCCTTGTCAAGGATTTTCTGGGATTGGCAAACGAGACCCTAATGACAATAGATCGACATTAGTTTATTCTTATTTGAATGTTGTAAACAAAGTTCGACCTAAAATATTCCTATTTGAGAACGTAACGGGCATTAAATCATCCAAAGCCTCTGATGGTTCAAAGGTTATTGATAATTTAATAAAAGCTTTTGAGGATATCGGTTATTATATAAACATATATACACTTAATGCTGCTGACTACGGTGTTCCACAAAAAAGGAAGAGAGTTTTTATTATAGGCAACAGAATAGGTGTTGATATTTCAGCTCCTTCTCAAAGCCATTTTGAAAATGAAGAAGGAAAACCTAAGTGGATTACATCGTTTGAAGCAATATCGGATTTAGCTTCTCCAACAGAAAATGGAGAAACAGGTTATCACCACAATCCAAATAATACATATCAGGCTTTAATGCGTAAAAATGCTAAAAAAACTACTTTGCATATAATTCCTTATTCTAGCCCAACTGATAAAGAAATTATTTGTCACGTTAAACCAGGAGGTAATTACATGGATATTCCAGACTCGGTTTCAACAAAGAGAATTATGTATTTTAAAAGTACTGGAGGAAGGACTACTACATATGGTAGACTTGATCCAGATAAACCTAATTATACATTAAACACCCATTTTAATCGTCCTAATATTGGATGTAATATACATTTCAAAGAAAATAGAATGATTACAATTCGGGAAGGTCTGAGATTTCAGTCTTTTCCCGATGATTTCCATTTGATTTCTAAAACTCAAAGGAATTATTATGTACAAGTTGGCAATGCAGTTCCTCCTTTATTAGCAAATGCTTGGGCAGAACATTTAAAGATTTATCTAGGTAAGATTTAACATTTTTAGATTACCATTCCTTTTCATTTGGTTAAAAGGAATGGTAATCTAAAAATTTTTATACTTTTATAAAATATCAATGAAAATTATCGCCAGAATGATCTTGAATAAATAGTATTATTCCTAGGTTTCTTAAATTGAACCTTATATGAATCTCCCAAAGTAATTCCAATAAAGACTTCAATATTTGCTTGATTAGCTAAGGATAAAATTCTTTGTTCAATCTCTCTACCAACTCTAGAACCTATAGAAACAGCTTTTAATTAGACTTCTGTCAATTGGTATAAATTCCGTATTTTCATCACTTCTAATAATTATCCTATATTCTTCTTCGTATTGCCACTCAATCTGCTTATTAAACATTAGTTTTTTAGCAATTATATCTACCGGATCACTCCCCTTTAGAATTGGGGGAGTTTCTGAATAAGTTATTATATCACTTGCTATGTGATTTTTTAATGAGTGTAAATAATCAAAAAGCTCTTCATTATATTCAATACAAATACCTTTATAATTGTCCGTGTAATGAGACCACATAAGATTACTCGTATTATTTTTTGAAAAAGAGCATAGAGAAATATTTTGAGCTAAAGAATCTCGAATAGCCTGTTCAGCATACCAAGTATATCCATGATGATTTAAAGCATGGCTTTTCCACCTTTCAAAATCTTCCTTAGTACTATCAGGATTTCTATCATAGAAAGCTTTTTCATGACCATCATATTCAGGCTCAATATCCAAATTAAATTTTAATTCAAAAGTGTCATTAAGATTAAAAGCTGAAGAAAATTTTATAGTAGCTTTTTCTCCTAATATTTTTTCCAAAATATCACCAGATGGTATTTTATAATACTTAAACATTGTTTTTCGTTAAACAATTACAATAAATATATTATTGTAGTAATTTTATGCTTAAATATAGCATTAAAAAGGATGTCAAAAACAGCATCCCAAAGAAAATCAACAAATACTTATTCAAATAAAATCCTTTAAGAGCCTTATTTAATTGATCTGATGCATCAGCTGATGTTTTACTAATAACAGCATTATACCCTTTCAATTCTGTACAATCTACAGTTAGTTTTGAAGTAGCTATCGAATGATTGATACGTTTTTCAAGCTCGTATATACTCTGAAGAATTTTCTTTTGCTCTTGTAAAGTTTGTTTTTGATTTTTTTCAAAGTTTTCCATCAACGATGCTAGTGCAACACCTAATTGATGATTTGTAAGTGACTTTTGATTTGACATATTGCTATCTTTTAAACTTATAACTTCTGTTAATATTTTGCTTTTCTTCTTTCAAGTTCGGTCCTGAATTCTGCAATAATGATTCTATTCTACCGACAGTCAATTTTCGGTCGATTTCCGATGCTTTATGACCTTTAATCGTATAACCGCTTAACTTTCCTGTAACCTTACTAAATACTTTCTTTGGGGCTAGACCATTTTTATCAAGCAATTCTAAAAATTGATCGAAAGAAGTAACTTTATTCTCCTTCAATAGATCACCAATAGATTTTTTTATTATTTCTCGTTCTTGTTTTACTTCATTTTGTATGGCAGAAGCTGTTTTCCATCCCAAGGCTAGAGCTATACTCTCTGCTCCAATTTGTGCTCTTTTCGATATCCAGCTATCATTATAAGCCTTCTTTTTACATATGCGGTTAATTATAGCGTGAATATGAACCTTCCCAGTCGAATTATGAGATGTTGAAATATACTGATGCTCTTTCAGTCCTAAGTACTCTAATTGTTTATGTAAAATTTCTCTCAACTGCCCGTTTGTCAAATTCTTGCCAACATCAGGATTTGGACTAATTATTAAAGAAATTGTATTATTCAGACATCTTTTATTAGTGGATTGAACAAACCGCATTTCATTTAATATCTCCGTACCATTTCTACCAATAACCCCATTTCTATCTAATTCTACTGCTTTACCTAATACTTTATCAGACAAGATATAATCAATAGCCTGACGACTCCCTTGCCTTGAAGATGCTTTACTTACCATTTTTTATAAATTCTAAGTGTTCAAACAATTGTTGACTAACTTTTGAGACCTCCAATTCAACTTCATGCATATTTCTATTTTTGATTAGATTCGATATATAAGTAAAGTTTCTATGGAATTTTGAAAGTTCAGTATAAGCTGAAATCCTTTCCTCACTTGGTGGAGGAAGGATTACTCTACGTAAAGCGCAGTCAATCATAAATTGACTAACTGAAAGCTCAGCTTTTTTTGCGTTTATCTTGATAAGTTCTTTATCAAGAAGTGAAACACGAATTTTTATAATTTGGGTTTTACTCATAATTTAAAACTTGTTTTAAATTATCTCCATCCTTTTGGATGGAGATACGTTTGCGACCCTTCGGGAGCAAACCAAGAGGTGTTTGAGAAGCATTTTTGAAAAAAAATGTGCCCACAAACACACCTCTTGAATTATCGGCGCTATCTAGACGTGGTTAGGATTAATGCCTCTATAAAAAGGCATTAATTCTAAACCACAAAGCCAAATGAAAACTTGCTGTAGAAACCCATCATAGGTTTCGTAATGCATGTTTGAAATTTGGCTTTTTAATGGTTTTAGAGATTAAATATTCATTTAAATCTTTATAACCATCATATAGAAAACTCTTATCTTCACCTCTACCTCTAATGCATTCTTTGATATATTTTGATGAGCTAACCCCACTATAATCCCTATCAAGATATAGCTCTATATAATCATATTTTTCAATTGCTGAAATTGATGATTTTAAATTCGTTGTACTATTTAATATGAGGTAATCAGAGTTTTGTATATACTCTCTATTAATAAGGGTTATATAGCTAAGGAAATCAAAAACTCCTTCCATAACACATAATTTCTTCGAATTATTAGTAAACAATGAATAAGATTGATTGGTACAACCTTTAAACTTTTCACTCCTTAATGACCATCCTTTCTCATTTCGATTCCCTACAGCCCAAAAAGTCCATGGAGTCCTCCTATATTGTACTGATTTAACATATTGGTTAGCCAAATGAAAGTCTATTCCTCTACTACGAACATATTCGCATAATTTTAGATTATATGTAAGAGGATGTATTGCTATGATATCCAAATTAGGGCTTGTATTATTATAGTACTCTATTTTTTGCTGTTGAAAAGAAAAATTTAAACTCTTATTATCAGATACACTTTTTATCGCATCTGAAACTGAGAAATTAGGGTTCATACAAAGTATTAGATCTATTAACGTACCCCCATTTTTTTCAGAAATACCATAGTCTATCCATAAATTCTCCTTAAATGACACTTTAAATGATGGATAAATCTCATTTCGTAACGGAGACAGGTACATAGCATAACTTGAAAACTGTTTGTATGGTTCTATATTTAGACTTCGTAAATAATTTATTATTGGTGTACTATTAATTTGCTTTGCGTTCATGTTGTAGTCATGTAGTTAGATGTAGTCAGATAAAAAAATCATCTGACTACAGTATAAATATTTGATTATTTACCTATTAACCCATTTGTAGTTATGTAGTCGGAAGATTATCCAAAACATAATAAACTTTAACTGGATGTTCTTTCTTTTCACCAGCAACATCAATATAGCCACGTCTCTGATGACTTTGAAAACCTAGACGTTTCAAGGCTTTATGAAGTTCTTTAGCATTAAATTTCGGATAAGTCTTCATCTGCAATTCATGCATAATTTCAGAAGACAATAGCTCCCTGTGATAATTTTCTGCTGTTCCTGGTAATAAATATTTCTGTAAAATTTCGAACTCGATGGAGTTTACTTTGAATGAATCATTGGCAAGCTCATTTTCTTGTATCTCTTCTCGAGTCATTTCATATTTATAGCCAGAATGAAGTAGATGATAAGCATGAGACCAAACTAAATCGATGTCAATATCTTTTTTGTAATCCCAATTAATGTTTTCAATCCTAAAACAAAGCCATCTAACATTTGAGTCATCAGTTAAAAACTCTGTTTGGTTTGTCGAACCTATAAAACTTATTCTTCTTGGCGACGTCTTTGCTTTCCGTTCATATGGGTGACGAACATTGATATAAAGCTTAGACATTATCGCTTTTAAGGCATTAATTTCAAATTTTGTTAAGGATGCCAATTCATCCAGGATACAAATAAAATTAGACGATAAAGCTATCGTCGAGTCCTTATCTAATCCGATATTTTCAATACAATAAGAGTTTAAATCTTTCGGTACTAAAAACCTACAAAGACTTGTTTTACCAATATTTTGTTTTTCAGATTGAAGAACTATTGTCTGCTTATTGAAGTAATCTTCTCTCAGCGCGCATAAAACTGTCCTACACAACCATTTCTTGAATTGTATATTAAATCGCTTTTGATCTGATGTTATTATATGATTTGCGAATCTCTCAATATAATCTCCATGAATTTCTTGACTGTACTTTTCTTTAATCGACTTAAAATATTCTTGTAAAGGATCATAATCTTCAACATAATTAGATCCTAAGAATACTAATATATCTGAAATAGAAGCACGTAATCCGACATCTATTCGTAATGTCAAATAAAGATTATTTTCATTTACCTCTCTAAAAGTTCGGTCATTCTTTAGTTTGTATTCAATAGTATTGGTTAGCGCATTCCGCCTAAAATCATATTGCTCAACAAGGTGCTCAACGACCTTTTGAATATTTGATGCATCATCTCGTTTTGTCATTATTAAATTCTTAATGTGAATGGAAATATTTCATTAAGAATTCCTTAACTTTGCTCTATCAGGAAAAAGAAGAAATTCTTAAAAGAAATTTGAAAGCAATCAGAAATGGTTGCTTTTAGTTTTTTCTTCTCATTTTTCTTTTCATCAGCAGAGTTTCAGCTATTTCAGAGACCTCACTTTCAGATTTGTTTTTATATTTCTTAAACCAATCCAGCAAGTCTTTTTCAAAAAATCGAACACCTCCACTAGGTAATTTGACGAAGGGAATTATTTCTTCCGATACTAATTGATATAGTCGCTGCTTACTATAGCCTGTAATCTCACAAGCTAATTCATAATCTCCAACTCTGTCGTTTTTAGGATTAATAGAATTTTGAAACTTAGAGAACTTCTCCTCTAGTAATACATCTAATTGATCAAGGGTAAGATCAATGATTCTTGTAGTTTTTGATATTGTATTCATGCTATATAAAACTTTGATGAACACAAATATTTACTAAAACCTATCATCAAATCGACTCTTCTAGGGCTGGAGTTATAAGAGTTATAATTCTAGTAAAATTTCTTCGAAATATTTAGTGTACTCAACATCAAATTCTTTGAATCCTTTTCCATAAAGTTTTTGAAGTTCCTTTCCTGATTTTTGCTCTGGTATGTAGAATATCTCTTTTAGCACAATAGCCGTTTCTTTACTAATGGTTATTGTTTTACTGATGTATCCTTTGTTGATTAATGCTGAAATAAAACCTGCTAAATTTAATTGATTACTAGAGCTTTTATGACCATCACATAAAACCCACTTCTCATTCTCTTTTTCAAAACTCTTGCTAATTTGATTTATACTCATAATAAGATCATGAATGTTAATATTCTTGTTTAGCCAATATTCATCGAAATTAGTAGAGCCATTCTTCCTATCAGAGTTTGTAAGAGTAAGGCTATCAACAAAATTTTTATTTTTCAATAAATTACAATAGTAAGAAGTAATAAATCTTTCTTTTCTTGAAAATAGCGATCTCAACAAACTATTACTTTCAAAAAGAAAAAATAGAAGAAATAAAATTGTTAAACCTATTATCGAACCATAAGAGAACTTAGAGTCTATTGATAATAAGATGCAATAATATATAAATCCTAAAAAGATACATCCCAGAACCGCATGGCTTACATAAGAAATTCTAAAATCTCTAAGTAATTGTCGTTGTATTTCATCAATATCATTCTCATAACCTTCAAATTTCTGTTTTAGATTTTTCTTGAATAGCTGTAATTCAGATGCACTAGGCTTTATAATCCAGGTTGGATTAAACATCAGAATAAAACCAAGAAATAAAAAACAACTTGAAATACCTATTAGTATATCTGTATTATACTTACCTATTAGTAAAATAATAATAGGGATAAAAAAGGGAAACACCCACTTCATATATTTTTTCACTTTCATAATCTAGGAAATTTTAATATTTCTTCTTCTTTCTTTGTATCTACAATCTTTGCATAAATTTGTGTCATCTCAATTTTAGAATGACCTAATAACTCTTTCATCGTATATAAGTCAACTCCAAATGTTAATCCTATCGTCGCAAATGTGTGCCTAGAAACATGGAAATGAATATTCTTATCAATTCCCGCCTGTCTTGCCCAAAGTTTTAAGTGTTGATTCAAAGCACTTGATGTTGATGGCAAACCCCAAAATATCTTATTACTAATTGGATGTTTGGGTATGTCATTTAAAATTTCCTGAGCATCTGCTACAATAGGAACAGTGATAATTTTTGCAGGAGTTTTATAAGGACGAAATTTGATAAACCTATCTACTAATTGTTCATATGATATTCTTCTAACATCAGAAATTCTCAATCCTGTAAAACAACTAAACAAGAATGCTTGTCGTATTTGCTTATTACCTGAATCGGGACTTGTATTTGCTAACATTCGAACTTCCTCGATTGTTAGTCTTTCTCTTTCTAAATAAATTTCCTTAACAGATTGCCACGTTTCAAAAGGACTGTAATCTATTACTCCCCTAGTTAAAAGCTTATTATAATACTGCCTTAATACTGACATATATGCAAATGTTGTATTTTGAGAAACAACTAATAATAAATAATCTTGAAAAGCATCAAGAAAGTCTTCATTTAATTCAGAAATTAGAACGCTTTTCTTCCCTAAATATTTATGCAAGTGAATGATTAAGCATTCCAATTTATAATTAAACTTCTTTTTTATACATTCTTCCAAATAATCCAATAAATCAAGAACTGGTTTATTTGGCTTCTCATACCCATGCTTTGCAAAATTCAAATCAGTTTCACGCGTATTTCTAATCGCTTGTACTAATTTCATGTTTTCAGAATCTTTTTCCATTATCCGTACCCTTGGACTTGAATAATCTTTATGAACATGGATGCCTAAAAATTCATAACTTCGCTTAGATTTATTATCTGAAGTCTTGTAGTAAATATCAAGATACGTACTGAACATACCTGATTTCAATGGTTTAAAACGTACTTTAATCATATGTTACTTTTGTTATTTTTCGCAATATAGAAGTAACAAGGTGAGTAACAAAACTTCGATAAATCCTCACATAAAGTTATAGAAAAACATAGGCAAAACAAAATTAAACTCCTGAAAATAAGAGTTTTAATCTTAAAACCTATTAATTTCTATCATAATTTATCTATACTTATATTTGCACCCATGATATATTTCCACATTCCATTCTGTAAGCAAGCATGTCACTATTGTGACTTTCACTTTAGTACTTCACTGAAATATAAAGAAGAAATGCTACAGGCGATGTTGAAAGAATTGGAAATAAGGAGCCATTACTTGGAGGACAAAAATATAACATCGATATATTTTGGTGGCGGCACCCCCTCTATATTGGAGGCTGACGAGATACAGAAGCTCATTGACAAAGTAGGAAAGCTCTACCATATCAATACCGATGCAGAGATAACGTTAGAGGCCAATCCCGATGACCTTAGCATTGCCAAAGTAAAAGAGCTACGCCGAACCGATGTCAATCGTTTTTCGATAGGTATCCAATCCTTCTTCGAAGAAGACCTGATATGGATGAATAGAGCACATAATCAACAAGAAGCGGACAGCTCTATTAAGCGCGTGCAAGATGCTGGTTTTGAGAATATCACCTGTGACCTTATCTATGGCTACCCATTGCTGACGGATGAAAAATGGAAATCCAATATCAACAAGCTGATAGAAATGGGAATCCCCCATATCTCGTCTTACAATATGACAGTAGAGAGCAAGACCGCATTGGCACATTTTGTAAAACAAGGAATCACGAAGCCTATGTCTGATGCACAGGGAGCTGAGCAGATGCTTCTTCTTATTGACACCCTTCGTGGCAATGGTTTTGAGCATTACGAGATATCTAATTTTGCCAAAGATGGCTTCTATGCCAAACATAATACCAACTACTGGAAAGGAAAGCATTACTTAGGTATTGGCCCCTCGGCGCATTCATTCAATGGCAATTCCAGAGCATGGAACATCGCCAACAATGCCAAATATATAACAGGCATTCAAGAAAACATACCTACTATAGAGGAGGAGCTATTAAGCAAAAACGACCAATTCAATGAGTATGTAATGACTTCACTGCGTACCATGTGGGGTATAGATCTACAAAAAATAGAGCAGGCATTTGGATATGATTATATACAGCATATCAAGAAAGAAGTAGTTACCTATATAGATACAGCAGAAATCGAAAACCACAACGACCATATATATCGACTAACAGCTAAAGGTAAACTAATGGCAGATCATATCGCCTCTGAATTATTTATAGTAGATTAAAAAGTGCAAAATAAAAAGAAATAAATTATCTTACAAAAAAAACACATCTTCATGAAGATAATTATAATTTCCATTTCATTGCTTTTATTATCTAATTACTTGTCGGCACAGATAAGAGTTGTCGACGAAGTTGTCAAAAATATAAGCACCCAAAATAATAATACCATTGGCGAAATCAAAGCCGATCAGTAAAAGACAACAGGATAAAAATTTCTTTTCGTGCAGATACATCTAACGCAATTGATAGGGGACAGATCTATTTAAAGTCATCGGAGGAATTTGAGCTTTTGTATCAAATCATTATGAAAGGTATTCAAGAAAATAAAAATCAGATAATCACGATAGATTTAGGCGATAGCAGATTACTGATTCGCTACACAAAAGAGCTCTTAACTGCACCTACTATACAGTTCTCCCATAGCTACAACAATGCATTGTATCAAAATAAAATATCCCAAAAATATGCTAAAAAAAACATCCTCAAATTATTCAAAAAATAATAGATTTTTCATTGTAACACTTAACAAATAGAATATCTACTAAAAAAATATGACTAGATTGAACAAAAAACGGGGTAACAATTTTAATAATTAATCAATAAAAACAACATTTATTTCAATTAATGAAATTAATAATAGTGAATTTATTGGTTTTTTAACAATTATGAAATTCCATTTGTTACATGATGAAACTTAACAGTAATTTTGCATCATAATCATTTCTAAAACATTATGATACACAATCAAACTTTTGAAACCGAAATCAAAAGTTACCAACACAAGCAAAGTGCTGCAGTAAAGCTGATACAAATCGTAAACAGCTTATGGTTTGGCAGTTCGATAGAATTAATATTTTTTCGTAAGCAACTTTTTGACAGGCCTGTAAACACAGTATTACATCTGCACCAACAATCGCACGAATTGGCAGATCCTGCAGTCAGCATCTTTGAAACGTTGCGCGTAGCCCAAGCAATGCATCACCTACAGTTGTCACCATCACGTATTGATATTGGTACATTAGCATTAGAAGTACGTAATCAAAATATTGAGGACGACCAATTGCTTTATTTTATAAAGAAAGAATTGATGTCTGCACAAGATCACAAGAATTTTGAACCTCGTGATGTTGTTTTATATGGATTTGGACGTATAGGACGCCTATTAGCGCGTGAGTTGATTAGTAAGTCAGGAGCAGGCAAGCAATTGCGCCTTCGCGCTATTGTAACACGCGATACCGTAGATGAAAAGACATTATACAAAAGAGCTACTTTACTACGCAACGATTCTATTCATGGAGATTTTAAGGGAGAAGTAGACTACGACCTAGAACATCAAGCATTGATCATAAATGGTACCACTGTAAAAATAATTTCTACCGAGAATCCGGAAGACATCGATTATACGGAATATGGCATCCACAATGCATTGATCATTGATAATACAGGAGCATTTAGAGATGAGCGTGAACTATCTAGACATCTAACAGCCAATGGAGCGAGCCAAGTACTACTAACAGCACCAGCCAAAGGAATTCCAAATATTGTATATGGTGTCAACAATGATATGATAGATTTAGAATATACATCTATTTTTTCGGCCGCCTCATGCACTACAAACGCGATATCTCCAATACTGGAAATAATAGATAAAAAATTCAGTATCAACCAGGGGCATATAGAAACAATACACTCCTATACAAATGACCAAAATCTAGTAGACAATATGCATAGCAAATCTAGACGTGGGCGTGCAGCAGGGTTAAATATGGTAATAACAGAGACAGGTGCTGGATCCGCTGTAGCAAAGGTACTACCCGCATTGGCCGGCAAATTGACATCTAACGCTATTCGTGTACCGGTATCCAATGGTTCCTTAGCGATACTTAATCTTCAACTGAATACAGCTACATCTGTCGAAGAAGTGAATACCATATTGAAGGAATCAGCTTTAAAAGGACATTTAATAGAACAAATACACTATTCCAACAATGATGAACTTGTTTCCTCGGATATCATCGGCACGACAGCAGCAGCAGTTGTGGATGCCCCTGCAACAATAGTATCAGCAGATGGAAAAAGCATAAATATATACGTTTGGTATGACAATGAATACGGTTATACACACCAAGTAATGCGTTTAGCGCGCCATATCGCAGGTGTCCGCCGTTACGTTTACTATTAATAAAGAATCCAAGTTTTCATTTTTTAAATACAAAAAGCCATCCTTCGGGATGGCTTTTTACTAAGGGAACTACAGAAATCAAAAACTAAGAACCCAACAATTTTTCTGTTTTAATATACTTCATAATAATCTGTGTAGCACCTGCATTTTGTTGCACATACTTTTTGGCAGCGAGGCCAAATTCTTTTCTCTTACCTTCATCTTTGAGTTCTTCAAAAATAGTCTTCAATTCATATTGATTGCTAATTGAAAATCCTGCCATAATAGTCACTAAATCTTCTGCTTCTTTAAACTTTTCATACTTGGGACCAAAGACAACAGGGATACCATATGTAGCCGCTTCCAATGTATTATGGATACCGACACCAAATCCACCACCAATATAAGCGACATCAGCATAATAATACAAAGCTGAGAGCATGCCTATATTATCTATAACCAAAATTTGCGCATCTCTAATCTGCTGCTGTTCATAGGTTGCCAATTGAGAATACAACAAAGCATTGGGAAATAATCTCTTTATATCCGAAAGATGAGAGGCATGAATTTCGTGCGGGGCAAGAATAAGCTTCCACGAAGTGTCAGCGGACATCAAAGGAGACAACAATTCTTCGTCCGGTGTCCATGTACTACCAGCTACTAATACATTGTGTCGCTCTACAAATACCTCTACCATTGGCATAGCTTGATGCTGTATCGGAAGCTCCACAACTCTATCAAAGCGCGTATCTCCTGCTAAGCCGGCATTTGTAATACCTATCCACTTCAACATATGTACAGAATCAGAATTCTGTGTAAAAAAATAAGAAACATTCCTCAAAATACCCTTAAAAAAACCGCCATAAGGCCTAAAGAATATTTGATCTTCTCTAAATATAGCCGAGATCATCAAAAGACGAACATCTCTTTTGGGTAACTCTTTAAAGTAATGATACCAATATTCGTATTTTGTAAATACAACAAACTTGGGTTGTATAATATCTATGAAACGTCTAGCATTGGAAGCGGTATCTTGAGGAAGATAAAATACATAATCAGCTAAAGTGGTATTCTTACGTATTTCAAAGCCCGAAGGGGAGAAAAAAGTTATTACAATTTTTTCATGTGGAAAACTTTTTTTTAGTGCCTCCAAAACGGACCTTCCCTGCTCGAATTCTCCTAGAGAGGCAAAATGAAACCATATGTATTTATGTCCTTTTTCAACCGTTTGCTCTATGTGACTCAAAATATTTTTTCGCCCTTCTACCCACAGCTTCGCTTTGGTATGAAACGGTGAAATGAGGTGCAAAATAGCACCATAAAACCATATTCCTAAATCGTAAATGAAACGCATATTGTGAAATATTACTTATATTCGTCAAAGATATTAAACCTTTTCTAATTCAAGGAAAACGCTCAAATCACGAAACAAAAAATATATGAGTAAAATATTAGTAACCGGAGGAACAGGATATATAGGTTCACATACCGTAGTAGAATTATTCAATGCTGGATATACTCCAGTAATCGTTGATAACCTATCGAATTCCAATATCCAAATATTGGATCAAATAGAAAAAATAATCGGTATAAAGCCTGAGTTTCATGAATTCGACCTTTGTGATGAATCAAAAACCAAAGCCTTCATATTAAACAATCCAGACATCAGTGGTATTATTCACTTTGCGGCATCCAAAGCAGTTGGAGAATCTGTTGCTGATCCATTAAAATATTATTACAACAACTTCTTCTCCCTAATAAACTTATTGAATGGCTATAGAGAAACACCTATAAACTTTGTGTTCTCTTCTAGCTGTACAGTATATGGAGAGCCTGATACATTACCTGTAACAGAATTTGCTCCTGTAAAGAAAGCAACTTCACCTTATGGTAATACCAAACAAATAGCGGAAGAAATCCTTCAAGAGACAGCTTCTGCTTATGGCAATTATAATATCATCGCTTTACGTTACTTCAATCCAGTTGGTGCACATGCTACAGCTTTATTGGGCGAGCTACCTAATGGTGTTCCGCAAAACCTTTTACCATTTATTACACAAACGGCAATTGGGAAGCGTGAGAAATTAACCGTATTTGGAAATGATTATGATACGCCTGATGGATCATGTATTCGTGATTATATCCACGTGGTAGATTTAGCGAAGGCACACGTTGCAGCGATTAAATTATTAGAAAAAGGAAATCCGAATGGCAATTATGATGTTTTCAATATAGGAACTGGCCAAGGTAACTCTGTGATTGAAGCTATTACAGCATTTGAAAAAGCTTCCGGACAAAAATTAAATTATGAATTTGGTCCACGCCGTGATGGTGATGTTATCAAAGTATATGGCGATGTTACTAAATCAGCTAAAGAATTAAACTGGAAAGCAGAACTGGGCATTGATGAAATGATGGCCTCTTCCTGGAAATGGGAGAAATATTTGAAAGAAAACCCAATTGGCTAATTTTTCAAGCCATAAACACTAAAAAGCCCCCAATAGTAAATACTATTGGGGGCTTTTTGCGCCATAGCTAATGGCTAATTATCTCTATACTTGCCCAAGTAGTACTCTTCCTTAAATTGAAATTGTGGTGTCAAATAATACAACAATACTATTCTAGAATACCTATAATTGAATGGTGACAAAAGTATCGACATCCCTAATGCAACAGAAAGATATAACCACGGAGACTCCAAATTGCCCGTCAATACATAAGTAGCGACGCATGATGATACCAGCTCGGCTACCACAAAAGCATAACTAACATACATGGCTACATAAAAGTATCCGGGTTCCTTTTCAAACTTCAAACCACAATGCGGACAGTGGTCCAACATTTTCTTGGACCGTAAGCTCAATAAAGGTGCTTTAAACATATTTCCTTTGCGACAACGCGGACATTTGCCCGCTAACGCACTTTTCCATTCACTCGGTAAAGTATATTCAGTAGCCATATAATGGTATAATTTTAAATGCTATAATTTTCTAAACTCCTCAGGCGTAACACCCTCTATTTTTTTAAAGAACTTCGTGAAATACGAATTATCACTAAAGTTCAACTCATAAGCAATCTCGGCAATCGAAAAATCTCTTATTACCAATAATCTTTTTGCTTCCAATACAATCCTATTTCTTATAATCTCTCCTGCTGATTCTCCTAAAAGCTCTTTACATAGTGCATTGAGATGATTAGGAGTAATATAAAGCAAAGAAGCATACTCTTTTGGCAAACGCAACTTTTTGTAATTCAACTCAATAAGAGCTAAGAAATTACGCAACAAAGTATGATTATATACATTCGCCTCATTGGCAATACTACCTTCCCTTTTCCCCTCCAGTAAATGGAACAAATACAACAAAGAAATACTACTAAAATCGCGATCATCGACCTGTTGTCGCATTCTTTCCAATACTGCTATTACAGCTTCAAGTTTAGAAGAATCCACTTGCACAACTTCATCACGAACTAGCCCCGAGAAGAAAGAAAAATTAGATAAATAATCCGGTCTTAGTAGGAGATTTTTAAATAAATCCTTATCAAAATTTACGATATACCCATCCATTTCGCCTTCAAATTCCCAGCTATGAATTTGTCCTGGAATCATAAAATAAATCTGCCCTGGACACACATCAAACCGCTGAAAATCTATAACATGAAAGCCACTCCCTTTTGTAAACAGCACGAAATGGTAAAAATTATGCCTATGCGGAAATACTAAATTCTTATTTCGAACCAAATAACCTGCTAAGTCCTCTACCATAATCTCCTTATGGAAACTATTAGAAACTGTACATTGTTCGATAATAGGAACTTTTGAAATCATACACAAAGATAAAGCTAACTGACCACTATATATGGTACAAATCCATCTTTTAATGGTACTTTTTATAGATAAGTAAAAACAACCATCACTTCAAACAAATATAATCTTGACCAATATCTCCTTTAATATTATCTTTACACCATGTCATTGCATAAAGATCCTGAACTAAAAGAAGCTGTCCTAAATCTTTCTCCCCGGGAAAAAGATAAATTATTGATTCGCCTTATTAGTAAAGATAAAATGCTAATGAAACAACTTCATTTTCAACTATTAGAAGATGAAGATGACTTGTCACGAAGAATTGAATCACTACGTGAAAAATTGAATGAAATGAGTAACCCAAATCGCTCTGACATTAAAAATAGCGCTGTATACAGCAACTACAAAGGGCTTACTTCTTTAATCCGCCAACAAAGCGGATTAATAAACGAGCATGAAAAAATAACTAAAGACAAATTTTCGGAGGTAGAATTCCGATTGTTGATTCTTGAAAATGCCTTCAAAACCTATCCAATACTTTTTGAGAAATCATATATCGCAATATCAGATAAGCTACATAGATATGTAATCGCCCGCTTAAAAGCTACCCTTACTAAATATGATAAGCTACACGAAGACCTTCAATTTGATCTTCAAGAAAGCTATAACTACATCACAGGCTTTGCGGCAGAAAATGATTTATATTAAATGATTTGTCTTTGCTGACAGATCCCTCCCTATAACTTAATATATTCTTTGCTTTCATAGTATTCTGCTCAGAAATATATGTGTATACACTTGTTTATTAACGGTACAATTACGATTTACATAATCGCATAAAACAGCATTCATTGATTTTTTGTATTTTTGTATAAATACTGACTTTACGTGAATATAAAAGAGATCTTATTACAATACGGACAAACAGAACAGGTTACATCTTTTGTAAAAGCTATCCAAGGGAAAACCCCTAAAGTACACCTCAAAGGTCTTATAGGCTCTTCTGATGCGTTAGTTGCAGCAGCCGCCTATTCGCTACAAGAGCGCCCGTATGTATTTATCCTACCTACACACGAAGACGCTTCTTACTTCCTTAGTGATTTGGAAAGTCTTTTTGACAAACAGATTTTATTTTTCCCTGCTTCATACCGTAAAGCCTTTGATTTTACTCAACTGGACAGCGCCAATGTATTGCAACGTGCAGAAACTTTAAGTTCCTTAAATCATACCTCAGAATTACCAAAGATTGTGGTTACTTATCCTGAGGCAATCAGTGAAAAAGTAATTAATCGTACAGATCTTGAGAAGAATACATTAGCTATCACTCAAAACACAAAATTGAGTATTGATTTCATCAATGAATTTCTATATGAATATGATTTCGATCGTGTCGACTTCGTTTATGAACCAGGACAATTCGCTATTCGTGGTGGAATCGTGGATATCTTTTCTTTCTCGAATGATCTACCGTATCGGATAGAATTTTTTGGTGACGAAATTGAAAGTATCCGTACTTTTGATATTGAATCACAGCTATCTGTAAGTAAGATTCATACCGTCAGTATTGTTCCCAATGTACAAGCGAAATTTCTTGCTAGCAATCATATTTCCTTATTAGAATATATTGATAGGGATTCTGTCATCTGGATTAAAGATGTTCAATTCACACTTGATGTAATATTAGAAGGATATAAAAAATCATCCCAACTATGGAAAGCGCTATCAGCAACAGATCTCAAAAATAACCCTGAATGGGTCGATCCTCGATTTACGTTTACGGATGACAAGAATTTTGGTGCTATGCTATTTGATTTTCCAAATGTAGAATTTGGAAAGCAGTTCTTTTTCAAAGCGGATGCAACGATTCAATTTGATACGCATCCACAACCTTCATTCAATAAAGATTTCAATTTACTAATACATAATTTCAAAGAAAATGAAAGTAAGAAAATTGAGAACCTTATATTTTCAGATTCTACGAAACAAGTAGAACGCATTTATGCTATCCTAACCGATTTAGATAAATCGGTTACCTTTACACCTATTTATAAAGCTTTACGCGAAGGATTTCGTGATGACAGTACAAAACTAGCCTGTTATACCGATCATCAGATATTCGATAGATATTATAAATATAAACGTATCAAAGCATATGAACGCTCTCAGGCCATCACGCTAAAAGAGCTACGCGACCTAAAACCAGGTGATTACATCACACATATTGATCATGGTGTAGGAAAATACGCCGGCTTAGAAAAAGTCGATGTTAACGGCAAAACGCAAGAGATGATTCGCTTGATCTATGCTGACAATGACCTGTTATATGTCAATATAAATTCTTTAAACCGTATATCGAAATATTCTGGTAAGGAGGGGACAGTTCCAAAAATGAATAAATTAGGAACAGATACCTGGGATAAATTAAAGAAAACAACAAAGAAAAAGGTTAAAGATATTGCACGTGACTTGATCAAGCTATATGCTGTTCGTAAAGCACAAACAGGTAATGCTTTTAGTCCGGATACATATTTACAAAATGAGCTTGAAGCTTCCTTTATATACGAAGATACACCTGATCAAGAGAAAGCAACTGCCGATGTAAAGCGCGATATGGAATCCCCACACCCGATGGATCGTTTGGTATGTGGAGATGTTGGTTTTGGGAAGACGGAAGTTGCTATTCGTGCGGCATTCAAAGCAGTAGCAGATAGCAAACAAGTCGCAATATTAGTCCCTACCACAATATTAGCGTCACAACATCATCGTACTTTCACAGAACGCCTAAAAGGACTTCCTGCAAACATTGATTATATCAACCGCTTTAAGACACCCAAACAGATTAAAGATACTTTAAAAAGATTGGAAGAAGGGAAAGTTGATATTATCATCGGCACCCATCGCTTAGTAAGTAAAGACGTGAAGTTTAAAGATTTAGGCCTGATGATTATTGATGAGGAGCAAAAATTTGGGGTTACCGTAAAAGAAAAACTCAAAGTAATGCGTGCCAATGTAGATTCACTTACATTGACCGCAACACCTATTCCACGTACGCTTCATTTCTCATTGATGGGTGCTCGTGACTTGAGTATTATCTCTACCCCACCACCAAACAGGCAACCCGTGCAGACCGAACTTCATGTATTTGGAGAAACGCTAATTCAGGAGGCTATAGCCTATGAGATAGATCGCGGTGGACAGGTGTTCTTTATTCACAACCGTGTAGCCGATCTTAAGCAGCTTGGCGCTATGATACAGAAGCTTGTTCCAGGCGCCCGTGTCGGTGTCGCACATGGTCAATTAGAGGGCGATGATTTGGAAGATGTAATGTTAAAATTTATCAACCATGATTTCGATGTCTTAGTAGCTACTACAATCATCGAAGCAGGTCTTGATATCCCTAATGCAAATACCATTATCATCAATCATGCTCATATGTTTGGTTTGAGTGATCTACATCAGATGCGCGGACGCGTTGGGCGTTCGAACAAAAAAGCTTTTTGTTATCTTTTGAGTCCGCCACTGTCAACGCTTACTCCTGAAGCATACAAGCGTTTATCTGCTATTGAGGAATTCTCTGAGCTAGGATCGGGTTTTAATGTCGCTATGCGTGATTTGGATATTCGAGGATCGGGCAATCTTTTGGGAGGTGAACAATCCGGATTCATTGCTGAGATTGGCTTTGAAATGTATAACAAGATATTAGATGAAGCCGTACAAGAGTTAAAAGATGATGAATTTGGCGAATTATTTGCGGACGATCAGAATAGAAAATATATATCTTTTACACAAATAGATACCGACTTGGAAGTAATGATTCCTGATGAGTATGTCACTAATATTGGCGAACGCTACAATTTATACAATGAAATTGCTAAGCTCGAAGATGAGAATCAACTTTTAGCTTTTGAGAAAGAACTAGAGGACCGATTTGGGCCTATTCCTGCTCCTGTATTTGAGCTATTCAATACATTACGCTTACAATGGTTAGGAAAAGAGATTGGTTTTGAGAAAATATCTTACAAGAAAGATACGTTGAAAGGATTTTTCCTTAACAACCCTAAATCTTCATACTTTGAATCTGATCAATTTGGTAAAGTATTAGCTTTTGTCGGTGCTAACCCGAGCAACAGTAATCTAAAAGAAGTAAAAGGGCAACTACGACTAGCGCTGAGCAACGTTAATAATATAGATTATGCTTTATATCTGTTAAAAAAGATGCTATAAATAAATACGAGTTGAATTGGCACGCACCAACGCCGATCCAACTCGCATTATTACGAACAAATTAGGTTAGTAAAAAAAACGCATACCCACCTAGTAACTCACCAAATTTATACATAGCTATTAGTATCAATAGAACAAGACCTATTTTAACATATTTGTTTTGCAATATTCTAAAAACTAACACACTATTCATTATAAATTAAGTTTAATAACATAAAAATAATGATAATATTTTAAGTTTAAAGAAAAAATTTAATTATTTTTTCATATAAAAGAAAAATAATTAATCTTAACAGCACTAAATAGCATAAAAAACAATGCTAAACATCTCATAATAAAGAAGTTATAATTAAAATATAAATTTACACTAAAAGCAACTCAAACAAAAACATATAACGAAAAAGGCGAATCGTATGATCCGCCTCCTTTTATTGTACTTGAAATAGTGCATTTGCCATAATCAGCTTCCCACTATCCCAAAAGTTACGAAATAAGACCGCATCAGCGATATAAATAACGGATCCTTTATCTACATCTTGAGCTCCAAAAATCAGCCCATTCTTTAGTTGACCCTTCAAATGTTGGCCTACAAAACCACTCATCAACGCATTATCTTTGATATAACCAATATTCCATCCTTTATTATCTTTGAAATACTGATAGAGCGTAGCATTTTGTTTGAGCGTATAATATTCATTCTGACCATACATCAAGGGATGAGTAGAGTCAAAATTAACTTTATAAATGGCACCTCCAGTGTACTCTTTCATAGACTCACGCTCTCTATCGGCATACTTTCTCAATGGACTACGCTTCTCTTGTGCTATTGTATCTTGCTTTATAGCCTTTATATTACTCCAAGGCTGTGCTGACAATTGTTCTACCGCACTTTCTAAAGCGATAACTTTCCCCCCTTCTTTCAACCAAGTAGCAAAAGCATCTGCCTGCACTTTATCTTTCAAGAATGAATAATTACCTTTAGCCATAATAAATACGTCTACATCGGACCATTTTACGCGCCCAATATCCTCAGAATTGACCATGGTAATTGGATATTGCAATTGACGATCAAAATAATGCCATATCTCTCCTACACTAAGAGCACGTAACTGTGGTCCTGCCAACATCATCACGTGTGGTGCTTTGATTGTCTGTACATCAGCACTCCCCAAATCTTTACCACCTTCTAAAATCCCCGAAAGAACAGAATATAGCTGCACATTGTATTTATCTGCATAAGCTTTGACCGCAGCAATCTTAGAAGCAGCCTTAGCGTTATTTGTCATCACCAAAATAGAACCACGCGGAAAATCAACACCGTTCATCTTAAAGGCAAATGCAGAAGATTTGACTGTAATTTTGTTTTGCAATAATGCCGACAACAACTGTGCTGAACCAAAGCCATCCCATTTGAACGCATATCCAAATCCTGCTTCTATAGCATTATTTATTTTAGCAAAACTATAAGGATTAGTATGCGTTACTTTTGTAGCACTAGCCATTCCCTGCAGCCCATATACATATGGTAGTGACCAAGCTGTAATATCATAAGTTACAGAATCCCTCAATTTAGCCTCTGGCTCAAATAAAACACGTACCAAAGCACCTTTAGGTTGATTGCCTGGAATAATTAAATCTTTTTCTTTTACCGTATAAGTTTCATTCTTCTTGGTACTATAATCAACCCCTTTAAATGTACCTGAGGAAGAATAATAACGTATCTTATTCTTATCTAAAAGACCTGCTAAAGCACGCATACTTGATTCACGTGCTGGATCATACTTGATCACATAGCTTTGATATGTAGACAGACCTCCTGCATTAGCTTGCTTATAGAATTTTTGAAATTCGGAAACTACACGATCCGCATTTTGGGATACTATTTCAAGCATATTCATCCCGGAGGCATGGTGCTCAATAGCTCGGCCTTCCAATGTCAATGTATCTCTATCTGCTGTATAAACACCAAGGCCAGCAGAACCATTCCCCGCCTTTTCATAGGTCATACCTATAGCCCCTGAATAGACAGGGTATGTATCCCCGTATGAAGGATAAAACAAATCAAATCTTTCTTTGGTAAAATAAAGCCAACCTTTCTTATCGAAATAATTGGCATTGTGCTTACCAATAGTTCCTTGAAACTCTTGCTGCCAAGGCGTTATTACCTCATGCAAAGGCTCTGCCGCGGGAGGGAAATAATAAGGTGCATTGATTCCTTGTTCATGAAAATCAACATGAATATGTGGCAACCAACTGTTATACAATTTAGCCCTAAGTTCGGACTCTTGTTGTGTCTGCCAAGCCCAGTCCCTATTTAGGTCAAAATAATAATGATTCAATCTGCCAGATGGCCAAGGTTCATTGTGCTCGCGCGCATATAATTCAGGGTTATATTTGGTGCCAAGTATACCATTCTGCCAATTGTTATAGCGTTCCGTACCATCAGGATTTAGACATGGATCAATTACAACCAAGGTATTCTCTAATTCCTTTTTTGTCTTGTTATTTTTGGGATCTATCAATTGGTACAAAGTCATCATAGCAGCCTCTCCAGAAGAAGTTTCATTACCATGAGCATTATTACTCATCCATAAAATCGCAGGCATATTACTTAATATAGCAGCCCCATCCATTTCACCTGCTATCTTTAGATTGTTGGAACGAATATCTTCTAACCGTGCGATATTAGCGACTGAAGAAACGTAAAATACATATAAAGGTCGTCCTTCAACAGATTCGCCATATTGCTCATATTTTACCATATTGGGCGCCTGGGTGGCTATGTAGCGATAATAATCTAACATCTTCCAATGTGGTGTTATCTTGGTTCCTATTTTATAACCCAGATATTCTTCAGGTGATTTTATTTGTGCAAAAGCACTTACAATTAAAACCAAAAAATTGGCTAACAGTATAATTTTTTTCATGCGATTAATTAGGTCTATGCAATATAGATATTTTTTTCTTCTTCACATACTCTACAATATTAATAGATATTTTTTAGCTTTGATTAAACTTATCATGAAATGAGCAGATTAGAGACTAATTTAATACATACTGGAAAAGAATTCAACACGACAAAATCCGTTGTTACACCAATATATCAAACATCAACCTATCTTGCTGATGGTGACCTAGCAGCATATATACATGCTGCAACAGAGCCAAAGCATCCCGAATTTTATCACCGCCACGGCAACCCTACCAATAGTCAGGTAGCAGCAATACTCGCCAAATTAGAAAAAACAGAAGATGCTTTAGTTTTAGCAACAGGCATGGCTGCCATTAGCACCGCTATATTGGCTATCGTAAAATCAGGCGATCACATTGTTGTTCAAAATGCACATTACTCCGGATCTACATTATTCTTCAACGATTTCTTAGCAGACTATGGTATTACGATTACCCGTGTAGATCAATGCAACAATCAAGCATTCTTAAACGCTATACAGGAGAATACCAAATTGCTATATATAGAAACACCGTCCAATCCAAATCTTAATATTACAGATTTGGCTTTTATTGGTCAATTGGGAAAAGACAAAGGAATCACTACCATGGTAGACAACACATTTGCGTCCCCCATAAATCAAACGCCTAAAGATTTTGGTATAGATATAGTGATACACTCCGCTACAAAATATTTGGGAGGGCACTCTGATCTTACTGCAGGCGCAGTATGTGGCACAAAAGAGTATATCAACAAGGTATGGCGTCGTTCATTAGTATTAGGCGCATCATTAAGCCCCTTTGACTCATGGCTATTATTAAGAGGCTTAAAAACCCTAGCCTTACGCGTAGATCAAATAAATAAAAATGCCCTCGCCTTAGCGCAATATTTGAATAGCCATAAAGCTATAAAAAAGGTCATTTATGTTGGATTACCTAATCATGCGCAATACGAATTAGCGAAGTCGCAAATGAAAGGATTCACAGGAATGCTTTGTATAGAAGTGGCAGGTAATAATGAAGAGGAAGAATTTAAAAATGCGCAAACGATATTAGGCAACTTGCGCATTTTTGTAAATGCTGCAAGCTTAGGTGGTGTAGAATCGCTCGTTGTACATCCAGCAAGTATGTGGGGATCACACCATAGTAAAGAACAGAAGGAAACTTCAGGCATCACCCGTGGCATGCTACGCATCTCTGTAGGTATCGAACATATAGATGATATCATCGCCGATTGGGAACAGGCAATTTCCAAATTATAATCTACGATAAAGCAACTTTACTTGAGCTAGATAAAAATATGTCATTTTTTCTCTAGCTCATATAAAGCGATAAAAATTCGTTACTTTCAGATTTTTAAATTTGAAACCATAAATAAATGAGCTCCTTTTTCCTTATAGTAATTAACTGCTGATCTACCCTATCAATACCTCCTAATTCCCAAGAGGTTTTATCGGTGTAGATATATTTTTTGTAATTTCAGGTAATCTCATTTCTAAAATTGTATATGACCAAATGGAAAATAAGCAATTTTTTATATCGATTTTTATACCAAAAGAATCAAACGTTTACTTCTACTATTTACTGCCATCATTCTATTTACTTTGCTTACAGGATACTTTCTTCTCTTTCCTATTTCGTATAGACCCTTAGGAGCAGAGGTTATTGCAGCAGATATTTGAAAACATTCCGAATGTAAAAATACTGGATATCAATCATTTATTATCCCATAATGGGATCTATTCTAAGTTTCAAGAAGATAACATGCGTTTATACTATGATGCAGATCATTTAACTGCTTATGCTGGAGAATATATCTACACAAAAATTAAAAAAGACAACACCTTTAAATGGCTTATAGAATTAGTAAAAGTAAATAATTATTTAACTTTTGCTAATTTCTATGATTATTAATTATAACTGAGATGCCGTTTTCTAGTGGAATCAATTATGTCATTATTATCTCAAATAAACACAAAAGTAATTCTTAGGAAAAAATATTATCAAAAAAAAACAGCACTATTTACTTAATTTTAAGTATATTTATTAATACGATTTATTAACCATTATCGAATAATATAAATTTTAATTAAGATATCAAGCGGAGTAAACCCAGTAGTCTGGCAGCCCAACTTATAGCAACTCAATACTGCTATTCCCCTATTTCGTAACCATCTGAAGCCAGAATTACACAGCTAATGATAAGGTAGAAAGGAATCTCTATCTTGTTATTATGCATTAATGCTTAACACATTGATGCATCTTCACTAATATCCATTTCATAGGGTCAGGTCAAAAACCTGATATATAATAGAATGCACTTCATAGCTTTTGCGGTCTCGAGCACGAACGTCCGTATTCTAGCCCGTAAGAATGGTTTGGAAATTCAATAAAAGCCCTAAACATTTAGGTGTCGATGCAGAAAACTGACTAGCTATTCGTTTTGATAAAACTTTAAACAGCGAATTTAACGAGAGAACAACAAAAGTGAATGAAGCGGATCGTATAACTAAAAATTTTGAGGATAGCCCCCACTAAAGGCACAGAAAGATAACGATAAGCACTGAACAAAAAATAACAGCAGATATTTTCGTTAATGGAATCAAATAAGATCCAAAACGTAAACTGGACAGCAATTTAAACCGCATTGACGCATTTCTATATGATGCACAATAAACGCTAGTACCATTAAAACCAAGCATATAGAAATAGCTCTTCTAAACTGGAAGCACCAAAACGGGTGAAGGAAAAAATCATTTCAAAAAGCAAGATGATAAATTCTCACATAATAAAATATATACTAAAAAGACGCTTAATAACCAGTATAAAGCAAACAACAGAGAAAAAAAGTAGAAATCGCTTACTAAAAAATAGAATGTTTTTAGAGGCAACCTAAATGTACAATTACGAGTGGAAGAAAAGTGCTATAATTTATTTTCAGGAATATCCTTACAGGACGAGCGTATATTTCGTGATTTTTACGATTATTACCGTTCTAGGATATATACTGTGGCATTAAGATTATCCAACGATGTAGCTATTGCTGAAGATGTCGTGCAAGATACTTTTTTGAAAATTTGGATCATCCGTGATGAGATAATGCATATTGATAATATTGAAAAATACGTATTTGTGATTGCCAAAAATTCAGTCTTGAATCTTATCAAAAAGAATGAACACTATAAACGATATGCACAAGAAGTCGCTAAAGACGCTATTTTACGTGTATTTTCTGACACAGATTTCAACGTACAAGAAAAGGAATTTGAAGATATTCTTCAACAAGCCATTAAACGTTTGCCTGAAAAACAAAGACAAGCATATATCTTATCGAAAGAAAAATATTTGACAAGAAATGAAGCCGCAAAAGAATTAAATGTATCGCCTGAAACTATAAAATCAAACCTTGAAAAAGCAATAAAAAGTATTCGCGCCTTCTGTTTACGCCATCTTAAAGAGTTGCCGGTAATTTTTATACTATATTTTTTTTCAAAATATTTTTAGAGCTATTCATTTAACTACCTATAAATTACAATTAGATACTTTCCGAACATCCTCTTCAAATGTCGCCTTAGCGGATTGGCAATAGGAGGAGGATGTACTTCCGTACTGCCAATACGCTAAGGCGATGAGTTTAGCTTCATTTTGCGAAAAAAAAACGGAATGCCCATCCGTCATAGCAGATATGATATAAGGTCGATTAGCAAAATATAATGTCTTTCATTTTGAATAATAATAGGTCAGTATCTCTAAATATTTTTAAGCCAAGACCCCCAAGCCAAGCTGTTGATTGTCCTTAATATGTATGCAATACTAGAGAAGCTTATTTCTTGATTATTAAACATACCTGTTAAAAATTATATAAATGAATAATAAATCACGTATTATATATTTAGTTGAACAGTGCTTGAGTGGGACAGAAACTGTAGATGAGCGAGAAGAGCTAAGCACCTATTTTCTTCTAGAAGAGTGTAATCCGCTTCTTGAAGAGATTGTCGAACAGTCTTTTTACACAAAGAATCCTTTAACAGATTTACCTAAAAAAAGTAGCAAAGCTATTATAGACAGTATTATCAATACATTTCCTGTAAATAATCAAATAAAAAAGAAAAAATCCCCTTACCATCAATGGGCCTCCGTAGCGGCGTTATTTATACTATTAGCCTCCCCTTTAGTCATTCTGATGCCTATCCAGGAATTAAAGAAAGAAATTGGAAAAGTAGAACCCAGTAGCGCAAAGAATGAGGCTATTCAGAGGTCTGTAAATATTGAAAAAGAACCGACTGCCATAGATATTGCGCTATTGACAACTTCCGGTGGGGAAGTTTATAAACTTGATGAATTAGCTATAGGAAAAAGTATAAATATTGGTGATGCACAATTAGAAAAAACGGGAATGGCTACTATTTCCTTTCAGCACAACAAAAAATACAGTACAAGCACTAATACCATTAATACGCTCGTTACTCCTCGGGGTAGTAGCTATGCCGTGACACTATCTGATGGATCAATTGTTGATCTTAATGCGGAATCCAAACTGATCTTCCCAACATTTTTTATCGAATCCGAACGCCAGGTCAGTCTAGAAGGAGAAGGGTATTTTGATATCGCTATTGATACGGCACGAAGATTTGTAGTTCAGGTCATCACAGCTACACAACAACAAGATATTCTGGTCTATGGCACGAAGTTTAACATTAACGCGTATTCCACAACAGATGGAATAATAACAACCTTAGTAGAAGGCGCCGTGAAAGTTAGAACTTCTAGTCTACTGCAGGAGCTAAAACCTTTACAACAAACCTTATTAAAAGATGGTAAACTCATATTATCGGCGGCCAATTTAGATTTGAATTTAGCTTGGAGAAATGAGCTGTTCTACTTTATTGATGAACCAATAGAAAGTGTGATGCATGAAATTGGTCGATGCTATGATGTGGATATCGTTTACAACGATGGAATCCCTCCTGTAAAAATATGGGGACAAATATCAAGAAAAAAAAACTTATCAGAAATATTAAAAATTCTAACTAAAACAAATGACTTACGCTTTGAGGTAAAAGGAAAAGAGATTATTGTAATGGAATAAGCACTACACATATATGGTACCCAACATGTACTAATAAAAACCTACTCTAAAGATAAAATCATTTGATAAAGGACTAAACAAAATTATGAACGCTACTACTTTGACACATAGAAAAACTAGCCGCACGCTTGCAATGCTGTTAATCCTAGCATCTGTATATATTGGGCCTGCTATTGCACAATTGCAAACGGTTACAATAGATAAGAAAAATATTACATTGAATGAATTCTTATCAGAGATTCGTAAACAGACGGGTTATGATTTTGTATTTACCTCTTCGAAGCTAGATTTTAATAAAAAAATTAGCCCTAATTTTAAAGATGTAGACCTAATTCAGGTATTAGACGAATACTTCAATATTAAAACGGGAATAATATTCATCATAAAACACCAAACTATTGTGTTTATAGATGAGGACAAGGCTGATTATAGAACAATACAAGGCCAATTAGTTAGTGAAGACACGAAGCAGCCTATACAGGGAGCTACAATAGCCATTACCGAAAGAAATATTCACACACAAACTGATAACCAGGGTAAATTTGTGTTTAACATTCCTGAATATGTAAAGCACATCATCATTACAAATGTAGGCTTTACCAAGAAAATTGTGCCCCTTACACCGTCAATTAATTATCGAATAGAACTACATGAAAAACCTGAGGCCATAGAAGATGTCTTGGTTACGGGTATTTTCAATCGTGATATATCGAGCTTTACAGGTGCCGCAATGACGATTTCAGGAAGTGATTTAAAAAAAATTACCAGCAATAACATATTTACTGCTATTTCCGCATACGACCCCGCGTTTAGGGTTTTGCCAAACAATCAACTGGGAGGCAACATTAATCAGATTCCCGAAATTCAACTGAGAGGACAAAACTCATTTCCAAATATAAATAGTGAATTGTCTTCAAATCCTAATCAACCTTTATTCGTATTGGATGGATTTGAGGTTACAATAGAACGTGTGATCGACTTGGATATGAATATGATAGCAAGTATTACGTTATTAAAAGATGCTTCAGCTACAGCAATCTATGGTTCCCGCGGAGCGAACGGGATTATGGTAATAAACACAATTAGTCCTAAACCTGGTAAAGTGCAAGTTATTCTGACCAATGATTTTAGATGGTCTAGACCAAACCTTTCTGTATATAATTACTTAAATGCAGTCGAAAAATTAGATTTTGAGCTAAGGTCAGGTGTATATGATGCTAAAACTGATGAAGAATATTACCGCAATGATGTGCTTTATAATGAAAGGCTTAAAAATATTCATAGAGGGATTAACACCAATTGGAAAGAAATCCCTACGCAAGTAGGCTACAACAACAGGACTTCATTAAATCTACAGGGCGGAGACAATCATTTACGTTATGGGCTATTGGCAGCTTCAGACATGCAACAAGGGGTGATGCGGGGCCAAGATCGTAAGAATTATTCCGGACAATTTGACTTAACTTATCTGGTGAATAAGTTGCAATTCAAAAATTCAATTCGCGTTTTTCAAAATTTATCCAATGAGTCCCCCTATGGCAACTTTAGTGATTACCTACAGTTAAACCCGTATTTGTCTCCCTATGATAATGAGGGCCTTGTACAGCGGTATTTAGAAGAATACCTGATTAACAATGTTCGTTTTAGAAGAACCAACCCTTTGTTTGATGCCAAGTTAAATTCTTTAAATCAAACAAAATATTTAGGCTTCACGAATAGTTTTCAGATTCGATATAATATCTTGAAGAATCTTTATATTGAATCTAACCTAAGTCTCTCACGCCAGGAAGGCGGCACGGATCAATTTTTTTCCGCCTCTGATAGTCGTTTTGAAACGATTACTGATCCAAACCAAAAAGGAACATATACCTATCTTAACACCGCGAGTTCTTCTTATGAAAGCATCACTACTTTGAACTATAATCTTTCTGCTAACAAGCATCAGCTATTTACGACAGCAGCCTTTGATCTTGCAAATAGTACGAATAAGTTTTCTCAAATCATAGCAGAAGGATTCCCTTATGATAGATTAGACAATTTACTGTTTGCTTACCAATATCAAACGAATGGCAGGCCTGCGGGTGATGAAAGTACAATGCGAAGAGTTGGTTTTTTATACAGCTCAAACTATTCTTACGACAACAGATTTCTTGCTGATCTGTCGCTTAGAAACGATGGCTCTTCACAGTATGGAACAGCGAAACGATTTGGAACATTTTGGTCCACTGGCCTAGGTTGGAACATACACAATGAACATTTTTTTCTAAAGAATGACATGGTTAATCGCTTCAAAATAAGAAGCAGTTATGGTACTACAGGATCCTTAAATATTCCTGCTTATTCTTCCCAAACGAGATATGGCTATTCATCGACAAGTAGTTATTATGGAGAATTAGGCGCTATAATTACAAATCTTGGTAATCCTACATTGAGTTGGCAAAATGTGTACAAATTAAATATCGGACTGGATTTAACCCTATTTAAAGAACGGCTAGACCTACGCTTCGATGTCTATCAGGAAATAACAAAAAATTCTTTAACGAGGATTACTTTAGCGCCCTCAACGGGATTCTCAAATTTCTCCGAAAATTTGGGCGTAGTTCAAAACAGAGGGCTTGAATTTTCTACACGTTATAAAATCATTGATAACAAAGCAAATGGAATCATGTGGGGGATAAACCTAAACGGTTTTACAAATAGAAATACCCTAAAAGAATTATCCAATAAATTAAAAGCTTCCAATGATTTATTAAATGAGAATAATGAGGAACAAAGAAATCCTAATATTTTATTTCAAGAGGGCGAATCAATGGATGCTATTTATGTTGTAAGATCTTTAGGCGTTGATCCTGCTACAGGTTCAGAAATTTATCTAACAAAGGAGGGGCTACGAACTTTTGTATGGAATGCAGCAGATAAGGTGGCATATGGAGTAAGCATACCTAAATGGAATGGAAATTTTGGAAGTAATTTCTTGTATAAAGGTTTTGAGCTAGGCTTGCTGTTGAATTTTCAGTTCGGAGGCCAACTATACAATCAAACATTGATTGATAAAGTTGAATCTGTCAACCCAAACTTCAATGTGGATCGTAGAGCATATGACTTGGGCTGGACTGCACCTGGAGATATATCTCAATTTACGCGTATAGGCGTAAATACTATTCCTACTCGAGTTACCTCTCGATTTGTACAAGACAATAACCTACTTACAATTAGCTCCTTGTCCATTAGTTATAATTTTTACAGAAGCGAGTGGTTAAAAAGAGTAGGATTACAAAGTTTGGCTATATCCGGCATAACGAATGACTTGTACCAGTGGAGTTCTATTGAAATTGAACGTGGTACCTCCAATCCATTCGCAAGGACATATTCATTTTCCATTCGTTTAGGCATTTAACATTTTTCGAATTTAATTATGAAAAAGAAAATTTATCAAATAATAATACACGCAGTTGTTGCTATAACAGCTGTTAGTTGTACCAAATATTTAGATGTCGAGCCCAAATCTAGTTTATCGGAGAATGAAATGTTCGCCTCTGAGCTTGGCTTTGATCAAGCTTTATCTGGCGTCTATGCAACATTAGCCGCACGGAGTTTATACGGTGACAATATGACCATGGGCTTCACTGCTGCTTTGGCACAAAATTATGCAACATCAGGACTAGGCAGCTTATTTGTTGATACGCGTGCGTATAATTATAGCTCAACAGAATTTACGCGATACGCATCTTCTATTTGGACCTCTGCTTACAACACAATAGCCTCAGTAAATAATATCTTGAAATTTGCAGAGTCAAACCGCAATGTGCTATCAACGAGTGCCTATCAGCAGATTACTGGAGAAGCCTATGCTATTCGAGCATTATTGCATTTTGATTTATTACGCTTATTTGCGCCATCTTTTGCAAGCAATACAAATGGCATCGGCATCCCTTATAGGAAAACTATTGATCAAAATCCGACCGCAGCTCTATCCATTACTGAAATCATAGATAATGTCTTAGAAGATTTAGATATAGCAGAGACTTTATTAAAAGAGCTAGACCCTATTTTCGACAACACCATGCAGCGTCGATTCAAAATGAATTATTACGCTATAAAAGGATTGCAAGCTAGGGTATATCACTATAAAGGAGAGGAAAAGCAAGCATATGACGCTGCAAAAGTAATAGTCGATTCACAACAATTTCCTTTTGTAGCAACTTCATCTGTCAATACTACTATTGCTGGCACCAAGGATAGATTATTTATGTCTGAACTGGTTTTCGCATTACGCAATAGAAATATCGGAGCCTGGGCAGTGAATTCATATTTTACAATCCTGATCAATTCTAGGTTTTCATTAACAAGACCACTTGCTGATTTGTCCGCTATATATGAAGGGAATACTAATGATTTACGGTACGCAAATTTATTTGAAAACAGTAGCAATGTACTTATTTCTTCCAAATTCTGGCAAACTTCTACTTCGGAAATTGATAGTTTAAGGTTAGACAGGATGGTTCCAGTGATTCGTATGAGTGAAATGTGTTATATTCTCGCCGAGACAGCACCAACGGAGGATGAAGCTTTAGATCATCTCAATAGAATAAGAAATGCAAGGCACTTAGTGGATTTACCCAAAAATTCGAACACCCTGAATAGAATTTTTATTCAAGATGAAATTACGAAGGAATATCAAAAGGAATTCTATGCCGAAGGACAACTCTTCTTGTACTATAAACGAAAAGATATGAATCAATTTCAATTTAGTCCAGCTAACTTTTCCAAATCAGCTTATGTTTTACCAACACCAGAATTAGAAAAAGAATTTAACCTTAATTATCAATCGCCATGAAAATAATTATTTATACAATATCCATCCTATGCCTCCTGTCAAGTTGTGCTAAGGAAAAAATCATGTATTATGAAGGACCTGATGCCATTAGCATATATATTGGTAGGTATGACTCCGATAGTGTTATTTATTCCTTTTTGACCAAGTTACCAGAAGTAGTTCAAGACACCGTCAAATTGAGAGTTCGTATACAAGGCGCAGCCACAGCAGTTGACAGACGTATAAATCTTGTTGCAACAGACGGAACAACAGCAGTAGAAAATAGAGATTATATTTTGTCGGAAATTACCTTTCCTGCGGGGGCTACAGAGATCCTTTACCCCGTTGTGCTGTTAAGAAGTCCGAACATTAGAGAAGAGTCAAAGAGACTCTATGTAAAAATTGATCCTAACAATTTCTTTATGGAAGGTGCACTAGGGCTAGAAATTGGCAATACCTTGAGTATCCCCTATTTCAAAATAATTTTTAACGACAATCTATCTGAACCCATTTGGTGGGGATATTTGGCATTTGAAATCGGTAGTTTTAGTGTAACAAAGCTACAATTTATTATCAGTGTGTACGGTGAAGACTACAATTTTGAAGGTTTATTTTTCCCTATTGTATATGAAGGCATCACCTATATGTCGCCAACACCTGAGGTCGGTAATCTACCGTTGAGGCTCCGTACGGCGTTGATGAAATACGAATTGGCAAATGGACCATTGATTGATGAATTTGGGAACAGGATTACATTCTAAATAAAAAAATGATGATTATAAAAAATATAGCTCGCCTTCTAATGATGCTTTTGTTACTATCCAGCTGTAATAAAGACACCTTTATTGAAACACAAAAGGAAATTGATGATTTTCGAATAGCATCGAACTCAATACAACCCAAATACGAAGTCACGCAGTTGGATTCGTTGAAAATCTATCCAGAATTAAATAATCTAAACCCCAATAAAACATACACGTATGAATGGCGATTGTATGCTAAAGATAAATTTAGTATACTATCAGAAAATCGTAACCTCGAAGAACAGATTTTTTTAAATATTGGTACACATAGTGTACAATATTCTGTGATCGACCAAGACACAAAAATTAAAGCTATTAGTATATTATTCTCTATTAGAGTTATGGGAGGCTTTTCACAAGGCTGGATTGTTGGTAATAATGTAGATGGCAGAGGTAGATTATCATTCATCCGCACGATAGACGACGTGGTGTCTTATAACACACTAGAGGATGTCAATGAGCGGAGCTATCCGTCCAAATTAATTGCGGCCTATTCTGGCGCTGTAGGCTCGGAATTTTCTGGACAATTCAAACAAATTTTATACTTTACGCAACAGGGCTTAATGATATTTCATTCGGATAGCATGATTCAAACAGGAGAGAATAATAATTATTTCTTTGATGAAATGAATTTTTTCAATAAACCAGCGTACGATATAAGTGGATTTCTGCTCGATCAATACCTCATCGACGAAGGTAAATTGTATGCCGCTATAGGACAGGTATTTATGGGCGACGACGGGGTAGATTACGGACCGTTTAGTACTGAATTTGAAGGAGATCACGACTTGTTTCCCTTTGTATTCACCAGCTCAGGATCACCGACATATTTCTATGACAATAAATATGAAAAATTTCTAACCGTGGAATATTTGTCTAGATCATTTGACTTTCCAACGACAGCGATGATAAATGGGCAATTTGAATTAAATAATGTTGCTAAAGAAATGATAGCTGCCGACAAAGGCAAATCAAATAATAGCTATGCCATCATGAAGGATAGAAATAGCAATACATATTATATCTATTATTTCCCTTTCAGCACACGATCTGCAGTAAGCAGCGGTAGATTCTTTGAATTATCCTCTAATATTGGGCTCAATAATTTGTCTGCATTTGCGGCTTCTAATATCTGGGACTATGCGTACTATGCTACAGAAAACAGCATCTACAAAATAGATTGTACAAATGGAGACGTTTCATTATTTCAAGATTTGGGCGCAGGCAATCGTATAGCAGATATAAAAGTGTTGAAACATGGGGATAACTCGGGCCTACAATTAACTGTAGCTATTAATAAAGGTGATAATGGGGAAGTGCACTATATTCCTTTAACGCAGTTTGGAGATAAAGATTCATCCCAAGAAATTAAAATATTTAAAGGGTTTGGTGAAATAACGAATTTAAGTTATAGGATCATTAATGTTCGATAAAATTGTTATTTATAGTGTCGTACATTAATGAAGGAAATAATATAAAGCCTTAGACCATAGATGATGTTGATGTAATAAAATTAGCAGGAAAATAAAAATCATTAGTGTTACACATTAAATAACCACCTAAGAAGAGGCTAATTTTGTGTGTGTTCTAAAAGGAAACTTTACCTCCCAATCATTGAAGACCCTAATTTATTATTTTATCATTACAAAACTGCATAAAGAACAGTTTCAAAAAAGGGTCGCATAATAAACTTACACGACCCTTTTTATATCTATTGCTATTAATCTAATAGTTCGGACAATTTCTCTTCCAAAGCCTCACCACGAAGATTAGAAGCTACGATACGTCCTTCTTTATCTAAGAGAAAATTTTGAGGAATGCCTCTAATAGAATACAATTTTACTACAGGCGAATTCCAAAATTGCAGATCAGAAACATTTGTCCATTGTCCCAATTTATCGTGCTCAATAGCTGCAACCCAATCATCCTTTTTTCCTGGTCGGTCTAATGATACGCCATAAATAGTAAAGCCTTTATCTTTAAATTTATCATAGGCAGCTACTACATTAGGATTCTCTTGGCGACAAGGACCACACCATGAAGCCCAAAAATCTACCAATACATACTTACCTCGTAATGACGAGAGAGCAATTTCTTTACCATTTGCATCTGGCATGCTGATATCCGGCGCTACTTGTCCGACTGCTAATTTGCTTAAATTATTTACTTTTTCTTGTAACTCAACTCCTTTTTTAGAGCTTTTTAGGTTTGCGTCCAAGCTAGCATACAGTCCTTGAAGCTCCCCAACATTGGAAGCATCCAATTTGTCTGACAATATATTCAAAGAGATCAAACTGGAAGGGTTTGCTTTAATAAAAGCGATATCCACAAGACCTTGCTTCGCCATCAATGCCTCATAATTAGATTCTATTCGAGCATTGAAAGCTTCATCTGCTTTTTGTTCATCGGTAGCACCTTGATACTCTTGCATCAAAACATCAATCGCAGCCTTAACTTCAGCACGCGCTATTTCGTAATTTACTAAATCATCGTTAACCTTCGTACCCGAAATTTTAGCATTTTTGAAGTTCTCTCCAGTAATATTGACCACACCTTTACTCAAGTAAATAGTACGGAAATCGGGTTTCGACAATTGACGCAAAGGCTTGCCTTCAGCAGACAATATTACAAATGCCTGAGATGGTTCAGCAACCACACCATTGAACACAAAAGAGCCATTATTGATAGCTGCAGAATCCAACTTACGCTGGCCTCCTTCTGCATATTGTAGGTATACTTTTGCCGGTGTATTCAATTGACCGATCTTCCCTTTTATCGTAAATTCCTCTTGAGCAAATAACAATGACGGCAATAATGCTGCCGCTAATAATATTTTCTTTTTCATTATTCAAAGTTTCTAATATGACTATTTAAAATATAAAACGTTTAATCTACCAACGTCCACTGGCACCGCCACCACCAAAATCACCACCGCCGAAGCCACCGAAGCCGCCTCCACTGTCGCCACCACCAAATCCACCACCGGAGCTTCCGCCGCCACCACGGCCTAAACCATTCAAAAGCATCCACCAAAATAAATCGTTACCACCTTTACCATTGATAACACGACCGCCACGGTTATCACCCCCACCTTTGGATATAAATGCAATAACAACAAAAATGATTACAATGACAATAACTCCACCAAGACCACCTCCTTCAGCATCAGATTTTTTAGCCTTGGAATCGGCCTTATATTCTCCTTTAGTATAAGATATAATGGCATTTGTAGCATCATTTAATCCTTCATAATAATTGGCATCTCTGAAGGCTGGTTTTATTTCATTATCAATAATTCGATATACAATAGCATCAGGCAGTGCCCCCTCAATACCATATCCGGTCTGAATAGTTACTGCACGATCTCCAATAGCCGCAACGACAATAATACCATTGTTATATTTCTGTTGCCCTACACCCCATTTCTTAGCTAGACGTACAGCATAATCAGCAATATCATATCCATCGGTAGAATTTACCAAAACAACAGCCAACTGAATAGATGTACTATCTTCAAATGAAAGAAGCTTTCGCTCTAAGGCATTGACTTCTGTAGAAGTCAATGTATTGGTAAAATCACTAACTAACCCTTTTGGTTGTGCAGGGAGATCCTGCGCTGAACCAATAAAGGAAAGCAGCAAAAAACATAGAGTAATAACACCATGTTTTACACCTAATTGATCAAATAAATTGTATTTAGCGAATATCATATTAAATAATTAGTTACTGCCAAAATGAACTTCATTAGGTAATTCGTTTACATCATCCTCTTGTCGGGGAAAAAAAACATGTAGTCTCTCTCCTGCTTGATGTATTCCTTCTATTAACCCCTTGGCATAATTTCCCTCACGAAAATGAAGTAACATTTTTTCTTTTGTACATTCCCAGAAATCAGCTTCCACTTTCGCATTAATACCTTTGTCACCAATGATTGCAAATTGATGATCTGCAACAGCAAGATAGATTAGTACCCCATTTCGCAATCCCGTTTTATGCATTTCTAATTTCTCAAAATATTTTGCTGCTTTATCCAAGGCTGTACATTTTCCTACGATATTTTCTACGACAACACGTATTTCGCCAGATGTACGATTTTCCGCTAAACTAACAGCATGTGTTATTCTTTCTTGCTCTTCTGAACTAAGTATTCCCATATCAAATTTATGCTAAAAAAGGTGAACAATTGGGGCATTCAACGCACCATCATTCACCTTTTAGTAATATTATAAGTAAAATATTCTGCTAAAAAGCAACTGCAGGCGCTTTATCAGAACCCTCTGCTGCAGTGAAAGTACCCTTAGCTTTAAACCCAAAAATACCGGCCATGATATTGTTCGGAAAACTACGAACCGTTGTATTATACTGTTGCACGGCATCATTATAAGATCTTCTTTCTACAGAGATACGATTCTCTGTTCCTTCCAATTGTGCTTGCAATTCTTGAAAATTAGAGTTTGCTTTCAAATCTGGATAAGCTTCAACACTTACCAATAGACGACCTATAGATTTAGAAAGAGCATCTTGCGTTTTTTGAAATTCAGCAATTGATTCTTCCGATAGATCATCCGCATTTACATTCACAGAAGTCGCCTTAGCACGTGCTTCTACTACAGCTGTCAATGTCCCTTGCTCATGTTGAGCAGCTCCTTTTACAGTAGACACCAAATTTGGAATTAAATCTGCACGACGTTGATACACATTCTCTACCTGTGCCCATTTAGCTTTTACATTTTCATCTTGAGATACCATTGTATTATAACCACAAGAACTAAAAGATAAGGCTGTAAATAAACCTAAGATTGCAAATAATAATCTTTTCATATGTAATTTTTTCAAACTAATTTTTTTAAAAATAAGAAATATTTTCTAATAATAACGTCATAGACGTGTAAACAGCGTAATATCCTTTTTAAACATTAGACGGTAATTCCGTAACTTTGTTACATCTTTTGGGATAAAAACCCAAGTATAAAAATACTATGCAAAAAGAAATAGAATTGGGCATAAGCCCGGATTTCATCCATGATGAAGAATATATCATCACTCAAGGCGTACAAAAGCTCAAAGTAGAGCGTAAAAGAATCAAAGGCATCCATATTCGTAAGCGCTCCATAGATGCTCGTAGTAGACAAGTACTCTACAAAGTACGCGTCGTATTCTTTATCGACGAAGAACCCATCATAGACACTTTTGTCTCTAACCTCAAGCCTGTACAAGATGCAAAACCTGTTATTATCATAGGTGCTGGTCCAGCAGGACTATTTGCAGCATATCGCTGTATAGAACTAGGGCTAAAACCCATCGTCTTAGAACGTGGTAAAGCAGTACAAGATAGACGTCGTGACTTAGCAAAAATAAACCGGGAGGGTATTGTTAATCCAGAATCCAATTACTGCTATGGTGAGGGAGGTGCAGGAACCTATTCTGATGGTAAATTATACACCCGCTCCAACAAGCGCGGTGACGTACATAAAGTACTTTCTATATTTGTAGAACATGGTGCTGATGAAGATATCCTAGTGGATGCACGCCCACATATAGGCACCAACAAACTACCACATATCATTGCAGATATGCGTAACCGAATATTAGAAGTCGGTGGCGAAGTACACTTTGACAGCAAGGTAACAGACATCATAGCGGAGTTTGGCCAAGCAAAAGGTGTCAAAACGGCCGATGGCAAATCTTTTAATGCCGATCATATTATATTAGCTACAGGGCACTCTGCACGTGATATATTCGAGCTATTCCAGAGAAAAGGATGGTTACTAGAAGCAAAATCATTTGCACTAGGTGTACGTATCGAGCATCCTCAAGAAATCATCGATAATGCACAATACCACTGCAGTACAAGACATGAAAACCTTCCTCCTGCATACTATTCCTTAGTAGAACAGGTAAATGGTCGTGGCGTATTCTCGTTCTGCATGTGTCCTGGCGGAATAATCGCGCCATGTGCTACAGACCACAATGAAATCGTCGTAAATGGATGGTCACCATCGAAGCGCAATAATCCGCATGCCAATTCGGGAACGGTTATACAAATCAATGTTGAAGATGTCCCTAATGCAGCAACAGATCCTTTTGCTTTATTAGAATTTCAACGCCAGATCGAACAACAGGCCTTCATTTTAGGCGGAGGGAGCCTAGTAGCGCCAGGACAACGCATGGTTGACTTCGTAGAGAATAGAGTTTCTAGAGATCTACCCTTGAACTCCTACAAACCGGGAACACGCTCGGTAGATTTGAGGGAAGTATTACCAGATTTTGTGCATCAATCCCTTCGTGGAGCATTACCATTATTTGGGAAGAAAATGCGTGGATATTATACCAACGAAGCAATATTAGTTGGTGTAGAATCACGTACATCTTCACCTGTTCGTATACCGAGAGACAAAGAGAGCCTTCAACATCCACAAATCAAGGGCTTATACCCTTGTGCTGAAGGTGCGGGCTATGCTGGAGGTATTGTTTCTGCTGCCATCGATGGTATCAATTGTGTTGATGCAATTATAAAAGCATAATTTTTTAAATTAAGTCTTGACATAAGTCAACAAAAGTCTTACTTTTGTAACACAAGACAAGCGAAAGTAGCTCAGTTGGTAGAGCACAACCTTGCCAAGGTTGGGGTCGCGAGTTCGAATCTCGTCTTTCGCTCTTATAAAAAGCTTCTCTAAACGAGAAGCTTTTTGTATTTTAGGCTATGCAAATCTTTAAAGCTAAAAGAGATTACAAAACCTTTTTGGACATCTGTCTATACCTATCCCCTGCTATCCTCATTATCTTTGTGGTATCCTATGTGCGGCAGCAACCCATGTTAGAGGCCTTATATGCCAGCTTATGTACAATAGGGCTTTGCTTAGGATTGATATCTATCTTCTATTTCACGACTCGATATACAGTTGATGACTCGTATCTACACTATAGATCAGGTTTTATTTTTGGAAAGGTAGAAATAGCAAAAATTCATAAAATAGAACTTTATAAAACCTTATATGTGGGTATGAGACCAGCTACGAGTAAAAATGGAATTATCATCTATTATAATAAATATGATGAGATTTACATCAGCCCCGAGGACAATGAAGAGTTTGCGGCAGCCCTTAGCATTATAAATCCAAGTATAGAAGTAATTAACCCAAAGTCAAAAAAAGGCTAAACCAACCAAAGGATTGAGAAACCATTAATTGCTGATAACATTAATATACCACCATCATGAAATACGCTATTACAATTTTATTATTTATATATACTTTAACATTAGCCAATGCGCAAAGCCATAATATCAGTAGAAAGTATTATAAAAAGGATAATAAAGAGACAAAAGATTCGACACAAGCATACTACTATAGAGAACTAAGGAATAACACTACACTCATAGATCCAGTACTTGTCTTAGAAAAATACAGCTTGAACAACAAAACAAAGCTATTAGGCACCTATAATAATAGTATAGAAAAGAAATTTGTAGGCCAAAAATTGCAGGGCTATGAAAATGGAAAAATAAAAGCCCAAGAAAAATACTCTTTTGATGGTGTAAAGATTGATACAGCTTTATATTATCACCCCAATGGCAAATTAAAAATCGCCTACGAATATCTACATACTATCGAGAACGAAAAAACAATTGTTACAGACACATTAATTTTACTTTTCAAAGATTCTTTGGGCAACAACCACCTTGTCAATGGAGAAGGGTATGCGGAGCTATACATAGAGGATAATTCAGCAAATATTAAGCCTACAGAAATAGAAAAAGGGCATTTCAAGAACCATAAACGTACAGGAGAATGGACAGGAACATTTTTGGGCGGCAAATACACCTTTGCAGAGCAATATAATGGTGGCCAATTATTATCTGGAATTAGCACAGATTCATTGCATAATAAAACGTCATATGACCAAACTACTTTTATGGTGCAGCCTAGTTATCCTAAAGGAATACAAGAGTTCAGAAGATATATCGCCCACAATTATCAATATCCTAAAGAAGCAATACAAGCAAAAATAAAAGGTCAGGTACGGCTGTCATTTGTCGTGGAAAAGGACGGTTCATTATCACATATAAAAGTCGAGAATGACTTAGGATACGGAACAGGAACAGAAGGTGTAAATGTTATTGGAAGATCAAAAAAATGGATACCTGGACTAAAAAGAGGTATTCCTGTACGGGTATCTTATGTTATGCCTATTAACCTAGATCTATCGAACTAAATTAAGAACAAAAAATCGGTCTAGAAATTTCTCCCCAGACCGATTTATATAGAAACTAAACTACAATATAATATTAATTGCGTTCTAGACCTTTAGCTACTAAATCTTCTACATATGTCCTAACAGCAGCATTATTGAAGCGTGAAGTGACATCATATGCAAATGCATGTACCAATAGAATACGCGCAGACTCTTCACCAATACCCCTAGCTCTTAAGTAGAATAATGCTTCCTCATCAAACTGCCCCATAGTACAACCATGAGAACATTTTACATCATCAGCAAATATCTCTAATTGCGGCTTTGTATATACCGTGGCTTTATCACCGATCAACATATTGTTATTCTGTTGAAAGGCATTTGTTTTTTGTGCATCCTCACGAACGAATATCTTACCGTTAAATACGGCAGTAGATTCATCTTGAGGGATATTTTTGTACCATTCGTATGATTCACAATGTGGCTTCAAGTGATCTACAATCGTATGGTTATCTACCAATTGCTTATCGGCTAATAAATTGATACCGTAAAGGTGTGATTCAACGTTTTCAGCATCCAAACGTACATTGATATTATTACGTACGAAAGTCGCTCCAGGGAAAGTACAATTATAATTATTATATAAACTGTATTTCGCTTGATATACTTCCGTATGGTTGATATAGTTACTTACAGCATCCGCCACTTGCAGGTAATAGTGTTGAATCTTAGCATTCTCATCTACTACAATTTCAGTCACCTTATTGTGTAAATTTTTGGCTGTATTATCCAATGTGATAAAAGATTCTACGATCTCAACTTCAGCATTAGCTTCTACAACAAAAAGATTTCTTGTTTGGGCGAAGAACTCTTGTCCCCCCGTTGCTACATGCACAATATGTATAGGCTTAGAAATAACTTTATTCTTTGCTACTGATAGATAGATACCAGAAGTATATAAAGCGGTATTCAATGCTACTAATACATTATCTGTTTTGTCAGCGTACTGTGCAAAATGTTTTTCAAAATTAGCTTCATCTACAGCCTCTTCGATAGACTTAATTGTCAATCCAACTTCATCTTCCAAAGAAGAGAATGCCACTACATATTGACCATTGATCAATACAATACGATGTGCATCCAAATCAGGAATATCAGCTTTACTTAAATCCAAATTTGCAACATCAACATCCTCATTCAACAAGTAAGTCTTGTTTACTAAAGGTTGGATGTTTGTATATTTCCATTCTTCATTCTTAACTGTTGGAAATCCCTCTTTTTCAAATTTTACGAAAGCTGCTTTGCGCAATTCTTTCAATGAAGAAGGTTCATTCGTTGACTCTAACTCTTGGAAAGTAGAAGTCAATTGCTCGAATAAAGAGTTTGCTACTAATGTACTCATGTTATTTGTTATCAATGCGCTTATTACCTTAATATATTATCGACTCTTGACCGATTAGGCATCTTGCGTATCTAAGTCTTTTAACCAATCATAACCTTTTTCCTCTAACTCTAAAGCTAGTTCCTTAGTTCCACTTTTTACAATACGACCATTATATAATACGTGAACAAAATCAGGCACGATGTAATCCAATAAACGTTGGTAGTGTGTGATCACAATAAATGCATTGTCTTTAGAGCGTAATTGGTTTACACCATTTGCAACAATACGTAATGCATCAATATCAAGACCTGAATCTGTCTCATCCAAAATAGATAATTTAGGATTCAACATCGCCAATTGGAATACTTCGTTACGTTTCTTTTCCCCACCAGAGAAACCTTCATTTAATGAGCGGTTAGCTAAATTAGCAGAGAACTCTACTAATTTTTGTTTTTCTTTAACGGTAGCTAAGAATTCTTTGGCTTCCATAGGAGGAAGACCTTTATATTCACGAATATCATTGACAGCAGTTCGTAAGAAGTTGATGTTAGATACTCCGGGAATCTCAACAGGATATTGAAAAGCTAAGAATAGACCTTCACGCGCACGATCTTCAGGAGATAAATCCAATAGATCTACACCATCCAATATTGCTTCACCGCCATTCACTTCATAAGAATCGCGACCTGCTAATACGTTACCTAAAGTACTTTTACCAGCACCATTAGGTCCCATAATCGCGTGAACTTCACCTGCTTTTACTTCTAAATTTAATCCTTTTAATATTTGTTTGTCTTCAACAGACGCTTGCAAATTCTTTATTGATAACATTTCTTTTTAGTATTGCGTATTGAGATATAAGTACAACGATATTTCGCGACTCATATTTTCATATCCTATATTTTATTAACCTACGGAACCTTCTAATGATATTGCTAATAGTTTCTGTGCTTCTACAGCAAATTCCATTGGCAATTGGTTCAACACTTCTTTGGCATAGCCATTAACAATCAAACCTACAGCTTTCTCGGAGTCAATACCACGTTGATTTAAGTAGAAAACTTGATCTTCACCGATCTTAGAAGTTGTAGCTTCGTGTTCTAACTTAGCAGTTTTATTTTTGTTCTCTATATACGGGAATGTATGTGCACCACAACGATCACCAATCAATAAAGAATCACACTGGGTAAAGTTACGTGCGTTGTCCGCTTTAGGGCCAATTTTCACTAATCCTCTATAACTATTGTGGCTATTTCCAGCAGATATACCTTTAGAAACGATTTTTGATTTTGTATTTTTCCCTAAGTGAATCATCTTAGTACCTGTATCCGCCAATTGCTTGTTACGTGTCATAGCTACAGAATAGAATTCACCGACAGAATTGTCCCCCATCAAGATGACACCAGGATATTTCCATGTAATAGCAGAACCTGTTTCTACTTGTGTCCAAGAGATTTTAGAATTATCGCCTTTACAAATACCACGTTTAGTTACAAAGTTGAAGATACCACCTTTACCGTCTTTATCACCAGGGTACCAGTTTTGAACAGTAGAGTATTTTATTTCAGCATCTTTCATGGCAATTAATTCCACTACCGCAGCATGTAATTGATTTTCATCACGCATTGGAGCAGTACATCCCTCTAAGTAAGAAACGTAAGAGCCTTCATCAGCAATAATTAAGGTACGCTCAAATTGACCTGTATTCTGTGCGTTGATACGGAAGTACGTCGACAATTCCATTGGGCAATGTACCCCTTTAGGAATATAAACAAATGAACCATCAGAGAATACAGCCGAATTTAAAGCGGCATAAATATTATCTGTTTGCGGCACTACAGTTCCTAAATATTTTTTTATCAAATCTGGATGCTCTTGCACAGCTTCTCCAAAAGAACAAAAGATTACCCCTTTTTCTTTTAATTTTTCGCGAAATGTTGTTTTCACTGAGACCGAGTCAAACACAGCATCAACAGCCACTACACCTGCTAATATTTTTTGTTCATCCAGCGGAATACCCAATTTGGCGAAAGTAGCCAATAACTCAGGATCCACTTCGTCCATACTTTCCAATAGTTTTTTAGGCTTTGGTGCAGCATAATACGATAGCTCTTGAAAATCTACTTCAGGATAGTCAAAATTTTGCCATTTAGGCATATCCATAGAAAGGAAGTGACGGAAAGCCTTAAGCCTCCATTCTAACAACCATTCTGGTTCATTTTTCTTAGATGATATAAGGCGAACAGTATCTTCATTCAATCCTTTGGGCGCAATATCCATCTCAATATCGGTTGTAAAACCGTATTTATATTCTTCTTGCTCCAGCTCTTTCAGTAATTCGTCGTCTTTGGTACTCATATTTCATACTTCCTCTTTTAGAAGTCAGGCTTTTATACATGACCTTGGGAGGACTACAAAGTTACGATATAAATACCATTTTTTGACCGATTAAAGGGATAAAATCTTATTTTTTGTGATAAACATCACTTTAAAACATGTTAAATGCACTTTTAAAAAGCATTTATGACAAAAAAATGATTTCGCATAGCTATACGCTATAATTAATCAAAATTGATATCGTCAAAAACTATAACGTAATTTCTGTTTTATACCTAAGAGGCGCTTAGTTATCCTAAAAGACAACAATTCAAGCACAGCTGAATGCTTAATCCATGAGAAGACACCTTTCTATTAAAAAAAATAAAGATGTGCTAAAAACAAGTGGACTACAATAATTAACATGGAATAACAGAATGACCAAATTAAATTTCGTATTATTGTATAATTTAATCTATAATCAGCATTCCTTATGTCGCATCAATTGGATAAACTCGATTTAAAAATATTACGTCTTTTACAGGAAAATGGTCGTATAACCAACCTACAGTTAGCCACAAACATTGGACTATCTCCTGCCCCAACGCTAGAGCGCGTTCGTAAATTAGAGAATTCAGGATTTATTAAAAGCTATCACGCCTTTGTGGATGAGGAGAAGTTGGGCTTAGGCATAAAATCTTTTATTCAAATATCGTTGGATTTTCACACGCACAATGCTATCCCTGAATTTGTAGAAGCTGTAAAAGCTATCCCTGAGGTTACAGAATGTCACCATGTTACGGGAAACTGTGACTTTATGTTGAAAGTATATGTCAAAGATATCAAGGCTTACGAAGCTGTAATAATGGAGAAAATATCAAAGATCCCATTCGTTAAAACCTTCCAAACGATGATGATCATGTCTACTTCAAAAAAAGAGCCTATTGTACCATTAGAGTATTAATCTAACGAATTAAAGAAACCAATTTTAATGGAACATAATAGTAAAGATTTTGCAATTATATTGACATGGCCTGACGCCACCATACGTGGAGATGAAAGATGGATGATGTTTTTTAAAAAAATTGGCTTAGTTAAAAATTTAAATTTCAAAGTTGGGCATACCGGCATAATCATAATAAATCATAAAAACGGTGAGATGCTATTTTATGATTTCGGCCGGTATATCACACCTCGCGGATATGGCAGAGCACGCTCCTCTCAATCTGACCCTTTAATCCACATAGATTTAAAGGCAAAGATTATAGATAATAAAATAAGCAATATTGCAGAAATAGTAGATTATCTAGAAATATTAAAACCTGCAATGTATGGAGAAGGTAAATTATACTTTTCTATAGTGGACAGGATAGACTTCAAATTAGCAAAAGCCTATGGAGACCAATGTGTACTTGAAGGAACATATCCGTATGGTGCTATAGCAAAGAATAATAATAATTGTTCCCGTTTTATCACCAGAATGTTGATGAAATCATCACCCATTTATCACTTTTGGCATCCCATAAACTTCCCTGAAACAATTAAAGCTAGCCCGATAAGCAACTTAGTAAATACAGCACCCAATCGTATGATCTATTCATACGATCCCAAAGAAGGAATAAAACATTTCCGGATGAATAGGTTTCAATCATTATGGTTTTTAGTTAAACAACTAGGCGACAATGTATATCAAAAAAGAGCGGACCTATTACCTCCGGACCAATTAATCGGTGCTATGAAATATCGACACAAACCTACCTCCGTGCCAAAAAACGCAACATATCTAGGTGGTGTAGGTGATGGCGCATGGTATGATATCGAGCGCAGGAATGATGAACGAAGATTTACTATTAAACGTATGTCAAGCACAGGTGAAGTAGAGTATACTGTTATCGGTGAATCAGAAATACCAATTCCTGCTATGCAAACCTTCAAAATAACTTATGACAGTCATCGTTTGTTCACACATATCTTAGTTAACGGCAAAAAAATCCGAATCAATCATATTAAAAATGATGATGCAGACAATAAGCACATAACAGTCGGTAAAGAGCAAGAATATGCTTAAACTAATTTCCAGTCTATAGGATTCTTGCCTCTACTTACTAAATAAGTATTGGCTTGAGAAAATGGTTTTGAGCCCCAAAAACCTCTATAAACAGACAATGGTGATGGATGTGCAGATTCTATTACTAAATGCTTGTTAGTATTGATAAGATTTCTTTTCTTTTGCGCATAGGAGCCCCACAGAATAAAAACAACACCTTCTAGATCTGCATCAATTTTACGAATAAGCTGATCCGTGAATTGCTCCCAACCTTTCTTTTGATGAGAACCCGCCTCATGTGCACGAACCGTAAATATTGTGTTCAATAATAACACCCCTTGCTGTGCCCAATAAGTCAAGTCCCCACTTTTTGGCGTTTTGAAGCCTTCAACATCTGAGGCTAATTCTGTAAATATATTTTTTAAAGAAGGTGGTATTTTGACCCCGTTAGGTACAGAAAAAGATAATCCATGAGCCTGTCCTATATTATGATACGGATCTTGACCCAATATCACGACCTTAATATCGGAAAATGCAGTAAGCTTCATGGCATTAAATACCAGATCTTCCGAAGGATAAACAGTAAAACAACGGCGTTCATTTTCAATAAACACTTGTAAATCTCTCCAATATTTTTCTTTAAATAAAGGCTCTAATACAGAATCCCAGCTATAATCGTACAACTTCTCCATAATCAAAAGTACAATTTTACAATTTTATCATACAACAAGTTGTATAACTTCTTAAATTAATGGATATTTGTACCTAATAAGATTTAGAAGAGATGTCAAATTTAGTTCGTATAATAATCAGTAGTCTTTTACTTATCGGAACCGTTGTGTTGTTCTGGTTTGGTCACTGGGGTTGGGGAATTTTGGGTATTTTTATTACCATATTAGCCTGGGTAACGGTATTTTTTAATGAAAATATGCTTATCGCACAATGGTATTTCCGCAAACAGAATATCCCTGCTGCAGAAAAATGGTTAGGCAATATTAAAAACTATGAAAACCAACTTATTGTAGCACAACATGGATACTACCACCTTTTATTAGGATTGATAGAGTCGCAACGTTCTCCAATGCAATCGGAAAAATTCTTTAAAAAAGCATTGGCACTAGGCTTACATATGGAGCATAATGTGGCGATGGCAAAATTAAGCCTTGCTGGCGTAATGATGGCTAAGCGTAATAAACGTGAAGCAGAAAAATATTTGCAAGAAGCAAAACGTGCTGATAAAAATAAATTATTGGCTGATCAAATCAAAATGATGAAAGATCAAATGGCAATGATGGACAAACAGCAATTTAGATATTCAAGATAAAACGAAAGGCATCCCAAAATGGATGCCTTTTTTATTTACATTAAATACAGTTTTATATAAAATCTAAATGTTCATTATCCTTTTCAAATAATGATTCAAGACCATTTTTATGCACTGGTAAAGATGTCTTCTACCATTTACCAAAATCCTCAACACATAATAACAGTATAAAAAGTACCCCACTACATAGGATCATAATACCGTTAATTTATTCGTTAATCTTAGGATAATCAACATTCATTCCATAAAAAACAAACAGCATAACTCGACAAGCAACTCCTTATTGATGGATATAGATTTTAGTTATAATCTATATAATCTCGCTGTAAAAAGACTATTCATCCCCGTAATCCCCAAGAGTGACAAAAGAGAAATTTGGATTTTATAATAAGATATGTACTAATTAAACAATAAACAGAGTACATAAAAAAAGGTACCCAATTTGATTGAATACCTTATATAATATACTAAAAATTGAATCCTTTATAATAAACTAATTATGCAGTCGGGATAAACTCCTATCAAAATCGTTAAAACTGCCGTAAATACCATTACAATTTTAAAGTTCAGCGGGAATACAATCTCAGCAGTATCAGGTTCCTCATTTTTGAAATACATATGTACAACAACTCTCAAATAATAGAAAATACCAATCGCAGCATTTGCTACAGCCAATAAGAGCAAAATTATATGATAATCCTGCATAGCAGTACTAAACATCATAAACTTTCCTATAAAACCTGCAGTCAAGGGAATACCAGCTAATGACAACATAGATACAGTAATAATAAATGCCAATAACGGACTGCGCTTACCTAATCCATTGAACGCAAAATACTGTTCAGATCCTTCGGATTTTTTTACTAATATCAATCCTGCAAACGCAGCAACAGACGCTAAAGAATAAGCCGTAGCATACGTCAGAATACCAGCGCTTGAAGAGGAACCAACAGCTACAATTGCAAATAGCATATATCCTGCATGAGATATACTCGAATAAGCCAGCATTCGTTTGAAGCTAGACTGCATCAAAGCTGATATATTACCTACAAATAATGTAATAATAATTATAACCAATAATACAGGTGTCCAAAAGTCATGTAACGGTATGAAGACAAAATAAAATAAGCGTAAAAATGCAGCAAAAGAGGCTACTTTTACGACAGTACTCATATAACTAGTGATCAATATTGGTGCGCCCTCATAAACATCAGGTGTCCAAAAATGAAAAGGTGCAGCACCGACTTTAAAACAGAGACCTACCAAAATCAATAATATACCGCTGTAAAATAGTGGAGATACTGACTGTGGATTAAGAACTAGATAATCCTTTACTCCAGATATATCAAATGTTCCTGTAGCACCATATATCAAGGTAATACCAAATAACAGAAAACCTGTAGAAAAAGCTCCCATTAAGAAATATTTAAGCGCTGCTTCGTTAGAATTATAATCCTTTTTGCGGATTCCAACCAAGATATACAACGCAACGGACATCACTTCAATTCCGATAAAAAGCATAGCGAAATTGTGATATGAGCAGACTAATAATGCTCCTGTCAACGAAAACAGGATCAAACAATAATACTCAGCAACATTATTACTTATACTACTAAAATATTCTTTAGAAAGTAGAAGTATCAACCCTGTTGTAACAATACATAAAATTGAAAATGCCAATGCATAATTGTCAAAGACAACCATTCCATTATAAATAGGTCCATCAATATTATTCCATTTAGAAACCTCAAAGCCTAATGCCAAAAGCAAACCTAGAAGAGTAACCGGTAATAAAGCAGACTTAGCCTTATATAACCCTAAATATAAAACCAATATTCCTAATAGTGATAGCGTAATAATCGCAGCCATAATATCTTCTAAATAATACTTAAAACTTAACCTGTTGTAATAATTGCGCTACTGAAGCTTCAGAAAGCTTCAATAAGCTATTTGGGAATACCCCTAAATAGATAACTAAGCACGAAACAATCACTAAAATGATTAGTTCATATCCTTTTATATCCGTCAATTCAAAATAGCGCGCATCGATAGGTCCTAACATTGTCTTTTGATAAAGTCTCAACATATAGACCGCCCCAAAAATTAACGTTAATCCTGCGAATGCAGCATACCATATCCCTATAGAATATACTCCTTTGAGCAATAAAAATTCTCCAATAAAACCATTGGTAAGCGGTAAACCTATCGCTCCCATTAAAATAATCAAAAAGAAAACAGAAAGCTTTGGCATTTTATCTGCAAAACCACCAAGGTCACTAATATTTCGTGTGCCAGATCTCGTTTCTATACAATCCAATATAAAGAACAGTCCTACTACAGATATACCATGATTGACCATCTGCATCATTGCCCCCTGAAGACCTTCTTGATTCCAGGCAAATATACCGGCAGCAATCAATCCAACATGAGCAATAGACGAGTAAGCAATTACGCGTTTTATATCCCTTTGTTGAAAAGCAATAATAGAAGCATATACTACGCCTATAATACACAATATCAATGCTAAGCATCCATATGTTTGGACACCAAAAGGCGCAATAGGTATTAACCAACGTATCAAACCATATGTTCCCATTTTCAACATTATACCCGCTAACAACATTGTCCCTGCACTAGGGGCATGCGTATAGGTATCTGGTTGCCATGTATGAAACGGAAAAATAGGAATCTTAATCGCAAAGGCAATAAAAAATGCCCAGAAAATCCATCGCTGGGTATTATCAGCTAAATCCAAAGCTGCAAAAGAAGACCAAAGAAAATCTTTATTAGGTGTTTGTTGGTATAAATAGATGATAGCTATCAACATCAATAAAGACCCGAAAAATGTGTAAACAAAGAATTTCATATTGATGCGAGCTCTGTCTCCACTTCCCCAGATTCCACAGATAAAATAAATCGGTATTAGTGCTGCTTCCCAACCAACATAAAAAGAAAAAGCATCCAATGCCATAAATACAAGCAATAATCCTGCTTGCATAAAAGATATCAAGGCATAAAAATTTCCTTTAAATGATTTTCCAAAAGTAGATAATACGATCAACGGTATTAAACCATTTGTCAGTAGCACCAATGGTAAGCTAATACCATCCACACCAATTTGGAAGCTAACACCCAAGGCACTAATCCAATCAAATGATTGTGTAAACTGTATACTTGCATCATGCACAAATTCATATACAAAAGGAACCGTTAGCAGCAATTGTACTATAGATAGTACCAAAGAGCCCCATTTAGCAGTTGTATTAGATTTCACAAATGCTAGTAAAATCGCGCCAATGAGCGGAAGTAACAGCAGTATAAATAGGTTATTCATTGATTATTCAATTACAAAATACTATATATTCAAAAAACCATATAACAAGATAGCAATAACCCCAATTACCATCATAAAAATATAAAAGCCAACATACCCACTTTGCAGTTGACGAATTCCTCTACCCGAACTTTCTATAAACGAACCTACCCCATTTACAAAGCCATCAATCACTGCTCTATCCAAAAATGTATACAATAATCTAGAAAGACCATTCAATGGTTTTACGATCAAGGCATTGTATATCTCATCTATATAAAGCTTGTGGTAAGACAACTTGTGCAATAAACCATGCTGTACTTTATCATCTCCAGGAATACGTTGTTTTTGAACATACTTTATATAAGCGGCAACGGCCATAATAACAGCAGCAACGGCTGATATACCCATCAAAATATATTCAGTACTATGATCCACAAGGGTCGGTTCAACAATAGCATTGCTATAGGTATAAATTGGACTTAAAAAATTAGCTAGCCAATGGCCTCCATGCAAGGCTTCAGGAATATTCAAAGCACCACCTATTGTAGCCAAAATTGCTAATACAATGAGTGGGAATGTCATGTGCCAAGGAGATTCATGTACATGATGTTTTTGATCTTCAGTACCTCTAAATTTTCCATAGAATGTCAAAAATAAAAGCCTAAACATATAAAATGAAGTACATAATGCGGTCAAGAAACCTAATCCCCAGAGTAATGGATTGGAGACAAAAGCAAAAGCCAAGATTTCGTCTTTCGAGAAAAATCCCGACAATGGAGGAATACCAGATATCGCAATAGTACCAATCAGCATCGTTACAAAGGTGATAGGCATTTTACTTTTCAAGCCCCCCATTTTACGCATATCTTGTTCATCACTCATTCCGTGAATTACAGAGCCTGCCCCTAAGAACAATAATGCTTTAAAAAAGGCATGCGTAATGACATGAAAGAATGCACCCGTAAATGCACCTACACCTAAAGCCAAAAACATATAACCAAGCTGTGAAACTGTGGAATAGGCTAATACCTTTTTAATATCGTTTTGCGTCAATGCTATAAATGCAGCCACCAACGCCGTTAGTACACCGATGATAGCAATGATTTGCATGGTAATAGGCGACAAAGTAAACAAGATATTAGAACGTACGATCATATAAATCCCTGCGGTCACCATCGTCGCAGCATGTATCAATGCGGATACCGGAGTAGGCCCAGCCATAGCATCAGGTAGCCAAGTGAATAAAGGTATTTGTGCGGATTTACCCGTCGCTGCCACAAACAGCAACAGTGTTATAAGCAATAGCGTGGTATCTCCAAGAGGCAACGTCGATGCCGATTGAAAAACAGTAGCATATTCCAAAGAACCGAATGCTGCAATAATTGCAAATACAGCGATCAAGAAACCAAGATCACCAATCCTATTCATGACAAAAGCTTTCTTAGCAGCAGATGCATAATTACTATTTTTGTACCAAAATCCAATCAATAGGTAAGAGCACAAGCCTACACCTTCCCAACCAATAAACATGATCAGGTAATTAGATCCTAATACCAACAGCAACATGAAGAAAATAAAGAGATTCAAATAAGCGAAAAACTTACCAAAACCAGTTTCATGAGACATATAACTAATTGAATACAGATGTATCAAGAAACCAATTCCGGTAATTATCAATAGCATTAAAGAACTCAACGGATCTAATAAGAAAGAGAAATTCAATTTAAAATCCCCTACAGCAATCCATTCAAACAATTGGTAGGTAAATACCCCATCTCCACCAGCATCGCGTGCATCCATTACCATTCCAAAAAGTACGCAACTCAACAAAAAAGAAGCTAATACTACACCACTACCTATAATTCCTATTAATGTCTTTGACAAAACCTTTTGTCCTAGTCCATTGATAAGAAATCCAATTAAGGGTATTAAAGGTATCAACCAAATAAGCTCAATCATATTTAGGATCTATTTATATTTTTACCAACGTAATTTACTTAACGACTCAATATCGACAGATTTTGTATTTCTGTATACCATAATTACAATAGCCAAGCCCACAGCCACTTCTGCTGCTGCCAAGGCCATTACAAAAAATACAAACACCTGCCCACTGGCATCTCCACGATAGGCAGAAAATGCGGCTAACAACAAATTGACGGAATTCAACATCAGCTCTATCGACATCATAATGATGATAACATTACGACGGATCAACACCCCTATGACCCCAATTGAAAATATGACACTACAAAAAATCAAATAATGATTTAAAGGTATCCCTTGTAAATTTTGAACAATATTATCCATTTACTTCCTTCGTTTCTTTTTTAGCCAATAAAATCGCTCCAACCATCGCTGTCAACAGTAAAATAGATGACAATTCGAAAGGCAATAAAAACTCATCAAACAATACTTTGCCGAGGTTCTTTACCAAACCAACATCTGTATTGCCTGTTACAAATTCATTATTCGCTTCTATCACATGAAAAGCACCTAATAAAGTTGCTAACAAACACATCCCAGCGATGGCGCCCATAAACTTTATAAGATGGGATTTCATCGGTTCAGTATCTTTATTGAGGTTCAGTAGCATCAATACAAATAAGAATAGCACCATAATAGCACCCATATAAACAATAAAGTTTACGACGGCCAGAAACTGTGCATTTAATAAAATATAATGTATCGTAAAGGTGAAAAATGTAATCACCAAATAGAGTACACTATGTACGGGATTCTTTGTGAAGATGGTCATCAATGCAAAGAATATAGATAAGAAAGCAACAAAATAAAATATACTCATCGGCTTATCCGTTAATTTGGTTTAACTTGGTAATATCAAACTTTGGCTCCACTAACTTGTCTTTGCCATATATAAAATCTTTACGTAAATACTCCGCTGTCACATGTGGTCCATCGAGATAGATCGCCTCTTTGGGGCAAGCTTCTTCACAGATACCACAAAAAATACAACGCAGCATATTGATTTCATAAACCGCAGCATATTTCTCCTCGCGGTACAAGTGTTTTTCCTCTTTTGTACGTTCAGCAGCAGTCATTGTTATTGCTTCGGCAGGGCACGACAAGGCACATAAGCCACAAGCCGTACAACGTTCTCTACCTTCTTCATCTCTTTTTAGCGAATGTTGTCCTCTAAAATTTTTCGAGTACGGCCTTACCTGCTCGGGATATTTCACCGTAGGTATTTTCTTAAAAAAATGTTTTATAGTAATAGATAAACCTTTGGCGATGGCAGGTAAATACATACGCTCCCAAAAATTCATTGGCTTTTGCTCTAATACTTTCTTTCTATTGCTTAATGATTGCATAATAGCTCCTATTGAAAATAAGTATCCTTAACTAATGTTATTACGCCTGTCAATACAATATTGGCAATCGCAAGTGGAATTAATATTTTCCATCCTAAATTCATCAATTGATCATATCTAAAACGTGGTAACGTCCAACGAATCCACATAAAGAAGAAGATAAAACCAAATATTTTTAAGAAAAATACTAATGTCCCGATGATGGTAATCCAGTTTTCGGAAAGACCCAAATCATACATGAAAGGGAAATTGTAACCACCGAAATACAATGCTGCCATCAATGCAGATGAAACGAACATATTAATGTATTCCGAAAACATATATAAGCCCAATTTCATAGATGAATATTCGGTGTGGTATCCACCTATAAGCTCCGTTTCACATTCTGGCAAGTCAAAAGGCACACGATTACATTCGGCAAATGCACAGGTTATAAAGATTAAAAAACCTAAAGGCTGCACCCATATGTTCCAATTCACAAAACCCGATTGCTGCGCGACAATATCTTCCAACTGCAAAGTACCGGTTACCATCAATAAAGCAATTAATGACAAGCCCATTCCTATTTCATAGGAAATACTTTGCGAAGCGGCACGAATAGCTCCCATGAGGGAAAACTTATTGTTTGAAGCCCATCCACCAAGCATGATTCCATATACCCCTAAAGCAATGACACCAAAGATGTACAATACGCCGATATTAATACCTGATGCTACCTGCAAGTTGATCACACGATCTCCTATAGTCAGTTGTTGCCCCCAAGGAATGACAGCCGAACTAATACAAGCGGTCACGATAGCGATAACAGGACCTAGTATAAACAATTGTTTATGTGCACCTGCCGGAATGATTTCTTCCTTGAAGAAGAATTTACCCCCATCACATAAAGGCTGTAATAAGCCGAAAATTCCGGCTCTATCAGGGCCATAACGATCTTGCATAAACCCAGCAATCTTTCGTTCGGCTAACGTAGAATACATCGCTATCACCAAAGTAACGGTGAAAACAATCACTACCAATATTAATTTTTCTAAAATAAAAGCTGCTTCCATCTTGTCTACTATTTCAATCGTTCAGTACGCGCTAACTGCTCCTCATTAGCCAATTGCAATTTGTCATCTTCTTTAATAACTGTAGGCGGGTTGAACTGCGCATACTGATTAACCATGATTACCGAGTCTTCATCCAGCAGGGCAGGAGCCTCTAGAATCCAATCTGCTGTTTTCTTAGTATCAAAACGACAGGTATTGCAGATAAAATCCTCCACTTCGCCAAATTCATCTTTACGCCCCGTCACGCGGAGTACCTCTTCACCCTTGTACCACAGCGTCACTTTGCCGGAGCAACAGGTACATTCACGGTGCGCATTGATAGGCTTAGTAAACCATACCCTACTTTTGAAGCGAAATGTTTTATCGGTCAAGGCCCCTACAGGACATACATCGATGACATTACCTATAAAATCATTATCCAATGCTTTATGGATATAGGTTGATATCTCCGAATGATCCCCTCTATTGAGTATACCATGTTCTCTACTATTGGTCAATTGATTAGCAACATACACACAGCGATAACAAAGAATACAGCGATTCATATGGAGCTGAATCTTGTCACCAATATCTATGCGCTCAAATGTACGTCGCTCAAACTCGTAGCGTGTTCCTTCGGACCCGTGCTCATAGCCCAAATCCTGCAGCTTACATTCACCTGCCTGATCACAAACAGGACAATCTAAAGGATGATTGATCAGGAGCATCTCTACGACGCCTTTTCGTGCTTCTACAACCTCTGGGGAGGTAATATTTTGGACTTCCATACCATCCATTACTGTTGTACGGCAAGAAGCTACCAACTTAGGCATTGGTCGGGGATCCTTTTCAGACCCTTTAGAGACCTTTACTAAACAGGTACGGCACTTCCCTCCTGAGCCTTCCAATTTGGAATAATAACACATCGCCGGCGGCACTATATCACCTCCAATTTGACGTGCGGCATTCAGAATACTGGTTCCAGGGGCTACTTCCACTGGAATACCGTCTATCGTTACTTTAAAATTTACTACTTCCTCAGCCATCGTATCAGCTTATATAATAAATTACTGTTCTATTGCGTTACTGCTGTAATCGGGTCTGCATAATGTGCCAACCCATAATTACGTGATTGTGATTCCTTTGGATTCAACACATGCCATTCGAATTCATCTCTAAAGTGACGAATTGCTGCGGCCACAGGCCAAGCTGCAGCATCACCAAGCGGACATATTGTATTGCCTTCAATCTTACGTTGAATATCCCATAATAGGTCGATATCTTCGACGGTTCCTTGCCCATGTTCAATCTTGTGTAATACTTTCTCCATCCAACCCGTTCCTTCTCTACAAGGCGAACATTGTCCACAACTTTCATGATGATAAAAGCGGGTAAAATTCCATGTATTGCGGACGATACATTGGTCCTCATCAAAAACAATAAAACCACCAGAGCCCATCATCGAGCCAGTTGCAAAACCACCATCTGCTAATGATTCATACGTCATCAACCGTGGGTTACCCGATATGGTTTTACAGATTAAATTATTAGGTAGAATAGGTACAGACGACCCCCCAGCTACCAGAGCTTTCAATGTTTTGCCATTCGCGATACCGCCACAATACTCATCTGAATAGATAAACTCCTCGACAGGTACACCTAATTCGATTTCATATACACCAGGTTTATTGATATTGCCAGAGGCAGATATCAATTTTGTGCCTGTACTACGTTCAATTCCTATTTTAGCATATTCGTCACCACCATCGTTTATGATAGGGACTACAGAAGCTATAGTTTCCACATTATTGACTACTGTAGGACAGCCATACAATCCAGCTATTGCAGGAAAGGGCGGTTTTATCCTTGGGTTGCCACGCTTCCCTTCTAAGGATTCTAATAAAGCTGTTTCTTCACCACAGATATAAGCGCCACCACCAGGTTGTACATAAAGCTCCAAGTTATAGCCAGTTCCCAAAATATTCGTACCTAGGAAACCTGCAGCCTTAGCCTCTTGAATAGCACGTTCGAGAATTCGAATTTGAGGCATCATCTCCCCTCTTACATAGATATAAGAAACCGATGCCCCCAGCGCATAACTAGAAACAATCATCCCCTCAATCAATGCATGAGGAATATGTGTCATCAGGAAACGGTCTTTGAAGGTCCCAGGTTCCGATTCATCACCATTGCACACGAGATAGCGGGCTACCCCTTCAGGCTTTGCTAAAAAGCTCCATTTCATCCCCGTAGGGAATCCAGCGCCACCACGTCCTCTTAAGCCCGATTTTTTCACTTCTTCGACCACCTCATCCGTAGACATTGTTTTCAAAGCCTTTTCTACAGCACGGTATCCTCCTTTTTGACGATATACATCGAAAGTATGAATGCCAGGCTCATTAATATGCTGTAATAATAATTTACGTCCCATACAATTTAAGCTTGCTGTGTAGTATTATTTTTCAATGTATCGATCAATAGATCAACAGCATCTTCTGTCAAATTCTCATAAAAAGTGTATTCCGGACCGATTTGTAATACGGGACCAAAACCACATGCGGCCAAACATTCTACTCCTCGCCAGGAGAATAAGCCATCCGCCGTCACTTCTCCTTCTTTCACACCTAGGCGACTTTCTATATGTTTCATTATTTTCTCGGCACCGACCAAACAACAAGGGCCTGTTCGGCATACCTCGAGGTTATATTTACCCTGAGGTTTCAAAAAAAACATGGTATAAAAGGTAGCTACCTCATATACTTCAATCGGCTGAATATCTAAATATGTCGCTACTTTATCCATCGCATCCGAACTCAACCAACCGTAGTCCGCTTGTACTAGATGCAATATGGGGAGTAGGGCCGACTTTTGCTTCCCCTGAGGATAACGACTCACGATCTCAGCAAACTTTTCTAAAAGTGTTGCTGAAAACTCTACGGGTTGATTCTCTTGTACACTAAGCATCTAATTCTCCTGCAATAACATTTAAACTACTCATATTGATAATAGCGTCAGAAAGTAGCATTCCTGCACTCATGGACGCAAACATTTGATAATTGACAAAGGAAGGTCTACGAAAATGCAGACGATAAGGCGTCCTTCCACCATCATTAATTAAGTAGAATCCCAATTCACCATTTGCACCTTCTACCGCATGGTATACTTCGGATTTTGGGGTTTCCCACTCTCCCATTACAATTTTAAAATGATAGATCAAGGCTTCCATATTGTTATATACTTGCTCTTTTGGGGGCAAATAAAATTCAGGAACATCAGCATGAAATATATTTTTAGGCTCTTTATCTATTTTGTCCAATGCTTGACGAATGATACGCATAGATTGCCTCATTTCATCATTACGCACCATAAAACGATCATACACATCCCCTGTCGTACCTACAGGCACTTCAAAATCAAACTCCTCATAAGAACAATAAGGATCAGAGATACGGACATCATAATCCACCCCCGTTGCTCTCAAAATAGGTCCCGACCAACTATATTCAAGCGCTTGCTCAGGCGTCACAGCAGCGACTCCTGATGTACGCTCTATAAAAATTCTATTGCGTACAAATAACTCCTCAAACTCATCTAAAACAGCAGGAAAGCGATTTACAAATTCATTTATTTTCGCAAAAGCGATATCATTAAAATCTCTTTCAAATCCACCAATTCGACCAATATTAGTGGTCAAACGCGCCCCACATATCTCTTCATATATCTCGTATATAAATTCACGCTCTTGCATCAAATATAAAAAGCCTGAGAAAGCCCCTGTATCTACCCCTAATATCCCATTACATATAATATGGTCAGCAATGCGCGCCAATTCCATAACGATAACACGCATATATTGTACGCGCTTCGGTATTTCGATATTCAATAATTTTTCTACGGTCATATGCCAGCCCATATTATTAATGGGCGATGAGCAGTAATTGAGACGATCTGTCAGCGGTGTTATCTGATAAAAAGCACGATGCTCCGCTATTTTTTCGAAAGCACGATGTATATACCCAATCGTAGATACACCTGATACAATACGCTCACCATCAATTTGAACGACATTCTGAAATACACCATGTGTTGCAGGATGTGTAGGTCCAATATTGAGTGTGATTAGCTCTTCTTGGGGGTCATTATCAAAAAATACAGGTTGGTTAGGTGTTATTTTGGTTATTGGAGTGCTCATCTAAGTCTATAATTGAAGTTAACGGCCAAAATAAAAGTCTTTTTTATCTACACGGTTTGGATCTTCCAAAGGATACTCCTTGCGCATAGGAAATACATCGAGATCATCCATATTCAATATTCTCCGTAGATCGGGGTGTCCCTCAAAATGTATACCATAGAAATCATAGGTTTCTCTTTCCATCCAATTGGCCCCTTTCCACACTACCGTTGCGGTAGGTATAGTTGGAATCTCGCCACCTATAGACACTTTAATACGCAGACGTATACGCTGCACCATATTATGCACATGATAAACGACATCAAAAGGATGCTCCTGCGTAGGATAATGCGCAGCTGTAATATCTGTTAAAAAATTAAATCGGAGCTCTTCATCCAACTTTAAGAAGAATAAAAGATCGATAATCACTTCTTTAGAGGCAGCGATAGTCATTAATCCATAAGGCTCACCTATGAATTGAACCTGATCGCCAAACTGCTGCTGCAGGCGACCAAAAATACGATCATTAGTCAATTTATCCATTGTCAGTCACTATTCCGTATTTTTCTAATAATTCTTTATACGCTGGAGTATTGCGTCTATTAAGGGATTCATTTTTTACAATCTCTTGCAACTTTAAGACACCATCTAATATTGCTTCAGGACGAGGAGGGCATCCCGGGACGTATACGTCAACAGGAATAATCTCATCAATCCCTTGCAAAACCGAATACGTATCAAATATCCCTCCACTAGAAGCACAGGCTCCCACCGCAATCACCCATCGAGGTTCTGCCATTTGGATGTATACTTGTTTTAATACCGGGGCCATCTTTTTGGCAATTGTTCCCATTACTAACAACATATCCGCTTGACGTGGCGAGAAACTAGGTCTTTCGGCACCAAAGCGCGCCAAATCATAGGTAGACCCCATTGTAGCCATAAATTCTATACCACAACAAGATGTAGCAAAAGGTAAAGGCCATAAAGAATTCGCTCGAGCCAAACCAATGGCTTTATCTAGAGAAGTTGCAAAAAATCCTGCGCCTTCAACTCCCGGAGGAGCTTCAGCTAAAGTAACTTTGCTCATAATTTAAAAGATGTTCTTACCTCGTTTATAATAAGGTCAATATACAATTTTAAGAAATAAAACAGACTAATAGATTGCTATTTAGAACAATTCTAATCCCAATTTAAAGCCTTCTTTTTAATGACATAAATGAAGCCCAGAAGAAGCATACCCATAAAAATTAACATCTGTATAAGTCCCTCAAACCCAAATTCTCTAAAATTGACAGCCCAAGGATACATAAAGATAACCTCAACATCAAAGATGACGAACAAAATAGCTACAAGGAAATATTTTATAGAAAAAGGCTGCCTTGCATTACCGATGACTTCAACACCAGATTCAAAGGCTGAAAGTTTATTTGCTGTCTTTACTTTAGGTCCCAATAGATGGGTACTGACAATTGCTACAATACCAAAACCTATTGCAACAGCCAATTGTATTAAAATTGGCACATAGTCGATAGGCATATTAGCCACTTCGTTACTTCCCATAATAATTTAAGTATCAGTTATGACCAAATTTAATAAAATTATGGCAAATAAAAAAAGGGGAAACTGTAAACAGTTCCCCCTTATGCATAAATATTACTAAAATCTAGCCTTGTAAAGCTTCGATCATTTGTTGTGCTGTTTCATCAGCAGGATTTACTTTCAATGTATTTTTAAAGTATTCCGTTGCTTTAGGATAATCTTCTTTAAGAATATAGTAATAACCAACTTGGTTATACGCATCCGTTAATTTAGAAATATCATCCTCAGTATATACATAGCCACCAGCATTTTTATCATTTAATATTTTAATTAATTGATCAAATGCAGGAACATATAATCCTTTTACTAATTCTGGTTGCTCAGGATCTACTGTATCAAGATTTACATTTGCAAAAGCCGTTAAATAAAGCGCTTTAACCAAATATTCGTCCATTACTTTTTGATCATTACTTGACGTCAATATTGATAAAGCTTGCAATGCTGCATTTAACTCTTTTGTAGCATCTTCACCTTTTTCTTTCTTTGCTGCACCAGATCTAAAGTTGGCATCTCCTAAGAAATAATTAGCTTCATAATAGAAGTCAGTTCCTTTTTGTTGTGCAGGGATATTAAAAATAGCTGCTGCTACATCATATTTACCTTGACCATAAGCCATCATACCTGCAGAACCAATTTCTGGCATCATTAAGCTATCCTTCTCTAATGCTTTAGTTAAGTTAGCAACACCTTTATCAACATTCCCAGTTTCAATATTAGCCAAACCAGAGAATAAATAATCAATTGCAATTAAACGTTCAGCATCAGCTTCTGCGAATAATTTATCGAAATATTGCACACCTTTAGCATGATCTTTATCTTGATTGACAGCGATCAAACCTAAGTAACGATATACTTTAGCATCAATACCCGGTACGTTTTCTAATTTCTGAGCAACAGTTTTTAACTCATCATATTTTTGACCGAATACCAAGAAATCCGCATAACGAACTTGTGCCTCCGGAGACATATCACCTGTTACTTCCAAATATTTCTTATAGCTATCAACAGCCTTAGCTACTTGTGCTTCGTATGCTTTCTCATCTTCTTCGTTATTATTAGGAAGACGTCTAGCTACTTGCAATTGTGTTTCAGCGATTTCACGGAAAACTGGACCATATGACGGGTACTCGGCAACAATATTGTTATATTGCTCAAGCGCCTCATCAAAAGCGAATGCACGGCGTGTAATTAACGCTTGTTGAACTTTGGCCTTCACTAAATTCGGATCAATATTTAAAGCATCACGATAGCTGATATATGCTTGGCTATTATCTTTCAATCCTAAATAAGCATCACCTAATGCAACTGCAATATTAGCATCTTTAGGATTACTTGCTTTAGCTTGCGTTAAATAATCTACCGCTTTAGCATAATCAGGCTTTGGAGCATCAATATATCCACGGCCAATATAATACAATGGCAAATAGTCTTTTTTACCTAAACCAGTAACTGCAGCTGAAAATTTTTGTTCTGCAGCGCTTACATTATTTTTTTGAAGATCAACAACCCCTAAACCTACATTATTTAATTTCTCTTTGGGCGCGTTTGTTAAACCTTGATTAAAAATAATAGCAGCAGAATCTACTTTTTCATTTATTAAATAAATTTGCCCTAAGTAAAAGTAATTTTTTCCATCAGATGCCTTTTTTTGCACCAAATTTTGCAACATACCTTTAGCCTTGTCATACTGTTCAGCATTAATAGCAACCTGAGCGTCTTTTAAACTTTGAGCGTTAGCTGAACCAATTAAAGAGCCAGCAGCCAATAAACTCAAGAATAATTTACTTTTTGTCATAATTCTATTTTTGATCTTAGTTTTTCACTTAATTAATTCTATCCCTTATTATTATTTCCCTTCCTGGCATAGTAGCCGGAAGCAAACCTGATTTCAATAAAATACGTTGTCCCCTATCACCAGTCAAGAAAGAAGAGAACCCAATTCCTAGGCCTAAATTCGGTTGATAATTCAACACGTAAATTGTTCTTTTCAAAGGATACTCATCTGTTGATAACGTCGCCTGTGAAGGCTTCACATATTTCGGTGTTGCCAACGAATTGTTCAATACGCTCAATATACGAATTTTATCCATGTTTGGAAAAGAAGTTTTTAAAGATAAATACTGATTATAACTAATCAATCCTACCTTATTATTATTAGAAGAAACCACTTCCAATACTTCTTCTGAATTATTTACTGCCTCTACATAAGTATTGGCTACTTTAGCCAAATGTCCCATATCTCTAAAGTAACGCAAAATACTAGAATTAAGGTTATCAAACACCAAAGTAAAATTGGTTGATTTCTCACCTTTCAAAAGGTTGACTACTTGATCTATTGTTACACTTGTATCTTGGCTATCAACATTACCTATTAATACGATAGCATCGTAGCCTACTTCATAGATTCGAGGAGTTATAGAACGTTGCTTAAAATCTTTGTTTTCCTCCTCAGTCAAATGTCTAGTCAAAACAGCTATTGCACTATTTCCTGCTAGCAAATTATTTATTGCTGCTACTTCAGGTAACGATTGCGGCACTATCTTAGCATTACTATACGAACTTTCAAAGACTTGTTTTTGCTCTAATAAAATTGGCAATACAGATTCATCTACAGCAACTTTAAGTTCGCCAACAAGAATATCTTCTTTGGCTTCCTTCTTACTTCCTGTACAACTCCCTAACGCTAAACTAGAGAAAACAACTAAAACATACAATAATGCTTTCATAGATATATAGAGTATATTTTAAGACAATGGATTAATCTTTAACATATTTTAACGCAAAAAATTATTTTGCCATAAACGAGCAAATCGCATAAAGGAGTATACAATCAGCAAGATTCCAAACATGTTCTTATATGTTTTATCTATTTCTATTGGAAAATCTTTCCAAAAAATAATAAGTAAACCTATCACGAAATAAAACAAAAACATGAATAGCCCTAAAATAGACAGAAATCGCTGTGTAGGCGATTTCTGTCTAAAATTATTATTTGAGTTTGTTGAAGAACTCATAAATTACATTTGTGTTAAGTCTAACTTGATAGGTAAAGTATACGCTACACGTACTGGTCTACCATTCTGAATACCAGGACTCCACTTTTTAGCTTTCTTTAACAAAGTAATAGCAGCTTGTCCAGTACCATATGATAAATCACGTAACACTTTAATATCTGTCAAAGAACCGTCTTTCTCTACTACGAAAGAAACTTGAACTGTTCCTTTAACACCTTGATCGATTGCTCCTTGAGGGTATTGGTAATTATTACCAATCCATGTACGAAACGCACCCATACCACCCGGTGGCTCAGGTTGAATCTCTACTGATTCGAAGATTTGATCTGCTGAACCAGTACCACCTTCAACACCTTTAGTACTACCAGTAGCTGAACCCGCAACATCTTTGCTACCCCATTTACCTTCTGTAGTTACTGATCCACCCTTCATACCTTTCATAGCTACAGGACCGATAAGTTTTTTCTTATCAGTAGCTTCTTCTACAGTCGCTACTTCTGTTTCTACAGCTTTTTCTTTAGGTACGGGTTTAATTTCAGGTAAAGCAACAACATCTAATGCTGGCTTTGATTCTGCAATCTTCGGAGCTTCTTCTTGTACAGGTGGCTTTTCTTCTTCTTCAGGAAGTTGTTCTGCAAGATCTTCTAAAGTCACCTCTTCCGTAAATGCAATCTCCTCTTTCGGAGCTTCATTACCTGAAAACAACTTTAGGTTGAATACTTGAGGAATACTAAAAGCCGCAACTACTGCTGTTACAATTAGTACTGCAGTATTTGTTGCTTTCGGACCTAACTTACGAAGCTGATAAGCTCCATAAGCTTTGTTCCTGTTTTCGAAGACAACATCAAGCCACTCTTTTTTAAATATATTTAATTTTCCAAACATATTATTTTGTTTTTAATGATTATCCTTACTTTAAGATACTAAAGAAGATTAGTCGTTGTAAAGATTCTCTTTTTTCAATAGCTCAATTTCTTCGTTCATGATACGATTAGATATCATATAACGCTTAATGTCTGCGATTTTCATTTCGTCTAATGCGTCAATAATATTTCTAGTTACTGACATTTCACTTGGACGAATAACTACGATCATGTCCTTACCTCCAGTTTGCTGTGGAACTACCTGTTTCATTTTTAATAAAACAGAACGTATCCCTTCAGTACTGTAGTCGATAACTGTAGGTCCTTGCAAAGGTTTGTTAACATCCCCTTGATACCATACTAATTTATCATCTGATCCTAATACTAATGTAATACTACGATGCTCATCAACGTCTACGTCAGTTGGTTTGTCTGTCTCCACGTTTTTATCAGGCATCGCTACATCCATAGCTTGAGGTTTGTTCAAAGACGTAGTCAACATGAAGAACGTAATCAGTAAGAATGCCAAATCAACCATGGCTGTAAGATCTACCTTACCACCACTTTTTTTGGACCTTACTTTTCCGCCTTTACTCTTTTTACCGGAGTCTTGATTTAATTCTGCCATTTGTTTCTTATATTATTACTCCCCAGCTTTAAGGCCTGTAACAAAACTAAATTTATTTTGTTTTTGGTTACGTAATGTTTCAATAATCAAATTCAAACTAGGAAACTTTTCATCTGCATCCGCTTTAATTGCTATTGTTAATAACTCGATATCGTCCGGATTTTTATTATCCGCTAACGCTTTATCTTTCAATATTTTTGCTGAAGCTATACGAGCTTGTTTTACCCATGAAAACAACTCGTTAGACACATTCATAGTAGAATCCACTGGAATACCTTTTTGCTTCTCTGCTGTTCTATCCGAAGCGTCTGCTGCTAACAATGCTTTCATTGTTTTAATTGAGACACCAAAATCATCAAGACTTTTGAATTTAGCATATTCTTCAGGCGTGAAATCAACACCGTATAAAGCACTCATCTGTTGTAAGGTCTGTACACGTACATTTGGATCACTCATTTGAAAGAATACTTTACCTTCATCTCCTACTGTAATAATAGCTGTATTACCATCCGGTAATTTTGCTTGTGAGTAAGAAGGTGCCGTATCAACGGTCAATGTCTCTGGTTGTCTAGCAGTAGCTGTAAGAACGAAGAACGTAAGTAGCAGGAAAGATACGTCACACATCGCCGTCATGTCGATGGATGTACTGGCTCTTTTTACTTTTGCTTTACCCATTTCTTTAATCTTTTAAATTAACAACTCTAATCTTCTTTGCTATATGATGCTTAAGTATTTCACTTTCCATAAAAAAAGTTAAAATACTTTCAAAAACATCTTACTTGTGGTTCGCAGCGTAAGTTTGTACGATTGAGAAACCAGCTTCGTCGATTGAGTACGTCAATTTATCGATTTTTGCAGTTAAGATATTATAGAAAATAATTGCAAAAGTAGAACATGCGATACCTGTAGCTGTATTGATTAGGGCCTCAGAGATACCATTTGCTAATTTAGCTGAATCTGGAGCACCACCTGTTGCTAATGCAGAGAAGGCCTTGATCATACCTGTTACAGTACCTAATAAACCAGATAAAGTACCGATAGAAACTAACGTAGCTAATACGTTTAAGTTTTTCTCTAACATAGGCATTTCTAATGCTGTAGTTTCTTCGATTTCTTTTTGAATTGCTAAAGCTGATTTTTCTGAATCTAAACCTGGGTTAGCTTCAACATCTTTATATTTTAATAAACCTGCTTTGATTACATTTGCAACAGAACCTTGTTGTTTGTCACACTCTGCGATAGCAGAATCAATGTTACCTGTTCTTAATAATGATTGTACTTTTCTAACGAAGATACCTACGTTTCCAGTTCCAGAAGCTTTACCAATAACAATGAAACGCTCAATAGAGAAAACGAATACCATTAAAAATAATCCTAAAAGGACCGGTACGATAACACCAGCGTGATAAACCATACCTCCATAATTACCTGGTAAAGGTTGATTCGCTGGATCTCCATCTACGAAGTTAGAAGGGTTACCCATTACAAATTTCCAAACAATATATCCGACCACGAAGCAAATTACGATTGCTAAGCTCGCAAATAAATTACTTGAATTGCCACTTTCTTGTTTAGCTGGGCTAGTAGTTTTTGGTGCGTTTGCCATTTTTTTACTAAATTTTAGATTTTTACTGTTGTTTAATTATTATATTTTATTCAATTTTTGAGCAATAACATTAGTAATATTTACACTATTACCAAAACAAATATAGCATTTTGAAACAAAACTTATATTTTTTTGCATTATTTTTATTCTAATCCACTAAAATACCGTGAATTAGAATAAGCAGTCCTCCTATTCTAATTTATTTACTAAAGAGTCACAGACTCAATAGGAGAATAATTATACAATGAAAACTAATTTTTCTTTGATATGCAAATTAATAAACCGTTAAGTCTCGAAAATAAGTAAGTAAACACTTACAATGTTCAGTTCTTCATTTTGTTGACTCGTGATTTGACAGTGTTAAACTACTTATAATTATACATTTACAAAACCACTAACCTATTTGTTTTACTTTATACCCTAAAGCAAATAAAATATCGAAGATTTTTTGTTTAAAATCACCTTGTATCAAAATTTCACCATCTTTGGCACTTCCTCCGACGCCACATTTCTGCTTCAGTAGCTTAGCTAAAGCTTGCAAATCGTCATCTTGACCAACAAATCCTTCAATGATAGTCACGATTTTTCCTTTGCGGGCTTTGCGATCTAATAGCACCTTCAGCTGTTGCTTATTAATAGGTAACGTTTCAATTTCTTCTTTCGTATCACCGGAATAAGAAAAATCTGAATCCGTTGAATAGACGACACCTTCGAATCGTTGTAACTTTTGCTTTGCCATACCCTAAATTAACAAATTATTTTTAATGAATTTGGTTTAACTAATATCTCCAATTCCCCATCCATATTTATTGGTTCACCATCCACATGAACCGGACCATTCACGTCACGATCTATACTTATTTTTTTGCCCCGTATTATTTCCACATAATCAGAATGATGTGCCGAACGATTAAAAAGATGAAACACCATCATTGGAAGAATATAAAGTGGAAATTTGTGCACTATACATACATCTAACCAACCATCATTGACAGAAGCATTAGGCGCTATATAAGCATTATTACCATATTGTGGTGAATTAGCGACAGAAATCATAAATGCTTCCCTGACATAATGTACCCCATCAATATTCAATTTATATCGACCTGGTTTATAATTGCTAAACACATTGATAATAGACCTTAGATAACCAATAGGACCACGCATAGAATCATTAGCAAACCGGTCGCTAACAGTTGCATCAAATCCTAACCCCGCAATATTAAAAAAAGAACGGTTATTGATCGTTCCAGAATCTACTTCAAAGGTTTCAAAGCGATTAAGCCTTCTAATTGCAGCAGCCTCATTCATTGGAATTCCTAAATATAAGGCTAAACCATTGCCAGATCCTTCTGGAATAATACCCAAAGGGATTCCCGAATTAACGAGAGCTGATCCAAGTTCATTAATCGTACCATCGCCTCCCACAGCTACTACTGCGTCGTACCCTTCTTTTATTGCTTCCAATCCCAATTCATAAGCATGATTAGGACCTGTAGTCTGTTTAAAAGTAGGATTAAACAACTGAAGGTCTAATGTTTCAAGGACTTTCTTATTGAATGCAGTCTTCTTCTTGCCACCAGAAATCGGATTAATTACAAAAAGTATTTTTTTCTGCTCTTGCATAAATACATTTACTATAGGTGTAAAGATAAGAATTGATAACTACTATCAATCTAATATTTAATAAATACCATTTTCTCATTGTAATAATTATAAAAGAGTTGTAATTTTGCGGCAACAAAAATGTGGATTGATTTACATTTTACAGCTAGCAGTGTAAAAGGAGATTGCAACCACGGAAAAAAAGTGCTAAAACCGTTTTCTTTTCAGTTTTTCGCTTCTATCTAACGATAGCATCTCCATATTTTTAAAACTAAAATAATTAACATGGCATATTTATTTACTTCTGAGTCTGTTTCAGAAGGCCATCCAGACAAAATAGCAGATCAGATTTCAGATGCTTTAATCGATAATTTTCTTGCTTGGGATGAAGACTCACGTGTAGCGATTGAAACATTAGTAACTACTGGCCAAGTAATTTTAGCTGGAGAGGTAAAGTCAAAAATTTATCTTGATGTTCAAAAGATCACCCGTTCGGTAATTGAAAAAATAGGATATACAAAATCCGAGTATATGTTTGAGGCGAATTCATGTGGTGTATTATCTGCTATACATGAGCAATCAGCAGATATAAACCAAGGAGTTGACAGAACGACAAAGCAAGAACAAGGTGCTGGTGATCAAGGAATCATGTTTGGCTATGCTAATAATGAGACGGAGAACTATATGCCATTAGCATTGGATCTATCGCATCGTTTGCTATACGAACTAGCAGAATTGCGTCGTGAGGATAAAGATATCACGTACTTGCGTCCAGATGCTAAATCCCAAGTAACATTGGAATATAGTGATGATCATAAACCACAACGCATAGATACGATCGTTATATCTACACAACACGATGATTTTGATGAAGAGCCGGTTATGCTAGCGAAGATCAAAGAAGACATCAAAAATATACTAATCCCACGTGTCAAAGCACAACTGAAGCCAGAGTTACAGGCATTATTCAATGAAGACATCAAATACCATATCAACCCTACCGGTAAATTTGTGATCGGAGGTCCTCATGGAGATACAGGCTTGACAGGACGTAAGATTATTGTAGATACATACGGTGGTAAAGGTGCACATGGTGGTGGTGCATTCTCAGGAAAAGACCCTTCCAAAGTAGACCGTTCGGCAGCTTATGCTACACGACATATCGCTAAGAACTTGGTAGCTGCAGGCGTTGCAGACGAGATATTAGTACAGATATCTTATGCAATAGGCGTTAAAGATCCGATGGGCATCTATGTAAACACATACGGCACAAGTAAAGTCGATTATTCGGATGGTGAAATTGCCAATAAGATTACGGAATTATTTGACATGACACCTTATGGTATCGAAAGTAGATTAGGTTTACGCAAGCCAATCTATGCGGAGACGGCAGCTTATGGTCATATGGGTAGAACACCAAAAACAATTACAAAGACATTTGAAAATACAATGGGAGAAAGTATCTCTATGGATGTTGATTTATTTACGTGGGAAAAACTAGACTACGTAGACCAAATAAAAACAGCCTTTCAATTATAATACAAAAAGGAGCTTCTACAAAAAGCTCCTTTTTTGTTTCTCTTTTATGTGGTTGGTTATTTTATCTTTAGGTTGTGGTGAAAAGATAGTAAAACATTATTTGTGCCCTGCTGCACACCTACATTTTGAAACATATAACCGAGCTGTACACCAAGGTTATCTCTAAACTTATAGCCGATCCCAGCATATGCCCTATTGCGATCAAAAACAGTGATGTTGGCATCATCAGCGATATTTAAGAACAGCTCATCATATACTGCGATATACGCCCCATGCTTAGCAAATCCCTTATCTGTCAAAGGAATATCCGCAAACAAACAATACCTAAAACGTCCTCTAAACTCTTGGTTTTGAATAAACCGTTCCTCCAAACGTAAACGGTGTCTAAATTTTGCCTTGCCCATGCTATGGTTAAACAAAGCCTCTTGATAGATCCTATGCTCGACAAAAGGATTATTGGGTTCCCCAAACGATTCGGTGTAAATAAAGCCATAACCTAAAGTTGTTACCAAATAAGGCTTCAATTGATATTGTGCACCTACACGCACAAGCGTTTGATGGTGGTCACCCACAATTTTATAATCACGAAGTTGAATCTCTTGATGAATACTAAATTTGGATTCTTTAATCTTAGTATTACCAAAATAAATGAGCCATCCTTGGAGATTCTGTGCAAAGCAAGGTAGAGTTACCGCTATAAATAAAAGGTTCAGTAGTATAATTCGCATGTTACGAAAATAATAACCGTGCACTAAAATACTACATCCTTAAGGTAAAGATTATATGACAAAAAAAAGGCAACAGTAATGTTGCCTTATACTAACGATATTTTTATTAAAAGGAACGCTTAGTAAGGTATTCGTTCTCTTTGGCAGTCATCAATTCTTTATCTTCTTTCTTTTTGTCTAAGAAACCACACAAATGTAATACCCCATGGATAATGACGCGGTGTAACTCATCACGCTCGGTAACGCCAAATTTGGCTGCATTCTCTTGAGTACGCTCTACCGAAATAAATATATCACCAGCGATAAGGTCCTCCTCTTCGGAAGAATCAAAAGTAACAATATCTGTATAGGTATCATGATCAAGATACTGCTTATTGATTTCCAATAAGTAAGCATCAGAGCAAAATACAAAGCTCAATTCGCCAATACGCTTAAACCCTTCAGCCTTGATGGTATCACCAATCCAACTTCTAACCTTAGCTTTATCTTTCAAAGTGAATGCTATATCTTCACTAAAGAAGGAAATATCTTTCAATGCCATATTCTAAAATGCTTTTGTTTCCATATATGTTTGTAGAATAATAGTGGCTGATATGGTATCAACCAATCCTTTATTCTGCTTTTTATTTTTTTTCATGCCACTCTGTGCAATTGCCGAAGAGGCCATCTTAGAAGTAAAACGCTCATCTACCTCGACCACATTAATCGTTGGGTACTCGCGCTTTAGCTTACGTACAAAGCCAAGGACATGCATTGCAGACTCCGAGTCCGTACCATCCATTTGCAAGGGTTTACCGACTACAAAAGTACTAACTTGCTCTGTCAACAGATAAGTTTTTAAGAAATCCCATATTTCTGTAGGATGAACCGTTGTCAAAGCTGTCGCAATAATTTGCAAGGGATCAGTTACAGCTACACCAATACGCTTTGTCCCATAGTCAAATGCCATTAATCGCATAAATATATTTTTTTACAAAGGTACAATTCCATATTGATGATAAAAATCTATAACTTTGGTAGATTATTTTAATAACTATGCAAAAATTACTATTCTTATTCCTGCTCAGTATTCCATCGTTTTTATTGGGCCAAAATATAGATACCGAGATCAACGCCTATAGAACGGCACAAAAGGAGAGTTTTCTGAAAGATGAATTCGGGCCCTTACGAAAAGAAAATGTACAATACTTATCTTATTATCCATCTAGCAGTGACTATATCGTCGAAGCAGATGTAGAACTGTTACAAGCTGAAAAAACATTTAGAATGCCGACCTATGATGGCACGAGCAATCCGTACAAGCGATATGCTATTTTAACCTTTAAAATAGGCGGTACAGATTATCAATTGACGGCCTATCAATCGGCTTCCCTATTTGGCAATCCAGCATATGCGAATTACTTATTTTTACCATTTTTAGACCAAACAAATGGCGAAGACACATATGGAGGCGGTAGATATATTGAGTTAGATGCTACACAAATCATGAATGGTAAAATAAAAATTGATTTCAATAAAGCATATAATCCCTATTGTGCGTATAGCTCAGGCTATCGTTGTCCACAACCTCCATCAGAAAATTCATTAGCAATCGCTATATTAGCGGGAGAGAAAAAATATAAAGGTCCTAAGAACGAACGCCCAGTAAACAAAAATATGGCTAAAAATTTCAACGAAAAAGAAAAGAAAATCATATTATCTGGAGATAAAGAAAGTAAACTTCATGTTTATCAAATCACAGATGAAAAGGAACTTAATGTATTAAAATCTAGCTCTACAGATATAAATAGTGATGACCCACTTATTCCAATTTTAAAGCAACGCATGCTTCTAACGGTACAAGATCCATCTCATCCGGGAGTCGGTATTGCAGCACCTCAAGTTGGTATTAACAAAAATCTAATTTGGGTTCAACGTTTTGATAAGGAGGGAGAGCCATTTGAATTCTACATTAATCCGAAAATAATCTGGCGTTCAAAGCTAATACGTACAGGCGCTGAGGGATGTCTATCAATTCCTGATCAGAAAGAAAACGTAGAACGCAACAATACGATCAGGCTACAATATTGGGATGAAAAGGGTAATATCATAGAGGAGAATATCGAGGGCTTCACAGCAGTTATATTCCAACATGAAGTAGATCATTTGTATGGTATATTGTATCCCGACCGTGTCGAAGAACAACAAAATAGAGAAACCATCGAATTGAATGAGAAAATAAAATACACGATCGAAAAAGGAGTAACATTAATCCCATAAAGCAATTAAGCCCTGAACTTATCATTCAGGGCTTAATAATTTAATATCCAATATCTATCTTTCTACTAATTTTATTTCATATAATCGAGGCCATAGCTTTCCTGTTAAAAATAAGCGCTTTGCTGCGTGATCATAGGCAATACCATTCATTTCATTATCAACTTCAGAACGTCCTTCAGTATTCAATCCAACTAAGTTAATACGCCCTTCAACAGCTCCGGTTTCAGGATTGATAATAACTATAATTTCTTGACCATATACATTAGCATAAACCTTGCCATCGATATATTCTAATTCATTCAATTCAATTACAGGTCCATTTTCATCATAAACACGTACAGAGCCAAGCTCACTACCCGATTGCGGATCTAAGAAATATAAAGAATTAGTGCCGTCAGATTTTATCAATCGTTGACCATCGTAGGTCAAACCCCATCCTTCTTTACTATTCCCATATTTAAAAGTCCCTACACGATTCATGGATTTTTTATCGTAAAAATAACCTTCTCCTTCCGTCCAGGTAAGAAAAACAATCTTATCACCAATAACGGTGATTCCTTCACCAAAGAAATTCTCTTTGGGCTCTACCTTTTGAAGTATCTTCCCTGTTGTAAGATCTACTTTACGCAGAGAAGTAACTATATCAGGAAGATGCGAGGGATTACCTGTTCCCTCATAAAGTATACCATCTACAAACTGTAAGCCCTGTGTGTAAGCAGTACTATCATGAGGGAATACATTGACCACCTCATAAGCATATTGTTTAGGATTTGGCGGTAAAATGATCACATTACTATACGCAATATCTTCTTTTCCCTGGGCATATACTTTGGCAGACAAAGATTTATCACCTAAACCATATTTTGTACTATCAAATACTACGCTACTGGTATCTTTTTTGGTTGCTAATGGCAGACCGTCCACTGAATAAACAACGGAATCAATCGTTGCTACAGGAAAATTTAAGGAAAGCTTGACTTGTTTACCCAATACGACACGCTCTCCCGCTTCAGGGGTTGTAAATTTCAATTTCCCTTCTTGAGACTTACAACCTACCATAGTAAACAGCGCCATTAATGATAGACCTAAAATTGGTTTCCAATTCATTGTATTTATTTTTTAATTGCTCCAAAAAGCATCTTTTATTAATTCGATTTTATTCGTACCTAAATATACAGAAACTATATCAAATCTGATATCCCCTTGATAGCCCGACATCTCTAAATAAGCATCAGCTGCTTGGATAAGATTTTTTTGTTTCTTAGCATCCACAAAAAACTCAGGACGGCCATAATTGGTAGTGGTTCTACTTTTCACCTCCACAAAGACCAGCGTATCACCATCCATGGCAATGATATCCACTTCCCAATACCTATAGCGCCAATTGATAGTTTTAATTGTATAGCCCAAATTTTGTATATAAATAGATGCTAATGCCTCGCCTTTATTTCCTGCCCTCCTTTGGTTAGACATAGCCGCTATTTAACAACCGTATTTCCCAACAACTGACCTAATGTTTGCTCTGCTTCTTTCAATTTTTGATACTTACTTAACGCAATATCCATATCTTGCTCCGATAGCGGAGTTTTCAATTCTTCCCGTATTTTATGGATTTCCTTTTCAAACTTTCTTTTTTTTATTCTATATATAGCTTGAATAATCAATACCTTGAGGTGTTCTATTTCACGTGTAACATGGATTTTCCGTTTATCATCATTCCAATTGGGACTGATTTCATAACGTGAAGCTATACTATCCACTGCCAGATTAACAACATCTTGATTCTTATGCGAAAGGAAGAACTTAGCTTCCGGCACTTCAAAATTCTCGGCTTGTTTTTTAAATTCAGCCACAATAATAGCACTGGGCTTATCTTCAAAATCAATATCATCTATAGAGCCCAATAAATAAGGAGCTACTGGCACATCCCCGTCGCCTTCCCAGGTGACGAGTTCCTGTCCATAATTCAACAGTATACGTATGATTTCCCGCTCTTGAAGCGTCTCCGCGGTTATCTGTTGAGGTGCTACAACTTCAGTAGTCCCCGCTTCATTTCTTTCTTGTTCATTTAAGAAAAAGTCAGGCGGCGGCATCTCCCCATACGGTCCAACCGCTAAAGAACCTGTTGCATTATTTTGTTGATTTATCTTCTTCTCTGAAGCCTTAGCCTTATTGATCCGAATTTTATTCAATTCACTCAATAATATGCGCTCTTCGATATCTAGTAAAGAAGAACATTGACGTATAAATACAGAAACCTTAATCTCATCGGGAATGAGGGCAATACTTTCAACTACATCTCGAATAACTTCTGCCCTCTTAATAGGGTCATCCTTAGCATCCTTGAGTAAAATATTTGTTTTATAGAAGATAAAATCCTCTTGATGCAAAGCGATATAATCTTTGAATGCAGTAGAACCTACCTCCCTGATATAAGAATCGGGATCATTGCCATCAGGAAATAGAAGAACTTTAACATTCAAGCCTTCCTCCAATAACATATCGGTACCACGTAGCGAAGCCTTGATACCTGCGGCATCACCATCATAGAGTATTACTACATTCTTAGTAAACCTAGAGATAAGCTTAATTTGACCTGTGGTCAATGATGTCCCCGAAGACGAAACTACGTTTTCGACACCGGCTTGATGCATCGCTATGACATCGGCATACCCCTCTACAAGATAACAAAGATCATGATCTGCTATTGCTTTCTTAGCATGATTTAGCCCATAAAGAACGTCTGATTTGTGGTATATCTCACTCTCCGGAGAATTGACATATTTGGGGACAGATTTCTCTGTTTTTAGGGTACGGCCACCAAAACCTATAATACGTCCTGTCAGATTTTGAATCGGAAATATAACTCTTCCTCTAAAACGATCATATAAACTTTTGTCATCACGAGCTATAGCAAGACCTATTTCTGTCAAGTAGGAATCAGCAAAACCATTTTTGTTGGCTTCATCCACCAATGCAGTCCATTGATCAGGTGAATATCCGAGTTCAAATTTCTTAATGATATCTTCTCGATATCCCCGTTCTTTGAAATAAGAAAGACCAATTGATTTTCCTAAATCTGATTCCCAAAGGTGATTTTTAAAGAATTTACCAGCCCATTGACTGAGCACATACAAACTTTCACGCTTATCTTGGGCAGCCATCTGCGCAGGAGTTCTCTCTGTCTCCTGAATTTCGATATGATATTTATTGGCCAGAAATCGAATTGCCTCAGGGTAGGAATATTTTTCCAATTCCATTACAAACTTGACAGCATCACCACCTACACCACAGCCAAAACATTTGTAAATACCTTTTGCTACAGAGACATAAAAAGATGGCGTCTTTTCATTATGGAAAGGACAATTCCCTATTAATGAAGTTCCTCTTTTCTTAAGGTCCACAAAATCCCCTACAACCTCCTCAATTCGAGCAGTATCTAATACCTTATCAACGGTCTCTTTAGTAATCAAACTTATTTGTATTAACTATATATTGTGTAGTACTACGTATTTAAAAATACGCTACATTCAAATTTATAAATTATTAATAGAAAAAACAGTTATATCCATTTAATTTAACATAACTGTATATAACCTAAAAGAGCCCGATAATATCGAGCTCCCTTATATATAAAATACTATATTTTAACCTACTTCATTTTTACCATGCACTGCAACCGCATCTAAAAGGGTAGGATTCAAAATGGTACAAGGCTTTAATAAATCACGTAAAGGATACTTAGCGACAAGATCTTGTAGCGCCTTTAGATGCCTTTCATGATGTAAATCTGTACCTACAAAATCATACATGCCCGATTTAATCAATGTCAAAGCAGTAGATTTTACCTCAACACCATAATAGCGACTAATAGATAATAAATTAAGTTGTAATAAGCATCCAGCATCTTTGATCTGCTTGTACATATCAAAGTTCATATGGTAATAATTGTATCGCTCTGGATGTGCCAAAATAGGTTTATAGCCCATTTTTTGGATATCAAATATCGTTTGAAATAAAGCTCTAGACTCCGAAAGGTAAGACATCTCAATCAAGACATATCCACCAGGCATCACACAAAGATTATCTTTATCAATTAAACCTGCAAGGCCACCATCAATCATATGCTCTGCAGCATGATATATTTCGACTTTGCTACCCCTGTCATTCAAGGCACTTTCTAACTGCCTATGCGCATTTCCAATTGTTGATTTCGTATTGGGATGTACACCCTCCATAATATGGGGAGTACAAATAAATTTAGAAAGCCCCAATTGAGTCAATCCATTAATCAAAGTTAAAGAATCCTCAACCGACTTACTTCCATCATCGATAGCTGGTAATAAGTGGTTGTGCATATCCACTTCCAAGAAATTGAGCTTCCCCAATTCTCTTATGTTAGATTCGGACTTATCCCCAACTCCGAACAATTTTGAAAAAAAACCCATCTAATTTAAATTAATGTATAAGCATAACGTGAGAACCCTACAAATCGCTACAGTTCCAAATATTATGCCATGTTTGGTTAAGTGTTATTTCCCTTTAAAAAAATCTTTTACCTTTTGCGCTAATGTTTTCTTCTTGACCTCGCCGTATCCATAACCATAGCCATAGCCGTAACCATAACCTTTGGCAAAATCAACATCATTCATCACCACAGCCATATTTTTTAGTTTACCTTTTTCATATAATTCTTTTGGTACATTCAAGAGACGTTTGTCTAAATAATTGGCCCTAGAAACATATACTGTCATATCTGCCTGATCAGCGATCAATAAGGTATCCGTCACCAAACTGACTGGTGCTGTATCTACAATAACATAATCATAATGCGAACGACCATAATCAATAATACTATCAAAATGGCCATTCATCAATAGTTCAGCAGGATTAGGAGCAATATAACCCGAATATATAATATCAAATTGGTACGATTCGGGCTTTTTGATAATAATATTCTCGATATCCATTTCAGGATTTATCAAATACTGTGTAATTCCTATGTTGGTATGCTGCAAATAGGACAATCCTAAATAGTCCAGTACCTTAGGACTACGAATATCAGCTCCTAACAATAAGACCTTTTTTCCAGACATCGACAAAATACGTGAAAGATTAGTGGACACAAATGACTTACCTTCACCCGAAGTCGTAGAAGTAACAAATATAACCGCTGAACTTTTCTTTGCACCAAGCATAAAGGAAATATTCGTTCGCAATATTCGAAACGCCTCCGCTAGTGAACTACGGTCATTATCAAGAATAAAAGTTTGCTCACTACGTGGAATCTCTCCTAAAATAGGAGCAGAGAAATAGTCTTCAATATCCCTGCGTGAATGCACCTTATTATCCAGTAAAAATTTAAGATACAAGGCTGCAAATGGAATTATTAACCCTAATATAAAAGCGGCCAAAAGTATAATAGCTTTCCTTGGAGCTACAGGGATACTAGAGCCGTATGCATCATCTATTACCTTTAAAATCGCTGGTGTAGCAGATGCTTTAATCTCCGTTTCTTCCCGTTTTTGCAACAAAAATAAGTATAAGGACTCTACGATCTGCTGTTGCCTTGCTATACTTTTAAAATCGCGCTCTTGCCCCGGCAATTGGGACAATTTACCTTCAAATTTATTACGTTGGTTGTCAATAGCAGATACATTCGCTTGCAAAACCTGACGGTAATTTGTCAAGGAAGTCATCAAGTTTCCTTTGATATCTCTTATACTTCCTTCAATTTTCTTAACGGTAGGGTTATCAGGTGTCGCAGACTTTAGTAAATCATCACGTTCAAGTATAAGCTCATTAAATGACTTTATAGTCGCTTCGATTGAGAGATCCTTCAAACCGAGATTAGAAGGTAAAAGCACATAATCATCGGCAATAGAAGAAGTCATCATATCCGCCAACTGCAATTGCGTTTCATATTCTACTAATTTTTTCTCGTTCTCGGATGATGTTTGCATATAAAGCTGTGCTTCGGAGCTCATATCGACCAAACTATTTCTGTCTTTATACTCCGCTACTCTACTATCTGCAGAGGTAAGATCCTCTGATATCAGCTTCAATCGGCTATTGATGAAATCAGAAGTAGCACGCGTCAATCTATTTTTATCGGTAGTTACATCTTCATTATATTGTTCCACCAAAGAGTTCAAAATAAGAATAGCTTTTTCCTTATTTGCAGAATTCATCGAGAAATTGACGATAAAAGATTGTTTTTCTTTGTTTGGTGTTACGTTGACCTCCTTTAATAAATCGTCAATAATTTGATTTATTGGAGTTATTTTAACAATCAATTCACCTTCAAAACTATTATTTCCTTGCGGTGTAATTAAAATTGGTCCAAATGGTGTATTAATCTTATCTCCAAAACTATAGTTCTCTACTATAAACTTATCATTTTGTATTTTGATACTATTATTATACTTGCTAATCGTAAAGCTAAACTTGACAGAATCCAAATTATTAGAGGCCTCCTGTAGTAAGATTACACTAATAGGCGAACGTGAATTCACCAGCTCAGTTGTTTTTATATTTCCTTTAACCGAATAGCTAATATTTAATTTATTCTTCTCTATTACCTTACGAAAAATACGTCTGGACTTGATGACATCAATCTGATCTGATACAAAAGCAGGCGTAGAACCTCCTCCTGTAAGACTCGATAGCTCCGCTAGCCCGGCCAATTCACCAGAAGCTTGCTTATCATCTTGCAGGAGGATCTTAGATGATACTGCATATATTTTTTCGGCATAGCGCAAATATACAAAGGCAGCAATCAAACAAACGACAACAGAAAGGACAAACCACTTCCAATAATAAGTGTATTGTTCAAACAATTGTTGAAGATTAATCTCTTTCTCTTCGGTTTTAGTGTTTATAGAATCGTTGTTCATAAATAAATTATCGTGTCAATACAGATATTACGGATATAATAACACCAGCAATAGAAACAAAGACAGTTGTATTTTGAGTATATTTGGACGATTGGATCTTGGCACCATTGGGTTCTACATAGATCACATCATTCTGTGCTAAGTAGTAGACTGGTGAGTTTAGGGCACTACGTTGTGTTAAGTCAACGCGGTATTCTTTTTTAATACCATTTTGCTCCCGAATAACGAGTATATTTTTACGAATCCCATTGATCGTAAGATCACCTGCTATACCTAGAGCTTCCAATATAGTGATGCGATCATTGGTAATAGGATAAGTACCAGGCGTCTTTACCTCACCCAATACGGTAATTCTAAAGTTGCGTATCTCGATACTCACTCCAGGATTAACAATATATTTGCTTACTTCATTTTTTAGATACTCAACCGCTTGTGCACGGGTCTTGCCCGCTAAGGCTACTTCTCCCAACAAGGGGAAATCAATAGTTCCTTTAGTGCCGATCACATAAGTAGGAATAAATGGACTTGTGGATTGAACACCTCCTCCGACTCCTTGATAAGAAGACACTTGATTAAAAGGAAGTGTAGCTTTTACGTCATCTGCGGTAACGGATATCGCCAATATATCTCCAGGTTGCAATTTAGGGGCATTTATAGCGTACGATTCCTCTAAAGAAGCAGCATCTGGTTGAAAATAAATGATATCTTTCTTGGAAGCACAGGAAGAAAATATGGTTAACAAGAATAAAAAATAAAAGATTTTTTTCATTATCTGACTATTAAATAGCAAACTTATCATTTTAAGATGAAAATATAAGACTTTATTTAAAAATACACTATCTATAGTGATGTAATAATTCGTTTTTGAGCGATTGCTGAAATAGAATTTGCCTCATAAATAAAAAATAATTACTTAGTAATATAGATTAAACTATAGAAGAAGCCAATTGCATTTGAGTTATTTTAAAAGAAAAAAGGATTAACAATTATAACCCTCTTTTCCTTTAAAAGAATAATTACGCAGTATAAAGATAAAAGTATGATTAACGAACTGTTACAGCTAACATATTACTAATTGTACGCTTAATCCGTCCTCTATCATCATCACTCAAATTAGAGCCTGAAGGCAGACATAATCCATTATTAAACAATGACTCAGAAATACTGCCTCCATAATATGGTGAACCTGCAAAAACAGGCTGCAAATGCATTGGTTTCCACAATGGACGAGACTCAATATTATCCTCTAATAAAGCTAATCGTAAATCTTCTCTAGTAAAGCCTGCAATAATCGGATCTATCACAATTGCAGAAAGCCAATGATTAGAGAAATAATCAGTTGATGGTTCTTTTAACACAGAAACACCCTTTACATCTTTAAAAAGATCCTGATAAAAAGTAGACATAGCTCTTCTTGCGACTACACGGTCATTTAACACTTCCATCTGACCACGGCCAATACCTGCACATATATTAGACATCCTATAATTATAACCTATATTCGAATGTTCATAATGAGCTGCCTGATCACGAGCTTGGGTAGATAAGAAAACGGTATTTTCCTTATCTCCTTGATTTACACAAACTAAGGCGCCGCCACCTGATGTCGTAATGATCTTATTGCCATTAAAGCTCAATACCCCAAAACGACCAAAAGTACCACAAGCCTTGCCCTTATAAGTAGAACCTAAAGCTTCGGCAGCGTCTTCAATAACAGGAATATCATACGCATCAGCAACCGCTAAAATCTGATCCATCTTAGCAGGCATACCATATAGGTGAACCACAATAATAGCTTTTGGCTTCTTTCCGTTTACCAATCGATCCTCAATAGCCAACCGCAAAGAAACAGGGCACATATTCCATGTTTCTAATTCGGAATCTACAAAAATAGGGGTTGCCCCTTGGTATGCAATAGGATTTGCCGAAGCAGAAAATGTCATGGATTGACATATTACTTCATCGCCGTAGCCTACAGCACATTGTATCAAGGCGAGGTGCAAAGCAGCAGTACCTGATGATAATGCAGCCACATAAACATCACTGTCCAAATAATCTTGCAAATCTTCTTCAAAACCATTTACATTAGGTCCTAAAGGGGCTACCCAATTCTTCGCAAAAGCTTCGTGAATATATTTAATCTCATTACCTCCCATATGTGGTGAGGACAACCATATTTTTTCTAACATGTTAAAATCTATTATTTATTTAAAAATTTAATAATACGTCCTGGATTACCCACGACAGTAGCACCATCAGGTACATCTCTAATGATTACAGCACCTGCACCAATAGTACACCACTTTCCAATTTTGATACCCTGTATTATTATTGCACCAATACCTATGTGGCTTCCCTCCCCCACAGATATGCTACCTGCTAAACTCGCATTAGGTGAAATATGAACATAATCACCAATTTTACAATCATGATCAACCGTAGCATTTGTATTAATAATACAATGTTTGCCAATATGCGCATCGACATTAATCGTTACTCCAGCCATAAGCACCGTACCTTCCAGAATTTTTGTATATGGAGATATTATTGCTGATGGATGTATTAATGTAATGAACTCAACAGTAGGCAACTTGTCTTCAACGCTATTTATACGTAACCTATTATTCCCTATAGCAACAATAAACCTATCAGTTTCTACTATATTTAAATTTTCAAAACTATTATAAATAGGATAAATATCTAATAATTTATGATTAAAATTGTTTTCATCAATAGCACCACTTATTATAACATTAGATTGCTCCGCGATATCTGCTACCACCTTAGCATGACCGCCAGCACCATATAAAAATGTTCTAAATGTATCCACCATAATTAATTATCATTTCCTATAAAAGGGCTAATTGTGACATGTCCATCCTGCGAGATACCCTCCCTCACAAACACCTTTTTGACCGTTAAGAGGAGTATTTTCAGATCCAAGACAAAAGAAATATTATCAACATACCATACATCATACGTAAACTTTTGTTGCCAAGAGATAGCATTACGTCCATTTACTTGTGCCCATCCAGTGATCCCTGGACGAACCAAATGTCTTTTTCGTTGCTCCTGATTATACAAAGGTAAATATTGAGGCAGTAGCGGTCGGGGACCAATTAAAGACATCTCTCCTTTAAGAACATTGATCAACTGCGGAATTTCATCCAACGATGTTTTACGTACAATAGCACCGATTAGCGTTAATCTATCAGCATCTGGCAACAGTTTACCATCAGCATCTTTTTTGTCGTTCATTGTTTTAAATTTAACGATTTTAAAAATTCGCTCATGTAGTCCTGGTCTTAATTGAAAGAAAAATGGTTTACCATTATTCACTATAAATAAACCTATTGTAACTAAAATAAGAAGGGGACTTAAAAACAGCAAGCCAAAAAATGCAAATACGAAATCTATTATTCTTTTAAAAAACTTAGGATACATAAGTGTCAACTTTTAAGGTATTAACCAACGAATTATACTCATTCAAAACAGCATTCCATACTAAATCCTGTTCATATCTATTTTTAATCATAGCGCGTGCATTTGCCCTAGTTTGGTCATAAAAATCTTTATCTTCCATCATCTTCAACATAGAAATCCGTATGGCATCAGCATCCTTCACCGGAATAATAGTACCATTGACACCTTCCACAATTATTTCATTACATCCACTGATATTGGAAACAATACTAGGCAGTTCCATTGCTCCCGCTTGGATCACCACATTAGGAAAGCCTTCCCGATAGCTCGGAAATACTAAAGAATGTGCAATCGCCATATATGGACGAATATCAGGCTGAAAACCTACAGAAATTATATTGGGATTATGCTTCATTTCATGTATTGTAATTGGACTTAGGGGATCTAATTCTGATTCCAGTGGACCTACTAAAAGTAATTTAACAGCACAATTAGTAAGTTTATTAAATGCCTCAATGAGCTCATTAATACCTTTATCACGCACCAATCGTCCTGCAAAAATAAAAACAAAATCTTCCGGCAAAATCCCTAAGCTCACTTTCAACTGATCGCAGGTTTCTTGATTTATTCTTTGACGATCAAAATACAGTAGATCTATGCCATTAATATTGCCATTAGCTAACACTTTTAAAGGCTTTTTAGTAATATTGTACGCTAACAAATCATTCTTGACCCCATTTCCTTCAGGATATATATTCGTCGCTGCCCAACAAAGAAGTTGGTCCATTTTTATTAACAACTTATGCATCATTCCTTTTTTTGAAGGAAATATTAACCCCGTAAAAGTATGAATACGAATCGGTACGCCAGCCATTTTGCCGGCCAACATACACAAAAGACCTGCTTTAGGCGTTATTGAATGTATTATTAAAGGTTTTTCTTTTTTCAATACCCAATACAATCGAAATAAAGAAATAATATCCTTTAGGGGGCTAATCCCCCTTTCCATTTCTACAGCTATAGTACGTATCTTTTCTCTATTTTGTACCATCTCTAAGTCGGCACCCGAAGAGGATAAACCGATAACCTCATAAAAAGAAGACAAATACTTTAATTGCCCTTTTAACAAAATATTAAGCGATTGCGATACCGTCGCAGTTCTAATTACTTTCATAGCTATATATGTCAATTAATCTCTCAATCATAGAATGTAATGAGAATACTTTTGCCCGTTGTAGGCCTTTACATCAGTACTGACACATACTACCTTTTGAGCCAAAGTACCTGATAAACGATCAATATTCTTTAAAAGAAATCTTTTAAGACCTGTACATGTTTCATATATGATGCCATGGCGAAAATAAACCCTTTGCTGAAGACCACAGAGAAAGCCCGTTATCATTGCTACCATACCTCCTTTTGGCGTATGTCCAACAATAATATCAATATCATTTTTTTTAATAAACTTAATAATATTAAAAATTGCAATTATATCCTTTATTGGAGAGATATTTCGAGTAACCTCCACATCAAACTTTTTATAACCATAGACATCCGACAATTGCGAAAACTCCGCAGATGGTGTACAGCCTAAATAATATACATTACCGTATTTTTTTAAATAATTAAATTGATTACCAAAAAAATGATTTATCACAAAAGAAACTGTAACAATATGTAAAACATTTTTACTTTCCATAATTAATAGTGCCCCAAACTTAACTTACTAACAACCTAAAACTATGATTTTAGCTTGCATAAACTTCCTTATAAAGGTCTATATGCTTTATAATCATATTATTAATACCATATTGATTCGCCCGAATCCTTGATTTTTTTAACACCATATTTTTATAATCAGAATCAGAATCAAGCTTAAGTATTTCCTCTGAAAGTTGCGTATAATTTTCAAATTCAAAAAGAACTCCCGCATCTTTTACGACCTCTGCTAAACCTGGTACATCAGAGGCTAAAAAAGGTTTTCCTGAGCCCAATCCTTCTATAGAAGATAAGGAAAGGCCTTCATATTTAGATGATAGAACAATATAATCTACTGTTTTCATTATTTCAGGAACATCTATTCTTTGACCTAAAAAACAAACACGGTCTGCTAAATTCAAATCTTTCACCAATTGTTTGCAAAACTCCCTACGTATACCATCTCCAATTAATAATAACTTAAAATTACTAGGTAATAATTGTAATGCTTTAATTAACGTATCTTGATCTTTTTGCGGTCGAAATGCAGAAATCTGAACAATAATTTTATCCTCTTCATTAAAGATTGGTGAAATGTCAGATTTTTGATAAGGAACTGCTAAATCAATTTTATTTAAATCTACACCATTATAAATAATTGGATAATATGATTTAGGAAAATGATAAGCTTTCCTAAAAATATCCCTAATCTGATCTGAGATACAAATTTGTTTTTTATAAGTTCTATAGAAAAATTTATCTATAATTCTAAAAAATTTATTCTCAATTCTTTTATTTGTCGTATTATGCTCTGTAAAAATTAATTTTGTTTTATTAAAGTTTAGCAAATTAGCTAATGGGACAAAATATTGTACCGGAAACAAATGCACATGTCCTAAATCATACTCTTTAAGAATCTTTTTAATTTTGATAATATTCCATGGCTTATATATATCCCTAGAATTATTAGATTCATTTAATATATATATGTTGCAGCAATTTAACTCCTTTAATACATTAATAAATTGATGATTATTATTCCATAAAACCAAAATATCTACTTCAATACCTTCCTTACGATATAAAGGAATAGTATCTAATAATAACTTCTCAGCGCCACCTGTATCCAAAGAATTTATAATTTGTAGTATTTTCATTTCTATAGTTTTTGTAAGTTTTCTAGCCAAAGATTAGCTATTTTTTTTCCTTTAAAGATCTCTCTGTTTCGCAAAGCTTTATCTGAAAGTTCCTTTCTGATGTTTTCTGAAGATATAAGTCTATAAAGGCCTTCTGCGTAAGCTGCTAGATCATTGTCCTTAACCAGTAGTCCAGAGCCCCCAGCAAATATCTCTGAAGGGCCAGCATAAATATCAAAAGAAATCGCTGGCAGCCCAAAAGATTGCGCTTCTATAAGAACCATCGGCAGTCCCTCATAATAGGAGGTCATACAATACAATGCTGCATCTTTATAATGATCCATTACATTAGAGGAGCCATCTACCAATTGTACTGATGTACACTTTAAAGTATTTATTAAATTTTGCAGATCAGCTTTTAGTTCCCCGTAACCGACAATCGATAATTCCCAACCTTCTATTTTATATTTATTTTCTACGATACTCCATATACGAATCAGGCGATCAAAGCCTTTTACGGGCACATATCTTCCTACACTTATCACTTTTTTCGAAGCTATATTATAGCTACTATTTACCTCCTCAAAGGGCGAGATATTATAGATATAGGTAATGGCTTTTTTGACATGCAAATGCTCTTTCCACGTGATGACATCACGTGCTGTCAAGGTTACGATTAAATCAGCACACTGAGCGGCGAGACGCCTCAGAAAACTTCGTAATATCTTGCCGTTATTATTTTTAAAATTAAAATGCTCCCAAACAATATATTTAGGGCGTTTATAAAGGGTAAAAATAGGCAAAAAAGTAAATAACATTCCCATTGTTTCTACTGTAACAAAATGGGAAATCTTATGTCTTGAAATCTCGTGCCTTATCCTTTTAAATAAAGAAAAAAACTGCCTCTTATAATTGTTAATCCCTAAATCTATAATTGTGATATTAGCATCAATAGGGAAAGCATTATCTGCCTTATTAAAACTAAAAACCATTAAGAATACTTGATAACTATTGTTTGCTGCAAAACTATTCAACAATGAAACAGTCGCGCGCTCAACACCACCTCTATTTTTAATACTCGGCAAAAAAAATAATATGTTCATTTACCTTAATTAATTAAAGAATATAAATAGTGGTGAAGACATAAAAAAATCATCACCCAAAAATAAAACCCCATATCGTATACTTCTTAATGTAACGACTAATAAGAATAAACAGAGGACAAGCAATAGTACTCTATTCCGAAAAATATTATTGAAATGATAGATACTTATTAACTTCAGAAAGATTACAACATTAATAATTACAGCTAAATTTACATACCTTGAAAATGAAGGGAAAAAATTTACTACTGAAATTATTGATGCAAAGAAAAGAAAGAATGAAATAAATTGTTTATCAACCTTTGATAAGGTAGTAGATATTTTTTTATTATAGAAATAGATAACAATATAACTTAAGAAAAAATATACTTTTAAAGAAATAACTGAAAATTTTGCCAAAATGGATAAATCTTCATTAGTACTATTAAATTCAGTTATTGCATCAACACTTGTATAAGTCACCATCTTTTCTGCTAGAAAAGGAGGGAAATAATTTACTATAGTAGAAACAAAATCAAGAATAAAAAACTCTAATAAAAATGAAACGACAAATAACAGAAAAAAAATAAATTGAAATTTTATTATTAATTTATCAAATAAAAGGTAGAGTCCTAATATAAATATTGGTAGAAGAAATGAAAAATGAATTAAAGGTAAAAGTAATAACAGAAATAAAGATTTCTTTTTTTCAAATAAAAAATAGCTAAATATTATGTATAAAAACAACTGCGAAGCAGTACCAAATCTAGCACCATTAATAGCCCAAGGGCCATAAATACATAAAAAAGAAAGGAAAAAAATAACAGAAAAAATATTATACTTAGTAAAATAGTTCGAAATAAGATAAATATTCCTACTATAAATAATTCCAAATACAAAACCTAAAAACGCAAAATAAATCTGATAATCATTAGTAAATCTTGAAATAAAAAAGGCTGCAGAGGATTCATAATAATCCTGAACATATATACTATTTATCTTACTAAATAAAAATGAAAAATAATCCTCTTGAACTAGATACACTTCTAAAAAATAATCCCTATATCTAGAAGAATCATATACTATATCTTCGACATACATTGTATAGCCAAAATATGTACATAGAATTATAACAACAATTTGAAACCATTTTCTATTAGCATATCTTAAACTAAATAAAAAACCTAAAATCGGTTGAATTAAAGTGAATATAATACCAACAATTTTATCAAAAAGAAATTGTTTATTTTTTTGTTTTACCGCACTCATCTTATTTTAAAATTACATACTGTCCGTAAAAGATAAAAATAAAGCACAGGACTAATCGTCGATAACTTCAAAAAGCTGGTAAATAAGTACTGTATATTAGTCTTTTTCAGAAATTCTTTATATAAATCCTTTAAACTACTAACATTTGTATTATTATCCATCACACTATAGGAGAAATACGATTTCACCATATATTCAATTCTTGACTGAAAGAATATGCCTTTCTTTAGTTTATTGATATCATAAAAATAAATAATATTCTCAGCTACACAGAGGTGAATTTTAGCATTCTCAAAAGTATATGCTGTAGACATGGCGGAATTTTCACGCACAAAATAATTATACCCCACTACAGGCCATGTTTTAATCGCCTTGGCACAGCCATAACATTTAATCACAAACTCTAGGTCTTCAGCATATTTAACCCCTTCTGTAAAGCTAATATTATTATTTCTGACAACATCAGTTTTTATAAAATGTACCCAGAGGGTTAATGTATGAAAAGAGGACTTAATTATAAAATCATCCGCAGATAAAAACAATTGGTCTTTAAGTGGGGCTTTCACAATACTAGTACCATCCAATTGAATAGTATTAAATCCAAATTGTATAATATCACATTGCTCATCTGCATTAAAGATATCAAACAACCCTTCATTGATGCTATCATCAGCATCAACAAAATAAAGCCATTCCCCTTTCGCTACATTGATACCACAATTGCGGGCAGAGCTAACACCCCCATTTTGTTTATTTATAACCTTGACCCTTGCATCTTCCTGCTGGTATCTAAGACAGATCTCCAATGAATCATCGACGCTACCATCATTAACCAAAACAAGCTCAAAGTCACGGAATGATTGCATTAGAATACTATCTATGCAAGCCTCCAAGTATTTGGCCGCATTATAAACGGGTACAATAACGGATAATTTCATTATTTAACTATAGTATTAAGGAAATCTAGCGCCTTAGATTTCAAATCCCCCAACAGAGAATTAACCTTTTCAAAATCTATTTTTTTATTAAACAGCTCGTCTGAAATCTCTGTATTGCTGGTAATCAACCTATCTTCTAATTGGAGCTTCGCTAGCAACGACTGGAAACGAGAAGCTCCCCTTTGTTCATTTACAATAGCAAAAAATGGTTTATTAAAGATAATGGAGAATACTGTACCGTGGAAAGAATCCGTAATTATAAAATCAGCATCTCTAAATCCCCTCAACCAACCTTCAATTTCGGGGTATATAAAATCTTCAAGCACAAATTCTTTATCCTTGTTTCCTTCTAAGCTAAATTTGGCTTGGTTTGTTGTATGTTCAAAATTATAGTTAACAACAATATCATTAATTAATTTGTCTTTTCCTGCAGATTGATCTAAAACATACGTGAATAAGTGTTTTTTGCTATAATCAATTTTTTCAAATTGGGAACAAAGGGCTTCATACACCTCTTTGGGAACTAACAATGTAGGATCTATAACGGCACATGCTTCCTTATCCAAGAAATCAGCACATAATAGCACCCCTGAATCCTCACGTACAGAAACAGCTTCAAATTTTTGTATTAGCTCTTTACATCTTGCTGTTTGCTCATCTGTAAACATCCATTTGTCGGCGCCAAAAGATGCTGCATAGGCATATTTCTTAATCTTAGAATTATCTGCTAAGAAGTCGAAGAATTCATTGTATATATTATTAACATATTGCGGCCTCCATACTTGGTCACTACCAACTATAATTGCATCATAATTGTTCTCACATATATTTCTAAGGGATTCGTTCGTGGAATTGACAGCATCTATATACTGAATATTCTTGTCAATAAATGCTTTGGTATGTTTGTATATTTCAGCTTTTTGACTATTGAAAATAAGTTTATTTTGATGATGATTAAATAACAACTGCTTGATTTTTCCAATTAAGATTTTCAAATCGCTTGGTTTTCTAATGCGATTAATTGTAGTCACTTCACAACCCAATGTTTTTAAAACATATTGTAAAGCAAAATTCTGTAAAATTCCCCCATAATTAAATATTAAAGGCTGTGTAAGTATTGCTATTTTTTTTGACATATTAATTTTTTACTATAAAATTTTCGACAGTAGGCCTTCTTTCTGACAAAGTGGTTCTAAAACCTTCTTTTAATTCGCCGATAGGTATCATACATATTATTTTTTCTGATGAAGGCAAGTCAATAACCATAGATAAGGTCTTTTCATCGGATATCAATTTCCCCCAATTGGCAGGACAGTTACCTATTTTATAGAAATGTAATGCATACAAGAGATTCATCAAATAAATACCTCCATCTACATAAAATTGATTTCTTTCGCCTACAGTATAGTAATAATTTCTATCATTCGTCAAAATTAATAATTGACTTACATCTTTTGTATACCCCGTAAACCCACCTTGGATCTTTAGAATACGATCTATTTTAGCCTTATCCTCAATTAAATAAACATTATTTGATTGACGATTACATACTGAAGGAGCTGTATTTGCAAGTTTAATAACTTTATTTAATAGCTCATGTGAAATCCTTTGACCCGTGAATTCTCTTACACTTTTACGAGAATGAGCAAAGTCATAGAAATTAGAATTTATATTTTTATAATACTTCTCTTTTTTCCAATCTATAATACCATTAAATTTCGAATCATAGTGATCTTTTAAAAGATTTTTATATTTTTTATATTGCTCTAATGAATAAATATGTTCAATATTAAAATTTGCTTCCTGATGCAGTTCATAGTATTGACACATCACCTGATAGCCTACTTTAATTTGACTTCTATTTATGTTTTCCATGATTTCGGGATCATTCAATATCTTATGAAGATTTTTAATTCTTACTGCAGCAAATCCCGCTTTCATTTCTTTAAATAGCATCCCTTTTTCAAGCGAATGATAATTTAAGATTAAATCAGCCTCTTTATTTTTTAAATTCTTAGTCGTAAATGTTAATGAGTACTTACGATATAAAAGAAAATCTTCAAACGTATTTGTTAAAAGAAGTATATTTTTCACAAAATTAGAAGATAAGATCGGGATATAAATTGGTCTTAAAATTTTCTTAATACTTTCCATTAAATTTGTGTTTTATAAATGCTACTAAAAATTCTCTTTCTTTATTATTAAATCCTAACAATAAATACACTATACTTAGAGTCCCGATTATTAAGGAAGAATCAATAATAAAGGCAATAAAATTAGTATTTTTTGTTATGTACTCCGCATGTATAAAATAAAAGAAACAAGCGAAAGTAGATATTAATATTATTCTAAATAAAACAAGTATACAATATTTTTTTACATCAAAATTCAATATTTCTTTTAGAAAAAATAGGCGAAAAATTAATGATAAAACTGATATTACAATACTTACGATAAAAGTCATAGGTGCGGCTAAGCCTATTTTTAGCAGTACATAGCTGGTCGGCAAATTTAGAAATATTAAAGTACCGATTGTAATTTGGTACCATTTTATTCTGCCTGTCGCCTGTGCTGCTGTCATCAATGGTCCAGACAAGCTTTCTATTAAAACACCGATTAATGCTAACTGTACAAATACTATAGTATCATCAGGTACATCCTTTAGCCACAGCGTCAGTATATAGTCGGTATTCAATAATATTGGCATTGCCAACAACAGCATAAGCATAAATGATATTTTTGAAGCTTGAAAGATCAGGCTTTGCATCTGCTGTAAGTTACCTTGCGAATAGTTTTTAATAATCTGTGGATTGAAGGCCATTTGCAGGTTGACGACAAACATATTAATGGCACTAGATACCTGATTGGTGATGGCATAGGCAGCATTAATAACCGTTCCAAAGAATAGATTGAGGACAAGATTCACGCCCTGTCCCTTTGCAACCCCCGCTATATTGCCAAATAAATTCCAGCCGGAATAACTAATCAGTTCTTTATAGAAATCTCCATCTTTGGGGATCATAAATCTGCTTTCAGAAAAACTTCGCTTGCAATAGATTTGGTAAAACAAAGCTATTAGTAGGGTAACGATAAATAATAGAAAAGAATAGGTAATTAGTTTATCTGTACTAAAGTAAACTAATAAAAATACCACTGCCAATTTCAATATTGCTTCTACAATACTGAGGTAAGCATATATATTCATGCGCTCCTTAGCAATTATTAGTGCATTGAATGGCACTTGTATCACGCCGACTAATAGGGTAAATATTGAGACCTGAAATACGACATTGGCAGCATATATTCTATCCAATGGCAAGACCATCTTATAGTTTATATACCAAAGACCAATTGTCTCGGCCAACAGAACGATTAATACAGCTATACCGCCGTGAATTATTAAACTTGTGTTGAATGTTTTGCGCAGGTTTATGGGGTCATTTTTTCCTATATCGAAGGCGAGATAGCGCTGTGTAGCAGAAGACATGGCAGCATTCATAAAGCCCATCATCGCTACAATACCTGCTACGAGATTATAGACACCAAAGTCAGAAACCCCCAATTGCTCTAGTACAATACGGGAGGTATAAAGAGTGATCCCCATTATAAGAAACATCCTTATATAGAGAAACATTGTATTTTTAAAGATCGCTTTATTTGAAGACATCAAAACACCCTTACCCAACTATTATTTTTAACATAAGAAGATTATATTTTTAGCGTAAATCTTTAATTCACTCAAATTTATCTAGTGAAAACACTTCACATTCAATCCAAAGATTGCCCTATTAAAGTTAAATCTTTATAATAATGAACTATAAACGCCAAAAATAGTCAATTAATATAGTTGGCGAAATAATTAACTAGGTATTTTTAAATATTATCTATTATTTAGCTATTTTAATTAAGTATTCACCATATCCAGACTTCCGCAAAGGTTCAGCTATTTGGAGGAGTTGTTCTTTATTGATGTACCCCATTCTATAAGCTACTTCTTCGACAGCGCCGATTTTCATGCCTTGACGCTCTTCTATGACTTGCACAAATTGACCTGCCTGCATGAGGGATTGTATGGTTCCAGTATCTAACCAAGCGGTACCACGGTCAAATACCCCTACTTTGAGTTTGCCGCGGCGTAGGTATTCGGCATTGATATCCGTGATCTCCAATTCACCACGTGCTGAAGGTTTTATATTTTTAGCGATTTCAACGACATCGTTATCATAGAAATATAAGCCAGGTACAGCATAATTAGATTTTGGGGACTTTGGTTTTTCTTCGATAGAAACGACTTCATTATTAGCGTTAAACTCAACTACTCCATAACGCTCGGGATCCGAAACAGGATACGCAAATACAACACCACCATCAGGATCAGATGAATCCTGTAATAACTTGGACATCCCCGAGGCATAAAAAATATTATCTCCTAAAATAAGGGCTACCTTATCGTTACCTATAAAATCAGCACCCAATATAAAGGCCTGTGCCAATCCATCAGGGCTTGGTTGTTCAATGTATTCAAACTTACAGCCCAATTGCGTACCATCACCCAATAATTTCTTAAAATTTGGCAAATCTTGCGGTGTTGATATAATTAGTATCTCATTGATCCCCGCCAACATCAATGTTGACAGTGGGTAATAAATCATGGGTTTATCATATACAGGCATCAATTGCTTACTAACCGCTAGCGTGAGCGGGTGAAGCCTTGTCCCTGAACCGCCTGCCAAAATAATTCCTTTCATATTAATTATTAATAATTTAACACCTCAACAATCACCATTTATAGGCTGCTTAATACTCTTTCAAGACTCGTATACCAATTTGGAATATCTAGCTTGTATATAGTTTTTATTTTTGATTTATCCAATAATGAATAATGTGGTCGCTTAGCTGCAGTAGGGTATTCATCCGTGGTAATGGGTTTTACTACGCAGGCAAGGCCTTTAATCTCTTTGATAGCACATGCAAAATCAAACCATGATATTTCCCCTTCATTCGAATAATGGTAAACGCCAGGAACCCAGTCTGCAGCGCTTATGATAGCCAAAATGGCTTCAGCCAAGTCAATTGCAGCTGTTGGAGAACCAATCTGATCTGCGATAACAGCGATTTCTTCTCTTTCTGTCATAAGTCGCAACATGGTCTTAACGAAGTTGTTACCATAGGTAGAATACACCCACGAGGTACGTATAATAATAGCATCAGGAAGCCACTTTTGTATAGCTTGCTCCCCTCTGAGCTTGGTTAATCCGTACACATTGATAGGATCTACGGGAGCATCTTCTGCTAGCGGTACCTTAGAGGTGCCGTCAAAGACATAATCTGTAGATATAGCGATTAATTGCGCATCATTTAAGCGGCAATACTGTGCAATTTCTTCTGAGGCAAGATGATTAACGACATCAGCCAACTGTGGCTCAGCCTCTGCTCTATCCACAGCAGTATATGCTGCAGCATGGATAATAACATCGGGCTGATACATCCCTAATATATCTTGTATGATCATCGTTTGATCTAAAGGCAATTGCTTGCGGTCAAGAAAAAAAGCTTCTACAGCAGGGATTTCGGACAATATATCACGTAACTCACTTCCAAGCTGGCCATTGGCTCCTGTAACGACAATTTTCATAGTTTTATTTTTCTTTATTGGTGAGAGTTTGTATTAGTTAGAGGAAATGGTGAGAGGAAATTTAACTCTTCCTAACTCCCTTCCTAACTCTCTTCCTAACTCCTCCTTTACCTAACTCTCTAACTCCCTTCCTAACTCTCTTCCTAACTCCCTAACTAATTCCTTAACCTTCTTCCCAACTATTCGTCGCTAAAATAACTCTTTAAAACTGGGAGCATTTAAATCCTTCTCTGACAGTATCAATTGTGCCGAAGGCATCTCCCAATCAATAGCCAATTCAGCATCTAAAGGATCTACCCCACACTCGGCATCCTTATTATAATAATTATCACATTTATAAAAGAAAGTCGCTTCCTCACTCAAGACAACAAATCCATGAAGAAAACCGCGAGGGATAAACAATTGCAGATTATTCGCTGCAGACAACTTCACCGCGACATGTTCACCGTATGTTGCTGAGCCTGGTCGTACATCCACAGCAATATCTAACACCTCCCCATCCAATACACGAACGAGCTTTGCCTGTGCATATTCACCAGATTGAGCATGTAATCCACGGAGCACACCTTTTGTAGAATACGATTGGTTATCTTGGACAAAAGTTATATTATCGCCAATCAGTTTATTGAATGTATTAGCATTAAAACTTTCGAAAAAATAACCGCGGCTATCGCCATATTTATTCGGTTCTACTATATAACAGCCTTTTATTTTTGTTTCTGTAATCTTCATTTATAGTATATTACGAATTGTTTAGGGTTTTAAATAGTTAGAGTTTTTTAATGATTAGAGTTTTAAATGGTTAGAGTTTTTTATTGATTAGAGAAAATGGTTAGATTTAAATGGAGAGAGGCAATTTAACAAACTACTCCCTTCTCTAACACCTTCTTTACCTAACTTCCTAACTTCCTTCTCAAACTCCTTAACCTCTTCCTAACTCCTTAACCTCTTCCCTAACTCCTTCTTTACCTAAATCTCTAACTCCCTTATCTAACTCCCTAACTCCTTAACCTCTTCCTAACTCCTTCTTTACCTAAATCTTAACTATCTCTATATTGTTTCTTGTAATACGACTGATAATCACCTGAAGTGACATTATTGAGCCAATCTTCATTTTCTAAAAACCAATCAATAGTTTTAGACAAGCCTTCTTCAAAAGTAACAGACGGCACATATCCCAATTCTTTATTGATCTTCGTCGCATCGATAGCATAACGTAGGTCATGTCCAGGACGATCTTTCACAAAAGTAATTAGTTGAGCAGATTCACCAGATTGTCTACCCAGCTTTTCATCCATTTGCTTACAGAGCTCTTTTACAAGGTCTATATTTTTCCATTCATTAAAACCGCCGACATTATAAGAATCACCTACTTTACCTTTATGAAATACTAAATCAATAGCTTTAGCATGATCTATTACATATAGCCAATCACGTGTGTATTTGCCATCCCCATAAATTGGAAGCGGTTTTTTGTGTATTATATTATGAATACAAAGAGGGATTAATTTTTCCGGAAAATGATTGGGCCCATAATTATTGGAACAATTGGTCAATACTATAGGCAACTCATAGGTATCATAATAAGCTCTTACAAAATGATCAGACGAAGCCTTAGAGGCAGAATAAGGCGAATGTGGGTCATAAGAAGTGTCTTCAGTAAATAACCCAGACTCCCCTAATGTACCGTACACCTCATCGGTAGAAATATGATGGAAACGCTTACCTTCATAATTGGTTTCCCATATCTCTTTAGCTGCATTCAGTAAATTTACAGTACCAATAACATTGGTCATTACAAACTCCAATGGATTAGAGATGGAACGGTCGACGTGGGATTCGGCAGCCAGATGAATTACACCATCGGGTTTATATTGTTCAAATATAGTACGAATATGTACAGCATCAGTAATATCAGCCTTTATAAAGGTATAATTTGGGCTATCCTGAATATCTTTCAAATTCTCCAAATTACCCGCATAAGTAAGGGCATCAAGATTAATAATCTGATATTGAGGGTATTTTAGAACAAATTCGCGTACGACATGAGAACCTATGAAACCTGCTCCACCGGTAATTAATACTGTCTTAAGCATAAAAATTTATTTAGCGTTTTTTTCGGCTTCTCTTTGCGCCACGATTTTACGTAAGCCTGAGCTAGAAAAACGATGATCACGTGTATTAAAATATAATTCTATACCTTTTTGTTCACAGTATTTACGTCCAGTAAAATCTCTATCCATATATTCATCGCCGACGATTCTTACGTCTAGTTTGAAAGAACGCAAAATATCTTCCAAATCTTGTTCTGTAGAGTAAGGGACAATTTCATCTACATATTGGCAACCTCTCAATTGAATATAGCGCTCTACCACGGTTTGTGTAGGTGCATTTTTTTCGGGGCGATCTAATGTTGGGTCCATCTGCAAGCCACAAATCAAATAATCACACTGTCTTTTTGCTTCAGCCAGCATCATAATATGACCGGCATGCAAAAGGTCAAACGTAGAAAATGTAATACCTACGCGAGGTCCTGGATTATAATCTTCTTTCTTTTCAAGCATTTGAGACATATTTAAATATATTAGTTAAATAAAAACAAAGTAATAAATTACTATTACTCTTAAGATAAGTACAATACTATCTAAATTTTGTTTTTCATTGGGCAATAATGGTATAAAGTTAATGAAAGAAACATTATTAATATAAAAAAGCACGTGTTTTTATTGCAATAACAACAAATTACTCCCTTTTAAAAATATTATTAGCTAAAGTCTTCCGTCGAGTATTTTTTTATCTAAAACAGCTTTACAATCGAAAATTACAGAAGTTTTTTTACATAGACTTCCAATATCCATAGCTATAAATTCCTTATGAGCGACAGCTAATATAATAGCGTCGTATTGTCCAACTATATTATCTAGCATAGAAATATGAGGATATTTTTTCATTACATCAAAGTTATTCACCCAAGGATCATATATAACAGGTGCTGTACCAAAATCTACTAATTCATCATAAATATCGACTACTTTAGAATTTCGTACATCAGGGCAATTTTCCTTAAATGTAACTCCTAGAATCAAAACTTTAGCATCTTTGAGTACCATATCCTTCTTGAGCATAAGTTTTATCACTTTGGAAGCGACAAACTCGGCCATTCTATCATTTACACGCCTACCTGATAAGATCACTTCTGGATGATATCCCAATTTCGAAGCTTTGTGCGCAAGATAATAGGGATCTACCGAAATACAATGCCCACCAACTAAACCAGGCTGAAATTTTAGAAAATTATATTTAGTACTCGCTGCTTCCAATACATCATGAGTATCTATTCCGACTCTATCAAATATTAAAGCGAGCTCATTGACGAAAGAAATATTAACATCCCTTTGCGCATTTTCAATAGCTTTTGCTGCTTCAGCTACTTTAATAGAAGGTGCTAAATAAGTGCCTGCTGTTATAATCTGTTTATAAAGAAGATCTATTCGTTCAGCAACTTCAGGCGTAGATCCAGAGGTAATTTTGATGACATTTTCTAAGGTATTTACTTTATCGCCAGGGTTAATTCTTTCGGGAGAATAGCCGACAAAAAAATCAACATTAAATGTCAATCCAGAATAGCGTTCTAGTACAGGTACACAGTCTTCTTCGGTACAACCGGGATAAACCGTTGATTCGAAGATAACTATTGAACCTTTTCCCATCACAGTAGCAATAGTCTTGGTAGCACGCAGTAGATAACTTAAATCTGGTGCATTAAACTCATCTATTGGCGTAGGGACAGTAACGATATAAACAGTACAGTTTTTTAATTTTTGTGCATCTGAGGATAAACTAAGGCCCGCTTTAAAAGGCGTATTCTGTCCCGCTTCTAAAGCTGACATAAGCGTTTCAGCATCTACTTCCTGTGTAGAATCATTACCCGATAACAACTGAGACACTCTGTCAACATTTATATCATACCCTATAACAGGATTTTTTTTGGCAAAAGCCAGGGCTAAAGGCAAGCCGACATATCCTTGACCGATTACCGCTATTCTGTCTACTGTCCCTTTCAAACTAGTTATGTTAAGGTTATAGCAATTCTGAATTTATACCATCAAGCTCTTCATAAAGATGTTTTACATCTTGAGCTGAATCTTTTTGCACAACCAATATAGCATCATCAGTATGTACTAACACCGTATCTTTGACCCCTAAAAAAGATACAGATTTGTCAGTACCTATGACCATATTGCCTGCCACATCCACTTTATGTCCTTTCAACTTCAGGTAGTCATAAAGAGAATCATAGGATCCCATATCTGACCATACAAAATTTGAAGGCAATACCTTGATGCGCTCACTGCGCTCCATTACGGCATAATCTATACTTTTGGATGGTATTTTTAACGACAATTCTTCAGAGAGAATTCCGTTTATAGCATCTTCAGACACCTCCTTAGAAGCTCTATATACTTTCGGTTCAAATCGGAACAATTCCTCTAAATATACAGAGGCTTTAAAGCAAAAGATCCCTGAGTTCCAAAGGAAATTACCTTTTTTCAAGAATTCTTTAGCCGTTTCTAAATTAGGTTTTTCCCTAAAAGAAAGAACATCATTGCCATCATATTCGATATAACCATAGCCTGTTTCAGGTTTATTAGGTTTAATCCCAAAGGTAACTAGGTAATCATCCTTTGCTAATTCTACGGCTTGTTTAAGCGTGTTTTGATACTCAGCTTCACCTTCAATCAAATGATCCGACGGTGTCACGATCAATATATCATCAGGGTCACATGCTAATGCTGCAAAGGCAATCGCCGCAGCAGTATTTCTTGGTGTAGCCTCAACGATGGTTTCACTATTGGCTTCGGGTAAAAAAGTTTTTGCAAGGTCCACATTCTTCACACTACCCACCATAATTGTCTTATCGACTATATTTTGATTTCTAGCAACCGTCAGTTCAAATAATGATTTGCCTTCAAAAAGTGGAATATATTGTTTTGGACGCGCTTTACGTGACAATGGCCACAAACGAGATCCTACACCCCCTGACAATACTACATTAATTACTTTTGACATTTTTATTATTTCAATTTAAACATTTAATACTTTGGGAATATCAGCTTGTTTGAGGTACAATAATGCGCTACCTCTAGCATCAGAAAGAGCATCATGATGATCTAGCTCTATCCCCATTAAACTACAACATACACTCAGCTTGGTTTTTGAAAAACCCGCTGTACGATAAATTTTACTTGTACATTCCCATTTTTCAGGAAGATGCAAATCTTCAAAGGCTAAGCCATAATAATCCAGTGTCCTTTTTAAGACCGCTCTATCAAAAGCCTCGTTATGTGCCACCATTTTTTGATCCACTAAAAGAGGAATTAATTTAGGGAACAACTGGTCAAATGTAGGAGCCTCTATGGTATCTTTGGCTTTAATACCATGTACTCTAGTGGTTTGCCACATAAATTTGTTGTTTGGTGGTTGGACCAAGCTATAAAATTCATTTACGATCTGCCCCTCTACGACATTAACTATACCTACAGCGCATACGCTTGTATATTCGGATGTAGCTAATTCAAAATCTATTGCTGTAAATGTATGCATACATTCAAAGTTACGATATTTTTGATTCTCTCGCCATTGTAGGAGCGATAAATACAAATTATAATTCGTTTATATAACACACAAAATCTATGTGCATAAATCAATAGCCATATTTATTTTTCCACTTACTTTGTAAGGCCTGCCTCAATTTATCTTCAGCTGCATTTTTACCCGGCTTATACAAGCAAGTGCCCTCAATACCTGGCGGCATAAATTCTTGTTCCACAAAATTACCTGGATAGGCATGCGCATATTTGTATTCAAGACCATAATCAAGATCCTTCATCAATTTAGTAGGCGCATTGCGTAGCTGTAAAGGCACCGAAAGGTCACCCGTCTTCTTAACAAGCGCTTGAGCTTGATTAATCGCTTCATAGGCGGCATTACTCTTTGCTGACGATGCCATATAGGTCACCGTCTGGGCGAGGATAATTCTAGATTCGGGCCAACCAATTACATTGACCGCTTGAAAACAATTATTTGCCAATAGCAAGGCATTAGGATTTGCATTGCCAATATCTTCAGATGCTAATATCAAGAGACGACGTGCAATAAAAGAAGGATCTTCGCCTCCTTCAATCATACGTGCCAACCAATATACTGCAGCATTAGGATCAGATCCACGGATTGATTTGATAAAAGCAGAAATAATATCATAATGCTGCTCACCAGTTTTGTCATAACGGGCCATATTTTGCTGTACCTGAGCAAACACAAAATCATTTGTTATAGCTTTATTATAAGGGACCGCAGCATCTACAACAAGCTCCAATACATTCAATAGTTTGCGGGCATCACCGCCAGAAAGACGTATCAGCGCATCGTATTCTTTGATTACGATAGTGTCATTTTTAAGGAAATCATCTTCTTTAATCGCACGATGTATAATCCCCTTAAGCTCTTCTTCAGTAAGATTCTCTAAAACATATACCTGACATCTGCTCAATAATGCAGATATCACTTCAAAGGAAGGGTTTTCGGTCGTAGCACCTATTAGTGTGACCAATCCCTTTTCTACGGCACCAAGTAAGGAATCTTGTTGACTTTTTGAAAACCTGTGTATCTCATCAATAAACAAAACAGGCTGTTCCTGTGTAAAATTCATCAGCTGCTCCGCCTTCTCTATAATCTCGCGTACCTCTTTTACCCCCGATTTAATAGCACTTAAGCTAAAAAAAGGGCGCCCCAGTTCTTTGGCTATTAAATTAGCTAGACTTGTCTTCCCTACGCCCGGAGGGCCCCACAAAATCATAGAGGGGATATTTTTACGTTTAATAGCATTATACAAAATGGATCCTTCACCTACTAGATGTTGCTGACCTACATATGTTGCAAGTGATTTGGGACGAAGTCTTTCTGCTAATGGTATACGCGTAGCCATATCTTTAAATTTATGATTAAACAAATTTATACAATAATAGTCGAAACAATTAGTAGAGGTGTTTCAAATTATTTAAATTGAAAAATAACCCCACACCGAACGATAATAATTATCTAAAAGTTTAGATATTTGCATTAACGGTTATATGAATAGAATATATATGAGATTAAATATATTACCTACACTTTTGGGCTTGCTTGCATCATGTTTATCATGCCTATCGAGCTATGCACAAAGTGTAAACCCTTTAGTAGATGCTTCAGGAATAATAAAGAAATATGATAATACATTTGATGGTATCGGTCCAGAAGTTTATTTTGTCCCTGCTCCACAGAAAGAAAATGACATTATCAACGATTTCAAAAGCATTGCCTTGTTTACAGATTCTATTCATCGTTTTGCATTACAAGAAGAGCTGATTAATTCATTTGAAAACACCCGTAATTATAGCATTGTAGATAATATTATCCTGTTGGACTCCATATCTTTACAAAACTGGGACAAAGCTGTAGCCTATCAGATCGAAGCCGACAACACATTGCTAGCGACAGGACTACTGAATGCTTTTGCGAAGGAATACATCCTAAAAAAAGAGTATATAAAAGCAGAGACATTGCTTACAAGAGCATTAAACCTAATCGCCTATGATCGTACATTTGAGGACAAGGCTGTTCTTCAAGCCAATCTAGCATCAATATTGATTTTCAACAACAATTACACTGAAGCGAAGTTATTAGAAGAAGAATTGTACCTCGATGCAAAAAAAAGCAAATCCTTAACCAATGAAGCTAATTCGCATGTAAAATTAGCGCTATTGGAGGCCTATTCTCAAGAATATACAAATGCAGAGAATAGAATCATCCGCAAAGCAATCCCACTATTCAATAGAGCAAAAGATTATGATAACAAAATAAATGCGTGGATTAAATTAGGAAAAATATATACGTTAAATAAAAAATACATACAAGCTCAGTGGTTCCTAATCCAAGCACAGGAATTAGCGAAGCTTAAGAATATAGCAAAATATGACGCGCAAATAGAATTTATGCTGGGCTATGCTAAATTCTATCAAAACAATCTTCATATGTCAGAAAAGGAACTTACACAAGCTTTAAAGTTAGCACAGGAGAATGGCAACAAATACATAGAAATAGCGGCTACTCAAATGCTTGGAGAAATCGCTTTAAAACAAAATAAAATCGACGATGCAGAAACTTTTCTAAATTCATATTGGAAACTAAGAAAAGCATATTTTTAATTATTATATTAGTGGTTACACTATAAAAGTTACATACTTTACAATACATTTACAACAGTTAGCTAAAACTATAGTTAAGTTTTAACTATTTTTACATTTAAATTTTAATAGGCCTTTATACAAACAATTTATGTTTAGAAATTTAATAGTCTTTTTGTCCTTAATATCCTTCGTAGCATGCGGATCAAAACCACGTGTAGAAATCGAAGATACTCCACTCAACCTGACACCCACTTTACAACATGAAATAATCGCTAAAGAGATTGTCAATATTCTAGAGAATTATAGTTACAAAAAAGTACAAGCAGGGGATTCACTATCGAATATCGTATTCAACAATTTGGTGAAGACCGTAGATCAAGGGAAGAACTATTTGATCCAAGAAGATATTGATGCTATAGAGAAATTTCGCCCTACGGTAAGTCAAGATCTAAAAAAAGGAGATTTATCTACTCCATTTTATATTTTCAACCTTTACTCTAAACGTTATTTAGAATGTTTGGAATATGCGTTAACACAAGTTGATGCAGCACATAATTTTGACATTGATGAAAACTATGTCAGCTACCGCGAAAAACTTGATTGGTTTAAATCTGAAGAAGAGCTGAAAGACCAATGGCGTAAACGTGTTAAATTTGATTTATTAAACTTAAAATTAGCTACAGCAGAGGGTAAAAATGAAGACGAAAAGCATAAAGAAACATTAAAAAAACGATACAACAATTTGATTTCTCAAGCGAAGAAAACAAATGCCAACGATGCTTTCCAGTTAATCATGACTTCATATACGGATGCCATCGACCCACACACTACCTATTACAACCCTTCTTTTGCGCAAGCATTCAATGAAGGAATGTCCAATACGTTGGAAGGTATTGGTGCACGTCTTCAAATGGAGAATGAGATGGTTACGATCAAAGAAATAATTGCCGGAGGCCCTGCATTTAAAGATAAAACCTTAAAAATAGACGACCGCATTATTGGTGTCGCTCAAGGCAAAGGAGAATTTGAGGATATCGTAGGCTGGCGTATAGATGCTGCTGTCGCAAAAATAAAAGGTTCTAAAGGTACTGAAGTACGTTTAAAAATATTACCTGCGGGTCAAGATATATCTGCGCAACCAACTATTGTTTCCTTGACAAGGGAGAAGATTGTAATTGAAGAAGAGTCAGCACAGAAAAAGGTTAAAATTGTTAAAGGTGAAGATGGCAAAGACTATAAAATAGGAATTATTACCTTGCCAAAATTCTATATTGACTTTGCTGCCGCAAGAAATGGAGACCCCAACTACAAAAGTACAACACGTGATGTACGTTTAATACTAGATTCCTTGAAAGCTGAAAACGTAGATGGTGTATTGTTAGATCTTCGCAACAATGGTGGTGGTTCACTTCAAGAAGCTATTGAATTAACAGGCTTATTTATTGACAAAGGGCCCGTTGTACAAGTACGCCAAGTAAACAACAAAGTAGATATAGAGCGTGATTCAGAGGCTGGCGTTAAATGGGATGGACCATTTGGTGTTATTATCAATAGATTCTCAGCTTCGGCATCGGAGATATTTGCTGGTGCTATCCAAGATTACGGTCGTGGAATCGTATTGGGATCTACTACGTATGGTAAAGGTACGGTTCAAAGTGCGATAGAGATGGAACGTTTTATTAGCCCGACGAACAAGTTATTGATCAAAGCATCGGGTGAGAAAAAAGACGCTGATACACCGCAAGGAGCTCCAGAATTTGGCCAAATCAATGTTACTATTGCAAAATTTTACCGTGTCAACGGAAGCAGTACACAGCACAAAGGTGTTGAAGCAGATATCACTTTCCCTACACAGTTCTCTGCTGAAAAATTTGGCGAAAGTTCAGAGAAATCTGCATTACCGTGGGATCAGATTAATACCGCACAATTCAATCTTGTAGCAAATCTTAAGGACACGAACAAAATTCTTCAAGAAAAGCACTTAAAAAGAATGGATGGCTCAGAACAATATAAATTCTTATTAGACGATATCAAAGAGTTTAATAAGGAAGATGCTGCTCCTCAAATTAGCTTAAATCAAGCACAGCTAAAAAAAGAAAGAGACGCAAACAAAGAAAAGAATCGTGCTCGAATCAACAAATTATTAGAGTTACACAATATGCCTTTGTGGAAAGATGGTCAACCACAACCAAAAATTGAATTCGATTTTATCCTCGATGAAAGTTTAAATGTGATGGCAGACTTAATTCCACTATCGAAGAAGTAAATATAATAGAAAAGGCACGCCATATAGCGTGCCTTTTCTATTTTTAGTATCCTACTCCTGTTCTTCGAGGCTGCCTAATTGCGGGCCATACCCCTTGTTTACCATCAGCGCTAATGGGTAATACGCGTTGTTCTCTATTCACCAACTGTGGTTCTTGTGCTGCTTTATAGGTCATGATAGCAGTCAGTATGACATTATCTTTTAAGTCATCAAATACAAGCTTATCATAGGTATCAATATTGGTATGCCATGTCGCCGTACCATAATCCCAAGAAAGGGAGCTCAACATAAATGCAGGGACACCTGCTGCAACGAAAGAAACATGATCCGAACCACCAGTCCCTGGCGTACCCGGAAATTCCGTTTTTATATCTTTGGTTATTTCACGGGGAACCTCCTCTAACCATCTACCCATAAAATCATATGCATGTACAAATCCGGATCCATTGATTTTCTCGACACGCCCAGTTCCGTTATCTAGATTGAATACCGCTTGGGTCTTCTCTACTATTTCGGGATTATCCAATACAAAAGAACGCGACCCATTAAGTCCTTGTTCTTCACTACCCCATAATCCTATTAATATTGTTCTCTTGGGATTAGGGAGAATTTTCTTTAATATGCGTGCCACTTCCATCATAGCGATAGTACCTGTACCATTGTCTGTAGCCCCAGATCCGCCTTCCCAAGAATCCAAATGGGCCGACAGAATTACATATTCATCCGGAAACTCTGTTCCTTTAATTTCTGCAATGGTATTAAAAGAAGGAACATTACCCAAATCTTTAGATGCTGTTTCTACAGCTATCTTAGGTTTAATACCATTCTCTGCCAATCGGTAAAGAACACCATAATCTTCCAATGAGATATCCAAAGTAGGGACTTTATGTGATCGTGCACCAAAAATTTTATTAGCACCAAACTCTTTGGACCAATTGCTCGTCAGTATTCCTACAGCTCCGGCATCTTCTAATACCGAAGGTATTGAATTTGCAGACATCCCTGTTGCTCTAATACGGCTATTCCAAGCTGCCGACTTCGCATCTCGATCCTTATTCATCTTCTCAATAGATGAGGCTTTACCGTATTTTTCCCAATTGTGGTCCGGGCGTCCTGTTGGCTGCGGCATAGAGATCATGACATACTTTCCTTTTACAGAAGGCAGCCAAGCCTTAAAATCAAGACTATCTTTAAAGTCGCCCAAAGGAATAACCTCAGCTACCACAGACTTCCCTTTAGTACTAGGGCTCCAAGCGAGCTGTGTACCATTCAATGTTTTGATACGAGGGGATACCATATCGATATGAGAGATCCCTCTCTCCCATCCTCTCCATTCACCAAACTGTTGCTTTTCTGCTGGGATTCCCCAGCTTTGAAATTTCTCTACCGCCCAGTCATTTGCCCTGGTCATGCCTGGCGTACCTACCAAACGAGGACCAACGACATCCAACAACTCAAAGGCTAAATTTTCCAATTGCGAATTGGTACTAGCTTCATCTATTATTTGTTGAACAATAGGGTCTATTTTTTTATTTACTTGTCGCCCGGTATAATTGGGTCCTTGTGCATAGACGGTAAATTGTGTTCCTATACCTAAAAATAAGGTAAAGATTATTTTTCGCCTACTTTTAATTTGGTTTAATACTATTGACTTCATAATTTGTACTTTATAGGTAAATGATAGCGTAATTGAATGTTAGTTTATTTATAAAAATGAGTAAATAAATTGAAAAAAATCTTATAAAATCAAAAAAGGCACACAATAAAATACATTGTGTGCCTTTTTTATACTATTATTTCAAAAAATACTATCGCCAAGCTTTATATTGATTTATTAAACCATTGGTAGAGCTATCATGGGATTCGATTTTGTCTTCATCTTTCAACTCTGGAAGTATTTTATTCGCGAGCTGCTTACCTAACTCTACCCCCCATTGATCAAAACTGTAGATATTCCATATTATACCTTGTACAAATATTTTATGCTCATAAAATGCAACTAAAGAGCCTAAAGAACGAGGCGTTATTTTCTTCAATAAGAAAGAATTTGTGGGTCTATTTCCTTCAAACACTTTATAATTCTTCAAAGCCTCAATCTCTTCCGTTGATTTACCAGCACTTACTAATTCAGCTACAACTTCCTCTTCAGATTTGCCGTTCATCAAAGCCTCTGTTTGTGCAAAATAGTTGCTCAACAATAGCTGATGGTGATTACCGATTGGGTTGTGTGAAATTGCTGGCGCAATAAAATCACAAGGAATTAGTTTTGTACCTTGGTGTATCAGCTGATAAAAAGCGTGCTGTCCATTCGTACCAGGCTCCCCCCATATGACAGGGCCTGTTTCGTAGGTTACACGTTGGCCATTGCGGTCTATATATTTACCATTGCTCTCCATATCTCCCTGTTGGAAATAAGCGGCAAAGCGGTGCATATACTGATCGTAAGGTAATATGGCATGGCTCTCAGCATCAAAGAAATTATTGTACCATACCCCAAGAAGCGCTAATATGACTGGGATATTTTCTTCGAAGTCCGTATTTTTGAAATGTACATCGGCTTCATGTGCTCCGGTTAATAACTCTTCAAAATTGTCATAACCAATCCCTAAAGATATGGATAATCCAATCGCTGACCATAAAGAGTAACGACCACCTACCCAGTCCCAAAATTCAAACATATTAGCGGTATCAATACCGAAAGCAGAAACGCCTTTTTCATTTGTACTCAACGCAACAAAATGCTTGGCTACATCATCTTGAGAAGCACCCGCTTGTAGAAACCAATCTTTAGCAGACTGCGCATTTGCCATGGTCTCTTGTGTTGTAAAAGTTTTTGAAGCAATCAAGAATAAAGTAGTTTCCGGATTTACCTTTTTTAAGGTTTCGGCGATATGCGTACCATCGACATTAGAAACGAAGTGCAAATTGAGCCTTGTTTTATAGGCTTTCAATGCTTCCGTAATCATAACAGGACCTAAGTCGGAACCACCGATCCCTATATTTACGACATCGGTAATTTCTTTGCCTGTATATCCTTTCCATTCACCAGATAAGATACGATTAGTAAATTCTTTCATATGTGCCAACACCGCATTTATCTGCGGCATTACATCCTTTCCATCGACTAGAACTGGTACATTGTCCCGATTCCTTAAAGCCGTATGCAATACTTGGCGCCCTTCGGTAACATTGATTTTCTCCGCAGCAAACATGGCTTCAATAGCCTCTTTAAGTTGACATTCTTTTGCCAATTGTATCAAAAGGGCTATGGTCTGCTCGTTGATTCTATTTTTAGAATAATCAAGTAATATATCATTAAAATATAAGGAGAATTTAGCAAATCTCTGGGCATCCTGCGCGAACATATCTTTGATGGTATGCTCATTTAATGCAATAAAATGATCCGCTAAATACTTATAAGCTTGTGTCTTTGTAAAATCTATAGTTGGTAACATGTAAATGTATTTTTATATTCAAATATAGTCAATTAGAAGATTATTAAATGATGAATTCTAATATTAGTTGACGACATTCTTAAGTAATATCATAATTAATCTTTATTTTAGCCCTTATGACCAAAGAACAAATTCAAGACTTGAGGGATCGTATTATATCCCTGAGGAGGCATCTTTGACATTGATGTCAAAAAAGAAGAGATTGCGCTAGAAACAGAAAAAACGTTATTACCTAATTTTTGGGATTACCCCAAAGAGGCAGAGAAGATTCTGCACAACATCAAAAACCTTAAAGTTTGGACCGATGATTACGACAATGTTGAGGCTTCTATTGAAGACTTATCGGTGATGTATGAATTTTTCCAATCTGGTGATGCTAGTGATAAAGATGTTGAAGATCAATATCAAATAGCACTAACCAATGTAGACGAACTGGAGTTTAAAAATATGCTGAGCGCTGAGGAAGATCAACTGGATGCTATTTTGCAAATTACGGCAGGTGCTGGCGGTACAGAATCCTGTGATTGGGCAGCTATGTTGATGCGTATGTATATCATGTGGGGCGAGAAACACGGTTGCAAAGTTACCGAACAAGATCACCAAGAAGGGGATGTCGCAGGTATTAAATCTGTAACGCTACAATTCTCGGGCAACTTTGCCTATGGTTATTTAAAAGGCGAAAATGGCGTTCACCGTTTGGTGCGTATCTCTCCATTTGATAGTAACGGTAAACGACATACTTCTTTTGCTTCAGTATATGTATACCCATTGGTAGATGACAATATAGAAATCGACATCAAGGATTCCGAAATTGAATGGGATACTTTTAGAGCTGGCGGTGCAGGGGGACAAAATGTAAACAAAGTAGAAACTGCGGTTCGCTTACATCATAAGCCTTCAGGGATCATCGTAAAAAACCAAGAATCACGCTCTCAATTGCAAAATAAAGAGAACGCAATGCGCTTATTGAAATCCCAATTGTATGAGATCGAAATGCGCAAGCGTGAGGAAGCATCTGCTGCAATAGAGGGCTCAAAAAAGAAAATTGAATGGGGTTCACAAATTCGTAACTACGTATTGCATCCCTACAAATTGATTAAAGATTTAAGAACAGGAACGGAAACATCAAATACACAATCCGTATTGGATGGTGATCTAGATGAGTTTTTGAAATCTTACTTAATGGAATTTGGAGGATAAAAAAATATACTATTCTAGCAAAAAGGGAGCACGTAAAAATTGCTCCCTTTTTGCTAGAATATAAAGGCCTTTTAAAAAGAATTCTTCCACATCATACTCTCCACAGGGCGGATTGTTTTGTTGTTGTACTTGGCATTGCCTTTGGTATTATACAGCGTCTGTATATCACCTTCAACGACAAAATATATAAGCTGACCAATCGGCATTGCTGGATAAACACGTACCGGTTGAGATACAGAAATCTCCAATGTCCAAGTATTACAAAAACCTACGTCACCTTTGCCCGCAGTGGCATGAATATCAATACCTAATCTACCAGTACTCGATTTGCCTTCCAAGAATGGAACATGCGCATGTGTCTCCGTATATTCCAAAGTAACGCCCAAATATAGGGTTCCTGGTTGCAACACAAATCCCTCTTCGGGGATTTCAAAATGTTGAATCTGATTATGCTTCTTGGCATCCAAAATATCATCCTTGTAGGTAGCAAGATATTTCCCTAAATGTACATCATAAGAGTTCGTACCTAAGCAATTAAGATCAAAAGGCTCGATAATAATAGTTCCTTTATCTATTTCTTCTAAAATTCTTTTATCGGATAATATCATATTTAATATGGATAATGTTAGCTCGGCTAACGAAGGCTCAAAAATACATTATTGCTTGAAATCAAGCAACTTTAATTGATTAATTATAAATCTAAGTCTTGGGGATCCTTATTTTTACATTATAAGTTCATACATTTGAGTATGGCATTGGTATACCTAAGAGAATTAGATACACAGACAAAATTTGCAATTTGGAAAATTGAAGAGTCAGAGTCAGAGTTACTCGACAAGTTGCAACTCAACGAAGCGGAGCAAAAAAAATTGCAAGCCCTTGGTAAAGGGAAGCGTACACTTCACTGGTTAGCAACTCGCGTCCTATTGCGGTATCTTTTGAATACCAATAAATATATTGCTTGTCCTTCGGATGAAAATGGCAAACCTTATTTGCCTGATTACCCTTACAAAATATCCCTTACCCATTCCTATGACTATGCTGGGGTAATGTTGAGCACAAAAGGCGAATGTGGCATGGATTTAGAGATCGTCAAAGATAAGGTCCTTCGCATAAAGAATAAATTCCTCAAAGCATCGGAAATGAAATTTATATCTGCTGAGCAAGAGATAAATCAGCTTTATGCCTGCTGGTGTGCCAAAGAAGCAGTGTATAAACTACAAGGCAAAAAAGGTGTCTCTTTTCTTCATGACATGACCATACGCCCTTTCAACTTTGAAGCACAAGGCATCATGACCTTAGATCTCTATAAAGGAGCAAATATCCATACATACCAAGTATACTATGAGCAATTTCAAGAGTATATGCTAGGCTATGTCGTTGAATAATAATCTAATATACCATATTTAACACTTCAGCAATTCAGGACTATCAATCACAGCGTAAATATGCTATACATGAAGTAATATATTGATATAATCAACATTAACTTTAGGCCTTAGGGCTTACATGGCATCCTGTTAAAAATTAGGTTTTCTTTTTTCAATAAAGGCCTGAATTCCTTCTTTAGATTCTACTGTATCAAAGCTCTGTGCGAAGAGCTCTATTTCTTTCTTAAAGCCATTTTCAGGATTTATCAAGCTGGTATTGACGGCATCTATTGCATATGATATTGCTATCGGTGAGCGCGTATATATCTTTTCTAATAGGCTGTAGCATTTCGTTAAGAGTTCATCAGCAGGAACGACATAATTTACTAATCCCCAAGTCAAGGCTTCCTCAGCAACAATCATATCTGCTGTCATTATCATTTCTAATGCTTTGCCCCGTCCAACTAATTGAGTCAACCGCTGTGTACCACCATAACCCGGGATAATACCTAAGGATACCTCGGGAAGACCCAGTTTCGCACCTTCAGATGCCACCCTAATATGACAAGCCATCGCTAACTCCAAACCACCACCTAGAGCGAAACCATTTACTGCAGCGATAACGGGTTTGGAGAAATTTGCTATTTTATCCATCACCTGAAGATGCCCCCTTTCAGCTAAAGCAAAAGCTTCACTTGCTGTTAATCCTTGAAATTCAGTTATATCCGCTCCGGCGATAAATGCTTTTGATCCCGCACCAGTGAATATTACCCCTCTTACAGTATGGTCATTCTCCAATTCGTCGAATATAGCAGATATCTCCGCTAATGTTTCTGCATTTAAGGCGTTCATTTTATCCGCTCTATTGATGGTAATACGTGCTGTGTTCGTATCTACATCCACAAGTATTGTATTATATTTCCGCATACTTAGAAAGATTTAAAATTCAAATTTAATAGAAATCCTTAAGTTTCTCCAAAAGCCATCTTCCCTAGCTGAGGGATAAGAAACATAATTCAATCTTTTATAATACTGGACTTCAAATATTTTGAAAATATTCTGTAAACCAACATACCCTTCCCAATACGGTTTATTAGACAATAAATTGGTCATGATATTACCATCATTACCGCGATCAAAATAAATGACATCATCACTCAAATACGGATTGTTAGAATCTGAAATATTGCCATAAAACATCCTTACGCCAAGTAATTCTCTCAATTTTAGTTTTTTTATAATTGGGATTTTATTTAAAATAAAACCATTAAACTTATGGTCATAAGCGAATTTTATAAATTGATCGGCTACAAATTCCATTGAACTTGTCCTTTCGTAGGATATAGAATGACGATCTGTCACTTCGGCAACATTAGGGATTTCTAATAATGGGTAAGGCAAAACGCCCCATATCTTTCCTGCTGTAATTGTCGCGTCGCCAAAGCCAATTTGATTCATAAAAAAACGCTTACTAACAGCTAATCGTAGTGCATCATAATTATATGATGCTCCCCAAAAGCCTTTAATTCCTTTATTATATTGGATATTAAATACAGGATAGTTCTCCGGGATAGTCGTACGTTCAAGATTTCTATAATAGAATTTTTCAAAGGGTGCCCAACGCAATACAACCTGAATATCATTGGTATTAATATTATTGATCAATAAGGACGAATCTCCGGAAGACACAAATTTTAGATCTCCGACTGGAGTCCTTCTTTGGTGTGTAAAACTCGTATTGACGCTCACGTGATTTCCAAATTCGATCATATGTGCTAGCCTATAAGCATCCGTATCCATCCATTTATTAGGACGATTCCCTCCAAAACTACGGAAGAAACTATCCCCTTTCAAGAATCCTAAACTTCTGCCGGGGTCAAAAACATCGTGCTGCACCATACCTTCGAGGTAATGTGCTGGAAAAGTAGCTACGGACTTACCATTCAGAGCAACAGCAGTTTTTAAGGAATATTTCACCTGTTTATCTTCAAAACCATAAGCTAGATATCCTTGTAGGTATACTTTCTCAGAAAATGAAGGAGTGGTACGTCCACCTAATCGGACACGATTTCCTTCGATATTATTACGGTGATACACATATTCTAAAGGACCGATTTCAAATTTGCCTAATGAATAATATCCCTGAGAGAGCAAATAACCAATTGCAGCCAGCGTTTTGAAGGATTTTAACTGATTTATTTGATCCACATTTATATACGTATTTTGCTCCGCTACATTGAGCAACACTGGACGGATCTGATTGAGAGAAAGATTGGGATTTAACTTCTTCTCAATAGGTTGGCCTTCGAAAATTTCTTTTGAAATAGGGTAATTTAAGTCATAATCCGTATTCACTGACATCCTTTCCCCAAATAACACATCTTTCTTACCACCACCAAATTGTACCAAAACATGAGATGAATCCTGCAACATGACACCATCTATATTTTTAAAGTACGATAGATTCATATTAAGCTGTGTAACCCAAGAAAGATTAGCCTGTTTGTCGACAGACATATTGGCTCGTTCAACAGCGTACCTACCATCCATCGAAATAATAAGCTCCCCTGTAAATAGCAAATTTTGCTTGTTAAATGGTTCAAACTTAATTCTAATATTAAATCCTTTTTCATTGCGTATGGTATCTGCTATATGGTATTTGTAATACAGCTTAGCATTATCGGCAATGGGGCTTAAAAAAAGTTTATTAACAAAAAAAATACTTTCATCATAGACATCTACAGGTTGCATAATATAATTTAGATAGGCTTCTATATTATGATTATTGATATACCTAGGGTCAAATTCCGTTCTTTTCTCGGCGACAACTATTTTTTTTGTCCGTGCAGGATGTTGTTTAATATAATTGTCGGATATATCCTCCTGCAAGAATAATGATAATGTTTTTTGTCCCTCAATTACGGAGGTATCGACATTCTTAAAGAAGAAGCTCATATCCCCTAACTTGGTAGAGAATCCTTCTTGCGGATTTACTAAGCCAAATTTCACTTTTTCATATTGCTTATAAAATAGACTATCCTTGCGCGTTAGTTTATTATATTTTTTGTGCTGTATCACAAGATCAATGATCTCTGTAGCAGGATTTCTTTTGTTGTATTTAACTTTTTGTGTTATTTCTACGGTTTCAATCTCCGTATTCGCTTTTTCTAAAGGCACAGAAAATAATGAATCAATACGTAGAATAGGTATTACTTTGACTTTATACCCCATGGCGCTAATTTCAAGCAATTGGCCTACCGAATCAATATGAAGGAGAAATAAACCATCTTTATCGGAGGAGGTAGCTTCCGTATTGCCTAAATATTTGACGGTAGCCCCTTGTATTGGTTTGCTATTCTTATGGTCTACAATGACCCCGCGCAAAGGCGTCTGTGCATAGCTAGGTAGCAAAGTGACCATCAGGAGCAAGACCATTAAAAGAAACTTAAAAATAACAACAGTTTTTCTTCTCATAAAACAACTTCGGCTATTCATAAAGATACAATTTGTACACAAAGTAAATGCACAAACACACAAAAAAAGCCCTAAAAATTAAGGGCTTAAATATTATAATGGGATGTCTACTTGTAGAAACTTACCTGGTTCGGCATGATCTTCGAGTGTCATTCTAAACTGCTGAGGCTTACCCCATACTTTTTTCCAATTAACAGTTTTTATCGTATATAAAACGGGCTCATTACGTTTCAAAAAATAATGCAAATAATTTTGACGGTCTGCGAATACTACTTTCACTTTACCCATCATCATACTTTCATAAAACATCACTTTCCCTTGTGGGTTAATTAATCCGGATGCAAACGTATTTATTGTCAGCTCACGAGGGTCCTTCAAATAAGAATGTAGCACTAGCTCTAACGTGACAGAATCTCCTTTTGGAGCTACATTAATCCCTTTGACGATGACTTCAATATCATCAATATCAAGAGAGGGGTTTGAATCTACCTGTGCAAAAGAAGCATTAGCAAAAGCCCACAAGCACATAATCGATACTAGGATCTTTTTCATATACTAGCGTAAACGATCGGCTGATTTAATCAATTTTTCGTCATTACGAATACCACCAATAGCCATAGCCAGAAAAATAATAGATATCGGCAATAAAAAGAAACCTACACCAATGCTTTGTGCGCCTATCTTTTGGCTGATTAAAGATAATGTATTAGAAGCCGAGAAATATAACCATAGCCCAAACAAACAAATCAGGATCATCTCCAAATAGATCAACTTCAATTGTAATTTTCTATTCTTAAAAAGAAAAATAATACCTAGCGGAATCAGTGCTAATACCACCGTTGCTATAGTTTGAAGAATAAAACCTTCATTTTTTACTATTTCATTATTAACAGCGCTGTATTCTCCTGTTACCAATATTCTCTTCCCTAAACCTACCAAATCAATATAATTGACATAAGGAAAAACAAATAATCCTAGCAATACTAAAGCTGCTAAAAACAACCAAATGGTCTGAATGCGTTGTAACATGATTGACTTTTTAAATTGATGATATTACAAATATAATATAAACAACATCAAAATTCATAGCTAACTACTATTGATTTGCATACTTTTACTACGATTTAGCACTATAAATTGTAGATAAGATTTGAAAAGCATGACATATATCAAAGAATGTTTTTCCTAACTTTGTTAAGTGGAAAATAGAAAACGATTTTTCTTAGAAATAGCCTATGATGGGAGTGCATATCACGGATGGCAGACACAGCCCAATGCAACCGCTGTTCAGGAAAAGCTAGATAAAGCCTTACATACATTTTTGAGAGAAACGGTAGAAACCGTTGGCGCCGGACGTACAGATACAGGCGTTCATGCAAAGCAGTTATTTGTTCATTTTGACAGTAACCATGAAAAGCTCGTAAATCAGCCTGAACGCTGTGTTCACTCGATCAATGCATTGCTACCTTTTGACATCTCCGTTCAACGGGTGATCGAAGTAGATAAAGAAGCACACGCTAGATTTGATGCGACAGAGCGATCGTATGAATATCACATACATTTTCATAAAGATCCATTCTTGATCAACAAATCATGGTTGCTACGCGATATTCCAGATATGGAAAAAATGAACTTAGCGGCAGAAAAATTAATCGGCACGAAGGATTTTGAATGTTTTAGTAAATCAAATACGCAAGTTTTTACGAATATTTGTACGATCACGGAAGCAAAATGGGTAAAAAATGATAAGGGTATTGTCTTTCATATTACAGCAAACAGATTCTTACGTAATATGGTACGCGCTATTGTGGGGACATTGTTGGAAGTAGGTATCAAAGGCAAGCCTATTTCGTATATTGATGATGTTTTAGCGAGCAAAAGTCGCTCACAAGCGGGCACTTCAGTTCCTGCTCATGGCCTTTATTTAACAAAAGTAGCATACACTTATATATAACTTATATTTTGGCAAAGGATAATATCTCGGGAAATACATACGACAGTAAATTACTAGGTCGCTTAGCAAAATACATGCGCCCTTACCGCGTTATTTTCTGGATCTCTGTTATTCTTACGCTTTTGTTGGCGGCAGTAGCACCAGCGCTACCACTATTAATAGAACATACACTAGATAGATATATTTTATCTGGTAAATATGATGGCCTCAACACGATGTTGTTGCTCATGCTGCTCTTGCTAGTCGTACAGACTATAATACGTTATTTTCATACGTTGATGACGAATACACTGGGTCAATCCGTCATTCGTGACATCCGTATTCAGGTATTCAACCATATTACCAACCTACGGTTAAAATATTTTGATAATACCCCGATCGGTAAATTAATCACGCGTACGATATCGGATTTAGAAACTATAGCCAATATATTCTCCGAAGGATTAATACAGATTATAGGCGATCTATTGCAACTGGTCGTAATATTTGGGGTGATGTTCTATACCGACTGGAGGCTGACATTGATTATATTAGTACCCATGCCTTTGATGATATGGGCGACATATATCTTTAAAGAAGCGATGAAGTCGGCATTTCAAGATGTAAGACTTTGGGTGGCTAATCTAAATACATTCCTGCAGGAGCATATTTCGGGAATGGCTATCATTCAGTACTTCTCACGCGAGGATCAAGAGTTTAAGAAATTTGAAGTCATCAATAAAGAACAGCGCAATGCGCATATTCGTGCGAATTGGTATTTTTCAATTTTCTTTCCTGTCTTAGAAATTTTCGTCGCTATTTCTACTGGTTTATTAGTTTGGTATGGATCAAAACAGATCATCGAAGATGTAATATCCCCTGGTGTAGTGGTGGCATTTTTGATGTATATCAATATTATATTTAGACCTATCCGGGAGTTAATAGACAAGTTCAATACCCTTCAAATGGGAATGGTATCTGCGGAGCGTATATTTGACGTTTTAGATACGGATGAATTTACACCTGATACAGGTACCTTGAAACCTGATAATATCAAAGGTGCTATTGAGTTTAAGAACGTCTGGTTTGCGTATAACGAAGAGAAATGGGTATTACGTGATGTTAGTTTCACCGTAAAACCTGGAGAAACATTAGCATTAGTTGGTGCTACCGGCGCCGGCAAATCTTCTATAATAAATATTCTAAGTCGATTCTATGAGATCCAAAAGGGCCAAATACTATTGGATGGTATCGATATCAGAGCATACGATTTGAGATTTCTACGTGAAAATATAGCTACAGTGCTACAAGATGTATTTCTTTTTTCGGATACCGTAAAGAATAATATAAGCCTTAATAATCCAGCTATCAATTTAGATCAAATTATTGATGCGTCAAAACAAATCGGTGCTTACACTTTCATTAATAATCTACCCTCCGGATTTGATTATCAGGTACAAGAACGTGGCGCTACATTATCATCTGGCCAAGGTCAGCTGATCTCCTTTATCAGAGCATTGGTACATGATCCGAAGATCTTAATCCTCGATGAGGCAACGTCATCTATTGATACAGAGACAGAACAAACTATTCAATCTGCTATTGATAATATGATGCAAGGTAGAACTGCTATTGTGATAGCACATCGCCTATCTACAATCCAAAAGGCAGACAAAATCATCGTATTAGATAAAGGGGAGCTTAAAGAAATAGGCTCCCATCAAGAGCTTCTTCGATTAGAAGGATATTATAAAAATCTATACGATTTACAATTCAATTCTAACGGTATATAGTTAGCCCAGTATTCTTATATATTACGAAGACATAGCCTTAAATATCTCAAAAAAGCTTCACGGATTCTCTAAATCTTGAAGCTTTTTTTGGAGGTATACCAAGATATAATGCTAGGCTATAGTTAATAAAGAAAATCCCCTTAGCCGTTACTAAGAGGAATTTTCAGATTACAAATTTAAAGAGAGTGAAATGAAGTTTTTGAATTTGTGCCTAGATCAATGATTTAATATGTATTGGTCGGAGACTAGGACTTAATATCTTTATTGATGATTTCATAAATCTCACGCATATAATAAGATTCTTGAATAGCTTTACTAAAATCGAACCACTCTAACTCGGTAAAGGTTAGTAAAACCTCCCGCATAGGGGTTTCTAAATAGGTCCTGAATGTGCCATCCGGAAAACGTACAAATTCCCTATCGTATTGTTTGACATGAATTTCTGAGGCAAAACATTCAAATTGCTGTAAGGTAAAAGTTAATAAAAATGAACGCTGCCAAACATAATGGTTTTGGCACCTCGGACAATAACTTATTATAGTATTTCCTTTAGTATTCAAAATAGTTGATTGACACATATCTATTCTTATTTAGACCAAATATAAATAAATAAATCATAAGGCCAAAAATATATGCAATAAAAAAGCCGCTTCTTTTTAAAAAGCGGCTTTATACTATTGTTAAGCGAATTAATTCAATCCTCTTTTTTTCATTAGGTGAATAGGATCTGGATCTTGACCTCTAAATGCTTTATACAATTTAGCCGGATCTTCAGTATTTCCCTTTTCTAAAATATTTTTACGGAAAGATTCTGCGGTAGCAGGGTCATATATTCCTTTTTCTTTGAATGCTGCAAAAGCATCAGAATCCAATACTTCGGCCCATATATATGCATAGTAACCTGCTGAATAACCTACAGGGTTAGAGAATATATGTTGGAAATAAGGGCTTTTATAACGCGGAATAATAGCGTCAATAAGACCTGCTTTATCCATAGCTGTCTTTTCGAACGTTTTTGCATCTACGGTGATCGGCTTTGTAATAGAATGATAATCCATATCTAATAACGAAGCAGAAAGATATTCTGTGGTTGCAAAGCCTTGATCAAAAGTACCCGCATTCTCCATCTTAGTAATCAATGAGTCAGGAATAGCTTCACCAGTTTTATAATGCTTAGCATAAGATTTCAATACTTCAGGATCACTAGCCCAGTTTTCCATAATTTGAGAAGGTAATTCTACAAAGTCACGGGAAACAGATGTACCTGCTAAAGATTGATATTTTACATTAGAGAATAAACCATGTAACGCATGACCAAACTCATGGAATAATGTACTCGCTTCGTCAAAAGTCAATAAAGCTGGTTGATCTCCTACAGGTTTTGTAAAGTTACATACGATAGAAATAACAGGAGCGATACGCTTACCATCTTTGGTAAACTGATCGCGGAATGAAGTCATCCAAGCACCACCACGTTTTGACTCACGTGGAAAGAAGTCAGCATATAATAAGCCTAAGTGAGAACCATCTTTATCCTTCACTTCATACACTTCAACCTCAGGATGGTAGGTAGGCACATTATTTAAGGCTACAAAAGTAATACCCCATAATTTGTTTGCTGTAGCAAATGCCCCTTCTCTTACTGCAGTAAGGGAGAAATAAGGTTTTAATTCTTCTTCATTCAACGCAAAACGAGTAGATCTAATTTTTTCTGCATAGTATCTCCAATCATAAGGTGCTACATCAAAATCAAAACCTTCGTCAGCCATTACTTTTTGAATATCTGCTGCTTCAACTTTTGCCTTATTTAAGGCAGGATTCCACAGTTTATTCAATAAAGCATATGCATTAGATGAGTTTGCAGCCATGGATTCTTCTAAAACATAGGCCGCATGCGAAGGATATCCTAATAAATTAGCCCTTTGCAAACGTAGGTTAGCTATTTTGATTAATGTTTCATTATTATCTTGAGCATTACCATTATTGCTTCTCATTTGGTATCCGTCCCATATTTGTTTACGTAGCTCACGATTATCAGCATATTGCAAGAAAGGCATTACCGAAGGATTCGATAATGTAAATACCCATTTGCCCTCTTTTCCTTTTGCTTTAGCCGTTTCTGCAGCAGCAGCTTTTAGCCCCGCTGGCAAGCCCGCCAAATCTTCTTCTTTGTCGACAACAAGCTCAAAAGAATTTGTTTCTGCTAACAAATTTTGTCCAAATGCTGTTGTTAATACTGATAATTCAGCATTTATTTTTTTCAATTTTTCTTTATCTGTATCTGACAAATTTGCGCCAGAACGTACAAATCCTTTATAAGATTCTTCTAATAATTTTTGATCTTCCGCATCTAATCCAAAAGATTCTTTAGTATTATATACTGTTTTTACACGTTCAAAAAGCTTACCATTAAGCGCAATATTATCTCTATGCCCAGACAATAGAGGCGCCAAATCTTTGGCTATCGCTTGAATCGTATCATTGGTATTTGCGGAGTTTAAGCTAGAGAATACAGATGATACCTTACTTAATAAAGAACCCGCATTTTCTAATGCTACAATAGTATTATCAAATGTGGGAGCCTCTGTATTATTAACAATACTATCAATTTCTAAATTGTGTACACGTATTGCTTCTTCAAAAGCAGGTCTGAAATGTTCATCTTTAATTTTATCAAAAGGAGGAACCTCAAATGGAGTTTCGTATTTGGCTAACAAGGGATTATCCGAATAATCATTTTTCTTATCATTAGTACAGCCCACTACAATGGCTGCAACAACTAAAAAAGGAAAAAAGCTTCTTTTTATCATATTATCAATTTATTGTTTCCGAAATTATAAGGAACAAAGGTAGTCATTAATTAACAAAAGAATATTTTCCTTAAACAGATATTTAACACTATTTGACCGACCAAAACCCCAATTTGACCGAATAATAACAAATAACATTCTTAAACTAACCTACTTTTGTACAAGTTTTTACATACATACTGTATTAGGATAATGAAAAGTTTGAAAAAGTTCTTTTGGTGGTGCGCTGGAGTCCATAAAGCCACACTAAAAAAATACCCCGAAGAACAAAATAAATATTTTAGCATTGGTGCTACAATATTTTTCACCGGTCTATTTGCTGCCGTAGCAGGTGGTTATGCTTTGTATTTTGTATTTAGTGGCAGTGCATTTGCGCTAATTTATGCCACATTATTTGGCGTCATCTGGGGATTAGCGATTTTCAATATGGACAGATACATCGTCCTAAGTATTGATAAGTCCAAAACTGGATTGAAGCAATTCTTACAAGCATTGCCGCGAATTATCTTGGCTATAATCATCGGTATTGTTATTTCTAGACCTTTAGAATTGAAAATTTTTGAGAAAGAAATCAGCGAACATCTACGGGTAGAATATCTTAAAAACCAACAAGCAACTATTGACACACTAAACAGCACTTTTGAGCATAAATATCAAGTAGAATACAAACAATTAATGAGCCTAAAGACACAATCAGATTCTTTGGAAAGTGCTATAAAGAGTGAACGTCAAAAATTGAACCATGAAATATTTGGTACTAAAACTACGGAAACATCAGGTGTCATGGGCTATGGCCCATACGCGAAGATGAAGGAAGAAAGCCTTAAAAAACAAGAAATATTTCTTGACACATTACGAGCACAAGTAATACGCAAAGAAAATATACTCTTAACCAAAAAAGAGAAAGAAGGATTAATGGATGTCAAAATCCTTTCTGACGCGTCCTTAGATAGTGCTATTAACAATGCTGGCTTTGCAGACCGAAATGCTGCGTTGAGCAAATTGCATATTAATGCGGATGGCACGACAAATCAATCTACAGAATATGCTGTTCTATTTATCGCGTGTTTATTTATATTTTTTGAGTGCTTACCTGTATTAGTAAAATTGATGAGCGGAAGAGATCCTTACGACATTGCTATAAACAATAAACGCACCGTTCACAATTTTGAATCTGCTTCAGATATTGATATAGAGAAAAATGCACTCAATCAACTTATTCCCTACCGCACTGATGTCGCCATCAAGCGTAGAATGGATGAAATGACGGAAGCCTACGAGAGAAACAAAAAAATAGATTAAAAATAAAATTCATTTTTAGTATAAAAATTAGGTTAGTATCAGTATTTTGTATGTTTTAACTGGATCAACCTTATTTTGTATGAAAAAAAATGTCCTAGGACTTGTCATAGCCTTATTGTCTATCAGTTACCACTCCTATTCACAATCAGGAAGAGGACGTGCACGTGATTTTAATATCGTAACGGGTATCTTGCCCACAGGAAAGCTGAATGGGATCACTGATGTACCTGGGGTAAAAGTAGGACAAAAATCCGTCATCAAAGACAATAATGTCCGTACAGGTATAACCGCTATTATTCCACATAGTGGCAATCTATTTCAAGATAAAGTAGCAGCCGCAGTATATGTAGGCAATGGCTTTGGTAAAATGATGGGTATTTCACAGATTGAAGAATTAGGAAATATAGAAACCCCCATATTATTGACCAATACACTCAATGCTCCGAAAGTAGCAGATGCCTTGATCGACTATATGATTAGCCTACCAGGCAATGAAAATATCAAATCTGTAAACTCCGTGATCGGTGAAACCAATGATGGTGGCCTTAATGACATCCGTGGTAGACATGTCCAAAAAGAAGATGTCTTCGAAGCCATCCAAACTGCATCCATAGGAGCTGTCAAAGAAGGTAATGTCGGCGCCGGAGTAGGCACAGAATGTCTTGGGTTCAAAGGAGGAATCGGCACCGCATCCCGTGTATTACCGCCTTCAAAAGGAGGATATACTGTTGGCGTACTCGTACAGACCAATTTTGGTGGTGTCTTGAATATCAATGGCGCGCCAGTAGGTAGAGAATTACAAAACTACTATATGATGAATCCGAAGAATGCACCTAAGGCAGATGGTTCATGTATGATTGTAATAGCTACCGACGCACCCTTGTCAAGTCGCAACTTGAAAAGACTTGCCAAGCGATCATATATTGCCTTTGGAAATGTGGGTGGTTTTTCATCCAATGGTTCTGGTGATTATTCAATTGCCTTTAGTACACACCCTGCTACTAGAACACCCTACAACAATAAAGGAGCCATAGTCTTACAGACGGAAGACATCCACAACGACGAATTATCACCCTTATTTATGGCCGTATGGGAAGCTACAGAAGAAGCTATCCTAAACTCTATGTTTGCGGCAGAAGATATGACGGGACACAACAATAAAACCATCAAAGCACTACCGATCAAAGAAACGTTGGAAATATTAAAAAAATATAACGCGTTAGATCACGGTAGCCTACCTAAAGCAATGACGCAATAGTATGAAAATATACATCACACTATATCTCTTCATTTCCTTGCTATGTATAAGCCCAGCGCAAAGTCAAGATATAAATACCCAAATAGAGGAAATAATGCATTTGGCCGGTACACCGGGCATACAAATATCCTTCAGCAAAGGAAAAGAGGTAAAGAATTATGTACAGGGCCTAAAAAAACAAGGTGAAGATGAACCTATTCTTTCTGACACACGTTTTCAGGCCGCTTCATTAACTAAAGTAGTCGCTGCTTACGCGTTCTTTAGATTGATCGATCAAGGTCTTATAAACCTTGACACCCCCCTATTGGATTATTATGCTTATGATAGACTAAAAGAAACTCCTGGGGGCGATAAAATAACGGCACGCATGGTGCTTACCCACCACAGTGGCTTATTAAACTGGGAAGGTGATGTACCGACAGATACTTGGCGTAAAACACCATTAACCCTCCAATTTGAACCAGGCACAGATTATATGTATTCTGGGGAGGGATATTATTTCCTTCAGGAAACAATGGAGCATATAACAGGCAAGAGTTTTCAGGAAATAATCGAGCAAGAAGTATTAAAACCACTCGCTATGACAAAAAGTAATATCGTATGGAATGACTCCTTGGCTAACAATACCGCATATGGTCACTATAGCTATGACAAACCACGCAAACTAGGAACATACCGCAAGAGTAATGCTGCTTATACACTATACACGACATCGGAAGACTACCTAAGGTTTGTAAACAAAGCCATTATGAAGGGGGAAGGCCTAAAAAAAACTACCCATCAATTAATGTTGACACGTAGTGCGGAGGCCAAGAAAGGAAAGACCATAAGTAGCGACGATCAATATGTTCCTTGTGCGCTAGGTATGCGCATGCAGCTCAATGAAAAAGGAACAGCCTATTGGCACACCGGATCAAATCCCGGCTTCCGTTGCTTTTTTATTACCTACCCGAGCACAAAAGAAACATTAACGGTATTTATGAATTCCGATACTGCATTTCCAGCGATGAAAAAATTAATGCAATTATTTTTGAGTCCGAATCAAACCTTTTGGGCTTATGACTGGCGTCAAGGCGAATTGGATTAGCTATTATTGGCATAAATATTGGACAATATAGCATAAAGTTAATTATATGATAAAGAACACATTTAGAGTGCTGGTAACATTGATCCTTACCCTGTTTATAGGATTAAATTCTTCTAATGCACAATCGGTCATTAGTAAAATAGATCCTAAAATATTCCCTGAGGCACAAAAGGGGTATAAAAAAATGATTATAGAAGTTCCTTATTCGGAAAATGACGCAAACAAGAAAATCGAATTTTATGTCGGCAAATGGATGGATGTAGATGGTTGCAATTCATTCAACTTAATGGGTACATATACACAAAAGGACTTACAAGGTTGGGGCTATAGCTATTGGGATTTTACGACCAAAGGAGAAGTACGAAGTACATTAATGGGATGCCCAGATGCCAAAGGCCGTCATTTATTTGTTAGTGCAAGTCCGCAGATTGTAGATTATAATGGCCGTATGCCTATTGTTATTTACGTACCGGAAGGCTATGATGTACAGTTCAAGATATTCAAAGCAGAAAATGAAGTATATAGAGCTGCAGAAGCTAAATAGAAAGAAAAGATATTAGGTATAATATGATGTTTGAATTCAATAAAAAAATAGCCCTAACACTATTTATCATTTGTATAGTTCTCATTACGATAAGTATATATACGAGTATTTCAAACGATAAAAGCACGCAGGTTATAGCATTGAATTACATCACATTACCAATATCGCTATTCATATCGGCTTATATATTTGGCTATTGTGCATTCCACAAAAGCAACAAGAATATGGAATCAAATAAAACTAAACAATAAATTTTCATTCTTTAACAAAAGAAAAGCCTCTCTTAGTACTAAGAGAGGCTTTTCTTTTATATTATAATAATAAATTCTTATTGGAATTTTTTACCATTTACTTTACGTTCATTTTCTGTTAAGTAGATCTTACGTAAACGAATAGATTGAGGAGTTACTTCAATATACTCATCTGCTTGGATATACTCCATACATTCCTCTAAAGAGAATTTAATAGCAGGTGCAATACGTGTATTGTCATCTGTACCAGAAGCACGCATATTTGTCAATTGTTTTCCTTTAACAATGTTAATTGTTAAATCGTTGTCACGGATGTGCTCACCTAAGATTTGACCTTCATAAATGTCAGCTCCTGGATCCACAAAGAATTTACCACGATCTTGTAATTTATCGATAGAGTAAGCAGTAGTAGTACCTTTATCTAAAGAGATCAATACACCATGCAAACGTCCAGGGATAGTACCTTTCCACGGCTCGTAACCTTTCAGACGGTGTGCCATTACAGCCTCACCAGCAGTAGCTGTCAATACGTTGTTACGTAAACCGATGATACCACGAGAAGGGATATCAAACTCTAAGTGTTGCATCTCGCCTTTTGTTTCCATAATCAACAACTCACCTTTACGTTGCGTTACTAACTCGATAACTTTGCCAGATACTTCAGCAGGTACGTCAACAACTAAAACCTCGATAGGCTCACATTTTTTACCATCGATTTCTTTCAAGATTACTTGAGGTTGACCTACTTGTAATTCGTAACCTTCACGACGCATTGTTTCGATCAATACAGACAAGTGAAGAATACCACGACCATATACTAACCAAGCATCAGGAGATTCTGTAGGAACAACACGTAATGCTAAGTTTTTCTCTAATTCCTTTTGTAAACGATCATGAATGTGACGAGAAGTAACTAATTTACCTTCTTTACCGAAGAATGGAGAGTTATTAATCGTAAACAACATGTTCATTGTAGGCTCATCGATGCTGATAACCTCTAATTGTTCTGGATTCTCGAAATCAGCGATAGTATCACCAATATCAAAACCTTCAACACCAACAACCGCACAGATATCACCACAAGCAACCTCTGCTACACGACGACGGCCTAAGCCCTCAAAAGTGTGCAATTCTTTAACGCGTGATTTAACGATTTTGCCATCACGTTTCATTAATGAAATAGGTTGGTTTTCTTTGATTGTACCACGCGCAACACGACCGATAGCAATACGACCTACGAAAGTAGAGTAATCTAACGATGTAATTTGCATTTGTAAAGTACCTTCAACGAAAGGAGACGGTGGGAAGTGATCGATGATAGCATCTAATAATTCAGATACATCTTCTTTCGGCTCTTTCCAATCTGTAGACATCCATCCATTTTTAGATGAACCATATAAAACAGGGAATGCTAATTGCTCTTCTGTCGCATCTAAGCTATAGAATAAGTCAAATACATTCTCATAAACCTCATCAGGACGACAGTTTTCTTTGTCTACTTTGTTAACCACAACAAGAGGTTTCAAACCTAAAGCTAACGCTTTTTGTGTTACAAAACGTGTTTGAGGCATTGGCCCTTCAAACGCATCTACTAATAACACAACACCATCAGCCATCTTTAAGACACGCTCTACCTCACCACCGAAATCGGCGTGACCAGGAGTGTCAATAACGTTAATTTTAACGCCTTTATATTGAACTGAAACATTTTTAGCAACGATTGTAATACCGCGTTCACGTTCTAAATCATTATTGTCTAGAATTAAATCACCTGTACCATCATTATCTCTAAAAAGATTTGTGAAATGTAAGATTTTGTCTACTAATGTAGTTTTCCCGTGATCGACGTGAGCGATAATCGCGATATTTCTAATATTTTGCATTGAGCGATAATGTATTATAAAAAAACAGAGGTGCAAAGATATATATTTTGTGTCTCATATTTTGTATTTTTCCGTGTTTTTTTTCAAAATATCAAATTAATTTATTATTAACTACGCGTATTAGACTAAAAAAACGCTATTAAGGTACATTAAGCTAATCATCTCCAAAATTAAAAGGTAACAATATTTTGACTAGACCAAGACCTTCTAAACACTTAAATACACAAAAAAGCCTTGAAATTCAAGGCTTTTTAAATTATAAGATATACTATAAACACTAGTTTATAACACCTAATTCCTTACCTACCTTCGTAAATGCAGCGATTGCTTTATCCAAATGCGCTATATCATGACCCGCAGATATTTGTGTACGAATACGTGCTTTTCCTTGTGGTACAACAGGATAATAGAATCCAATTACATAGATACCTTCATCTAACATTTTAGCGGCAAATTCTTGGGCTAATTTGGCATCATATAGCATCACTGGTACAATCGGATGGAAACCTGGTTTGATATCAAAACCAGCTTCAGTCATCTTCTCACGGAAGTATTTAGTATTAAACTCTAATTTGTCACGTAACTCTGTTGTTTCGCTCAACATATCCAATACCGCAACCGAAGCACCCGCAATAGCAGGGGCTAAAGTATTAGAGAATAAATATGGACGAGAGCGCTGACGCAACATGTCAATGATCTCTTTGCGGCCAGATGTAAAACCACCAGAAGCACCACCAAGCGCTTTACCCAAAGTTCCCGTAATAATATCTACACGATCAATTACATTACATAACTCGTGTGTTCCACGTCCTGTTTGCCCAATAAACCCTGTACAGTGAGATTCGTCAATCATGACCAATGCTTCATATTTGTCTGCTAAATCACAGATTTTATCAAGCGGCGCTACTGAACCATCCATTGAAAATGCACCATCTGTAACAATGATACGGTGACGCGCACCCGCTGCTGCTTGCAACTGAGCTTCTAAATCTGCCATATCACAGTTTTTGTAACGGAAACGCTGCGCTTTACACAGACGGACCCCATCAATAATAGAGGCGTGATTTAATTCATCAGAGATGATCGCATCTTCAGCACCTAACAAAGGTTCGAATACACCACCATTCGCATCAAATGCTGCAGCATACAATATAGTATCCTCAGTTCCTAAGAACTTCGACAATTTAGCTTCTAATTCTTTATGAATATCTTGAGTACCACAGATAAAACGAACAGATGACATCCCATATCCATAAGTATCGATAGCCTTTTTGGCAGCCTCTAATACTTTGGGATGAGAAGACAATCCTAGGTAATTATTAGCACAGAAATTTACTACTTCCTGTCCTGTACTTACTTTTATATCTGCTCCTTGAGGAGTAGTAATAATACGCTCTTGCTTATACAAACCAGCTTCCTTTATAGCAGCAAGTTCTTGCTCTAATACAGGCTTTAATGTTTTATACATACGATTTTTTTTAAATTTAAAGAAGCTATTTAACACGTACGATATTTCATGCTAAATATTCTATTTATCAAAGATAAGATTAAAAAAGAAACTCTTTAAACGAAATCGATTGTTTGATTTTAAATTAAAAAAGGCAGTATAAAAACTGCCCTTTTTAATTTATTTTGGATTAATTACTTATCCAATGTCCAGGTCTGTGTGCGTCCAAGGAGTGAGAACCCCATGTAGCCGCGCACATTTAATTTATCACCATCGCGGATAATGGTGCATTTATATGTCTTCCCAGATTTTGGATCTGTGATCGTTCCACCGGTAAACTCTTTACCCTCCTTCTTCAAGCCACGAATAATCTCTAGCCCTATTAGCGGCTTATTCTTGCGATCATCCTTACAAGCTACGCATGTTTCATGCTCTGGTTTCTGTAACAATTTAAATATTTTACCATAATATTTGCCATCTGCTTTTTTATATATTTCTACAATAGACTTCGCTTTACCCGTATCATCATCTATGGTAGTCCATTTACCAACTATATCTCCAGACTGCGCAAACAAGGATATAGAAGCTATAACCATTGTCAATGTGAACATTAATGTTTTCATATATTATCTTTCATTATAAAATCGTATTATACAAGATACTATTTTTTTCTATGCGAGCATATTTACTTAATTTATTATATTTGTTATAACAACATTTAGTTATCGTTTAACATACCATTAGGTATGTATAGCTGGCATTAAATTTGAACATCTACTTAAACAAACATTTTATAATGAGATTTATTATTTCTTTGTTACTTACCGGATTAGTTGTCACTATCGCAACATATGTTATCCCAGGTGCTCATGTAGAGAACTTTTGGTGGGCGATTATTGCAGGACTAGTTATTGGTGCCGTTAATGCTATTATTGGCGGAATCCTTCGTTTATTTACCTTCCCTTTAAATTGGTTGACATTTGGTTTAGTATCCTTTATTATTACCATTCTTATGATACAGCTAAGTGACTCAATACTAGGCTCAAAATTTGAAGTAGAAGGATTTTGGAATACTGCATTTTTTGCGATAGCTGTTGCAGTTCTCGAAATGATTACTGATAGTATAAAAGGAAAGACAAAATAGTGTATAAAAGAAAAGGCAACTCTTTGGAGTTGCCTTTTCTTTTATACTCATTACAACTAATACGATCCAATATAATAACTACCGGACTGATTTTTGAGTTTCACCCCTTTCTGTGTTGCCCCTGTCTTCCAATTAACGATATACAATTGCCCATCCAAACTCGGAGGTGTTAGCGGAATAAACGCATTGTCACCTGCTACGACAATATTTTGAAATTGCGTAAAGTCCAATTGTGATTCAAAATCATTGGCCACTTTAGTTGCTGTCTTGGCATTAAGATCGATTAGCGCAATATATCCACCTTTGCTATCTATATCATAGATCACTATAGCTTTGCCATCTTGGATATACGTCCATGCCTTGATACCTACACGCCCAGATGTGATATTCAACGCTACAGCCAAATCAAACAAATAATCATTGTCATACGTATTTGTAGCTCTATCTATACGTAGAATATGAGGATAGCTAATAATATTTACCCCTGTAGACTGATATACATGCTTATCAGTACCTACATATTGAGACATCGTCCTTAAGCTATTATTACCAAATTTACTTTGTGTTGACCATATCAACGTCGGATTTGCCAGTGAAGGATAATCCAGTACTAAGGATACGGTACCTCTTATATTTGCGTCATCATTCTCCCATACCCACTCTTCTACACCTGTTCTGGCATTCACCATTTTTACAGGAGGCTTATTAGGATTTACCTTCATCAATTTACATCCTATGAATACTTTGGTCTTCGCTTCATTTAAGACTGGCACATCTACACGATCTACGGTATAGCCAGCCTTCTTATCCTCTTCGGACAATGGGAATACAATATCCGTAGAATTGATTAAGCTTGGATTGTGGAGGTCCAATACAGCGACAGCAATATTCCCTCTGTTAAATACATACTCTTGCGTTCCATTTTCAGCTTTCTCGGGATCAATAGGAGATGAATACCCTTGAATTTCGACGCCAATACCTATTCCTTCAGCAGATTTAACCCATCGAGGAGTTTGACCTAAAATAGCAGCTGTATTTATTTCTTCACCTGTATCTATAAAATTTCCGGCTCCTTCCACTTTAAATTTATTAAAGACGCCACCATTTACACCTCGATACTGAATATTATACAAATAATTGCCATTTATAGACCCCTGCACACGGGCCGTTCTATCAGAGCGTACAGCATAACCATCCTTATAGATATCAATTGTTTTCGTATCATCTCTAGCTTCGGCTTCCGTTAAACCATATACCAATGTACCTCCATTTCCAGGTACTCCCTGAGCATCTGGAAAAGTAGCTGATAGGGTAATATATTTTCTATCCTCATTGTCTGCGCCATCTTCTAACTTTTCGGCTCTAGGAGTAGGATCTGTACTCCTAGTACAAGCAGTCATTATACCTAGCGCAATGAAGCTCCCGAAGAGGGCGGATCTAAAAAAAAAATTGTTCATAACTTTATTATTATTCATTTATAATTTATTTAAGGATTACATCTTTATACTTACATATCTAAGGTTCATCTAACAGCAAGATTCTACGACAGATTCGCTCCAATTGAATTGACTATTAGCCTATAAAATTTTATCTCTTTATGAATGATATGATTCTTATTACACTACACAAACCTGGAACTAAATCCCATAAATAAAGTCCATAGATTAATCAAGAAATTGTAATACACAGAAAAAAAATAATTTTAAATTAACCTATAGTTAATTTACTGGTCAAATATAGAATTATTATAAACAAGAAGATTACGCATGCGGGAATCAAAACTACCAGATTGGCAATAAGTGATAAGGTACATCGAACAAAACTCCTTATACATTAATATAAGGTAAACACATCGTTGAACGATTAGCAATTTCATGGATTATAGTAGGAGGAAAAAAGATAATTTTGGTTTTCTACTATGAATTAAGCAGGTCTACAGCATTATATAGTTCCTTAAACGAACTACCTTAAATATAGAGAACTAACAAGAGGGATACCACGGCTTGGTTCCCTCTTGTTGTCTGTTATACTATATACCAATTAATACGATCCAATATAGTAACTACCAGATTGATTCTTCAATCTAGCACCTAAAACAACAGAACCATCTTTCCAATTGACCACATAAATCTGACCATCAACTCCACTAGGTGTTAATGGAATATAAGCAAAGTCACCAACAACACCTATATTTTGATACTGAACAAAATCTAAGGTAGCTTCATATTGATTGGAAATCCTTCGTGCGGTTTTAGCATTTAAATCTAATAACGCTATATAGCCACCCCTGCCATCAATATCATATATAGCAACAGCTTGGCCATCTCGTATATAAGTCCATGCTTTTATACCTACACGCCCTGTCGTTATATTTAAAGCTGCCGCTAAATCAAACAAATAAGAATTGTCGTAGGTATCGGTATTTCTATCAATACGCAAAATATGCGGATAACTCGTAATATTAGCGCCAGTAGCTTGGTAAATATTACCATCTGTCCCTACATACTGCGTCATCGTACGATAGCTACTGTTCCCAAACCTACTCTGTGTCGACCATATCAATGTTGGATTGGCCAATGAAGGGTAATCTAAAACAAGGGTAACAGATCCTTTAATATTTTCATTGTCAGACACCCAAGACCATGACACAGCATTTGTTTGTGCATTCACCCGTCTTACTAATGGTTTTTCAGGATCTACTTTTGTGATATTACAGCCAATAAAAACTTTATTTCTTGCGGCATTCAATACAGGTACATCTATACGGTTAACAGTATAACCTTCATTTTTTTCCTCTTCAGTAAAAGGAAATTCAAAAACTGTAGAATTAATCAATTTAGGATCATTAAGATCTAATACTGCAACACTCGCTGTGCCCCTTACATACTGATAGGTTTGGGTCCCAGCCTCTGCACGATCCGGATCTATTGGCGACATAGCTCCCGCCATGCTCACACCAATACCTATACCTTCAACAGATTTTACCCAACGCGGGGATGCTCCCAAAATCGAAAACGTATTTAATTGTTGGCCGGTGTCTTCATATTTATTACCACCATTGACAGTATACTTATTGAAAACCCCTCCATCTACACCTGTATATTGAATATTGTACAGATAATTACCATTTACAGAAGCTTGAACACGGGCCGTTCTTTGCGACCTAAGGCTATACCCATTCGTAAAAATATCTATGGTCATTGAAGGATCTCGCGCTTCCTCTTCCGTTAGGGCAAAAGCAAGCGTCCCTCCATCTCCTGGGACAGGAGGCGTTGCATCATTAGGTATTGCTGCAGTAAAAGTTATAAATCTCCGTTCTTGATTATCAGCACCATCATCTTCTTGCTCTGTAACAATAGTTGGATTATCATTTTTTGAACAAGAATACATTATACCAATGGCTACTGCAGAACCTATTAAAATTGATTTTATGATTGTATTATTCATGGCTATATTATTTATTTAATTAATGTTTCTTTTTTATGTTATCCAACATATAGTTTAACTTGAGGTAGATTCCTCTTCCAGGTTTTTGTACTGCAAAATTGTCGTACATCTCCGCATTCAAAAAATTCTTTAAATCCAAGCTAACAACTATATTCCCTTTAGGTGTACGGTAACTGCCACCTAAGTCATGAAAAAACTGTGTAGGTGTTTCAAACCATTTGTCTGAATCGACCCATACTGTGCTAAATGGTGCCACATAACCCATATTGTAATAAATATTAAAGACGGACTTCTTTTGCAAGATATTATCGAGACGATAATGCGCCGAACCGTTTACCGTAAAAAATGGTTCATTAGGCAATTGGCGATTATACAAATAGTGGCGATTCCCATTTTCGTCTACCTCTTGTTTGAAAAGGGTACTAAATCGCGAAAAATTAAGCAATACATTCAGCCTATTCTTGTAACTATATGTTACCTCAGCTTCAATCCCTCTAGATTGTGTTCTACCTATATTGATAAACTTTGTTGTTTCTATATTAGCGTCATTCTCACGTCCTACAATTACAGAATCTACCGCTTGAGGAGCTATTTTATCATATCCATTACGCCAAAAGGCACTCGCATATAATGCGATTTTGTGTTCTTTGATCACTATAGGGGCGTATCTAAAGCCTAGGTTATAATTAATATTTCGCTCAGGCAAGAGGTCTAAATTCTCCAAAATATTGGTTACTGGATTTCCATATATTTGCTCATCTTGAGGTGAGATATATGAATTCTCGGTAGAGCCGATAAGGAATAATTTTGGAATGACATTATAGGAAGCCGTCAAACCATAACCAGGCTTAGAATTTGTAATCGTATTTCTAATACCACCATTCGTATACATACTCTGATTGATGGTATACTTCGCTAATACATTTGTCATCAATTTATTAGCAAAAGTTTGCGCTTCATAATTAAAGCCAATAATATTGGTCATTGTATTGCGCTCGATATTAGCGTTAGACAGGTTATCATGATTTAGTAAATCCTGATCAACCCTTTTTGTACGATTTAAATTATGATTTAGAGACAATTTATGTCCATTGGTGACTATATAAGATAGATTTGTCCGTGTATTTATAATTGTTCTATCGACATTCAGAATAGTAGCAGGCCCTTGCTGTCCCTGTCCTAAAGGCTTAATCCTGGCGCGTGGTTCACCTTGAAAAATGAACATTAATGGCTTACCATCCCAGTTGTACATGGCGCGTGCAGTGTCCTGCAAATAAGCACTTCTATTGGAGTAAACAGCGTTTACATGTAAAGATAAACCGTCCAATAACAAGTTGCTTTTCACATAATTCAAACTAAATATATTAGCGTTAAATTTTTGAAACCTCCCTACATAGGGCTGTGCCATAGTGGTGCCATGAGGAATATCTTGGTAGTTGTCAGAGACAGTATAGCCCAAGAAAAATTGATCTGCCCATGTTACATCCGTAAACCCAAATTCAAAACGGCCACCGATAGATTTATAGGTGTTATTAAACCTTTTGAAACGCTGATATCTATTGAGCTTCAGAAATTCATCTGTAAGGACCGCAAATTTACCCCACATCTCATAAGTATTGTCCGAGTAGGTTGTAAATCCCGAAACTCGAGCTGTAAACCCAGATTTTTTATCGTTATAAAAGATGCCTAAATCCCCTTGAAAAGTATTAAATGAACCATAAGAAATAGAAGCAGTCACCAGATCAGAGACAGCATTTTTCTTCATGATAACATTGATGGCTCCACCTACATAATCGCCCGTAAGATGAGCAGGTAATACCCCTTTATAAACCTCAATACGCTCGATCATAGAAGGGGGAATAGTATTCAAGTTGAAAGAAGTACCAAACGTTGATATGGGTATACCATCCAAAAATATACCTACCGTACTGCCAGACATACCATTTAGATTATACTCTATTGCTGCGCCTACGCCTCCATTTTGCCGAACACGAACACCTACTGCACGGTCTAATAATTCATTCACCGTAACATTTCGTAGAGCGGCTTCTTTCGTTTCTATAACTGCGACAGCAAAACCCGATGTTTCTATTTGTTTTTTAGTGGTTTTACGTACTACATGCACCTCATCCAATTCCAAATCACCTTGAGGTTTGATAAGAATATTCAAATGTGGATAATCAGTATTTACATCCAGAGCTAACGCTTTAGATTGAATCTCCAAAGAAGATATCAAAAGCCTATATTTACCTTTGGGAATTGAATTAAAACTATAGTTACCATCTACCCCGGTGATGGCTGTATAATTTGTTCCTTCGATTTTTATTGTAGCCTCTGAGATTGGTTCTCCATCTTTGTTATGCACTCTCCCTTTAATGGAAAAAGAAGTTTGAGCAAAACAAAAAACAGTCATAAACAAGAAACAAATTACTAAGATATTTTTTTTCATTACATGTGATTAAACGATAAATCAATCATACAAGATTAATTTTGAGTTAAGCTATTTTACCAAATGTAGAATTATTCTAAATAAGAAGATTACGCATAAGGGAATTAAAGCTACCGAATCGGAAATAATCCCATTACCTATGGTTAAATAAAACTATATCCCTACATACAATTTGTTGTTTTAAGGAATGAACCACTTCGTCGAAATTGGAATAATGAATAGGAATACCTATTTAAATATTAATAAAAAGATAATATATAGTACGATAGGAAGGATTTGGGTAACGGAAAGATATTTAAGGAAAAAATAATGACACCAATTAGGTTAGATAATTTACCTTGGAAAGATCAGTGCATAAAAAAGCCCCCAGAAAGCGTATAACTTTTTGGGGGCAGCGTATAATTATGTGAAATCTATTTTATTACAATTAATAAGAACCGATATAGAAGCTACCAGATTGGTTTTTCAATTTCGCCCCCGCTGTAACCGTACCATTTTTCCAATTTACTAAATAAAGTGTACCGTCCAAACCACTTGGTGTCAATGGTATATAAGCATAATCTCCCGCTACCACAATATTTTGGTATTGGCTCAAGCTCAATGACGATTCATATTGATTAGCAACTTTTGTCGCCGTTTTTGCTGTTAAATCTAGCAGGGCAATATAACCACCTTTACCATCAATGTCATATATAGCTACTGCTTTGCCGTCTTTGATATACGTCCATGCTTTTATCCCAACGCGACCAGTAGTAATACCCAATGCTTTGCCTAGATCAAATATATAGTCATTATCATAGCTATTCGTATTTTTATTGATACGCAGAATATGTGGGTAACTAGTCGTGTTAGCACCTGTGGATTGATACACATGACCATCAGTACCCACATACTGAGTCATCGTGCGGTAACTATTATTACCATATTTACTTTGTGAAGACCAGATAACTGTAGGATTAGCCAATGAAGGATAATCCAATACTAAAGTCACCGTACCTTTGATATTTGCTGCATCATTATTCCAAGCCCATGTAACGGCATTAGTTTCAGAATTAACAGTTTTTTTAGGTCCTTTAGTAGGATCCACTTTAGCAATATTACAGCCGATATACAATTTATTTTTAGCAGCATTAAGAACAGGCACATCTAAACGACCAACAGAATAGCCTGCTTTTTTCTCCTCATCCGAAAAAGGGAATTCAAAATTTGTTGAATTGATCACTTTAGGATCGTCAAGATCTATAATAGCAACCGTAGCTTTTCCTCTTTCATACTCATATGTCTGTGTACCTGCTTCTGCTTTGACAGGATCTATTGGTGCTGAAGCACCAGAAATATTTACCCCTACGCCTATCCCTTCAGCAGCTTTCACCCAGCGTGGAGAAGTGCCCAAAATAGAAGCTGTATTTAATTGTTGCCCCGTATCGCCGAATTTATTGCCACCGTCTACTTTATACTTGTTAAAAATACCACCCTCAGTACCTGTATATTGAATATTGTACACATAGTTACCATTTACAGAAGCTTGTACCCGTGCAGTACGTGCAGAGCGCAGAGCATACCCTTGATTATAGATATCAATAGTTTTGGTCGGATCTTTGGCTTCATCTTCCGTTAAAGCATAGGCCATTGTTCCACCATTACCTGCTACTGGAGGTGTTGCATCATCAGGATATGCCGCCGTTAAGGTAATATATTTTCTACTTTCATTATCTGCACCATTATTTGTTTCTTCAGGTCCATTATTCGGCGTATCATTTTTCTCGCAAGCTGTCATTGTTCCCAAGACAACTAAAGAACTCCATAAAACTGATTTTAATAATTGTTTTTTCATTGCTAGATTATTTTAAATTCACTTATTTTTTCTTTTAATATTATTCAACATATAATTGAGTTTTACATAAACTCCTCTTCCAGGTTTTTGTACTCCAAAATTGTCATACATCTCGGCATTCAAAAAATTCTTTAAATCTAAGCTCACTACAATATTACCTTTCGGTGTACGATAACTACCCCCCAAGTCATGGTAAAACTGAGTAGGAGTTTCGAACCACTTGTCCGAATCGACCCAAACGGTACTAAATGGTGCAACATATCCCGTATTATAGTACACATTGAAAATAGATTTCTTTTGGATAAAATTATCAAAACGGTACTGGACAGATCCATTTATTATAAAGAACGGTTCATTAGGCAGTTGCAAATTATATAGATAATGTCTTTTACCATTTTCGTCAAGCTCTTGTTTGAACAAGGTATTAAACTTTGAAAAGTTGATTAAGGCATTAAGTTTGTTTTTATATACATAAGTAATCTCTGCCTCAAATCCTCGAGACTGGGTTTTTCCAATATTGATAAACTTTGTTGTTTCAAGATTTGCATCGCTCTCACGCCCAGGGATTACAGAATCTACAGCTTGGGGAGCAATTTTATCATAACCATTGCGCCAGAAAGCGCTTGCATATATGGCTATTTTGTGATCCTTGATCTGTAATGGTGCATACCTAAATCCTATATTATAATTGACATTCTTTTCAGGCAAAAGCGCTAAATTTTCTAGTATATTGGTTTCAGGACTTCCATATATCTGTTCATCACGTGGTGATATATAAGTATTTTCGGTCGATCCTATGACAAACAATTTAGGAATGATATTGTACGAAGCAGTCAATCCATAGCCAGGATTAGCGTTGGTAAGCGTATTGGTAACACCACCATTATTGTAATGATTTTGATTGATCGAATACTTAGCCAACAAATTTGTCTTCAACTTATTATTGAAAGTTTGTGCTTCATAATTAAACCCAAAAATATTGGTTGTCGTATTACGTTGATTATTGGCATTAGACAAATTATTGCTATTTAACAGATCTTCATCTACTCTTTTAGTATGATTCAAGTTGTGGTTTAAAGATACACGATGACCATTTGCTACCGTATAAGATATATTCGTACGTGCACTGATAATCTTTCTATCGACATTGGTAATCGTTGCCACACCTTGTTGCCCCTGACCTACAGGCTTTATTAATGGGGTAGGTTTGTTGTTCAATATATATACAAGAGGGCTACCGTCCCAATTATACATAGCGCGAGAAGTATCTTGTAAGTACGTACTTCTATCCGAATAAACAGCATTTACATTCAAGGACAAACCGTCTAGAAAAAGATTTCGCTTGCTATAACTTAATGTAAAAACATTGGCATTAAACTCTTGAAACCTCCCAACATAAGGCTGTGCCATAGTTGTGCCATGCGGAATCTCTTGGTAGGTATCTGATACATTATACCCTAAGAAAAATTGATCTGCCCATTTCACATCTGTAAAACCAAATTCGAAACGCCCACCGACAGATTTATAGGTATTATTGAACCTTTTAAATCGTTGATATCTTTTTAATTTAAGATACTCATCTGTAATCATCGCAAACTTGCCCCACATCTCGTAACTATTATCCGTATACGTATAAAAACCAGAAATTCGCGATGTAAAACCAGACTTTTGATCTCTATAAAAAGCGCCTAAATCAGTCTGAAAAGTATTGAATGACCCATATGAAACTGCTGCAGTCAAATTATTCGCGGAAGCATCTTTCTTCATAATAACATTGATTGCACCACCGACATAATCGCCTGTCAAATGTGAGGGCAACACCCCTTTGTAGACCTCTATTCGCTCGATCATAGCTGGCGGAATATTATTCAGATTGAAAGAAGAGCCAAATGTAGCTATTGGCGTACCATCCAAGAATATACCGATAGAGCTACCCGACATCCCATTGAGATTATATTCTATTTGAGAACCAATACCACCATTTTGACGAACACGTACACCAACAGCACGGTCTAATAATTCATTAGTGGTTAGGTTTCTTAGTGACGCTTCTTTAGTTTCTATAACTGCCACAGCAAATCCTGATGTTTCTAATTCTTTCTTTACAGTTTTACGCTCTACACGTACTTCATCTAATGCCAAATCACCTTTTGGATCAATATGAATATGTAAATCAGGATAGTTTTTATTGATATCAATCGCGAGCTTCTTGGGTTTAATTTCTACCGACGATACAGATAGTGTATATTTTCCTTTGGGCACGGCACTAAAGTTATAACGACCATCTTCATCCGTTATAACAGTATAAGGTGTCCCTTCTATTTTTATAGTTACATGTGATATGGCTGTACCATTTTCATCATGCACCTTCCCTTTTATAGAAAAAGTTTGTTGTGCAAACAATAACAATGTGCAACAAAGTAAATAAACTGTTAGGTAGAATTTTTTCATTATCTAAAAATAATATAATATCTTTATCTTTCTTTAGAACAAGTCTAAATTAAAGTAGTGGCACAAATGTAGAATTATTCTAAATAACAAGATGACGCATTCGGAAAATAAACCTTCATATTCAGAAAATTGTGCTACAACACTTGAGGATATATATCCAGATAAGCTAACAGCCATTAATTTTTCGATCCAATACACTATATTAGATCAAGTAAAAACCACTATCATAGATAGTCCATTTGATGGTTTTTTGAATATTCTGTATCCCGAAACTATAGATAGCTGTATCAATTCCTATGTTCTCAATGAATATTCATATATTATTCGTAGGGGTGAAAATATTATCCATGCGGTGACACGAGGAGATAAATTGAAATGGAAAAATATAAATGACCAAAATATAGGGATCGCCATTTACATACCTAATCATGTAGTAGAAGATTTTAAGGAGAAATTTGTTGGGCTAAGCCAGCGCTTCAAAAATGGCTTATTAACAAAGAGCGACAGCCGTATCATATTGATTTGCAAGCAAATAATAACACTTCATAAGAACGCAGATTCGTTGTATCAACTACGCATCCAATCCTTACTCATAGATGCTATAGTACATCAGATTGAGAGCTTATTTGTAGAGAATGATAAACAAGAAATAATAGTAAACAAAAGTCACTACGATAAAATAATCCTGGCTAAAGAATTTATTCATAAAGACCTAGCCAAAAACTATACAATAGCCGAATTGTCAAAATTAGTAGGTACGAATGAGCAATACCTAAAAAAATACTTTAAACAGCATTTTGGAAAAACAGTAATGAATTACATTACAGATCAAAAGATGAATTATGCTAAAGGCTTAATCATGTCTGGCGAATATCGTGTTTCGGATGTTGCCCGATTAACAGGCTACAAGCATTCTACACATTTCACGACAGCCTTCAAGAAGTATTTTGGATTTATTCCTAATTCATTACGTTATACCTTTTTATTAGCTTCCGTAGGAACACAGCAAATACTGGCAGAGGTTGAAAATTTGATAAATATAGTATAACACAACACAGGTCTCGACTAATTGAGCCTTGTGTAGTATTAAACATCCATATTCCTTAGAACTTATAACCCAATGTAGTTATAAAATTGCGTGGCGGAATGTGGTTCACACTATAATTTTCATGTACATAATAACTAAATGCATCCGTAATATTACACATCGTGGCCAATAGGCCTAATTTTCTAATAAAATAACCCTAAGAGAAATTTAATGTTGCAAAAGGATCTACTGGAATCAAGCGATCTAAAGTGATGGTAGGAAGCAAAACGTAAAAAATCTTTCCCTTCATGTATTTATTTATCCTAATTCTACATGCTAACCAAAAATAGAATCGCTATTGCATCAAAAAAATAAACATGCCACATAAAAAGACGCAAGCAGAAATTTCTAACAAAAAAAAGGACTTTTGATTTCTCAAAAGTCCTTTATATCAATAAATTATGACGTTTAGTCAAATTTCCATTTTACAAAAGCCTCAATCGCTTCATACTCAGCAAGACCTAATTTGTGGTATACTGAAGCCGTATCACTCGTACGATCTTCAGCACGTACCCAGAATTCACGAGGATCATCACCTGGCCAAACCGGTAAATCTTTTTGCGATTGGTGTTTAAAGATAGCAAGACGCTTACGTTTAACCTCTTGTGGTGCTAATGGAACAGCCATTTCAATTTCATGAATAGGGTATTCATACCAAGCGCCACGATATAACCACAACCAACAATCTTTGGCCCACTCTTCTGTAGCGCGTAAACGCAATAAAGCTTCTAAAATGATATCGAAACAAACCTTATGCGTACCATTTGGATCATAGAAATCACCTGCCGCAAAAATCTGATGAGGTTTCACTTGACGAATCAATTCCATTGTTTGTTGAATATCATCTTCATAAGAAACATTCTTATCTATTCTAGCTCTATCGTAGAAAGGTAAATCTTGGAAGTGAATATTTGAATCCGGTAAACCTACTAAACGCGCACCCGCAATAGCTTCACCTTTACGAATATATGCTTTAACCTTACGGATGATCTCAGGATCCATCTGATTAGGTTTTTTCACTTTAAAGTAAGCATTAGATTCATCATATAATGATGTAATCTTAGACTCATCAACACCTAATTCTTTTGTTATATCTTGAGCAAACTCCAAGAAACGACGTGCATCATCATCCCATACCGCATTATTACCCGAAGTCTGGTAAGCTACGTGTACATTATGACCTTGATCTGCTAAACGAATAAACGTACCACCCATTGAGATAACATCATCATCAGGATGTGGAGAGAATAATATAACATTCTTACGAGCTGGTTCAGCACGCTCCGGACGTTGTGAATCATCTACCCCTGGCTTACCGCCTGGCCAACCAGTAATTGTATGCTGTAATTCGTTAAATATTTTGATATTGATAGCATAAGCAGGACCTTGTTCTGTCACTAGCTTAGCCATACCATTATTGTTATAATCTTCGTCTGTTAACTTTAAAATTGCTTTATTCAATTTCAATGACAACCATACAACGGCTTTCTTGGTCAATACTGGTGTCCATTCCACATCCTCTGCCAACCAAGGTAAATCAAAACGAGTCAATAAAGATGCAGCACCCTCGTCCAACACAAATTCTACTTGATTAGACAATTGTAAGTATGTAGCAGGAATATCAGAAGAAATCTCCCCTTCTACCGCTTTTTTAATGATACTCGCTTTATTCTCTCCCCATGCCATCAAGATAATTTCTTGCGCTTTGAAGATCGTTCCTACACCCATGGTGATCGCTTTGGTAGGTACATTATTTTTACCCCCAAAATCTTTAGCTGCATCACGGCGTGTCAAATCATCTAAAGTAACTAAACGAGTACCCGAATTTGGCGCTGATCCTGGCTCATTGAAACCAATATGTCCAGTACGACCAATCCCTAGAATCTGGATATCTAAACCTCCTAAATCAGAAATCTTTTGTTCATAACCTTCACAAAAAGCCTGAACTTTATCCAAAGCTAATGTTCCATCAGGAATATTAATATTTTGTTGAGGAATATCGATATGATCAAATAAGTTCTTTTTCATAAAAGTAACATAACTTTGATCCGCTGTTGGCTGCATAGGGTAGTACTCATCCAAATTAAAAGTGATTACGTTTTTAAAACTTAATCCTTCTTCTTTGTGTAGACGTACTAATTCTTTATACACTTTAATAGGCGTCGCACCAGTAGCTAAGCCCAAAACTGCATTCTCTCCCTTTGCTTGTTTTTCTTTGATAATAGAAGCAATACGATTTGCAACTTGAATAGAAGCAACATTTTGATCAGCATATACTTTTACAGGTACTTTCTCAAAACGTGTTTCCTCTAATAAATTTAATCTTGCCATTTATGAGGTAAATAAAATAATCGTGAATAGCAAATTTAGTAATAAATAAAGGTTGTTCTAAATAAAAAACAAAAAAATAGCGTTCACTATTGAAGATATTATAAAACAACCCTTTGCGTAATTAGATAAACTTAAGAATATCAACCGCTGCCGTTAATGTTTGTAACTTTTTAGCAAAACATATTCGTAGAAGTTGTTGATTATCACCATGAGTATAAAATGCCGAAACAGGGATCATAGCTAGTTTATGTTCAATAGTGAGACGCTCCGCAAAATCCAATTCCTGCTCTTCTGAAATATTAGAATAATCTAATAACATAAAATATGTCCCTTGCGTGGGTAAAACATTAAAGCGTGAATCTTTCAGTGCATGTAGGAGGAAATCTTTCTTTTCTTGAAAAAATTTAGGCAGAGAATAGTAATAATCTATATCATCCAAATAGGATGCAATAGCTAATTGCATTGGTGCATTTACCGAAAACACATTAAACTGGTGCACTTTACGGAATTCTATAGTAAAAAAAGCTGGTGCAATTACATAGCCCAATTTCCAACCTGTAGTATGAAGTAATTTTCCAAAAGAACAAACAACAAATGATCGTGACCTCAATATTTCAGACGATAAAACAGAAATATGTTTATGCACATCATATACCATATGTTCATACACCTCATCACTCAATACGACAATATTATGAGCACTAACAATATACTCCAACTGCTGGATATCATCGACAGAAAATACACGTCCAGTAGGATTATTGGGATTATTGATGATGATAAGCTTAGTTTTACTATTTACTAAAGAACGCACATATTCCCAATCTATTTTAAAATCTGGCGCCATCAATCTTACAGGAACGACAACAGCCCCCATTAGCTCTATAGCAGGTTTATAGGAGTCATAGGCCGGTTCAAAAATGATAACTTCATCCCCCTTTTCTACCACAGCACTTATCACAGTAAATAATCCCTGAGTTCCCCCAGCGGTAATAGTAATCTCATCAGCGGGATTTACATTAATGCCATAGAATTTATCATACTTAAAGGAAATTTGTTCACGCAAACTGATATGGCCGGGCATTGGTGCATATTGATTAAAACCTTCGTTCATGTATTTTGTTACAGCTTCAATAAGCTTAGGGTCAGTATCAAAATCCGGAAAACCTTGTGAAAGGTTTATAGCTTGATGCTCCTGGGCTAAAGCAGACATTCGCGAAAAAATACTTGCAGGTGTATTAGGCAACTTAGATTTAAAAGGCATATCATGAAATGGTTTTGTCATTTTTTATCAATTAAGTATACTAAAGTAATAGATTATTTTAAATTTGAATAAAATATAGAAGAAAATGAAAAAATACTTATTAATCCTATTGTTTGCCTTACCAATATTAGGCTTCTCTCAAACAAAAGAAGAACTCATAACTACGATAAATAGTAAATTAAATGAGAAAGAAACAATTCGCCTGATACAACGTGTCGGAGGATATGACCCCGATTATAAAGAGATGTCTGTTTTATTCAAAAAATTAGACAAAAAAGTTAAAAAATCAACAGAAGGAAAAATATTTGAACATTACCTAAAAAATTTAGAAAAATCATCTGTTGGTAAGGTTGCACCAGGTATTACACAGTTTGATGTGGAGGGAAATCCCTATTCACTACAAGACCTTAAAGGTAAATATGTACTAGTAGATTTTTGGGCGTCTTGGTGTCCTCCATGCCGTAAAGAAAACCCAAACTTGGTTGCCGCATATAGCGAATTTAAAGACAAAAACTTCGAAATATTGGGCGTATCATTTGACAAGGATCTAGAGAATTGGAAAAAAGCCATTAAAGATGATAACTTAACATGGAAACACATATCCGATTTACAACATTGGAATAATGGCGCAGCAGGAGTTTATGGAATCAAAGCCATACCACAGAATGTATTAGTAGATCCTAACGGCATAATCGTTGCTAGAAACCTACACGGAGAGGCGCTTAAAACAAAATTAAGAGAGATATTAAAATAACAAGAAGAGAGCCGAGTAACGTTTAAATTGCTCGGCTCTATTACTTCTATCCTTGTCTATCATCCGCTGAAGGACCATATAAACCTGGAACAGGAATATCTAATAACCTTAAATAAACAGATAACTGACCTCTATGGTGAATCAAGTGATTATATATAACAAATCGTAATGCTGCTATCTTAGGCATATTACCTATCACATAATCCCCAAATTGAATAGTCCATTCCTTTTGCCAATCTTCATCAGTCATAGAATCTACAAATTCAGTGTTCAGTTCATAATTACCATCCAAGGCCTCTAATGCCTCAGCAATAGAAAATGGATGAAAAGGTAAATAGTCGGTCGCTAAATCAAAATGCATACTTCTTAATGCTTTATTGACCCAATTATGCAATTCTACAATATGCCCTACCAAACGACCAACAGTCATTGATTTTTCGTGTGGTGTCCAATCCAAATCTTTGTCTTCAATCCTAGATATTAAACGCCTAGTATTTGCTGTCTCTCTTTCGATCTCTATTAAAAATCCCTCATTAATACTCATAGTTCACCTTTTATTTATCACAATATACAAACTATAGCCTAAACAAATAATACAAAATGTAAATAATAGAACCTACAATACCATAACAATAAATTTATCACCTAGTAGTGAAAGCATCGTTATAGTAGAAATGGTTAGGGTTAATGGTTAGGGTTAATGGTGAGAGATACGGTTAGGAGGAATTAGAGGATTAGAGATGTTACAGAAGTTAGGAAGGGTTAAGGAAAGTTAGGTGTAGTTAAGGAGTAAGGAGCGTTACAATACTACCTGGTCACAAATAAATAAGATCTTTAAGTGCTAAAAGGTAGAAGCAAATAAAGTTGTTGATGTTCAATTAGGTGGGGTGGTTAAAAGTAGAAGTTCGTATTGGGTGTATTAAGAATAAGTAAGTTGCTGTGTCAGCTGGGTAAAAAGTGTAGAGGTAAGTTATTGCTATCTGGATCTATTCCCGATTCTAATGATGATGCAGATACAGATCCCTTTACTCAGGATAACTCAACTGCCATGACCTTAAAAGATTCTTCAAATACTCGTGCCATATCTGAACAAAGGTAGCAACTCCAGAAACAGCTAAACAACAACATCTTTTGAGATCCTTCCTGTCGTCAGGATAACAATGTAACTCTACCATGTCATGATGAACATAGTGAAACATCTAAAAAGCATGAAACCTATGATTAGATCCTTCCTAATGTTAGGATGACAATATAAGTATAGATGTCATGTTGATCGTAGTGAAACATCTATACAGCATGAAACCTATGTTTAGATCCTTCCTGCGATCAGGATGACAAGTGAGGATATTTCTAGAGACTGTCATGTTGAACGTAGTGAAACAGCTAAACAGCATGAAACCTATGTTTAGATCCTTCCTGCGATTAGGATGACAACATAAGCATAGATATCATGTTGAATGTAGTGAAACAGCTGAAAACAACATCTTTTGAGATTCTTCCTGCGATCAGGATGACAAGTAAGGTTATTTGTATAGACTGTCATGTTGAACGTAGTGAAACAGCTAAATAGCATGAAACCTATGTTTAGATCCTTCCTGCGATCAGGATGACAAGTAAGTTTTTGTGTACTTTATCTGTCATGTTGAACGTAGTGAAACAGCTAAATAGCATGAAACCTATGTTGTCATGTTGAACGTAGTGAAACATCTAAAAAGCATGAAACCTAAGTTTAGATCCTTCCTGCGATCAGGATGACAACATAAGTATAGATGCCATGTTGAACGCAGTAAAAAAGCTATACAGCATGAAACCTATGTTTAGATCCTTCATGCGATCAGGATGACAAGTAAGTTTTTTTTGTATTTAGAATCTCATTTTGAACGTAGTGAACAAGCTAAACATCAACATCTTTTGAGATTCTTCCTATCGTCTGGATGACAACATAAGTATAGATGTCATGTTGAACGTAGTGAAACATCTAAACAGCATGAAACCTTTGTTTAGATCCTTCCTGCGACCAGGATGACAACATAAGTATAGATGCCATGTTGAACGCAGTAAAAAAGCTATACAGCATGAAACCTATGTTTAGATCCTTCATGCGATCAGGATGACAAGTAAGTTTTTTTTGTATTTAGAATCTCATTTTGAACGTAGTGAACAAGCTAAACATCAACATCTTTTGAGATTCTTCCTATCGTCTGGATGACAACATAAGTATAGATGTCATGTTGAACGTAGTGAAACATCTAAACAGCATGAAACCTTTGTTTAGATCCTTCCTGCGATCAGGATGACAAATAAGGTTTTTTTGTGTTTAGACTGTCATGTTGAACAAAGTGAAACATCTACACAGCATGAAACCTATGTTTAGATCCTTCCTGTCGTCAGGATGACAACATAAATATAGACTGTCATGTTGAACAAAGTCTATAAACGCAAAAAGCCTTAGATTTCTCTAAGGCTTCTGTTTAAAAAAAGGCACCGACCTACTCTCCCACCTGTTACGGCAATACCATCGGCTCGGGCGGGCTTAACTTCTCTGTTCGGAA
>NZ_JADEYQ010000033.1 GCF_022627575.1 Sphingobacterium rhinopitheci
GATGTGGAATTGGCTGGATTCAAATCCTTCAATACTATTGTCAATACCATATCAGTCAATTACAAATCTATCCTCAATTACTTTATCAATAGATCAACTAATGCTTCCGCTGACCGCGAAGCAGCTACGAAGTAAGTCCTTTAATGCTAAAATAAAAGCTTTCAGAGCACAGTTTAGAGGCGTAAAAGATGTAAATTTGCTATTTACAGCTCTATTGATTTTATTAATTACGTTATAGAAAAATTCCCTTTTAGAATTAATACAATACAAGCCGATAATGGTCATGAGTTTCAATCAAAATTCCATTAGCATGTAGAAGATCTAGGAATGCCTCTCCGTTTCATTAAAGTTGCAACACCTCAACTAAATGTTAAATTATAACGATCTCATTTAACAGATAAATATGAATTTTACCAACTATTATCCTACACTGATGATGTTGATCTAAATGCCAAATTAGAAGAATGGGAAAATTTCTACAATTTCAATAGACCACATGGATCATTTAACGGAAAAACACCTTATGAAACATTGAAAAACAACCTAAAATAAGTAAGTTTAAACTCTTCGAAGAACCGAAGCACGACACATTCCAGTTATAAAAAGTACCTGTGCTTAAGCCATATTTACAACATGACTCTACAACACCTATGGAATCGCCACTAGATAAGATTTCTAACTTTTCAGCTAAAGTCCATTTCTTATATTTCATTATCTCAAATGTATTAATTTGAAATCTAAAATTTCACTCCGAACTTATTGAGGACTAAATTACTAGGCCAGTGATAGCGCTTAAAGAATTATTGAGTTTTGAATAATTAATTACTCAACCATGTAGTTGAATGGGGAATATCAACTATATTTGATGCAAGGGGTTCAACGTAGTTGAGCTCCTTTTTGTTTGGGAAATGGTTTCAAATCTTTATAGTCAGAAATAAAAAATTAGGATAAAACAAAGGGGCTATTCAATCTTTTGAACAATCCCTTTGTTTTATGTGAATAAGTATAATTATTTAATGTTTTTATTTATTTTTCACTAATCGAATGCTATACGCAGGAGGATACACCTCTTTATGAGGATCATCTATAGGTGTCGTACCTCTAAGCATTTGACCATTATCAACTCTCAAACCTCGGATAAAATAAGTCTCAACATCAGTAGAAGACTCATCTTTGGTCGACGTCCACCAATATCCACGAATCCCTTTATTGACAAAATTGCTACCATGTTGGCTAAAACCATAAATATATCCTCCGCCTAATGTCGCATTGAAATTGTCCGCTAGTCCATTCGCTTTCAAGAGACGCCCTACATCACCTCTCCAAGATTCAACTTTTTGCACGTCATTCTCAGACATACCCATCGCTCTTTCCAATTTCATCCAATCCTCATCAGATGGAATTCTCCATCCCTCAGGGACTACTTTTTGGCAAGCCTCAAACGTATATAAATTACCATGTTCTGCCATATATTTTTGGTCAGCGGCAGCCAAAAGTTGAAGCTTCTTACCCTCTCCAAAAAGTCTAGTTGTTTCATCTCTAACAAGGTTTATTACTGTGCGACTATAATCCCACTCCCAGCCATATGCCCAATCATTACTATACACATAACTATCCCACGTTTGTCTAGTGTTCGTAAAAAAGGAAGGAATTAAGTCGTTATCGATCATCAATTTAGCCTCTTCGTTTATACTGCTATTTATATTAAAAAAGCCATCATCCCATTGCTTAAGCAATAATGACTGAACTATTTGCCTCAACTCTAAAGATTCTTTAGATTCAAAAGTAATAAATGGTTCCTCAAATGTCATACTTCCCTCAGCACGACCGCCATCTAAACGAGTTTTAAGATTTTCGGCCATCCATACTTGATCACCGACAGTGATACACTTATAAGATATACCATCTATTACCTCTTGACTTATCTCATAAGTCAGGTTTTCTACTCCTTGATTATCTTCTTTACATGCGTAAAAAAAACTGACAAGAAGCAACATTACTATATTAAGTTGTGATTTCATTATTTTACCAATTGATCTAAAGGAATGTTCAATTCATTAACAATAATATCTCTCATGACAGCATACTTTTCCATTACTAAAGGTGATGCTTCCCAATTACGTTCAAAAACAGTCTGATTATAATTTAATAAAGCATCTATATAGTGATTTTGATCTGCCTCTAAGGTAGGACTATACCAAAATCCTATCGTGTTTGAAACGCCAATAAAGCCATAAGCACCAAATACTTGCCTAAAGGCAACATACCTCGGGTCAGTCCAATGACTTGGATTCGTTGGATTGAATTGATTCCAAATAGTCGATGTAAAATTTGTTGTTGGTACGTCTACAAGATCTAAAGTCGCCCAATATTGAGTATAATGGGTAGATTGTGAAATAGTTTGAAAAGATAATAATTTTGCTTTCAAAGATTCCCTAGTAACTGCAGCTTTAATCTGGGGTTTCGCTAAATTTACAACTAAGTTAGGCCAATAATCTTCAGAATATGACTTATGCAGATTAGACATAACCAACGTTCTATAGGAGTTTAGACTTTTGACAGTATTGTTTCCCTCCCTATAAGAAATAATATCAGTAGCAGTACCATTAAAACTAAAGTCATCTACAAGTAACATAGACAATGGTCTCAATGCTGGAATAGAACTCTGCAAATATTTCTCAACATTAGCTAAGGCATGTAAGCGATCCTCTTGACTAGAAAAATATTTGAAATCATACTTGAAATCAGAAACCGAATTAAACTTCCAATTCAGATCTAAAAACTCGTATTTGAATACAGAATCACCATAAACGTTTTTATTCACATATACCATATTCACGGTATCCGAAAAAAAGACAGAAACACCATATTCTTTATATAATTCAAAACGTTTCTGATTAACAGGATTATTTGGATCTGCCTTTATCACAAAAGGAGATTCAAAATTTATATTGGGTTCAATTGTTTCTTCCTTGCAACTGAAGAGAAACAATATAAAGAAGAAATATAATATTTTTTTCATAATGCTATAATTAAATTATTAATTTGCTAAGCTTTCATATTCCCGCGTATTTCTTGGGTTGTTTTCTAATCCGGACTCAAATTCTATTACGGATTTTGGCAACGGAAATGTATAGGCAGGATCACCAGCTGGCAAACGATAAATCTCGGTTTGAATTAAAGCATTTGTATTGATATTATATACTGAATAATAACGAATAATATCTTTTTGGAATGGTTGAATCTGATTGACAGAATAGCGTCTTAAGTCAAACCAACGATGTCCTTCGAAACACAATTCTTTTCTACGTTCATCTCTGATTTCATTTATTATAGCATCAGCATCAAATGAAATCGCTGCATACTCATTAATTCTATATTGACGTAAGGTATTCAACGCTTGAGAAGCTTCGCTAACATTACCCAACATTGCGGCAGCTTCAGCCAAATTCAAATACCCTTCAGCATTACGTAACATAAAAATATCAGAAACATAGGACCTACGTGAAGATCTATCGTACTTCATATTTAAAGCAACACTATCTGTTGTAGTATTTACAGTAAAATAAATTCCTTTTCGAGAATCCGAATCATCATAAAGATTATATAAATCACGACTTACACATATATCATCAGATGACGCTCTTAATATAGTACGTACATTTAGACTTCCATGTGAAAATATAACCTCTCTATTATTTTCATCTAAAAATGGTCTTGTATTATTATGGGCATTAAGATTCGATAAGATTCCGTTTTTAACTAGGAAAGTTGAAGCCATACTATAAGCATTTTCCCAATCTTGCATGTATAAATAAACACGACTCAACAACAACTGAGAAGCAGGACCAGAGGCACGGTACAATCTTTTGGTCTGAGGACTTTCCTCGAAACATACAATTGATCTTTTTAGATCCTCTACTATTTGAGTATACATTAGTTTTGCTGTAGCTCTTGAGAATTGAACAGTAGAACCAGCACTGTGCTCGACAAACTCAGTCAATTTCAAAGGAACCGTCAATTTAGTATCCGCAGTGCTAGGATCATAAGCATCACCATAAAGGTTACTTAACAGCAAATAATATTGTGCTCTCAAGAATAAGGCCTCTCCCTCTATCCTCACAACTGCCAATTTCTCTGAATCTGTATTTCTTGGAACAATTTCCAATTCCTTCAATACCATATTAACAATATTAATTCTATTGTATATGTACTGCCACACTAAGTCATCGGTGTAAGCAATACTTTTGTCATAGGCTCTACTGACGTCCAACTGCCAAGTCATATAACCAAAAAGATAGGGATCTATAAATGGATTGTTAAACTGTAAAGACTGCTTCGATTTACCAATTACTGTATTGACATCATCATCCAAAAAATTCAAGAATGGTGCTGTATTACGTGCAGATACAAAAGCAGTAATTAATTCACTGGGTAGATAAGCAGACCCTAACATTAATTCATCCAAATCAGTAGTGGTCTTGACAATAACCAAATCTTGAGAATAGTCAGTCAAAAACTTGCTACAGCCTATATTAAGGAATATTACTATTAATATAATTAGTTTTTTCATATTCATTATCATTAGAAAGAAACATTAAATTGAAGTGTATACGCCGGACGAATAGACAATGAAGCGTTAGCAAATCCTGCTTGTGAAGGATCTTGCCCTTTTAATTCTTTAGCACTTATTGTAAATAGATTCTGGGTATTGAAACTTATTGAAGCGGCAGAGAAAGGTGTTCTTTTCAATTGCGCAGGCTTCAACGTATAACGCATAGACATGGATGTCATTTTCAAGAAATCGCCACTAACAACCCGCTGATTACCATTATCATACATATCCCAAATACTAGAAGCAAAAACTGGCACTTTAGAATTTAGTGATGTTGAATAATGATTACTATATTGCGAAAACAACGGATTAGAAGGAGAAATAATAGCAGGGATATAAGTCACCAACTCATCTCCTGGCAATTGCCATCTATCCACAAACTCTTTACGAACATTTGTTTCTGCCTTAATGCCACCGGATACTGGTGCATACATAGCGAACAAACGAACCATAGAACCTAAACTATAGGTCATATTCATCGATAAAGAGAATGACTTATAACTAAAACTATTAGAGAAACTACCGTTAAATCTTGGCTCGCGCACTCCGCTATTAACCATAGTCATTTTCACCGTTTCTTCTAGAGATTTACCCTCCAACATATGTTTACGGTCTACAAAATCTTCGAACATAGGTAGACCATTCGATGGATTTAAGCCCAAAAACTGATACGAATAAAATGTACCAACAGACTCACCATCTACCAAAGCAGTACCATTCAAATAATTTGAATACTCAAAATTTTCTAAAGATCCTACACGAACACTATTCTTATTGGCTGAATACATGGTAAAGAAGTTCCAGGTAAAGTCATCTGTTACAATAGGCTTAGCACCGATAGTCAAACTATATCCATAGTTACGTATACCACCATTATTCATAACATATTCTAAAATACCATTCACGCTAGATACTTTTACACTCGTAAATGCATCTTTAGTTTGTTTATTATAGTATGTAGCACTCAAATTCAATCTGTTACTTAATAAACTCACATCCATTGACGAATTGAAGGAAGATGTTTGTTCCCAACGTAAATTTGGATTAGGGAAACGCGCTACCGTAGAAATATTTTCATTGTAATGCGGATCAAAAGGATCAAATTTCATAATCAAATTAGGACTTTGATCTGGCAACATATTTCCTTGCTTACCGAATGAAGAGCGAATTCTTAAATCTGAAATCAAATCTGAATCATTAAAAAATGTAAATTTCGGATTCCACATGCCCGAAACAGCCCATACTGGTAAAAATTTCTCATTACTACGACTTCCAAAATTGTTAGAATAATCAGTACGACCATTCATGGAAACAGTAAAATGATTTGAATACGAGTAGCTACCTGTTAAATATCCTGAAACGACATTAGACAAATTAGCGCCTATAGCACGATGATTCTGGTTCAACCATTCCAAATAAAGTGGGAAATCGTCAATATCGGACACACCATTAATAAATTGATTCCCTCTTTCTTTTATGTAGCCCCTAGCTTCATCTGCATAGGAATTGCTAGATGTACTATGCACTTCAAAACCTGCTGTACTTGTTATCAAATGTTGTTTTTCGGAACCAAATGATTTACGGAAATCACTTTGCAAACGGAAACCAAAATTATCACTTACAGTATTGGTATTTTTTATAGAACCACCATAAGGGAGTGATGATCTACCTAATTCACCCTTTGGAGGTAAAACGCCGTACTCAGAATTACGTAAACCTGCCACATAATTGGTTCTATCACCCCACCACAATTGTTGCGTAGTGTTATTTCTAGTATAAGTTCCTCCCATACTTAGATCAAACTCAGGAGAAAAAGTATACCTCAAATCCAAATTAGCATTCATACCTGATCCGTTATAGGTATCGCTAGAATTTTCCAACTCGTTCAAAATATTATAGCTAAATCTATCTTGTGTACGGCCCGTACTAACAGGTGTATTGTTATAATAGTATAAAGAACCATCTTCATTATAGACAGGAAGCGCTCGTGTGGTATTATAAGCATAATCAATTGGATTGTTTTCACGTATATGATTATTACGCTTTTGTACATTACCATTCAGACGTAGGTTCATTTTTAATTTTGACGTGATATTACCATCAAAATTCATACGCATACTATAACGATCGCTAAATGAATTTTTGATAACACCATTGTCTTTATCATAACCTAGAGACCCATAATAACGTACTTCTTTAGTACCGCCAGACACATCTACCGTATGGAAGGATGAGTAAGCATCTTGCGTCAAGATATCGAACCAATCGGTATTGACCGTTTCGAAATGTTTAACTTGTTGCAAGAATGTATCATAGTCTATATCACCTGTATAATAACGATTGATAGCTCCTTCGTAGCCTACATTCGCCATATTTGTAGGAAAACGATAATGTAAATTGGATAAATTACGACCAAATTCAACTCTTTCTTGAGAGTTCATCAAATTGATCGCGCGATCTGTGTAACGTGGTCTTCGCGTTACTTTCGAAGAATGATTGTAACTTACTCTTGTTTTACCAACAGTACCTTTTTTTGTCGTAACGACAATTACACCATTCGCTGCTCTGGTACCATAAAGTGCTGTAGCAGCTGCGTCTTTTAGTACATCTATCCGATCAATATCTTGCGGATTGATCCCGGCGATGGCATTACCAATAATATTGATATAATCTGGGTTGTTCAAATCTTCTGATGAAACGTTTACTGGATCTGTCATTGGCCAGCCATCCAATACCCACAAAGGCTCTCTATTTCCCAATAAAGTAGAGGTACCACGTACACGTAAACGTGCTGTTGCCCCTACTTCACCCGAATTATTCATGACCATTAATTCAGGAACACGCCCTTCCAACATTTGATTCAGGCTACTGACACCAGGCATCATAATGTCGTCCATTTTTAGAGAAGTAATCGCTGCTGTTTGCTCACGTTTATTGATTGTTTGGTATCCCGTAACCACGACATCTTCAAAAGCAACAGCTTTCTCATCCATAAAAACCTCGATGTTAGCTGATTTATCTGCTGAAATATCTACTTCTTTTTTGACACGTAAATAACCTATGTAAGAAAATGTTAACTGATATAAACCACTTGAACCTACTTTTATACTAAAATTTCCTTTATTATCTGTTGATGCAGCATAAATAGAACCTGCTTTTTCAACAGTTACACTTACCCCGCTTATTGGTTTATGGGTATTGTTATCTTTGACAGTACCTATTATTAATTGATTTTGAACATTTTGAATCTTTTCTTTAGGCTTTAATACAATAGTATTATTGCGTACCGTAAAGCTATGTTGTTTGTCTAGATTTAACTGATGAAAAACTTCATCAAAAGTTGCATTTTTAAAATTAACGTCATATACGGTTTCACGGTCTAAAAGATCTGGTTGCCAAATAATGTGCAAATCAGTTTGAGCCTGTATATTCTTTAAAATAGTTTCAAGATTGATATTCTTTTTTACTATAGTAATTTTATTCCCATTTTGATTTGCAAATACTTGATAATTAAAGCATAAAAGGAATATGAAGAAATACCTCATAAATTAGTGAATTATTATTATTTTGATTAGTTGATTACATTATTATTGTGCGAAGTTTGCACTATTTTGTATGGTTTAAGTAAATGTTAATTCATAAAAACGATCCTCCCTCCTTCGCGTTTGTAACGTAACGAGCCTGTTTCTGACAAGACATTTAATACGTCCTCTATGTCATTAAACTTAACCATTGTTCCACTATAGACTTGATTCAATACTTTTGTGTTCTTAGTTACATCAAATTCTACATTATACCATCTTGTCAATATCCTGCATATATCTTCCAGCTTCTCATTTTGAAAAACAAAATAACCACTTTTCCAGCCTATAACATTTCTAAGTGATACTTTCTGTTTTTTGAATGAAGATTCCGATAACACGGTTTGTTCACCAGGATTCAGTTTTATGCTTTGTTGGGTGCGTGTGTTTGTAATAGACACTTTACCTTCTAACAAAGTACTATGAACTTCTGACATGTCTGAATAAGCAGATATATTAAATTTAGTACCAAGTACTTCTAGCTCTTGCCCCAAACTTTCGACAATAAAAGGTTTGCTAGGATTAGAGTTTACCTCAAAATAGCCTTCACCAATGAGTTGAACTTTTCTATTATTTTCAATAAACTGTGTAGGATAGCGAAGCATAGATTTGGCATTAAGCCAAACTTTTGTACCATCCGACAATGTCAACTGAAATGTCTTTCCACTAGGTGTATACAATGAATTGTAAACAGGAGTGACATTTTTAGAAGACAAGTTCTCATGATTGTATTCAAGTTTATTATCTGCTTTTTCCACATTCAATTTGGTCAAATTCTGCAATTCACCTTCAGAAGTATTGGAAATATCCACTTGTGTACCATCTTCCAAGGTCAAAATCACCGCATCATGGTCAACATTTGCCGCATGATCATATTGCTTCTGCATAAGATCTACAGCAGTTTGATTCTTAAAATAATAAAAAACGGACCCTGTAACGATCAGCACAATAGCCGCCGCCATCCAACTGTACAATAGTCGTGGAGATCTCATCTTACCAAGCTGAGGTTTCAACAAATCATCATCTTCATCTTGCAATAGAATAGTTAATTTATCATAAATAGATTTGGAAACCCCTGATTTAGCTTCATTTAACTCAACAGCATCCATAGGCTCCTGAAGTTGATTCTGATACCATTTGTGATACAGTAGCAACTCTTCATCAGTAGCAGTTCCATTAGCAATTTTTGCTAATAAAGATTCAAATAATTGATTTTTCATAAGGTTATCATTAGTATAGTAACTTAAACACAGGAGACCCCTGTATGGAAAAGAAAAAAAAATTAAAAAAACAGCAACAATACATTTAAATAATCACGCATCCCAACGCGAAATCTCTTTAACGCTAGTGTAATATGCATTTCTACGGTTTTTTCTGATATACCCAACTTTGCAGCTATCTCTTTGTTTGAGAGATATTTATATCGACTCAACACAAAAACTTCCCTACACCTATCTGGCAACAAATCTGTAAGGTGTTGCATCAAATCTTTTAATTCCTTCACTTCATGGAATTCATGAACTGCAGCGGTTGCCCCATGAATCTTTTGAAAATCCAAGATATATCGCTCCTGAATCTTATTTTTCCGAATATAATTTGCTACCTGAAATTTTACAGCAGCAAGAAAATAGGGTTTCAAAGATTTTATTTCAAGATATTCCCTATTTGTCCAGAACCACAAAAATATTTCTTGAACAATATCCATACAGATATCTCGCTCTCTTAAAACACGATAGGCATGCTCAAATAATAATTCACAATATTTATTGTAAATCAATTCAAATGCATAACGATCATTTAATTTGATACGTTGTAACAAATTCAAATCACTATCCATTTGATTGTCAATAAATTTATTCTCAAAAGTCATTTGTTAATTCAAGAAAAGTATATTGTTTTAAAAAGCACATAGAAAACCAAATAATTATACAATGTTACAAGATAAACTTTGAAAATAAGTCGATTTTGTGTCGAATATAAAATTTTATTCCGAAATACGGTAACACTAATGTTACTCATGAAAATAAAATTATGAAGAATTCCAATAATAATTTGTCCATATATTTGGTGCCATTAAATCAAATTACCTTAATATTTATCTCTATGCTAAAATTTAATAGTGTTTTAACTTTAATCAGCATTGTCTTCCTAACCTGCGTAGCGCCTAGTGCAGCAAGAGGTTCTGAACAAGACAGTTTAATTGTTAATTACTTCAGAGAAAGAATTACAGACTATAAAAAATCAGGAAATTACGAATTTTCGAAAGGAAAAAAAATATCCCACAAAGAACTAAATATTTCTTCTGAAAAGGTATGGAAATTATGGAAAATAGCAAATCTAACGGCTGAAAAACTACCTACCTTTTTCCCTGAAAATCCTAAAGTATTAGCAGATATACCTATTCATTCTTGGCAATTAAAAGATGAAGAACCTATGCCTTTCTACTACATTAAAAAGAAAGAAAAACCAGATAATGGATATCCATTATTTTTAAATCTTCATGGCTCAGGACCAAAAGGCCCTGAATTCTTAAGTGCCTTAGGATTAAGTTATCAATACAAAGATGGTGCTACATCTTATGTAATTCCGCAAATACCTAGCGAAAAAAGGTACCGTTGGTGGCACAAACCTCATCAATACGCATGGGAAAACTTGATCAGAATGATGATGATAGATGACACCTTCAATCCAAACAAATTCTATATGCTAGGGATTTCTGAGGGCGGATATGGAAGTCAAAGATTGGCAGCATTTTATGCTGATTACCTAGCAGGAGCAGGTCCAATGGCAGGTGGTGAACCTCTACATAATGCGCCTCCAATCAACTTTAGATATATTGCATTTTCACTTGAGACAGGAGAATTTGACCACATGTTTGGTCGTAACAAATTGACACAACAAGCTAAAGCGCAATTCGACAGTCTTAGCAACGTTTATCCAGGCAATTTTATCAACAAAATAAACATTCAAAAAGGAAAAGGCCATGGTGTGGATTACTCTGTCACAACACCTTGGTTGGTTCAGTACAGCAGAACAGCACGTCCTACATCATACGAATGGATATTATTTGCTATGGATGGCAGATACCGCAGTAGCTTCTACAATATAGCAATCACGGAACCTTTAGAAATCACTGAATCTGATGAATTCAACCGCGCTTCTTTCAAATTCGATATTGACAAAAAAACAAATACAATTCATCTAAATGCAAGTTTGAAAAACTTAGATTTAAGCAAAGAACAAGCAATAAAATCAGGTAAAGTCAACATCTACCTAAGTGATGACATGATTGACTTATCGAAAAAAATAAAAGTAATCTACCAAGGTAAAACAGTCTACAATAAGAAAGTAACATTGACTGAAAATGCATTGATAGAAAGTGCTGCTATCTTCAATGATCCAGAGCGGATTTTCCCAGCAAAAATTGAAGTAAAACTCAATAATTAACATTTCTAATAAAGAAATAAAACAGTGTGCTTACAACAATAAAAAAAGATAAAATAAACAATTAATACAAAAAATTAACATGCTAAAATTAATAAAAAAATCGATACTAATTGCTAGTTTATTACCTACAATAGCTTTCGCTCAGGAAGAAACTGCTACAATGAAATTCAAATTTGAAGATAAAAATCCTAGCGGAAAAGTATTTATTAGATACAATCTATATGGACCATATATCACAGATTCTATCCAAGTAGCTAAAATTCCTGTTGAATTTAAAATCGCTGCGAAAAATCCGACGCAAGTGACTATATCCTATAGCAAGGATGGCAAAGCAGACAAAAACACGGTATTGGCTGATGTAAGAACTATCTATGTAGAAAATGGAACTGCAACTATTTCGATTAAAGATTCTATTAAAACAGCTTCTATTACAGGCATGCCTATAGCTGATAAATATGAACATTATCTTAGACATATCAAGCCATCGGAGGATCAGTTTGCTATTATTAAAAATGAGTATGATGCTTTGACTAATGATCAGCGGAAAGATTTGACTTATACAAAACCTATCTTTGCAAAACAAGACGAGTTAGCACAAGTTCGAAAAAAACTAATTAGCGAATATATTGTGGAGAATCCAAATTCTTTATTCAGTACACATGGACTTAGAGGAATTTATCATCTATTAACACCACAAGAGTTTGATAGATTATTCAATACACTATCAATCGAAAACCAAAACTCTTCGGTAGGTGTGATGTTACAAGATTTTTTAAAAGCGTCAAAAATCGCCGGTATAGGACAAATGGCACCCGATTTTACGCAGAATGATGTAAATGGAAAACCAGTTAAATTATCTGATTTTAGAGGTCAATATGTATTATTAGATTTTTGGGCATCTTGGTGCGCTCCTTGTCGCGCCGAAAACCCTAATGTAGTGAAAGCGTACAATCAATACAAACCCAAAGGTTTTACAGTTTTAGGTGTTTCTTTAGATTCTCCTAATGGAAAAAATGCTTGGTTAAAAGCAATCGAAGATGATAAATTAACATGGACAAATGTAAGTGACCTTAAAGGCTGGAAAAATGAAGCTTCCAACCTATATATGGTTCGTGCAGTTCCTCAAAACTACTTGATCGATCCTACAGGTAAAATCATCGCTATTAACTTGAAAGGCTATAAACTAGGTGATAAATTGGAAGAGATATTTGGAAATAAAGCTAAATAATAGCTAGTAATACGAATATTTAATTTTTTAAATCTAAAAAAGTCTCTGCCAATTAATAATTGGTAGGGACTTTTTTAGATTTATATTCATAGTATATAACTATTTAATTAATTGTTAATCTATAATTGATTACCATTTATGCGTTATGTGTTGTTGTTAAATTGTTTATTTATTGAGCCCCTCCCATTTTCAAGACTATTCTAAAATAGAGAAATCTGGTGTTTTTGTTTTTCAATAAACATCTCAGGTGTTAAATCCCCTAAACAACTATGGGGTCTGAAGGTATTATATTCTACTCTCCAATCGTGTATTTTTTGTTTAGCATCTTCTAAAGATAAAAACCAATTCGTGTTCAAGCATTCATCGCGAATGCTACCATTAAATGATTCAATATACGCATTATCTGTTGGTTTACCAGGTCTAGAGAAAATAAGGTCCACCTTTTGTTCGTAAGCCCATCTGTCTATTTCCTTTGATATGAATTCAGGTCCATTATCAACTTGAATTTTCTTAGGCTTTGCATCTTTAAACAGCCGTAATTCTTCCAATACTCCAACAACTTGGTGACCTTTCATACCTTGTCCAACATGAATTGCCATACATTTACGACTATAATTATCAACTATAGTTAAACAGCGTATTTTCTTACCATCAAACAATGTCCCCATCAAAGACAGTAAGCGTATCATTATCGCTCTTGGCTTCCATAAATCTATCACGATACAAGATTTTCCATTGCGGGGTAACACCGTTTATTTACATATGAAAAGGCGTAGGTGGCTAGATAAGAATAGCCAAGAAATCATTCAGCGGGATTGGGATTTAGTAGCACAGGGAACACATATGACCAGCGAGTTCGCTGCTTTTTTAAAAGAGATTAGTCGATACTAAATCTACTGATTGCCATACTATTGGGAGCTTCTATCATGTAAATGGCAGGAAGCTTCAACGTCAATATCGAGATGTTTTGAGTGATTTCAAAGATTGGAAACAACAAACGATAAATAAAGAACTCATTTTTCCACAGAATATAGGACCTTATC
>NZ_JADEYQ010000034.1 GCF_022627575.1 Sphingobacterium rhinopitheci
ACCTGTGGAGGAATGGGCTTATGTGCTGATTGTTTATGTCGAATTAGTAAGGAAAATAATAATTTTCCATCTCCAACAGATCAAGAGTTGGATACATTAGATAATATTCCGGAAATATTTGATAACAGTAGGTTGTGCTGTCAAATTGCTCCGGGAGAACACCTAAATAGTATATTATTAGAACTATCCGGTGAAGACCACTAAAACTTGTTTTTCGTAATTTATATAATGCACAGTAAGAATATTTTACTGTGCATTATTGAGCTAAGCGCTATAAACTTGTGTTAGGTATTCTTTTGCACTTGTTGGTTTTCTACCTAAAATTTGCTCTAGATGCGTTTTCTCAGTCAAGAACTCACCTTGTTTTATCGCCTCAGCAAATCCCGCTAATAGACCAATAAATTCATTAGGAACTCCAGCTTTTGTTAATGAGTCAAGGTAAATATCAGCTGATGGACTGATATAATTAACCTCCTGACCAACAATTTTACTCACGTATTGTGCTATTTCTTGCATTGAGACTTGCTCTGTGTTGCTTAAAGAATATTCTTTATTCTCATGTCCTTCGCTCACAATTACTTTTGCTATAGCTTCAGCCATATCATTTCGAGATGCAAATGATCCTTTAGTTTCTCCAGCTGGTAAAAATATTCCTGTACTCAAAACTTGTTCACCAAAAAACATTGGCAATGCATCTAAGTATAAGTTATTACGAAAAATAGTATAATCTAATCCACTTGATTTTATAGCAATTTCAGTATCAATATGTGACTTTTCAAGGAATGCTATTGGTGATGTTTCTGTGTCATTCTTACGCTCCGAGCTTGTATAATAGATGTGCTTTACACCTGATTTTTTTGCTGCAGTTACTACATTTTCATGTTGTTTTGTTCTATTTACAATATCTGATCCAGAAACTAACAATAATTTATCCACGTCATTAAATGCATTTTTCAATGAATTTAAATCATTATAATCGGCAATTTTTATATTTACCCCTTTTGCTTTTAATTCAGTAGCTTTTGCTTCATCTCTCACTAAAGCAACTATATCTGTTACTGCTGTTCCATTTTGTATAAGAAAATTAATAGTAGATTTTCCTAGATTTCCTGTTGCGCCTGTTACTAATATCATATTTTTTATTTTTTTAATGTTATAGACAAAGATATAGTACATTTGCTTACTAAAATATAGCACTATACTAAAGTATAGTAAATTGTGTTTAAATATGGAAAAACAATATAGTTTGAATGAAATTAAATCATGTCCAGTGGAATATATTTTAAATATAAATGATACACTTAATGTTTTAAGTGGTAAGTGGAGATTACCTATCATTGGCTCTGTGTTATATGGAAAAAAAAGATTTACTGATATTCAGCGAAATATTCCTAAAATAAGTCCTAGAATGTTGAGCAAAGAGCTTAAAGAATTAGAGCTTAATGGTGTTTTAGTTCGAAAAATTCACCACACTATACCTGTTTTAGTAGAATACGAATTGTCTGAATCTGGAAAATTAATAACAGAAGTATTGGATAAGATGATCGAATGGGGAATACAACATCGAAAAGCTGTTCTGCAAAAATCTTAAAGAAAGTATAAAATCAACATTGTCAAAATTTAGTCTCAAAAAAGGTTCTTTTTAACTCAATGACACTCTTAGATTTACACTTCCAATAATTTTAGAGGAAACTTTCTCATATATTTAAGTTTTATGATCTGCTGTAACCTCTAGATTGGATCTGCTCCTGGCTATGTCTGCTTATCTAGTTGAGCTTTTATCTGCAATAATGTGACATCGATTTGCAATAAATTATTCTTTCTTACCATCAAAGCCTATATTTAATTTTTTTCCATCCAAATCAACCTTATTGATGATAAAATAATAATGAAGATTTTTAGTATCGTTGTGTTTAACGAATAGATATTGATGGATAAGGAATTAAAATTGGGTCCGGAATTTATTTGGAAAAATTTTCATCTAGGATCTGAATAAGGAATAGCAGGAAATTTTATCTACGATCGTTTTACGACAAAAAGAATAAATTTATCAATACAATTAATAGTAACTTATATAGATATTATCAGATGAGGGAATTTAAAGTCACGAAAAAAAGTCAATATGATGCTTTAAAAGAATTTATAAGCGCAACAGTTTTTTACTCATTATTTATTATATTTCTATTAGCAACACTTTTATTATACTATGAGCTTAAAATCAAAGAAATTACTATAATTTTATCATGTGGATTAATTCCCTATGTACTTTATTATCTCTACCCTGTAGTAACAATCCATTTAAACTATTTAAAAAATGCTGTTTACCAAGTTGTGGCATTATCACAGAATCAGATTAAATTAGATAACATTAATTACATATCCGATAATATAAAAAAAATAGATGTTTACGCTTCGTATATATATTTCGCAGGAGGAAATGGAACTTATTATACTGCACACGAAGGAACTTATTATAGAGTTGATTTTTTATTAGTTAGTGGAGAAAGGATCCATTTATCTTCATTATATGGACAGGATCTATATACATATATTAAAGAATGTTTTGTTAATACACCTATAATAGAACATAAATTGTTGTTTGTTCCAAAATATTTGATTAATTGAGTGTTATTATTTAAACTTCAAATAATTTGGAAATAAATTTTAGGTGTTTCAATTGGTAGATCAGAATATGCTAATGAAAAATTGCACAATGTAATTTTGATTAAAAGATAGGGTTGGGCTTTAACTGAAGAACTAACCCTAACAGTATTTTAAAAACTCACACAGTTGCTGCTACAGAGCCGTAGCACCCTGGATTAAACTCGTACAGCCAAGGCTATATATTAAGTTTATCACCTACTGTAACCGCTAGAGTAGTTCTGCTCCGGACGTTGTTCTTTCTGCTCTTGTTTTGATTTTATCTGCTCAAATCTGCTTAATTCCCTTTCTTGTTTTTCAACTCGAGTATCTACTTCAATTTCACTCTTTAGAGCATTTTGGATGAAATCTTCAACTAACTGCTCTTGATCAGGCTCTTTTACCGGGTTGAGTGTTATTTTCTGTTTTTCTTGTTCTAATCTTTTATTATAGATTTCTGCTTCAGCATTTTTTTCTCTGATTTCCTTGCCGAACAAAAGAGGTACTTTCTTTATCTCCATTGGCTTGGCGTTCCTTACCTGTTCTTCATAAGCCTTACGCTCTTCATACTGAGAATACAGATTACCACTTTCGTAAACAGTAGCTCGAATGCTTGATTCTAAATCTGATTTTATAAGGAGATTAACATCGTTTACTTTGTAGGAATAACCTTGACTAGTACGTACCAAACCACGAATTTTTAAAAGATGCTCTATATTAACCCCATAACTACTAGATACACAAATCGAGGCTACCTTTTCTAAAGTCGTTCTTAAATGACGTTCTACCTCTGCTCTGGTGATAGTTTTGGTCTCTTGAAGTACTTTATTGTTCTCCTGCAAAACTTTGCTTATATCGTTCCATTTAGCCTCAATTTGCGAACCTTTTACACTTATGGTATCACTTTTAAATGATACCCCCGATATCCCGTTTCTATTCTCCATAAATCGGACATCAATACCCTTTTGCTCCAGGAATGTTTTAAATTCCTCTGGACTTCTAATTCCTTTGTTCTGAAGAGCTGCCATTACTTCAGCTTTTATCCTGCTCTCCTGTTCTCTTTTGTGAGGATCCTTACTGATGCTTTCTTTTTTATCTCTCGGTTTTAGTGCCTTTAATTCTTCTTTAGATAATTTTCTATATCCTTTAGAACTATTTGGGTCATAGATAATTTTTCTACCCTCCGTACGTTGTAAACCTTGTTCCTGCTCGATTTTATCCGCAATAACATGACAGCGATTTGCAATAAATTCTTCTTTCTTACCATCAAAGCCAATATTTAATTTCTTTCCATCTAAATCAACCTTATTGATGATAAGATGATAATGAGGATTCTTAGCATCGTTGTGTTTAACGACTAGATATTGATGATTTTCATCTGTAACACCCAATTCCTTCAGCACCCCATTTACGGCATTTTGTCGTTCGGATTCTGTTAACTTTTCTTGGGCATCGAAACTTACATAAAAGTGCAGGACAGGAACACTAACTCGGCTGTTGCCATTAGCAACAAAACGCATCTGCCTTGCCATTTCTCGAGCATTGCCATATACATTATTCTGCGTAATGATCTCGGGTTTTTGATCTGCCTTTAGTTCATCTAGCTTTTGGTCTTTCAAAGCATAACCAAGCGCTCCCCGGAATCCGTTTCCTGTTATTACACCTACGACCATTCTTTTATAATTTTCTCAATATCCCTTAAAAGACTCTCTATCTGTGGTAGCTCTTTACGCTGATTTGCTAATCTGGTGAGCTGATTTAGATTGTTGGCAAGACCTATGATGGTGCGTCTATCTATACCTCCACCTGCTTGGATACTATCCTTTTTCTCAGCAGAAAGAACTGCACCTTTAAGCATCAATTGCCGGCCATATTCCGAGATGGTCAAGCCTAATTTTTCAGCCTTTGACTCTATCTCTTTATGCTCTTTGTCATTCACTCGGATGACAAGATTTTTCAATCTCGGATTGTCTTTCTTATTCATTCCTTTTTCTTTTTTATTGACCAAGATCAAAAATGCGAAGCGGTTTTTTGTCCTGGTCTTTGCTTCAAAATTTTAGCGAAGCGTATAAAAATTTTGTGTCAGATTTTCAGCGTAACAAAGTGCAGCGTAAAGAAAATCTTGGCCCCGCAGGGCGAGGTTCGTAATAAGGATATACATTTGCACAGGCAAAATGTAAATACGTTTACGCACCTCGCTTCTTCAAACTGTACTAAGATACTGAGAAATAAGGATTCTCCAAAATCCGTTTTCGAAGTATCGCCAGCGAAATAAAAATAGCCCATCTAAAAGGGCTATTTTTATTGAAGCAGACCGCCCAAAAAGGCGGGCAATAGTTTATAACAATATCCATTGTTACTTTGATACTTTGTTATATTGTTACTTTGATATATTGTTACATTGTTATACTCTATTTTCTAACTTTAGTTATGGAAAACAAACTTTATATACAATCAATATTTAACAAAATAGCAGCGATGAAAAAACGTTCTGCAGAAATTTTGGGCGATGCCAAAATAAGCGGAAAACTTCATTATTACTTTGACATTAAAAGATGTAAAGAAAACGAAATAATCAAACTTGAAAACGGGGTAGAAACAATAGTTAAAAAATAATCCCCCCCTCCTTTGTAGCGTATCGGCTTTGGCCGATGACATTCGTTGAATGGTGGTTAAGGAGAAAAAGTATACTTGTATTTAAAGTGATAGCATTATGAATACAAAAAATTTAAAAAAGTCAACGTCATTACCTCTGGATAGGGAGTTGTACAACTACATCGAGAAATTGGCCAAAAAGGAGAACAGGAGCGTAAACAATTTTATAGAAACAGTGCTTGCTGATGCTACAAATTTCTACAAGCTTAATAAGGAAACAAAGAAAGCTATTGAAGATTTGCAGTCCGATCGCCCTAATTTAAAGCGATACAGCGCCGCTAAGGACTTATTTAATGATCTACTAGCTGATTAATGGGTATATGCATTGAGCGCTTCTGGTAGCTTTAAAATGATTTTTAAAGCATGCTAAGAACTGTCCTAGAGAAGAGATTTAGAAAAACTATTTATCGTCGTAGTGACCATAAGCCGAAAGAACAAGTACAGTTATGCCTTCTTCTTCGATCAGATAAATTAAACGATGCTTATCGGTGATTTTACGTGACCATTGATTCACCCGATTTTCTCCTAATGGTTTGGGATGACCTGTGCCAAATGTAGGGTGCTCTTCCAATTCCTTGAGCAGCTTACTTAATTTCTTATACGTTTGAGGTTCTGATTTTTTAAGTTTTAAAATATCCTTAATGGATACTGGCGTATAATTAATCTTGTACATCAGCGCCTATACGATCTAAAAAATCATCCAAACTTTCCCCCTGGTTCATCGCATAACGTTGACCTTGATTCGCCTGTGCTAAAGACTGGTCTATTTTAGCCAAGAAATCAGATTTACTTAGCACAGTATCATCTGCTGTAACAGGCACAATGCGGTAAGCTTTATTTTTCTTGCGTTGAACAAGGATCTCTTCCCCTTTATCTACACGGTCAAAGTAGCTTGCTTGGTTCTCTCGAAACTCTCTGGAAGTAATAACTAACATAATCTTAATATTTGCGTACCAAAATAGTACACAAATATACGTCTTTTCCTAAAAGAAAGCAACCGAAGGGCGCTAGCGCATGCCCAAAGGGATGCAAGCCACAAACCTGAGGGGGCAAAAAATAAATAAAAAAAAGCATAACTAATTGATATTAAACATATATTGCATTAATATGACAAATGATTCGCGCGCAACTTTTATTTTTTTAGAAATTCGTTTTCTCGTTGATTTTCAAATCTCCAAACCTGTCAAAAAGTCACCCTTCAAAGTCAAAAATCTTCGATTTTTATCTTAAAAAACCTACAAACGTTTTTTTAATTATTTTAATATATTTAATTATTTTGCGAGCTCTGTGAGTGCTTTAAATCAACAAGTTACAAGCTTAAAAAACACTTTTTATAAGCTAAAAAACACTTTTTATAAGCTAAAAAACACTTTTTATAAGCTAAAAAACACTTTTTATAAGCTAAAAATATCTTTTATTTAAATCAGTGTTTTTTAATTGTGTTTTTTTAATTACCTTTATAATGAGATACAAACAAGAGAATTTATATGGAATTGTTAACTATTGAGGAAGCAGAAGTTTTAGGCGAAAAGCATTATAAACAACATAATGCTATAACTTCAGGTCGCTATGATTTTACGGCTTGTCAGCTAGATATTCTCTTTATGATTCTTTCTTCTTTAGAAGAGGATAAACTAACGTATACAATTAGAGCAAAGGATATAGAATTACTTACTGGTAGAGAATGGAATTATCAGCAACTAAGAAAATCAACTGAAGATATTGGTTCAAGAATGTTTGAAATTGAAAAGGCTGGATCTTATAAACAAATTTGGCTATTTCAATCAGTAGAATATTTAATTGGTAAAGGAGCTTTTGAAGTCATGATTTCAGAGCCCGCAAAACCATTATTCTTCGAACTTAAAAATAATTTCACACACTTTCAATTAAGATCCGTATTAGGTTGTACTTCAAGCTATGCAAAACGCCTGTATATGCTAGCTTGTCAATGGCGTACAATTGGAAGATTTCCAAAACCTATTCCAATTATTGAACTAAAGCAAATGCTTGGCCTTGTTGATAAAAAAGGAAAAGAACAATACACTCAAATAGGCCAACTTAAAGAGAAAGTCTTAGATGTTGCTAAACGACAAATAAACCAAAATACGGATATATCTTTCGACTATGAGTTATATAAACGTGGACGTTCGTATGAATATATTCAGATATATGTAAGTATACATAAGGACAAACCTAAGCAACTAGAAATCGATTATAAAATTCCTGTTAATGAACAAAAAAACATAAGAACTATTATGGCTTATGGCATTAGCGAAGAGTATGCTGAATTAATTGTTAAAAATGGGTTTGATGAATTTATAAAGTTTGTAGAGAAGGTAAATGAGAGGGCTAAAAAAGGAGAAATAAACGTGGAAAATGCTGCTGCTTATATCATTGGGACTTATCAGAAAAAAGGGGTCTTACCAAGATAAGTATTTAAAGTAATAACGTATTTACGTAAATACGTTATTACTTTAAATACTGCCTTATAGCTTCCTCAATTAATAATTTTACATTTGTGTCCTCTTCAACAGCTTTAAGTTTTAGGGCTTTTATAAGCTCTTTATCTAACCACAAAGTATAAGTTTGTTCACTATCTCTTTTATTGGTTTTTACAGGTACAACCTTTTGTTTAGGAACATCATTAGGTTTTACTTGTTTCAATTTATCGAACGGATTATTTGCCATTATAATAACTCTAAAATTTCACTTGTTAACTTTCTTACTTCATCTTTAGCATTTTCATCTGAACTTGTTAAAACTCCTCCAGTCAGAAAGGTATTCGTATAAGCTACACGGTCTCTTATTTCTCCAATAATAGGTAAGTCGTATTCTTTTAATTGTTCTTTAGCTTGCTCAGTAATACTCGCTCTAGGCTTTACCATATTTAAAACTATAGCTGCTTTTAATTTCTTGTTTGATTTTTGAGCTTCTTTTACAAGCTCAACAGTCGAGCGTATCGCCATTATATCAGGAACCCCTGCTTTTGTAGGAATAATTACTAAATCAGACTTTAAGAATATAGGCAACATCTCATTCATCAAATACGGCGGAGTATCTATAAATAAAGCTTCAAAATTTTGATTGTATATATTATTACTAAATGGGATAATGATTACGTCTGGAATTAAACCTTGTAATTGTATCGTTGATCCCTGAGGATCTATATCGGTTAATATAGTATTCACATTTTTAGCAAATGAATACGCTAAATTTAACGCTAGTGTACTTTTTCCTACACCTCCTTTTTGATGAGCTATTGTTATTATTTTTGACATAATAATTTGTAAATACGTATTGACGTCAATACGTATTTACAAATATATAAAATATTATAAACATAATATAATTGCAAGTATATCAGCTTATAGAGAGGATATTTTTATCTGATCATATAGTGTAATGTGTATATAGAGAAGGATTAGCGAAACTTTCCGTATATTGATTTCGCTAAAACAACTGTAATGTGTAATTACAATTAACCCCTCTAAATATGAGTGAAGTAAAAGATACAAAGTCATTTTCAATAAACGATATTCTTTCATGGAAAGACAATGGAGAACTAGTTTTATCTCCAAAATATCAAAGAAATAAAGTTTGGAATCTAAATGCAAAATCTTACTTAATTGATACAATTCTAAGAGGTTACCCTATACCACAAATTTTCATTAGACAACAAATAGATATATCTACTAGAAAGACTATAAGAGAAGTTATTGATGGACAACAACGTATTACGGCTATTTTAGAATATTTTGACAATCAATTTAAAATTCAAAAATCACATAATAAAGAATTTGGTAATTTAACATATTTTGAACTACCTGATACAGAAAAAGAAAATTTCTTGAACTACAACATAAGTTTTGAAATCGTTAAGCTAAAAGATGATTCAAAGATTTATGAAATGTTTGCGAGATTAAACACTAATAATATAGCTTTAAATAAACAAGAGTTAAGAAATGCTCAATATTGGGGAGAATTTAAGGTATTTATACTTAGAAAATCATCAGATTTTAAAAATATTTTTATTGATAAAAAAATTTTTAAAGACAAAGATTTAAGTAGAATGGCTGATGTTGATTTCATGAATTCGTTAGTTATTAACTTAATTGATGGAATAGTGACTGATAGTAACACTAAAACAGAATCTGCGTATAAAAAGTATGATAAGGAATTTTTAGACCAAGAAATAATAGAAGAAAAACTTAATCGCATATTTTTTATTATTGAAAGCATTTTTTATAACCAATTATTTAATTCGAAAATATTCTATCGAAAAAATTATTTTTGGACCTTGTTCGTTACTATAAACCATCAACTATATGGAAATTTAGAAAATCAGATCCCTCGGAATCCAAAATTTGATAACGATTCATTTGATTCTAACATTAATACATTCATTGCTAAACTTTCTTTATTCGAATCAGAATTTTTAAATGCTGAATATGATTCTGAAAATGCTTCTCACAATATTCTAGAATTTGAAAAGTACCACAGGACTAGAACTACAAGTAAAGATGAAAGAATAACTAGAGTAAAAATACTTTCAGAATTTTTAATGGATTAGAATGAACAATCAAGATTTATTAGACGAAATTTCAAGATGGGAAACGGTTTTTTCATCTTCTTCGACAATAGATAATTCTTTGTATGAACTCGCATTTTTTAAAATATTTATAAAATTCGAAAAATTCTTGTCAGATTGTTTTGAGAATTATGCTATTGGTAATCCTAGTATTCATGGATATTGCCCAACTAGAAGATTGACATTTGATAATTTAGAGCATTTAAATAAAGTTATAAAAAAAGAAAATAGGTTATTTGTAAATCACTTTGAAGTCATCAAGACAATTTCAGACTGTTTCTTTACAAATAACCCGTTTGATATTATAAAAACAGACCCAAACTATTCGAATATAATTAACCAAATGAAAGTTATTAGGGATTATATTGCTCATGAAAGTAGTGCGGCTAGAAATAAATACATTATTAGCATATTAAATAATAGACCTTTCATAGAACCATTTCAACATTTACTATCAATAAAGAGAGGATCTAGTTTGTCATACTATACTTACTATATTAACTCAATCAAAGAAATTAGTAATTTTATTATCAATACCCCAGTAAGTGCATAAAATGTACTAAACCTAATATCTGTAAAAAAACAATATTTAAGGTACACTATTTTAAAAAGGTCTCAATATATGGTGGTATATTGAGACAATAGGACGTTCCTGGTTCATAAACACATAAAGTTTCTTAATCAATCATATAGTCTTTATTGATTTTTCTTAAAAACTCGTCTCTTTAAATAAAATTTCATAAATTTATTATGCATGAGTTTATGCGAAAATATATGAAGATAGGATACGCTAGAGTTTCTACTAAAGATCAGAACTTAGATTTGCAAATTGAAGCGCTTCAAAAGGCAGGTTGTGAGAAGATTTTTGAAGAAAAAATTTCAGGATCGACAAAGAATCGTCCTGAACTAGATAAGATGATCGAACAGTTTAGATCAGGAGATGAACTTTATGTTTGGAGACTTGATCGATTAGGGAGAAGTCTAAAGCATATCATTGATTTGGTATTGTCGCTAAGTGAAAAAGGCATAATCATAAAGGGGCTTGCTGATGGTGTTGATACGAGTACTATCAATGGTCGGTTGTTCCTTAACCTTATGGCTTCATTAGCAGAATATGAACGTGAGTTAATTCGTGAAAGAACGAAAACTGGCTTACAATCAGCTCGGGCTCGCGGTAGGCTAGGAGGTAGGCCAAAAGGATATAGTAAAGAAGCCATCTCTAAATTATTACTTATGCGTTCAGTCTACAAGGATGTGAAAAAGAGTCCAGAGGAAATATACACAGCATTAAGTTTAACACGTGCTACTTTTTATCGCTATGCTAAGATTTTGGATGATTACACAGATGAGGAAATCAAAAAAATGGATATAAGTAAATAGTTTGCTTATCTTCAGTTTTTTTAGTTTAATATCGTTTGGTAGATTTTTATAGTTCTTGAGAAGCAGTGAAATCTATCAAAAGAGTAAGTCCATAAATTCTTATTTTGTAATAATCATGAAACTAATAGATTTTAGACTACAAGTGTTTTATGAAGTTGCTAGTAGACTTAGCTTTACAAAAGCAGCAATATTTTTAAATATAACTCAACCAGCAGTTACCAAACATATACGTGAAATTGAATACCAGATTAATACGCGACTTTTCGAAAGAAAGGGGAATCGAATATACTTAACTAGTTCTGGCAATCTAATGTTAAGGTATGCGGAAAAGATCATGAGTTTATATAGTGGTTTAGAAGCAGATTTGTCACGTATGAATAATATTAATAGTGGAATTATTCGAATAGGCGCAAGTACAACTGTGGCACAAACAGTAATGCCTAAATTATTAGCATTATTCAAGAAGAATCATCCAGAAATTCAACTAAGCTTTCGACAAGGAAATACTGAAGTAATTACTCAGCTTGTTGTCGATGAAGCTTTAGATATAGCAATCGTTGAGGGGGCTGGAAAATTTAGTGAAATTTCATATACTCAATTTCTGAGAGATGAAATAGTGTTAGTAACAGCTGCATCAAATACTTTGTCTAATCTAAAGACAATAGATACTGAAGAATTGTACAAATTACCTCTTGTAATGCGTGAAGCTGGTTCTGGCACATTAGATGTTGTTCTAGCTAACCTTATTTCTAATGCGGTAGATATTGATAAATTAATTACGGAGATTAAATTAGAAAGTACAATTGCAATTAAAGAATACTTACTACATTCCAATTCAGTAGCTTTTTTATCCGTACAATCAATCCATAATGAGCTTAATAGTGGCCATTTAAGAATTGTTAAGGTAAAAAATATATCTATTTATCGTGATTTCCAATTCATACAATTACAAGGTAATAATCCTAAATTAATCGAGTTTTTTAAGCGATTTTGCTTAATTCATTATAACTAAAAGTAATTACTTATTACTTTTCTTCATTTGATTATAAAAAAGCAGAAAAGCATTTTTGTAAAAAATAGACTTATGAAGAATGATACAATAGTAACAGATTTATGTATAATTGGAGCAGGCCCTGTTGGGCTATTTTCAGTATTTGAAGCAGGCTTACTAAAGATGCGTTGTCATCTAATTGACGTTCTTCCACAAGTAGGGGGGCAATTATCTGAGATATATCCGCAAAAGCCTATCTATGATATTCCTGGTTTTCCAGTCATTAAAGCACAAGAATTAATAGATAATCTAATAGAGCAAATTCGTCCTTTTAATCCTACCTTTTCTTTAGGAGAGCTTGTCAAAGAAATTTATAAACTTGATGAAAACACTTTTCGAATAAAAACGTCAGAAAATACTATAGTAGAAGCAAAAGCAATTGTCATTGCTGGAGGGTTAGGCTGTTTTGAACCTAGGAAACCAAGTATAGAAAACCTGTCCCAATTCGAAGGTAAAGGAATTTCTTATTTTGTAAAAAACATTGAGCAGTATAGAGATAAGAGAATTGTAATTGCAGGTGGAGGAGACTCAGCATTAGATTGGACTATTGAATTAAGTAAAATAGCTAAAAAAGTTACATTGATTCATAGAAACAACTCATTTAGAGGATCGCCCGACAGTGCCGACAAAATATTTAAGATGGCGGAATCTGGAGAAATTGATTTAGTACTTGGAACAACTTTAAATAAAGTAGATGGTGATACTAAACTTCAAAAAGTATACATAACAAATAATCAAGGCTTTACTGATGAGTTGTCTGCTGATGCATTAATTCCATTATTTGGATTAACACCAAAACTTGGTCCAATTGCAGACTGGGGGCTAAACTTAGAAAGTAATGCCATAGCAGTAAATACATTAGACTATTCTACAAATGAACCTGGTATTTATGCAATTGGGGATATCAATACTTATCCTGGTAAGCTTAAATTAATTTTATGTGGTTTCCACGAAGCTGCTTTAATGGCACAGGGTGCTTTTAAAAGAGTCTTTCCAGATGAAAAGTTAACCTTTAAATATACTACTGTATACGGTGTAAATTCATTTTAAATATGCTTAAATTTTCAATTAAAGATAGACAAGGGGTAATAAAAGATTTAGAATTAATGAAAACTCCAGATTTAAATCTAATGGAGATTCTTAAATCGAATGGCTACAAAATGCGCGCTACCTGTGGAGGAATGGGCTTATGTGCTGATTGTTTATGTCGAATTAGTAAGGAAAATAATAATTTTCCATCTCCAACAGATCAAGAGTTGGATACATTAGATAATATTCCGGAAATATTTGATAACA
>NZ_JADEYQ010000035.1 GCF_022627575.1 Sphingobacterium rhinopitheci
AAGTAGATTTTTTAATAATGCATAGCATTGTTTTATCCTGATCTCTAGGTTGTCTAACTACAATCCTGACTTTTTAAAACAAATAGTATTATTATGAGTACTATAACCAATCTCTTTACTCAAAAAAGAGAATTATCAAAATAATATGTTTAAAATAAGCATTAGCATTTTATTAATTACATAAAGCATTAAACTTAAAATCATGAGCAAAAATCAAAAAAAAGAAAAAAGTACACATGAAAAGAAGCAATCTTCTTATCAAAAGGATAAAGATTCAAAGTCAAAGGAAATTGTTGTAAATGTTTTCAGCAAAAAAAAGAAATAGGTTAATTCTGGAGTTACACTCCCATCAGAAGTATTAGTTAAACAATTATTAGGCGGAATTTTTTACTTTTTCTGAAGTAATCACCTGACCATTTTTTTTTAAGATCATCTTTACTGGACTACCTAATGTTTTTAGGACTAATTTTCTCAAGCCACCTTTTTACTTATACGCTTTAATTTGACTTCCATTTCCAGCGGAGTTCGATAGCCTAGACTGGAATGTATTCTTTTTGTATAATACCATTTTATACTCAGCAATAGAATCAGATAATTGTTCCTAGGAAGCATATTTGAATCTATATAGCCACTCATACTTTATTGTTTTAAAGAAACTTTCGGCTACAGCATTGTCCCAACAATTACCTTTTCTACTCATGCTTTGTATTATCTTTCTATTAAAAAAAACGATTGCTCATTTTAGTTGAAGCATACTGGACGCCGCAATCTGAATGAAAAATGAGTCCTTGTTGAATATATCTGTTTCCTATTGCTGATTACCAAGCTTTAAGGATTGTATTCTTGGTCGTCATATCATCACTTAAAGACTGGACTGGCGATATCCTTTGCTGCAGAGTGCAGTAGTGAATGCCTATGGACCTAATTGTTTTTTAGGATATAATGATTTTTGAAAGTGGGTTTATTAAAAATAAAAAAGCCCCGAAGATAGTCGAGGCGCTAAATGTTTTCACAACGGAATAATCCTTATTGTGAATTGCTTTCAAGAACAAATATATAATATTTTATTATTCGTACAATAAAATGGCACTTATTTTTTTACTATATTCAACAATTGATAATTCCAATTATTAACTATGAAAAGAATATTAGGCCTTGATCTAGGCACCAACTCCATCGGATGGGCATTTGTAAAAGAAGCAGACAATAAAGATGAGCAATCTTCAATTGAGAAAATTGGTGCTAGAGTAATATCATTCGACAATTTTGTTAGCACTGAAAGTGGTAAAGAATCAAAAAATCCCGAACAAGATTTTAGAGGAGGTAAGGGTATTTCTCCGAATGCTGGAAGGACATTAAAACGTTCTGCTCGTAGAAATTTACAACGCTATAAGCTTCGTCGAGAAAATTTAACTGAAATTCTTAAAAGTAATAATTGGATAACGAATCAGTCTATTCTTGCAGAGAATGGCAATAAATCTACATTTGATACTTTTCGTTTACGTTCATTAGCTGCAGAAATACAGTTGGAGTTAGGCGATTTGTCACGTGTACTTTTGATGATTAATAAAAAGCGCGGCTACAAAAGTTCACGTAAAGTAAATAATACAGAAGAAGGAACTTTGATTGATGGAATGGAGGTAGCTAAAAAACTGTATCACGACAATTTAACGCCAGGTCAATTTGTATTAACATTGTTGAAAGAAAATAAAAATAAAACACCTGATTTTTATCGTTCTGATTTACAGAATGAGTTTGATAAAATCTGGAATTTTCAGAAGACATTTTATGCTGATATACTTATAGAAGGTTTAAAAGAGGAGTTGAAGGGTAAAGGTAAAGTTGCTACTTGGTCAATTTTGAAAGGTCCATTAAATCTAGTTGGTATAAAAAGGGACAAAAAACGTGATGAACAGAAATTAGAAAATTATCAGTGGCGCTCTGATGCTTTGGTTAAGCAATTGAATTTAGAACAATTGGCAATAGTATTACAAGAAATAAATGGTCAAATGGCTAATTCATCAGGCTATTTGGGGGCAATTTCTGACCGAAGTAAGGAACTTTATTTCAACAAACAAACAGTTGGTCAATATCAATATGCACAACTCGCTAATAATCCTCATTCACGGCTTAAAAAGCAAGTTTTTTATAGGCAAGATTATTTGGATGAGTTTGAACAAATTTGGAAAGTTCAAGCCAAAGGACGAGAAAGTATTTTCACAAATGTATTAAAAGCTGAATTGCGAGATATTGTTATTTTTTATCAACGTAAGCTTAAATCACAAAAAGGATTAATATCTTTTTGTGAATTTGAACAGCGTGAAATTGACGTTAAGGGAAAGAAAAAAACAGTTGGTTTGCGCGTTATTCCTAAGTCATCACCTTTGTTTCAAGAGTTTAAAATTTGGCAAAATCTTCATAATGTCAAATTAAAGAATAAGCTAACTAAAGAGATTTCACTATTAAGTCAAGAAGATAAACAAACGCTTTTTGATGAATTGAATTTGAAAGGAAACCTGCCTGCAACAGAAGTTTTGAAACTCATCGTAGATAAACCAAAAGATTGGGAAATCAATTATAAGGAATTAGAAGGTAACCGTACGAATCAAGCTTTATATAATGCATATCTAAATATTTTGGATATTGAAGGTTACGATGTACGTTCAGAATTGAAAATCAAGCTTAGTAAAGATGATATTTCATTGGCGGATTTGGAAGTTTCTTCTTCAGAAATAAAGGATATGCTGATCACTATTTTTAAGGATTTAGGAATTGATGTTAATATCCTTGATTTCAATTCGGAATTGGACGGCAAGACATTCGAAGAACAAGCTTCGTATAGACTATGGCATTTATTATATGCTTATGAAGAAGATGATTCTCCAACGGGAATGGAAACTTTACATCTATTGTTAGCACAAAAATTTGGGTTTACTAAAGAGCAAGCGAAGATAATTGGAAATGTAGCCTTTCAGGATGATTATGGGAGTTTGAGTGCAAAGGCAATTCGTAAGATTTTTCCCTATTTAAAAGAATTAGAATATAGTAAAGCTTGTATATTGGCTAGCTATCGACACTCAAAACATTCTTTAACCAAAGAAGAAATTGAAAATCGTCAATTGAAAACACGTTTGAACATTCTACCTAAAAATAGTTTGCGTAATCCTGTTGTAGAAAAGATATTAAATCAGATGGTCAATGTGGTGAACACGTTGATTGATACGGAAAATGATAAACTTGAAAAACAAGGATTATCGAGAAACTTTCAATTTGATGAAATTCGTATTGAATTGGCCCGTGAATTAAAGAAAAATGCGAAAGAACGTGAAGAATTAACCAAGGCTGTTAATGCTGGAAAAATAGATCACGAGAAAATTATCAAAATTCTTCAAACGGAAGATGGAATTAAATACCCAACGCGAAATGATATTATTCGATATAAATTGTATCAAGAACTGAAAACGAATGGCTATAAAGATTTATATACCGATCAATATATTGAGCGTAAGGATGTTTTTTCTAAAAAATATGACATAGAACATATCATACCGCAATCACGATTGTTTGATGATAGTTTTTCTAATAAAACATTAGTTCCTCGGGATGTTAATTTGAAAAAAGGAAATAAAACAGCTTATGATTTTATTTCAGATGGTTATGGCAATATAGCTTTAGAACAATATGTCTCTAGAATTGAAATTATGTTCAATCAAAAAGAAGAAAATATATCGAAAGCTAAATACAAAAAATTGTTGTTGAAAGGCCCTGAAATTGGCGAGGGTTTTATCGAACGAGATTTGCGCGATTCTCAATATATAGCTAAAAAAGCTAAAGAAATATTATTTCAAATCACAAAATCTATTGTTTCCACATCAGGTTCTATAACTGATCGTTTGCGTGATGATTGGGATTTAGTAAATGTGATGAAAGAATTGAACTTAGAGAAATATCGTTTAGCAGGATTGACAGAAATGCAAACTACTAAAGATGGACATCCAAAAGAAGTAATTGTAGATTGGACAAAACGAAATGACCATCGTCATCATGCATTGGATGCTCTGACAGTTGCTTTTACTAAACGATCACATATTCAATATTTAAATAATCTAAATGCTCGCCGAAACAATGAGTATGATAGTATTTCTAATGCTAAAGAAAGAACCTCAATAGAGATAAATAGTTTAAAGATTACTAGTAAAGATGCTCTAGGGATTGAAGAAAAGGAAACTAAAAAAATTAAAGATAGAAATGGAAACTATAAGCGAGTATTTAATGACCCCATTCCAAATTTTAGACAAATTGCCAAACAACATCTAGAAGCTGTTTTGGTTTCGCATAAAGCCAAGAATAAAGTAGTAACGAGAAATGTTAATACAATTAATGTTAAAAAAGGCGTTAAAAAGCAATTTGTACTTACACCTCGTGGTCAAATGCACAAAGAAACTGTTTATGGAAAAATAAAGCAATACGCTTTTAAAGAAGAGAAAGTTGGTGCAAAATTTGATGAAGCGACAATTACATTGGTTTCAAATCCTCAATATAGACATTTGTTATTGAAAAGATTAGCGGAAAATAATAACGATCCTAAAAAGGCATTTACAGGAGCAAATGCCTTGAGTAAAAAGCCAATTTTACTTAAAAATGGAGAAGCAATGCCTGAAAAAGTGAAATTAATGTGGTTGGAAGATGATTATACTATTCGTAAGGATATTAGTTCAGATTTGAAATTGGATAAAGTAATTGACGTAGGTATCAAACGAATTCTTCAAGCACGCTTGGATGTATTTAAAGGAGATTCAAAAAAAGCTTTTTCAGACTTAGAACAAAATCCTATTTGGCTAAATAAAGAAAAAGGAATTTCAATTAAGCGAGTAACTATTTCGGGTGTTAAAAATGCGGAAGCATTACATACTAAAAAGGACCATTTAGGTAATGAACTATTAGATGCTAATGGAAAAGTAATTCCAGTAGATTTCGTAAGCACAGGAAATAATCATCATGTTGCAATTTACGAAGATGAAAAAGGAAATTTACAAGAAAAAGTAGTTTCATTTTTTGAAGCTGTAGCCCGTGTGAATGCAGGATTGTCAGCTATAGACAAAAGCTATAATTCTCATTTAGGCTGGACGTTTAAATTCACTATGAAGCAAAATGAAATGTTTTTATTTCCTTCATCAGATTTCAATCCAACCGAAATAGATTTATTAACTAGCAAAAATCAAGCTTTGATAAGTAAGCATTTGTTTAGAGTGCAGAAGTTTACTATAAAGGATTATTTTTTCAGACATCATTTGGAATCTATAGTTGAAGATAATTCTAAACTTAAAAATATTACCTGGAGGCGAGAAGGTTTAAGTGGTATATCGGGTATTCTAAAAGTCCGAACCAACCACCTTGGAGAAATCATTCAAATTGGAGAATATTAAAGAATCTAAATTATGATTAAACGTACACTCGTATTTTCAAATCCTACTTATCTGTCTTTAGGAAATCAACAGTTGATTATTTCTTTTCCGGAGAAAGAAAAGGAAAGTAAAACTGTTCCAATAGAGGATATTGGTGTACTCGTGATGGAACATCAACAGATTACGATTAGCCATGCTGTTATAGCTGCAATGCTAGAAAATAATGTTGCGATTATATCTTGTGATAGTACACATATGCCTACAGGCTTACTCTTGCCATTAGACGGAGGGCACACGCAATCAGAGCGTTTTAGGTATCAGATAGAAGCTTCACTGCCTTTGAAGAAACAACTATGGCAACAGACGATCAGTGCTAAGATATATAATCAATCACGGGTGTTAGAGGAACTAGGACATCCTGTCGAAAATATGTATCGCTGGTCCAAAAATGTACGTTCAGGAGATCCTGACAATTATGAAGGAAGGGCAGCAGCATATTATTGGCAACATATATTTAGCCCATATTTAGAGTTTTATAGAGGGCGTTCCGGAGATCCACCTAACAATTTATTAAACTATGGCTATGCTATATTAAGAGCTATTGTAGCACGTGGGCTCGTGTCATCCGGACTGTTACCTACATTGGGTATTTTTCATCGTAATAAGTACAATGCATATTGCTTGGCAGACGATATCATGGAACCCTATCGCCCCTATGTTGACAAAATTGTATATGCAATCGTAGCGGAAGGATTAGATTATGGGGAGCTTAATACAGAATTAAAGATACGCTTATTACAGTTGCCACAAGTAACCGTACGATTTGAAGATATTAGCAGTCCATTATTAGTTGCTATCTCTAGAACCACTGCATCCTTAGCGCGATGTTTTGAAGGAATTAGTAGAAAAATTAATTACCCTGAATTATAGTTAATGTCGTGGACAGGCTTAATCAATATAGAGTTTTGTGGATTTTAGTATTTTTTGATTTACCTACAGAAACGAAGAAAGACCGTAAAGCACATGCACAATTCCGTAAGGATATCATGCGTGATGGCTTTACGATGTTTCAATTCTCGATTTATCTACGCCACTGTAATAGTAGAGAGAATGCAGATGTCCATGTGAAGCGGGTCAAACGTTCCTTGCCCGAAAAAGGAAATGTAGGGATATTGACGATAACGGATAAACAATTTGGAGATATCGAATTATTTCATGGACAAAGTGTAAAAAAGAGACCTGATACGCCGCAACAATTGGAATTATTCTGAGAAATAGGATGTTAGAAAATGTATTAGCTTATAAAAAATCCAAGTTATAAAATTGGATTTTTTATAAGCTAATTTTTGATTTAAATAATTGACTTAAAGAGCTTTAATGAACTGTATGCTGTTGTAAATATCATTAAATCAAAGAATGAAAGCAATTCACAACGAAAAAAGAAGGTAAACCTAAGATTAAAGAGCTGTTGTAAATATCATTAAATCAAAGAATGAAAGCAATTCACAACTAGGACGTATGGATAGAAAAGGAGATGTTCGCTGTTGTAAATATCATTAAATCAAAGAATGAAAGCAATTCACAACTACATAGTGGCATCAAAGAAACGAACTTTCGCTGTTGTAAATATCATTAAATCAAAGAATGAAAGCAATTCACAACTAACGCCTGATAGCAATTAAGGGAATCGCCGCTGTTGTAAATATCATTAAATCAAAGAATGAAAGCAATTCACAACTTAACAACTTAATGGCATTGCCGATACCAGGCTGTTGTAAATATCATTAAATCAAAGAATGAAAGCAATTCACAACGTGTATTTTGGCATACTATACGGATAGGTGCTGTTGTAAATATCATTAAATCAAAGAATGAAAGCAATTCACAACGATTTTGACGAGTCAGTTTACAAGGAATTAGCTGTTGTAAATATCATTAAATCAAAGAATGAAAGCAATTCACAACTATTCGGGGCAAGTGCCAATTGAATTAACTGCTGTTGTAAATATCATTAAATCAAAGAATGAAAGCAATTCACAACAGTAGTCAAGATAGCGTACAATTGTTATCAGCTGTTGTAAATATCATTAAATCAAAGAATGAAAGCAATTCACAACTACGATTTCTTTCATACTAAACTTTGTTTGGCTGTTGTAAATATCATTAAATCAAAGAATGAAAGCAATTCACAACTAGACGGCGGTTTAAATACGGCGGCTAAATGCTGTTGTAAATATCATTAAATCAAAGAATGAAAGCAATTCACAACGTGGAATCAACGCTAAGGATATTTTTATAGCTGTTGTAAATATCATTAAATCAAAGAATGAAAGCAATTCACAACGTATAGCAGCCTGACCATTGATGACAGCTTGCTGTTGTAAATATCATTAAATCAAAGAATGAAAGCAATTCACAACTTCAATAAACTATGTAACTGAAGAAGAAAGGCTGTTGTAAATATCATTAAATCAAAGAATGAAAGCAATTCACAACGTGTGAAGCCTGTGACATCCAAAGTTTTACGCTGTTGTAAATATCATTAAATCAAAGAATGAAAGCAATTCACAACAATTATTAGTCAATTCTCCAAAAGTTGTAGGCTGTTGTAAATATCATTAAATCAAAGAATGAAAGCAATTCACAACCTAAAGCGTCACCTAAACCTTGCATTGCGCGCTGTTGTAAATATCATTAAATCAAAGAATGAAAGCAATTCACAACAGTGCGTACGGGGTTAGTATATAAGTGTAGGCTGTTGTAAATATCATTAAATCAAAGAATGAAAGCAATTCACAACGTGCTGAATTTACCAAATAATTCCGGATATGCTGTTGTAAATATCATTAAATCAAAGAACCGACTCCAAGGAGCTCATCTATTCAATTAAAGATATACAATACATAGATAATGAAAGCAATTCACAACCGATATCAACTATTTTCACCCATCCAGTTAGCTGTTGTAAATATCATTAAATCAAAGAATGAAAGCAATTCACAACATTTCTTGTAACGTTGGAATAGTAGCCATAGCTGTTGTAAATATCATTAAATCAAAGAATGAAAGCAATTCACAACATAACACTGGTCTTAATGTCCTTTCACCTCGCTGTTGTAAATATCATTAAATCAAAGAATGAAAGCAATTCACAACATTATCAAGATTTCTAATCATAATCATTTCGCTGTTGTAAATATCATTAAATCAAAGAACCGACTGCAAGGAGCTCATCTATTCAATTAAAAACATACAATACATAGATAATGAAAGCAATTCACAACCACCTCTAGCGACTACCTCCGATATATGAGCTGTTGTAAATATCATTAAATCAAAGAACCGACTGCAAGGAGCTCATCTATTCAATTAAAAACATACAATACATAGATAATGAAAGCAATTCACAACTTAGATATTGCTGATTATCTAAGCTCTCCGGTTGTTGTAAATATCATTAAATCAAAGAACCGACTGCAAGGAGCTCATCTATTCAATTAAAAACATACAATACATAGATAATGAAAGCAATTCACAACACTTTGCAATTCTTTTACTTCTACATAACGGCTGTTGTAAATATCGTTAAATCAATGAACCGACTGCAAGGAGCTCATCTATTCAATTAAAAACATACAATACATAGATAATGAAAGCAATTCACAACCCAGCCTTTCAGCATTCAGGAAATCACCAAGTTGCTGTAAATATCGTTAAATCAAAGAACCGACTGCAAGGAGCTCATCTATTCAATTAAAAACATACAATACATAGATAATGAAAGCAATTCACAACTTAGATATTGCTGATTATCTAAGCTCTCCGGTTGTTGTAAATATCGTTAAATCAATGAACCGACTGCAAGGAGCTCATCTATTCAATTAAAGACATACAATACATAAATAATGAAAGCAATTCACAACGACTGCGACCAATCGACATCGTTACGCTTTGTTGTTGTAAATATCGTTAAATCAAAGAACCGACTGTAAGGAGCTCATCCCTTGTTTGCACTATTAAAACTCTTGTATACTATTAGGTAAGTTCATAAAACTAAAAAAGCAGCTTATTACAGCTGCTTTTGGCTTTTGCGGAGAGGGCGGGATTCGAACCCGCGATGCAGTCATCCCGCATACAGACTTTCCAGGTCTGCTCATTCAACCACTCTGACACCTCTCCTTTATTGTGATGCAAAAATACACTTTTATTTGACTTTAAAAAGGAAAAAGTGAAAAAACAAAAAAACCGATTCTAAGAATCGGTTTTCTGTATGATAGCTAAACAAAATTAACCATTATCTTGGTTTAATCCTTGTTTATAAATAGCTTTCTTAACTTGAATGCGACGAGTTACAGACTTCTTCTCGTAAGCTTGACGAGAGCGTAATTCACGTAATACACCAGTTTTCTCAAATTTCTTTTTGAAACGCTTTAATGCTCTATCTAAAGATTCACCTTCTTTAACATTTACGATAATCATAGTTCCTGTATACCTCCTTCCCTTTGTAAAATTCTTTGTGCTGCAAAGGTAGAATTAATTCTTAAATAAGGGAAATTTATTTGAAATAATATTCAACAACAATTATTCTAATAATTTCCACTCTTTAACAATCTCTTCCAAGGGATGTTCCATGCTACATAAAGCGGTATGTATGCCTAATGATTCTGCTGTCTTGAGGTGCTGTGGGCTATCGTCAATAAACAAAGTTTCTTCGGGTAACAAGCCCTGTTCATGGAGTACAAATTGGAATATATCTTCATTAGGCTTACGCATTCCTACCAAATGAGAGTAATAGGTTTGTTCAAAAAAAACACTATTATCTTCTATGCCATAATCCGATTTTATGGATGCCATACAATGCGCATAATGTATGGCATTATTATTACTCAATAAAAAAGTACGGTACCTTTCCTTCAATTGCAACAGAATTTCATGTTTTCCTGCAGGCACACCTATCAATAGCGCGTTCCAAGCATGATCAATTTGAGCATCTGAAAGAGACGCATTATTAGTCAATTTGCGGATGCCATCACGAAAATCTGCAGAACTAATCACTCCCTTGTCAAAATCATCAAATAATTTGATTTGACCACTGTGGGCAAATATTTCACCCACATTGGGTATACCTAATTGATTAAAAGCATGTTGTAATTCGATAAAGTCTATCATGTATATCACGTTACCATAATCGACTAAAATATTCTTAATTTTTTGCATATAAAATTTGGTTATTTAAATACAAATATCCATATTTGCATCGTGAAAAGGGAATAAAAATCCTTTAAAAACAAAGCCTGCTCCTATAGCTCAGTTGGTTAGAGTAGAAGACTCATAATCTTTTGGTCACTGGTTCGAGTCCAGTTGGGAGCACTGAAATCCTCACAGAAATGTGGGGATTTTTTGTGAGCAATATCCACATATATAGGGATCGATAAAATATATTAAAAAATTCCGTAAATTGACTATTGGCTACTCTCCTTTTTTCATAGTCAATGGGCTTCTATTAAGCTACAACTATATATGAATATATGCACAAGTCTTAAAGGATTTATTAAATAGAGTCAATTAAATGCCACTACAACAAGCTGCATAAGAATAATACCTGCTTCAATAAGAATTCAATCAGCACTGATGCTAGTAATATCTAAATTAAACCGCTAAAAATCATATTAAGCAGAAATACAACACTATCAAACAGTTATATCAATGAATGCATAATAAACATATCTATGATCCAAAAAATCCGATATTTTTATCAAAAAATAGGTAAATAATTTTTTATTTTTAAAAACAAATCTTCATCTTTGCAACGTCAAAAGGATCAATATCCTGGCAAAGATAACCGCTCCTATAGCTCAGTTGGTTAGAGTAGAAGACTCATAATCTTTTGGTCACTGGTTCGAGTCCAGTTGGGAGCACTAAACCGGAAAAATGAATATAATTGTCATTTTTCCGGTTTTCTTTTTTACACAACTGCTTATTTATCAACATTATACAACTAGCAATATTATTCATTCTAGCGGTTCGATAATTAATTCCATTAAACTCTAATTTTTCAGGGAATATCGAACCAATTATTGAACGCTTAGTATCTATACTCCCTTTAATGTACAATGAACCTATATTTTCTAAGTTTTCGAGCGCATTCTCCAAAGATTTATCAATATTAATCTTTTTGATGTTGTCACCAATTTTTCCGAGCTCATCCTCTAAAGATTCTATTTGTTTTTTATACTCCTTTTTCAAGTCAAGATATTCATTATCATCAATTACTTCAGAAAGAAGCTTATTTCTAGCCATACTCAATTTTGAGTTTAAGTGTTCTATCTCCTTTATCAAACTAGCTTTTTGATCGTATGGATTCTGAACATATCTCTTGTAATTTTCTAAAAGTAATTTTTTTACAACTGTAGCAGCCGTCTTATTTAATTTAAAATTTTGAATAACATTTTCAAAAATACCATTAGCTATATCTGCTCTATATCTAAAACCACAAGAAGAAACACAGTGATAGTAGTAATAACGCCTACTCCTTCCAGTTGATGCGCTTCCAGTAAGAAGGCGCCCGCATTCAGAACAGCCAAGAAAACCCCTTAAAGGTAAATTAGAATCAGACAACACCTTTACATTTAACCCTATATCCTTTTTATAACCATGAATAACTTTCTGCACCTTATCAAAGAGCTCCTTTGTAATTAAAGGCTCGTGCTGACCTTTTACGAAATAAGCTTCTTCATCTTGATACTTACTTATATAGACGAAACCATAATATAGTGGATTACGTATAGCCCCATAGAATGCACTTTTCTTCATATGCGTTCTATAATTCTCATTCATCTTTAATCGAATTTGGTTAACTGCATATACACCTTTTGCAATTTCGTTGAAAGCCCAACGCATAGCAGAAGCTTGCGGCTCTTGTACTGCAATATATTTACGCCCATCCTCCCGACTCCTATTAATATAACCAAATGGAGCAGTTCCCATCATACGCCCTTCTTTACGTGCTCTACGCATTCCATTAAATGTATTTAATGCCCTCCTATCATTTTCTACTTCTGGAGCTGCTAAATAAATAGCCAACATCATTTTATTCTCTGGCACCAATAAATCTAGAGGTTGCTCTATTGCATGTGGCTCAACACCTAATTTTCTAAGTGTATTAATCATTTGATAGGCATCGCCAGCATTACGACTAAATCGATCCCACTTAGTAAATATTACTAAATTAACTTTGCAACTTTTAACTTTTTTAAGAAGATTTAATAGTCTAATCCATTCAGGACGAATAAAAGTTTTCGCAGAATGATCCTCATACACTATATTTTCTACAGCTATATTATTCTGTAAACAATACCTAGTTAAACGTTCTTCTTGATCTCTTTGTGAATAACCTTTATCAGCTTGCTCGTCAGTAGAAACACGAACATATAAACAGGCTCTTTTCATAGTAAATAGTTTTAGGAATATAATTATACCTTAGGAATACTCTACAAAGCTAAGCTTTAATCCACTATATATCAAAGTTTTCCTTAATAAGCATTAGTGTGTAATTAGTTAAAAAATCTAATATATACTCGGCGTCTTCTGTAGAAATATCAATACTATCATTCATAAATATTCGTTTAACATCATCAACAGACATCTTTTTAAATTCGCTTTTTAATTTCATAATAAAATTATTGGAGTATAAACCTTCATATGATGTTATGTAGCAATTAATAAAATATAATTGCCACATAACGTCATAATTAAATATTTGGAATTGAGAAAATGGAAAGCAAGTGTAATCTTCCCTAAAAAACGCTACGATTAAAAATGTAGTTTTATTAAATTAGGGATTATGAAAAAGAGTAAATTCAGCGAGGTTCAAATCATTAAGATTTTAGCTCAACAAGAACAAGGGGTACCAGTTTCGGACATTTGCCGAGAGCATAGTATTAGCCAAGGGACATTTTATGGTTGGAAGAGTAAGTATTCAGGGATGGAAGCTTCGCAACTTAAACAGATGAAGGACATGGAGCGAGAATTAGCGCAATATAAGAAGATCGTTGCCGAGCTAACGCTTCACAATACCATTTTGAAGGATGTTATAGAAAAAAAGCTC
>NZ_JADEYQ010000036.1 GCF_022627575.1 Sphingobacterium rhinopitheci
CAGCAGAGTCCTTCAATGCTAAAATAAAAGCATTCAGAAGTCAGTTTAGAGGGGTAGCTGATATCAATTTTTTCCTTTTCAGATTAACTAAATTATTTGCCTAGTCCACAGATTTTGAATATGATCCGAAAATGTGCGGGAATAGCGGGGTTGAGACAATCCCAGCGGGATCACAAAAAAGCAACTCCAAAAGAGTTGCTTTTTTGTTTCCCCTTGGAAGAGTACCCAAGGGTTCGATTCGAGAAGGATCATGGAAAATGTGCGGGAATAGCGGGGCTGAGACAATCCCAGCGGGATCACAAAGAAGCAACTCCAAAAGAGTTGCTTTTTTTGTTTCCCCTTGGAAGAGTACCCAAGGGTTCGATTCGAGAAGGCTCAAGGAAAGTGTGCGGGAATAGCGGGGCTGAGACAATCCCAGCGGGATCACAAAGAAGCAACTCCAAAAGAGTTGCTTTTTTTGTTTCCTCTTGGAAGAGTACGGATCAAGAAGAATTCTTGCGGGATCACAAAAAATAAACCGATTAGGTAATTAATTAGTTTATAAAAAAAAGAACATGTGCTATTAGATTTACTTAGCAAAAAAATAGGTTGATCGAAAAATCGACCAACCTAAATAGTTTATTTTACAATTTAAAAAATACTCCGATACCAACTAAAAGCTATACATATTGGAGTTTATTATTACAAAAACACTTATTTCCCTATAGTTAATTCTACATATACAGGATAATGATCTGAAATCACATCAGTGAAATCATTTTTAATAATCTCACTCTTGGTAAGCATAGAAGCTGCAGCTGGATTACACCACAAGAAATCAATTCTTTTTTGTGTTCCATTATTACTTTTCTTCCAATTACCATTCCCATCTTTACGAGTTGGTACAGACCCCGTAAATTCAGTATTTACCAAGGTAAATGAGTCTTTAAATCCCGCATTCTCTAGTTTTTTCAAAACTGAATAATCAATTTTGCCCTCATTTAAATTTCTAATATGATTATGTTTAGCCTCTTGAGCTTTCATTACTTCCAAGACATTATTATCATACTGTTTAGCATCTGAAGCTGCTAAAGAATTAAAATCTCCCATTATCAAGATAGGCTCATTTTGAGGTAATTCTCTTGTTTGAGCAATAATATTCTCTATTTCTTCCAAGCGCTTGCTATAACTAAATGGAGAGAAATGAATTACAAATACATGCAAGCCTTTTACTTTAGCATAAATATAGCTATGCCACATATTTTCGGTAACCTTCTTAAAATTCACCAAAGGATACTTAGCTGTCAATGCAACTGGAAAACCGTCTTCTTTAGATTGCAAAGCATAGGGATGACCATAGCTTCTAGCTAATTCTTCTAATGTTTTTTGTTTCCAGCCATTCATCTCTTGCGTTGCTACAATATCAGGATCTAAACCGTTTACAAAAGTTTTATAGCGTTCAATATTTTGAACAGAATCTTTTTGCAAACCGAACAAAACATTATACGAGAGAATTTTTATCTTCTCTTGCGCATTTACGGTTAAAAAACCGAAAAAGAAAATCAACGCATATAGCTTTTTACTACTATTACTCATAATCTATTTTATTTTATAGTTAACTAATTATTTTATGTTCCAGAACTCTCCCATCCAGGGTTTTGAGTCAAATTAGGATTTAACTGGAGTTCCTGTGTTGGAATAGCATACAAGTAATCCTTATCTTCTCTCCATACTTTAATAATATCTGGTAGATTTAAAATTCGACCACCAATATTACCATTTTCTAATACCATCTCACCTAACTTTTGATATTGAACACCTGGTTTTCTCGTAGGTGAATTACCCTCATAAATAACTAAATCAATAGTACCATTTTTATCTACATCATATTCGCCTGCTCCTGTAAAATACATACCATAAAATGGCTTAGACAAACGAGCTCCTTCTTTCCATCGTAACAAATCACGATAGCGCAAACCCTCCTTCACCATTTCCACTCGACGTTCTCTACGTATTTCAAGCAATACGCCTAGATTTGCCCCTCTACTCACATTTGGATACTCATTCAACAAATATGGATCTGGATTAGAATTTGCCGAGGCAAGGTCTAAATTAGGCATATCAACACGGTCACGAAGTTTCTTAATACTATTATTAATATCTGCCTGGGTAATGGTTCCTAATTCAGCTTTAGCTTCAGCAAAATTTAATAACACTTCTGCAAACCTAAATATAGGCATATCATTTGTAGATTGACCTGCATCATAACTAGGTGCTAAAATATACTTTACGAACTGATAACCTGTAACAGAGGTAGAAAAATCAGGAACAGAAACCTCATTACTACCAATTCTCTTATACCCTGGAATACGAATAGTCTGACCTAACCTGGGGTCTCTATTTTGAGTTTCTTCATAATACTGCATGGTATTGTAGTTCGCTATATCGGTAAATCGGCTTCCATCTTTCATCAAATAACTATTCACTAAAGATTTTGTCATCCCAGGTCGACCATATGAAGCGGATAGAATATAGAAATTAGCGGAGTGTACGAATGGAATAGAAGCATTATATTCACGAGATAATATGATCTCCGATGTAATGGCATCTTCGGCTATAAATAATTCCTGATAAGATTTATCTGCTGATGTTTTATGGATAGAATAAACACCGGAATTAATCAATTCTTCAGATGCTTTAACACCTTCTTCTAATACCTGTTCCCAATCCCCCAATCCATGATATTTTCTAAAAGTACCTTCAAATAAACATATCCTAGACTTAAATGCTAAAGCTGTCCACTTTGTAATACGCTGTCCACTTTTAGTTGGACTACAATTTGCTATTGCAAAATCTATATCTTCCAACATTTTTTGAAAAACCAATTTACGTGAATCTCTAGCTTTTTTCAAGCCTTCATCGTTCATTTCTAAAACTTTGTCATACCAAGGTACATCTCCAAAACGAACCAATTTCTCGAAATAAAAATAGCTTCTAAAAAATCGTGCAACACCATCATATCGCAAACGAGCAGCTTCATCCTTACATTTATGTGAATTCTCCAAGTAAAAATTGATTTGTCTTAGTTCATCCCAATTCCAACCAGAACCACTGGAGGGAGTTTCACGCGTACCTTGGATTTCAGCAGCTAAAGTATTACGTGCTTCATCATCTCCTTGATTAGGATTGTTAAAATGTATTGCTAAAGCATCTGGCAATTCAGTATAAAATGCATTGGTATAATTTTCTAATTCAGCCGCAGTTAAAAAATAGTTTTCTGGAGCCAATTCAGCCAGTGGATAACGTTCTAAATAACTATCATTACAAGATGACAAGCTAAAAATTAAAGCTGCCATCAAATATAAATTTCTCTTTTTCATAAAGTTTTTTTTAAAAAAATTAAAATGAAACTTGAACCCCAAAAGACATAATACGAGACATTGGATAACTACGACCTGTATTATCAGTCATCACTTGTTCTGGATCGATATAATCTGTTTCCAATTTAGTCCAAGTATGCAAGTTTTCCCCGCTCGCAAAAACCCTAAACCTGCTGATTTTAATTCTATTAGTCAGTGTTTCAGGAAATGTATAACCTATTGTAAAATTTCTTATTTTTAAATAAGCCAAATCTTGTAGATACATATCATTATTAACAGATAACTCTGAGTTTTGAGCAGTATAACCTCTCAAAAATGGAAAGTAAGAATTTGGATTTTCTGGAGACCAAATCTTATCAGGAAAATCACTAGGGATAAATGAATCATAAGGCCTTGCATACACAGACCAAAAGCCTTGTGCTTCCAAATTAGGGTACCAATTCTGTTTGCCTATACCTTGTAAAAATATAGAAGCATCTATACCATTCCAATTGGCACTCAAGGTCATTCCATAAGAATATCTAGGTTGGCTATTACCTATGATTTCTCTATCCCCTGGATTACTAAGTGTATTCAATCCAGAGTTAATAATCCCATCACCATTCAAATCTAATATTTTAATATCTCCAGCTTGCAACATTCTCAGATCAGCTGTTGGCGCTTGCACTCTACGTCTATTAATTGGATCTTGGTTTACAATTTTTGCATAAGCTTGAGCTTCCTCTGTTGATTTAAAAAAACCATCATATTTATATCCCCAAATCTCACCAAACTGTTGTCCTTCATAATAGGTATTAAGCAAGCCTGCAGGATTACTGAATTTCGTAATCTCAGATGTGTAATCAGACAAAACTCCACGAATCGAATAATTCAAAGATTTACCAGCCACCTCAAATTGATCTCTCCAAGTCAATGCAAAGTCAAACCCTTTAGTTCGCAAATCTGCTGCATTTTCTCTAGGTTCTGCTGCCCCAAATACATCCGGTAAAGTCTGCCCGACACTCAACATACCCATAGTATTTCGAATATAATAATCAGACTCTACAGATAATTTATTCTGCAATAAAGAGAAATCTAACCCAAAGTTGGATGTCGTAATTTTCTCCCAAGTAAGTGAATTGGCTACTGGACTAGGATTGTATGTAGCATTTAGCCGTTGTCCATCTACCAAATACGAAACCTGCCCAGTACTCATAGAAGAGATATAAGCGTATGTGCCAACTTCTTGATTACCTAATGCCCCATAGGAATACCTTAATTTAAGATTATTAACAATCGATTTAACAGGTTCGAAAAATGCCTCTTCACTCACTCTCCACCCCATAGAAAATGATGGAAAAAAGCCAAAACGACTACTTTTTGGGAATCGAGAAGTACCATCATAACGCCCACTTGTCTCGAACAAGTATTTCCCTTGATAATCATAATTCAAACGGTAGAAACCTCCTCTCACAGCCCATTCATCAGCACCGCCACGAAATTGTTTATCTCCGATCACTAAATCTAAATCATTTAACGTTTCTGATAATAACTCTTGACCAACACCTCCTACTCGTTTATACTTTCTATCTTCTTGATTAAAACCAACCATAGCAACAAGATTATGATTACCAAAAGATTTTTGGTAATTAGCAAAAACATTGATAAAATTCCAACTGTATTTACTCATAGTCTCATTCAACTTATCTTGATTTAATGCACCTAAGGATGACAACTCCATTACGCCTGGGTATTTAGAAAAATATTGACGTGTTTGTCTATAGCTGTAATCGGAACGAAATTCGCGATAAGAATAGTTACCTGTTAATGTTAATCCTTTACCGAAATTTATAATAGCCTCAGTTTTATTCGTAAACTCCGTACCTCGGTCATAACCACGCATTGTACCACTTTCTAAAGCATTATGCAATCCATAGCCAATTGGATAACTATTAATACCTGAATACCCTGTTATAGTACCATCAGGATTCTTAGGTGTATACATGGGATGATAATGGTAGGTTGGACTATTGCTTACATTATTTGATACCGAATTGAAATTATTTTCTAAACCATGCCAATTATAATCTGATTTAAAGAAATGTGTACCATTACTAATCGTCAACCAAGGTCTTACTTCAGAAATAATATTTGCTCTAAAATTATGCCTCTTGAACTTATCAGGCTGAACATTAAATAAACCTTGCTCATTAGCAATTCCCCCGGATAGCGCATAACTTGTATTACCACTTTTACCTGTAATTGAAAGATTTTGATCAGTTTTTGGACGTACATCATTATACAAATAATTAAACCAATCGAAATTTCCATAATAGCGATAAATATCTTTACCACTTGCATCCTTTTCTACTGTTACCCAAGGACGAGAAGGATCTTCTACTTTATCATTGACACGAGCAAATAGCTTTTCATAATCCTCATCTGTATACCGTGTAGTTCTGTATCCCAAAGCATTATACATGGCATCATCATTGATCTTTGCATTCCAATACCCGCTCGTGATATAATCCGTATTTGTGGCATGTGAGCTAAAACCAATATTATTATTATAATCGATAGACGAATGTCCATCCTTACTACCTTTTTTAGTGGTCACCAAGATAACTCCAAATGCCCCTCTAGCGCCATAAACTGCAGCAGCAGAAGCATCTTTCAATACCGTAACCGACTCAACATCATTCACATTTACACGATCCAAAGTACCCAAGATTCCGTCAATTAAGATCAAAGGTCCGCCTCCATTTATAGATGTATTTCCACGAATATTAACTGAGCCGCTAGTCCCTGGTTTACCTGAACCAAAAACTACATTTAAATTGGGCACATTCCCTTGTAATGCTTGGGTTAATTGTGTTACTGGGCGATCTTCAAAAGCTTCACCAGAAATCTGACTTACAGCCCCCGTTAAATTTACCTTCTTTTGTTGACCATAACCGACTACCACTACTTCATCCATCTCTGCCAATGAAGGAACAAGCGTAACTTCCAAATTGGTGACAGTACCTACAGTTACCTCTTGAGACTCATAACCGATTGAACTAAAAATCAAAACCGAGCGATCAGATTTGACAGAAAACACAAATTTACCCTGCGCATCAGTCATACTACTAACATCTGTTCCCTTCTCCTGAATAGAAACATTTGAAAGAGGTTCTCCGCTAGAACTACGAACTACACCACGAATTTCTTTTTTTTGAACCAAAGATAGCTCCGAATTCGCATTATTTTTATCAAGAACTTGATTACTCACTTTCTTGCTAAGAATAATATTTTTATCTACAATCTTATAATCATGCTGAACTAGCAACTTATCCAAAGTTTTTTCCAATGAGTAATTCTCAACAAAAATACTTGTGACTAAGTCAGAAGGAATAATAGTGGAGTTGTAGAAAATATTATATCCACTTTGCTTTTGAATATCCTTCAACAAAGTAGTCATCTTTACATTTTTCTTATTTAAAGTAATAGATTGCCCTAGAGTCAATGTACTAGCTTGTACAGTCCCCGCAAACATTAATAAAAGGGCTAATTTCATCGATATATTTTTAGGCTTTAGATGTATATTTCCCCCATAATAAGAGGTTTTTTTATATTTTTTATACATTTGTTAATCGGTTGATAAATTCATAATCATTTTATTGTCAGTTGATTTGTCAATTAATATCACAGGGGCGCTCGCTACGCTCCTGTACTTATAATCGATATGTTTTTTTACTTTTACATAACGATCACCCTCCTTCCTATAAGTTTAAACTTAACATCTTTAGTTAATTCCATTATTTCTAAAACTTCACCTATATCTTCATACTTAGAAATACTTCCAGTAAATTTTATGTTCTTTATATCACGTTGGTATTCTATCTCTATATCATACCACCTAGCCAATACTTCCATTACATTTTCAATACTCATTTCATCAAAAGCAAAAACACCATTCCTCCAAGCAATTGTATAAAATGGATCTATTTCTTTTATTGTCACCTTTTTATGAGAACTACTGTAATTTGCTTGTTGATTAGGTTTTAATAGCTGTTGATTTTCATCCCCAAAACTAAGACGTACTGCCCCTTCAACAAGTGTAGTACTGATAACCTTACCATAGCTATTTATATTAAAAGTTGTTCCTAATACCTCTAAATTTTGGTCACCGGTCTTCACTATAAAAGGAATATAAGAATTGTTAAACTTCAAACTAGCTACCTCAAATAAAGCTTCTCCTTCTAATTCGACTTCTCTTTTAGAATGACCAAAATTTAATGGATAACGGATCTTTGAGGAAGAATTCACCCAAATCTTAGTCCCATCAGGCAGTGATAAAGTATATTCTCCACCTTTGGGTGTAACTATAGTGTTATAGATTGGAGTGTTTGAATTTTGATTAGGGCTTAAAGTGTATTTCAATTCACCATTTTTCAATACAGTAATTGTATACCCATTTAGCACGATAGATGTGTCAGATTGTACCTGATCCAAATTAATGATTTCCCCATTTTCTAACAATAGATTACCTTTTGGTCTTCCTGGAACAACTTCAGCCAAAACAACTTTATCATCATTATTGAATTCTCCAGGAAAGAAAAGTGAAAAACACAATAATAGTATTGCCGCTATTGCACCTGTAAGGATTACAATTTTATTAATGTATTTAATAGGACGAGCAAGTTTTTTTTCATCACGAACACTTACTAATATTTTATCAAATAGCGCATCAGAATCCGTATCCGATAGAAATTCTGCTGACTCCTCATCATTAAAATTCTCTATTAGTTCTCTTAACCACGCATTACCTGAGTCTGCGCTAATAAATAGTTTTAGTATACGCAATTCTTCTTCAGTGATTGATCCATCACGAAACTTCAGAAATAAACTATATAATTGATCTTTTGTCAAGGCTAATCTTTATGTTTAACTATATAATAGAACATAATGAAATTTAGGACTATAGCGAAAATCATTTTTTATAAAAAAAATGATAAACAACTGATATAAAGGAGATTATTTTATAAATATTTTACCATTGCACTCTAATGAATAAGCAAAATGATTCAGGATTTTACATCCATTGAGTATCCCCACAAGTAAAATATAGAAATATAAAGAGGTTCAAGGGTTAATAGCAAAAAGTAATACTTTGCCAAACGCAGTCGAATTTTCTTAGATGCTGAGATGATTTGGTTCTTAATAGTATTTCGAGAAGTCCCTGTATACTCCGATATTTCGTCGTAATTTAAACCTTTCAACTTATTTAGAGCATAAGCTTCTTTTTCCTTCTCGGATAAATCATTCATTATAGAAGTAAGAAAACTAGTTAAATCATTAAACTCAATTTGTTGTTCAGTACAATGACTATTTTCCGACCAAGTAAGTTTACTGGAGTTGAGAAATTCCGTGTTAAGAACTTTCTTCCTAAAAGATTGAATTAAAACACGCTTTACTACAACAAACAAATATGGGTAAATATGAGAAATATCTTTTATTTGTTGATTCGCTTTAAATAGTTGTACAAAAGCTTCTTGAACCGCATCTTCAGAATCAAATTTACACTTAGTTACAGAATAAGCATATCGATAGAGTATTTGGTGGTAACCATCAAAAATCTTTCTAAATACCAATTCATCACCTTCTACAAAACGTTTAAAATCAATATTTGTTAATATATTTTTCAATGTTTTACCTATTTATTCCGTTCTTGACTCATGCAAATACAAAATAAACCATCTAAAATAAATGACATATTAAAACATGGTTAAATTGTTGTGAAATTTACACTATTGCGGTTGCTTGGTTTATAATTATGAATCTAAAATAACTAAAAAAGCTTAATTATCTAATTTTAAAATTTTTCAACTTCAAAAATTGCTAAAACTCTTCTAATCATTTTGAAGGTATATACCCTTAACTGTTTGATAGAGGGGAATATAAAGGAAATTACCGAATATAAAGACTGCCTAAGGATGTGCATACCTTACTAGAGTGTTTGATCTTGCAGATCTAAATTTGTTGTACGGTGAATTAGCATTAATAGGACCGCATGTAATACCATTATTAATGGCAATTACAATGGCGATAAGAAACATAGGTATAAACTAGTCTTCCTATTTCATTCTGACTGACAGAGGAAATCATTATACATGTAATACATTTAAGATTTTACTAATAACAATAAAACAAATCACGAGCCGTACAGGAAATTATTGAAAAAATAGTGACGCAGAAGGCTTTTTCTAAAAAATAAAGCCAGAGTGTATATCATAAAAAATAGAAAATTGGTAAAAATTGAGGTATTCAGGTACTTTGAGGGATTTTACAATACCATAGCATTTTTTCACTTGTTAGAACACTAATGATATCAGTGCAATATATTTAAACTAAAAATTATTTATTATTCTTTTAGAGGAAATAATATTTTCATTATTGACTAACAATTTGTGTTTAATATAGTTTATACATGTAGTTATAATATGTTCAATCACTTTTTTATAGGTGAAATTGCACTTATCATATCATAAAAATATTATTAAACACAAAATAAACTATTTATGAAAAGCACAATATTAGGGTTTTTGATGGTCTTAACCACCATTTTTGGGGCTTGGGCCGGACATCATATGGAATCTGACTTAGCGAAGAAATACCCACAGCTCGATTTGACAGATATCTTTGTCTTTAAATCCCCCACTCCGGGAAAGACAGTATTCATAATGGGTTTTAATCCCAAGAGTATGAAAGATTCGTTAAACAATTATGCTGATAATGGTATATATCGTTTTTGTATTGGTGCTGATGCCGATTTCTTTTCGGGAATTTCACCAACATTTACCTTTAAGAATAACAAGATACAGTTTTATCTTGCTAATCAAGCGGAGCCCCCGATCGGTTCTACAGGTACACTTATTGGGGAAGGCCCTATAAATAGACAATTGCAATTTAGTAATGGTGTAAATATATTTACAGGTACTGTCTTAGATTTGTTTCAAGGAAATTCTACCGGAATAAGAGCCTTTCGAGAAATGGCTGCCGCAGGAAAGTTTGATCTTTCGGCATTTGATATCGGCGAGAAAGGTAATATATTCGCTAAGTTGTCATCTACAGTGATTGTACTAGAAGTACCTAATGAGTTGTTGCCGAAAGAAATGTGGTATTATGCAACGACAGCTGTAGAAGTAGAACCCGATCATTGGCACAGGGTAAATAGAATTGCTCACGTTTTATTTCCTCATCTCTATTTGTTAGACAAAGATTTGACCATCAAATATTTGGAATCTAATCACGAGGTAGATCCTAAAGTGAAACAAGGAATTTATAACAATGTGCTTAATTATATCAAACTAGCAGGTTATAAGTCTAATCCGGAAGAGTATGCTACAGTATTGCTGAATCGTGTATATCCTGATGTAATGACTTATACCATTGGTACTGATGCCGAATATACTATTAGTAAGATCAATGGTCGTCCACTGCAGGCGGATGCTATGGATGTAGCTTTGGCGTTATTAGTGGGCTCCGATAGTCCTATCGATGATAAGGTAAGTATTAGTTTGGAACGCTTTCAAGATGTATTTCCTTTTGTGGTTCCCATTGATAATGATTACATAGATGCTGCCGATAAAATCGTAAAAGTAGAGGTAATATCAGATACTGCGAAGGCTACTACAGATGATCATAAGGAAGAGACGAGCAATACGATCTGGTATATCCTAGGTGCTGCAGTATTTTTGTTTATTATAATATTAGTCAGTAAAAAGAAAAGATAATATAAATATGGCATAAACGCTGCTTATAGCAAGGTTTATGCCATTAACATCTGAGGCGCTGCTATAGCTATCTTCCCGAAAGCCTTATTATTTATTGTCAACAGAAAACGCCCCTTAATTATTGAAGCATTCTGCTCAAGTACAGTGTTCCCAACTCAGCACGATTGTCTAGAACGATTAACATTCTATAAATGGTTCTATATCTATAGATATCTTATTGATATAAAAAATAACACTTTAGGTTTTCTACATAATTATTTTTAATAATTGATTGAGTACTACTATACAGAATCATAGACTGCTGTGATTATGCTAGCTTCCTAAAGAGAATGTATTATTATCAAAGATTTCTAGAATTTATAATACTATAGATTTAAATAACTTTAATCATTAGCACCAAAATTACCCGCTGATGTACTATCCTCTTCGTCAGAAATCCATTTTGTATTGATAATATTTATATTGTTTTCACTACTTACTTTCTTGATATGGATCAGTGTATCACTGATTGTTTTTAAGAAATCTTCTTCATTGGTAAAAATAACCCAAAAGAATATTTCTAAAGAAAAACTACCATCAATCGATATGGAATCGACATAGTATTTTATCTCTTTACTGGGGTCAAAAGTAGATATGGTTTTTAATTCATTAGTCAATAATGTCCTAACCTTGTCTAAATCAAAAAATTGTTCAATATCTGTCTGTAAGCGAATAGCTCTATTATTGTACGTAGAGTAGTTGACAAAGGTACCACTATAGATCAATTGATTGGACACAAAGATCTCCTGTCCTGTTTTATTTTTTACCGCGGTAGTCAATACCCCTACATTAACTACTTCACCGCAATGGCCATCTACTTGTACCCAATCTCCTTTCTTGTAGGGTTTTTCAAAGAATAAAAGCAAGCCGGAGAAAGCATTAGAAGCAATATCCTTAAGTGCAAATCCTGCAATGATACCTACGATACCTGCACCTGCTAGAAGCTTTACGAAGTATTGCTCTAAACCAATAATCTGTAGAAATAGATAACATCCAATAAATAAAAAGAAAAAATAAATTGCCTTAGATAGTATTATTTGAAGATCTTTATACTTAACTAATAACTTAGAGTTTATCTTATAAGCTAAGCTTTTCGTTGATTTACCTATAGCATAAAAAATTAACAATACGGTTAGACCAAGTATTAATTTCGCTAACAATATTTTAATATCTATCTCCCAGCTATCAATTATCTTTATTATGGATTCGAACATTATATATAATTTTTATTCTCAATTTGAACACAAAAA
>NZ_JADEYQ010000037.1 GCF_022627575.1 Sphingobacterium rhinopitheci
AAAATTTAATCTTATATTTGTAGATTTTTTATTTTATAGTTTTTTAAATTAATCAATAAAATCATACATATATTGCTGAATTTCAATTTTTTAATTTCTTTTTTTTATTAAAATATAATTTTTTTGTTGGTTCCATGTAATTTTTCAATTACCTTTGGAGTCTACAATCATTGCAAAGTTGGTGTAATAACACTAAAGAGTGTAGCTTAACGGCTACAAATTATTTTATTTTTTAATAGCTATTACTTAGGAATAGCTTTTAAAAAATGCAAAACCTGTGAAAAGAAAAATTATTAATTAAATGACCCTAATCGAGGTACTTAGAAAGTAAAACATATCCTGTTATTTGTAATGGGCTGATCATCTTGTGCTATTATATATCATTTTTATATATAGGCTAGGCTTGTCTGTTGTTTCTATTCTATTGACCATTAAGTCTTTTGGGTCTGTGTATATCATTTATGTATAGATACGTACCAAATCGAGTTTTGATGTGCTTAAAGTTGCTGATAGCGACGACAGATATTATATTCCTAAATCTCATTTTAGGCTTTACTTTAATGTTTGTTACACATTTTGGTTTTGTAAGTACAACTGTTCTTACTGTAAATAATATACTCTCCCTATCTTTAGTCTTCAATTTTACTATTGCATTAGCATGCTTATACACCCGTATCTACTCCGATGAAAAGATTGAATATATGGAGAAGATATTTAGAAGTACCCTTGTTACCGGTCTTTTGATTGCCGCGTGCTTTAGTATTCTACTATTTTCAATTTTTGACATCAAACAAACCTTTCAACTGTTAAGCTTTTTGTTTCTTTTCTTGGGAGTTTATGCTATTTTATCTCGTTTTGTACTGGTATATGTATACAAAGTATTGCCTAAGCGAATGGGCTGGGCAAAGGATGTATTTGTAATTGGACATAATGACTATTTGGGTAATGTGATCGCTTCATTTCCACATAATCATAGCTTTTATACCATTAATACAATTCCTTATTATGATGCTGTAGACAAGAATACAAAGGAGGAAAAAGTAGCACAATTTAAGCGTTATTTTGAGGAAGTGAGCAAAAAAGGTACATACGAAGTGTTTCTCGTAAATTCCCCCGATGTATTTGCGCATACTAATGACATTATTGAAGCTGCTGATTTTCAATGTGTAAAGTTGAATTTTGTGCATGCTGTTACCGCAAGTATTGGTGGTTCATCTACATTGAAAGATGCATTGGAACTAGACTTGCCTGTTTTGCGTTTCCATGCAAACTCCTTATCGGAGATGAACAATCGTTTCAAGAAACGCATCGTCGATATATTGATTTCTGGATTTGTAATTGTCTTTATATTATCTTGGTTGATACCCATTGTAGGGTTAATCATCAAAATACAAAGTCCAGGACCTATCTTTTTTAAACAACAGAGATCCGGCAGAAATAATACGAGCTTCAATTGTTTGAAATTCAGAAGTATGGTCGTTAATACCGATTCAAATTCTAAGCAAGCGTCCAAAGGGGATCGTCGTATTACTCCGATAGGTCAATTTTTGCGCAAAACAAGTTTAGATGAATTTCCGCAGTTTATAAATGTCTTTTTGGGACAGATGAGTATTATAGGACCTAGGCCACATATGTTAGCACATACCGAGCATTACAGTAAGTTGATACAGCATTATATGGTGCGTCATTACGTAAAGCCTGGTATTTCGGGGTGGGCGCAGGTCAATGGGTATCGTGGAGAAACAAACGAACCTGGGCTAATGGCAAAGCGTGTAGAATATGATTTGGAGTATATGAACAACTGGTCTGTGATGTTGGACTTCAAGATTATTGTTATGACGGCTTTCAATATGGCGAAGGGGGAAAAAAACGCTTATTAAATGAAAATTAATTATAATCTATCTAAAATTATGAAGATGAAAAAATCGTCCTTAGTGGTGATGCTGTTTATCTTCTGCTTAGTCTCTTCAAAGACGACTTATGCGGAAGGAGGGGATAGCAATCCTAGATTAACTTATGAGTATGGGTATCCACAGCCGTTTGCTGTAGGTATACATGCTGGAACAGCCGGCTTTGGTTTGCAGATTTACAAACCCATTTCAAAAGAATTTGGCGCGCGTTTGGGCTTTAGTCATATGCCTTTTTCAACGAATATATTGGGCAATTACTCAAATAGAGAGCTTAGTACGGATATATCTGCTAAATCTACCAATATATCTTTATTATTTGGATGGACACCATTTGTAAAAAACGGTGGCTTCTTCCGTAGTTTCAGTGTTCAATTAGGTGGGGCTTATTTTACACAACTTAACGGGAGTTTAAAATCGAAATTAAGAGATCCTTATAAGTTTGGTGATATCATGGTTGATCCGGAGTTAGTAGGAACAATTAATACGGATGTACAATGGAAAAAAACGATCAATCCATATGCAGGTATTGGATGGACTAATATTGTTATCGATAATAAATTTTCATTGAATGTTGATCTTGGTATGTATTACTTAAGCAAGCCATCGGTATCCATGGCAGCTACGGGTTTATTAGCGGAGAATGTGAATAATGCCTCTATCATCGAGGAAAATATCAAAAGCTATAGATTTTTGCCTAGAGTAGAGGTTGGCATCAGTTATCGTTTTGGTAAGCTAAGATATAAATAACAGGAAATTATGAAAATAACTAATATAACAAAGTATTTAGTAGTAGCCACCTTGTTTGCAGGCGTGGTGTCGTGTCAAAATCCCTTAAAGGATTTTAATTTACAGATTAGTACAGAGGTAATTAAGCAAAAGTCTACTATACGTATTGTAGATATAGATGGCAATGTGATTCCTGGGGCAACAGTAGCCTTAAATTCGGGTGAAACCCAAAATATATACAATGCTTCTGGGACACGTGATTTTAAAGTCGTTGATGGGATGGTTACGTTTGGGTTGGATCCAAATATCATGGTTAATGGCAATACGACTGTAAATTTTCGTGTAGAGGTAAAAGCTGCAGGTTATAATAATCAGATTGTACCTGTCATTATCTCTGATGCCAATACAGGGGTACAAGTTGTAACATTATTAAAGCCTTCACAATTGCCTGTAGGTGCTGTAGAGAAACAGTTTAGTGTAAATCTATCTCCTGATGGCGCTACATTAGAGACTATAGCTCTTGAAATGCCTTCGCCATTTCCTGGCGGCAAGCCGTTGACAATTACTATTCCTGCAGGAACCAAATTCAGCGATGCAGCTAGCAATATCCTTTCTGGAGGTCCATTATTGATCAACGTTATCGGTTTCAATCCGGCAAGTAATAATATTGAAGATTATCTACCAGGGGGTTCCTTATCTGTAGATCAGGCCGTCGTGAGCGATGGTACTACTGCGGCAGGTACCTTTACCACACCATTGTCAATTATAAAAATGGATATGATTGTGAATGGTACGGCAGTAAGATCATTTAGTCAGCCTATTGTGATAGGTGCACCATTTGCAGCAGATTATGTTGATCCAGCGACAGGAAATCCTATTGCGGCAGGTCAAGTGTTTGACATATTCAGTAATAGTACGAGCGACAATATATGGAAATTTGAGCAAGCCGTTACCGTTAAAGGTTCTACAGCATTAGGCTTCAGTGGTGATTATGCTATTAATCACTTATCATATTTTATGTCAACAAAATTTGCAGAAGCTTGTGAAACGGGGTACCGTGTCAACTTCTCTGGCGATTGGATGTCCAATGGCACTACCTATCCACTTACGGTAGATGTATTATACCGTGGTCAGTTGGCGTATACTAGAGTGTACTCTATCACTACGGATAATGCTACTATTCTGTTGAATAATCTTCCCGCACAAGATGTATCCATTGTGGTAAAAGACGCTAAAGGAGCGGTTATTTTGACGACACCATTGGCGGCATGTGGACAAGAGAGCAATGTGGTATTGCCAAACCCTCATCCACCGACAGGAGCTGAGTTTGCAACATTACAATTGTATGTACGTTGTCCAAATAAAACAGAAACTATCACATTGTTACCTACTTTCCATGTTTATTACAAAGAAGCGGGTTCTTCTGCTCCTTATGCGCTATTGGGAGAGGTAACGAACGGATTGTTGCGTACAACATTGTTGAAGACTGATGGCACCAAATACAACTTCAAAGCATATTACCAAGATAAGGTAAAAGAAGTATTGAACAAATCTATCAATCTAGATAACACAGCTACGGTAGGTATCCAACCGGGCGACGTCATCGGAGAGAAAATAGGCGCTACAAACCTTGCTATTTTGCGCGAAGCATGTAATAAATTATAAGAGGACAATTGTCCAATACAGAAACTCAAGTGTTAAAACTTGTGATTGTAGGGAAATATACCGGTCGGGCGCGCCGACCGGGAATTTCTATACAAAGGTACTCCTTGGGTAGTATCTTGTATAACCTATAGCTACAGGTAGCACAAGAGCTAAGGTGTACGCATAGCGTACTTTTATAATGACAGGCAAAAGGGATAATATCTCTTTTAATTTTGAAATGAAACTACAATCATAGTTTATAACGTAATGAAAAAAAATTTAGTAACAATAAGTGCACGATTAAGCGCATTTATTCTTTTATTTGCCGTACTATTCTTTAGTAATTGTTCGGTTAAGAAAATTGTTTATTTTAATGATCTTCCCTTAGATACTCTGCAAATAATAAAAACAGCATCCCAGTTTCAGGAACCTACGATCCAGTCAGATGATATCCTCAATATCACCATACATACCTTGGATCCCAGTACTGCTTTGGTCTCCAACCAGACCATGGCCATGCAGGCAATTGGAGCCAGCTCGGCAGGCAATGTTGGTAACCAAATGATTTCCGGTTTTATGGTAGACAAAAATGGAAATATACAGATGGCACTATTGGGTAGTATTAAGGTGGGTGGATTGACCACTTTTCAAGCTAGAAATCTCATCGAAGAAAAGGCCAAACAATACTATAAGGAGCCCAATGTACAGGTACGTTTTACGAATTTCAAGGTTACCATCTTAGGTGAGGTAGCACGTCCCGCAACTTATACTATACCCAACGAAAAGGTGTCCATATTAGATGCACTCGGTTTGGCTGGGGATTTAACCATCTTCGGGAAGCGCGAAAATGTGTTGTTGATACGCGAACTCAATGGGCAAAAAGAATTGATACGCCTCAATCTGAACGATAGCGACATTTTAGCTTCTTCTTACTTCTATCTAAAGCAAAATGATGTGCTCTATGTAGAGCCCGGTAAAGGCAAGGCTGCATCTAATAATGCAGCAAGAACGCAAACTTTTGCCATGATAGGATCTTTCCTATCATTATTAGTAGTCGCATTCTCTAGATTATAAGCTTATTTAGATAGATATAAATATACGTTAAGAAAAGAATACAATGAGTAGAAATATTGATTGGGAAGAAGAATTTGAAACCCAAGATACAAAAACGGATAATAAACAACTCCTTCGTTTTGTAGGACAAGTGCTTAGCAATTGGTATTGGTTTGTGCTTTGTGGTGCTATAGGTTTTGCGATAGCCTTTATTTATGTACGTTATACCGTACCTACTTACAAGGTGCATGCCAAACTCATCGTCGAAGACGATAAAAAAGGTGGTGGTATGATGGGGGCATCAGCATTAGGTGAGCTATCTGGTATCATGGGGGCCAAAAACTCCGTCGACAATGAGGTCGAGATATTGCGTACGCAAGATCTTATGCACGTGATGGTCATCAAAGAAGCAGCCTATATCAGCTATTTCAAAAAAGGAACAGTAAAGGATATGCCTGTAATACGGGCGCCCTATTTTGTAGAACTTTTATCCAATCCAGATTCTATTGCTAGGAGCTATTACTTTGATATAGAGCAATCAGCGAATAATTTGCTTGTATTGGACAATCAAGATACGACAATTAATGTCAAGATAGGTCATCCCTTTACGCTTTCTGGCGTCGGGACTTTACGTATTACACCCAATGCGGACGTTGTGTCGTTAGAAAGTCAATATGGCTTTACCATTACGCCTGTCCGCAAGGTGGTAAATTCATTTATGAAAGCATTTACTGCTGAATTAACCAATAAATTAGTTTCTACTATAGATCTAAGTTTTGATCATCAAGTACCTAAGCTAGGAGAGCACCTATTAGGCTCCTTGATCCAAGAATATGTGTCCCGCAACCTCCACGACAAGAATATCGTAGCCGACTCCACCCTGTCCTTTATCAACCAGCGCTTATCGAAGATCACACAAGAGCTAGCAGGGGTTGAGGATCGTATATCTGGTTACAAGCAGGCTACGCAGCTGGCAGATATTTCGCAACAGAGCAAAATCCTATTGGAAAGCTCTTCTTCGTATACGAAGAGCTTAGCAGAGGTAGAGACACAGATAGCGATGTTGGATGCTATGGCTGCATATTTGCAAAATGTAGCACATCCGCGTGTAGTACCGTCATCGGTAATTCCACAGGATATCGCTTTCAATGGTTTGGTCAGCAAGTATAATGAACTGGTATTGCAACGCGAACGTTTATTGTTGGCCAATACGGAGGACAACCCATTAGTACTAAATATCACGGCACAGATCGCAGGATTGCGTGCCGATATGATTGCCAATGTAGCTTCTTCACGCAAGAACTTGGAATTAACGAAGGCCAATCAACTCAAGCTCTCCAATACGGTTAACTCACAGATTAAAAATGTTCCTACCATCGAACGTGGCTATATAGACTTGGCACGACTGCAACAGATCAAACAAGCACAGTATATATTTTTGCAAGAAAAATGGGAAGAGACAGCAATAGGTCGTACCGCGAATGTATCCAATTCGAAGATCATTGACTCTCCAAAAGCAGAGGAATTACCATTCGCACCTAAGTCTAGAATGATTTATGTCGTTGGCTTATTTCTAGGTTTACTGGTACCTTTAGCTATTTTATATATAAAAGATTTATTTAATGTACGTGTATCTAGTTTTGAAGATGTCGATAGATTGACAAAATTACCGATACTGGGGGCTATATCACACTCCGATGAAGTGGGCCAGGTGGTCGTTAATAATAGTTCCCGTTCCGTGATTGCGGAGCAATTCAGGACTATGAGGACCAACCTTGAGTTTTCGCTCAATGGGGGCAAGACGATTGTGATGACCTCTTCGATGTCTGGGGAAGGAAAATCATATGTCGCTCTAAACTTAGCGGTATCCTTGGCGCTATTAGACAAAAAGGTACTTATCATGGAGCTCGATCTGCGCAAGCCTTCGGTGACTTCAAAACTTGGATTAGAGACACAAAAGGGATTCTCCCAGTATGTGGTGCGTCCAGAATTGCAAATCGCAGAAATTATCGTGCGCTCTGGTGTTCATGATTTTGTAGATGTAATACAGGCAGGTGCTATTCCGCCCAATCCTGCCGAACTACTCGTACATCCTCGTGCCATAACACTTTTAGAAAACCTCAAAAAACAATATGATTACATCATTATGGATGCCCCTCCGGTAGGCTTGGTGACTGATGCACAGCTCTTATCACGGTACGCTGATACCTGTCTGTACTTGGTACGTCAAGACTATACCTATAAGGAACAGCTACAAATTCCAAATGACTTAGCGAAGCTTAATAAAATTAAAAATATTCAACTCGTGATCAATGATGTCAAAACCAAGGGGTCTTACTATGGAAACTACGGCTACGGCTACGGCTACGGCTACGGCTATGGTTACGGCTATGGAGATTATAGCGGTGAAACCAAAAAGAAAAAGAAATTTTGGAGTAAATAGATTATTTAATATTAGATTATAGTTTCATGAATATAGTTTTGGCTAATATGCCAATAAATAATGGAAATAGAGGATGTGTAGCATTAAGCATATCTACTATGTATATTGTAGATAAAATAATGCGTGATAATAATATCGCATATAAATTTTATCTACCTGATTCTGGCTTCAAGGATAATAAAGAAAGAACTATAAATATAGGTGGTAGAGAAATAAAATATACAAGTTGTGCATACCCAATAGGATTGAATAAAATTGATATTAAGCATTGGGCAAAAAGTATATTAAAATTTAAAGAATACTTTAGCAATCGTTCTATCATGAAAAATGCTGATTTTATATTAGATATAGGTCAAGGTGATAGCTTTTCAGATATTTATGGTTTAAGAAGGTTTAATATAATTGATAGAGTGCATAGGTTAGCACGATTTTATAAAAAACCTTATTGTATTTTACCGCAGACTATTGGTCCCTTTAGTGATAATAATATTAAGTACCGCGCCTTATTAAGTCTTCAAAAGGCAGATATGGTCATGGCTAGAGACTTTCAGAGTTTGAGTTATGTCAAAGAAAATTTACCTCAAAAAAGTATTGATGAATATATAGATGTTGCCTTTTTAATGCCTTTCAAAAAAAGGAAGCTTAATGATGAATATACCCATGTTGGCTTAAATATATCTGGATTATTATGGAATGGTGGCTATACTGGTAACAATCAGTTTGGTCTTAAGTCTGATTTTCAGTCTACTGTTAAAAATATTATTAATTATTTCCTGTCATTCAGTAATGTAAAAGTACACCTAGTTTCGCATGTGCTATTGGGAGAGGTAAATGTGGAGAACGATTATGCTGTTTCTTATGATTTGTATAATAAATTGAATGATGATAGAATTGTATTAGCACCATTTTTCTTTTGTCCAATGGAAGCTAAGAGTTATATATCTGGAATGGATTTTTTTGTAGGTGCTAGAATGCACGCCACAATTGCGGCATTTTCTTCTGGTGTACCAGTGCTTCCATTAGCTTATTCAAGAAAGTTTAATGGTTTATTTGTTGATACCCTGCAGTATAATTATTTAGGTGATTTAATTAATCAGAATCAAGAAGAATTAATGGACTCTCTTAAGAATGCTTTTGAATCTAGGGAACAATTAAAAAATATAATAGAACACCGTCTTAATGGAGTGGTTAAACAGAGAGGAGAATTATTGCATGAGAAATTACGTGGATTCTTTTTATTACAAAATAAGTAATTCATGAAAAAAGTAGAAGATATCCTTAAAGCTGGTCTTTGCTTGGGCTGTGGTCTTTGTGAGGCTGTTGTAGGAAAGGAAAAGTGCAATATGACCATTTCTAAAGAAGGTTTTTATAGACCTCAGTTTAAAACAGCCCTTACAGAATCAGAGAATAATACAATTCTTCAAGTTTGTCCAGGTATCAGTGTCATGGGGAATAACTTGCCAAGTGTATCGAGTAATAGCGACACGAAAGTATGGGGAGGTGTATTAGATGTTACCGAGTCATGGTCTTTGGATGACAAGTTGCGAAAAAAGAGTGCTACAGGTGGGGTTATTTCAGCATTGGCCATTCATTTATTAGATTCTAAAAAAGTTGATGCCATTCTGCAGGTTGGAGTTGTTGAAGAATCTTGGTTATATAATGGATTGCTAATTTCTCGAACAAAAGAAGAAGTTTTTAAAAATGCACAATCGAGATATGCACCTGCATTAGTTTTTGATCGTATAATAGAGATATTAGAGTCTTCCAATGATATTTTTGGTTTTATAGGAAAGCCCTGCGATATAGCAGGGATTAAAAATTTTGTCAAAATATACCCTAAATATGAAAATAGAATTAAGTATACCCTAGCTATTTTTTGTGCAGGAATACCGAGTTACGAAGCAACAAAACAGCTCGTAAATTCTAAAAATAAAATAGAAGATCCAAACTTTTTAAAATATAGAGGCGACGGTTGGCCAGGAGATTTTGAAGCTAAATGGGCGGATGGCGATTCTATAAAAGCATCCTATAATGACAGTTGGGGAAAAGTATTAGGAAAAACATTAGGCCTAAGGTGCAAAATATGTCCCGATGGAATAGGCTTATTAGCCGATATATCTACAGGTGACTCTTGGAATACAAAGGATGGTTACCCTGACTTTACTGAAGCAGATGGTAGAAACTTTTGCTTTATCCGTACTGAAAATGGTAAGGAGCTTTACCAAGATGCTGTTGCTGCTGGAGCTATATCGAATGAAAAAATTGATGTCTCAACTCTGAAAAATATACATACTTACCAATACAATAGAAGGATATTATCTGCTTGGCGGATAAGTGCCATGTATTTAATTACTGGGGGGTTGATTAAGTTCAATAATTTAGGTTTATTAAATATTATGTTTAAAAAAAGTCTGAAATCTGGTGTCAAAGAGTTTTTGGGAACATTAAAGAGAATTGAATTGAAATGAAGGTTAATAATTTAGCATTTATACTATATAAAAAAATACCAAATAATAGATTTCGAAACCTATTAGTTAAATATCTTTTAAGCGTGGAAGGTTTTGGCTATTCTGTTACTGTGCAATATATCTTCAAAGAGATCCATGGAATATCAATTGGCTATGGTAGTGTTAAGAGTGGATGTATTAATAGATTTAATATACAAGGTAAAGTTAATTTTGGCAATTATTGCTCTATTGCTAAGAGTGCAAAATTTTTCACAGTTAATCATCCTATCGATTTATTTACATCTCATGCTATAACATATAACCCATTATTAGGAGGTGTTTTGAAAGATAAGTTAGATAGATCTAAAATTTTAATAATAGAAGATGATGTTTGGATTGGAGATAATGCTATAATTTTACCTGGTGTAAATAGAATAGGTAGAGGTGCTATTGTTGGAGCAGGAAGTGTTGTAACGAAAGATGTTCCTCCTTACTCTATTGTGGCTGGGAATCCTTGTAAATTTATAAGAATGAGATTTAATAGAGATAAAATTTCTTTATTAGAAACTTCTAGATGGTGGGAATTAGACAAGGTTGATTTAATGTTGAAAATTGATGAATTAAATAGTATGATGTTGAGATGAAAAATTCATCAAATTATTTTGCTAAATCTATTTCTTGGAGTATCATTTCAAATTTAAGTAATGCACTTATTAAGTTTATTACTTTGCCTCTTTTATTGACATATTTTGGGCGTGATGATTTTGGATTAATTACTATTGCAGTATCTGTAAATGCATATTTACAGCTTCTTGATATGGGAGTGAATACGGGTGCAATTAATTTTTTCTCAAAATGGATTGCAAATAATGAAAATAAATTATTAGATAGTGTAGCAAGAACTAGTATAACATTTTATACAATAATAGGTGCTATTAATTCTATTGCCCTCTTAATCGTAGCTTTTTATGGATTGCATTTTTTTAAAATTGATCCAAATCATGAACATGAATTATTTTATTTATTTATTATTCTTGCCATTTTTTCAATATTTAATTGGGCAGGCTCTGTTTTTAATCAATTACTTATTGCAGATTCAAAATTTTCATATGTACAGAAAATTAAATTATTGTCTACTGTTTTAAGTCTAATTGTTACATTCTATGTTATTTATTTTAGATGTAGTCTTCAAGTTTATTTTTTTCTGTTTACAGTATCAAATTCTATAGTGATTATACCACTTGCAATTGTTTCGAAGAAAAACAAATTGATATCAAACTTTAAGCTAGGGACGGATTGGAAGAATTTTAATATAATTTTAAAATATAGTTCAGCTATTTTATTAATGGCTATTTTTCAAATGTCAGCTGTTAAACTTAGGCCTATAGTTTTAGTTATGTTTTCTAACAATGGGGCAGGTGTAGTTGCGGATTTTAGAATATTAGAAACAATAACGGCTTTTATAATTTCAATGGGAAGTATGTCTACTAGTATTTTTCTACCTAAAACTTCTAGTTTAATCCAAAATTGTGATGTTGAGAAAATAAATGAATTTGCATATGTAGGGACAAGATACACCTCTATTTTTACTTGTTTAATTTGTTTTCCTTTTATTTTATGTGGTAAAGAAATATTATCACTTTATGTGGGAATTGAATATGAGCATCTTTATTATTGGCTTGTGCTTTGGGTTATTACAATAGTATTATTCTTACATAATGGACCTGCCGCTAGTTTAGTTCTTGCAACTAGAAAAACTAGAATGTTAGTATTTAGTTCAGCGATAGCTTGTGTGATATCTATTGTTGTTAATTCATATTTAGCACCATATTTTTCTGTTGGCTCTGCTGTAATTGGTTATGCTATATATGTAGTCATTCAAATGATGTTTTATTACTTCTATTTCAATAATAGAATTTTGAAATTGAATTCTTTTAAAGTTTTTAAGGCTTTTTTATACCCTACATTTTTAGCATCTGTGATATATTTTGCTGTTAATATTTTCGAATTTAATTTTCAAAACTTGTATTTAGTAGTAATTTTTAAATTAGGACTTTGGTTTATTA
>NZ_JADEYQ010000038.1 GCF_022627575.1 Sphingobacterium rhinopitheci
TAGTCAAACTCAATCATTTTTATCATCCCGAGCAGCTCATCGAAGCTTTAACAGAATTTGTAGACAATTATAATAATAAACGTTATCATGAATCACTGAAAAATTTAACACCAGCTGATGTCTATTTAGGTAGAACAGATCAAATTCTAAGAAAAAGACAACAAGTGAAAATCAATTCAATTAACCTGAGAAGGCAATTGTATAATCAACAAAAATTACTAAATTTATAACAACAATCTCCTTAAGGAGAGAGACCTAAGTGTCCAAATTAGTTTGATGACGTACAATTCTATATTATAATATAAAGTAATAAAGGGGACAACATGTCCCCTTTATCTAATAATTCAATAAGGATTATATATACATAAGATCCAATTTTATTAATAAAATATAAATTACTGCATTAAAAGAACGATGACGACGCCCCAAATAATCAGTAATGTATTACCTACAGCATAAGTTATAGTATAAGATAAAGCAGGTACTTTGCTGTCTAATACATCTTCAATTTCTCCCAAACCAGCTGTTGTGGTACGAGATCCAGCACAAGCACCTAATGTAATAGCAGGATGAAATTTAAAAACATATTTACCTAATAATAAACCTATTACCATTGGTATAACACTCACTAAAATGCCTGCTATAAATAAAGATAGTCCAGAATCTCTTAAACCCTGAATAAAATGTGGTCCAGCAGAAATACCAACAATTGCGATAAAAACATTTAAACCTAAATTATTCATTAACCAAATTGCCGGTTCTGGAATTGCACCAAAAGTAGGTTTTCGAGAACGTAACCAGCCAAAGACAATACCCATAATTAATGCACCACCACTTGTACTTAAGCTTACAGGGACATTACCAAATTTAAGAGATAGAGAACCTAGTATGCCTCCTAAGAAAATACCAAAACCTACATACAATAAATCGGTAACGACGGTAGGTCTTTCTGCATATCCAATGTGTTTAACGAATCTCTCCACATCGGCTTTTCGACCCTCTAGTTCAATAAGGTCACCAGCTAAAATTTCCACATCATTTAATAAAGGGAGATTAACAGTTCCTCTTTGAATTTTTCGAATAATAATACCATGTCGTTCTTTGCTGGCATTAAGACTTCCTAGTGTTTTACCAATAATTTCCTGATTACTAACCAAGACTTTTAATATCTCCACTCTAAAGCCTAATAATTCAATATCAGCTTGTTCTTTACCAATTAAAGATTCATCTGTACGTAATCAATCTAAACTAGACATTTAAGTATACTTTCATAAGGAGATCAGTGTCTTAAAAAAGGTTCTGATAGACTAAAGTTGATTGAAAACTGATTAGTCTATGACTAAACCAATTTTATAATTACACTTTTAATTTATAGATTAGTCTAATTATACTCTATTTATTGACTAATGAATGTAGATCTATTATTAATTGAAGACAATGCTCTTATTAGCTTTACATTAAAAAAACTAACTGAGAAATTCAACAAGAATATATCCCTTAGAATATTTAATGATGGTGAAAAAGTTTTAAATTATATTTTAAAGCTTGAATCCACTAATTTACCTAAATTAATCTTGTTAGATATAAATATCCCTATAATTAATAGTTGGCAGCTATTGGATAAATTAGAAAGTTTTAATCACTCAATATTAAGTGTTCCATTTTTTATTACTAGCTCTTCAGAAAACATTATTGATATTGAGCAATCTAGAAAGCGTCAATATATCAAGGGATATCTAAAAAAGCCATTGAATAAAGAGCAATATTTCGCCTTGCTTGAAGAGTACTTGAAAATTGAAAATGTGATTTATAAGTAGATACAAGTTATTCTACGTCATTAAACGAAATTAGACATTTAGATTTACTTCCTTAAGGAAATATTAGTCTCAGAAAAAGTTCAATAATGATGGGTGGCTCATTGTTATATTTTCGTAAATGCTATATTATAGCAGATAATCGTTAAAAAATGATTGGTTATTTGATATTTAGAAATTCAAAAGGTACAGATTCTATAAATTTGACAGAAGTTTCACCGGCATAGATCTCATCTTTCTCTAACTCAAGTTTTCTTACCTTTCCATTAAAGTCTAAATTTTTAAAATCTACCCATATAGTATTAGGGCTTAAAGCATCTTCAAAATAATATGTTAAATTCTTTTGATCAGATACTGTTCTCCATCTTGTGGTCGATAAATTGGGGTATCCATCTATAGAAATTCCATAAGGAACAGAACACTGCCTTATAACGCTAAAAACACTAGCAATAGCTATTCGTTTATCTTCAGTTTGTGGAACTGCTGTTATATAAAAAGAAGCTCTTACAAAACGATCTGGTGCACGATTTGTGCCCGGCAAGAATACTTTACCCGGTATATCTTTCCAGTATTCATTGATAGCTAATTGACTTTCATAGATCGGGTCATTAGTCATCACTGTATATGAAGGATCGTGGTGAATTGTTAATTTTCCATTTATATATTCGAAAATTGCATTATCGCCTAGTGTGTCTGATATAGAAAGATGAACATTGACAAATCTATCCGTATTTGGAATATTATCTGAGACTATGGTAAATTTTTCTGTTTTTAATTCTTCTACAGCTTCGGAAACTGTAGCAAAATTATCTAAAACATATTGTGCCCAATATGAAACTACTAAATAACTACTATCAGTATTTTGATGAATATCTGAATATTGTGTACTTGTCAACCACAAAAGGTTCGCGACCAATCCTTTTTCATTCATCCCATCAGATGTTGCCATACCATAAGAACTAGTTACTACACTGCCGTATTTGGACTTCCAAGAAGTTTTATTATCTCGATAGATACTCATTCTTTCAATTCCTCGAGGAAAGATCCATAAATCTGCAGGTATTTCCATTGCAAAATCCATGCTTCTAGCTGTTATGACAGTATTATTGGGTCCTTTGTAAACAACTCTAGTGCACATAATAATAAATTTACTTTTGATTAATATAAATTATTGTAAATAACATTCATGAGTATATAAATGTTTTTATTTTTTCATCAGAACTTGTAAGTAATAAAAGTAAATTAGACATTTAGGTCTACTTCATTATGGAGAGGTCGATGATGGATTTGATACTTAAGAGTGGAGATATCTTATGGTAGATTATGTATTTTAGAGAAGTAATATCTTGAAAGATATTACTTCTCTAAAATTGTTTATAATGATGGATAGTTCATTCGTTTTTCGTAATTGCATAAATGCTATATTATAGCAAATAGTCATTAAAAAATGATACTAAAACCTTCATTAAAGGTGCCAAAATGCCGTCATTCGGAGATAAACTCTTGCCGTTCTAAAGACCTTGAATAGCTTCCGCTTTGAAGCGATCAAAGTCAAATGGGGTATCGTCTTTCATGACCATGTCCTTTGAATTAATAAATATATAAAATCTTATTAAATTATTCCGCTGACAAAGTTCACGTTACAGTCTCCAATTAAACAATAAAGAACAGTATCTTAAAAAAAGCCTTGAATCAGTGATAGATTCAAGGCTTTTTTAACTATTGTAATTCTATTATTATTTAGAATTGTTGCTAACAGACTTCTTATTTTTTCCTTTATTATCAGTTTTTTTACCACCTTGGTTTTGTTCTTTATTACCTTTTCCTTTGTTTGAGCCTTTATCCTGCTTATCAGACATTAATTTTTGTTGTTCTGTAGTCAATATCTTATTTAATTGTTCTCTAGAGGCTTTTTTAGCTTCCTCACGAGAATTTTGATCTTTATTCCCTGAGTTTATCTGTTCTTTTTTAGTCTTAGCATTATTTAAGTATAAAGCATATACTTGCTCACGTTGTTTATCCGAAAGCTTAACTTGTTTATCTAAATTTTCAGTACGATATTTTGCAATTTCTTCAGGATTTTTTTTACTCATATCTTGCTTGCCCTTGCCTCTATTCCCATTATGATATCCCTCTTTAATCTCTTTTGTTGTCGTTGGTTTAGGAGATTCTTGTGCTAAGGTTGTAAAACTAATTCCTGATAATAATACTGCTAATGATAATATCTTTTTCATCTTTATTTCTTTTAATTTGTAAACTATTCAATGTTTGTTAATTATAGAGCATTAAAACAATCAAAAGGTTAAATTTCAAATTGTTAATTCTTTGTTAAAAGTACTCTACGTTACTTTTCTACAGAAAAAGTAACGTAGAGTACTAGGATCATACCAGGTAGTCTCTTTTAATATTATCATCTATATTCCAATACATCGTATTGCAAAAGCTCTTAGGGTGTTACCACTAGTATTCGGAAGTTGGTCATCACTATGTATTATAGCATTACTAGAAGTGCTTGTGGGCGTCCACTCAAAAACCTTTATTGAGGGATAAGTTTTATTCTCATTATTATAATAACTGGTATATAAATTGACCTTATCAACATATCTAATATAGACCACCATATCATAATCTAAATTATTTGACGACCTATATATATTTCCCAATCCTTGGTAAGGAAGTGTGAGGAATACATTTTTATTTCTTTTGCTTGTCATTTTTGAAGCTCCCATTTTATCAATCTCTGTTAGAGTTGCCGTATGTAATGTTGCATCTACAAGGTCTAAGAATTCAGGAGCTGTTGGAACTCTAAATCCATCAGGGCAAGGATCCTGCAGACCTTTAGTAGGATTTAATTCTTTCTCTTCCGCTGTACCTAATGTTGCATTCCAAGATTCTGCATCCATATTATTTGTAGAGAACCAGTTTAAAGGGTTATTCCCTTGAGGATCACCATAGTCGATTAAATCATCTGGATAGACACAAACTATATTACGTCCCCATTGATAAATGTTTCCTCGGGTACTTTCGGCACCCACAACATCTGCACTTTGAGTGTAGTCTGCTCCTAGATTATGTCTCTTCCATATTTTACCATTAATACGAACAGCAGTATTGTCAATAATAGCATCTTCAGGAGTAATCTTTAGTCTCAATGTATAACTATATCCAGCTAGAATCTCCATGTTTTCAAACAGATTAATATCATTTGCTTCAATGTTATTAATAGTTATATCTGAAATCAGAAAGGTGTTAGAAAATCCACTCTGAGCACTTACAATCAATGGTGTACTGACAACTATTTCTTGGTTTAATGTTGGAAATATAACAGCGTTGGAGTTTGTGGGACCAGACTGCGTAATCTGCATGTTAGATAACTTAAGAGAGTTAGTACGGTATCCTGAACTAAATGTGGAGTTTACATCGGTTATACCATAGCCGGAATCAGTTGCATCTATCATTACAGTTATCCTTGAAAAGGCATGAGAAAAATTTATATCTAGATCATTGACTGAACTTTGATCTAAAGTCTTAGTAACGCTGTAATACATTAAGTCTTGCATTACTTGAGTTGAAGGTATCACAGTAGCTGTATTCAATGTTGCTTTATTACTTACCGTAGGCAAGCTAGTTGAGTTTAGTGATACCGCTACAAATGTATATGTCGATCCTGAATTAAGTAATAGTTTCTGATTATCCAAAGTCCCTACAGTATAATTTTGTTCGACAACAAGATCACCAGACTCATTGTATACCAGCAGCTTATACATCACTCCATTTATCACCGGTGAAATAGAAGCAACATTGGCTTTTTTTACTATTGAATTTTCCATATTGACTGAAGGTACCGGATCTGGTATCAATTCTGATACTATGATATAATCCTTGTTCAATGATATCGTATTACGTTGTATGCCGTCATTGTACAGACTGGTATTTGAGTGTTCTGTAGAAGATCGCTTTCTAGAGTCCATACTAGGATTAGCAAAGGATGAACTAACACTTTTAATTTTCACGAGAATATTGATATCGCTGTCAGACAAATTATGTTTGCTACAGCTCTGTTGTGTAACTAAAAATAATAATAACACGAGGAAACCAAAATTATGGGCATTCCAGTATTTAAAAAAAGAATAGATCATCATATAATTCTGTTTTTTTTATATAAATTAATTTAAGCACACTTACTCCCAAATATAGGAGTTGTCTTTACCCTCTTCTTGCCAATTTTCTGTTATTCTGTCTTTGTTTATTCCGGATATTTCAGCTTGGTATATCGCCCATGCCATCAAATTAGCAAATAATGGTGCATTGTATACCATGGAATTAGGAGTATACCCTACACCGAAAGCATCCCAGCCATATCGTCTGGGCATAGGGTAATCATTATAATTTCGAGTTGGGTCAGCTGTGTTCGGATAATTTGGTAGAAAAACAGTTGCAAATGGCACTTTTATTGGGTTATCGCCTCCTGCCCATCCTCCATATATTAGATCCGGACGTGTAGATAAGAAAGAACTATTGCCTATATAGAATAACTTCTTGCTATTATGTTTAAACATAACCTGGCCTGTTGGGGCGAACTGAGTAACATTATCGGGTTGTGGGTTGCAATATACGGTTGCTTGATTTGTAGCTGTTCCTATGGGTAGATTTTCTGCAACAAGCACATTGTGCGTGTCTGTTCCCCAAAACTGGTTACTAAGATTCCCGAAAGGGCCATATATAATTCTATCATTTACAATTCCTTCGTGATCTAACCTGAATAATGATCCACCTCCGTAAAAAGGAGATACACTCATTATGATGTTAGTTACGTCAAATGCGGCATTGATAAATTTTTGATATGCTAATAATTCAGCAGAGAAACCTGTAGCATTATCTACAAACATCATTACTACACCTCCATGATTTAGATAGGTATTTAGTGCCGTGACATCGGCATCCGTCATTGTGTAAAATAGTGACATGATTACGATATCTGGTTTTGTTGTCTCCTCTAAGGCCGCCTTAAGACCACTATTAAGCACTGTCTGATGGGTATATCCATGAGTGCTTACTATGCTATTGGGTAATGCTCCATAGTTGAGTTCTTGTTTCAGCATACTGTGTGGAGGTAAATTTTGTCCAGCTGTATTAGATCCCGGTTGTGCCGCAAAAGAAAAATTTAGATTGGAGTTATTACCATCCCCCGTAACATGTAGAATTTTTTTTGTTGGTATTGTATACTTGAAGTTTAAACTTGCTACGTGCGATTTGGCTATTTGCGGAGCGTTAAAGCTAAATGTTACTTGTTTTGGGGGATCTGTTGCTGTATGTAGTTCTTTGACAGAATTATCATGATGCATTGAACTTAATTTGTTAATGTTTAATTGTAATGATTCGATATTATTAATAGGGTCTGCCGTATAAATACGTGCTTGGTATATTTGGGGATTACCCACTGTTGTAAAATTAGTTTCATCTAGTAGGGGTGAGGTATATGGAATAATATCAGAAATATCCCCTGTTAAAATGTTTATCTTCCCTGTGTTAAAATAATCTACTTCTGCAAACTCTACTTCAATATCTGTAATTGTACCTAATAGTTCTTGCGTATTTATCTCTACTATTACTTCTGCAACTTTATGTTCAAAGTTAATGCTTAATGGAATTGTTGCTCCTGAAGCAAGTATTGGCCCATCTGATGAAGCCCATATAAACTCTTTGTCTGCAGCTGTACGGATCGTAGGTATGTTATTTTCCATGACTGGTTCCTCGACATTCCCAGCAGTATTATAAGAGTATGCATACCATCTATACTCATCTCCTGCTGTAACTGGGATCTCTAAATTACGACTTGCATCAGTTTCTATATTTTTTTCTAAAATATTTGTTGTTATATTATATAATAAAATACGGTATCGCATATAAGGATACACTATAGTAGTAGAAGCCGTTTTTTTAGTTATTTTATTTATAGCACTATTAGGTTGTATACCTGGTGCTATATTCTCTTCTTTAGATCCATATATTATATTTATGGCACTTGATATAGGAGTAATAGAATAAGAATTATTATTATTATTATTATTCAAAGGATTGGTACTAGCTAATTTGTTATTAGGAGAGTTATTAAGACTAGCAACGCTGAATATAAATTTTGAATCAGTTGTTTCATTTAAAACTGGATTTTTTTCTTTTTTACAAGCAGAAATAGCGAATAATAAGCATATCAATAGGGAACTATACAAAAGTCTAAAATATGTGTGTTTTTTCATAATAATATCAAATTTAGTTTAAAAACCTACGGTTCCAGTATTAGTATCTACTACCCTGTCATTTAGTGTAATTGTGCTTGTAGGTATAGCGATACATCTGAGTGTGTGTGCTGAAGTAGCTATACCCTGAGGGTCAATAGTGAAAATTGTCCCGGTTAAGGCTGTATTTGTTCTCATAAAAGCTTGAGCCTTTATATAGTTAAATGGAACCGGTCCATTAACAGTTTCAGATACAAGATTAATTATCTCATAAGTAATATCTTTTAACAATGACCATGTGCCTTTTTCAGTTATATTGTAAGGCTTTGAATATGCCGTGGGCCAACCATTATATGCTGCTACAAATCCTTGAAAAGGAAGAGTTAGTATAATTGACTTTTTTCTCTTGCTCGCTATTTGCGCAGCACTATTTACTAAGCCATTTGGAAATACTATACCGTGGTCACCTATATTTTGTAAAAATACTGTTGAACTCATCAAAGCATTATATTCCGCACTAGTTGGTAGTCTAAAGCCTGTGGGACAGGGATCATTAGGACCTTTACCTGTAGGTGTGGGGCGGATCCAGCCTAAAACCACATTATTATAATCAACATCTTTTGCTATAGTAGTACTCCATCTCCCTGGTATTACGTCTGCAGGAACCCTGTAAAAAGCATTCGCTACAGGTAATGCTGCCCCCCATTGATAATAATCTCCGAGTATCCCTTGACTATCATCAGTTGGTAGAGTTGTGTCATCTGGATCTAAATTATAGTTAGCACCTACATTATATCGCATCCATAGTTGACCATTTATTCTAGCTACTTTTATTCCATTTATCTCCGTGTATCCATCAGTTGGTACTATACGAACTGACAAGTTATATTTATATCCACGAGTAAGGGGAACACCACCGGTAGTAAATGGCTTAATAACTCTCGGGTTATCTATACTTCCTATTCTAATTCTTGAAATTTCTAGTAGATTTTCTCCTGATTGTGTATTAATGATTACAGAGTTAGATGTAGCAATAGAGTTTTCAACACCATTAAATGGCTCATATGTGAAATCTGTAAAACTCTGACTACCTGAACTCTCTCGAACAACATAGGAGTTGTCTGCATTAAACCTGACTTCTACCGAATTTGTTGTTGTGACAAGTTGAGCAGTAATACTACTTGTAGCAACGGTTGAAATTTCATACCCAGTATCACTAACATCGATAGTTGTCTGCAATAAGTTATATTGATGCTTTAATACAATTCCAAGGTTTTGTGTTTCTTGGGCATCTGTTACTAACTGTTTTCTATAAAACAATAAATCTTGATTTCCTACCCCCAATATATATGTATTAGACAAAGTAGAAGTACTTGTCAGACTGCTTAAAGTTGGGTTTTGGCTTGCCTCCAAGTAGAGTAGATTGTTTAAATCATCTAAACTTGTTGTATTTAATGAATATGCGATAAATGTATACGATGTATTGCTTGCTAGAATTAATGATTCTGTAGTACTTTCACTCCCTCGGGTATAGTTTCGTTTTGCGACAAAGTTTCCAGAATTATCAAAAACCAATAAACTGTAAACACTATTTGCACTTAAATTTTCTGCTTTGTTTGCATTACTCACTAATAATTTTGAGCTAGCTTTATTCGTTATTTTATCATTATATGGTTTTAATTCAGCAATTACTATATAGTCCTCATTAAAATCTACAGTACTACTTTGAGTTGGTTCGTATGAATAATTCGAAGCCATTTTCCCATTAATTAAATCATTAGCGAAATCTTCTGAAGTAGCTTGTACTTTAAGTGATATTTCACCATTGCTAGTTTTTTCTGTATTACTATCTTTGGAACAAGAAATAAATAGACATAAGCTAAGCAATAATATCTTAATTGATATATTCATAATCTGTTTTTTTTAAATATTTACCATGCTGAGTCCTCTGGATTAGAGTTTATATCCCCACCTTCACTCCAATTCGTTATTTCAATTTCTTGGCTATCATTTACTGGGATAACTGATGTTGCACCTATACTAGACTCTAGATGTATTATTTCAATTATGACTTTTGGCCTCACATATATTTTTTTCATAAATAGTTACAATAAGTACGATATATGTAACAATATTTAAATGAAAATGTTTTCATTAATAGGGCATTTAATTAATCCATAATAAACAAGCAGTGTTTTTATTGTTATTAAATTTACTATAAAACTAATAAGTTTCAACTTGCAAAGAGATGTAGAGTCGATTAAAAATGTTTTTTTTAGAGGACACTATCTCACTAAGTGTATAAGTATAAAATTCTGTTAGGGCTAATCTTAACGGAATTTTTAATATTTAGACAGTTATGCACACAAAAGATTTATTTCCTGATGATTTCTTCAAACAGTTTAAAACTGGTGATGATCTTCAAAATTTCCTCAAAGATCTCCAAAAGCGAAGGATCGAAAAGATGCTCGAAGGTGAGTTAGATGCACACCTAGATTACGAGAAACACAATCCTCGCAAGGAGGAAAATACACGCAACGGCTATTCTACTAAAAGGATAAAAACGAGCTACGGTGAAGACCAAATAAAGATTCCAGAGATCGTTACGCTAGTTTTAATCCGATGATCATCCCCAAGCGCAAGAGCATGGTTGAAGGTATTGAAAACGTAATCGTTTCACTTTATGCCAAAGGGATGTCAGTTTCAGATATCGAAGAGCAAATTAGAGATGTTTACGAATTTGACGTTTCGCAATCCACTATATCTCGAATAACTAATGTGATTGTACGTCATCAAGCTAAATTGGACATTTAGTTCTACTTTACTAAGGAGAAATGTGTCTCACAAAATGTTAGTTAGATTGGATGTTATATACGATTTTATTATATTTAAAATATATCCTAATGAGGATCAATTCAATAAAACAAAGCTACAATCTGATTAAATAATTAAAACTTATGTCCCGATTGATTTATTTAACTATTTTATTCTTAGGAATAATTACGACTAATGTAATCGCCCAAGATCAGTCTATTTTTACGTTAGGAGAAAAGGCTAAAAATGTAAATCATACAGGTGATGTTTGGTTACGTGAATTAAATTCAGCTAATGATACTACAATTAACTCACAAATATCTGTAGCTGTATTTGCACCAAATGCCAAGCTAAATTGGCATAAGCATTCTGCAGGGCAGATATTATTGATTACCGATGGTATAGGTTACTATCAAGAAAAAGATAAGTCCGTACAAATTGTCAAAAAAGGAGACGTAGTTAGATGTTTGCCAGGAGTAGAACATTGGCATGGTTCTACTCCTAACATAGGGGTAACTTATGTAGCCATCTCTCCAAAAAGTACAACGACTTGGTTACATCCAGTTAACGATGTAGAATATCAAAATATAGAGAAATCCTTAGCAAACCTTAAGTCATCAAAGTAAATATTTAGGTCACTCGCTTAAAGCGATATTAGTCTCAAAAAAGGTAAGTTATAAACTTAATATACTATAATTATGAAAAGAGAATATCTAGAGTGGTGTAGAAAACACAATTTCCATACTATTTATCACTTGTGTCCTATTATAGGCAATGATGAAACAACGGAAGATTATTCATTTTTGAATGTTAATGAAATTTTGGAGTGGGAGAGCTCAAGATTAGAGAATATAGAGAAAATATATTTTACAGGAGACTTAGACTCACAAAAAACGGCTATATTATCTAGTTTTATTAATTCCTATGGCTTTTTCAAAGTAAATGGAGTAAGAATTCCATACTACTGTGATAGTATATATGATTATATACAAAATGTTATATCTATCTGCTTTTTGCATCATGGAGATAAGTTTTTAAGTATAAAAAAAATAATCGATTGTGTTTTTAAATACGATTCTAGGGAGGTGTGTTTTGACCCCTATAAAACAAGAGTAATCTTTTAAATTTCGCTTGTTAAATTTATGCTACCAAATCCTTCTTTAGGATCAGGTGTTTATCTTTGTTCCATTTCTCCATTGGCGTAATTTTACCTAA
>NZ_JADEYQ010000039.1 GCF_022627575.1 Sphingobacterium rhinopitheci
CCGCTTCCATAAATTCTTTGTTCCAGGAATAAAACTGAGATTGGGCAATGTTGTGTTTACGGCAGAGTTCGACGACTGAAATCTCTGCTCGAAGGCCTTCCATTACGATTAGAATCTTTTGCTCTGAACTGAAAATCCTACGGGTGTACTTACGAATGTCTTTGACAAATTTTTCAGTGCTCTTTTTCTTTGGAGTTTCCATAATTAAATTTAATGTTTTTAATGAAAACCCTCCTTAAGATTATAACTTTAACTGTCCACTTTTTGCTGACGATTTACATGTCTGTTGATTTCCCTTCCTTAATCCTTTTTTCTCGCCATTTCCACTTTAATGCTAATCCACCTAACATGGCCGCCTCACTAGACCCCGTTGTACTACATCCTATAGTATTCTTAGGATCTGGAGAGTTCCATAAATCTGCCAAAATATGAACACATCGACTTTCAATCTCTGCTGTTTGTGGATACTCGTCTTTATCAATCATATTTTTATCCAGGCATTTGTCCATAATATAATGGATCTCAGGATCTAAATCTGTTTGACAGAATGTAGCTAAATTTTGTTTAGCGTTTCCATCTAATAAGAGCTCATCCATAATCATCTCGCAAATAATTTTAGGATCATTTGGGTTTTGAGCAAGATCATACTTATGTATTTCCCTTAAGGAAACATCTGCTGCATAATCATCTACATACTGTACGTTTTGCTTTTTTTTGTTTGAAGAGTGTAATGACATTTTTTATTTTTTTTTAATTAATAAATAATTCAACAAATAGCTAATTGATAAATACCTCAACCTTTCTATTGCATAAACTAACTGATTTAAAGAACAGTAAACGTTTTTAATTGTTTTATGTAAATGTGTGAAATAAAAAAAACATCATCACTATTTAAACATGTTGTAAATTAAACTTAAGGTTAAAAGAGGTTTAAGATTAATTAGACTATAACAATAACATTATGAATAGAATTGGGACAGTATTACTCACTTTAGTCTTAATCATAATAAACAATCAGCTTAAGGCACAATCTTTAAAAGATTCTATTGATTTTAGTATAAATCCATATACTAGCTTTCGAGGTAATATGGCTTTATATAAAAAAGAAATGGATCTACAAGATAATGCTAGTCGAGTCGGATTAAAAGTGAGTTTTAAAAAAGGGAAAATATCATTTTTAGCAGGTACAGAATTACATCTAAATCTATTTCGAAGCGAATCTAGTTTTAACCTAGATGCCAACTCTTCAGATGGTTTTCTAGATGTAAAAACCACTTCAAAAGTACAATCGATTTCCAATCGATTAGGATATATTGGATGTAACTTTGAAAAATATGGTAGAATTACTTTCGGTAAACAATAGAGTGTTTATTATGATATTACATCATATACTGATCAATTTAAAATATTTGGAGCTAACGCCTCGGCTACTTTCATTGGAGGAACAGACGACGGAGATAACGGAACAGGTCGTGCTAATTCAGCAATTATCTATCGCAATCAATTTGGTCCATTCCTTCTTGGTGCTCAAACACAGATCCGTGGAAGCGACAACAATAAATTCATAGATGGCTTTGGTTTCTCAGGGCAACTTGAAGTTACTAAACAAATATTGGCAGGCGTAACATTTAATAGAGCATTATTAAACGACAACCTCATCAACCAAGGTCGAATAATAGGTTTAATCTGACAACCAAACTATTATGCTGCTGGGATAAAATATCAAGGAGATAGATTCTTAATAAGCGCTATCGGTGTTATAAAAAAAATGGAGATTTCGATCAAGGCTCTTACCATAACATCAATAATGATTTAGTCAATCCAACAGTAGTTTTTGATTCAAAAGGTTTTGAATTTTATGCAAACTATAAACTAAAAAAGTTCTCTATTCACGCAGGATATAACTTATATATTCCAGAAACCAATTCTATTCCAATTGAAAATAATCAATATCCTTTAAGTAAAAAGTTCAAAACAAATGATATAATAGCCGGCTTTACCTATCAACCAATAAAATATATCCAAATATATGCTGAACAACGCTTATCATACGGAAGATCTGCTGACGACGTAAAGAAATTTGATGTATTTGCTCTAGGAATGACTTTAGATATTTCGAAAACTTTCAAAACCAAAATATCTGCTAAATAAGAAAATAAATAAGGTAACTGATTAATAAATAATTATTTAGAACGTTATCATGAAATAAGTATTGCAGAGACGATTCTGTTTCGGATACAGAAAATAGAAATACTGAATAATTAAGCTGAAAATTAAATATTTCAAAAGTATCTCAAAACACTCAATAACCCCTCTTTTTTGTCTAAACGTCCGAAAAATACTTTATTAGTGCTTCTGATTCTTATTAACCTTTTGGTATTATTCCTTTCTTCTGATATGATCCAACAATATATGCAGCAGCATTATCTACACTTATTTCACCTTTTTTAGCTCTTTCATTAACTTTTTTGACAAAATCGGTAAACTTATCTATGCCATCTTTGACTATTAATATAGCATGCTCCTTACTTAATCCATAGGCCATAATAGTGCGTATATTTTTTTGAAAATCTAAAGGTTCTTTGTAATCTATTTCTAATTGTTTTGGGATACCTTTAGTAGTGCTTACATAAATTTGTATGAGCTCAAAAGATCGTCCACGCTTGAATAATTCGTAATCGAACGTAATATCTGTATATTCATTGATTTGTCTTTTTGCAATATCGAGTACACGTTCTTTAAATTGACTAATTCTTTCGAGTTGTTCATTTCCTTTTTTATCAACCAAACCAAGCATTCTTTTTAACTCCACAATAGGAATAGGCTTTGGGAACTTTCCAACTGTACGCCATTGGCAGGCAAGCATATATAGTCTTTTAGCATAACTTGAGCTACAGCCTAATACGGACTTAAGCTGGAAATGGGTGAAATTATTTTTGAGATCAAAAAAATAGGGTAGAGCTGTCTCAGAGAGTCGTACTTCAATTGTACGCGTTCCTTTTATATAACGAAAATGTTGAAATAAAACAAATTGACTGTACTCTTCAGAAGTCTCAATTTCAAACATCCTTGTTAACAATTGCTCTGTGCTATCTGTAAGCTGTGATATATTCCACTTTCTACCAGTAATAATTTCAATATCTGACGTGTGTATCGAATAATTTATCTCTTTTGCTCGCAAGTTGGCCAATATCATAAATAAAATATCAAGTTGACAAGCTGTAAAATCATACCTTCCTGAAGTAATCGCATTGTGTTGCTTATAAATCTTTTCTCCAATAGCCTGGATATTTTCTGATTTTAGTATTTTCATTACTTTATTTATTCTAAGTGAGACCTTAACTCATGCTAATATATGAAAAATTACTTTAAACCACTAATCTTTAGAAGAGGTGTTTTAAACATTATAAAAAGTGGTTTAAACATTATAAAAAGTGGTTTAAACATTATAAAAAGTGGTTTAAACATTATAAAAAGTGGTTTTATCTTTTGTAAATACCTGATATTCAGTGTCTATGTAAGGAGTAAAATAAGAAAATATATAAATATATAAAAAACGTTAAAGAAGTATTTACTATAAAAATAAATAATATTGACAAAATGTCAGTTTACAAAAATGAAAATCAACGAAAAAACAATAAAAAAGGGATGGCCTGGCGCGGAAGTTAAAAACACAACTAACTGATAGTGAATATGTTAGTTGTGTTTTTTGGTGATTTATGGCTTGAAGTTTTTTATATCAGGATATACTTCCTCAAGTGCTTTTTCCAAAATTTCATACATAGGTAGTCCCTTTTGTGGAGCAATAATGTGCTTAAGATAATAGTGATATTCTTTTTTCAGGGGAAATAAAAAGTTTTTATAGTTATCATCTTCACCTTTATCTTTTTTATGTTTATTATTTTTAGGCTTATTTATACCTAAATTATTAGATCTGAGGTCTAAGTCCTGCTTAGGCTTTAGAGTCTCCTCTTGATCAGAATACATATTATCGACAAATTTAGCCGTTTTGGTAGTTTGGCTATTTCTTTCACTAAGATTTGCTAATCTATTTTTTGCCATAATTAAATTCTATTTAAAATTTCCTCAGTTAATGCAATATAATCTTTAGTTATAGGACTATCTTCACTAAAATAGATTAGTGGCTTCCCTTCAATTTGGCTTTCAGTTGCTTTTACAGAAATTCTAATCATAGAATCCATTAAATTGGTAGAATACTGATTTTTTATTTGTTCCTTAATTTCAGCTGAAATTGATCGAGTACTATTGTATTTTGTTAAGAAAATACCACCTAAGTCTAATTTACTGTTTGAGTTTTCTTGTACGTTTTTAAGAATACCTAATATTCTTTCTAATCCACGATATGCATAATATTCTGCTTCTACAGGAATAAATACATAATCAGTAATTTCTAGAGCATTAATTACTAAAATATTTAAAGAAGGAGAACAATCGATTAAGACATAATCATATTTTTCAATGATTTGGCCAATCATTTTTTTTAGTACCTTTTCTCTATATTGTTCATTTATTATTTCTGTCTCAAAATAAGCTAGATCTAAGCTTGTCGGGATAACATCTAAATTATGTTCAACAGATACTACAGGAACAGGAACTCGCTTCTTATATGTATCATAGAGTGTCGCATCTGGATTATATACCCCTACTCCTTCCGTCAAATTGGCTTGACTATCTAAATCAATTAATAATGTCTTATAACCCTTTTTAGCTAATATAGCACCAATATTTAAGGTAGAAGTAGTTTTAGCTGTTCCCCCCTTATGGTTAATAAATGATAAAACTTTCATTTTGTATAATTTTTTCAACTATTCAAAACTATATAAAATATAGGATTATAGGAAAATATATTTTTATATACCTAGAGTATTATTTAAAAACCACGTTTTATAATGACCTGCTGATGGGTAGTTAGCGTGATGGTGTAATCCTATAAACATATAATCCTATATTTTTATATACCTAGAGTATTATTTAAAAACCACGTTTTATAATGACCTGCTGATGGGTAGTTAGCATGATGGTGTAATCCTATAAACATATAATCCTATATTTTTATATACCTAGAGTATTATTTAAAAACCACGTTTTATAATGACCTGCTGATGGGTAGTTAGCGTGATGGTGTAATCCTATAAACATATAATCCTATATTTTTATATACCTAGAGTATTATTTAAAAACCACGTTTTATAATGACCTGCTGATGGGTAGTTAGCATGATGGTGTAATCCTATAAACATATAATCCTATATTTTTATATACCTAGAGTATTATTTAAAAACCACGTTTTATAATGACCTGCTGATGGGTAGTTAGCATGATGGTGTAATCCTATAAACATATAATCCTATATTTTTATATACCTAGAGTATTATTTAAAAACCACGTTTTATAATGACCTGCTGATGGGTAGTTAGCATGATGGTGTAATCCTATAAACATATAATCCTATATTTTTATATACCTAGAGTATTATTTAAAAACCACGTTTTATAATGACCTGCTGATGGGTAGTTAGCATGATGGTGTAATCCTATAAACATATAATCCTATATTTTTATATACCTAGAGTATTATTTAAAAACCACGTTTTATAATGACCTGCTGATGGGTAGTTAGCGTGATGGTGTAATCCTATAAACATATAATCCTATATTTTTATATACCTAGAGTATTATTTAAAAACCACGTTTTATAATGACCTGCTGATGGGTAGTTAGCATGATGGTGTAATCCTATAAACATATAATCCTATATTTTTATATACCTAGAGTATTATTTAAAAACCACGTTTTATAATGACCTGCTGATGGGTAGTTAGCGTGATGATATATCTAAGGGACTGTTACACAATTTATTCAATTGCTTTTATATACATAAATATGTATATTTGTGTACCAAAATTTGTACACAATGGCAATTATAGAGACAACAAGTCGGAAATTTAGAGAACGTCAAAAGGATTTTTTTGACCTGGCGGATAATGGAGAAAGAATCCTCATTCGCAGAGGTAGTAAGCAAGCCTATGTTTTAACGCCTGTAAGCAATGATGATCTTTATTTCAGTAAAGAGGTAGTTGAACGTGTAAAAGAAGCTCAGCAGGAAGTAAAACAAGGGAAATACGTTTCTTTTGATACAGCTGATGATTTAGATCGTTATATACAGTCTTTGTAGCATATATGTTGTATAAAATAATTGTAGCTATTAAAGCGCAAGAGGATTTGAAAGCATTATTAAAATCGGAACCTAATAGTTATAAAAAAGCTATTGCGTTAATTAAAGAGTTACAAGAACATCCTAGGGAGGGCAGAGGAAAGCCTACCTTGAAAAAATATGATTTAGCAGGTTGTTATGCTCGAAAAATATCAGAAAAACATCGATTAGTTTATTCTATTGAAGAGGATATTATAACGGTTCATGTTCTTTCTGCTTGTGGACATTATGATGATAAATAAAAGACCAGTTTTATTATCATAATTATTTAGCAACAAGATTGCTCCTTACGTATTAATGCCATTCATCTATTCCTTGATCATGGATTTAGGCGGTTGGAAAAAAATCGCTATAAGCACAATTGAATATTTTGACCAATTTACTCAAATGATTTAAGTTATATTTTGTTCTATATTTAGAACTTTCCGCTTGGCCAATAAAGCTATTAGCTACATCTAGTTTGTTGGCTAATTCTGCCTGAGACATACCCCTTTCTATACGCATTTGCTTTACTCTATCTATTACGAATTGTTCGATCTGGCTTAACATTTCAATCTAAATATTTTATTTTATTCAAATAAGAAATATTTCAAACACTAAACACTCATACGTGTATGAGTAAATAGTTTAATGTACTATTTTTGCATATGCAGAAATTATCATTTTATTCATTTTACAATTATTATACTTCAGATTATTTAGAGTTTGCTACAAATTTGAGTCGTAGGCTAGGTGGGACTATACATGTGAGTTATAATAATTATTTCGATACCGATACCGATTATGCGTTGCCAGAAAAGCATTTCATTAACTTTTTCCGATCGAATCTCTTTTATCTTGATGTGAATTTTTTTATTGAAAAGAATGAAAAAAAAGTATTTTATACTTTACAAACTTCTTACGGAATCTCTAGGTTAGATAATTTAGAAATCCATTTTTTACCTAATGGAGTGATTCGTATTTTTGAGTTCGACGAGGATACAGATTGGAGTAAATTTGTTGATCTACTTTTTATGAACTCGATGAATAGTAGACTTCCTTTTACAATATTAAGGCGACCTTATATTTTAAAATTTATACGTTTTTTTTTAAAATTAGGAAGTATCAATTTATACTTTTTCCCAAAGAGTACATACGACTTTGAGCAATATATAAATACGCTTTTTTCAAGGGAATGTCCTGAAGAATCTTTATTGAAATATCAGCATGTTAAAGATAAAATTAAGTTCTATACGAATAGTTCTATTAGCGAATATTTAAGTCCTAGGCTTCATGAAAGTCTGTTAGCGAAAAGAAAAAAGAAGATTGCTAAATATGGAATTTTTAAATTCATACTAAAACAAAAATCAAGTTAAAGTTAAAAAGAAGTATTATACGTATATACTTTATCAAGTTTGTCCGTATAATTTTTAAAATATAATGAAATAGATTTTTTAAGATCTATTTCATTATATTTGCTGTACAGTTTTAAGGAGCGAGGGGGTAATTTGTACGGACAAAATGAAATTATTGTCCATTCTTCATTAACACCTCGCCCTAGCCGGGAGCATTAAACTGTTATATAATCCTGTATCCTTCGGCGGATTCTATAACAGTTTACCCTTCTGCAGCTGCAGAAGGGTAAAAAATAAATAGTTTTTTATGGATAAAAACCAAGAAGACCTATCCCCATTAGGGGATAAAATAAAAGATAGCCGTATTGAGATACGGTTAACTTTAGAAGAAAAGGAACGGGTTATTTTGCGCTCAAATTCAATGAATTTGTCGGTCAGTGAATATGCTCGTGAGATTCTATTAAAAGGTAAAATTGAGAAGTTAGATCTGGGTAATAAGAAGCTGTTGGTAGGTATTGGAAATAACCTAAATCAGATTGCTCGTCACATGAACAGTGCAGGACTGAATACTGAAAATAGTAAATCTGCCATCGCATTAATAGAGGCTTTACTTACAAAAATTTAAGAGATGCCAACAGCAAATGCGAATACAGGAAATAGCTTTCGAAGTACTCTTTCTTATGTTTATCAAGAGGGTAAAAAATTAGAGCATAATCAGCAGCACGTTATTGTAGAACAGCAGAATGTTTTTGGGGATAGTACTGCAGGACAGGGGCGCGTTATGCGTGCATTTGCTGTTGAGCGGCCCTCTATTAAGAAGCCAGTTATGCATCTTCAAATTAATTTTCATCCCGATGAGCAGGTCGATAATGCTATTGCTCAAAAGGCTATTCATTCGATTTTAGCAGATATTGGCGTATCGGTTGATAACTCACAATACGTCATTGTTCAGCATCGTGATAAGCCACATAATCATTACCATATTGTTTTAAACCGTGTATGCTTAGATCAAAGTATTATTGAAACCCATCGTATTAAAGATCGTCTTCAGGTAGCCTGTGATAAGGTCGAGCAAATGATGAACTTGAGAGCTACAAGGGGTCGCACAGTTGTTTATGCGCCTGATAGTGAGAAAGGATATGTTTATACCAATAGAAAAGAACAAAAATTAAAAAAGACCATTAGTGATAAAAACACAGCAATAAAAGAGGTTAAGAAATCCCTTCAGCAGGCTTTAAATCAAGTCCTAGGTTTGGTTGAGGTAGTTGATGCTGGTAGTTTAAAGAAGTCCCTAGAAGATCGCAAGATTGATGTTGTTTATCGGGAGAATAAAAATGGTATTACAGGGCTTAGCTTTCGTTATGCTAATATAGCTTGTAGTGGAAATGATATAGGCTTTTCGTGGCCCATCATTCAAAAAGAATTGAATAATAAAGTTAATGCTGGTCTCTCTGTTGTAGTACCTGTGGTTAGCGCAGTGGAGGATAGCCCTGTTGAAGAAAAATTGAATTTTGTTTCTCCACTAGTGGGCAGGGGAGAGGAGGTATCTTCTGTTGTTCGGGCTAAGGATATTCCTGTAGCTAGTAAATTTATGCTTGAACAGCGGCTTACTGATGTACTGAAGTCAGCATTGGTACATGATCCATACTCCCTAAAACAAGTGCTCTCTGACTATCAGATCGCAGTTACCTATAGAGAAAATAGTAAGGGTATCACGGGTATTAGTTTTCGTTATGGTGATACTGTTTACAAGGGTCATGATATTGGCTTTTCTTGGCCTGTTATCCAGGACTGTTTGAATCAGAAATCGCCATCTGCAGTATCGGTTGTAACGAGTTATATTTTACATCATATAGAAACAGAAAAGATTAGGAACGTTCCTGGTTTGGTCGATTTTCTTAGTAAGCATGGACATCTATTAGATTCATCATTATCCTCTGATATGAATAGCCTGGAGAGTGCTCAGATTCGTGTTTCAGATGCTATTTGTCAGGGAGGGCAATTAGACATCAAGCGTATATATGATGCGCTTGATGAGGTGAAATTTGATATAGAAAGAAGTTATAGACATCGATCTCTTATAGGATTGATGCCTTTAGATCAAGCTATAGATAAATTAAAAGAATCTATTGTTGATCAGCTATACGAGTCCTTGAAGAAAGGGGTAGATATAATAGCTCTAGGTGTTGATGATGTTATGTTTACGATGTATGTTGATCAGGCTATTCGAGAGGTTATGCGCCGCATTGATCCCTTAGCAAACCCATGGAGTACTTGGGAATATCTTAACTATCCTACTAATTTAGAGAGTTCATATAAGGATATTTATGCAAGTATACCGGGTTTAGTTGAACAGGTGGAAGAGCGTTTTCAACTAGATAGCTTGTTATATAGTAAAAACTTTGTGGAAGAAATAATACAGTCAACTAGGGGTAAAATAGAGCAAGAAATTTATGCAGAACGTTATAGCTTAGATATTGATCAAATGGTATGTAAGGAGATCATGACTAAGCTACAGGGAATAGATTTATCTAAAGTATCTGTTGAGAAGTATATGTCAGATTATGAGTTTATAGCAGATGAAATTTCGGGAATGAAGTCCGAATTGGACATTTTAATTCGTAATCCTTTACCTAAGGAGCTTTTGGAAGCTCGTTTAGTTAAAGTGTATAATACCAAAATTCATGGGTTTATTGAAGAAATAAACCAGCATATTAAGGAGGGAGCCTATAAAATTGATTACGGTGCTTTATTACTTAAACATGGGTTTAGTACCCAAGATAATAAAATTATACTTCGTTTAGATGGTGCATCGATAGAGCGTTCTATTGAACCATTAAACGAATTTGTATATGTTATTAATGAATCTTTAAAAGAATATTATGCTAATCTTCAGCTGTATAATCAGGCTATAAATCCGGTATTTCATAAGATTCATCCGATTTATAGTTTTACTAAATCAGCGAAAATAAAGAAAGCAGAAAATGATCGTTTACTTGATCTTAAGGAAGCAGCGCAGAAGCCGAAATTAAATATAGATATAACTGTCTTGAACAAACTTACAGTGACTGCAAAAGGTAATTATGAAAAAAGAAAAGCTGGTATATTACTTTATGAAAGGAGTCTAAAACCTACTGCTATAACTAAAGTAGAAAATACCCAAAAGGATAAGTCTATTAAATATAAACCGTAGTTTTTTTTGCCTACAGCAAATCTTCGTAAACTTTTTTAGTAAAAAACTAATGTAGTTATACGATATGGAAAAGACCAAAGCAATTCAAGATTATTGAACCTTTTTTGAAACTAATAACTCCTTAAGAAAATAGACCTAACTGTCCAAATTAGTTTGATGACGTACAATATCACGCTCTTCGGTTACATCCTTTAATTGCTTTCTTAAATCCCTCAACTCTTTTTCCTCAATTGATAATTCATTCTTTTTAAAGAAATCGCCAGAATTGGAATCATACTAACGGCTCCATCGTCTAATCATGCTATCATGGATAGAATAGTCATCACTAATCTGCTTTGCCTTTATTCCAGATTTATATAGCTCCGCTATCATCACCTTTAATTCATTGTCATACTGTTTTGACATTGTTCAAATATATTAATTTCGAACTCAAGTAATTCGTCTCAACAAAGGAAGAAACTTCACTTCCCGTCATAAAGATCCTGCATAGCTTCTTCCTTGAAGCGTGCAAAGTAGAATGGAGGCTTTTTTTTATGACTGTATCGTTTGAATAATTAAATATAAATAACATTATCAAATTATTCAGTTGGTAAATTTCAGTTTATAGTCCCAATTGCTCTTGTTTTATAGGGAAAACATCTTGTTCCTTCAAATAGATCTTGTAGTTATTCAAAAAATCCTTTTTTGAATAAAAATCTTGAATTGTAACTTTAGTCTCAATCACCTTAATTTAGCCCCCAATAAGTTCGGAGTGAAATTTTAGATTTCAAATTAATACATTTGAGATAATGAAATATAAGAAATGGAGTTTAGCTGAAAAGCTAGAAATCTTATCTAGTGGCGATGCCATAGG
>NZ_JADEYQ010000040.1 GCF_022627575.1 Sphingobacterium rhinopitheci
CTCAAAAACACGATTCATATCCGAACTACCTGGCAGAAACGTATAAGTAAGATTGACTCTACTAAAGATAAAATCAGAAAATAAACTTATATTAAAAGTTTCTTCCTTTTGAAACCCTTTCAAAATTTCATCTATCAATTGCTGACCTTCTACTAATGGAATAATCTCACTCACTTCATTTTCTATACCCTTGATTATTTCGCCACTTTCATTAAAGTATTCTTTAAAACTCTCTTTACTTTTCAAAAATTGTTGCGCTTTTTCACGAATAGAAAAATAGATTCTCGGTTCTTGAATAGATGTATAAGTAAAAGTTTTTAACTTAGTACAGTGAATAGACAATAAATCACTAAGTAACCAAAGTGTTGTAAAACGTTGTTGTCCATCGACTAAATCTATTTGATTAGTTTCATTATTAGACAACATTACGCCTCCTAAAAAAAAATCATAAGAAATATCTTTTTCGAAAGCATTTTTTAAATCCTCCAGTAATGTCCGGATTTGATTAACTTTCCAAACATACAATCTCTGATAAATAGGAATATTAAAATGCAGATTATTTTTCACAATTTTCTTTAAAGTCAAAATTCCTGAAGCAATAACAGCGTTATCTTTTTGAGATAATTCCTCAAAATTTTCATTTCTATTTAGCAAGGCTTCCATTGACCCAATTTTGTTTATCGTTTAATTCACAATTATTTACACTCCATTTTCCGTAATATTTTTTCACCGTTTGATAGTAATTCTGTCTAGCATTTGAAAGTTTTTTTTCACTAGCATCATTATGATGTATACTAGTCCCTCCATCTTCATTTGATCGATATACAAAACCTTGATAATATTTTTCAGGAATGCTATTTTTTAAATTATGTAGCACCTCATTAGTTAAATAAGCTTGCTCTATCATTAGCAACACATTACCATAATCTCTTAATAAAACAATTGGCGATTGTTCTACTATAGACGAACGATTCATTCTAAAAGCGCCCATAAAATGTTCCAACCATTTACAAAATTCTTCTATCTTTTCAGCACCAAACTTGTCATAATACATCACTACAGCTAGCTGATACAAATTGATAAAATATTCATTGTACAATTGATAAATTAGCTTAGTAATCATTTTTATATCTCCTTCAAATTCATCTCTAAACAGATAATTAAAAATGGAAGTATATTTTTCGGTATAAAGAAAAAAACCGATTCCCTTTTGTATAGGCTGATTGATTGTAAAAGGAATATCCAAACTATCATCACCATATAATCGAATGGTAGATTTTAACTCTGGTTGCATTTGTTTGTTAAACTGCAAGCTTGTTCCTAAGGTGTTTCTAAACGAAGGGTATAATTTAATATTATCTACAGCATCAAAAACAACCGTATTTTTCTGAAAATTATCTAATAAGGATTTTCTAGTTGCAAACAACAACTTATTCTTCGACCAATAACGAGCCCTCCAAAGTTGTTGGATAAAAATTTCGTTGAGTGATTTTAAATGTGGTTTGGTTTTAACTTTGGAATTATTAAGTGCGTTTACTTGATCAAATTTTTTAGCAAAATGACGTAAATAATGAGGGTAATTATTCAATTCTCGTAAATGATAAGATTTGAAATAATCAACTTCATCTAAAGGAACACCTCTATTATTTTGACTTTCAAAAAAAACAAAAGCATCATCTTCTGATTGAGTAATAATAACAGAACATACTAATTTCTTAATAATCTCATTAAAAGACTGTACTACTAAGCTATCTTTTAAATTTACCAAGAGATTTCTATTTTCGAGAATATGCTCTGCAGAGATTTTAGATTGATAATTAAAACTAAAAATCCCCTTATGTAATACAGAGTTTACACCATTCCATGCATAGTCCATGATCAACAAGGTAGTTAAACGCTGTTGACCATCTATAACCTCATAAATACCATTATTATTATGAATCATAATAGAACCCATAAAATAATCGATTGCATCAGATTTAAAATTTTGTTCTTTAAAAAAATGATCTTTCCAATCTTGTAACAAATCCTCTATATGCTCTTTCGTCCAAACATATGGCCGTTGATAATCTGGTATAGATAATTTAATATTTAAATCATGAAATAATTTATCAATTTCAATTGTTCCTATTTCAAAATTTGCCATTATTTATAATTCTATTTTATAGTTTTTTACTCTGTGACTGAGGTACTCGAAGTCACGCATTAATCATCACCAAAATCATTACGATTAGCTATCGTAGAATCTAACTCAGCATCTTGATCATTAAAATCAAATTCCTTTTTAAGTTTTTTAATATCTATTATATGCACTTTTTCCAGAACCGTTAGCTCCAACAATAGCAGAAACATTTACTTGAATCCCATTTTGTAAGTTATACATTGTAGTAGGAACTGAAGATAGATTGATGATAATGCTTTTCACTTCTGTTTTAGCATCATCTAATTGGATTTCATAATTATTGTAAAACAAATACGGTGTTCCGATTTTTAAATTTTTGCAAAATTTCTGATCGCAATCCTTAAGAGGTACAATTCCAATTAATTTAAAGCCGTTATGATTATTTGCTTTATCCATAATCTCAATTTTATTATATTTAGTTCTGTATATGGGTTTTTATTTAAATACATTTTCCCCTTGGTCGAATTCTGATTTGGTGTATTTCACTATTAATAAGTTATTTACCTTATGTTAAAATATGATCTATTGAATTAAAATTTGGGAGTATCAAATGTAGGTACAATTGATGGTCTATCAATCATGATAGACAATGGCATTGGAAAGTCTACTCCCATTATGATAGCTTCACCTGAACCTAGTGAAGGTAAAAAAGATAATGTTTCTTTATTTGCTGTAGAACATGCACTTGAAATTGCCTCTTTATCATAATGATTAATAAGACGATGAGTTACAAACGTTCCCATTTGACTTAATGTTCCTATGGGGATATCTCTAGGCATTTGGGTAGCTAAACATAAAAATAATCCGTATTTACGGCTTTCTTTAGCAATACTATCGAAGGCACTTAATTCAGTACTTTCAAAATACTCATCTTTTACTTTTTTATTTAAAAACTGATGTGCTTCATCAACAAACAAAACCAATGGTTTTTCTCTAAAAACAAGGGTTCTCGACTTATTTAATAAATATCGTCCTAAAGCATTTGCTAGAATTTCTCTTGCTTGAAAATCATATGGAACATCTTCAAAACTTATTCTTAATATATTTTTATCAGGATTAGTGATAAAAGAATCAATTTTCTCAATGAGATTTAGTGTTGCAGGATTATTAAAGCCAAACATGCCAGTATATTTATCATTCGAAATAATGTTGTTTATTCTAATTATTAAGCTGGTTGAATTACTAAAATTTCTCTCATCTTGTTTTTTAGCCCATTGTTTACCATAGATTTGATAACATTCATTTGAAATTTGATTATGAAGTTGTAGAATTTCAAAGTTATTATGAGTAAAGTTTTCTATAATGCCTTTATATTTATAATAAGCATTATTAAATGGAGATATAAATTGGTCACTTTTTAAAATTAATCCGTTCTCAACAAATACAGATTGGACTCCATCCTTAGTATTAAAAGAAAATATATCATGTGTTCCATTATTACTATGATTATTCTTGGGAATATCGTTAATCAAACATTTAGCTAATTTTAAGGATTTTATAGCTTCTAACAACATTGGTTGCTGAACTTGACCTGATGGTCTAAATAAAACAAATAAATCATTTATAGTTAGATTTTGATATGGAAAATAACTATCAGTAATAAGCTTAGTACTCTCAACTTCAGTCTTGACATCAAAACCACTATATTCACCTGTTGGATCAATGATAATTGCTTTAGAATTAGCCTCAATAATACCTTCTATAAACTTACTTATTGTATAACTTTTACCACCACCTGTTGTGCCAACTACAGCACAATGTCGAGCAAATAGTGATTGTAGAGATAAATTAACAGAAACATTTTTATCATAAATTAGATTACCTAACTTAATGGTAGGTGCTGTTTCTAAATCTTCTGTTTTAACCCCAAATTTTCTAAAATGTGTCGCTAAAAACTCTGAAGAACAAATAAAAACTTTTGACCCAATCAAAGGCAATGAATTTACTCCTTTTTCAATATTTAATGGATCAAATAAATCGAATGATAGCAAAACTTCCAATCTACCAGTTGGGTGAAATTCTTTTGTAGAAAACGTTTTCTCACTCAATTCTAATCTTTCTTTTTCAGGTAATGTGACTTCTAAAAGTTTACAAAGAAAGCCTTTATCTTCTCCTTCAATAACAACATAATTACCTACTAAGCCTCCCTTTAATATTTCAGAATTATGAAAAAATGATTTCATTAAAACTGATGACGGAAAGTGTATTTTAATAAAAGACGGCGAAACATGGTTAACATAGCCTAAAAAGTGACTATGCAGAAACGGGTTAATCTTCATTTATTAAGCAGTTGGTAGATTTATAATTATTTGTTTATTTGTATCGTGATTATATGTTTGTAAATCAGGATAATTATTTGCAAAGTCTTCAAATGTTTCATCTACAATAGTAATGTTGGAATATTTTTCCGCAGCTTCAATAAATGATTTTAAGTTTTCATTAGAATCATCAATACCTTTATTAACTATCATTAATTGAAAGCTTGGATTTTGCTCCAAAGCCTCTATAATGGATGTTACAATGTGTTTATCGCCGAAGCTAAATCCAATAGTAACCAAGAATACATTTTCCTTTCTTAAACTATTTTGAAATCTAGACATCATTTCAAAATATGGTTGCTCGTAAGAACTTTCATATTTTGATTGATGTGGATAGATCATTAAAGGAGATTCAATTCCTTCTCGTTGATAGATTTTATTGTCAATTTTATCCCAATTTACTGAGCCATGTAACTTATATAAATGAAAAACTTTTTCTATAAAATTATCTTCTTCTTTTACTCTACTTTGGTTTCTACTTACTATATCATAATCAAAGTTTCTACCACTAAATATTCTAGGTATGCTAAATGAAAAACCATCTATTACTGTAAAATTATTTTTACTAGCAGCCTGTTCAAACATAGTATCATAATTCAATGTAAACAATTTAAATCTTGGGAGTGTAACTTTTCTCTTCGTCATTTTATTTAATAAAATGGAATGAGGTGCATGATCTGGTAGACTAAGCATACAAGCTTCCTTTATAAAAGTCTTAATCTTGCTAATACAATCCTCTAAATCGATAACAGCTTTATCAACATATGGTATAGCGGGTGTGGCCATAGACAAAACCTTTTCTAAATTTTTAACAATTTCTTCATCTGGCCATTTGTCCTCATATTTGATAACTTCTAATAATTTACTGAATAATTCTGAACCTAATTCTGTTTCAACACCATCCCATAGGCTAACCATCGATTGACCAACTTTGCCATCAACACCCCAATCAATTGAAGAACCTGCACCTGTAAGTAAAACAAGGTTTTCAAATTGATGATTTAAAGTTTTTGCATATTTATTTCTTTTAGTCGCTATAGCATAATCAATTCTATTATCAATGCTTTCTTTAAAATCATGTTCCTTATTATCAATAAATACTTTTATGTCTTCAGGATTTGAATCGTCATAAGCCACAGAACTTTTATTATTGAGTAAAATATATTTCATATTTGGTTTTTTATAAAAATACTACATAAGCCATTTTGGTTAAAAGCTTATGCTTAATTATATGTTTTGATTGTTCCAAGCAAACAAAGATTCTCTCACTTGCTTGACTATAATACCTTTTCAAATATCCCCAAAACTCTAAAATTCATTACTAGCTCATCTCTTAAAACGATCGAGTCATAATCAAAAGTAGACAATGGTTTAAGAATTATTTCTTCATGCTTCCATCCATCTTCATCGGTAGTTTTTTTACTTGTATATTCTTTGATTGTGTAATTAGACCCCATTTCACTATCCCAAATCTCTCTTCCTTCAACAAGCGTAATTAATCCATTCCGACTACCTCCAAAATATTTACGGAATAAGCATATACTACCATTTGGGATCACCTTATTCATCGAATCACCAACTACTTTGCAGGCAAAATAGTCATCAGGATTAGACAATTCTGGCATATTAATGTATTTAACTTCTTCTGCAGCTTGCATATCAGAAAAACTTCCAGCTGCTACAGATATGTCATAATAAGGAATTGTATTTACACCTTGAGAATTCAAAAACTCAAGTGTAGACTTACGCTCATCTGCTTCAAATAATGGAATATATTGGCTGAGATATTTTCTAAGGTTAGGATTACATACATAAACATATGTACCTTCTATTCCTCTCAAAAAGATAGTCTTGTAAATATTGATGATATAGTCTAACAAAATTTCATCATCCTTAATTGAATTCTTTCCGTTTTTATCTTTATAAAGATCTTTATAGACCACTAGTTTCTTGGTTATAAAATCATAGTCCAACTCTGGTCCAATAATGACTCCTGTATAATTCAAGAACAAAGGTACGTTTTTTGAGATTATCTGCTATACAATAGCATTTATGAATATAGCTAAAAAACAAATGAAATACCCATCATAATGAACATTTTATGAGACTAATATCTCCTTAAGATTTGAATACTATATGGTCGCTTTATGCTGACGATTTACACAATTTGATACCATCTGTCAAATTAAGTGTTGACTAATTCAATTTATGAATACATTCACCCCACATTAACTATTTACAATGTCATAAACTACCACGAAGTATTTTCAATCACCGTCTTCAATATTTCAATAGATCTCTTTATTTTAATCTCATTGGATGATGCAAATCCCAATCTAATAGCGTTAGCGTTGAAATTATCATACTTATGAGATTGACCATTTGAAATAAATAAATTCTCTTTTAAACATTTTTTTGAAAGTGTATTTAAATTTATTTCAGGTAAAAATTTTACCCAAATCGCTAAACCTCCATTAGGAACTTCAAAATCAACAAAATTATTTAATTTCATATTTAAATATTCACAGCATATATCCCGCCTTTTAGCATATTGAACAATCGATTTACGAATATATCTATTAAAAGTTCCATCCTCAACCAATTCGGCTATTGTATTATCCATAATATGATCTCCTTGGCGATCGACAACTAAACGAACTTTAGCAAAAAGTTCAATTAATTTAGGATTGGCAACTATATAACCTAATCGGAAAGTCGGTGAAAGATTTTTACTAAAGGATCCACAATAAATTACAGACCCATAATGATCCATACTCGCTAATGGAAGTAATGGGCTTTGATTATATTGAAAATCATAATCATAATCATCTTCAATTATGAAAAAACCAAACCTATTCGCTAATTCTAATAATTTTAACCTTCTATCTAAAGAAAGACTTTTCGTTGTAGGATAGTGGTGGTGTGGCGTTATATAAATAAGCTTAATAGAAGTTTTTGAACAAATATCTTCCAACTGATCAACAAGTAAACCATCTCTATCAACCCCTACTGGGATACAATGACAGTTAGCAAATTGGAATATCTGTTCAGCTCTAGACCAACAGGGTCTTTCTATAATCACTGAATCACCTGATGTAAGTAAAGATTGACTAATTAGATTTAATGCCATAACCGTACCATTACTCGACATAATATGTTCGGATGAGATTTGGAACCCTCTATTTTCATTCAAGAAATGAGACATGACTATTCGAAATTTTTCACCTCCTTTAGGGTTTCCATAACATCCATATTTGTAATAATAGCCTCCTCTATTCATTTGATTTCGATAAGTCTGATAAAATTCTTTGAGAAAACTCAGTTTCGGATCAGGAAATCCATCATCAAAATGAAAATCTGCTTGTGTAACCATTTGAGGAATGGATAAATTGTTGATGTGAGCACTTTTTTTAGAAGATATAATTATTTTATCCACGCCATTCCCCTCTTTGTTTATCTTTTTTTGAGGGCTCTGCTTATTTACTATATTCTGTACATAATATCCACTACAGGCCTTTGATTTAATCCATCCTTGTTGTTCCAATTCTTCATAAGCTTTTACTACCGTGTCCCGATTAACCTTCAATTGCTCAGCTAATCTTCTGCTGCTTGGCAATCTTTGTCCTTTAAAAAAATATCCTGAATTAATATATTTCAAAAGCAATTGGGACAGAGTTAGATATTTACTCTGTCCACCTTTACTTTTAAAATCTAAAGTTAAATTACCCAAAATTGGACTACTCATATTTTAAAAATTGGTTGATTAATACATTCCAATTTAATATTAATTTTGAATAACTAATAAAACAAAATGTAATTCTAATCGAAGGAATTACGTAATTAAATAATAATTATGAAAATAGTGATAGCAGAACTAGTGGATATTTTTAAAATTGAGCCTATATTCAATCTATATCGTAATTTTTACGGGCTTGACACAGATAGAGATTCCGCTTTAAATTTTTTGAGACAAAGACTCGAAAAGAATGAATCAATAATATTTTATGTACAAAAAGGTCCTGATATTTTAGGATTTGTACAGGTATTTAGAACCTTTTCTTCCGCTTCCCTTACTAAGGTTCTTATACTAAACGACCTGTATGTTATAGAATCATCTCGACAACAGGGAGTCGCTTCTGCTTTAATACAAAAGGTATTAGATTATGGGAGGAAAGAACAATGTTCGCGGGTATCCCTCAGCACTGCTCATGATAATCCTGCGCAAGAACTTTATGAAAAAATCGGCTTCCGAGAGAGTACATTTAAATTCTACAACTATACACTATAACAATTGATTATCACTTATTTCCCACTAAAAAAACCTAATTAATGTACATACCTAAAATAAATATATTGAACGATATGGAAGAGATAATATCGTTTATAGATCGATTCAGCTTTGGAATTCTGTTAAGTAAAAATGATGGACGAATTATAGGGACCCATATTCCAATCATTTCGAATCTAAATTCTCAAAATTTAAAACTATATACACATCTAGCTCTTGCAAATAATCAATGGAAAGAAATCGAAAAACAAGAGGTATTGCTGATCTTTTCAGAGCCTCATGCTTATATTTCTACAAATAACTATATAGCAATGGAGGCAGTACCGACCTGGAACTATATGGCTGTTCATATTTATGGGAACGTAAGTATTCTACATAATAAAGATGATATTCAGGGAGTAATGGATCAAACTATTATTAAATATGAGAGAGATTACCTAGGCAAATGGAATAATCTTTCTGAAGAGTTTAAGAACAAAATGCTCAAAGGTATCGTAACTTTAAGAATAGATGTTACTAATATCGAAGCAAAGGCAAAACTTAGTCAAAACAAATCTGAACATGAAAAGGAAAATATTACTGGAAGCTTATTAAATAGTTCTCTACCCTCAGATAAACTTATGGCAGAGTATATGTTGCGTTTTAATAAAAAAAATAACCTTTTTTGAGCCTAATATATCCTTACACTGAGGATACAAATTGTCCAATTTACTTTGATGACGCACACAACTCCTTAACTTGAAACATGAAGAAAATAATATTATTAATTTTTAGTGTACTATTGACTTTTAATGTATTTAGTCAAAATAAGTATCAAACAATAGAAAAAATAATTAATAACAGAGAATATTTAATTGTAAGCAATTGTTTTGACCCCTATAAAACAAGAGTAATCTTTTAAATTTCGCTTGTTAAATTTATGCTACCAAATCCTTCTTTAGGATCAGGTGTTTATCTTTGTTCCATTTCTCCATTGGCGTAATTTTACCTAA
>NZ_JADEYQ010000041.1 GCF_022627575.1 Sphingobacterium rhinopitheci
CCTATGGCATCGCCACTAGATAAGATTTCTAGCTTTTCAGCTAAACTCCATTTCTTATATTTCATTATCTCAAATGTATTAATTTGAAATCTAAAATTTCACTCCGAACTTATTGGGGGCTAAATTAGCCACAATATGCTCTTTATGAACAGATTGATTTTTTTTTGAATTGCTATTGCATTGACTTTAGTGATTAATGTTTATAAAAGTAAAATGCTATGTTATTAGCTAAAGTTTTTTGTATTTCATACTAATTACTATTATTAAACTAGAGTAATTTTTAAAGTCGAGTATTAAAACGAAAGTATTTTATATAATTTCGAACCTTCTTTCAAATAGGAAAGTAAAATTTATCCTTATTGACTCCAAACACAGTTTCCATCCTGCTGAGAACCTCTTTCAAAGAGATTTTTAAACGGATGTGCCGTCATAAAAATGCGTTAGTTGTGTTTGACAAGGTTAAAGATCTAGCTTCCTATGTCCATGAAGGCGTACCTTAGGTAATCCTTCAGAAAGCAGCAGCAATATCTTTTCGGTAGCTGAATTACAAGCTACCGAAAAGATATTACCAATTAATTTCTATTTTTATCTTATTTTTTCTTTAATGGAGTCAATGTATACGCTTCACCGGGTGCTAGCACAATCACACGTTCGGGATTTTTGACCAAACTTTTTAGTTTCTCGGGGTCGGCATTAAAGGGAGTGAAGTCGGGTGCATCAACGGTTCCCCAGTGCGACAACAGTAATGGTGTATCGGGGTAGGCTTCAGCAATTTTTAGTGCCCCTTCCAGTGTAAAATGCCATTCATTGTCAGAAAAATCAAAGAAAATTGCATCCGGAACGGGTAGGTTTAAATGTTCTGGCAAGAGCCTAGAATCTCCTTGTGCCCATATTGTTCCATCGGCAGTCTCGATTAAAAAACCAGCACAATCTTCCTTCGCGAAATTTCGTGTTCTATTGGGATCTTCGTTCTGCCAGTCGTGGTCCGCAGGAGTCAACGTAATTTTTACCTTCCCAACTTTGAAGCTGTCACCGATGCTGTGCCCTTTAGATGTAAAGCCTTCGTTCTTCATCAAAGTGTCAACATAAACCGTAGAATGGTATATCTCTGTAACCGGAGACAGTTCCTTTAATGTCGGGATACTGTAGTGGTCGTTATCGCTATGTGTAATGAGTACAGCATCCAGATGGGGAACTTCTTTCGGGTCTATAGGTGCATTGAACAGTACCGGCATATCGAACCCTTCTAGTAAAGGGTCCACCATGAGTGTGGTTCCCCTGCTATTAATAAAAAAACCACCGTTGCCCATCCATCGGATCACGGTCTCATCTGACTTTTGGAATGCTTCAGCACCAAATGGTTTTGGAGCAGGCGGTGTAGCTTGATATTTTTTATTAGCGGGCATCTTATTGAATATTTGTACTGCTGTTTCCATATCTAGTGCATCCATATCTACAAGTTTTAATGATTTGACCATCTGGAGTGTCATTGTCTTGTATTTTAGGAAATGCTCGGTTTTCAAATGAGATTGGTAGGCCTCATTATCTTTGTACATTTCCAGTATTCGCACCTGTGTGGGGTTGTCCTTTTGGAACATAGGGAAGATCGCAATAACACCTTCTTCAAGTCTTACTGATGCTTCGGCTTCTTCTTTTAAAATTGCTTTATACTCCTCCAGGTGCTGCGGGAGTATCTCGATTTCTGAAATACGTACCATCATTTCCTGTTGTTGTGCGTGGGCAATGTTATTCATACATAAAAGCATTACTATTACCCGTATTGCCCATATGGGGTAATTCAAGCAAATTCGATTTTTAATAATATTTTTAGTCATATTTATTGTTGTTAATTTTATTACTTTTTGTATTTAAGAAAACAGCAGCCAGATTATGTTGACGAGTATCTAAAGACTGATTGTCAAGTGCATTCATGGCATTTACATTTAGGAATCGCCAAATTAAACGTGTTTGTGGGGCTAATTTCGGACGATCTGGCTCAAAAAAATTGCTGATACATAAATTGTCGATTTATGGTACGTTTTTGCGTGTTCTACTTGGCGCGTTGCCCTTTTGATTTCATCAGGAAATATATAGTCGATATAATATTGCATCATAGGCATTGCTGATTTTCGTCCTTTTTGCTTTGCGCATTTACAATCGAGGAAGAAAGTGTACAAAAAAGAGGATCTTGTATATTCTCATTTAAGGTATCAGTTATAAGTGTTATAAACTATTTTTTGGTAAGGGTGTATTACCTTGTTTACCTTTCGAACTGTTTCCAAAATCCGCTCCCATATCATGTCTCTTTTGTAGTGGAGGTGTAGTTCTTCCCCCATGTACACCGATCCTTTCAAACTCTCTGTCAAGTGCAGTCAAGTCGTCTTGCGTGAGTTGTACTTGTAACGAATTGATGTTCATAGCCAAATGTTTGAGGTTTGTGGTTCCGGGGATAGGTACGATAAACGGCTTTCGAGCCAATAGCCAAGCCAAAGCTACCTGCGCAGATGTCGCGTACACCAGTTCTCCTATATTTTGAAGTAGACACACAAGTGGCCAGTTTGCTTTGATAGCATCCGGTTTAAATCTCGGAAAGTTTGAAATAAGGTCTTCGCTCGGATGAAAAACCGTCCGTGGTGTAATATCTCCCGTAAGAAAGCCCTGTCCAAGTGGACTCCACGGGACAAAACCAATTCCTAGTTCTTCGCAGGTCGGTAGGACTTCCTGTTCGGGGTCACGTGTCCAAAATGAATATTCATTTTGAATTGCGGTTACTGCTTTTACGGCGTGCGCTCGCCTTATGGTCGCTTCTCCTGCTTCTGATAATCCCCAGTGACGAATTTTTCCCTCTTTAATCAAATCCTGTATAGTGCCTGCAACATCTTCTATGGGAACGTTGGGGTCAACACGGTGTTGGTAGTAAAGGTCAATGTAGTCAGTACGAAGTCGTTTTAATGACTGTTCAGTCATTTTTCTGATATAGTTGGGTTGACTATTGAGGCGTACCCATTTTTTATCTGCACCGTATTCGTGTCCAAATTTGGTGGATAAGACTATTTTATCCCTAAACGGTGCAATGGCTTCTCCTACTAATTCTTCACCTGTATATGGGCCGTAGCTTTGAGCTACGTCAAAAAATGTAATACCCAACTCATAAGCTCTCTGTATGACCTTAATTGCGTCCTGTTTACTTGGTCGGGGTGAATAGGTCTGTACAAAATTCATACAGCCTGCTCCAAGTGCCGATACCTCAAGTGTTCCGATTTTACGGCGAGGTAAAGCAGTTGGTACAGATAATTCAGAATTAACGTAGTTGTCGTTGCTTTCTGCACTGTATGCCAACCGTGGTAACATCAATGATCCTGCGGAAAGCAACGATGTAGTAAGAAAATCACGACGATTAAAATTGTTTCTTTTGTTCATAATTATACAATTCATCTTTAAACACGAACTATTATTATTGTCAATTCACAAAGTTTCCTTAGGAGCAGGATTGATTTATATACATTTCACGGGTTCTTATACCAATATCTCTGCCTCGGCTTGGTTGCTTAGGCACGTTACAGTTATGTGACTGAAATAATAGAATCCGAAGGGTTATCATTAGCTCTGTCAACAGTTACTTTAACTCTGTACCCTTTTCTGTTCGGAAGCAGGGTAACGGTCGCCAACAATAGTAATGTTTGCCACGGCATCTTCAAGTTCGCACCATTCCTGTTTGCTAAAATTGAAATCCAATGTTCGTAGGTTTTCTTCTAAATGTGAGAGTTTGGTCGTTCCGGGAATAGGAACGATAAATGGTGCTTTTTGCAGCAACCATCCCAATGCTACCTGTGAAGCGGTTATACCTCTTGCACGTCCGAATTTGTTCAGCTCTTCCACAATTTTAAGGTTTGCACGTATAGCATCAGGGGTAAAACGTGGTAAAATATTACGGTTGTCGTTGCCACCACTGAAACTGGTATATTCGTTAATGGCTCCCGTGAGGAAACCACGGTTTACAGGACTATATGGAACAAAACCGATACCCAACTCCTCACATACAGGTAGTACTTCTTTTTCCACTTCACGCCACATCAAATGGTATTCGCTCTGTATAGCTGTAACAGGCTGTACGGCATACGCCTTGCGGATGGTTTCGGCCCCGACTTCACATAGACCAAAGTGCTTTACCTTTCCCTCGGTAATTAGGTCCTTTACTGTTCCTGCCACATCTTCAATGGGTACATTAGGGTCAAAACGGTGCTGGTACAACAATTCGATAGTGTCAATATTCAGGCGTTTTAACGAAGCCTCCACCATCTCACGGATGCGTTCGGGTCTGCTATTTAGCCCAGCGGGTATTTCATTTTTTTTGTTTCCGGCGTAGTTGAATCCAAATTTTGTGGTAACAGCAATTTTTCCCTTATACTCGGCAAGAGCCTTACCTGCCAGTTCTTCGTTGATGAACGGACCGTAGGTTTCTGCTGTATCAAAAAAGGTAACACCACGTTCTACCCCTTCATGAGCCAGCTTTATCATGGCTTTTTCATCGGGATGTACGCCACGGTGGTAGTTCATTCCCATTAAGCCAAAGCCCAAAGCTGAAACTTCCATTGCGGCACTGCCTTTCCCTAAAGTACGTCGTTCCGTAATAAAGGGCATAGGGTTTTCGTTTTGACTATCGATTGAAGGTGTTGTTGTCTGCTGTTTGCCGCTTGAAACTAATACAGTGGGAGCGAGGGCAGATGCTCCGAAAAGGGCGACATTTTTTAAGAAATCCCTGCGGTTGGATGGGTGACTATTCTCGTTCTTTTGAAGTTCTGTATTGTTACTCATATTTTTTTTTAGGTTATACTCAATTTTATTAAATGCTGTAATCGCGATGTACTGCCAACTATGACTTCCTATAAAGTTTGCTTCATCACTGCGTAGAAATACTATCGTATTAGCTATTTCTATGTAACGATTGTTGCGACCAACAGCTACGGTTGCTAACATCGCATTCTGTTGCCCCTCTTGAAGACCCGCTATCATTTTCTTGGGCATTGGGCGTTTGTTAGACTGGGACAGATGGTATTAACACCTATCCCAATTTACTAATAGTTACAAAGTTACTCACTATCTGTTGTGCCCTTTTTATACAAAACACAGATTTATTTACCACTTTTACTGATTTTGATTTGATTGTACCTTAAACGCGATAGCGTTTAGTAAATTTGTAAAAAAAAATATGTTATGGAGCAAGTGGAGCGAATTGATACTGTTAGGCAATACAACGATAACATGGGTGTTGATACCCTTCATCCGCTTGTTAGTGTGGTAGATTTTGATGATATGCCCACTTACCAATATTTTAGAAGATATATAGGCATTTACGCTGTGTTTTTGAAATACATTAACTGTGGCGATATGAAATATGGTTGTCAGTCTTATGATTATGAAGATGGGACATTGGTGTTTATTTCTCCCGGTCAGATATATGGGATTGACAGTAAGGGTAAGGTGATTAAACCTGCCGGTAAGGCACTTGTATTCCACCCCGATCTGATTAGCGGAACCGATTTTGGGAGAAAAATAAAAGAGTACACTTTTTTTTCCTACGAGGTGAATGAAGCCTTACATCTATCAAAAAAAGAAAGGTCAATTGTGAATGATTGCTTTGCGAAAATAGCTTATGAAATTGACCAGAACATTGACAAACACAGTAAAACCTTGATTGTTTCGAATATCGAATTGTTGCTGAATTATTGTATGCGGTTTTATGACCGACAGTTTATCACCCGTAGTCATGCCAACAATGATATATTGGTAAGGTTTGAAAATCTACTCAATGATTATTTTCAATCCGATAAGTGCCAGGATTTAGGGCTGCCTACAGTAACATGGTGTGCAGAGCAGTTGCATATCTCTGCCAACTATTTCGGCGATCTTATCAAAAAGGAAACGGGCAATACAGCATTAGAATATATACAGTCTAAAGTAATTGATGCCGCAAAATTAATAATTTTTGACAGTGATAAATCTATCAGTGATATCGCTCATCACCTGGGTTTTAAATATCAACAGCATTTTTCCCGATTATTCAAACAAAAAACAGGGATGACACCCAACGAATTTAGGTCGCTGAATTAAGAGGTGCTTTATTTTACTAATCACAAAATAAGTTGTAGCTGTTATAGTCTTGAATGAGTTATTGGTAAAAGGCGCATTTTCTCTGCTTATATGCATTCTTGAAAATTTTACCCTAATGTTGTATAATGGAGATATTTTAAAGTTTACTTCTGATGACTAGAGTGCTTTTAAAACGTGGTTGGTGAAATAAAAGGTTATATCACCACGCAATTTATAATTAACGTCTAGGTTTTTTGACTTAGTTCTAGTTCTATATATAATAAACCATATACCAATAATTACAGCACATCGTTCCAACTCATCCGTTGTTGAATTACATTATCTATAAATAATGGAGATGGAGGAGGTAGAAAGTTTGTAGTCATATAATTCATAAAGCTCCTGCTCAACATCCAAAACACTCATTCCATTTAGCATACAAAGAAATGACCATATTTTTTACTGATACTGCTTTAGATTGGTGTTTAGGGAGGAAAATGGGCTCAAAATTCCCATAAATCTGTCTACTCTGCTCATGTATAGTTTTGATGCGGTCTTAAAGAAGTAAAGTCGATGAGGTAACCCGCTGTTTATCCCTATTTCTAAGTTAATGATAATATGAGTTTTTACTTAATCTCATGCACACGCACTTGCACATCTTCTCAATAGTATGAATATCCCATTTGTTTAATTTAAACTCATATATCACTTGTTGCTCTTGGAAAAGATGCCTACTGTCTTTTTTAGTATATCTCGCTGTTCGGCCACATCCTTTAATTGCTTTATTGAGTCATTAAATTGTTGATTATCAATTATTAATTCCTTTTTTTGGGGAAATCACCAGACTTGGAATCATACTCAAGGTTTCATCCTCTAATCAAGCTATCATTGATAGAGTAGTCATCACTGATATGTTTTGCCTTTAATACAGATTTATATAACTCCGCTATCATCAGCTTGGATTCGTTGTAATACTGTATCGCCCTTGTTCAAATATTTTAATTTCGAACTCAAGTAATTCGTCACAACACAGGTAGGCACTCCAAGTTGTTGATATAAAGAATGAAGTCCAAATTTTCACTATGTTTACATGTGGGCCAAAAGTCAAAAAAGTGCTATTAATTAACACAACTTTAGTACATGATCCTTTTTTAACCTTAAATAATTGAATGGGAGAGGTGAGTAAAAAAAATCCTCACATTTCTGTGAGGATTTCAGTGCCCGAAACTACGCAATTCTCGAATCATTTTCTTGAGGATTTGGATAGAATAGAGTGGTTGTCAAAGAACTTATTTAAAGAAAATAACGATTCGGGAGTTGTAATAAAAGATAGTTCCTTTTGATTGGAGGGATTAATAAACGAGGGTTTATTGAGACTACACTTTTCGAAAATTTTGTCTTGTCATGATTGAAAGCCTGTAATGTAACACTCTCTATTTTAAGCATCGTATCTAAATAAAATTATTACCTTTAAACAGTCGTTATATCCTTTATTCGAAATCATGATACCATTCCAATTTATTATTACGTAATCAAACTTATGAAAATCTATATCTTGTTTTTTTTATTTTTTTCTCTATTCAAAAGTTATTCACAAGATAATCTGTCATATAAGATTATCGTGACTTTGGAAAATAGTAGTAGTAAAATACTTATTTTGCATGACTATACAGATAACAGAAATATTTTTATTCCTGGCAAACAAATACACAGTTTTATGTGGGAATTTAGTGTTCCTGATTCTATAGCAATTGATTCTGAGTACTTAGAATTATTAGTAGATCCATATAATCCTTCAAAAAATAGCACAACATCGGTTCGATTTGTAAATAAAACTAAAAACAAAGAAGTTAAAGTAAGTAATATAGGATTTGAAGATCGTGTGAATCATATTCAAGCTAAATATATAGGAGAAACCATATACAAAGGACAAGGGTTATCACCATCTTTAACAAAATTGGACTCTATTATTTATGGAGACTGGATTGTCCATGACTATGAAATTATTAAAAAGGATACTGCTGCTTTATCAGATATAGAAGTTCGTGCAAAAGAACCATACTTTGGTTGGTTTAGCTCAGCAGGAGATTATAGCAAATCCTACAATGATTTTTTGTCATCCTATATAGAATTATCGAAAAGATACTCAGACTCAAGATATTTATTAATGAATTTAGCAAATAATCTAAATAATTTTAAATCTAGAGAAGATGTAAAACTAATCTACGAGAACTTATCAAATAAGCATAGCGAAACTAAATGGAATTTAAGAATTAAGAACTTTCTAAAAGATAATTTTATTAATATCAAACTATTAAATGTAAAGACCAATAAGTATGAAAGTGTTATAGAAAACGTTCATAAACATAACTTAATCATTTTTACAGCATCTTGGTGTATGCCATGTATCGAAGAAATTCCCCTGCTAAAAACATTACATAAAGATCTAAAAGAAAAATTAGAGTTTACTTATATAACAATTGATAAAAAAGCTACTATAGATCATTTTAAAAAACTATTATATCAACATGAAATACCGTGGCGTAGTCTTCATCAAGGAAATAATTATGAAATTGTTAAAAACTACTATTCTGTATCTAGTATTCCACATGTAATAGTAATTTCTCCAGATAACCGGTATGAAGTTTTAGATATTAGAAAAATAGAAGATAGGGACAAATTATACAATAAAGTGTCAAATAAGACTATATAGTGGGTTTATTGAGACTTTAAATAATATACTATTACAATTCTGATAAATGGTAACTTATAATATAATAGTGTGGGGGTAAATTTTATAAATGGGGGCTAAATTAAGGGATGGAAGCTTCGCAACTTAAACAGATGAAGGACATGGAGCGAGAATTAGCGCAATATAAGAAGATCGTTGCCGAGCTAACGCTTCACAATACCATTTTGAAGGATGTTATAGAAAAAAAGCTC
>NZ_JADEYQ010000042.1 GCF_022627575.1 Sphingobacterium rhinopitheci
ATCCAATGGATAAAATAATTTTCAACGATTAGTTGGTGAAAATTTATCTTAAATAATATCTGCTCTAACTTCTTAAGCAATATCAAAAGGAAGCTATTAATTAGCTAGTTTACAAATTCGTGGTACATATACTTTTAAAAAAGTATGTTAATTTAAATAATAATAATCGGAAATAAACCGATTATCGTAAAATTATATTACAAATAAATTATGTTAAAATATTTGCATTAAATCGGAAAAAATCCGATTATTGTAAAATAATTCAACAATAATGGACTTTAGATATTTAGCCAAACAGTTTAATAATGCCCCGTTCACCAGACAGGTCATGCTGGATATGCTCAAAGATTACAAAAGACCAAATGATAAAATTAGTGAACTTATTAAAAATGGAGACCTCATACTCTTAAAAAGAGGACTATATATTCCTGGTAGAAATACAGATTTACCAGTGCCAGAACCCTTTTTAATAGCAAATTATTTATGGGGTCCAAGTTATGTGTCACTTGAGACTGCTCTTTCCTACTGGGGTTTGATTCCGGAACGGGTCTTTGAAATAAGTTCCGTTACGTTGAAGCTCTCAAAAAAAATAAAAACGCCTGTTGGAAGGTTTTCATACCGGTTTATGCCTTTACCGTATTACAGCTTTGGAATAAAAAGCGTAGAACTGATATCCGGACAGGTTGCCCTTGTAGCCTCACCTGAAAAAGCATTATTTGATAAAATAATCAGCACAGCAGGACTTACTTTACGAAGTATATCTCAAACATATGATTTTTTGATTGAAGACTTACGAATAGATGCAGTAGGACTACAAAAGCTCAATGTTAAAGAATTAAGTTCATGGATTCCTGATGCGCCCAAAAAAGAGAGTTTAAGAATACTCATTAAAACCCTTAAAAAATTATGATTAAAGAATGGATTTCGGAATATGACCCTAAAAACACAGAAGAAGTACTTTCAGCTTTAAGGGAAATCATGCAAGAAGTTGCACTGGCCGGTCTATCAAGAACAAATTTTTTTGAAAAGGCAGCATTTTATGGAGGAACGTCCCTACGGATATTCTACGGTCTAGACCGGTTTTCTGAGGATCTTGATTTTTCACTTTTGGAAGCTGACCCCAATTTTTCCCTTGAACCTTATTTCGAAGCTATCTTAACTGAGTTTGAGTCTATCGGGATGAAGGTTAGCATCCGAGAGAAAGAGAAAAAAGAAAAAACAAATATTGATTCAGCCTTTCTGAAATCTGAAACAGAATGGAAAGAGCTGGTATTGGAAGATATAGTAAAACAATCTGGTATTAAATCTACCAACAGGGGCATAAAGATTAAGATAGAAGTCGACCGTCAGCCACCTCTGGGATTTACAACAGAAATGAAACTATTAACTCACCCCTTTTCCTTTTATGTAAAATGTTTCGACAAACCGAGTCTATTTGCAGGAAAAATGCACGCACTCCTATTCCGCAAGTGGAAAAACAGAGTGAAAGGAAGGGATTGGTATGATTTGGAGTGGTATATAAAAAAAGGTATATCTCTTGATATAAACCATTTTAAGCTTAGAGCAATAGATACTGCTGACTGGATGGAAAAAGAAATGACCCAAAATGACATCTTAGAACTTCTTCATGAGAAAATCAAAACTATTTCATTTGATCATGTAAAAGAAGATGTTGTTCCATTTATAAAAAATGATACGACACTTGAAATTTGGGGGGAACAATATTTTAATGACTTAGTGGAGAAACTTAAATTCCAGTAAACACATCTCGATCAAGCTTTTATTAAGGTTGATATTACTTGTAATATTCAAAATCATTCCATCACGCTCTCGATCTATAATAGATTATTGATCAAGAGCGTGATACTTTATGTACTAGATGACATTTGAACGTTTTCGGAGACTAATATATTACTTAGGTAAAGTATAATACTTTCACTAGGCTTTATAAACCGTCGGGAGAATATTATCCTAACAGGTCCTGCTGGTTGTGGTAAAAACTTCCTTGCGCAGTGCGTAGGTGTCAAAGCCTGTCAAATGCTCTTTAGGACATTACATCTCAATACGGGTAGGTTCTTTGATATGGTGAAAATAGCCAAACTGGATGGCACTTACCATAAATTGCTTAAAAGGATTGAAAGAACTGAACTGCTAATACTCGATGACTTTGGACTCACTTCTATAGATCAGCAGGCAAGAACGGCACTGCTGGATATTATAGAAGATCGCTATAACAGTGCATCATTGATAATAGCCACGCAGATACCAGTAGAAAAATGGCATGGGTTGATAGGCGAAAGTACTATCGCTGATGCCATTCTTGATAGGGTCACTTTCTCTTCGCATAGAGTCGAATTGACTGGTGAATCCTATAGAAGAAAAAAGAAATTGGAATCTTAATTGAATTGTATATTATTGTAATAGGAAAGTGGCCCAATGACTAGCGAAATAATTGGCCCAATGACGCCGAAATCACTGGCCTAGTATCACCGAAATAGACAAGAGGTAATAAAGGCAAATCATTATATGGAACTCTTCGATCAAATTTACTCATATCATATAAGGGTAAGTTTTACTTCTATGTTTTAAACAAGGGTAAAAATAATAAAAAAATACTCTCATTAAGCATTCGAGTGTAAAAATTACCTCTGTTACAGAACCAGTAGTATAATTTAGTCTCGATAATCCCTAATTTTAAAAGTACAACACCAACAATTAATAAAAAATTTAATTCCATTTAAAATTCAAAAAATAGAGATATAATATTAATATTTATCTCTTTAAATAGATGTCTGACAAAACACCTAATTGATCTTGAGTAAGCTTTTGACCATCTTTGAGCCAAGCTTCTAATTCACTCTCATAAAAATACAGTCGATTACCCTTTTTAAAATGTGGTATTTCTAAATTTTTGGATTTACGATAAATACTAGGTATAGAAAGTAACAATATTTGAGCGGCCTTAGATACGCCTATTGGTCTTTCTCTACTATCAATAACTTGAGGTTTTATTGAACCTAGTACTCTTTTTACAGTTTTTTCGATAATATCAACAAATTCTTGCTTGTTGATATTAGTAATCGATACTTGTTCCATAAGATAATATTAAGTACGAATAGTTAATGAAACAAAGTTACTTCTGTAAATCTTCCTTTATGCCAAAAAGGAAATTAAAGATTTAATTTATTTAAAAATTGAATATCAAAATCCTCATTGAGATACTTTTTCAAAGTTCCAGCTATAGGTTTACTAATTTCTTTAAATCTATTCTGTATTTTATCTATCATCATGTCATTTCCTTGATTAAATCCCCATCTATTTGCTTTGCCAAGGATTTCTCAACTTGATACATTTCCGCATATCTACTCCAATCTTTCACCAATTCAAGTGCTTACTCTATGATTTTTACTGGATTACGAATAGAGTTTTGTTCGGCAATTGCCATCAAATCTGTACGTCCTAAATCTTTACGTTTACCGTTGATACTCAAATTATGCTGACTCACCCATAAACTATCCGGACGATATGCGAAACATATATCGTAGGCGGGAGCTAGTTTCTATTTGCCCTGTGCATCCATCAAAAATGAAAAGTTTTTAGTGTGATCATCACAGTTTCTTGCAATCACGTTAAATACCATTCGCTTAAAAATCTGTTCTGCTTCAGCATAGCTTAATCTTAATTGGCGCATCGTCTGGAAAACTTGCTCGTAACTATAAGATGTAATATTTGCAAAATCATAGTGCTGTATAGCACAAAATGTTTGTACATGTATTTTTTGATGACCATCAATTCTGTCAAACCTTTTAGTCATGAAATGTGTACGATTATTTTCTTCGATGAGTCTTGACTCCATCATTTCAATACCAAAATCTGTTGCCATTTTGTAATAAGCCATTTCTACCCGTCCATACCCTGAGGAAGCGCCAAATTGTACGTCACTAATCTCATCAAACTTGATTAACCAATGCTCAAAACTTTCTTCGGCTAATGTTTGTCCAGATTATATTTTACCTGTAGTGTCATTATATGCAATAATAGCTTTAGGGCCTGCACCTCCAGCAGATGTCCCCATCTTTAATACGTCCATCATTACATCCTCCATTTTGCCTTTGATGGTAATGTTTAGGTTTTCTTTCCTTTCTAATAAGGCTTTAGGTATTTCTACTAAATCTGATAATTCTAAGTCGTAAGATGGTGTTTCTTTACTAATTACAGGTTCAAATTCTAATGCGCCCATGCCACGTTTACCTATGAAACATAATAATTCTACAGGATTTAAGCTATTATCTGGGCGCCCTTGTCGTGCCAACCAAGCATTAATTAATTCTTTACCATATCTATCAGGTAGTGCGTCCGCTAATAATCCAGGCATACCTTTAAAAGTTTCGCTTTCTCTAAATTCAGGAAAACTATATACCTTATTCTTATTAGGCATTTTAATGGGAGCTATTGGAAATTGCTTGATATCAAATTTTGGATCATATTCAAAACTAGCTAAACCTCTATTTGAATCCCAAGCTACGGCACCTACACGTTTACCATATATATTAACAAATGCTGTTGTTACCATCCTAAATCTGAATTATCTTGCTCTTGCGTAATTGGTTTAGATGCTCTTTGTCGTTTTTGTCTTTCGCCTTTAGCTAACTCAATTGGGCTAGGCTCTTCTTGCACATCAAAACTATTTAAAACATATAGTACGTCTAAAATACGTAAGATCTTAATGAGATTGACTAAAGATATATTCTCACCCCGCTCAAGCATACTTAAAGTTGTACGGCTTATAGCAGCTTTTTGGGCTAATTCACTCTGTGTTATATTTTCTTTAATACGTATTTGTTGAATAAAGAACCCTATTTTTTGCAAAATAGCTTTATCCGATAAATAAGTAATGTCTATTATATTGTTCATATAGTACAAATTAACCTATTAATACACAATATTCTACACATTAATATTTTGTTAAATATTACATAATTAATGTACAAAATAAAACGCATAAACTAAATAAATTATAATTTATGCATTAAATACTGGACATTAAAAAACTAGAATAATATTTATTCTAATCGATTAACCAAATTTTACTTCCTTAATTTAAAAAACGAATAAAATCCTTGAACTCAAAACCCACTGAAGAATCTATATAATTATCTACACAATATTTTTTAAAGATTTAGTTTATTTAAAAATCGAATATCAAAATCCCCATTGAGATACTTTTTCAAAGTTTCAGCTGTACCTATGCTCTTTCCACTATTCAATTTTCTAAACTTTCTATTCAACCACTTTGCTAAAGCTTTCTTTTCAACTATTAAATACCCAGAGCCAATTAAAAATTTAAAAAAATCACAAAACTTTTTCAATTCTTTTATATCAATATCATATATATCATCATTAACCCTTCCATGGATGAACTCTTGTTCAAATTTAACTCTATGATCCTCATTAGGAATGATACTTCTAAAATATTTCTTTATAACTAGTAAATGATTGGATTCAGCAATACTTAAGTTTAGTTTAACATATCCAAACTCTTCGGGACTTTTACGAACAAAACTTCTGTGATGCTTTATATTTAATTCAGCCTCATAAAGATCATTTTTAATGCTATATAGAGGTAATATTTTATTACTTATAAAATCTAAATATCCAAGCACAATAGGATGATCACTACCTGAGATTAGATGCTTAATCATAGAAAATTCAGAAATAGACTGTTTAAGAGATATCAACCTATCATGGACGTCAAATCCCTCCTCTTTTGATAACAACATTCTTATTACTTCTAATTGGCCTTGTAAGAAATCATTAATAACGTTAGTTCCTTCTAGTCGAAATTTTAGATTATCCAGATACGTATAAACTATTTCATAGTTTTCATTAGGAACGTAATCATTATAAAAATTTTTAAAATCATCCCAAAGATCTATCGATACGTTTATGAAATCTCTACCTGCATTACAATTAAACTTATTTAGCCTCATATGATTATGCTATTTGCAATTTTTACACGCTGACCAATTTTCATGTGGCTGTAAATTTCAGTTGTTTTAAGATTTTTATGATGCAACATTTCTTTGCCTGCATAAATACCATGCTTCTCAATTACAATAACAGCGTAAGTATGTCTGAAATTATGCCAGGTTATTTTCTTCTTTATTCCAGCTAAATGCAACCACCTTTCCAATAATTTATTATTGTTAGCTGAATACTTTAAGCCTCTAAATACTTGATCATTATTTCCGCCTATTTTACCCATAAGTTCAAATGCTTGTTCGGAAATAGGATGATAAATATGATCTCCCATTTTTGCACTTTTCAATCTTAAACTATGTTTATTTATTGAATCATAAGAGTACGAATTCCATTTTAAAGGAAAAACATCACTCACCCTTAAACCAGTTACAATACAAAATAAAGCCGCTCTTTTTATTGTATCAACTTCACAAGGCGTTTCCATTAATTTTTTAATTTCATCATCTTCCAAAAATTCACGAAATGGATTTTCAGCTTTAGGAGATTGAATCCTTGAAGTGAATTTTTTAGAAATAAGTCCTTGTAAAAATGCTTCTTTTATAGCTGCTTTGAACTTATTGTAATACATGTGCTTTGAATTAGGACTTAATTTATTCATTTCACTTTTAAGTGTGGTTGTCCTTTCTAAATACATTTTGAAATCTCTACACAATTTTTCTGTTATATCTTTAAACTTACAGCGGTTATTAGTGAATCTACAAAAATATGCATATGAACTTTTCCAAGTGTTATAATTACCGTCTGATGTAGCACGTTTTTTTGACTCTTTTTTAAAGAATTCCAAGAAGCTTTCTTCTTGTGCAAAAAAAGATCCCTCCTCAAATGCTCCAGTAAGTAAGCTATTAGTTCTTTCTATCCTAATTTTATCTGCAGCAGCTTTTATGATTTCATTTTTTTGCCTTTCTAATGGATCTTTAGTATTCTTTTTATAATAAAGTTTTAAATACTCTCTACGAGTGGATTTACCTGTTTTGGGGTTGACGATAGGAGGATAATAGTCTAAATATAGACTTACACGACCATCTTTCAATTGACTTTCTCTTAATTTAACGTTTATCATGGTTATAATTTTATAAATTCAAAAATATCTGCTCGAGCTATAATTACACGCCTACCGATCATTGTGACTTTTATTCGTCCATGCTTAATTAATCTCCATAGTGTACTACGGCTAATTCCTAAAAGTTGACATGTTTCAACTACATTAAGTACGGGTTTATTTGAGCCCACATCAGTTGATTTAGGATTTTTTAATTTCTCATGTGTTTCTTCGAGAGATTTCAAAAGTTTTTTATCACGAATCTCCTTCTTATAAAATCTGCTATTACAAGTTTTGCTACAGAATCGTGTTACTGTTGTCCTTGCTAAGAAAGCATTCCCGCAAAAATCGCAAATGCGACTAATCTTAATATTACTTGACATGTTTATTTAAGTTTATATTGTTTCATGAAATCACCTCGCAATGTTTCCTGATGTTTCCTCATGTTTCCTGACGTTTCCTGATGTTTCATAATTCCACCACGTCATTTTAAATTTGTACAGATTTTGTATTTTTCACTTTCGACGTACAAAATCCGTACAAATCCATAACAAAGAACACAAACCAAATATAAGTAAAAATAAATAAAAAACCCCTTAAAACATTAGTTTTAAGGGGTTTATATATTATTAGTAATTATCCGTTATTACCGTTAATTACGATTTATTTGCCGATACAATTCATAACAAATACTGATTATCATTTAGTTACAAAACACCGCAACATTAAAGCAACATACTGACATAAAAACAATCTTTTCACGTACAAATTAAGATGATTTATCAGACAGTAAGTAAAGAATATATTGTCTGATAAATCCACCATTAAAATCACCAATGGCTACTTTTAGTACCTATGAATAAACTATAAAATTGATGCTATTTTTAAAATCATGTGGCTGATAAGCCCCCTATTCATTCCACTTTCATAAAAAATGGTCAAACACGACTTATCTGATAATAAATAAAATAATATTGTCCAATATTTCACACTAACAAAAAAAAGCCTACTTAATAAGTAGACTTTTGTTAATTCAAAATGAATGCTAAAGAAATTCACTTTTAATCTATTAACTATTATAAATTAACATTATAAAAGATTGTAATACTTTTCATAACCAACTTCATAAAATTTTAATAATTCTTTATCTTCTTCACTAAGTGAATTCTTAATTAAACCATTTATAAATTCATTGT
>NZ_JADEYQ010000003.1 GCF_022627575.1 Sphingobacterium rhinopitheci
TGGAAAACTAAAAAAATATTGTGAATAGCATTAACAAATGCTAATAGCATATTAATAATCAAGGAAGGCTATACATAAAATAACTTTTCAGAGAAAAGTTAAAGTGGGTATGAATAGGTAAAATGAAGTAAAGAAATGAAAATATCTTCCCCTATAAACTCGATACAAATACTCAATATACAATATTGATAATAACAATTCTAAATAGATATTGGTATCTATTAGATATGCCTTAAGAATTCACCTTTGCACGTATACGGCTGAGTGTTTCGGCAGTCATTCCCAGCATAGAAGCTATATATTGTAAAGGAACTTGATTGAAAAGGTGTTTATTAGCTTCAAAATAATTGTTATATCGCTGTTCTGCTGTTGAAGAGATAAAATCGAGAACCCGATTTTCAAGCATAATGAAACATTTACTAATAAATCTTTTTTCTAAGATATTCCACTGTGGAATATTCTTTTCGAAGGTTAGATAATCAGACTTCTTTAAAGTGAACATCTTGACATCAGTCAGTGCTTGTATTTGCCAACGTGCAGGTACGTCCAATACAAAAGAGGCCAGATCAGTCATAAAGTATCCCGCATCCCCAATCCATTGCGTTACTTCCTTTCCCTCCCTAAAAGCATAAACACGAACAATACCAGACTGAATAAAGCTAAGTCTTGTACAGCGTTGCCCCATACTCAAAAACAATTCTCCTTTATTCAATTTTTCTTCGACAAAATAATTTGCTATAAAATCGACTTCGTCAGCATCTACATCAAATGTATTTCTTAGTACTTCTTTAAAATTATTTTGATTGTTCATTTTTCAGGCGTAAGTAAGTTATATTAAATATAATAACAGCAATAAAAATCAAAGTATATGCTAACACTTGATTTAAATTAATTGTTTCCTTGAAATAAAATATCGCTAATAAAAAAGCAATTATAGGATTTATATATAATAAAACACCTACTATAGACGAACTAAGTCCTTTGAGGGCATACATATTTAGAAATAAAGGAACAATCGTAAATAAAACTGCTATCAAAAGCACTAATTCATAAAACAAATTTGAATGTACAACATTTACCGAGCCTGAATAACCATAAGGAACCAAGATTAAAGCACTAATAACAATATGAATAGTAAGCGTAAAGAACCTATCGAAATAGATATTTACTTTTTGCAAGATTATATATACAGCATAGCTCAGTGCAATGATAATACTATAGAACATATCTATAAAATATCCTAAGCTTAGAATCAGGCAACTGATAACACTCAGAATAACAGCAAACCACTGCCATTTATGAAGCTTCTCTTTGAGAAATAAAGCGGCCAATACTGTTGTCAAAATTGGGCAGATGAGGTAAGCTAAGGATGTAGCCTTAACACTGACATCATTCATCACATAGATGTATAAGTACCAATTAAAAGCTAGTGCAACAGCACTAACAATTGCATGAAGGATGGCTTTTTGTTTAAAGGAAGGACTTAAAGAGTTAAATTGATTTATACTTTGCTTGGTAATTTTCCAGCGAAACAGCAAACTTCCCGAAACAATTATAATTGCTGCAAATCCAACACGATAAACTAATATATCCATCGCCTCATAATCGCTTAATGGTTTCAAGACCAAACTAAAGCAGCCCCAGACAACAAAAGAAAACAAGGCTGCAGCATAATACTTAAGCTGCATAAAAATTAGATTAAAGTTGGATTAAATGTTCTTAGAGAATAATAAATTCCTCTACAATGACATGCCCGACATGTTCATTAACACGGCCAATAATTTGCTTGCGCATTAATGTCAACTCGTGTTTGATAACAGCAGATTCTACTTTTACATAGAGTTTTTTGTCTCTAATATATATATTTTGTGTACGATTGGCGATAGAAGAACCTATCAAATCATTCCATACTGCTACGATAGAAGACTCGTCAAACTTTCGACGAAGACGATATACCTCGAGCCATTTTTCTACGGCTTGTTTCATACTAATATCATCTCTAGTTGGAATTTCATCAAATTTCCTCTTATACATATACCTGCCCTCCAGTTATATCAAAGATACGTATTGGCTGGGCTATTTCGTCGAATATTTTACGAATTCTTATCGGGTCAGTATCGGTTATAAAAATCTGTCCAAACTCTTCGTCAGAAACCATTTGCATTAATTTTTTGGTACGTCGATCATCCAACTTGTCGAATATATCATCCAATAATAGTAAAGGTTTGAATTTATTTTGCTCTTGCAAGAATTTATACTGCGCTAATTTCAATGCAATAAGAAAAGATTTCTGTTGTCCTTGGGAGCCGAATTTCTTTAAAGGCATTTCGCCATGAATCGTAAAGACCAAATCATCTTTGTGAATACCTTGGGTAGTACGCTCGAGATGTCTATCGCGGTCTACAGAACCTTCTAAAAGACGCATAAAATCATCATTATGCAATTGGGAGTCATAGGTAAGATTTACGACTTCAGCTTCACCAGTGAGATAGGTATAGTGACGTTGAAAAGCGGGATTAAATTCTTCCATAAACTGCTTGCGCCGTAAATAAATAATCTCTCCTACCTCCACAAGCTGCATGTTCAAAACTTCCAAAAGTCCAATATCAAAAACACCCTTTTCCTTGATATTCTTTAATAAAGTATTACGTTGTAATAGAATTTTATTATACGCAATGAGTTTATCTAAATAGCGGTTATCCGTCTGGGAGATAACATTATCAATGAATTTACGTCGCTCTTCGGACCCTTCTGTTATAATTTCACTATCATTAGGTGATATCATAACCAATGGAAATTGGCCAATATGATCTGCCAAGCGTGGATAATCTTTTTTATTACGTTTAAATTGTTTTTTTTGATTACGCTTTAGGCTACAAGAAATAGAATCTAAACGTTCATTGCGTTCAAAATCACCTTGAACCATAAACCATTCTTCACCTTTTTTGATATGTTGCGAATCAATAGGATTAAAATATGATTTACAAAGAGACAGATAGTGAATAGCATCCAGCAAATTTGTCTTCCCTGCACCATTCTCCCCCGTAAACGCGTTTACATGGGGCAAGAAAGTCAAAGTAGATTCTGTATAGTTCTTAAAATTTAAGACGGAAAGTTGCTTTAGCCACATGCTACAAAGTAAAAATTAAAATATCAAAAGGTAAAATTAAAACAGCACAAATAATGGTATTTCACAAAAAAAAGCAAGAAAATGGTTAGATAACCGTATTCTTGCTTGGACTTTTCGTTCTATTATATGATTATTTTACTTCTTCGAAGTCAATAAATTCACCTGCCGTCTGAGCACCTTTACCTCTTTCTTCGACTTGAGGGACATATTCTACTTTCAATTGCCCATCGGACTTATTGGTATTACGTTGCTCTTGCTGGGCATTAGTATTTTGATGGCCAAATGGTGCTCCAGTGCCATACGTATATGTAAATCCTCCTTGACCTTGTTGTGCTTTTTTCATCATACGTTCTGTAAATTTTTTCAAGGCATACGGTAATAGTAAACGCATTGAAAATTTAAAAACGTAATAAAATAAAACAAGTGATAATATAAAATAAATAGCTGTCATCTTCTAAACTCTGTTTATTCAAATATAATAAAGATATAAAATGATATCGTCAAACTAATGTCAGACTCGAAAGCTTAACATTTATTAAGACTTTGCTTTTAAAATAGCATTATATAATTCCTCTTGTTTGTACGTACCAATAATATATATTAATCCATCTCGATCTGTCAACCATACAGCATCTTTGCCACCAGCATAAAAACGTATCTTTCCATTCTTATGTAGATTATATACCGGGTTGTTAAAAATGTATTTACTATAATCTCTCTTCTCTACTTTAGTAATTGATGAAAGGTCAATTTTAACTAAACTCGTCGTCCATAGACCACTCATCTTGACACTATTAGGAGACACAACGGTCTTATAATGTACTAAATACATCATTATAATAGAAACAAAGATAATACAGCTTCCTACAATAAAAAATAATTGCCTAGAAGCTAAATGATCCATATTCAAATAATAAACGATAAAACAGAATAATGCCAAAATCAACCTTACACTGATCCATGTTTTATCTCTACCTAAATATTGTCGCTCCACAAAAAGCGTATCCTGATCCATAATAATTATTTAATGAAATACTAATTTAAGGACTTTTTTCGTCATTTGAGTAATCTTATATCGATCATCTAGCTGAAATCCTACTATCCACATAATATCACCATTGCCATTTACCAAAATCGGTGTTTGAGCCTTTGCTAATACATTGACTTTACGTTGAATAAAAAAATCACTCAATTTCTTTCTGCCATTCATACCCAAGGGTTGAAAAAAATCACCTTCTTGCCAGCTACGAATCATTATGGGAAATATAATTTTTTCCATATCTAACTGAGCTACATTAGCTAATGCTTCTATACTACAGTCTTCAGAGGAAGAGATCTCTAGCTGGTGGCTCCCCCAATGGTATTTATTAGTGCTAATATCATCAATAACAACAGAAGCATTAGCTGTTAATTTCCTCTTTAATACTAATGTGCTCCTATCTGATAACAGTATAAACTCATCAGATTCAAAAATACGACCAGATTCTCCATTCAATGAGGCATACATATCTTCTAAAACAGGCTTAGTAAAATGAAAAGGCTCAAAAAGTAAATAAAGAAGAGCTATCTTCTTATTTGCGATAAACGATTTATCAATTTCCCAAGTATCCTCCTTGGTGGGAATAAAAATATCGTTACGCAATTCACAAACAAAATCATCTAATACAGTAATGGACTCCTGAAATCGAGATATGTTTTCATCCATCACAGCAATAAACTCGGGGTTCAGTTTTTCAAACTCCGGAATGATATCTAATCGTATTTTATTACGTGCATATTTATTACAGAAATTGGAAGAATCGTCGCGAAAAGGGATACTTAGCTTGCTTACCAACTGACTAATATCTCTAGCTTCTAAAAATAACAAAGGACGAATTATATAATCTCTTATTTTCTGGATTCCTCCTAAACCACGAATGCCTGTTCCACGCGTCAAATTAAGTAAAACAGTTTCCACATGATCATTTTTGTGTTGTGCTATTGCTATAACAACACACTTGTGGAGTAATCTCAACTCTTCAAACCAAGCATATCGTAACTCACGTGCAGCCACTTGGATAGAGACTTTATGCTGCTGTGCATACTGTTTGGTATCAAAATGCTTTATATGAAGAGGGATATTATGAGTAGCGGCGTATTTGCGTACTAAATCTTCATCGCCATCCGACTCTTCCCCACGCAGATTAAAATTACAATGCGCTATTTCAACAGAAAAACCAGCTTGAATAAATAACGACAACATCAACATCGAATCTTTGCCCCCACTTACAGCGCACAATACCTTATCACACTGATTGACAAGCTTATTATCAAAAAGATAACGATTAAATTGTTCCAAAATATCCATTATTCAAAAATAGCTATTATTAATCGTATTTATTTACCCCTAAAAAACTACAATTAACATTTTTTTGCTATTAAAATATATATTTTTGTTGATGTGAAGTATATCTATTTTTTTTTATTTATCGTACTAAATTCTTTGTCGCTTGTTGTCCAAGCGCAACAAGGAAGACTTAATCAAGTTTCGTCCAAATACACATGGATCAAGGACCAGAATAAATGGGTCGCGATCAATGGTGTTTATGAACAAAATGGTAATACCCTGTCTTCGGATAGCTCGATTATGTTTGAAGATAATATCAAACGTCAATTTTTTGATGCTTTTAATAATGTGGTTATTACACAACCATCAGGTACAGTAATATATGCCAACAAACTTCATTATGATGCCCTAGCACAAATCGCGGTATTAACAGGCAATGTACGTCTCGTGAGCAGCAATTCTGTATTGACTACAAACCACCTTACCTACAATCTACGTTCTAAAACAGGAACCTATATCAACGGAGGAAGGATAGAATCTCAAGCAGATACAATTACATCACAGCGAGCGTATTATTTTGAAACTGTAGGTGATGCTTTCTTTCGCGGCAAAGTAATCGTGCGTACACCTAATGTGAAAGTTTATACTGATTCAATGAATTATAATCAGATCAATAAAAACACATACTTCTTTGGTCCTACCGAAATAAAAGGGAATAATAAAGAAAATCTTTATACAGAAAAAGGTGTTTATAACACAGAAACAGGTATTGCAAAATTTAGTAAAAATAACTTATACAATGAGGGAAGTAAATTCTTGTCAGGGGATTCTTTATACTACAGCAGAGATAAGGGAATCGGCGAAGCCTATAAAAATGTTGTATTCGTAGATACTGTAGACAAATTTTATGCCTATGGCAATAAAGGTGTATATACCCAAGCAGATGAATCTATCTTAATGACAGAGAAACCATATATCATTACCCTCGTGAAAAATGATAGCACTTCCACCGCAAAAGATAGCACGACAAGTGAGCCTAAAGCAATCCGACAAACGGACTTAAAAGGGAATAAAACAACGAGCAAAGAGAATAACCAAGAGCTCAAATCATCTGATGATATAAAAGATAAAGACGTTATTGAAGAAATAGTCATTACCGATACTTTAGTGACCGCGAATAACAAATTGCCAAAAGAGCAGGCTTCCGTAGATTCTATCTATATGACAGCGGACACCTTATTCTCGAGGATGATTCTTGTTAAAGATTATCACCCGCTAAACTTAAATCTTAATAGAGATGGTGGCCCTATAGATGAGGTCATAGATGTAGACTATGGTGATGACGATGATATCATTACGGACTCCATATCCATAAACAACGATGTAGATAGGGATAATTTTGTGGCAAACAGCCAAAAATCGGTCATAGAAGCGAAAGATAATATTAAGTCAGCTGGCAAAGCTACAGTCAAGAAAAACACGAATAAAGATAAGCAGAAGGAGCCATTATCAATAGATAAAACCCTTCAAGCAGATTCAATCTTACGTAAAAATGCTGTAATCCCGATTGCCAATCAGCGCGATAGCATTATAAACAAAGCTATAAAAACGGCACAAACACCGGACAGCATAAAAACTACTAAAGATACATTGACTACCGCTGGCATAGATACTGCAAAAACACGTATCGTAAAGGCCTTCTACAATGTACGCTTATTTAAATCTGACCTACAAGCAGTTGCCGATTCGGTATACTATGGAATGCAGGACTCTATGTTTAGATTTATGGGAAGGCCAATGATATGGGCACAGGGCTCACAAATATCGGCAGACACCATATTTATGCAGATCGTAAATCAGAAGATGGATAATGCTTTATTGAAAGACAATGCTTTTATGGTAAATGTAGTCTTAGATACTGTTAAGTTCAACCAAATGAAAGGTCGTAAGATTACCGCTTTCTTTGCGAATAACAGTATTGATAGACTTTATGTAGATGGTAACGCAGAAAATCTAATCTTCGTAACGAACGAAAAGACAAAAATCATTACAGAGATGTTTCATGATCGTGGTGGACGAATCAAAATAAAAATGGACAACAATGAAATTATCGATTATTTAAGCATTAAAAAAGTTGATCAAAAGATCTATCCATTAGGATTAGTTACAGCGGAAAATGAAATTCTTCCAGGCTTTATTTGGCGTCCTCAGGATCGACCTACTTCTAAAGAAGACTTACTAAATCGTAAAAGAGAACTTCCCAAAGACGAGGATTTAAATCAAAAAAAGAACGAAAAAAACAAACAACCGAACGAAGAGTTAATAGACGAGAATACCATCTAAAGACTTATAAAACATAAAAGCTTCCTCTTTAAGAAGAGGAAGCTTTTATGTTTAAGCTGACCAAGGGCTATACTACCCTTCAGTATAAATCTTTTTCATAAGGGCTATATCCACATTTAATACGGAAGTTAAATAATTTTGAACGGTATCATATTTCTCCACAATAGCATCCTTAGCCGCATTCAAATAGGCCGATTGGACCATAAATAAGTCAGCATATTTAGGGTTTTGGTTGATATAAACAGCGTATTTATCTTTCAAAAATTCATTAGACAATAAATAATCAGATTCAATAGCTTCATTACTCACATTCAAAGCTTCTAAAATCAAAAAGGTGGCTATCCCTGTTCTATCTTTACCTGCTGTACAATGGTAAATAATAGCAGTATTGGTGGGTTGCTGAATAATCTGAAAAAACTTAATAAACTCTTCAATGGCATTTGCTCCTAACACTAAATCTTTATAGAATTCTAGCATTAGCTTCTTGAGATCGGACGTTCCTTTTTGTATTTCTGCAACAAAGGCATCCATATTAGCAGACAATATATTTAAATGAATCTCATGCTTGCAGGTTGTAGGTACCAAATCAACAGATTGAGCACGCTCTTGATCCGTTCTAAAATCTACTACCGTTTGTACATTCAGCTGTGCTAATAATTCCAAATCATCAGGTTTCAAATTGTTCAATTCATCCGTTCTGAAGAGCAATCCTTTTTTGACTGTTGTTCCATCCAGAGTATTCAAACCACCTAAATCCCTAAAATTATAACCACCCTGTACCTTTAGTATTCTACTCGCATTCAAATCGTCCATAATTAATGTCATTATTGTATATTATATGTAATAGAGTAACAATAGTAGATTTAAATTGTTTACAAAGAAATCGCCCTCAAAAGAGTGAACTCTTGAGGGCGACAACTATTTCTATATAAATCTTATCACTTATAGTAAAGAAGTCAATACAGATACCGCTTCAGAAGACAATTTATTTGATACAGCAGTAGCTGCAGTTGTTGTAGCAGTAGTAGTAGCTACTTGTTTAAGATTATCTACGAATGATGTATATTTTGACTCGCCCAAAGAAGAAGAGATATTTGATAATGTAGAAGTCTTTAAATTCGCTAATTGAGAGGCCGCATTTGTCACTTTACTCAATTGTTGATATTTAGTGATATAATTTGTTAACGAACTTGTCAAAGTACTTTTCTGCGTATTTGTCAAGCCCAAAGAATTCGCCAAAGAAACAATCTCATTTACCGTATTAGCAACATTAGATATATTCGTAATTGCTGTAGTAGTAGAGGCTGTAGAGGAAAGCAAATTTGATGATGATGAACAGCTACCTAAGAAAACTAACATCGCAGATGCTAAGAACACTTTTTTCATGATTTGATATTTTTTAAATTGTGCCAAAGGTACAAAAGTGCTGTGTTAACTAACGTAAAACAATAAAAAATATCAATTATAAATTCTTTAAATATTCAGCCATTTTAGAAACAGCTATTGACCTGTGACTAATCGCATTTTTTTCCTCCGGGGACATTTCTGCAAAAGTTATATCATAGCCATTAGGAATAAAAATAGGATCATAACCAAAGCCTTTCACACCTTTTCTTTCTTTTATAATAGTACCTTCTATAGCACCTTCAAAAAACAATTGTTTTTCATTAAGATACAAGGAAATAACAGTCTTGAAACGTGCCGTTCTATTCGCTGTATCTCCCAATTTTTCCAATACTAGATCAATATTTTGCTCCATATCACGAGTACCCGAATAACGAGCAGAGTAAACACCAGGCTCCCCATTCAAGGCGTCAATCTCTAAGCCTGAATCATCGCCAAAACAATACAATCCATATTTATTAACTAAGTAATCAGTCTTTTGTTGTGCATTTTCTTGGAAAGTAATCCCCGTTTCGGGAATATCATCCTGGCAATCAATATCGTGTAACGATTTAAGGCAAAATTTATCGCCTACCATAGCTTGTACTTCTTCAAGCTTATGTGCATTATTTGTCGCAAATACCAATTCTATCATAGTGTAAAGTAAAAAGTAAAAAATGAAAAGTAAAAAATAAGTTTGTAAAAAGGAACTTAAACAAAGATTGTAAAACTTCTTATTTTGAAAAGTAGGGAATAATACCGCAAACAAGATGTGGTCAAAGAAAACTAACTACCCAAAAAATACAAAGCGAAAATATTAAAATTTAAGAACCTATAAAGGTTTTAAATTCTCCCCAGAAAAGTTTCTTTTTGTTGACATCAGCAAACATCTCTTCAAAAGAGAATGTATTGAAAACTGTGGCGACACGCCCTTTCATATACGAGTTATGTGCAATTTCTGGAAGGACAAGAGATTTGGGTTCTACCCCTAATAAGGTAATTTTGCTTGGCGTAAAGAACTGCATTATCCTTTTGAACTCATTTGGATTTTGAGGATTCGCAAGATTAACGACCGCAACAGTCTCTGGAGTAAGGCCTAGTGCAGCAATTGTTTTTGCAAAAGCCTCCGCTGCCTGCGGGGAGAAATAAGGATAATCGGGATATCTAAGGATGAATAAAATACCCGTTGACTTATCCCCTTGATATACAAACTCTTCATCTGAGGTATCAAAGGAAACAACAGAACTATTAGATTCTGCAGTATGGAGCATTTCAGGTACCTCAAATCCTGCCGTGAAAATCGTGTCCGACATCAAAGCTTGTAAAGCGATAGGATTATCTGTAATAAGATTGCTCATAATGGTATTAAAAAATAGATGTGAGTAAAAGAACAAATCTATTCACTCACATCTACTAGCTATAATTCTATATTATTGACCTAAAACCCAAGCGAATACTAATGGAGCAACAATTGTAGCATCCGATTCGATCATAAATTTAGGCGTATCAATATCTAATTTACCCCATGTAATTTTCTCATTCGGTACCGCACCAGAGTAAGAACCATATGAAGTGGTAGAATCAGAAATCTGACAGAAGTAAGACCAGAAAGGAACATCAGTCCACTCAAGATCTTGGTACATCATAGGCACTACACAGATAGGGAAATCACCAGAAATACCACCTGCAATTTGGAAGAAACCTACACCTTTACCAGCAGAATTAGCACGGTACCATTCTGTCAAGTAGATCATGTATTCGATACCTGATTTTACAGTAGAAGCTTTCAATTTACCTTTAATGACATTTGAAGCGAAGATATTACCTGTCGTAGAATCTTCCCATCCTGGACATACGATAGGCAAGTTTTTCTCTGCCGCCGCAACAATCCAAGAATCCTTAGGATCGATTTCGTAATATTGCTCTAATACACCAGAATTTACAACTTGGTACAAGAACTCATGTGGTAAATAACGCTCACCTTTAGCTTCAGCAGCATGCCATACATCTTCTAAGTGCTCTTGCAAACGACGGAAAGCTTCTTCTTCAGGGATACATGTATCTGTAACACGGTTGAAGTGCGTATCTAATAGTTCGCGCTCTTGCTCTGGCGTTAAATCTCTCCAATTAGGAATACGTTTATAGTGAGAATGTGCTACTAAATTCATCACATCCTCTTCTAAGTTTGCACCTGTACAAGAGATAATATGTACTTTATCTTGGCGAATCATTTCTGCCAAGGAAACACCTAATTCAGCTGTAGACATTGCTCCGCCTAATGAAATCAACATTTTACCCCCTTCTAGTAAGTGTTGCTCATATCCTTTAGCTGCATCTACTAATGCTGCAGCGTTAAAGTGACGGTAGTTGTGCTCAATAAATTGAGAAATTGGACCTTTTGTAGTACTCATCTTTATATGCTTTTTAATAAGTATCACAAAGGTACTGAATAAAATTTATTTTAATATGTTTAAGGGTTTGAAAGAGGAATAAGCAATGCTTTTTTAACAAATGTTAAAAAAGTAACTAAAATTAACACATTGAATACTGTAGCGAATTTAAGAGTAAAAACGTTTTGTTTGAAACCTAAACAATGAAAGAACTCGTAAAACTTATTATCCTATTAATAATAGTTATATTTTTATTTTACGTAGATAAATCTATAACAAACTCTATTCCTAACACTTATACAAAGAATGAAACAATTAAAAAAAATGTATAAAACTAACTTACTTTCTCTTTAATAATTTTGAGAAGAAGAAATAAAAAAAAACTAGAAAAACGACTATTACTATTAGTACACTAATTTCTTCTATACCGATACCCCATGACATTGTATTCATAACACTAAATTACAAAAAAAATGGATGATTATAAATCACCCATTTTTAACATTTACCATTTTATTGTTTTTGAATTACAGCTTTGTATGCACCCGGTGTCAAATCGAGCTCTAAATTATAAGTTCCCGCAGTTGTAATTACGATATCCGCCCCACCTGGAGTAATATCATCTGCAGTACCTCCAAAATTGATCGCCCAATCGTCATTGGCTCTAAATTTAATTTTACCCGGTACAAGATTAAGGGTTACTTGCCATGTATACGAACCTTTGCCACCAATGAAAGTCATATCGGTATCATTATCCCATTCTCCAGGAGTAGCGTCACCTATCACACCCATAGTCAACGGTAACAATTCGTAGGTCAATCCCTCGGCATCCATACGTACTCTATAGAAACCATCCTGAGTTACCGTAATATTACCTGCATCTTCATCTTGTTCAAGTGTCCCCACTGCAGCACCTTTACCGTATGCATTGGTCCAATCGATATTTGTAGGCAAAAATTTGAAGCCATCGCCCGCTACAGTTATATATTCAAAAGTCTCGAACTTAGCTTTACTATCTTCATCATAAAGCGCTAAGGGTGTTGCTAAAGTAGGCTCCCATCCAGCGCCAACCGAACCACCAACGATATACATCTCGGGATTACTTTCTTCAAAAATAATAGGTTTCGATTTTTGTATATTAGCTCCATATTTGACCATTAACAGAGCAGGACCTACCCAAGTTTGGTCCAATGGAATATCAAATTGTTGCGTAGTTATTTTTTTACCATCTGTCAAAGTAACATTTTCTTGCAGTAACACGGTACCGTCTTTAACAATACTAAACTCGAAGGTACTTACATTGTTAGTAATAAATCCCACGTTCAATTTTTTACCTACTTGAATGCTAGCTACAGTAGATTCATTGATAGATACTATCTCATCACTAATTTCATGAGAGACCTTTTTACAGGCCGAAAAAAGTAAGAAAACAGTAGCTATAAATACGACACTTAAAATTCTATTTAAATTTCTCATTTCTCTATGAATTAATTATAACCATCATTTTGACTTAAGCTTGGATTATTGGTCCTTGCTCTTGCCGGAATAGGGAACAATCTTTTGTAGGTTTCGCTTGGATTAGCAGGTTTAAATAACATTGCTTCTTCCCACTTTCCAAAACGAATCATATCCGTACGACGCGTCACCTCAAATGTAAATTCTAATCCCCTTTCTTTATAAATAGCATCTAATGTCAAGGTACCCAATGTAAAATATTTCTCTGGGTTAACGGGGAATGCTCTTTTTCGTACTTCATTAGCGGCTGCTAGTGCTTCAACAGCAGTCCCATTTGTAGCGCCTTGCAAAATTGCTTCTGCTTTCATTAATAACACATCTGCTAACCTAAATACGATAACATCATTGCCCGCATTATTACTCACTTGATTTTTGTCTGGATAATATTTAACGCAGCGTGCTCCTGCCAAACGTCCGCCATCATCTGCTCCACCAATATCAAACTCAGATCCAGGTAATAAATTATAACCATTAGGATTAAAAACAATGTTTATTCCATTATAAACCAATGGTTGTCCTGTAGAATTATATTGTTGCCCATATAGCCATTGCTGTTTACGATTATCGTTATCATCAAAGAGATCAAAATAAGCCGGTTGAGCAGACCATCCATTCCATGGATTTACCGTTAACTCAAAGGTCTCTCTACTGGCATAATGCAATACTTTCATAAACAATGAATTGCCTGTTGCACGAGAAGGATCAAAAGGAATAGAGAAAATAGGCTCTGGATTTGAAGCACCATTATCAGGTTTAAACTGTGCTAAGAAATCATTTTCTAAGGAATACTTACCAGAATTAATAACAGCATTAGTATTCTCTACGACCTTATTCCAATTGGGTGTACCTGTATATACTTGAGCATTCAAATACACTTTTGCTAATAAAGCGTGCGCAAACCATTTGGTAGGTCGTCCATAAGTTGCTTGAGATTTATCTTCGCTCAATTTATCTAAATTTTCTTCCAACTCGGACACAATAAAATTAAACACCTCGGCACGAGGAGCTGTACTTGGCAAGCTAGTATCAGCACCAAAAACCGTCACTAACGGGATATTTCCAAATGTATCCATCATCAAAAAATAATACCAAGCGCGCATGGCCTTAATTTCGGCTAATGTTTGTGTCTTTTGATCAGATTCCTCAGACTTTTCTAATACAGAAAGAACTCTATTACAAGTACCTATTGCATTAAATCCCCAATCCCAAGCATTACGTACGACTTCATGATTTGGCGACCAAGTGTGGAAATGCATATCTCTCCATTTACCACCGTCAAACCAATCGCCACCTCTTGTCGGAATAATTACCTCATCAGAACCGGCCGTTTGTAGGTCAAAATAATCCCCAAAATAGCCCCTTGCTGAAGTATATACAGGTCCTGTGACCGCAACAAACTGCTCTGGTGTTTTTGGAAATGTCTGTTCACTGTATGCTGAATATACATCAGTATCCAATTTTGTACATGATGTCCCTGCCGACACTAATGCGACAAAAAGCAATGTATATAGTTTATTAAATTTCATTGTCATAAGATTAAAAGCTTAAAAACTCAAGTTAACACCTAGGATAAATGATCTTGTCTTTGGATAATAATTTCTATTATCAATACCTGGAGCTAATCCACTCAAGCTAACCTCCGGATCAACACCCGTATAATTCGTTATAGTAAACAAATTTTGCCCTGTCATATATATACGAGCTTGTTTAAAATATTTTGAATTACTAACATTAAACCTATATCCTAAAGTAGCATTGTCCAGTCTAAAGAAAGATCCATCCTCAATGAAGCGACTAGAAGCTATAAGTGGGGTTTCAAAAATTCCTTCTTCTACAGCATCTTTAGATATATTAGTAACATTAGCTTGTCTCAAACGAGATAAATCAGCGCGTGTAGCATTAAAAATCTGATTACCATACATTCCTCTAAAGAAGATATTCAAATCCCATTTTTTATACCTCAAATTATTGTTCCAAGCATAGGTAAATTTTGGCAAAGCGTGACCCATGATCTGATAATCATCAGGAGCAGATATTTGATCTTGTGTAACTAATTCACCTGAAGGCTTTTCATAGATCGTCTTTTCAGCAACATCATCATAACCTATATATTTGGCAACATAGAAAGTGCCTAATGGCTGACCTGGTAATACAATAGCTGCCGTCTGCCCCGTCCATCCATCCAGTCCAATACCACCTTCATAACGTTGGGCTACTCCTATATTGGCAATATTAGAAGCTAAAGACCCTACTTTATTAACGTTTTTGGCAAAATTTACTGTTGTATTATAAGCAAAATTATCATTTGAATATACACGAGCATTTAACACAATTTCTATCCCTTTGTTACTCATACTAGCACCGTTTGCTAACAAACGATTAAATTGATATGGAGGAGAAGGTACGTCATATTCATATAACAAATCTTTGGTATTCTTATCATAGTATTCTACAGATCCACCAATACGTCCTTTGAGGATTTCAAAATCTAAACCTATGTTAAACATAGAAGTAGTTTCCCATTTTAAATCAGGATTATCATTTTGACTCACGCCATAGGCATTGACCCATTGTCCATTGTAATAAAACTGTCCATCACGAGGACCAAAGAGTAATATCTGACGATACGGGTCAATATTTTGATTTCCGGACACCCCATATCCAGCACGCAATTTCAATTCAGAGAATATCTGCTGCTCTTGCATAAACGATTCTTTAGCGATACGCCATGCTCCAGATACAGATGGGAAAGTCGCCCAGCGATTATTGATTCCAAATTTGGAAGAACCATCTTTACGCAATGTAGCGCTCAATAGATATTTGTCATTATAATTGTAGCCTACCCTTCCATAAAAGGACACCAATATAGACTCCAAAATTCTAGGATAATCAGTAAATGGGTTATATCCCTCAGGCAGTGTTCCTAGATTAAGGTTATTAGAACCTAAATCATCCGAACTAAAACCTACCGAAGAAGCCCACATACCATCATTATTTTTTGTTTTCTGGTAAGAATAACCAGCCATAGCATCAAAATTATGCTCATTGATATGGAAGGAATAATTAAGGTAAGATTCTAATATTTGGTCAATATTTTTGAGATTTGTACGGTCACCATATCCACGTCCTAATGCTTTAGAATCGAAATCAGTGCGATGCATATAGTATTTCTTTTCATAATGATTACGTTGGTATGAGAATATATTAGACCAAATCAAACCATCCACAATTGTCAAATCTGCTTTCAAGCTACCTAATAAAGTATTGTTACTTCGAGATTCATCGCGTTGATTCAAAATTGCTACAGGGTTGAAATAATTGGTACGTCCTGGTACTTGAAAATAGCCACCATATCGCTCATATGTTGGAGCATCGGACATAATCGGTGATGTAGGAAGATAACGTGCAGCACCATTAAAAATCCCATAATCTACATGATCCGAATTGTTCATACTATTAGCTATGTTCAATGCTAAATTTAGGCGATTATCAAAAGCTTTTTGGTCTACACCAAAACGTGCTATAACACGCTCCAAATTATTGCGTTTAACAATCCCTTGGTTGTTAAAATAATTGACAGAAGCATTGTAGCGTGTTCCTTCAGAGCCTCCCGTAAGCGATAAATTATGATTATGTGAAAAACCATTTCTAGTGATTTCATCTTGCCAATCAGTATCAGATCCCGTTTCGCTAGGATCTACAACTAAGTTATATTTATTTACAAATGCCGTATGTTCCGCTGCACTCAACACATTGACACGACTAGACACAGATTCTGTAGCAGCATAACCACTGTAAGACAATACAGGTGCACCAGCTTTACCCCTTTTTGTGGTCACAAAAATAACTCCATTAGCAGCCCTAGATCCATAAATAGCAGTAGATGAAGCATCTTTCATCACATCCATAGAAACGATATCGTCAGGCGACACCAATTCAATATTAGCACCTACTATACCATCAATGACATAAAGTGGCGAAGAGCTTGCTGTCAAAGAAGAAGGTCCTCTAAGTTGAATTGTCGCCGAAGAAGTAGGGTCACCACCGGATCTATTAACGGTCAATCCAGCAACTTTACCTGCTAATAACTGATCGGGAGAACTTACTACACCTTTGTTAAATTCCTCTGCACCTACACTAGAAATAGAACCTGAGATTTGTTTTTTCTTAGCTACACCATACCCAATCACTACGACTTCATCAAGATCTTCCGAAGTACTGACTAAAGTAAAGTCTACAATAGTTTCTTTGGAATTTATCTGTATACTTTGGCGAGCCTCTTGATAGCCTATAGCATTAACGACAACAGTATGCTTCCCGACCGAAACATCATTAAGTCGGAAAATACCATTTGCATCGGAGGAAGTAGCTTTGGGAAGATTTAATACTTTAACTGTTGCCCCTGGTACAGGTTGACCATTAGCATCAACTATTTTTCCGGTCAAAAGATTGACTTGCAGGTTTGCATAGGTTACACTTGTTAGACTCATCAATAGAATCATAAAGTATAGCCACAGACACCAACCTTTACAATAAGTAAATTTTCGCATTGTTTGAATGGATTAGTTTAAAATTAGTTTATTGATTTCAACAAGAAAATTTTGATAACTCTCTACGTTGATTTCTGTTTATAATTTGGTGATGTTATTGGGAACGTTCCCAATAGTAGTGGCAAATTATAAATAAAAAATAAATCCTCCAAATAATATCTGCATAAAAAAAATGTGAAATATTCCATATTACTCTTTATCTTATACAGAATTAATCTACCTATGAAAGAGATAAACAGGAAAACCAATCTACAAGTCATTTCACTATGTATAGGCTTTTTAGGAATTCAGATTGGTTTTGCTTTGCAAGCTGGAAATGCAACTAGAATCTTCCAAAACTACGGGGCAGATTTAAATCAGATATCTTTATTTTGGCTGATTGCCCCATTAACAGGTATGATCGTCCAACCTATCATTGGACACATCAGTGATAGATGGATAAAACATGGAGGAACGCGAGTACCCTTTTTATTAGCCGGAGGCATAGTCAGTACTATAGCCCTTTTTGCAATACCAAATGCAGACCTGTTTATTTCCTTTATTCCCCCCTTATTATTTGGCGGAATATTTTTTTTATTGACAGATACAGCATTTAATATTAGTATTCATCCCTTGCGCGCTGCAATTGCAGATTACTTACCGCAGCACCAACAAAGCCAAGGATTTACAACACAAACATTTCTAATCAGTATAGGTGCTATCATAGGTTCAGGGCTTCCCTATTGCCTACATGTACTATTTGATACTGAAAGCACTGCTGCAACACATCAAATTGCAAGCAATGTCAAATGGTCATTTTATATTGGCGGCTTGACGCTATTGCTATGTATTATTATCACGTCTATAAGCATCATCCGTGTCAAACCCATTAGTTTACATACCGCTGAAAATAGTCCTATCGCTTCCGAAACAAGATTATCCTTCAGTATGATCCCGCATGTAATGTGGAAAATAGGCATTATACAATTTTTTAGTTGGTCAGCATTTTTTTTAATATGGGTATATATGACACCAGCCATTGCGCAACATTTTTACGATGAATACAATCACTTACCGACTTCTTCCAACTATGCAAAAGCGGCAGATTATACAGGTATTCTATTTGCTATCTATCATATATCTGCTAGTATATGTTCTTTATTACTACCATTCGTATTCAGAAGGCTAAGCTTGATATCAAGTCACAGTATAGCATTATGCTGTGGAGGAATAGGGTTATTATTGATTTATCTTAGCAATGACACTAGCTATCTACTAATAGCAATGGCATTGATAGGTATAGCATGGGCAAGTATTCTAGCCACACCATTTATACTATTGAGCAATTATATTGCGAAAGAAAAAATAGGTCTTTATTTAGGGTTATTCAATTTATTCATCACATTGCCACAAATATTGAATGGCCTGTTTAGTGGTTATATTATAGATAAAATATTTGACAGTAGCGCTATTTATGCTATTGTATTAGCCTCGATATCCTTATTCATAGCTGCAATAATAAGTATTGTATTCAAAAAATCATTAACACAGAGAAGACTTCCTGATAACTAATTCCGAATGGAGCACCACTTCTTTTGGTGCAATAAATACACTTTCATTCTCCAGAAATTGCAACAGCATTTTAGCCCCTTCGCGTCCCATCTCTTCAGCCGGTTGGGTAACTGTGGATAATCCTGGAGACAAAAGAGGAGCAATTTGTAAACTAGAGAAAGCTATAATCTTGAGATCATCAGGAATAACAACCCCCAATCGTTGACATACATAATATGTAGAAAATGCTAATCTTTCTACCGATGCAAATATACCATCTACATGAATATGTGCTATCAAGTTAGAAATAGTAACTTCATTATCGTCATAGGAATTATTACAATTAACCACTAACTCATCCCTGTAGGCAATACCATATTTTGCCAATGCGTCTTTATAACCGAGATACCTATTCTTACCTATAGATTCTTCTTTATTTACCACCAAATAAGCGATCCTTTGGCACCCTTCATTAATCAAATGCGCGGTAGCATCAAAGCTACTTTGATAGTCATCCGTAATGATACGTGGGAGCAGCACATCGTCATAAACACGATCAAAAAAAACAATAGGCATTTTTTTAAAATCTATATTATGCAAATAACTATGGTCTTTTCCTTCACCGGTGACAGACATCAAAACACCATCCACTCGACCATTAGAAATACTAGTTACAAATTCTCTTTCTTTATCCAAATCATCATCAGTCACAAATATTAAAACATGATATCCATTTTCTTTGGCTATAGTTTCCACACCTTGAATAATTTGGGTAAAAAAATTATTTGCGATCTCCGGCACAACGACCGCAATAGTATTACTTTTCTGTCCTCTCATCTGACTAGCATAATGATTAGGACGATAATTGAGTTCTTTAGCTAAGGTCAAAATACGAGCCTTAGTATTTGGATTAATATCACTATTCTCTTTAAAAGCACGAGAGACAGTTGACTTGGATAAGTTTAAAGCTTTAGCTATAGAAATAATATCTACTTTTGACATATCTATAATTGGTATAATAGCTTAAATATATAGAAAAAAAATGGATGATTTTAAATCACCCATTTTTCACATTTATCTAAAAACTCTTGTTTGATATCTGCTCCGATACCTATATCATTACTTATGCTGATCGAATAGCCGTCGTACTGTATGCCTCCAATGACAGGATCTTCAAGATGACCTACCATACAGGTGTCGAGGTCATAGAATTTAACATTCGGAGAAGCATAGGCAAAGTGAACTTTTGCGGCTAAAGCTAATCGAGATTCTAGCATTCCTCCTATCATACAAGGAACAGCGTACTCTGCTGCTACAGCTTGAATTTTCAACGCTTCGTTAATACCCGATGATTTAGAGAATTTTATATTTATAAAGTCACAAGCGTCATTTTTACAAAGGCGTTCTGCGTCATAATGTGTATATACAGACTCATCCCCCATGATAGGGACAATTGTTTGTGTACGCAATGCTGGCAATAAATGGTCGTTATAAGTACGCATTGGTTGTTCACAGAATTGTATTTTATACGGTTCTAAGCCTTGCAATGCTTCTATAGCACCTTCATAAGACCATCCCTGATTAGCATCAATACGTATAGGAATATCAAAACCAACAGCTTGACGAATAGCTTTGATACGCGCAATATCATCTTGAGGATGCTTTCCTAGTTTTACTTTCAGCGCAAATGCACCACCATCTTTTAGTTTTAATGCTTTTTGCGCCATTTCTTCTGGTGAAGCAATACCTAACGTGATATCCGTAATAATCTCACGCGGCTTCCCATTCAAATATTGATAAAGTGGCAAACCAGCATTCTTGGCTGCTATATCATACAAAGCCATATCAAAAGCAGACTTTATAGTAGCATTACCTGCAATATAAAGGTGTAATTCTGCTAAACGTTCCTCTATAGCTAACGGATTCTTACCTTTCCATATTTTAGCAAAATCACGTGCGATAGCAAGACAGGTATCTTGTGTCTCCCCGACGATCATTGGAAATGCTGAGCATTCACCGACACCCACTATCGCGGAATCTGTAATAATCTTTATAAAAGTATTTTGAGCATAATCCATCGTACCTGTTGCTATAACAAAAGGCTCCATCGGAATACTCAAGCGATAAATTTCAATCTCTTTAATAACCATAGCTTATTTCTATTGATTCACAACAATACGAATGAAATTCCAAATTACCAATCAAAGAACGAAAAAAATACAATATGGATTTCAAAACCCTTATTGAATTAGCAATAAATCAATATAATCATATTTTTATTGAAAATATTTCAAACATTTACGTTAAAAATTTATATATTAGCAAACTCTAATTATATAGTAAACACAATTTATACACATAATAATAGAATGCAGCAAGAAGGACTTTACAACCCAGAATTTGAACACGACGCTTGTGGTGTTGGTTTTGTAGCTCATATCAAAGGAAAGAAATCGCACAATCAGGTGCGTGACGCCTTGGTCATGCTAGAAAATATGGAACATCGTGGAGCTTGCGGATGTGATCCTGAAAGTGGTGATGGCGCTGGTATCATGATTCAATTACCACATGAATTTTTGTGGGAAGAATGTATTAATTTAGGTATTCAACTGAATGAGCCTGGATATTACGGAGTCGGAATGGTATTCTTACCAAAAGAAAAAACATGGAATGATCTATGTCGTTCCGTTATACTAGAAGCAATCAAAGAACGAGGCATGGATTTCTTAGGATTTCGTGCTGTTCCAGTTAATAGAGAAGGAATAGGTCCTACAGCATTAGGTGCAGAACCAGAGATCATCCAATTCTTTGTATCTAGACCTGAAGGGGTAACCAATACCGAAGATTTTGAACGGAAATTATACGTACTCAGAAGACTTATAATCCAAAAAATAAAATCCACCCAAGAATACCCTCTCCCACTATACATCGCCTCATTATCTTGCAAAACTATTATATATAAAGGTCAACTTACGACTTATCAAGTTGCTACATACTATTCAGACCTGAAAGATGAGCGCGTAGTATCCGCATTTGGACTAGTACACTCTCGTTTCTCTACCAATACATTTCCTTCATGGTCATTAGCACAACCATTCCGTTTGATTGCGCACAATGGGGAGATCAATACTTTAACGGGTAACTTAAACTGGTTTTATGCAGCAGTAAGATCGCTATCTTCACCTTATTTTACCGCCGAAGAGATGGAGATATTGCTTCCGGTAGTAGATCGTGGACAATCGGATTCAGCATGTTTAGACAATGTAGTGGAAATATTGTTACACTCTGGGCGTAGTCTACCACACGTAATGTTGATGTTGGTACCTGAAGCATGGGATGGCAATACACAAATGGATCCCCTAAAAAGAGCGTTCTACGAATACCACGCTACATTAATGGAGCCTTGGGATGGTCCTGCAGCACTTTGTTTTACTGATGGTAAGATGATAGGTGCTACCTTGGATCGAAATGGCTTACGTCCTTTACGCTATGCTGTCACTTCTGATGACCGCGTTATCGTAGCCTCAGAAGCTGGTGCACTACCTATCGATGAGTCTATTATCATCAAAAAAGGACGCCAGCAACCTGGTAAAATATTCGTTGTGGATATGGAAGCAGGCGTAATCCGTAGCGATGAAGAAGTGAAAGGCGAATTGATCCGTCAACAACCTTATGGTGAATGGATCAACAACTATAAAATTAAATTAGAAGAATTAGCTGACCCTAGAGTTACATTTACGTATTTATCTAAAGAGTCAGTATTCAAATATCAGCAAGCATTTGGTTTCTCTCGTGAAGACGTAGAAACGATTTTAACGCCAATGGCGCTTACGGGTTACGAACCTATCGGATCTATGGGAACGGATGTGCCACTTGCCGTATTATCTGATCAAGCGCAACACCTATCCAGTTATTTCAAGCAATTCTTTGCTCAAGTAACAAATCCACCTATAGACCCTATTCGTGAACGCTTGGTCATGAGTTTAGCAACGTTTATCGGTAATTCGGGTAATATATTAGTGGAAGACAAAAAATCTTGTCACTGTGTTACATTAGAACACCCTATTCTTACGTCTAGTGAATTAGAAAAATTACGTTCTATTGATACTGGCCTATTCCAAGCTAAAACACTACAAGCTTACTTTAGAGCAGACGGTAAGCCAGGTTCTTTAGAAGCAGGTATTGAACGTTTATGTCGCTATGCTGATGATGCTGTACGCGATGGTTTTGAGGTAATCATACTTTCAGATAGAGCTATTGACTCACAACATGCTGCAATTCCTTCTATATTGGCGGTATCTGCTGTACATCACCATTTAATAAAAACTGGAAATAGAGGAGCTGTTGGTTTAGTTGTAGAAGCAGGAGATGTTTGGGAGGTACACCATTTTGCTTGCTTATTAGCTTTTGGAGCAACAGCAATCAATCCGTATTTAGCTTTAGCAAGTATCCGTACACTTCAAGCTGAAGGTTTATTAGAAACAGATTTAGCGTGGGATGATTTAAAGAAAAACTATGTAAAAGCGATTTGTAATGGTTTATTAAAGATTTTCTCTAAAATGGGAATCTCAACATTACAATCCTACCATGGTGCACAGATATTTGAAGTATTAGGAATCGATATCTCGGTAGTAGACAAATATTTCTGTGGTGCTGTTTCTAGAATCGGTGGTTTAAAATTGGATGATATAGCTCGTGAAGCACTTACAAAACATGCTCGTTCCTTCAACTCCGCTCGCACGACAAAAACACTACTCCCTGAGGGTGGTATTTACCAATGGAAACGTCGTGGCGAAGGTCACTTGTGGAACCCACAAACGATCCATTTATTACAACAAGCCTGTCGTAATAATGACTTCAACTCCTTCAAAAAATACTCCGCACTAATCAATAACCAAAAAGAGCATATGTTTACGCTTCGTGGTTTATTAGATTTTGCTAAACATAGAAATGCTATATCTATCGACGAAGTAGAACCAGCAAGCGAGATTATGAAACGATTTGCTACTGGCGCGATGTCATTCGGTTCGATATCACATGAAGCGCATAGTACATTAGCTATCGCAATGAACCGTATAGGTGGAAAATCAAATACCGGTGAAGGTGGTGAGGATGAATTGCGTTACGAAAAATTACCTAATGGTGATTCAATGCGTTCGGCAATCAAACAAGTCGCTTCAGCACGTTTTGGTGTTACTTCCAATTACTTGACACAAGCAGACGAAATTCAAATTAAAATGGCACAAGGTGCTAAACCTGGCGAAGGTGGACAATTGCCTGGTGATAAAGTAGATTCTTGGATCGCTAAAGTACGTCATTCGACACCTGGCGTAGGTTTAATTTCTCCTCCTCCACATCACGATATCTATTCCATTGAAGATCTAGCACAATTGATCTTTGATTTGAAAAATGCGAATAGAGAGGCACGTATCAACGTTAAATTAGTATCTAAAGCTGGTGTAGGAACTATCGCAGCAGGGGTGGCTAAAGCACATGCTGATGTAATCTTAATCGCTGGATATGACGGTGGTACAGGAGCATCTCCTATGAGCTCCATCAAACACGCAGGTCTTCCGTGGGAGCTTGGTTTGGCTGAAGCACACCAAACATTAGTCCTAAATAAATTACGTAGTCGCATTGTATTACAAGCTGACGGCCAAATGAAAACAGGTCGTGACTTAGTCATTGCTACACTATTGGGCGCTGAAGAATGGGGTGTTGCTACCGCAGCATTAGTGGCTGGTGGATGTATCATGATGCGCAAGTGTCACTTGAATACATGCCCTGTCGGTGTAGCTACACAAGATCCAGAATTACGTAAATTGTTCTCTGGAAAACCAGAAGATATCGTACACCTGTTCCACTTCTTAGCAGAAGAGATGCGTGAAATAATGGCTGAGTTGGGATTCCGCACGATCAATGAAATGGTAGGACGTGCGCAGTTCTTGAAAAAACGCGAAGATATTAACCACTGGAAAGCAGACAAAATCGACTTCTCTTCATTGCTACATGTAGCACGCAATCAAGTAGGTGAATCATTACATAATACCGAAGAACAAGATCATGGCATGTCTATGATTTTAGATTGGGGGTTACTGAAACAAGCAAAAGAAGCTTTAGAAAGTAAGACACCTGTATTTGGAACTTTCAAAGTGAAAAATACGGACCGTACTATAGGCACATTACTATCCAATGAAATATCCAAATTATACGGTTCTGAAGGTCTTCCTGACAATACCATAAACTTCAAATTTGAAGGATCTGCGGGACAATCATTTGGTGCTTTCAATACTAAAGGTATATCCTTCGAATTACAAGGAGAAGCCAATGATTATGTAGGTAAAGGTTTATCGGGCGCTCAATTAGCAATATATCCAGCTAAAGAGAGTGAATTAGCACCTCACAACAATATCATTATTGGTAACGTAGCCTTATACGGCGCTACATCTGGTCATTTGTTTATCAATGGTATGGCGGGCGAGCGTTTTGCTGTGCGTAACTCAGGCGCCACTGCGGTAGTAGAAGGCATTGGTGATCATGGCTGTGAATACATGACTGGTGGTCGTGCACTAATACTAGGTGACACGGGACGTAACTTTGCTGCTGGTATGAGTGGTGGTATCGCATGGATATATGATATTAACAAGAATTTCAAAGCTAACTGCAATCAAGAGATGGTAGATCTTGATCCGTTGGAAACGCAAGATGAGACAGAAATCATAGCATTATTGAAACGCCATATATTATTGACAAAAAGCGAAAGAGCTACATTTATCTTAGAAAACTGGGCTTCAGAAAAGAGTAGCTTTATAAAAGTATTCCCGCGGGAGTATAAAAATGTATTAAGAAAAAAAATGGTTGTAGCATAAAATAAGAGGAATTAAAACAATGGGAAAAGCAACTGGATTTTTAGAATTTGACAGAACACTTCCTCAAAAAGAGGGTGTAGAAAATAGAAAACAGAATTACCAAGAGTTTGTTCACTCTTATTCTGATGAGCAACTCAACAGTCAATCTGCTCGATGCATGAACTGCGGTGTACCTTTTTGCCACTCGGGATGTCCCCTAGGCAATGTTATACCTGAATTTAACGATGCCGTATATGATGGAAAATGGGAAGAAGCATATAATATATTGTCTTCAACAAATAATTTCCCTGAATTTACAGGACGTATTTGCCCTGCACCATGCGAATCAGCATGTGTATTAGGAATCAACAAAAACCCTGTAGCTATTGAAGAAATTGAGAAACACATCATCGAGATTGCCTATAAAAAAGGGTATGTAAAACCGAATTCAAACAAAAACAAAACAGGCAAAAAAGTGGCCGTTGTAGGTGGTGGCCCTTCGGGCCTTGCTGCTGCGGCACAACTGAATAAAGCAGGTCATGACGTTGTATTGTACGAACGTGACGATAAAGTAGGTGGCTTACTACGCTATGGTATCCCCGACTTCAAATTAGATAAATCTGTAATTGATCGTCGTGTAGAAATCATGAAAGCCTCGGGAATAGAATTCCGTACAAATGCTGAAGTAGGTAACAATGTACCGGCAACAGAATTAAATCAATATGACGCTGTTGTATTAGCCGGAGGATCAACGATCCCTCGCAACCTAAATATTCCTGGTCGTGAATTAAAAGGTGTACACTACGCTATGGAATTTTTAAAGCAACAAAACCAACGCGTTGGTAACTCTCCTATTCAAGTTGAAGAAATCCTTGCTACAGGCAAAAATGTGTTAGTAATCGGCGGAGGGGATACAGGTTCAGATTGTGTAGGAACATCAAATAGACACGGCGCTAAGTCGGTTACACAATTTGAGTTGATGCCACAGCCGCCGCAATCACGTACAAAAGCTATGCCTTGGCCTACCTATCCAATGTTGTTGAAAACAACAACTTCACATGAAGAGGGATGCCAAAGACATTGGAGTATCAGTACTAAAGAATTTTTAGGTGATGACAAGGGTAACCTACGTGCAGCACTGGTGGTAGACTTAGAATGGGAAACAGATAACTTTGGTAGACCCACGAAATTCAAAGAGGTAGAAGGATCTTTACGTGAGATACCGTGCGAATTGGTGACTTTAGCAATGGGTTTTTTACATCCTCAATTTGATGGATTATTGCAGCAATTAGGTATTACATTAGATGAACGTGGCAATGTTAAAGCTACTGAAGGTAAGTACCAAACTAATGTAAGCAAATATTTCACTGCAGGAGATATGCGCCGTGGTCAATCATTAGTCGTATGGGCTATTTCTGAAGGTCGCGAATGTGCACGCAAAGTAGATGAATACTTGATGGGTTACACCGAATTAGAAAGTAAAGAAGCTGTATATACTTACGCATAAGCAACTACTTATATAAATGACAACACCTCTCTTTAGCATATAAAGAGAGGTGTTGTCATTTATAAACCATAGCAATCATTGATATTTCACTTAAAATAGAATGTCTTTATTTAATCAATAAGCCGAAATAATATTCTGAATTAAAACCACTATTTACGCATTAGTTTTTAATATTAAAAAAATAATGTAATTTTGTTTCGTAACAACAACGAATGCATAATTTATCATTACCAAATAAACTAATATATTTTTTTCAACGAGAATCTAGTAAAGATGCCTTGAGGAACATCCTTATCATCATTATACCAAGTGTAATTGTTTTCTATATTTTCAAATTACCTACAGCAATAGCCTTTGGTGTAGGAATCATATTGACAGCATTAACAGATATACCAGGCAATCTTAATGATAAAAAACTTACTGCCGCAATCACCATTCCTGCATTTTTTCTAACGGCATTGTGTGCTTCGTATGCCATGATTCATATTCCTTGGCTTATCGTCATACTATTAGCTGTTTTAGGTTTTATTTGTAATTTCTCATTAGTACTCGGCCCTAGAATAGCTGTTGTAGGCAACCTAATGCTTATTGTTATCAGCTTCACACTAGGACTAAAGCCAGATGACATGTTAATATTTACCCTCGGATTAACTGCAGGAACGATTACATTTTTCTGTATCAATATCATTCAAGCTACGCTATTCCCTACTCGATCATTAAAATATGCAATGGATGATGGCTTTGAAAAGATGTCCAATCTAATACGGCTTAAAGTAAAGTGTTATGATGAAAAAATCCCCTTAGAAAATGTATACAAGGAGCTTAGTCTTTACCATATCAAAGTCAGTGAACAATTAGAAATTGTACGTTCGCTATTACTTAGGGAACGTAAACTTGATAAAGATAATCAACAGAACAATAAAATATGGATTAACAAAATATATCGATTAATCGATATGTATGAGCTATTGATGGCTAATGACTACGATTATGAAACCATAAGACTACAGCTTAATGATACAAATTCATTACCTATCATAAGGCGATTGTTAATTCTATTAGCGAATGAAACAGCCAAGGTAAGCTCCAATAGAGGAATATTAAAAAATGAATTAAATAATAAAGAACTAAACAAAGACATCGACAGTTTACGACGCCTTGTGAAAGACTGTGATCACGAAGCTGCTACTATTTTAACTTCTATCATAGCTCATATTCAACACGTCCATGATATACTAACTACAATAACTGTCACAGAAGAGCTTGCTGACCAAACACGTATAAGTCATGATTATTACAAAAGCTTTATCTCCACACAAATAAGCTTTAATACTATTAAAAAGAACTTTACTAAGGGCTCTCCAATATTTATGTATAGTATCCGTATGTCTATACTATTGACGGTAGCGGCATTTATAGGATTTATATTGCCTGAATATCGTTATGCCTCATGGATTATACTGACTATAATACTAGTTGCAAGACCAAGTTATATTATTACGCAAAAAAGAAATTTCCAGCGGATTATAGGCTCTATTATTGGACTTATAGCGAGTATAATAATATTATATTTTATCAAAGACACGCTCACGTTACTTTGGATCGCAGCAACAACACTTTACTTGTTCTATTTATTCAATAAGCCTAATTATCTGATTTGCGTCATTTTTATAACTATCACGATCATTATAGCACTCAATATACAGGAAGGTAATATCTTCAACTTATTAGGTAGTCGCTTCGTTTTTACCTTACTGGGCTCTCTATTTGCTATATTAGGCTGTTTAGTATTCCCTATAAATCATTTGAAAACAGTAGAGAATGTTAGTCAGCTATTGATCACAAACTATAAAAAGTACCTCCTAAAAATCAAGGAATCTATCCGTACTACAGAAGTAGACTTTTACCAATTGCGTTTGGTACGCAAAAATGTACAAACCTCTTTAGCACAGTTTTATGACGCCATGGATCAATATATCAAAGACCCAACAAACAAGAAAACTGATTATAATCTCATCAGTAACTACGAAACTATAGCCTACCGCATCAATGCGCTATTGATAGGTCTTTCCTTGAGTATCACTAAATCTTCCGCTATTGATACACAAGCGCACCTTACGGATAAAATCATAAAAATAGATTTACTAATTGAAGAACTGGATAAGATTGCTACTACAATTATGTCTTCAAAAAATAAATCTCTACCAAGTTAGTATATTTTATAAATTATATAGCGCTATTCAGACGTTTTCCGTATGTTTGCATGTAATTAGAATTAATCTAAAGAAGTACCTTGGAAGAACTTTTAATACATATAATTGTACCGATAGCCATTTTTGGTTTTGTAGCGCTATTTACGCTTTTTGCAGTCTATGCAGAGCGAAAAATTGCAGGTTTTGTACAAGATAGGCTGGGGCCGATGGAGACGGGCAAATATGGTATGTTGCAAACCATAGCCGATATTCTAAAGCTCTTGCAAAAAGAACTTATAACCCCAAAAGTTGCAGATAGAATCTTATTTGCTACAGCACCAGTACTTATATTTGTTGCGGTATTTATAGGTTTTTCTGTTGTCCCTTGGGCACCAGATTTTTTACCTGCCAATACACACACTGGATTATTTTTCTTAATGGCTGTTGTTTCTATTGATGCTTTAGGTATATTGATGGCAGGTTGGGGTTCCAACAATAAGTATTCTCTATTAGGCTCTATTCGTGCTATTGCACAAATGGTATCCTACGAGATTCCTGTTGGTTTATCATTGATTGCTGCTGTAATGATTACACAGACATTAAACTTAAATGATATCGCTTTTAACCAAGGGATATTAGCAAACGAAAACATTTACTTTTTAGGCCTTTGGGATGTCAGTGAGATAGGCGGTATTTTGGCGTGGAATATATTTCAAGCACCACACCTAATTGTCGTATATATTATTTTCTTTATAGCCACTTTGGCCGAATGTAACCGTGCACCATTCGATATTCCTGAAGCAGAATCCGAATTAATCGGAGGATTTCATACCGAATATGGTGGTATTCGATTTGCTTTTATCTTTTTAGCGGAATACGCGATGATGTTCCTTGTTTCTATTCTTGGTGTGACGATATTTTTGGGCGGATGGAACACCCCTCTTCCTAATATAGGGGTAATCAAGATGGCCGATTGGACTACAGGATTATTCTGGGGTATATTCTGGACATTGAGTAAATCGCTAATCGTGGTAGGCGTACAGATGTGGATTCGTTGGACTCTGCCACGTTTTAGAGCCGATCAATTAATGAGTTTATGTTGGAAAATTATGATACCACTAGCTTTTGTCTGTATGGCAATATCAGCACTGTGGCGTATATTAGTTATGGTTTAGGTTAGTATTGAGAGCGGAGATTTGAGTATTGAGTATTGAGATAAGTCTGTCAGATTTGTCATCCTGACGAGAGGAAGGATCTCGTTTTAAGAGAAGTGACTATTGAGATAAGTCTATCAGATTTGTCATCCTGACGAGAGGAAGGATCTCCTTTTAATAGAAGAGAGAAGCTCATTAAATAATAGATTAAGAATAAAAAATTGGTTTTAAAAACTACGATAAAAGGATTTACTACAGCTGTAAAAGGACTACTTTTGACAGTGAAGCACCTATTTGGGGCACGACAATCTCGTGGAGAGCTCGATATCCGTCGTAGCGATTATTTTGACAAGCAAGAAGGCATAGTAACGGTACAATTTCCAAAAGAAAAAATGCCTCTTCCTGAGGTAGCCCGCTATCAGCTGGATGTTGAAATCGACGACTGTATTGTTTGTGATCTATGTGCTAAAGCATGCCCTGTAGATTGTATCAATATTGAAGCTGTAAAATCACCCGAAGCAATTGGTAAAACATCAGATGGATCCGTAAAAAGATTGTATGCAGCCCAATTTGATATAGACATGGCCAAGTGTATGTATTGCGGACTATGTACCGTAGTATGTCCAACAGAGTGTATCACGATGACAAATCAATACGACCGTAGCACTACAAAATTAACCGATTTAATATACGGTTTTTCAGAAATGTCGGATGCGGAAGTAGCTACGCGCAAGGCGGAATGGACACAATTTCAAGCTGAAAAGGAGGCAGCCAAGAAAAAATAAAGATGGAAAAATTTTTATTTTATGCTTTTGCACTTTTAGCCATTGGCTCTGCATTATTGGTCGTTAACCTAAAAAATACAGCCCGTGCCCTATTCTTATTCTTCATTACCTTATTTGGTATGGCGGGATTATTCCTATTTGCTTTAGCTGATTTCGTGGCTATTACACAGATTATGGTTTATGTTGGAGGTGTATTAATATTAATGATATTTGCCTTTATGCTTTCTAATAAAGCACTGCTATCAGACATGCAAAATATATCTACGCATTTTCTCTCCATTCCCAATTGGCAATCACTACTGTTATCGTTGGGATTTTTGACGGTTATGATTTATGGCGTTATAACTTGGCAGGATCAAATGCCTAACTGGATACTTGAAAACATAAAAACAGGCGATATCATTCAAGCTACAGATAATAACATCAATCAATTAGGGGTGAAATTTATGACACAATATGTGTTGCCTTTTGAGGTGATTTCTATATTTCTATTGATGGCATTAATTGGAGCAGCGCATCTATCAAGAAAGGAAGAACAAAGATGATTACATTAACACATTTTTTGGTGGTAAGTGCCTGTATCTTTTGTATCGGCTTATATGCTGTATTAGCAAAACGCAATGCTATTCTTATATTGGTAGGTATAGAACTGATGATAAATGCTGCTATATTGAATTTTGTAGCATTTGGTCGATATGACAAGATAAACTACGGAGGACAGGTATTTGCTTTATTCGCTATCGTGCTCGCAGCAGCTGCTGTAGCGGTAGGATTGGCTATTATCCTATCCGTATACCGTCACTATAAAACTATCAACCCGGACAATATTACAGATTTACGTGATTAATGGGAGCATTATTTAACATATCACCTATTTTAGCAAGTGCACTAGTCGTAGTACTTCCTTTTATCGCATTTTTGTATCAAGCATTACGCGGTAAAAAATCTACTTCGGGTAATATCTCTTTGATTGCAATAATATTGAGTGCAGTAATTTCAGCATCATTTGTATTTGCGGAGATATGGGGACATACGCCGCAATCGGCTACCTACAATTGGTTTACTATAGGAACCAAGACCTTTACCTTTGGTATATTACTCAATAACCTTACGGTATTGATGCAACTTATAGTATGCGTCATTGCTGTGCCTGTTCATATATACTCGAGATCCTATATGAAAGGTGATAATGGAATACACCGTTATTGGATGTACCTAAGTTTATTCTGCTTCGCGATGCTGGGCTTGACGATTTCCAAAAATCTACTTATGATGTATATTTTTTGGGAGCTGGTAGGTTTTGCCTCGTATCTATTGATAGGATTTTGGTTTACCAAAGAGGCAGCTGTTCAAGCCAATAAAAAAGCATTTATTGTCAACAGAATTGGTGACTTAGGCTTTCTGATAGGTATAGCTGCGGTATTCAGTACTTTTGGTAGTTTAGACTTGGTAGAGATTCTCGGTAAAGATGGTTTATTTTATCAAGGAATAGATAATAATACAGGCCTGATGACGATTGCTGGGCTAGGTTTTTTCTTAGGTGCTATGGCCAAGTCTGCGCAATTTCCATTGCATATCTGGTTACCTGATGCCATGGAAGGACCGACTTCTGTTTCTTCATTAATCCACGCCGCAACAATGGTGGCCGCAGGGGTATTCTTACTCAGTAGCTTGTTTCCTCTTTTCAATGACAATGTATTGGTATTTATTGCTATAATAGGTACTATTACAGCCTTATCATCTGCTTACTTTGCATTGGGGCAATACGATATAAAAAAGATATTAGCATTCTCAACGGTTTCCCAGTTAGGATATATGATGGTAGCCGTAGGAATAGGCGCCTGGGATGCTGCGATGTTTCATTTGACAACACATGCCTTCTTCAAGTGTTTATTATTCTTATGTGCTGGTGCTGTGATTCATGAAATGGCACATGCTAAAGCGCATAGTACAACGGATTACGACCCCCAAGACCTTAGAAATATGGGAGGACTACGTCGACAAATGCCAAAGACATTTATCTTGATGACTGTTGCTTCATTAGCCTTAGCAGGATTCCCTTTGACATCAGGTTTCTTATCTAAAGATGCTATCGTTATATCATCGTTTGAATGGGCTATCGACAAAGGTGGACTATTCATCACAATCCCCATTATACTAGTTTTAGTGAGCATCGCTACTGCCTTTTATATTGGTCGATTGATATTCAAAGCTTTCTTTGGTGAATTTAGATTAGACAAATCTTTACTACCTCACCTTCATGAAGCACCAAAAACAATGCTTTATCCAATGGTATTCCTAGGGATATGCTCCTTATTTTTTGTATTTTCATGGAATCCTATTTCATACCATGGCGCCGCTATTCTAGATGGCTTCTCTGTAGCATACATTTTTAAAGAAATACATAGCCTGCACATTATAGTACCTATAACACTTACCATCACAGCATTATGCTCTTGGTGGGTGGGATACCGCTGGTATGTTTTGGACAAATACCCACTGAATCCAAATAGCAAATGGATCACCGCAGCACAACATCAATTAGGAATGAATGATTTTGTAAATAATAAAATCGTTAAAGGAACATTAACATTTAGCAATTGGGCTTATTTATTTGATAAGTATATTGTAGATGGTTTAGTAAATAGTATTGGGCATATAGTAAAAATATTAAGTCAAGTAGCTTCTTGGTTTGATAAATATATTGTAGATGGTTTAGTAAATACAATAGCTGGAACAGCTTATTATTTGGGGCATCTTTTACGCTGGGTGCAAAATGGTCGTTTGCAGAACTACTTAGGTTTTGCATTGACAGTAGTTTTGATTGGAATTATTTATTTGATAATACGATAGTATGGGAATACTTTCTCTTTTGATATTTTTACCGTTAGTAGCGACAGTTTTAATTCTTGCGTTACCGATGACACTACGTCAAAGTTATAAATACATAGCTTTAGCGATTACCTTAATTCAACTGATACTGTCGGGTTGGCTATATGCCAATTTTGATAATACCGCCGCAGGGATCAATGCTATTGAAGGATTTCAATATGTAGAACAAATCCCTTGGATAAGGTTAAATTTAGGGTCTCTAGGACAATTGGAAATAGATTATTTCTTAGGTGTCGACGGAATCTCACTGCCGCTTTTGGTATTGAGTGCTTTTGTCATGCTCATGGCTATTGGCGCCTCTTGGAATACAGAAAAAAGCCCTAAAGGATACTTTTCGCTTATCATGCTGTTAAACATGGCTGTTATGGGTATATTCTGTGCTTTAGATTTCTTCTTATTCTATATTTTCTATGAAGTTATGCTATTGCCATTGTACTTCTTGATAGGTATATGGGGAGGTGCGAATCGTGAATATGCCGCTATCAAATTCTTTATTTATACCTTATTTGGTTCTGTCTTCATGTTGTTAGTTATTGTGGGACTCTATTTCTCGGTTATCAATCCGATATCTGGAGCACATACCTTCAATATGTTATATATGATGGATCCCAACAATTATGTAGATGGCTCATTCTTCGCATGGTTCAATAATTACAATGAGATATTACATATTCCTGCGCGTGACATTGGATTTATAGTATTATTTATTGCCTTTGCGATTAAGGTACCTATTGTTCCTTTCCACACATGGTTGCCTGACGCTCACGTAGAAGCTCCTACTCCAATTTCCATCATACTAGCAGGTATATTATTAAAAATTGGTGGTTATGGTATTGTTCGTGTCTGTGTGAGTATATTTCCAGATGTGGTAGCGCATAGCAATTGGTGGTTAGGTCTGATTGGAGTTATTTCTATATTATATGGTGCATTCAATGCATTAGCGCAGCGCGATCTAAAGCGAATGATTGCTTATTCATCAGTGTCACACATGGGTTTCGTCCTATTAGGTATAGCATCATTGACAGTAGAAGGTATATCCGGTGCGATGTTCCAAATGATAAGCCACGGTTTCTTATCGGCTGCATTATTCTTCTTGGTAGGTGTATTATATGACCGTGTTCACGATCGCAATATTTACAACTTTAGAGGATTAGCAACCTTAATGCCGAAATATACAGGCTTTATTGCCATTGCATTTTTTGCTTCTTTAGGCTTACCTGGCTTCTCGGCATTTATAGGTGAAGCATTCGTGATCATCGGTACGTTCAATTCAGAATCTATAGGAACTGGATTGCCACGTTGGATGGCTATAGCGGGATCTATAGGAATACTATTGAGTGCGGCCTATTTCTTGTGGACACTACAGCGTATGTTCTTTGGTCAAACGCGTCTTAAAGGTGGCGAACAATGGGCTATAGCATTAGAGGGAGACGTAAACTGCAGGGAACGTATTATATTGTTCCCTACCTTAGCAATAGCACTTATATTGGGCGTGATGCCTTCGTTATTCTTTGACAAATTGAATAGCTCGGTATTGAATTTAGTATCTATGGTATCACAATATCTATAAGAGGAGAATGAACGAATTTAGTAGCCAACTACCTTCTATATTAGATCAGATTATTGCATCTATTCCGGTATTCAAACCAGAATTGGTAATAATTGTTGCCTTTATAGGCACAATATTAGCGACCTTATTTTTTGACACAATATGGAAACATAGTTCTTTAGCTGTAGCATTCTTAGGTATCATAGCATCTATAATGGTGACGATCCCCCAGATTGATAATCCAACATCAGGATTTTTCGGAATGCTCATTATTGACAATTTTGCGGTATATGCACGTGTTATTATTCAATTAGCCTTATTAGTAGTTTTATTTTTGATTCAGCAGTATTTCAAAAACAAAACCTTCGGAAAAAATTTAGGTGATATATATACCATATTACTTGCTGCAGGATTAGGATTAAACCTGCTTACAGTAACCACTAATTGGTTATTAGCATTTATTGCTATTGAAACAGTATCGATAAGTTCATATATTTTAGTAGGTTATTTTTCAGAAACGAAGAGACAGGCAGAAGCAGCCATGAAATATGTACTCTTTGGTTCCGTATGTGCTGCCATCATGTTATATGGGCTATCTCTCCTATATGGTTTCACGGGGAATTTGGATTTTGCTAGTCAAGCACATATTCAAGGATTAATATCTGCACCTCCTGTTATGATCTCTATTGCTTTACTATTTATGTTTGTAGGTATAGGCTTCAAATTAGGATTTGTACCTTTTCATATGTGGACACCGGATGTCTATGAAGGAGCACCTACTCCAATTACGTCCTTTTTATCAACAGTACCCAAAATAGGCGCGATTGTATTATTGAGCCGCATCTTTCAAGCTTGGGTATCGACTTCATTCTACTTTAGTGAGCTTACATTATTATTTATCGTTGTAGTAGCTATCGTCACTATGCTGGTAGGTAACCTAATAGCATTGCGTCAGACAGACGTAAAGCGTATGATGGCCTACTCTTCTATCGGTCATACAGGTTTCTTATTAATGGCAGTGATTAGCACGCAAACCAAAGATCCACAGATATTATTATTCTACCTAGCAGTTTATACACTGATGAATATTGCTGTATTTGCTTTTATACAAACCTTAGAAGAGAAAATAGGTTCTACAACTATTGCAGATTATGCAGGATTGGGAAAAACATACCCTATACTATTTACAATATTTACATTTGTAGGTATCTCTTTAATAGGATTACCTCCTACTGCAGGATTTATAGGTAAATTATTAGTATTCTCTGCCACCTTCGATTTGTATCAAACAACACAAGATATTCCTTTCTTACTATTACTTATTGTAGGAGCACTGACTTCAGTAATATCTCTTTTCTATTATTTCCGAATCCCTCTATATGCATTCTTAAGAAAAGGTGATGAAACACAAAATCCTCCTATACCACTAACATTGACTTACGGTATTGGCATTATATTTGGTTTTTTGGTGTTACTATTTGGTATTTTCCCAGATCTACTTTTACAAGTATTTAATTAAATACTCCATCTTATATAGTTTACACATAATACTTATATTTGCAATATGATTAGTGCAAGTGCAAATACCATATTTCAACGTGCCATAGATGACTATCACGTTCATGATCTAATAGATCAACCGATAAGCAACCCATATGAAGCTAATTCATTGGAGCATCTTTTATATCTAAAATGTTGGATTGACACTGCACAGTGGCATATGGAAGATGTTGTCCGCAATCCAGAGATAGATCCCAAAGAAGGTCTTTATTGGAAAAGAAGAATAGATAAGCAAAATCAAGTACGTACAGACAATGTAGAATATATAGATAGCTATTATCTACAGAAGTTTGCCGATGTTAAGCCAAATGAGGATGCTAAAATAAATTCGGAAAGTCCTGCATGGGCGATAGATAGATTATCTATATTAGCCCTGAAAATATACCATATGGAGCAAGAGACATTACGTACCGATGTTGATGCAGATCATATTGATACCTGTCAAAACAAGCTTAATATTTTATTGGAGCAACGCAATGATTTATCATTGAGTATAGACGAATTATTAGCTGATATCGCTGCAGGAAGAAAATATATGAAGGTGTACAAGCAAATGAAAATGTATAATGACCCTTCTTTAAATCCTGTGCTATATAGCGCTCAAAAATAAAATATATTACCATGAAGCGAATTATAGTTACCCGCTTTTCGGCAATGGGCGATGTCGCTATGGTCGCTTCGGTGTTGAAAGAATTCCAAGAGCAACATTCGGATACTGAAATAATAATGGTATCACGGAAACTATTTCAGGCATTTTTTCAACATATCCCTCGTATTACATTTCATACTATTGACCCCAAGGGGAAACATAAGGGATTATTTGGTCTTTACAAACTATTTAAAGAGTTAAAAGCTTATAATCCTGATTGTGTTGCTGATCTTCATAATAATATACGTTCCAGAATATTAGACAAGTTATTCACACTATGTGGAAAACAGACTGTAATAATTAACAAAGGAAGAGCTGAAAAAAAGGAGCTAACAAACCCAAACAATAACAATAAAAAACAGCTAAAGCTAACAACAGAAAGATATGCTGATGTATTTCGAGAATTAGGTTTTCCGTTAACTTTAAGCAACCGGCTAACAAAACAACATCGACTGATTCCCAACGGATTATTAGCGGATTTGGCTTCAAATAACCATAAAATTGGTATTGCGCCATTTGCACAACATACCTTCAAAGTATTTCCATTACATAAAATGGAGGTAATCATAAAGTACCTTTCAGAGCGAGGATTTTCAACCTATATATTTGGTGGTGGAAAGAACGAAAGCGAGATCGCAGAAAAATGGGCGCAGAGTTATCCACATGTTATCAACACTATTGCTGTGTATAAACTAGAACAAGAATTGGATATCATTTCACATTTAGATTTGATGATTGCTATGGATAGTTCTGGCATGCATATGGCTTCTTTAGTAGGTACACAATGTCTTTCTATTTGGGGAGCAACACATCCATATGCTGGATTCATAGGCTATGGCCAATCAAACGCTGATTGTATCCAAGTTGAGCACCCAAATCGTCCAAGTTCAATTTATGGTAATAAATCTTGTATTTGTGATGGTGTTGAGGCAATAGATTTAGTAACGCCAGAAATGGTTATAGCAAAGATAGATTCAATATGCGTATAGGATTCGACGCAAAACGATATTTTCTTAACAAGACAGGTCTTGGTAATTATAGCCGTGACCTCGTTCGAATTATGGAAGAATATTACCCTGCAAACGAGTATATAAAATATACACCCAAAATAAAAGGATCTACATTAGATGATATTAATACCAAACTTCCCAAAGGGAAAATTGATACTCTTTTCAACAGTTTGTGGAGAAATCGCTGGATAGTAAAAGACCTTGTCAGCGATAATATACAACTTTACCATGGCCTTTCAGGAGAAATTCCTAAAGGATTAAAAAATACAAGCATAAAATCTGTCGTTACTATACACGACTTGATATTTTTGAAGTTCCCTGAGCTATACAACCCCATAGATCGTATCCTATATAACAATAAGTTTAAATACGCTGTTCATCATGCAGATAAAATAATAGCTATCAGTGAACAAACGAAAAATGATATTGTTGAATACTATAATATTGACGCCGCTAAAATAGCTGTTATCTATCAAGGATGTCACCCTGCATTCAAAACCATAAAAACTCAAGAGCAAAAGGATCGTATTCGTGAAAAATACAATTTGCCAAAACAATTTTTGCTCAATGTAGGGTCTATAGAGCCCCGTAAAAATGCATTGCAAATAATTAAAGCTATTGAAAATATAGACATCCCATTAGTCATTGTAGGAAAAGAAACAAAATATTCCGCCGAAATACAGCAATACATTAGCCAAAAAGGATTACAAGACCGTGTACATATACTACAGGGTTTTACCATGGAGGAGCTATCAACACTATATGCTATGGCAGACATATTTATATATCCCTCTAAATATGAAGGATTCGGTATTCCCATCATTGAAGCACTATATGCTGGCACACCTGTTATCACTACCAATTCTGGCGTATTTCCAGAGGCTGGTGGTCCTTCATCTTGCTATATCAACCCCGAGAACATCAATGATATAAGTAATGCTATTCAAAATATTCTTGCAAACGACGCGCTAAAAGCAGAAATGATAAGGAAAGGATTAGCATTTGTCCAACGCTTCAACGATGATGTAATCGCATCGCAATGGGCACGCGTATATACTGACCTTCTTAAGACTGATTAGTACATTCAAAATATTTCTTTAATACCAATAATGCTATAATATCTTCTTTCTTTTGATCCCTAAATTGATCAATATATTGATGTGCATTAGCTATTATCTGCTCTGCCTGATTAGGATTATTGTTATAATAATTCAATTTTTCTTCGAGATCTGAATAGTCATCTTTAATACATATATAATGCTGATCAGCTATCAAAGTACCTTCCATAAACCAAGTTTCAAATCTAGGTTTAGGCATCACTGCAATAGAATTTGAGGACATAATCCACTTCAAATTTGTAGCGACATCATTGCCCTCTAATGCCAAAATGTATTTGTATTGCAAATGACCTTCAATATCCAAATAGCCGGTATCAGACTTATGTGTAGCTTTTTTCAAATCACACATTTCATGATTAGCAAACAATTCATAAAATCGTGCTCTATGAGGCTGACTAAAGCCACTCCTACCAATAAGTAAATTCTTCTTGTCTTCAAACTTAATGTCGTCAATTAAGAAATTAAAATGTCTACACTTATCTAGATTTAGAAGTACTGAATTTGCATTATCACCTTGGACAGGTCTACTTTTTACTATTGAAGGTTCATCCGGTACTTGTGTGATATCACCTGGAAGCAGATGAAATCTGAACTTTGGGTTAAAATGCTTAAGATAATATTTACTATCAAAATAATATACACGGATTCGCTCAGGGATTTTATAATCCTCAATAGCAATAGCTGAAGTTAAACTATCTTTTACGCCAACTAACTTATTGTAATAATCTACCCTATTTCTTATAGCTGCATCTTGATTATAAAAATAATCTATTGCTGCTGATTTTAATTTTGAACGTAGAAAAGCACTGGGCTTTAAATCATTCCAAAAAGACTGTAAATAATAGAAAAATTTATTATTCTTATTTTTGAGTATTCTCTTCTTATAGAATTTATTTATCATTAATCATCAAAATTACACCTATACTACACGTATTTAGACTAAACTGAATCTAATTGATTAATCTATCACCTAGAAAATCTATTTAATTACGGTGATTTCCTTTTGCAATTTCTTCCAATGTAATTTCCGATTTCCATAAATAAACAATTTACCTAACTTATATTTAAACTGCATCATCCCATCATAATCATAGCCAAGTACACGGTGCTTAATGCTAGGATCTTCCAGTAAACAATCATTAACAGCTTTGGTATAAACAGTTGGTCCCGTCAAGGCATGTACATCATGTAAGTGTCTTCTATTATTGATGTTATCAACAATATAATCCAATGTTCTTTTTAGGAACGGATGTCCCTTATCATAAACCAATCCCCATTGTACATATAAGTCTTTATGATAACCTTCATGGGTGATGACAGCGACATCGTCTTCATTTAATACCGTATCTAAAGAAACCAAAATATCACTATCCAAGTCCAAATAAACACCTCCTTTAATATATAATATGGCATACCTGAAAAAATCAGCCTTTGCCGCTCCTATTTGCAATTTAGTGTAAGCATTGTAAACCTCTTCATCAAAATTTGATTTTATAAAGCTATCAATACGTGCGTCATCATAAAATTCATACGAATAGGACCTATTCTTACGCATAAAATTCCAAATATAAAGTCTCGTAATCCAAGGGATTTTGGAAGTCTTAAAAGTCTGATATATTACTTTTGGAATTGCCATAATATATTAATCCTTATAAAGAATTATAAATCTGCCAATATGCTTTTGCCGCAGTTTCCCAACTAAAAAGTTTGCTGCGCTCTTTGACCTGATTTTTTTCCTCACCTGATATATCCCATGATGCAATATCCCTACTCAAATCTTCAAGATAAGAGGGATCAAAAGAATCAAAATAACGCACTACATCGCCTCCTACTTCTGGTAGGCTTGTATGCGTAGATAACAATATATCACACCCAAAATGCATCGCTTCTACCACAGGAAGGCCGAAGCCTTCAGTGAGTGAAGGAAAACAAAAAACATGACAATTTTGAAGTAAATAATACTTTTCAGATTCGGAAACTGGTCCTGTGAGGAAAACACGATCTTGAACACCCAATTTAGTAGCCAAAGCTATTATTTCTTGCTTATAATTGTCATCCGTCAAAACTCCACTTATCACCAAATTGAGATTATTATGTACCAATAAATGAACCAAAACAAGGAAATTCTTTTTCGGAAGTACAACACCGATGGCAAACAAAAATGGTTTAGAGAGATCTAAACCATCTCGTTCCAAAGGTTTTGCTACAACAGTATCATTTATATTATTGCCATTGTATATCACCTCGACACGCTTGCCTTGGACATTACAATGTTGAATAACCTCTTTCTTAACAAATTCAGATATGCATACCAATACATCAGCACAATCTATATTTCGTTGCAATTTTTTAAGATACTTAGTTTGCTTGTCCCCTTTTTTTTCACGTAAAAAATTGAGATCATGCACCGTGACCACCTTTTTCACACTATTTCGACTAGGGATATAATTTGTCAATTGAAAATTGCAATGCCAAATAGTTCCTGTAGGTAAATTAGGCAGTGCAAATTTGTGAAAAGAATTAAAGTTTAAATACAACGGATTATAATCAAATACATGATTATCTTTGTCAGCATATATTTTAAAGAAAGTATTTTTATTGTATTCATTAGCAATCTTCAACAATTCATTTCCTAAATGAAGGCAATAAAAATAAAGACCAGTATTAGGATATCGCATTCTTTCAGCGTCAAAAATCACCTGTTTATTTGAATACATTGCAATTAATTATAATAATAAACTTACTCCAAATATAAAGAAAAGATATAATTCCTTACTATTTATAGTATAAATAAACAATAAGGAAAAAAATACACATCGATGTAACGAAATTTACGTTAGCGACGTTATAAAGAGTATAGAAAATCAATTAATATAAGATAGTATGTCTACATTAAATAGTGTGCAAAGAAAAAATACCGCAAAGAATATATTATATTTCATGCCTGATTGTCCTACAGCATTCAAAGCCGGAAATATAACACATTCACTAAAAGTATTACACTATCTGAATGAAACAGCCATTACGAATACCGTAGATTTTTTATCATTAAGTGATTGGGGAACATGGTCTGAAGAAAGCATAAATAAATTTCATACCTTATTCCCGAATATCAATCTGATTTTACTAAATAGAAAAATAGATAAAAAAAAACACCCTATAAAATCTATCCTATTCTATAAAATACCTAATTTTATCATTAAATTATTTAAAAAGAAATCGATAGATATATCTAACCCTTTTCTAAACAATAAAGTTACTAAACTATTCAATAGCAAAGTATATGATAACATCATCATCAGTTATGCTACATGGAGTAGTTTTGTAGACAACATAAACTACAAATCCCATTTAATCCTTGATTCTCATGACTTTATAACAGCACAATCAAAACATAAAACTAATAAAATCGGACATCTCTTTCAATCAGAAATGAAAGCTGCACGAAAATTTGATGAGATATGGACATTTTCTATTGAAGAGAAATATATTTTTGAACAATTTACAAAAAGTAAAGTAACCTACTTACCGTTTTGTTTTCACAAAAAAGAAATCACCCCTCTACAGAAGATTTATAAATATGAAGTTCTTTACGTAGCTAGTATAAATCCTCACAATTACAATAGTATGCAATGGTTTATATCGGAAGTATTACCCCTACTTAGCAAAGATATTAGAATACACGTAGTCGGCAAAATAGGCGAAACTATTGAGGAACATCCAAATATCATTATTCACGGAATGGTAGAAGATCTACAAGAGTATTATGATAATGCTCGAATCACAATCTGCCCAATGTTAAGTGGAACAGGCGTAAAAATAAAGGTCTTAGAATCCTTAAATAATAATATCCCGGTAGTAACAAATACTCGTGGAGTAGATGGACTTGTACAAAAGAAGAATAACGGTTGCTTGGTGACGGAGGATGCACAAGAGTTTGCTTCTTCTATAAAAAAGCTTTTAAGTGATGACCTTTTTTATGTTGATATGGTAAAACAAGCACATAACTATATCACCGACAACCATAATTTAGATAATGAAATTCAATTCTATAAACAGAAGTTTTCTTAATTTAAGATCGACGTTTATATATTAAAATAATAAGATAATATCTATAATTATAATACAAGTTTTTTTTTAGGACTGTACAGATTTGAAACAGATTGCTTCGCATGCTCGCAATGACGGGTTATTATTTCGTCATTGCGAGGAGGTACGACGTTTTTAATTTCGTCATTGCGAGGAGGTACGACGCGGCAATCTGTTAATTAGTCACGGAATATTTCGTCATTACGAGGAGGTACGACGTTTTTAATTTCGTCATTGCGAGGAGGAACGACGTTTTTAATTTCGTCATTGCGAGGAGGAACGACGCGGCAATCTGTTATTTAGTCACGGAATACTTCGTCATTGCGAGGAGGAACGACGTTTTTAATTTCGTCATTGCGAGGAGGAACGACGCGGCAATCTGTTATTTAGTCACGGAATACTTCGTCATTGCGAGGAGGAACGACGCGGCAATCTGTTATTTAGTCACGGAATACTTCGTCATTGCGAGGAGGAACGACGCGGCAATCTGTTATTTGGTCACGGAATACTTCGCATGCTCGCAATGACATTCAATACTTCCACAAGTCAGAAGTAAATTTATTAGAAAGTAAAACACATAAATAAGCAATAATTAATTGTTACAGTAATTGTTACCTCAGGTCATATTTTATAAATCAGTAATGCTGCTCAAATAAGATACATACATTATTATCATCATTCTGATGTACATAAAGGATATATTTAATAATATATAGCTATATTAGACTTACAAAAACATTAAAATCCAACAAGTTTGAAATTACTAATTGTATGGATTACTCTCAAAATGTAGTTAATAATGATTGTCAAAAAACTATTTATTATTAGGCACGGCAAGGCTGAGGAACACGCTTTTTCTCAAGCAGATTATGACCGTAATCTTATTGAAAAAGGTATTAATAGAAGTAAAACAATAGCAAACCAATTAAAGGAACAGATATGCATAGATGATAACACTTGTTTTATATCATCATCTGCTAATAGAGCCATTCAAACAGCTAATTTGTTTGCTGAAATACTTAAATTCCCTGTAGATCGTATCATCCAAAATAAAGCTATCTATGAAGCTTATTACCAAGATATCCTTACTGTAATAAATAAAGTACCTCAACATATTGATACTGTATTTGTATTTGGTCATAATCCGGGATTATCAGACCTTACAAATTATATATGCAATTCCTATATTACCCTTAAAACCTCTGCTGTAGCAAAAATTCATATTGAAGAAGGATTAGATTTCACCATGCTTTCGGGAGGTACAGCCTACCTACAAAAAGTAATCAGTGAATAAAAAAATGTACCTTCGTATATGGCAAATAAACTTCAAAACGAAACATCTCCCTATCTAAAGCAGCATGCGCACAACCCTGTGCAATGGTATCCATGGGGCACAGAAGCATTAAATAAAGCAAAAGAAGAAAATAAGCTTATCATTATCAGTGTTGGCTATTCTGCCTGTCATTGGTGCCATGTGATGGAAAGAGAAAGTTTTGAAAACGATGCTATCGCACAGACGATGAATACCTTCTATGTATCGATAAAAGTCGATAGAGAAGAGCGACCAGATATAGATCAAATATATATGATTGCTGTTCAGCTTATGACGAACGCTGGAGGATGGCCCATGAATGTAATCTGTTTACCGGATGGAAGACCCATCTATGGTGGTACTTATTTCAAACCTCATGATTGGCAAAATATCCTTCTTCAAATAGCTCAACTATGGGAAGAATCTCCACAGACAGCAATTGAATATGCTGAAAAATTAACTGCTGGTATTAATCGTTCCGAAAAGCTTCCTATATTGGATATACCTAAAGAATATTCTTTATTAGATTTAAAATCTGTAATTCTACCGTGGAAAGAAGATTTTGATCTTCAATTTGGTGGTTATCGTAGGTCGCCAAAATTCCCTTTGCCCAATAATTGGTTATTTTTATTGCGCTATGCTACCCTCGCTAAAGATGAATCCGTATTGGCGCATGTCCATTTCACGCTACAGGAAATTGCTAATGGTGGTATTTACGACCAGATTGGAGGTGGTTTTTCGCGTTATTCTGTAGACAATAAATGGCATGTTCCTCATTTTGAAAAAATGCTTTATGACAATGGGCAATTGATAAGTTTGTATAGTGAAGCATACCAAGCAAAACCCAATCCATTATATAAAAATATAGTATTCGAAACGATAGCATGGGCGATCCGAGAAATGAAGGCCGAGAATGGAGGTTTTTATGCTGCCTTAGATGCCGATAGCGAAGGAATAGAAGGAAAATTTTACACCTTTCAGTCAGACGAATTTGAAATATTAGGTAAAGATGCTGAATTCATTAAGGCATATTATAACATTACAGCTCATGGAAATTGGGAAGAAGAAAGAACAAATATCCCATTTATTTCTAAAAAAAGTAGTCTATTAATAAGTGAAGCTAATCTAAATTCCGAAGAATGGAATAATAAACTGCAAGAGATAAAAAAAACGTTATTGGCTTATCGAGCAAATAGAGTTAGACCAGGGCTTGATCACAAGCAGTTGACAACATGGAATGCCCTATTATTAAAGGGCCTCGTAGATGCATATCGTGTATTTCAAGACGAAAAGCATTTAGAAACTGCGATTGGCATTGCCAATTTTATTGAAAATAACTGTAAAGACCAACATACTTTATTACATCAACCACAAGATTCAAATAGAAAAATTAATGGATTTTTGGATGATTATGCCTTTACTATAGAAGCATATATTTCATTATATGAAGCTACATTTGATGAAAAATGGTTATTCGAAGCAAAAAAATTGGCGGAAGATGCTATTTCATTATTCTATGATCACGAAGCAAAGACATTCTATTATACCGCTAATAACGCCGAACAATTAATCGCCCGTAAAAGCGAAACGATGGACAACGTAATTCCTGCCTCATCTTCTACAATTGTCAGACAGCTATACAAATTAGGATTATTATTTGATAGCGACAGTTTCACCGCTATAGCAGACCAAGTTTTTGCCAATGTATATCCACATATCAAAAGCTATGGGTCAGGATATTCAAACTGGGCTATACAATTATTGGAAAAAGTTTATGGTACCAATGAGATTGCGCTGACGGGTCCCCTTGCACAACAATGGCGATCAGCATTAGATAGTGATATATATATTCCAAATAAAATAACATTAGGAGGAACAAAAAGTACGCTTCCTTTGTTACTAAATAGACAAGATATCCAATCAAAAGCATACCTTTGTAGTAATCAAACCTGTAGTCTTCCTATGGAATCTATTACAGATTTGATTGAATTAATTACTAATAACGAGGAGAAATCCTCATACAACGACTGAAAATGGCAATAGAAAACAACAACGTAGTAACGTTGAATTACATTCTTCATACAATCGAAGAAAACGGTGAGAAAACATTTGTAGAGCAAACAACTACTGAAAACCCTTTAACTTTCTTATATGGTGTAGGTATGATGTTGCCTAAATTTGAAGAAAATATTAGCGGTTTAGCTGAAGGTGGTAAAATATCATTCGATTTAACTGCAGCTGATGCTTATGGTGAAAAAGACGATAAAGCTATCGCTCAATTACCTGCTGATATGTTCAAAGAAACAGGTCTTCCTCCAGTAGGTGAAGTATTACCTTTGCAAGATAACCAAGGTAATCAATTCCGTGCTGTAGTAGTAGAAGTAACTCCTGAAGCAGTTATTGCTGACTTGAACCACCCTATGGCTGGAAAAACATTAAGTTTCGAAATTGAGATCTTAAATATACGTCCTGCTACTGAAGAGGAATTGTCTCACGGACATGCTCATGGTGCTGACGGTACTGAAGCTCACTAATAATAAACTAAGGCGACCTTTTATGGGTCGCCTTAGTTTTATTTTATCTTAGCCAATTGATATTTATCGGCTAATTCTCCTGTTATCTCCTGACCAGATAAATCTAATTGAACTAAATAATCTGGTTCAATTTTATAGATATAATCTAGCCCTTTCAGTACAAGATGGTTCTTTTTTATAACCCACGAGCCTTCTCTAACAAATGAATCACTAGATTTACCATCATATGTGTAAGTCAATTTATAAGAATGATCTTGTCCTAATTGTAAAACAGTGCTTATAGCATCACAATCTACACAAGGAAGATCACCTACATAAGCTCCTACAAGACTAATACTAGATATTTCTTCAACTATTCCTGTTGATTTTTTATTAATACATCCTTCTAAAATAACAATCGAAAGCACATAAATAAAAAAAATAGAGATGATTCGCATGGTAATACTTTATATAATATAGTATACTATTCAAAAAAGATACCAAACCCATCTATCCACATTTATTTAACATTTAATACGCATCCTCGTCATCATCATCAAACCCTTTCATCAGGTTCAATGCACCCTGCAATTCTCCCATGGCATGCATATTCCGTGCATTTTTGGCAACAGCAATACCTTGATTATATATATCTTCAGCTAGTACTTTATCCCCATTTTTCTCCAAAAACTTACCAAAATGATAATAAGTCCCTACATAATTAGGGAATGTAACAACAAGATTTTCAAAACCTTCTCGTGTTCTCACAATATCCCCTTGTTTCAAATACTCCATCGTCAAAGCATAATGTAAAAAAGGATCCTGTGGAGTTTCTTTCAAAAACTCTTCTAACTGCTCAATTCTATTCATGAATATCAATTTTAAACAAAGAAACTTATTGTAATGCTAAAAAACAATATTTATTATGCAAGCATAGGAAATTAAAATATTTTGACTACATTTGATAATAAGCCATTTGTATAAAATAGATTATAAACGAACACATATGAAAATATTAGTTTGCATAAGTAATGTACCGGATACAACATCCAGAATTACATTTACCAATAATAATACCGAATTTAATACTACTGGTATTCAATACATTATTAATCCGTATGATGAAATAGCACTTGCAAAAGCTATAGAAATAACGGCTAACACTACTAATGGCTCCATTACAGCTATTACGGTAGGAGATAGTAATACCGAGCCAACGATACGCAAGGCATTAGCTATAGGTGCTGACAATGCTATTCGTATAAATGCGTCTCCGACAGACTCTTGGTTTGTAGCAAAGCAAATTGCAAATTATGCAAAAAATGAAAAATTTGATTTGATACTTACAGGCAAAGAATCAATCGACTACAATGGTACTCAAGTAACAGCAATGCTGGGAGAATTACTTAATATACCTTCCGTTTCTATTGCTAAGGGCTTCCATATTGATAATAACCAAATAACTGTTGAACGTGAAATCGAAGGTGGCAAAGAAGTCATAACTGCCTCCCTCCCTATTATTATTGGTACTGCGGAAGGTGTTGCCGAAGCGAAAATCCCAAATATGCGTGGTATTATGGCTGCACGTAGCAAACCACTAGAAGTTATAGAAGCTATCAGCATCGAACCTTTGACAAAAACAATAGCTTTTGAAACTCCACCATCGCGAGGAACAGTAAAACTGATCGATGAAAACAATATTAACGAATTAATTGATTTATTACATAGCGAAGCTAAAGTTATTTAATTAACCTAAAATAGTATTACCATGTCAGTATTAGTATATATCGAAAATGAAGAAGGAATATTAAAAAAATCAGCTTTTGAAGCTGCTTCTTATGGTAAAGAGATAGCTAATTTATTAAATACAGAGGCTATATCAGTGATAATAGGAGATATAGATACCTCTGAATTACAAAAATTAGGCAACTATGGGATCAGTAAAGTACTACATGTTACCAATGAAAATTTAAAATCATTTGTAAATCAAGCTTATGCTTCTATAATAGCAAAAGCCGCAGAAAATGAAGCTGCTTCGATTGTCATATTATCAAATACATTTTCTGGAAAAGGTCTTGCTCCGCGCGTAGCAACGAAGCTCGAGGCAGGGTTAGTAGTTGGTGCAAAAACTATCCCTACTATCCAAGGTGATACATTAGAAGTACAAAAGATGGCTTTCTCGAATAAGGCCATTGCTACTGTCGCTGTACATTCTCCTGTAAAAGTTGTAACTATTAATCCGAATGCTTTTGCCGCTAAAGAAATTGGTGGTGTAGCACAAATAGAGAATTTTACCCCAGAAATTGCAGCAACGGACTTCAATACTATTGTTAAAGAAATAGTACGTGCTACAGATAAAATATCTTTACCTGAAGCAGAAATTGTTGTTTCAGCAGGACGAGGGTTGAAAAGTCCAGAAAATTGGGAAATGATAGAGGAATTGGCAAAAATATTAGGTGCAGCTACAGCATGCTCAAAACCTGTGTCTGATGCCAACTGGCGTCCACATTCGGAGCACGTAGGACAAACAGGAATTGTCATAAGCCCCAATTTATATATAGCTATCGGAATATCTGGCGCTATCCAACATCTTGCAGGTGTAAGTTCTTCAAAAACGATAGTCGTCATTAATAAAGACCCTGAAGCGCCGTTCTTCAAAGTCGCGGATTACGGAATTGTAGGTGATGCATTTGTCATAGTTCCTCAACTAATAGCGGCTTTAAAGGCATATAAAAGCAACTAAACTAAACAATAATACAAATATGAAGGTGGTATTAGCATTTTTTGCTCAAGCCACTTTTTTTTTGACATTAATATTCAGATATTTGTAGCAATCGAACAGGTGTTAGGATGAAAAAAATACAGTTAGATATTGTGGGCTTATCGTATAGTCAAACACAATCAGGCGCTTACGCCTTAGTTCTGGGCGAAATAAATGGTAACAGAAGGCTTCCTATAATAATAGGCAGTTTTGAAGCACAGGCTATTGCTGTAGAAATTGAAAAAATGAAGCCTACCCGCCCTTTAACGCACGATCTAATAAAAGCATTTGCTGATTCCTATGCTATTTCAATTGAAGAAGTGCTTATCTACAATTTAGTAGATGGTATATTCTTTGCTAGAATCACAACAAAATCCGGTACTGAAACTAAAGAATTAGATGCACGTACTTCAGATGCTGTAGCACTGGCTGTACGATTCAATTGTCCTATATATACATACGAATTCATTATGTCTTCAGCAGGCATAGTTATTGAAAGTAGTGATTTTGCATTTTTAGAAAACATTGCCTCCACACCAAATGTCGAAACTATTGATGAGATTAATGAAAAATATTCTCAACCCAAACAATCCGTCTCTCCTTATTCTTCATTGACGAAAGAACAACTAGAAAATACTCTCCAAAAAGCTATTGATAACGAAAAATATGAAATAGCAGCTAGGATTCGAGATGAAATTGAAAGAAGAAAATAATCAAAACAAATATATGTCTATTAAATTAAGGCTAGTAATAATGAACTTCCTACAATTTTTTGTGTGGGGAGCATGGTTAATTACAATAGCAAATTATTGGTTCGGGACTAAACAATGGGATGGAACTCAATTTGGTGCGATCTTTTCGACTATGGGAATTGCCTCGTTATTTATGCCAACATTAATGGGAATCATTGCTGACAAATGGGTCAATGCTGAGCGCCTTTATACAATACTACACATTCTCTATGCTATTTGTTTAATATATTTAGTTCAAGTAGACAACCCAGGTACATTTTTCACTGTTATGTTATTAGCAATGTGCTGTTATATGCCGACGCTGGCGTTATCTAATTCCATAGCATATAGTTCATTAACACAAGGCAATTATGACCTGATAAAGGCTTTTCCTCCAATCAGAGTCTGGGGAACTGTAGGTTTCATTGTTGCCATGATTATTACTAACAAAACTGGAAATAAAGCTACAGAATATCAGTTTTATATTGCTGCAGCAGGATCTATATTCCTAGGCATATATTCTTTATTTGCACTTCCAAAAGTACCGCCACAACACCATTCTAAAGAAAATGCTAAGATTTCAGATATCTTAGGCCTCGAAGCATTTAAGCTTTTTGGCAATTATAAGATGGCATTATTCTTTATTTTCTCCATGTTTCTAGGTGCGGCATTACAGCTTACCAATGCCTATGGTGATGTGTTTTTAAGTGATTTTGCGTTCTACCCTAAATATGCAGATCTAAAGGTCGTACAAGATTCCACGGTTATCATGTCTATATCTCAGATTTCTGAGTTATTATTTATACTGGCAATACCATTCTTTTTGAAACGATTTGGAATTCGCAATGTAATGCTTATCGCAATGGTGGCATGGGTATTACGATTTGGATTATTCGCTTATGGTAACCCTTCAAATGGCCTATGGATGATAATACTCTCTTGTATTGTATACGGAATGGCATTTGATTTCTTTAATATATCAGGCTCATTATTTGTTGAAACATCTACAGATTCAAAAATTAGAACTTCTGCACAAGGTGTATTTATGATGATGACAAATGGATTTGGTGCAATAGTTGGGTCATTAACGTCTGGTTTTATGATAGACAAATACTTCACCCAATCATATTATACTGTAGCTGAATTAGCCAATAGATTAGATACAACGGCAGATAATCCTAAGCTTTTAGAATTTATTGCGAGCAAAGGCGCTACCATAAAAGATGGGGTCTTAAATACAGTCATCCATCTTAAAGATTGGCAAGATATATGGCTGGCATTTGCTGCTTATACCCTTTTAATAGTAATCGCTTTTGCTATTCTATTCAAACACAAACACAATCCTAATGAACTAGATAACACTGGTCATTAACACTATAAAAAAATGGGTCTCAAATTAAATATTGAGACCCATTTTTTATTGTTATACTTTATAAGGTAAGAGAAAAAATATCCGAATTAAAAAGCTTTGACAAGAGTTTAGGTTCAGATAGAAACTAATTCAGTTTCCATTAACTTCATTATCGACATGAGAATACCCGATTAAAATAGCTAACAAGGAACCTATATAAAAAGTAATCCTAAAAGGAAAAGCAGTAAAGTTTTTTCACTAAAAAAAGAATTAATAAAGAATATCCAATTAAACTAAATATAATTAGCAAAAAAAAGATGATCATTATGTATGACCATCCCTATATAAAGAATATTTTGATTAAAAATTTATCGTGCTTTTACTTCAGCGATCATCGTCATCACCGCATCTACCGTCGATTTAGCAGCTCCCTTCATCTTATCAGGACCAACATAATCTGCATCTAGCGTAACTTCTTTAGATTTACCTTTGTACACATATTTCAATATATAACGAGGTACTTCTTGATTGAGTGAGGTATCTCTTTTGGAATTGGTCATATTGTCATCTACATTCCAAAAACCAAGCTCCTGCGCTTTACGATGTAGATATAACAAATCATCCTTACGCATTTTGATTGTATCTTTAACAAGTTTATTATCTACAGTAAGATACTGATACTCTCCAGTTTTGGAATTAAATTTATTTATCATTTCATTTGGTGTACCATATGTCAATTCTATAGCTTCAAAATCTGCAAAACGATAAGGTGCATTTTTGATCATAGAAGAGTAATATACTACACAATAAATAATAAAAGGAACGATGATACAAATCCCTAAAAAGATTCTTTTTGATTTATCAGACATGTTATTAATATAATATAGTGGCAAAAATACAATATTTGTTGATGATATATAATCCCTGTTCTATCAATTGACATAATTATTACTTAAACAAGAATTGAAAAGAAGATGGATGGCCTAATTCGGATAAACTTAATATGTAATCCACTACCTCTATCCTAAATACTCATTAAATCACAGGAGTACCACAGCGGGTCAAATATTTATAATACCAGGTATCTTTTAAATTCGAAATTATAACTCCCCTAGAAGTAGATACATGAACAAATCTATCATTATGCAAATATATTCCTACATGATCTATTCCTTTTCCTCCGAAGGAGAAAAATACTAGATCACCTTCCTGGAGCTGGTCATCATACTTACGTACAATACGATCTGCCATTGCACTAGAAATACGAGGTAATTTTTTGTTGTATATATCTTGGTAAACGATTGACACAAAGCCGGAACAATCTATCCCCTTTTTGTCCATTCCACCTAATCGGTGTGATACCCCCATCCATTCATCTATAGTTAGATACAAGTCCCTATTAAGTTGCTTAGGATCTACTTGTAATAAATCAGCATAATAATTTACAAGTGTTGCCTTGTTACGTGCACCACTTTTGGTGGTTACCTCTTTTTTAATAGGCTCAGAATTTCTAAGTACTGTTTTCTTTTTTGCACCACAAGCACCTAAAATGCTTATCAGGCAAATACTCAAAAACAGATTATTAAAACGGTTTAATCTTAACATATAAGTAAATCTATTATTCTATAAATTAGTATAAAACTAATATTTTTCCACATATGTTATTTACTTTTGCTAAATGGATAAATTTAAAGGAGCATTAGCCGTATTTATTGGCGCTGCAAGTTTTGGCATATTATCTACATTTGTAAAAAAAGCTTATGCCGCAGGATTTGATCTAGGAGAGGTAACAGGTGTTCAAGCATTATTAGGGATGCTTTTTTTATGGTTACTACATTTCATCATCGGGGGGAATAAGGATAAAACACAATATCCGCAGCTTTCAAAGAAATGGAAAATATTAGTATCAGGCATATCCACTGGAGCTGTTAGTATTTTATATTACAAGTCTGTGGAATTGGTTCCAGCTTCTATAGCTATAGTATTATTAATGCAGTTTATATGGATTAGTGCATTGATTAATTATATAGTTTTCAAACAAAAGCCTACAAAATGGGAATCTATTGGTATCATTTGTATTTTGGCATCAACATTTCTTGCAACAGGTGCATTTGAAGATAGTTTTTCAAGTATTTCTCCACTAGGGATTATGTTTGGGATGCTCGCAGCAACAGCCTATGCTATATTTATAATCGTTAATGGAAAAGTAGGTAACGATTATCCTCCTGTGGTTAAAAGTGCCTTAATGGTTACTGGAGCATGTATCTTTATATTTATAACACTACAACCATTCAGTTTATTTGATATCAACAACGATTTAGGTATTTATAAATACGGACTTATTCTATCCCTATTTGGAACAGTATTACCTCCATTTTTATTTGCTTATGGTATGCCTAAGACCGGTGTGTCTTTAGGGAGTATCCTTAGCGCAGTAGAATTACCTGTAGCAGTGTGTTTATCATTTTTTGTACTTCATGAGCCTGTCAGTATTCTTCAATGGGTAGGTGTTCTATTGATTCTATTCTTTGTTGTATTAATTAATAGCATCAAAAAAAATTCAAATTAACCATAAAGAAGCTGTATGAAAAATTAAATCCGCTCATCAGAATGAGAATTTAATTTTTACATAAACTTTAACTATTGTATATAATCCTAAAAAAGGGCGAAATTTCATAAGAATTTTTAGCCCTTTTTCATTCAATTAAACTCTATATCAAAATAATATTATGTAGACATTTACAACAATTGACTTCTAATACAGACTCTTATGATCACGGAGCTAAGTAGCATGCTCCAGCATGTTTATAAGGTAAAAGTGTAGCTTTCGATAATTCCCTACTAATATCCGACATCCACACTTTTGCTATCTTTACTATTGCAATTTCTTATTTACCTATTATTAAAGACTATTTTTTAGACTAAAGTACTCGAATTACCTTACTTGCTATACATAAAATACAATAGCCGCTATGCCTATCTAATTGTCTAACAAACTTTTTGTTTAAACACAAAATATTAAAAAAACACTTTTTATAACTATCTTTGATAATAATGAAGAAAACATTAACACTTATTTTTTGCCTTCTATACACCTTTGTTACATTTGGTGGTTCTATATTTGTGCATAATTGTGGTGATGATGTTATGTTATCTATTTATGAAAAATCATCACATGAAAATTGTCCTATATGTGTTAAGAAAAAACAGAAAAAGATTAACAACTGTAAGCATGGCGCATGTAATGATGTAGAAATAAAAATTGATCAATTAAAAGATCAATTTTCACAATCTCATAAAATAGATACATTTTTATTACAACCCCTAATCTTCGAAAGATTATGGATCAATTTGTATTCTTTTAATAGTGGAACTATTAAAAATGAACCTCTCCCATATATTCATTTAAACTGTTCCAACTCCTCTCCCCCATACTATATAATCAACTGTAATTTAAGGAATTAGGCTAATTATTTTTTTTGAAAATCTAGATTTACACCAAAATCTAACTATTTATTGTGTTCAAAAAATAATTAATTTAATATTTAATGGTAATTAAAAAAATAATATTGATACTATCTATAATAGTATCAATAAATAATGCATTTGCACAAGTCCTAAGCACTGACATATTTAATGTAGCCGGTAATTGTGGTTTATGTAAAAAGAGAATAGAAACAGCAGCTAAGCTACCTGGAGTGAATGCGGCAGATTGGGATGTGCAAACAAAGCAAATAACAATTACTTATGATTCCAATAAAACGAATAATAAAGATATTCAGAAAGCTATAGCTGCTGTGGGGCATGATACACAAGATGTCAAAGCAGCAGATGATGTGTATGAAAAGCTACACGAATGCTGCCTTTACGATAGAGAAATTTCTGATAAAAAAGGAGATGAAACTATTACATTTAATGTCGCCGGTAATTGTGGTTTATGTAAAAAGAGAATAGAAACAGCAGCTAAGCTGCCTGGAGTGAATGCGGCAGATTGGGATGTGCAAACAAAGCAAATAACAATTACTTATGATCCCAATAAAACGAATAATAAAGATATTCAGAAAGCTATAGCTGCTGTGGGACATGATACACAAGATGTCAAAGCAGCAGATGATGTGTATGAAAAGCTACACGAATGCTGCCTTTACGATAGAGAAATTTCTGATAAAAAAGGAGATGAAACTATTACATTTAATGTCGCCGGTAATTGTGGTTTATGTAAAAAGAGAATAGAAACAGCAGCTAAGCTGCCTGGAGTGAATGCGGCAGATTGGGATGTGCAAACAAAGCAAATAACAATTACTTATGATCCCAATAAAACGAATAATAAAGATATTCAGAAAGCTATAGCTGCTGTGGGACATGATACACAAGATGTCAAAGCAGCGGATGATGTGTATGAAAAGCTACACGAATGTTGCCTTTACGATAGAGAATTGGCTGGAGAAGGAAAAAATCATCCTGATCATGATCATATCATAACAGGAGTTGTCGTTAATGAAGATTCAAAAGCAAATTTAAAACCTATCGTTGGCGTAACTGTAAAATGGTTAGATGGTCCAGCATTGAGCACCAAGACCAATGATAATGGTGTATTCAAAATCAAACACGAAAAAGGAAACCAAAGATTAATTTTGTCGCATACCGGAATGCAATCTGATACTATATTGGTAAAAAATCTTCACGATGTATTAGTTGTACATGCTCAAAATAATATACTTTCAGAAGTCATTGTTTCCAGGAATCGTAAATCAAACTATATCAATGCTTTATCACCAAATAGGCTTGAAGTGATAACAGCAAAAGAACTTTTTAAAGCCGCGTGTTGTGATTTAAGTGAAAGCTTTGAAACAAATGCCTCTGTTGATGTCGTAAGTAACGATGCTGTAACAGGTAGTAAACAAATACAAATGCTTGGCTTAAGTGGAATTTATACACAATTAACGGTAGAAAACTTACCTGGCCCTAGAGGATTTGCAACCCCACTAGGGCTAAACAGTATATCCGGAACTTGGATAAATTCAATCAACATTAGTAAAGGGATTGGTTCTGTCGTAAATGGTTATGAAAGTATGGCAGGTCAAATCAATGTAGAATTAAAGAAACCCAATGATACAGAGCGTTTATATTTTAATGCCTATGCTAATAATATGGGACGTACAGATATAAATCTAAACGTAACACAAAAGCTAAATGATAAATGGTCAGTAGGTTTATTATTACATGAAAACTTTATGTATAATAAAAACATGAACTTTAGCAAAAATGGCTTTAGAGATGTCCCTGTAGGGAATTTATTTTCAGGAATAAACAGATGGCATTATGAAGATAGTCAAGGTATTATCGCACAATTTGGAATTAAATATCTCAAAGATGACCGTACAGGAGGACAATTAGATTTTGATAAGAAGTTAGATAAAGGAACGACAAACAGATATGGTTTAGGCTTTGACAATCAACGCATAGAAGGCTTTGCAAAAATAGGATATGTATTCCCCGAAAATAAACTTCGTAGTATAGGCTTGCAATTAGCAGCTTCTAACTACCGACAAAATAGCTATTTTGGACAAACTACATACCTTAATAAACAGACAAATGGCTATGCTAACTTAATATTCCAAGATGTAATTGGTAGTGTATTTCACAAGTATAAAGTTGGTGCTTCTATAAGTTACGATGATTATAATGAAGATATAAATATCTACAACTTCAAAAGAAAAGAAACAGTTTCTGGTGCATTTGCAGAATATACTTTTAGTCCTTCTGAGAAATTTGATGCTGTGTTAGGATTGCGCCAAGATTATAATTCTTTGTATGGTTGGTTTACAACACCAAGAGCTGTACTACGTTATGCTCCAAATCTAGGAACAACTCTTCGCTTCAGCTCTGGCAGAGGACAAAGAACAGCCAATATATTTGCGGAGAACATGAGTTTATTTGCTTCAAGTAGAATTATAGATTTAGCAAATATCGCCAATAAAGAAAATGCTTATGGTCTTAAACCCGAAGTATCTTGGAATACAGGGGTTAGTATTGACCAAAAAATTCAATTATTTAATAGAGAAGCAGGTTTCTCTATGGAATTATTTCACACCAATTTTAAAAATCAAGTTATCATAGATTTAGAGAATCCAAGAGTGGTATCATTCTATAACTTAACTGGTAAATCTTTCTCTAATAGTTTACAAACAGAATTTCGATTTATGCCAATAAAGCACCTAGAAGCTAAATTTGCCTATAGATTGTTAAATGTAGAAACTGACTATGAAAATGGGCGCTTAGAAAAACCATTAATTGCTAAGCATAGAGGATTTATGAATCTAGGATACAGTTTACACAGCGGATGGAACTTTGATTACACATTAAATATAGTAGGTAAAAAAAGGCTTCCTTCAACGGTAGACAATCCTATTGAATACCAAGTAGCCACTTATTCAAAATCGTATGCTACGATGAATGCTCAGGTGTCAAAGAGCTTTGGTATAGATAAAAATTTCACTGTTTATCTTGGAGTAGAAAATCTAGGTAACTACTACCAGAAAGATCCTATCTTAGCAGCTGAAGATCCATTTGGTCCCTATTTCGACACCAATTTACTTTGGGGCCCATTAGTAGGGAGAATGTTTTATTCTGGAATTAGATATAATATTAAATAATAAAAGGGGCTTAAAGCCCCTTTTCTATTTTAATTAATTCCTTATATAATTGACTTGTAGGTAAGCCCATCACATTTTCGTATGTTCCATTGATATGTGCTACCCCAATCCTACCTATCCATTCCTGAATTCCATAAGAGCCAGCTTTATCAAATGGTTTATATTTATATACATAATAATCTATCTCTTCGTCAGATAGTGTATTAAAGACAACTTCAGTTTTACAAGTAAAACTTCTTATAACATTATTAAATAATATAGCTACTCCTGTATACACTAAATGTACATTTCCACTCAAGTCTTTCAAAATACTTTTTGCCTCATTACTAGTAAGTGGTTTACCTAAGACACGTCCTGTCGAATCTACAACCACAGTATCTGCAGTGATTATAAGTTTATCGTTAAAGGCTATTGTATTAAAAGCTTGTAATTTCTTCAATGCTATAAATTCAGCAGCATCTTCAGGTAAAATATCATGAGGCATAGACTCATCTATACTTTTTACAAGCACTTTAAAATCTAGATCCAAGGCACTCAATAACTCTTTACGCCTAGGGGACTGTGAGCCCAACACAATAGGGAATGTTTTAATTTTATTCAATAACATTGTCTATTTTATATGCTTGTAACTAATACATCCTTATGCCACTTATCTTGCAACTTTAGCATTTTTTCGATTATCTCACGAGCTACCCCTTCTCCTCCTTTTTTGGTAGAAACATAATCGGATAAATATTTGATTTCTTCAATCGCATCAGCAGGAGCAATTGCTACGCCAACTTCTTTCATACAAGCATAATCAGGCATATCATCTCCGATAAACATTACATCTTTACGATCAATATCGTATTTTAACAAGAGCGTATTTAGTAGCGTCAGTTTATCTGATACGCCAATATGAATTTCTTGAACGCCCAGATTTTCAAAGCGCTTAACTACCCCTAGGGATTTTCCTCCAGTAATAACAAAAATCAATACATTTTGTTTTACAGCATATTGGATAGCATAGCCATCCTTTACATTAAAAGAGCGTAGCTGTTCACCTTGTTCATTCACTAAAATATCACCATTTGTCAGGACACCATCCACATCCAAGACGACGCATTTTATAGTTTTTAAAGTCGTATATATCATAATAATACCACAAAGTTAAGTATAAATTATAGGAATAAACAGCTTAATATTACTCATATTAGCCACTATATTATCGACTTAAACCAGAAAAATCACAATTGTGTCAGAAAAAGGTTGTTTCTGCAACTTTTAGTGTATAAAGTATTGACACGTGTCAATTATTGACGTACCTTTGTATTAACAAATCCGAAGTAATATTCAGAATTGTTACTAGAATAGTCTTTTCATAATTTAGGTTTATAATTGGTTAGTAGCAAACCTTGGCGCCCATCGTCAAGGTTTTGTTTTTTACTACCTTCCAGATTTATAAACTATTATTTACTTCTATCGTTTCCTTTAGGATTAGAAATACTAGATCTCATATCAGTGTCAGCTTGAATATTTTGCATTTTATAGTAATCCATAACCCCAAGATTACCATTCCTAAATGCTTCTGCCATAGCTAATGGAATCTGTGTTTCAGCTTCTATCACTTTCGCTTTAGCCTCTTGTGCTTTAGCACGCATTTCCTGCTCATAAGCAACCGCCATCGCTCTTCTTTCTTCAGCTCTTGCATTTGCAACTTTAAGATCAGCTTCAGCTTGATCCGTTTGCAATTTGGCACCAACATTTTCACCAATATCAATATCAGCAATATCAATCGATAAGATCTCAAATGCAGTACCTGAGTCAAGTCCCTTTGACAAAACAGTTTTCGAAATACGATCAGGATTTTCTAAAACTTGCTTATGACTTTCAGAGGAACCAATCGTGGTTACAATTCCTTCTCCGACACGAGCTAATATCGTTTCTTCCCCTGCACCACCAACCAATTGGTTAATGTTAGCACGAACAGTTACTCTAGCTTTAGCAATCAATTGAATCCCATCTTTTGCTACTGCAGCTACAGGTGGTGTATTTATGACTTGAGGATTAACGGATAATTGCACCGCATCAAATACATCTCTACCTGCTAAATCAATTGCCGTTGCAAGCTTAAAATTTAGTGGAATATTGGCTTTATCAGCAGATATAAGTGCTTTTATAACTTTATTCACATTTCCTCCGGCCAAATAGTGAGTTTCGATTTCATTAGATGTCAATTTTAAACCAGCTTTTGAAGAAATGATCATTGCATTAGTAACCAAAGAAGGTGGAACTTTACGCAAACGCATCAATACGAGGTTTAACAGACTAATTTTAACGTTTGACAATTGTGCCGTAAACCACAAATTGACGGGGAGTAAATAAAGCAGTAGAAAAAATGCTATTATTCCACCTACTATAGTAATTATTACAGAAATTTCAGGGTTCATACTAAGAGTTGTTTATATATACCTACTAATATATATATATTAAACCATAAATCGGACCCCAAATGAAATATCTTAAGATAAAAAAAAATATATTATCATATTTTTATCCCTCCTAAAAGCAAACTTCAGTAATTACATTATTAAATGTAATCTAGTTTAAAATATAATTTCGTAACTTTATTGATCAACAAAATAACTTTTATTTATGAAAAAATTATTCATCATTCCTGCCTTAGCTCTAGCTATATCTTTTGCTTCTTGTGGAGGTAACACTACATCATCTACTACAGATAATCAAAATGCTACTGAAGAAACTGTAGTAACTGAAACTGCTGAGACTATTCCTGGTTTAGAAAATGTAACTATTTCAAATACATGGACTGTAGAAGGAAATGATCAAATGAAATTTAACACACAATTAATACGTGTAAAAGCTGGTGAAGATGTAGTATTAACGTTAAAAAACACAGGTACTATGCCAAAAGAATCAATGGGTCATAATTTAGTAGTTTTGACACCAGGAGTTGACTTAGCTACATTTGGTGGTGAGGCTGCTGCTGCTGCTGCTAATGAATATATACCACAATCATCATTATCATCAATTATAGCACATACCAAATTATTAGGCCCTGGTGAAGAGGATAAAATCACATTCAAGCTAGATAAAGGCACATACGATTATATTTGTAGTTTTCCAGGTCACTACGGTGTGATGCAAGGAAAAATAGTTGCAGAATAATATAAATAACTACAAGAAAAGGCACATTTAGTGCCTTTTTTTGTGCGTATAAGTTAGGTTAACTTACTAATAACTGTTAACTTTGTACAAAAAAATATAAAACAGCAATCATGCAATACGACGTTATAGTAATTGGTAGTGGTCCAGGTGGTTATGTATCCGCTATCCGTTGTGCTCAATTAGGTCTTAAAACAGCCGTTATCGAGAAATACAGCACTTTTGGAGGTACATGTTTAAATGTAGGATGTATTCCTTCAAAAGCACTTTTGGATACCTCAGAGCACTTTCACAATGCAGCACATGCATTTGGTGACCACGGTATCTCCTTAAAAGATCTTAAAATTGACGTTAAAAAAATGATTGAGCGTAAAAATGATGTTATCGCTCAAAATACAGCAGGTATTACTTACTTATTCAAAAAGAATAAAATTGATTCTTTTGAGGGTTTAGGTTCATTTGTAGATAAAAATACCATCAAAATCACCAAATCTGATGGATCTACCGAACAAATCACTACAAAAAACGTAATTATTGCTACAGGTTCTAAACCTACGGCATTACCATTTTTACCTGTTGATAAAAAACGCATTATAACTTCAACTGAAGCTTTAAATTTAACAGAAATCCCTAAACACTTAATCGTGATTGGTGGCGGTGTTATTGGTTTAGAATTAGGTTCTGTTTATGCACGTTTAGGTGCTAAAGTATCAGTAATCGAGTATGCGAAATCTATCATCAGTACTATGGATGGTGGTTTAGGAAAAGAATTACAACGTGTTTTAAAGAAATCTTTAGGTATGGAATTTTTCTTAGGACATAAAGTAACAGGTGCTACATCAGAAGGAAAAACAGTTAAAGTGACAGCGGAAGACTCTAAAGGTCAAGCCGTAACATTCGAAGGCGACTACTGTATAGTATCTGTTGGCCGTGTAGCGTACACTAAAGATTTAGGATTAGAGAACATTGGTATTACAACAGAAGAAAGAGGTAATAAGATCACCGTTAATGATCATATGCAAACTTCAGTAGAAGGTGTTTATGCAATTGGTGATGTTGTTCGCGGAGCAATGTTAGCGCATAAAGCTGAAGATGAAGGTACTTATGTAGCTGAATATATCGCTGGACAAAAACCACATATTGATTATAACTTAATACCAGGTGTAGTTTACACATGGCCAGAGGTTGCTTCAGTCGGTCAAACAGAAGAGCAATTGAAAGAAGCAGGTAAAAAATATAAATCAGGTTCTTTCTCATTCAAAGCATCAGGACGTGCCAAAGCATCGGGTGACACAGATGGATTCGTTAAAGTATTAGCAGATGCTGAGACTGACGAGGTATTAGGTGTTCATATCATCGGTCCACGTGCGGCGGATATGATTGCGGAAGCTGTTGTTGCTATGGAATACAGAGCATCTGCAGAAGATATTGGCAGAATATGCCATGCTCACCCAACATATACAGAAGCAATAAAAGAAGCTGCTTTAGCTGCTACAGCAAACAGAGCAATTCACGCATAATAAGATTTTTACCTATATAAAAAAGGCAAGATCAATTCTTGCCTTTTTTATTCTTCAATAATAATCATATGAATTTTCATACTAGAAAATGGATAAAACCCGAAGATCTCAATCCTAATGGCTCACTCTTTGGTGGAACATTATTACGTTGGATCGATGAAGAAGCTGTGATATACGCTATAGTTCAACTAGGGAATCCACACGTGGTTACCAAATTTATATCTGAAATTAACTTTGTAAGCTCGGCAAAACAAGGAGATATAATTGAATTAGGTATTACAGCTACACATTTTGGCACGACATCGCTTACAATGCGCTGTGAGGTAAGAAATAAAATCACTCGAAAAACAATTCTTTCTATAGAAAAATTGGTATTTGTGAACTTAGATGCAGAAGGCAATCCTACTGCACATGGCAAAAAAGAAATTACCTATGCTTATATGAGCATAGAAACGAATCCGAAAAAAGAAAATAAATAAAATAATGAGCCTTTTATCCGGCTCATTATTTTATTATCTCCTACCCTTACATGAAAAATGTACAAATATTCTTTTCAGAGATATATCTCTTTATTTACTAATTGAGATACGAAAATTATTTATTTCTCGCCTTCTATTACCTTTTTGAGGTCTATTTCCACCCAAAAAGAAAATATTGGTATTAATGAAACGACGAAATATTTTAGCACTCTGCTAATCTTCCAATTAAAACTTTGCCAACACATTAATAACAATATAACAAATACCACGACAAGAAAACCATGAATGGAACCTGCTATTCTAACAGTTCCTAATCTAATGTCCTCCGGCACTTCCATAAAACGTGGCAAAATATACTTTACGGGCATAGCTACAAAAAAAAGTATAACGGTAGATATAGCTTCCAATAGCGCAATAAATCGAAAAATTCGTAACATAAATGATTTTAGTTGTTTGCTTGTAAAAATAAACCAATAAATGAGATACACCTAATTAAGACTACAATATTTACCACGAATTGACAAAAGATACTATTGCTGAATACCACGACTAGTAGTTAACTAATCAATCTAAAAAGCATAGCGCATAAAATTTAAGGTAAAACCAACATTTGATAAGCAATAAATCTTGCCATTCGCTCATGCCCTAGTGTATTTGGATGAAGAAGATCATTATCTTTATCTGCAAAGAAAATAGCATTGGATTCCATCAAAGGTTGCAGATTTACAGCGCCAAATAAGTCAACCACAGGAATAGACCACTGCATAGCTGCTGACTTCAATGCGTGCACATAATCGTCTATAAATAAACCTTCTGCATTTGCGTGTCGTTCATCAGGCTGAACATTATATAGGCTAAACTGCGCAAATCCTCTATGCATAGGAGTCAATACAATTATTTACTGCTCGGGAAATTTAGATTTAAGATAATGAAATACCGTATTAATTCGCCCATAATAGGACTCATGATTTAAGGTAAATGTCCTCCTCTTACGCTCAACACGATTACCATTATGATTTACAAATACATAATCCTCTTTAAATAAAGTGCCTAAAGGTACACTTGAGTTAAAATCATTTGTACCTGCAAAAAGCACAATAGTAGATAAACTATCAATGCCATCAGCTACCAGTGCTTCCGATTGCTGTAATAAATCCTTCCAAGTATGACCACTTTTACCATAGACATATGGCGCTATTGATAACCAATCAACTAGATACTCCCAATATAAATAATTAGTACCTATACGTTTTTTATCCGTTATTGAATCTCCCAGAAAAGCAACTTTCCTACCATTCCATTGGCTATTATATAATCTATTCTTTTCTTGTGACGATAGAGGTATTGAAGAAACAGCTTGTGCTAACACATACTGGCAACTCAGTAACCATAATAGTATATTTACTAATATTCGCATATTATAGGCTATTTTATTAATTAGGTATCACTAATATAACAAAAGTATCTACATAAATATTAAGTAGTAAAATACATATAAAAAATCATAAACAGACTTTAAGTATAAAAACTGTAATGAAGGCTATAACCACTAAAAAATAACAACACTGACATAAATTTATTTGTTTTAGTCATTTAGCATAAGCATAATTCTCGGTAAGATAAAAAAAAAGTGTATTTTTGGATAATTAATACTAACATAGAAATTAAGATAAAAAACTATATGAACTACGACATCATTGTGATTGGAAGTGGCCCAGGTGGCTACGTTGCAGCTATCCGTGCTGCTCAATTAGGTTTTAAAACTGCCGTTGTAGAGCGTGAAGCTTTAGGCGGTATTTGTTTGAACTGGGGTTGTATTCCTACCAAAGCGTTATTAAAAAGTGCACAAGTATTTGAATACTTGCAACATGCCGAAGAATATGGCATTAAAGTACAAGGTGGTGAAGCTGATTTTGGAGCAATCGTAAAAAGAAGTCGTGGTGTTGCAGAAGGCATGAGTAAAGGTATCCAGTTCTTGATGAAAAAGAATAAAATTGACGTCATCATGGGTACTGCTAAGATCAAAAAAGGTGGCAAAATAGAAGTTAAAGCAGCTGATGGCAGCAGCAAAGAATATACAGCAAAACATACTATTCTTGCTACTGGAGCACGTTCTAGAGAACTTCCTAACCTTCCTCAAGATGGTAAAAAAATAATTGGCTACCGACAAGCAATGAACCTACCTACACAACCAAAATCATTAGTAGTGGTTGGATCAGGAGCGATAGGTGTTGAATTTGCCTATTTCTACAATACTATAGGTACAAAAGTTACTATCGTAGAATTTATGGATAGAATAGTACCTGTTGAAGATGAAGAAGTGTCAAAACAATTAGAAAAATCACTTAAAAAATCAGGAATAGATATTCTAACCAAATCAGAAGTAACTTCTGTAGATACATCAGGAGCATTATCAAAAGTTACTATCAAGACTGCTAAAGGTACAGAAACAATCGAAGCTGAAGTTGTATTGTCAGCTGTAGGGATCATGCCAAATATTGAAAATTTAGGGCTAGAAGAAGTAGGAGTAAAAGTAGATAAAGGACGTGTGTTAGTAGATGATTACTACAAAACTAATATCGATGGTGTATACGCTATAGGTGACATTGTCAAAGGTCAAGCATTAGCACACGTAGCATCAGCTGAAGCCATTACTTGTATTGAGAAAATTAAAGGTTTACATGTAGAACCTATCAATTATAACAATATACCTGGATGTACTTACTGTTCTCCAGAGATCGCTTCAGTTGGTTATACTGAAAAAGCTGCTAAAGAAGCAGGATATGAAATCAAAGTTGGAAAATTCCCTTTCTCAGCATCAGGCAAAGCGTCTGCAGCAGGAGCAAAAGATGGATTCGTAAAAGTTATATTTGATGCTAAATATGGTGAATTCTTAGGCGCTCACTTGATTGGTGCAAACGTAACAGAAATGATTGCTGAAGTAGTTGTAGCTCGTAAATTAGAAACAACTGGTCATGAGATCATAAAATCTGTTCACCCACACCCAACAATGAGCGAAGCAATTATGGAAGCTGCCGCTGATGCATATGGCGAAGTTATTCACTTATAGTCAATAAATAACATTATATAATAAAAATCCTGAGTAAAAATTACTCAGGATTTTTATTATTATATATTTTCTCTTTACTACCTACGACCAGTGTATATATTATAAACAACTCCAACTGTAGCATTTAATAACCCATCGAAATTTCTTCCTCCCACTTCACCATCTACCTTATCTCGGAAAAATGAACCTGTAATATCTAAACTTATAGCAAAACCATCATTTAATTTATAGGTTTGTAAAACACCTAAATTAGGAGAAAAGCTAGTACCACCTTGTTTGTTGGTCGCTGAAATAAATCCTAATCCTGCATAAGGTATTAAGTGATACGCTCTATCAGGATCATAACCATAGGCATCATTTGTAAAATCAAACATGAAATCAGCATGAGCGGTAAAATAATTAAACTTTTGATACCACAAATCGTCTTGAGCACGATACAATACTCCTGTTGATAATCCATTTGTTCCACCATATTGTGTAAGCCCTTTCATCTGACCAAACCTAGCATTTACACGTACAGCAAACACATCGTCAATCCACTTTCCACCAGATGCATTGATTACATATGATATCCTTTTACCCACACCAATTTGTTTATCATGATCTCCAAAATAAAGACTTGGCCCTACTCCTATGCTGGCAAACCAATGATTTTGTTGATAGCCTTTTGCCCTAACCTGATAGAAGGAGGGTTTATTTTTCTCGGTATCATCTTTCTTTAATTCATTGTTTGCATAAATTGATGTGATAGACATCCCAGCAATAATAATGATTGTGAAAAATACTTTCATAGTATAATATAATTTAAGATTATTTTTTTGTGTCTTAAAGTTTAAAAAATAATTAATAAAAATAACAAATATTAACTTAAAACCAATAAATTTTCGTAAATATTTTTTATTCAAAGTTAAGATAATTTATAAACAAATAAAAACGATTATTGTTATATATTAATCACTACGAATTTTAAAAAAATACAATAACAAATTTTTACCTTCGTATCTATGATGTTGAAAGCAAATAATATTCAAAAATCTTACGAAGAACTACCAATTTTAAAAGGAATAAATTTGGAAGTAGGTAAAGGAGAAATAGCATCTATTGTTGGCGCATCTGGAGCAGGAAAGAGTACGCTGCTACACATTTTAGGTACTTTAGATAGACCAGATAGCGGTGATTTAGTTATAAACGGTATAAGTATTAATAATCTGAACGAAAAAGCATTAAGTGCATTCCGAAATGAACATATTGGTTTTATATTTCAGTTTCATCATTTACTACCTGAATTTACTGCTTTAGAAAATATCTGTATTCCTGCATTTATTAAAGGTCTTTCAAAAAATGAAGCTGAAATGAAAGCACATGAGCTATTAGAAATGTTAGGCTTGAGGCATCGTGCCAATCATAAACCGACTGAGTTATCAGGAGGAGAACAGCAGAGGGTTTCAGTAGCTAGAGCGTTAATTAACAATCCAGCTATAATATTAGCAGATGAACCATCGGGTAATTTAGATACGGAAAATGCCACATCCTTACATAATCTATTTTTCAATTTAAGGGACACAATAAAACAAACATTCATCATCGTGACACATAATGAGGGATTAGCAAATATCTCTGACAGGATTATTAATATCAAAGATGGTCTTATAATTTAATTTATTTTAATGAACAATATACTTATTACTGCAGGAACTACGTCATTAGCGTTTAAAGTTAAAAACCTAATAGCCAACGATTTTAATGTTTCATTAGGTACTGCAGAAGAAATACCATCTATATTTGAAAAAAACTATATAAAACTACCTAAGGAATCTTCAAATAGTTATATAAATGAAACATTAAAAACATCATTAGATAATAGTATTAATTATTTATTACCATTAACAATAAGTGAAGCTTTAATACTAAGTCAAAATATAAGCTTATTTGAAGAATATGGAATCACGATATTAATACCTCCATTCAATGTATTAAATTCAATAATTACAACAAATTTACCTGATAAGGAGATGAACTTATCCTTATTAAATAATGGCTATGACTTCATCAAACAAAAGCAAACACCTTTAACTATTAGTGGATTAGGTATTTTATCAGATTCAGAAATTGATTTTATTTTAGTTATTTTGTAAAATGAAGGACTTCATAACTTATGATAAAGAAATGTATCTATTTGATTTAGATAACATTATATTCCCTAAGCGAGATTATTTAGTTCAAGTATACTATTTGTTTGGTAGCTTCTACGAATTTACGGAAGGAAAGGCTACAGCGAATGAAATAGCGCAATTTATGTCAAAAATATACGACCATCATGGAGAGGAGCACGTATTTGGGGCCACAAAAATAATGTTCGATATAGATGACAAATATGAGGAAAACTTTAATAGGCTACTCGCTAATGCACAATTACCGATGAAATTAGAAGTAATACCTCATTTCAATGAATTACTGCTTAATCTAACTGAAAACAACAAAAAAATAGCGATTCTAACAAAAGGAAACCCTATTGAGCAACTCAATAAAATTAGATTCATCGATTGGGAATCCATAAATCTAAAAAAAGAGACATTAAAAATATATTTTGTCGATGAACTAGAATTTAGATCTCTTGATCCAATAGAATTCATTGCTACTGAACATGGTATGGAGTCTAATCAAATAAATTATATTAACCAATTATAAAAAATTAAAATATGAGACTACCTTTATCAAGGATTTTATTTATTATCCTCATATCTACAGTAACTATATTTAATTCTTGTAAAAAGAATACTCCTACTCCAGAAATAGATCCGTATGCAATTGATAAGTCGCAGACTTATTTATCCAACAATTATGAAAATAACTTAAGAGATTCAATATGGTATTATTACAAAATATTATCATTGTGGCAAGAAGTTATTCCACCCACTAATACGGCAGAACTAACTAAGCTGGACGAATTAGGCTACATCCGTAATAATTATACGCAGTATTTTAATACTGGAGATGATGTATTAGAATATCTCAAAAGTTTGACAAAAAATAGATATCCAAATCGTACTCCAGAGTCAAATTATGATTGGTATAGCTTTCTTGACAGAGGTGGTTCTGTAAGTTCTGGTATCCAAGAAAATGCTACTTCTGGATTAGGTATGTCTGTTTTTTATTTACAATCAGAAACTAGTGGTACGAATGCTGATTTATACATCAAATATATAGAGACAAATTCATCTGCATTTGACGCTGGACTCCAAAGAGGAGACCAGATAATTAGTATTAATAATGACACAAAGTTAGATTATGATTACCAAAAATCTATGGACTTCGTTCCATTAAATGGTTACTTAAATTCCAATTCAATTACTATCAAAGTACGTAAAGCGAACGGAAATATAGATGAAAAGACACTTCGCTATAAAAATTTTACTAGTAGTCCAATTCTTGCTAGCAAAGTCATACCTCTCAAGTCTAAGAAAGTAGGATACTTTCTTTTTAATTCATTTGCAAGTATTAGATATAGGGGTTCTATTACATCATTTTATACTGATATTCAAAATGCTTTTTCAAACTTTGAACAACAAGGAATCAGTGATCTGATTATAGATTTAAGGTACAATGGTGGCGGTGATGTTGAAACTGCTGAATATTTTGCTAATCTAATTGCTCCCGCGAAAGAAAGCGGTAAACTGATGTATTCGTATACTGTTAATAATACGATTAAAGAATGGGGATGGCTGAATGAAGGAGATGAATTTGCACCTATCAAATTTCAAAAATCAGGTAGTTTGAATATAAATAGTATATATTTTCTAGTTTCTCCAAATACAGCATCTGCAAGTGAGCTATTAATTAACTCATTAAAACCTGTTATGCCGACCTACCTAATAGGAACGTATACGGTGAATGACAATAACGTTACGGTTGCAGACAAGACTTATGGCAAACCCGTTGGATTTTTCGGTTTACCAGTTGTAAATGATAATCTCGAGTTATATGTTACCTCCTTCAAAATGTATAATAGAAGTGGTGAAGGCGATTATTTCGACGGATTAACAACACATAACAATGTATGGGAATTTCAAAATTTTGAAGATTTTGGTAATGAAAATGAATCTATGTTAGCATCAGCTTTAAACCACATTGAAACAGGTTCATTTACGAGCACTTCTTTAAAAGCGACTTTAAAAAGTAATAGTACAAAAATCAGTAGTAAAGAAATACCAAACACAAAATCTAGTAACATCAAATCAGGTATGTTTAAGTTTAAAAAGCAAAAATGAGAATAATTAATTATCTTTGGTTATCCTTATATAAGTAATTATTTCTGTATGAATAAGCCGGGCAAGCCAACTACTATAAAGGAAATAGCCAGAAAGTTGAAAATTTCGCCTTCTACTGTCTCAAGAGCATTAAATGACCATCCTAGCATTGGATTAGTAACGACAATGCGTGTAAAAAAGATGGCGGAAGAATTAAACTACGAGCCTAATCAAACGGCAATTTTCTTTAAACAACGGAAGACCTTTACAATAGGTGTAATTCTTCCTAAATTATCTGAACCTTTTTTTTCTTCTGCGATCAGCGCAATAGAAACAGTCGCTGAAGATAAAAACTACACCGTTCTTCTTGGTCAATCATTAGATGATGCCGAAAGAGAATTAAAAATTATTAATACCTTTAAAAAGCATCGCGTTGATGGAATATTAATGTCATTAGGTAAAAATACAAGTGACCTTAGCTTTATCAACATGCTAGAAAGTGCTGAAATACCTGTTGTATTTTTTGACTGTGTACCCCCAATATCCAATATCAACAAGGTGTATTGTGAATTGAATTCAGGAATAGAAGAAGCTATCACAGCATTTATAATCAGAGGGCACAAAAATATAGCACTTATCAATGGTCCTGAAAGATTATTAGCAAGTATGGAAAGAACATCTTCTTTCAAAATGATACTTGAAAAAAACGGCCAGAAATATAACGATGATTTCGTTGTCCATACCGATCTAACTGAGGAAGGTAATATTGCTGCTATGGAAAAATTATTAAATCAATTTGAACGCCCCTCAGCAGTTGTTTCATTTAATGATTTTGTGACGTTAGATATCATTAAATTGGCACGACAAAAAGGATTAAACATTGGTCAAGACATACATTTTATAAGCTTCGCTAATTATCCGTTATGGAATTATATGGAGAATCCTCCATTAGGTAGCATAGAACAATATCCTGGGGAACAGGGGAAAACTGCTGCCGAAATATTATTTCACATATTAGATACTAAAGAAGAGATAGAACCTCGGGAGGTTATTTTTAAATCAAAATTAATACTAAAATAAAAGGCTATTACCCGCATTGGCATGAAGTAGCTTAATAATACAAAAACGGCAAGTCTATGTGTAGACTTGCCGTTTTTGTAGGAAAAATAAAATACTAGTTTTTAAAAATCGATTTTATTTTCCCCAATATACCTTCATTTTTTTCTAATTCATAACCATAGGTATAACCATAACCGTAACCATAACCATAACCATAACCATAACCTTGAGAATTTTTAGAAATACCATTCAACAAAACTGCCATATTACTTAATTTTTTACTGGTATAAATAGCCTCAATTTCAGGAAGTTGACGTTTATCCAGTTTTCCTGATCGAATCACAAATATGGTCAAATCTGATACCCTATCAATAATATATGCATCTGCGATAATCTCAACAGGAACACTATCAATAACTATATAATCATATTTTCCTCTCAATTCAGTTATTAACTCGTCCAAGCGATTCGTTATTAAAAGCTCTACAGGATTGGGCGCTATCATACCAATAGGTATAATATCTATATTTTCACCAATATCAGTTTTATAGATTATCTCATCTAAGGAGACTTTGTGATTTGCCAAATAATGACTAATCCCCTTATTAACAACAACCTTAGATCTATTGGAAAGCGTACCTTTACGTAAATCTAAATCTATCATTAATACAGATTTATTTAGATATGATAAAGTCGCTGACAAATTTAAAGCATTAAATGTTTTACCCGCACCAATATTAGAAGAAGTTATAGAGATAACCTGCGGAGGAATATTATTTAATGCCATAAAACTAATATTAGTTCTAAGAATCCTAAAAGCCTCTGTTAATTGATCTCTTCCATGTGCAGATACAGAGACCGAACTTCCTGTCTTCTTTGAAAGTCCCAATTGCAAAGGAATATCTCCTAAATAAGGGATAGTCAACTCCTTTAAAAGATCACCTCTACTACGAACCTTAGTATCAACAATTAACCTAATTAATAAGATTACAATAGGTAACAATAATCCTATAACCAGCCCTAAGCCGACTTTCGTAATCTTATCTGGAGCAATTGGACTACTCACACCAGTAGCTGGATCAATAATCTTAATATTATCATCACTCATTGCTTGATTGAGGGAATTCTCTTCTCTTTTATTCAACAAAAATAAATACAGATTCTCTTTAACTTTCTGTTGCCTTTCTACAGATAGGACAATTCGTTCCTTAGCAGGTACTTTAATAGCTTTATTTTTAGCTAGATCTTCTACTTTACGAATGGAATTTATTTTTATGCGAAGTCCTTTAATATTATTTTCTAAAGTACGTATTAAATTTTCCTGCATAACTAATAAACTAGCATCCAAATCTATAATAACGGGATTTGAGGAATTAGTATTTCCTAATAATCTATTCCTTTTCAAAAATACAGTATTATATTCGGTAATTAAGCTTTCCAAATTAGGTTCGACCAATCCGGTATTACTAGGTATTAAGCTCACATCCTTGATAGATTTAGCAATATACTGCTGCATCAATTCCATTAAAGCTAAAGTAGATTCTAATTCATCAGCTTGACTTTCGTAACGATTCATTTCGCCAATAGCTATTCCCCCAACAGAACGAATATCTTGTCCTTTATTAGAGGTCTTAAAATTCTGTAATTCTTCCTCTACACCAGAAAGTTCTCTTTCAATTATATTAATCCTTTCACGGATAAAATCAGCCGTATTTTTACCAATACTATTTTTATCCTGTAACGAAAATTCATTATAAATCTGAATCAAATCATTCAATATTGCAGCTGCTCTCTTAGGGGATGAATCTTCCATTGAAATTTGTAGTAAAAACGCATCATCACCCATTTGTAGAATAGTCAAATTACCTAAAAAATATCCTACTAAACTTTCAGTAGTAGATTTTTTAATTTTCACAAAACTAGCTTTAGACGGATTAATAGTGTTTGTATTTGAGACAAACTTTAATCTGCCAACTGGGGTGGTTACATCATTATTAAGCAAGCAAATTATTTCTTTTGAATTAGAGTCTCCATTAAAATTTGAAACCTTTATTTTATTTTCACCTATAATTTCTACATCCAATGAAAAACTCTCATCTGAATATGTACTATCTAACTCTAACAAGACTGGGGAATCTGTATATAACTCTACATCTCGTAAACCTTTCTTTTGGGTATAACTAATTGACGCAGAAGCACGCTCAATCGTTTTCCGCATTAATTGCTTTGATTTCAATTGTAAAATCTCATTTGCAATATTTACCATATTTATAGATGACCCTGCTCTCGTAATAGAAGTACTACGTGTATTTGACGGTGACTTTATCATCACTGTCTGGGATTGTCTAAATATATAATTGGATGTACTATAATCATAGTAAAATATGCTGACAAAAATTATCAGAGATAATACAATCCATTTCCAATGAAATAAAATATACTTGATTAGATCAAGAACATTTATTGATTTACTTTCATTTTTACTGTCCATTGTTATCTTTTAATTAAAGCTATACTTGTAATTGTCATAGAAATTACGCCTAAAAATATACCCATAACCTGCCATAGAGACTGTGTCCCTGGTGATATTAATTTATTTTTTTGAGGTACATATACGATATCATTTTGCAGAAGATGATATCCTTCTGTGTTAAACATATCATACTCTTCCATATTTACGATTAGTAACTTTCTTTCACCATTCTGTTCTCGAATTACCTTAACTTTAGTAGCATCAGCATGTAAATTTAAACCTCCTGCCTGAACAATAGCTTCTAATAATGTTATCTTACCATCTGTTACATTTAAAACAGAATTCTCAACAGTCCCCATAGTCATGATTTTAAAATTCAAAAGATTCACTTTTACGAGAGGATCTTCTATATAATTATTATCTTTTATCATTTTTGAAATAAGTTCTTTTATTTCTTCCATTGATAAACTTGATACTTTAATTTTACCAAAAACAGGAAAATCAATATTTCCATCACTATCGACCAAATAACCATTTTCAAAAGAGTTTTCAGCGTTAACACCTTTAACAATTTCAGATTCTAGTGTTAAAGAATATCCCCCCAACTCTGTGTTAAAAGGAGCGGCTAACTCTCTATCTTTTGAATAAATCTTTATTGATAAGCGATCATTGGGTTGAATCTTTAATGCTTCGGAAACCTTAATATTATATAAAGAATCTGGGGTCATATTTTTTACATATTGAACTTTTTGCATCAGACATGATGAAAAAAAGAATGGCCCTAATAAAATTAAAAAAAGTAATATCCTATTCATAACTTGTATTTTTTAACTTAATTCCATTAAAAGAAATATATGCAGCCTCTGGGCTTACATCACAATCCATCATACCTATCGGCACAACTTCAATTATTGATTCAACTGTATCTACCATATTATTAAATATTGTCTTATTCCATCGAATCGCTGAACAACTAGGTAATAGCATAATCAATGATTCAGTATTTTTCTTTATTTCAAATTTATTTATTTTCGCTTGCTGTAACCTGATGAAGCCCCGTAATCGTACTTTCAAATTACGGTAACAAGCCGTCTTCCCACTCCATGGTGTTCCATATATAAAAACCTCATTATTGTCAAAGATTCTAATCGCAGGATTATCATCGTTTAATAAATTGAAATCAGTAAAATTTTTAAGCCAAAGTTGGCTATGTGTGCTTTTACCAGTGCCACTTTTCCCTAAAAAGGCATAAGCTTCCACACTATTCCTTTCGACTACAGAAGCGTGTATCATGATTGTTTTGTAGGCAATTACCGCCTGCCCAAAAGCAACCATTATAAACCAACCTATCAATGAATAGGAATCCTCTTCCGAACTCCCTAAATAGATACTAGAATACTTAAACTCTTTAGTACTATTCATACATATTTTTGAGGCTTCCAAATTGCTCTTCATAGTAGTAATATAATAACTATCACTCTCTTCAAAGCTAAAACCATCTCCCCAAATCGGTGAATTATTAGAAAGAACTTTTAGCTCTCCAAGCACTTCAGGAATTTTATCAAAGCATATAGATACATATAATATAGGCGCTGTATCTATTTCGTTTTCTTCTATTAAAAAATCTTTAAAACTTGGGATATATTCTTTAAGAGAAAAGTTTGCTGGAACTTTTATAGATAGAATATGATCTGCTATTTTAAAAAAGATATTATGTGTCATATATCAAATTAATTCATGTAATATTTATGACTACAATAGGCTGCTAAATGCAGGTCATGCGTCACAAATACAAATATTTTATCCTTACTAAGGATTTTCAAACGCTCCATCAATCGTATAGAAGTATCTTTATCTAATGAAGAAGTAACTTCATCAAAAAGCCATATTGAACTATTTCTTAGGAGTGTTCGTGCAATTGCAATCCGCTGCGCTTGACCTTCGGATAAACCATAGCCAGATTCACCTACTAATGTATCCAAGCCATCGGGTAGATCATACACAAATTCTGAGCAAGAATTAAATAAAGCGGTATGAATTTTATCTTCAGAAATATGCATATCACCTAAAAGCAAATTTTCACGTATTGTAGCGGAGAATAATTTATCCCCCTGCGGAACATACCCAAAACTTGAGCGATACTTTGGACTCAACTCCACAATATTATGCGCTAAATGAAGCTTTATTTCTCCTTTTTGTGGTTTTATAACAGATAGTAATAATCTTATTAAAGTAGTCTTACCCCTACCGCTAGCACCTACTATAGCTGTACTCTCTCCTTTGACTAATTTAAGATTAACATCTTCTAATACATTTTTGTCATCATATCTAAAACTCAGATTCGATATTTCTAACATTTGAAAATCTTCCGTTGCTTGGTGAGGTATTAGAATAATATCCTTGACACTCTCAACTACCTCATGTACACGTTCTAACGAAACACGAAAGGAAACAAAGCTTGGCAAGAAACTTAATAAACCCAACATAGGTCCCTGCACCCTACCTACCAATTGTAAGAAAGCAGTCATTGTTCCAAATGATATTGTGCCGGCATGGAGACCAACTACGCCCCATACAAAAGTCAATAAAAATCCTCCACTACCTATAACTTTTACAATTGATTGAGAAAGTATAGAAAAGTTCAAAACATTAGTCTTTAACAGCAAAATATCAGCTTGTGTACTATTCATTTTTGATAATCTTTCATGCTCTATGCCTAGTGTCCGAATTAACATCCGAAATTTTAAATTTTCATTAATTATATGGCTTAAAGTCCCTTCTTTAGATTTTAAAGATTTATTTAATTCCCTAAATTTCTTATAATACAGCTTAGAGAGTAGTAATAATGGTGTAATCACTAATATTATTAAAGCTAATCTTTTATCCATCAGCCACAAAACACTTAGCGATGCTACTAATCTAATAATGGTAAGCGTAAAATTAGGAAACACCTGAGTGATCATTTGGATAACTTCAGTAACATCCTTTTGCATCCTAAATTGAAGATCACCAGTACTCCATTTTTTGATATAATCCCAACTTCCATACATCTGCGTTATGCTGATTTCATTCTGTAAATCCCTCAACATCCTCATTTTTCCTATTTCATTACTTTTAGTACTAATCAATTTAAATACTATACCTATTGCTATCATTGCTATTGACCAATACAAGGAATTCATCATATTTAGTTTTTGCCCTGCTACAGCAAAATCTATTGCGCGCTTCGACCAAATAACAAACATCAATGAACTAGCAATCAGTAACAGCTCGGCGCCATAAAAGAGTATAAAAGATATTTTATAATTCTTTGATAGTTTATAACACCATTTCAACTGATATAATAATCCTGAACTAACCAATACGTAATGCTTTAAATCTTTCCACAAAATGTACTATTGGAAAACTCAAAGCTTCATAAGGAGCTAATAAAAAATAGGTCCTAAAAGAATATAATAATTTCTTAGATTTGTTTTTCCTTATTATTAAATTGTCACTATTCTTAGTATTAAAGTTTTCATCAAAAAATCCAAAATTACCTGTTGATAAGATTTCTTCTGCCATCCATTTAGATGTTGTATATGGCTTGATTGCAAAAGGAAGGCTTTTTTCGGGAAGTCCTAAATAATTTACTAATAGATGATGTAATACATGAATCCATTTGATAATTCCTATATCTTCATAAATCTTATGAAGCCATTGTTTATCATATTTTGTTTCCAATTTTGCATATAGCACAGCCGAGTCACAAAATTGCCTAAGCCCAATACCAAATGATAAAAGATGCTTTAGTATATGTAAATTAACCTGCAGAATATTAATATTAGGAGGTAGAATATAATATGAATCTACTTTACCTCTATTCTTTAAAAAATCATTCTCTACATTTTTTAATCTATAGCGCGCAAATGGATTAAAAACATCAAAAAGTTTTGTGTGGTGTTCCACTTCACACTGTTTCCAATAATAATTAGAACTATCTATTGTAGGTTTACTAATAAGAATATTTTGATTACTAAGCGCTTCTTCAACTAGCTTGCTATCATTTTCATTATCAAAATACCAATCAATATCACCACATACTCTATGTTTGGGTTCTACATAGTAGCTAGCGACGCCCTGCCCTTTAAGCAAAATCGGTTTAACGTTTAAGCTATTAAAAAATAACACTTGTTCTTCAATGCAATTATTCATCTTCTTATTCGTTATTTCTATTCTATTAACTTTTACAACCCAAGTCAATAGAATGATCCGAGAAGGTAAATTATCTTGAGGTAAATTTTGTATACCATCATAAACTATTCCTTCCACAGTCTGCGCTACCGCAATATTGTATAACAAATTCCACTCTGTGTCCGTAAGAGGAAAACACATAAGATTATCAACGGGAGTACCCCATAATCCTGATCTTAATAAAGTAAAAAATGCTGTTACAACATTACTATCTAACATATAACTAACTTTCTAATAAATCTTCTTTAGAGAAATTCTCAATTAAAATAGTCGCATCCATAAGAGCTTGACTAAACTCGACATCATAATTATCAAAAATAACACCTGCAATTACCTGAATATCAAACTCTATACCCTGCAGTTCATTCCATATAAATGCAGCTGTTTCGTTCAATGTATATACTTTAGACATATCTACTACATCTTGACTAGGGTCAACAATTACATGCTCATCCCCCATCTTCCTTAATATTAGATCACTCCTTAATTTCATTCTATTTTCATTTAAATAACTTAGCATAAACTTTCCTAAGGGGTCTCAAACAGTACCATATGACTCCTAATAATCTAGAATAAATACTTGTCAAACTGATTACTCTATTAGATCTAAATAATTTAACTGCTATTGCTAATATATTTATAGCTTCAATTTTCTCTATTTGACTTAGATTATTATCACCTGCAATAAAAACACAGCTATTTTTTTTTCGAATGACCCTGTGTAATACATAAGCTCCATTATATTTGGCAAGTATTATATCACCGAGCTTTATCGTAGAAAAGCTGATATTTGTTAACAAAATAGCATCTCCATCAAACAAAAATGGCTGCATACTAGATCCTGAGATATTAATTTTAACATGTTTACCATTCTTTATCAATTCAACAACTGATCCTAATAGAATATCATTTGATAACTTTATTGCGTTGGTTACTTTTTGTTGCTCCATATAGATATCGGCATTTAAATTTACAAAAATTAAAAATACCTTTCGTTGAATAAGTTAAATTTTAATCCTTAAGCAAGAGTGTGGTTGTTTTTTATTGCTGTAAAACATTATCATACAAACACATACACCTAACAACCATTGAATTTCTTGTAAATAAAGTTTCATACCTTTCAAGACTAGATTTAGAAATTCTATCATAAAAAACACGATCTGTACTTAATTTTATTAAAGCCTCAGCAATTGCCTTTTCGTCACAAACAGGTACATTAATTCCCGAAACATTATTTTTATTTACCCAACTCACCCCAGAAGCTTCTATATCAGTAGAAATAATTGGTTTTGCACATGACATTGCTTCTATCTGAACTATAGCAAAAGCCTCTGTCTTCAAAATCGAACTCAGCACAAATGAATCACAAGCTTGAAAATAAGCATATGCTTCTTCATCAGAAACAAAGCCTAATAGCTCCACACGATCATTTAAATTCAGGTCGTCAATCAACTTTTGTAAAGAATCGTGTAACGGGCCTTTACCACCTATCATAATCCTATAATTATCCTCTAAAAACTGTGCCGCTTTTATCAAATATTCAAAACCTTTGTATTCAACCAACCTTCCTAATGAAAAAACTAAAAATTTACCTTTATTTTTAGCTTTTATTTCATCCACTAATTGTGAATTAGAAACTATAGGATTTATGCCGATTGGAATATAATCTGTTTTTTGTTTAACATGCTGAAGAAATGGAGACCTATCTACATAAACAGGAGTAGTTCCGACAATGATATCAGCTCTGTTGATTAACCAGGATTGAAGCGGGCTATATATTTTTAATAGGCTTTTTTGCTTTAAGATATCACTATGCCAATGCAATACAACCTTGCCTTTATATCCAGCAAGGAAAAGCGAAAGAGCTGCCATTGGATCGGGATGATGAATATGTACTATATCATAATCCTTGGCTATTTTCCTTAACTTACTGATCATAGATGGGGCTAACATAGTGGCCGCAAATTTGACCTTAGTAGGAACTATTATCACTTTAGCGAAAGAATTAATAACTAAGTCACCTGCGGGATAATCTTCTGTGGATGCACATAACATATCGCAATTAATCCCGCGCTGAGCCAAGCCCAACATTAAATCATACATTACCTTTTCAACTCCACCCCGTATAGGGTAAAATTTACCTAATTGCAATACTCTCATTTAAGCTAATAAAAAATGAATTATTTTAATAAAATTGAAAACAAATCTTCCCAAGATTTGACAACAGGCCCCTTAATTGATTTCCGAGGGATAGGTTTTAAAAAACTGGAATCCCCATTTATCAGATTTCTCATTTTATCTGCCAAATCACGTTCATCAGTTGGCTCAAAAAAAGCCGTATATCTAGCGCCTTCTGCTGTCTCGTGGGCATACGGTAAATCTGCAAGAAGCATAGGCTTATTCAATTGACTATATTCAGAAATTGGTAATCCCCAAGATTCAATTTTAGAAGGAAAAATTAAACAATTTGAATCTTCATACAATTTAAATAGGCTATCTTTTGGCATAAAACCTGTAAAATGCAAATTTTCTAAATGCCCCCAATTCTTAAACAACCAATTGGCATACTTATTCTCATTACCTTTAACAGTTATAGATACCTTAAAGTTTGAAATATTATACTCTTTTATTAAAATATTTACCGATTTACAGATAATTTCAAAATTCTTATGACTATTAGGGGACCCCGCAAATACAAAAGAATACATATCATTTATTACGGTTTCAGATTCTTCCATAAAACCTAAAAGAGGAGATTCAGGTCGAGCAACAATAATTTTTGACACTGGTACGTTAAAAATGGTATGCATAGCTTGTCTAAACCAATCCTGCTGTACTACTAAGTAGTTATTTTTATGAATATTTGTTCGGTAAATAAATTTGGTGAAAATTGCAAATAGCGCAATCTTTGGAGCGAATATTAAGTCATGTAATCTCCATTTATAATTAAAGTATGAATTATGACAGTACACAGCCCTTCTCTCTGCTTTTACAGTAGGAGAAGTATCGTGCAAAGAAAACCAAAGATATACTGGATTTAAGCTCTTTGATATGTTATTCATGGAGACATATTCATACCACAATCGATTAATCCATTTCTTTTTTGGCCATTGTGTCTCGATATATTCAATATTAGGGTAATCAACAAGGTTTTTATCAAACACAACAGCTACAATCTTGTATTCTCCATGGTCGGCTAATTTAGACAAATAGCTTAAGCATTCCCTTAAAATCGCTAATGTACCCGCTTCCACTAAATTGACGGCTGATATAACAATAAGTTTCTTATCCATATCTAATAAAGTAAATCATCAAACAATGAAGTCCATCTTTTCATGATTTCATGCTCAGAAAAAGATGCTGAATTTAGTTTAGATTTTGTCCCCATCAACTTTCTTAATTTTTGATCTTGAATCAAATGAATTAACTTTTGAGCGATTGAATTAATATCTCCTTCAGCTACCAAATATCCATTAACACCATCTTTTATTATATCACTTGGTCCGCATTTACAAGCATAAGATACTAGCGGTAATCCACAGTTCTGTGCTTCTAAAAGCACCATTGGTAATCCTTCATAACGTGAAGTCATCGCTAAGATGGAGTGTGTGAGGTAAATATTTTCGATATCCCTTGTTGGTTCCTGGAGAAAGATTACATCTTCCAATCCAGAATCAAAAATCATTTGTTCAAACTTGTTCTTTAATGGTCCATGACCATAAATATTTAAAATCCAATCTGGATTACTTTTATAAACAATTTGCCATGCCTTTATTAAATCATCAAAACCTTTTTGGTAATCATAGCGGCCTACTGCAAGAACTTTATTGTTTTCTAATAGTGCAATTTTATCGGTCACAAAACTATTAGCATTCGGAATGACAACAATATTTTTCAAATCACCCCAATATGTTTTATCTTCATTGGTAAGTACAACGAAGCGGTCATAATTTTGTACATCTCGTATATCGTTTCTACTTCTGTACCTATCTACCCATTTCAAAAGACCTTTCCTACCATATTGTAAGCGTTTATATCTTGAAAAATGAATTTCTAAAATTTTTTTACTCCCATCTTTAATCTTATACAAAAAAGAGGAATCATTATCAAACATAGAAATTACTATATCAGCTTTAATTTCAAGAAGCTTTTTTTGTAAAATTTCTTTATGGTTACTTTTCTTTTTAAAATAAGAAATGATCTTACCCAACACATTACGACTAACGCTATCCGTATAATTAATACCGAGATCAATACATTCAATCCTACGATCCAATTCAAAATAGGGTGAACGATTCTGTTGATCTGTCGTTATAATAACAATAGAATAGCCTTTTCTAACTAAAAAGTTAGCCTTATTCGCGAGAACCCTTTCCATTCCACCCGAATTATAAGTCCCAAGAATACTATATACTATTTTCATCTAACACCTCTAATTCTTGTTGAGCATCTTCACTTGTAGAAAAGCTATCAATACAATAAAACAAAGCAAAGACAAAAAATATATCAGTTGCTACTTTTAACCAAATAATAAAAGATAAGGCACCTAGAATTAAAAACAGAACTCTATATTGAGGTACCTTAATCATAAATGCAAAAGAATTATAGATAAATAAAGACGCAAATGTGCTAAAACCAATCAAGCCACAATACAAGATAAAACGACAATAACCAATATCAGTACTATACACAAAATTACCAAATATACCAGTTCCAATTAACCATTCTTCTCTTGTAGTCGGCCAAATCCACATTTCTGCATTTAATTTATCTGTAGAAGAAGTCCTCCATACTCCGACTTCGTACCAATTGAAAAAACCCTCAAATGCAAAGCGTATACTTAAACGATATTCAAGACTTGTATTATATATATATACTGCGAAGCCAACTATAAAAACTACGACAATTAAAAAAATTAGTGCTCTTTTGAAGGAATGATAGTATATGATTTTATTAAAGATATCTGAATAAAATATTAAGTAAACAAAGCCTATCCCTGCCCCTATTACTGTAGTTCGTGAGATCATATTCCCAATGATACCTATTATAAAAAAAGATAGTAAAATCAAAAAATACTGTTTGGTATTTGCTTTGACAGCTTTATCATGAATTAATAAATTCGCCGCCATAATTAACACAATTGAAAAACGTACACCTGCATTATCCAGTGATGCACCAATACCATACAGTCGATCAACTTTACCCAAGAACTCTTGCCCCTGTAAAAACACACTATCGACAATCATCTTAAAAGCATGGAAATTATCTATCGCGAGGCTTAGAAAACATTGCGTTACACATACGGCAATAAGATAAAAAGTTAATTGCCGAAAACTAAACTCCCCATAGAAAAATCGAAAAAACCACGCTACAGCATATGCCCCACCAAGCCATACGAAGAAACTAATGATATACGTCGCATAAGAATAATCATTTGTATGATTAAAATCTGCAGCATAAAGACATATCACAGAAAAAAAACCAGCTATAATTGTCGATACAAGAAGATTATAACTAAACTTTAATTCTGATAATTTGAAGTTATCTAATAGGAACACTAAACATCCAAAAATAGCCAATAACATTTTCGTATTTATGGACGGTGGTAAAAATGTAAAACCTATTGGAAAAAAATAAAAACTAACTATTGTTCCTAAAAATATTTTATTAAATAAACCCATTTGTTATTTATAAATAATACCATACATAACTTTTATCACTAAAAAATAATGTAATTTAACAAACCAAAACTGCTTTTTACTCGCCATTAATTGAAGAATCTTAATTCTTTTTGAACATAACTCGTTCTGTAAACTGTAAGAATTAGACTCTGAAAACCAATTAAGCCACTCTTTGTACTGCTGACTATTATTAGATATCAATAAAGGTAATTTGATATTTAATTTTAAAAAATTAAACAAAACACACCATTTTTCACTATTACTGAACCTATTAAAATATTTATCTATTTCTAAAAAATTATGCACCACCTCTTGTTTATGTTTTTTTGAATAAACCTTTGTTAGTGATTCTAAATTGGACTGAGCATAATAGTATAAAGGTTCACTTACCATAGCTATAGAACTAGCATGCAACAATAATTTAAACATCACCATCATATCTTCACCCATATTTTGGCCTGAATAAAACGTTATATCATGCTTGCGATATAAATCTGTTCGCACTAAAAACAACCATAAATTCCATCGCATCACTCCTTTACACATATATTCAATTGCATGATCAGTTGTTACTGGATTAGGTTGGTTCATTATACGTCCATTCTTTTCAAATTGCAAAACCCAACTACAACCAACAATATCAGCATTTGAAGAAATAGCTTTATTAACAAGCATATTAATAGCATCATTAGCTAAGAAATCATCCGCATCTAAATAGTAAATATATTCACCTGTTACTTCCGACAAGCCCGTATTACGTGCGGCAGCAACGCCTTTATTAGCACTATGTTTGAGAATTTTGATTGTATAAGTAGGATTTGAATTCAGCATATCTTCCTTAAACTTCATCAAAACTAAAGCACTATCATCTGTACTAGCATCATCGATAAATATAATCTCTAAAGATTTATATGATTGTGATTGCAGGGATACCAAAGATCTATCCATAAGATGAGCTGCATTATATACAGGAACAATTATAGAAATAAGCGGTAGTTTCATATCTTAATGATTTATAAAAAAAAACACTTAACAACTGTTAAAATAATCTGCTGTAAACAATCAGTGTCTACAGTAGATTGATACTCGATATCATAACCAAGTTCATTTATAAGCTTACCACTCATAGCCACTTTTCCCTCTCCTCGCAATAAACGATTCATACTCCAAATCAACATGACCAATATCAATGTTTTGTATACTAAAATCACATAAGTCATAGTCTAGCACAGTAGCCGTAGTTCCTAAAGAAATTAATATCAAATCATATTTCTTAACAAGAGCTTGACAGGCTTCAAGTAACTGTGGGTATTTTTTATATGCATTTTGTGATAGAGTAATACTTCTATGAATAGATTTAGACTTTGCGAATAAGTCATTACCTACACCTAATTTACTCATTTCCCCTTCTACAATTAATATTTTCTTTTCATTCCAAAGAACTTTCATTCGATCAAAAAATTTCTGTGTACAGCTATGGTCTTTAAAATCCATATCAGGTCTTGTGACACTAACATATGTTTTCTTAAAATCGAAATATTGTATATATTTTTTATAGAGAATTACAACAAATTGTTTCCAAAAATATTCACAATCAACATTAAATCCCTTCATGGTATTTAATCCTAGCGGCAATGCAATAATGCAATTTGAATTATCGCTGACAAGAATCTCTTTTAAACGCTGTGGTAAATCTATATTGATTTCTTGACATCCGATATACTCAGTCTTTCCAAGCAAATGAAATTCTCCATGACCATAGCGTATTATTGATTTTCCAGAATTAATTAATAAGTCCAATGTTTCTTCATTTGATATAATTTTTGGGAACGGAAAAATCACTTTAAAAAAAGTATAGCGGAGATACACGGACCATTTTCTAAATATATTCATATAAAAGATCTAATTATGTGTTACTAACATATTTAATTAAGTGATTTACAACCTCCATTTTATTACTTGAAAATTTTCGTGCAAAGAGAAGATTTGAATCTTTCAATTGTTCAAAATCTTTTCCCTCCCATTCTATAATCATGTTATTATTCCATCCTATCATACGTTGACTACCTTGGGCTTCATCATCTATATTAAAGACATTAGCTTTAAAGACAGAATTCCAACATAAGGTTTGAATAAAAATCTCGTCAGCACAAAAAGTATTTTTATAAATCTCCAATACGTTATCCTTTTCTTGAATAATCAATTCCAAAAAATCATGGGTAATACTAATCCATTGTGTTCCTTTCTTGAAGTCTATATCCTTATTTCTACTAAACCCAATTAAGTACTGTAATCGAATCGAAACTGCACGAACTATCTTTTTTATTAATCCTACAATACTTGTATCGGCTCTAAAATCATGAGGAAACAAATGAAATTTACGAACCTTTCGTTCCATATCTATGGTAATATCTTGTTGATAAAACCCCACAAATTCCTTACCCTGATTTTTCCTGAAAAAATCATGAATATAATCCTGACTTTTCAATGGCATGTCAACACCAGACAGCAAATGATAATAATCAAAACCTCCTATAGCATGGGCTGCTTCAAATAACTTATACTCCGCTTCCACAACAGTTACATCCCCCCAACTAACATCCACTCTATCCTCCAATATACTCATTGCAGCATTATGCACTTGCAAATTAGGTTTAGCAATCACTTTTTTATCAAAATGAATAAAAATATGATTGCGACTATCGTCTATGGAACGAAGTAAGAAGTCTAGAACTTCAAATTGATTATGAGCCAAAATTAAATAGGCATGTTTCATGATGACGATTTTAGATTAGAAATGATTTTTAAGACTAAATCAAAATTAGATTTGGAAAACTTACGAGCGAATAAGCATCCAGAATTTTGGAGATAAGAATAGTCACTATCTTGATATATTCGAGGACTTACACTATTGAAATCACATTTCAATAACTTATCTGTATACATTATACTAGGTCTCAAAGGTGATCTTTCTAATTCACTAGAAATAAAAAACTCATCACAACAAAAAGTTAAAGCATATTTTTTTACAATACTATTTTTATGCTGAATAAGGTAGTCAATTGCATCATAATTCAAGCTCCCCCATTGTGAAGCTTTATGAAAATCAAACTCCTTATTTCTTTTAAAGCCGAAAATATCTTGTACCTTAAGCAAGACAAGCCAGCACAATTGGTCTATTCTTTGAATAATACGATTTGGGTGGATAAAGTTCTTTATGAAAAAATGATACCTTTTCATTTTCATGCTTACTTCCCTTTCATTGGTCGGCATTTTCATCAAAAAATTATTCACTTTATGCTTATCAAAATAAGCATGCAAATAGTCTTGATTGTATAAAGGCAAATGAACCCCTGAAAACAAATGAAAGAATTTATAATTATCAGTATACATGGCTTTTTCCATCAAATTATACATCGCTTTCATCTGTGACACATGTCCCCAACGGACATCTACTCTATGTTCCAATATATACAGTTTTGCATTTTCCACCTTTAAATCAGGTAACCCCCTCAGCTTCTTATCAAAATGTATAAATATATCATTACGGCTATCGTCCAGAGAAGATACCAAACATTGAAGTACTTCAAACTCATTATGTGCCATTATAAGATAAGCATGCTTCATATTACTTTCTTTTTAATTCACGATACATACGATGTACGCCATTTATTGCAAGGCTACCTAACCAGGTACTACTTACCCAACCTATTAAACACAATTTTCTACTAAGTTCCCATTGTTTTCTAATAGTATAAGGAAGTTTGAAATAATACTTCCACCATTCACCAAATCGTATTGTATATTTTTCCCAAGGCTTAGTTCCTGTGTAGTGAATATTACCTCTATGATGGACGTCATTCCAATCCTCGATTGTATAAATTTCCATAAATTCATTTTTATAAGAAGAAATAAAAAATGTTCTTATACTATTCCAATAGGGTTTTAATGCATATACATGATTTTTGCAAACAATATTCAGTACATCTTGGTCAGGAAACTGAAGATAAGGAACCCTAGACGCTTCCATAAATTTTTGTACAATTCCTTCTTTCCTCAACAATTCAAGATTCATCATCAAAAAACCAGAGTTAAAATACTGTCCATGAATACAACCTAATTGTACTACATAATCCTCCTGAAAATCTAATGGAGATTCATAAACTGCGGCTAAATAATAGGATGACAAATCTAGATCATTATATAAAACAGCAAGATCATTTTGAACTACAAAATCACAATCGATATAGATAATCTTATTTACTGTTGGTAATATATCTGGTAATAATAAACGATAAGAAGCGGCTATAGTATATCTTTCATCTACATAAATACCCTCTAACTTACCATCTAAATTAATAAATGTAAATCTTAATCTATCAGGATCCCAATTATTAAGCATATCAACTTGCTCAATGGAAAGATCTTGTGTCAAAAGACAATAAACGTTAAAAGTTTGACTTTTGTTTGAATTGCTAAGTACAGACTGAATCGTCGTGCATGCTGGCACGAAATAATTAGGTGTAAATGCTAATACAATTGCTATTTCTGTTTGATTTTCCAATAATTATATTTTTTTTCACTAAATACATTAAACAATTTGATTACCCAATAAGGTAATGTTGCAGCACCAATCCCACACACTTAATATCTTATAAACTAATACCATAGTCCTGGGATATCTTCTTTAATAGAAAACAATCCATTTAATCCAATTTTCTAATTTTAATATAACGTTTAAGTAGAAATATCTTTAACGATAAATTAGTAACACTCATTATCAAATACAGGACGCTATTCACCTTACCTCTTAATTCATGGGTACATATACTCATGTCTCTTACAAAAGGATCATTACCTTGCAGATCCTTCACATCACGTACTAACCCAAAAAAAATATAAAACCGCTGTGTTGATAATAAAATATGTGTTTGTTCATTAGTAAAACCTAAGTCAAGTACCGACTGAAAACTAACAGCATAAAAAGCCTTTTCATATGAAATATCTTTTTTAAAAGTATTCATAATTGAAGAGATATTATCCATTTGATAATGATAATAATTGGCTTCAATCACTTTTACACATTTCACATATTTAGCTATTCTAATATTCCAAATAAAATCTTCGCCAACTGTCAATTGCCGTGGAACCGACATCACCCAGTCATTAAATAATGATCGAATAAACAGCTTAGCCCATAATTCTTTTGGATATAACTGATCTAAAGTGTCAATCAGGTATTCGCTTTGATTGATAGTTTTATTAAATTTAGATCTTGTTATTAACACATCATTATCTCCAATAGCACTCAGCATAGCTTCTAAGGCATTAGGAGCTATCAAATCATCCGCATCGATAAAAGTAATATACTTCGCACGCGAATTTTCTACACCAACTTTTCTTGCTGCATTAGCACCAGCATTCTCCTGGGAAATTAACTTAAGTCGATTATCGCTATAGGTACTTACAACAGAAGATGTTTCATCCGTTGAACCGTCATTGATAATTATTAATTCAAAATTTTTGAGTGACTGACATAATACACTTTCTATCGTCTTACCTATACAATGAGCAGCATTATATGCAGGAAGAATAATAGATATAATAGCGGTTTTATTATTAATAGCTTCCATACTAATCTATTCGAAATAATTTAAAATACACAGGATAAGCGAAAAGCTTCATTAACAAGGCTACTTTCCATTGTATTGTAAGAGAGTAAACACTAAAAATAGTACGTAGATGCACAAGGTGTTGAAATACATTATTATGTTTATCAACAGTTGATCTAGTAGATCTATCCAATAATATTATTTTTCTCTCTTCTACACTCATTCCTAAACATTTATAAAACAGATAGTGATGATAAAATGCATCCAGTTTATCTAAATATAATTTTTTCTAAGTGAAGTAATATTATTAGATCTATGTCTATAATAATAGAGTTTCAAATTAGAAAGAACTATACTATTCCACAAATTTACAATGTGAAGTATTAACAATTTTATCTAAGCTGTCTATAATAGTTCCACGAATCCCACTGATATCAAGGCAAGAAATATTATTTGCAAACTTCTCTCTAGTATTATTTCTTAATGATGGATTATTTAGATTTTCAATAATTGTTACATTTATTAACCACGTATCCTGTACTTTGTGAGGATTAACATTCCAAAAATTATACAAATTAATCCCATTATAAGATGCTACATTTATATGGATACCGAAGAAAGCTTCTACTAAATTCTTGAATTTTCGATTCATCTGCATAGCGCTATAAAAAATCAATAATATCCATTTGATAGGTATCTCTAAAGTAGCTACGACAGGCTAACACATAACCGTCATTTCTCTTACCAAATGTATTTTCCTTCCACAGCGCTACCTCTTGCGAGTTAGGAATTATATATTGTAATTTTTGATTATTTTTAGTTAGCACAAACTTGACCTTTCCCTGATTAATCCAAGTACAAAACCATAACCAAACATCATCAGCTTTAGGCACTAAAGCTAAAAAAAGTTCCTTATCTAATACAGTAGTTTTAAATAATCCCCGACGGTAGAAAACACCACCTACCGCTTCAGTATAGAGTTGAGTATGCTCACCTAAATCAGTTTTAGAGCAATGAATCCAGTCATCATAAGTTCGAATAGCACCATTATCAGTAGTAACTATGACTGCCTTATAAGCAAATACATTAAATGCTGGATATTCAGCCGCAGAATGGACCAAATGACTTAACCAATCTTTATAATACACAACATCATCATCACATAGAACAATATCCTTCTCTTGCGAATACGCTTGAAAAACATAATAATATTTACTGTGACAGTAGTAATCAACCTCCATTTCAATCAATTCTACTATTCCATTATCATAGACACTCTTAAGAAAACTATTCGACTGAACAAGCAGCTTTTTGAATCCTTGGGGTACATATATATTCATTTTTTCAGGCAATAATGTACCATTCAGGATAGATAATATAGCATACTCAAAAAAGCTAATCCTTGGGCCATATGTTGTCATAGCAATGATAACATCTTTGGCACGAGGCTTATTGGTATAATTCATGAGGATATGTTCCTTATTTCGTAGTAGATACTCATATGTACCAGGAATGAAAGGACGTAATAACTTATTAAATACTAATTTTAATTTTTCTAACATCACTTAAATTATTTAAGGAAACAGCTTTTTTTTAATCCTTTTAATATAATATTGAATTACAAATGGTATATCTGATATTTTTTTTGGATAATTCCTATAGGATTTCAAAATACGAATCCGTTCATCCTTACCTATTATATATTCAATATTCACTCCATAATTACGTAGGTACAAAAACATCTCAATCCGATCCCATTTTGTTTTCAAACTATTCAATTGAATAAAATCTTCATACCAATGAAAAAAATCAACAAGTACCTCATAATAAATCACATATTTACTACTATCCGAACTAGAAGACACATTTATACCACTATCTCTCCAATACACATAACTACCTGGAATAGTATAAATCCCTTTATCTAAAGCTATCTGCATTACTGTTGCATTATCGGAACGCATAGCCATAGGGAATTCCACAAAACCTCCCAATTCCTTAAAAGTGTTGGTTTTGAAAACAAACTCAGGCATACGCGCATCAATTTTATCATGATATAATAGTTCAAAAAAATCAACAGATGTCAGCCGCTCAGGATATTCATTAGGTACCTTTAGCACATTACCATTTTTATCAATTATTTTGATATTAAAATGAAAAACATCAACGTCTATAATATCTAAAACAGCAAATAAATGCTCAATACAATTATTACCTATAATATCATCATCAGAAAACATGATGAACCACGGTTCATCGGTAATTAAATCTAAACATCTGTTCCATTGCCCTATTAAATCCTTCCCTCCTAAATTATCTTCAAAGCGATAATAAACGATATCAAGATCCTCTATACAGGGCTGAATAATAGCCTCCAAATCATCGGGACTGCAATCATCACCTATATAAACTGTAAATCTCTTATCCGTTTGATTTCGTAAAGATTCCAATGTCGCTTTTAAATAAACTGATTTATAAGCTGGGATAATAATTGCAAGATTATTCATTCTTTGTTTCAATTCTTTTCTTGGTACCTATCAAATTTTTGTTTACCATCTTTATCAATAATCCAAGAAGAAGATTTATGAACAGAGTTCATATAATAAATATTTTCATCTGTTAACGCATTTGGATTCAAATACCAACCACCATGCGTACATAAAAATTTTCCTGCCAATCGAATTGAAGACAAAAAATGTCCCTTACTTAAATTATAACCAGGCCTATACAGTGCAAAGGTAGTATCAACTTCAGCTAAAAAAACATCTTCTTCAATTTGTACCTCCCAAAATTTACGCTCCCAATCAATTACCTTTTCTTTTAAAGGATAATAATTAGGTATATCGTCTATCTCCAATGCAAACCCCACCTTAACAATTTTTTTATAATGACTAATTAGCATATATATCATCTTCCTTAAAAAGTCAGAAGGTAAATTAATATTTGGCACGATATCAGCATCCGTAAGTACATAGAATCCTTTACCATATTTTTTTAAATATTGTGGATCTTCAAAAAACACCATATGTCCCAAATTATCAGCCCTTCGTTCTATAACAACCTCATTTTTAATAGAACTATAATATGCTAACAAAGGAGGATACGTACTATTATTATCAATTATTATGATATTCTTGAATCCACGTTTTAATAAAAAACCAACTAATTGCTGTAAATAGAATAATTGATTGAAATTAATTATGATAATAGGGATAGAAAATTGATCAATTAATTGAAAAATTGTAGTAGGCTTAGATAATACAATATATAAATACCTAATTATATTTTGAAATAGTAACACAATTTTCGACATACCTATTTTTTAAATAATGCAAAAAAAGATTTCACTTTCAGAAAAACCTTAAATAATCGACTCCTATCCAAGTCTTCCTTAAAAGCATCTAATTCATTCAACCTGATATAGTCATCATAAAACAAAGGGAAGTATTTTTTCAAAGTAACATCCCGTTCCTTTGTAATCAAATCTTCATTTGAAGATTCCGAACTAATCCCGTCATTATAAAACACAGAAATCACTAAATCTATTGATTTATAGGACAAATTATAATTAACCAAACCTAAAAGAAACCATTTCCAATCCGAGACAATTTTCAAGTTTTCATCGTATTCTCCTACTGTTTCAAAACATTTCCTCTTTATAAAAGTATTTGGATGTCCCAAAGTATGATCAAATAGTAAATCAAATGTAACATACTTAGCAGAATTCCAACAAAAATCTCCCTTTTCAGGATCGGAAACTATCAGAGAACCTGAAATAATATCAGCCTGGTCCAATTCTAAAATTACCTTTTCTATAACATCTGCTGAATATAATATATCACCACTATTTAAGAAAAGTAAATATTCTCCTTTAGCGACTTTTATACCCTTATTCATAGCATTATAAATACCCTTATCAGGTTCACTAATCCAACAACTAATTTTCTGAGTATTTGATTCCAATAATTCTTTACTGCCGTCCGTGGATCCACCGTCAATAATGATATACTCAAAATCTTCATAGGTTTGCGAAAAAACACTATTCATTGTTCTTTCCAAACCATCTCGATTATTATAATTGATAGTAATGATTGTTAGACTATTCATTTAACATCACTTTTCATTAGCACATCTTGAACAAAATCATTCAAATGAACGGGTAAAAAACTATTTCCTAATGACGTTGAGATGAATTTAGCATCATGTTTAAAATTTTCTTCAAATAACAATGAAAAAATTTTATTACTTAATTCAATCGAATCAAAGTTTTTAACTTTATATCCATTTATGCCATTCACTACAAAATCATTTACGAATCCTACTTCAAAACCTATAACTGGAGTACCTGAAAATAGGGCTTGGGATACCATAACTGGGCCTGTATCAGCCAAAGAAGGACTAATGTACAAATCAGCAGCCTGGTAAAATAATGTCAAAAATAATAGATTATTAATAGTTGCTGTTTTAATCACATGAATATTAGAGAAATCCCAATTAAAGCAATCCTCAGTACCTAATAAATGAAAATACACTACCTTATCTGCTTCAATAAGTTTTTCATTTAAGTATAAAAAACTCTCATTTAGCTCCTTAAAACCCTTTCTTGGATCACTAATTGAATTTGCTCCTGCAGCTATAACTATAGCATCATCAGGAATATCAAATACTCTCTTAGCAATATCTCTCTTTTTAAAATTAAAAATGTTTGTATCTATAATACCATTAATAAATGGTGTAGGTTTTTGATCAGAAAAAAGAAAAGATGATTGAAGCTGACTTAAAGATTCGCCAGAAACAGCTATTGATCGAATACCATATTTTTCTACGGCCTTTCTTCTCAAAAGTAAATTATGAGATGCTCGATTCTTATTATTTGGATCTAGGATTGCAGGACAATTAGAACAATCCACTTTATAGCCATCGCAATCTAAAGAATAATGGCATCCTCCTGTAAGTGGAGCCATATCTGCCATTAAGACAAATACCAAAGAACTATACTTATTTGACAATTGGCCTAAAGTCTCAAAATTAATAAAATTACTCGTCCAAGAACCTATAATTATATCTGGCTTAATAGTAATATACTTCTCGAGTATTTCTTGAGTAATAAAAGACTTTGATTCATCCTCGTTATAGAAATAATATCGACTATCATATTTAGAATCACTTTTAAAAACATTTTGAATCTTTCTTTTTAATCGATTTATTAGTCGATCGAAAAAATTAGCCTGCTTCTTTTCAACTGGAATCTGTATAACAAAATCAGAATTACTTTTTTTATCAAGCACAAGCATTTGTACTTGATAACCTAGATTAATAAAAGTTTCACAAATTTTTAGATTAAAGGTACCAGCCCCTCCATAATCATAATATGATAATAATAAAATATTCTTCATTTTTAATTTATGATTTTGTAGAACGCGTAGATTGCTTTTATGACTTGATCTTGATTATCTTTATCCAATGCATAATAAAAAGGCAAACGTAATAGACAATCTGTATATCTATCTGAATTTGGAATATTTATCTCTTCATTATTTTTCAAGTAGAACTCACTCTTATTTAAGCTTAGATAATGAAATACTGGATAAATGTCTTTTGCTTTCAAATCAGAAATTAATGCACTTCTTTCTTCATATGATCGGCAAAGGATATAAAACATATGCGCATTATTCGTTGCATAAACCGGTTGCACAGGCAGTTGAATGCAACCTAGCTCTTGAAGATACTTAAGCTCATCATAATATTTATTCCAAATACTTAGTCTTTTACTCTGTATTGCCTTCAAATTTTCTAATTGAGCATATAAAAATGCTGAAATCAATTCAGAAGGTAAAAATGATGAGCCAATATCAACCCAACCATATTTATTTACTTCACCCCGAAAAAATGCAGATCTATTTGTTCCCTTTTCTCGTATTATTTCGGCACGCTCATTATATCGACTATCATTAATTACTAACATTCCCCCTTCTCCTGCAATAATATTTTTAGTTTCATGAAAAGAAAAAGCAGCAAAATGACCTATCGACCCTAATGCTTTTTTTGTACCATCAAAAAAAGTATAATAACTGTCAATAGCTTGCGCAGCATCTTCAACAACAAAGATTCCAAACTCATTTGCTAACTTCATTATACCTTCCATATCGCATGATACACCTGCATAATGAACTGGAACTATAACTCTTGTTTTAGAAGTGATATGCTTACTGATCTCATTTACATCTATATTAGGATTATTCCCACAAGAATCGACAAAAACAATTTTTGCACCCCTTAAAGCAAATGCATTAGCTGAAGAAACAAAAGTATAACTTGGAACAATAACCTCATCTCCAGGCTTAATGTCACAAAGAATAGCTGCCATTTCTAACGCATCAGTACAAGAAGTTGTCAAAAGTACCTTTTGGAAATCATAATTTTTCTCAAAAAATTCTTGACATTTCTTTGTAAAAATTCCGTCACCGGAAATCTTACCAGACTTTACTGCTTCCTCAATATACTGTAACTCCTTGCCTATTATAAATGGCTTATTAAATGGTATCATGTAAACCTAACTCTAAATTTATTTAATGGAAGCAAACTCTCTTTATTATCTACATAAGATGCTTCAACAATTTGCAATAACCCTACTTTACAAACAACAGTAGGCAATCCTTGATTAATAAAAATTATTTTACCTGGGGTACGATTCTCGATAACAACATCAGCTACTTCAACAACACTTATTAAGTTAACAATTCTATCACCATAATACATTTTGGCATAATTAAAAGGATACCCACAAGCATCAACCTTTCGGCAAATCTCAGATGCAGATTTATTCCAATCTATAAAATAATCAGACTCATCTAACCAAAGAGAATATGAAGATTGCAAATCTTCCTGCTTCTCCCCAACCAATGGTTGATTATTAATAATTTTTTGAAATAGGAAATTTATTATTTCAACATACAATTTGGAAACAATTTCAATTGCTTTAGCAATCTTCATTGGATATTTAATCTCAATACTTCTTTGTGCAATAATATCTCCTTTATCATATTCTTCACTTGCAAATAACGCCGTAACACCAATTTTAGGCTCACCATTAATCAAACTAGACACTAATGGTGCAAAACCTCTGTATTTAGGCAATAAAGAGTCGTGAAGAACAATCAAATTCTCTTTAAGAATCAACCATCTCCAAGATACAGCGATGTACCAATCTGCAGTTTGGTCTTCATATACTGATTCAGAATTATAGAAAAATCTAATCTTAAAATCTACACACAAAGACTTAATCTCTTCACTATAATCATTTTCAACATTTTTATCTTTACCAATGCAAACAAAACTTATATGAGTATAGTGTTGAAACGCACAAATTGAATTAAGGGTTTGAAACCCCTTCTCTGTCATTAAATATAAGCCTACTTTCTTTAACACCTTTCAAACAATTTTTATAAAAAAAACTTTACATATTAACTAAGTATTCCATAATATTGGGGAAACAATAATTCCATTCTCAGTATCACCATTTAGTGATAACTCATTACCAATATCAACTATATTAAACTGTCCCCCACCATCAACAATATCATAGATCTCAACCCCTGGATTATCTAAAGCCACAGCAAATTTATATGTATTTGGGACTAAGACATTACCTTTCAACATTCCACTAAATACATTTACCCCATACGTAATATTTTTTCTTTGAATAAATATTACATTATCATACTTATCCAAGACAGATAAATTAACACGAGCATTAATATGTTTACGTAATTCAACTTTAATGTCAAAATAAATATCTTCTAAATGAGAAAACTCATTGGTCATATTCATTTTACTATTCAGAATTCTAATATCTAAAACCTGCGCTGCCTTATTTACATCTTCCTTGTACAAAAACTTGGAATTCGAATTAGTACTAAATGAAACATACAAATCTAAAATTCTATTTACACTACCCTGCTCCTGTAATGTCCCGTTATTCATTAGAATTCCTGTGTTACATAATGTTTTTACAGACGCCATATTGTGACTTACGAACAAAACAGTCCTTCCTTCTCCTTTAGACACATCTCCCATCTTACCCAAACATTTCTTTTGGAATTCAGCATCCCCAACAGCTAATACTTCATCTACAATCAAAATCTCAGACTCCAGATGTGCAGCTACTGCAAAAGCTAATCGAACGTACATACCTGAAGAATAGCGCTTAACAGGGGTGTCAATGTAGCGCTCAACTCCAGCAAAATCAACAATTTCATCAAACTTTCGCGCAATTTCACGTCTTGTCATACCTAAGATAGCTCCGTTCAAAAAAATATTTTCACGTCCTGTCATCTCTGGATGAAATCCAGTACCAACTTCCAACAAGGAAGCTATACGACCTTTCACCTTTATATTTCCTGTGCTTGGCTTGGTGACCTTGGACAGAAGTTTTAATAAAGTGGATTTACCAGCGCCATTTCGACCTATAATACCTACCGCATCCCCCTGCTCTATTTTAAAATTAATATCACGAAGGGCCCATACATAATCTGAAACACCACTCGTTGTCCTATCATTACTTTCACCTATCCTCAAATAAGGATCATCTTTTCCTCTTATCTTATGCCACCACCGATTCAAATCATGTGACAAAGTTCCTGTACCAACTTGCCCAAGACGATATTGTTTCGATAAATTCTCTACTTCTAATGCAATATTTTTCATTACAATCTGCCTTGAAATTAAATTGTATCCATAAAACTCTTTTGAACTTTATTAAAAACCAAAGTTCCAATTATCAACATAATTGATATAAAAACAATAGAATAAATTAACATCCCGCTATTAAAATCTCCAACACCTAAAAAACCATACCTAAAACACTCAATTATTGCGGTTAATGGATTAAGAAGTATAATATCCCTATATTTCTCATTCATTGCTGAAACTGGATAAATTACAGGAGTAGCATACATAAACAACTGAACTCCAAAAGTTAACAACATTGTCATATCCTTGTACTTCGTGGTCATGCTACTAAAGATCATACCAAGTCCTAAGGCAAATCCTGCCATCAAAACTATCAATATTGGAGTCATTAATACCCACAAATTAGGATGCAATTTCCCTATATAACTGTAATAGATAACAACTGCGATAAACAATAGAAATTGAATTGCAAACTGCATCAAATTTGATGTCACCACAGCCAATGGCATAATAAGCCTAGGAAAATAGACTTTACCAAAAATATTTGCATTTGTAGTAAATACGTTAGCTGTTTGATTGAGACTATTCGAAAAATAATTCCACATTACAATCCCCGAAAGATAAAACGCCACTTGAGGTGCCCCATCTGTAGATAGACCAGCTAAATTTCCAAAAACGAATGTGTACATAATCGTTGTGAAAATCGGATTAACAAAAAACCAAATTGGACCTAAAATTGTCTGCTTGAAATAAGTTACAAAATCACGCTTTACTAATAATAGTAAAAGATCACGATAACGCCATACTTCTTTTAAATTCAAGCTTAACAAACTTGAATGAGGTTCAATAACTTCGGTCCAATTTTCAGCTTCACTTAAATGTTTACTATCCTCCATTTTGAACATTATATATTAGTACTTTTTAAATCTTCTTGCACCATTTCTTTTACTAAAGCCTTTATGTCATACTTAGGCTTCCAACCCAATACGGTCTTAGACTTTGTAGGATCTCCTAAAAGAAGGTCTACTTCTGTAGGTCTATAATATTCAGGATCTACCCGTACTACGACCTTACCAATCTCAAGCTGAAAATCAGGATTTGAACAAGAAAGAACTTTGGCGACTTCATTTTCATTACTACCTACAAATGCTAATTCAACACCTATCTCCGCAAAAGATAATCGTACAAAATCACGTACTGAAGTAGTTTCTCCTGTAGCGATGACAAAATCTTCGGGATTTTCTTGTTGCAAAATCAACCACATCGCTTCCACATAATCCTTAGCATGGCCCCAATCTCTCAAGGCATTCATATTCCCCAAATAAAGGCAATCTTGCTTACCTTTAGCAATACTGGCTACCGCCATCGTAATTTTACGTGTCACAAATGTTTCACCACGTCGTGGTGATTCATGATTAAATAAAATACCATTACACGCAAACATATTATAGGCCTCTCTATAGTTCTTGGTAATCCAAAAACCATAGATTTTAGCTGCTCCATACGGAGATCTAGGATAAAACGGAGAAGATTCGTCATACATCCCATTCACATTCTTATTCTCCGCTAATCCACCATACAACTCAGAAGTAGAAGCTTGATATATACGTGTTTTCTTCTCTAAACCCAAAATACGTACAGCCTCTAAAATCCTAAGCGTCCCAATACCATCTACATTAGCTACATATTCGGGCATATCAAAGCTCACTTTAACATGCGACATAGCGCCTAAATTATATATTTCATCAGGTTGCACCACTTGAATAATCCGTATTAAATTCGTTGAATCTGTTAAGTCACCGTAATGCAACTTAAACCTAACATTCTCTTCGTGCTGATCGATATACAAATGGTCTATTCGTTGTGTATTAAAAGAAGAAGCTCTTCTCTTGATACCATGTACCTCATAACCCTTGCTTAATAATAATTCTGCCAAATAAGAACCATCTTGTCCTGTTATCCCTGTTATTAATGCTCTTTTCATATATAATAGGTATTTTAACCTAAATCAATTTTATTTACCAAATTCTGCATTCAACATTCTTCTCAAGCCTTCTTCCATCGTAAATGGCGGGACAAAACCTGAAGACATCGCTTTGGTAGAGTCATACTTCGTAACGGCACAAAACTTTTTCACCCTCACCGAAGATACATTCAACTTTTTACCTGTCACAAATGCCAGTACATCGAATCCATATCCAGCGAGCATACCTAACCAATACGGAATCTTTACGGAAGGGATATTTTTCCCTAATATCTTTCCTGTATGATACACTAAATCCTTGGTGTTAAAATCTGGTTTATCTACATAATTATAGATATTATATCCATCTTTTTTTTCGAGTATTAAAAACTCAATAAAGGCAACTATATTTTGGATATAAGACATAGATTTTTGGTTTTCACCGCTACCAATCATTAAAAATTTTCCCGAAGCGATTTGCGAAAGAAGGTTAAAAACATTGCCGCGATTACCTTCACCGAATATTACCGTAGGTCTTACTATATTAACATTCAAATCGGGATTTAGTTTATGCCAATCTTGTAAAACTTGCTCTGCTTGCCATTTACTTTTGCCATAATGATTAAAAGGGTCAGCAGGGAAATTCTCATCCGGATTATCTTTATCAAGTCCATAAATAGCTACCGAACTCGTAAACACTAACCTTTGTACATTTTTTTCCTTCATTGCCTGTAGGGTATTCTTCAATCCTTGTACATTAACATCATAATATAAAGAAATAGGAGAAACGTCATCCCTATGCTCAGCAGCTAGCAAAACGACTACATCTACCCCATTCAACTCGAAAGATAGTTTATCTTGATCCAACACATCACCTATTACAGTAATATTTGGATACACTGTACTATTATTTTTATCTATATTCTTGAGATCAAAAATCCCTGATGCTGACAATACATCAATTAACTTTGTACCTACAAAACCAGAACCACCAATTATTGCAATATTCATATTTAAGTTTCTAAAAAAAATAGTTTATTTCTTTTGATATTTTGTTTCAACTACCCTATTGAATATATATGCTATAACCAACCAAGCCATAAAATTCAACATCAAAAGCAGATTATTACTTATATATTGGACGAGTACTATATTAAATATTGCATAAAAAATAGAAAACATGATAATAGATATCATCACCGATCTATGTGACATTCCCGCACGGATTAATTTATGATGCAAATGGTTTCTATCGGGTTTAAAGATTGGCTGTTTTGTTAAAAACCTTACTACCATTACCCTAGCCACATCAAAAACAGGAACTATTAAAACAGAAGCGGCCACAATAATTGCACCTTCAGAAAATGGTTTTATTGCCGGCTCATACATAGAAAAACTAATTGCTAAAAAAGCAATAGTATAACCTAAAGTCATACTTCCTGTATCTCCCATAAAAATCCTTCGTCTTCTTTTTGAAAATCCTACAACATTGAAGTAAAAGAAAGGTAAAAGCACACCAATCGTTATAAATGATAACAGCGCATGTATCCAAGCCTCATAATAGGCAAATAAAACCCCAAAAAACAAGCATGCCACCGCCACTAAGCCTGAACATAAACCATCTATACCATCTATTAAATTTACCGCATTAATGATTAATACGGTAATGAATATGGTAAATGGTACTCCGATCCAAGGGGACAATTCTACCATAAATCCCAAACCATACAAATTGTTAATCCATAATCCAGATAAGGGAAAAAAACTAGCTACAAACAGCTGTACATAAAATTTTTTCTTATTACTCAAACCGATCAAATCATCTGCTACACCTATCAAATACAGTATTACCAATCCACACATCAACATAATAAACATTGGAAAAACAACCCACGTGGTAATGTTCAAATTGCCAATTAATTGTGATACTAGTGGCACCTTGTAAATAGTAACAACAGAAATCGCCAATACACAACACTGAATAGGCATAAATGCAACACCACCCAATCTAGGTATGGAAGTTTTATGAAGCTTCCTTATCCCCACAGGATCAAAAAGCCTCTTTCTATACGTAACTAATATTACGTAAGGAATGATTACACTCCCTAAAAAAACAGCTACTAAAAATGGTAATAATAGAATTAAAAACTGCATAATAAAGATCAAATATTAATACTATTTGTTATACAAATCAGTCAAAAGTATCAATATATTAATTAAGAATTAAAAAATCAAAACTCATACGTACACATAAAAAAACACTTGGATACGTAAAAACGAGTTAAGAAGGAGTACAAAAAATAATTCGAATTAAAATTTAGACAAAAAAATAAAAATAATTAACCAAAACACAATTTATTCATTTCCCAATAAGTAATTTTCCACAAACGTAAAATAAACATCTTTTAATATTACTTTATTGTCTCTATCTAATAAATAAATAGTCGGATATGCTTGTATATTATATAATGACTCTTTCAATATCATTTTATGAGTATCAATCCCATTCATCCAATTTGAGGGTATTTTCGAATTATATTCTTCCCAATTCTTCAAATTCCCTATCGGATCAATTGCTAAAAGGATCATTTTTTTTTCAAAAATTTCTTTATTTAGGATATCACTTTGCTTCATTTCATTTAATGTTTCATTACAGTGTGAACACTTAGGATCATAAAATATGATAAGTTTTCTATCTGCGATGAAGCTCGACATACTTTTCTTTTGCCCCTCCCGATTAATAAAATAAAAATCAGCTGCTTGTTCACCTACTTGATTCTTCTGTACTAACTCTAATATTAATTGATCACGTTTTTTATCATTATCATTTAATAAATCTGAATTTTGGTAGGCCTGTAATACCTGTTCAAAATAAAGGTCATTGCGCATTGGGCTATTAGGATGATACAAGTATGATGATATTTTTTCTTTCAAAAAATAAAAGAAAACAGGCTCGTTCTCCGTTCTTTCAATTAATCTATTCAATGATGACTCAATATCAATAGAGCTATTACTTGGAAATGCAGACAAATAATCAACTAAAGATTGTTCAATCATATCAGGATATTGCTCAACTTCACTTTTTGTAAACTTGTACTTTATCCAAATAACATCTAAACCATTTAAACTATCTAAAGCTGAAAATGTAGACCCATTACGAGCACTTTTCTCTTTATCCCCACTTTTACACGAAAAAACAACAACAAAAATAATTAAGAATATAGGTTTAATAACAAATTTCATAAATAAATTAACTCGCAAATATTACTTTGCAATTATAATGCCTTTTTTCTAAATAATTTATTTTCACGAATTATTTTCAACACAAAAATAGTTCTTTTATTAACAAAAACGTAAATAATTATCAACAACAAGGAATCTTAGACCAACCTAAATACCTATTAAAAGTTGACTTATAGGTGATAATAGCTATAGATTCAGCATTTTGGAACGTTCCAAAACGCAGTATAGAATAATTAAAAAATAAATTAACATATTTATTAAAAAGGAATAAAAAAATATTTAAAAACTAACTATTATTCCTTTTGGAGTAAGGATTTTACAATACACGTTATAGATTTAATAATTAAAACAGAAAATTATCAAATCTATAGTAGTAACAAAGCAGCCATTAACACATAGCTATCCGCTAATTATATTATTGTATTTTGAGGGCGCCCTTTGCTGTAATTCGATTTACTTCATCCATTACAATCATAGACTTTACAGATTTACTAGCAACAGTACGAGTTGCTTTATTTGAAGCCTTTTCTACCACACCTGCATAACTTAAGGCTGCTGCAATCATTCGCTCCTCTTTAACCGCAAAATCTGTGAATATATAATCAGTTACATTGGTCTTATCAGCTGCAAGCCCTAACCAATAATCTGACTGCCCATTAGCATTCAAAAGCCTAAATGAAGTCACCCATAGACCTACTTTATTCATTATTTTTTGCTCAAAGAACCCCACTGGCTTACCAAAAGTACTTGTTCCTTCGGCAACTATTTTAACATTCATATAAGGCTTTAACACATTGATGAGCATCTCTGCTGCTGAAGCAGTATTATTAGAAACTATAAAACAAACATTATCTAATTCCAATTTATTATTTTTCGAATAATAGACGTCTTTGAATGTACTACTAGCTGCGTTTTTATTTTTACTTAAGTAAGTATTCAATTCATATGACAACATTAACTTATTTTGACCTGATGAATTAATTATTTTATCGGCAAAATAAACTGCAGCATCGACATAGCCCCCCCCATTATACCTTAAATCGACGATCAAGTCTTTAACATTTTTGGAAGCAAAGTCATCAAAAACACGATCTAAATTACTTTTATTTGCATTATTATTTTCAATTTGTTCAAAAGAGGAATACGCTACATAACCGACATTTTTATTAGCAAATTCAAATACCGTATCGGACAATAAAGGATCTATCTCATACGTACTAAAGCTCAAATCGTGGTCCTCTGTTTGATTATTTACTTTTTGGATTTTTATTTTCATTGAAGCCCGCGTCAAAGAGGTACGTAACTCCGTCAAAATAGTATTATATTTCTCTCTATCCACTACATTGCACGTACCTGAGGAACAATCTACTACTATTTTAGTATCAATACCATTAAGATTTAACACCATATCAGACCGATTTAGTCCTGCATTATCTGCTGGTGAGCCTCTTTCAACCATATACAAGAAAGGATACGCTGTTTGAGAATCTATGGCCCCCCATTGAAAAAACAAACCGTAACCATCATTATTATCCATTTTTAATTTGGCATTAGAACCGACAGTAGTAGAAAGATCAGAGAAATAAGAAAACCTATCATACTGTCCACCATAATTTGAATAAGGGGCATATGATGGTGTAAAAGCCTTCAGTCTATTCAAGACATTCTGCTGTGACGTTATAGTATCTGTGAATTTTGAAATATCATCATATTTTGGAACTGACTCTTCCCAAAGAGAATACAACTTATAGTAATAATAAATACTGTCTTTAATCAATTGCTCATCTGTTCTTGACTGAGAACTATCTGGTGTCGTAGGATGATCTATATCTTTTTTACAAGAAAATAAAAAGATTGAATGGACAAATACTATAATTACAAAACTATATCTATTAATCATACTTATTAAAAATCGTTAAAAAAAACAATCTACAAATTTAATTCCCAAAACGCAAAATATTCTTTATAATTAAAAAAATTACAGCATAATACTATGTAAAGAATTAACAGCATATTACCTATAAATACATGTTTGACTTCATTGAATAAACACAAAACAATAGCATAACTTAGGCCAATTATTCCATTCTTGCCAAAAATTAATCCTAAAAGAAGCTTTATACCTTTGTCATCTCACATAAAAATCTTATTTTTACGACAAATTTTTGATCAATGAACATTCACGAATATCAAGGAAAAGAAATACTTAAAAGTTTTGGTGTTAGAGTCCAAGAAGGAATCGTTGCCGAAACTCCTGAGCAAGCTGTAGAAGCTGCAAAAAAAATGAAAGAAGATTTCAACTCGGATTGGGTTGTTATTAAAGCGCAAATTCATGCAGGCGGCCGTGGTAAAGGTGGTGGTGTTAAATTAGCTAAAAACCTAGAAGAAGTATCACAACGTGCTACAGACATCATCGGTATGCAATTAGTTACTCCTCAGACTGGCCCTGAAGGTAAAAAAGTAAATAAAATTTTAGTAGCACAAGATGTTTACTATCCTGGAGAAAGTGAAACAAAAGAGTTTTATGTATCCGTTTTATTAGATCGTGCTTCAGGTCGTAACATCATCATGTATTCTACAGAAGGTGGTATGGATATTGAAGAAGTTGCTGAAAAAACTCCTCATTTAATTTTCAAAGAAGAAATTGACCCTAAAGTTGGCCTACAAGGTTTCCAAGCGCGTAAAATTGCTTTCAATTTAGGTTTATCAGGTGCTGCACACAAAGACATGGTTAAGTTTGTTGCATCTTTATACAAAGCATACGATTCTATCGATGCTTCGATGTTTGAAATCAATCCTGTATTAAAAACATCTGACGATAAAATTTTAGCAGTTGATGCTAAAGTAAATTTAGATGAAAATGCTCTTTACCGTCATGCTGAAATTGCAGCAATGCGCGATGTAACAGAAGAAGATGCTACAGAAGTGGAAGCTGGCGAATCAAACTTAAACTACGTTAAATTAGACGGTAACGTAGGATGTATGGTAAATGGTGCTGGTTTAGCTATGGCGACGATGGATATCATCAAAATCGCTGGTGGCGAGCCTGCAAACTTCTTAGATGTTGGTGGTACTGCAAATGCTGAAACAGTAAAAGCAGGTTTCAATATTATCTTAAAAGATCCTAATGTAAAAGCTATATTAATTAACATTTTTGGTGGTATCGTTCGTTGTGACCGTGTTGCTCAAGGTGTAATTGATGCATACAATGAAATAGGTAATATTCCAGTTCCTATTATTGTGCGCTTACAAGGTACAAATGCTGCAGAAGCTAAGAAATTAATCGATGAATCAGGTTTAGAAGTATTCTCTGCTATTTTATTGAAAGAAGCTGCTGAGTTAGTAACAAAAGTTTTGGAAAACAAATAAGTTTTCTATATCCATAAAAAAGGGTTCTATTGAAAAATAGAACCCTTTTTTTATATAATAATATATTTGTACAATTATATATTCACGGCCATCCTAGCTAGTGGGGCTATATCTTGACCTACAAAATCACCTTTCAAGTACTTTTGGTAACCCGCAATCGCGATCATTGCTGCATTGTCAGTACAATATTCAAACTTAGGAATAAAGACATTCCATTTATATTTCTCTCCCATTTCTAATAGGGCCGTTCTCAATCCAGAATTAGCAGATACTCCACCAGCTATAGCTATATCTTTTACACCTGTTAATTTAGCTGCCTTTTTTACTTTGTTCAAAAGTATGGTAACGATTCGCTGTTGTACAGAAGCACATATATCATGGAGTCGCTCGTCTAAGAAATTTGGATTTTTCTTGACCTCATCTTGTACTAAATATAAAATAGCAGTCTTCAGCCCTGAAAAGGAGAAGTTTAAATCTGCAATTTTTGGTTCTGGTAGTTGGAAGGAATTAGGATCTCCTAATTGTCCATACTTGTCTATCAAAGGTCCCCCAGGATAAGGTAGATTTAATATTTTTGCCGTTTTATCAAATGCTTCACCAGCAGCGTCATCCAATGTTTGACCTATCAATTCCATCTCAAAATAGTCTTTCACCAATACAATTTGGGTATGACCACCAGAAACCGTTAAACATAAAAAAGGAAATGACGGTTTAGGATCGTCAATAAAATGAGCCAAAATATGCGCCTGCATATGATTAACCTCAATTAAAGGTATATTTCTAGCTAAGGCAAAAGACTTAGCAAACGAAGTTCCAACTAAAAGTGATCCTAAAAGACCAGGTCCACGCGTAAAAGCTACCGCATCTACATCATTTTTCGTAATTTTGGCTTGGACAATTGCCTGATCAATAGTTGGAATAATATTTTGCTGATGCGCACGTGATGCTAATTCGGGGACAACCCCTCCATACTTAGCATGTATAGCTTGAGTAGCAATAACATTTGACTTAATAAAACCATCTATACATATAGATGCTGATGTCTCATCGCAAGACGATTCTATTCCAAGGATAATTGCCATTTAGAATTATTTGTAATTAAAAAACATACAAAAGTATCAAAAAAATACTAAAAATATCGTTAATAACCCTGAGTAGCTTGTTGGTACTCGTGCTGCTAATTACTGTAGCACTACAGTTTGCTGTTATACAAACTTTTGCTACCAAACGTGTTGCTACGTATTTGTCCGAAGAGTTAGAAGCTGATATTACTTTAGACCGCATTTACTTCAAACCTTTCACGACATTAGAATTAATAAATTTCAGATGGAAAGATAAGAATGGAACATCCATAATCGCAATTGAATCCCTAGAATCTAACTTTTCATTCACACAAATCCTTAATAACAAATTACAGATTAAAGAATTAACCGTAGAGAAAGGATATGTAAATCTAGAGATCTATAAAGATAGCACCAACTTTACGACAATAATCAATTATTTTAATCCAAAAAAAGATAAAAAGGGTAAAAAAAGTAACATTCTTACGCTAGAACTAAACCGAATAGAACTTAAACAGAATGAATTAAAGATTGTTGATCACACCTACAAACATCATAATAAAGGAGTTGATTTTTCAGACTTAGCCATCACAGAATTTTCTGCAATATTTGATGATATCAGTTTAGATTCAACTATGCAGGCGAATATTTCTAACTTTTCATTAAAAGAAAAGTCCGGACTGATCATTCGGAAACTTGAAACAGAAGCAAGTTACGGTTCAAAATCTATGGAGTTTAAGAACCTATATCTAGCGACAAATAAATCTATCCTACAGGATTATCTTAAATTGGAATACGACAGTATTGAATCCTTCGGTAATTTTATCAATGATGTACATGTAAAGGCAAATTTACGTAGCTCAAAGATATCTTCTAACGATATTGAATACTTTGCTCCTGACCTTAGAAAGGTCGTTTTTGAGGCGGCTATTCAAAAAGCTAATTTATCAGGTACAGTAGCTAATATTGTTGCTAAAAACGTTCAATTAAGTACGGCTAAGAACACAGAATTACTTGGTGCTTTTACCATTAAAGGATTACCAAAAATTAATTCTACTGTTTTTAATTTTAATATCAAAAAGCTAAAAACGTCAGCGAAAGATGTTGACTATTTAGTAGCCAAACTATCAGATCAAAAAACATTTAAATTACCTCAGCAATTATCATCATTTGATGATGTAATATTCAATGGTTCTTTTGTCGGTTTGTATAATGATTTCAATGTAAATGGAAATTTTAACACAGCACTCGGCAACCTTGCAACAAGTACCAAAATAAATATAAAAAATCCCCTTTCTTATAACGGGAATATTAGTTCAGATCATTTTTTTGTAGGTACATTAATAGATAACAATACAATAAACAGTACAGCATTTAATTTAAAATTCAATGGATCAGGGCTTAAAATTGATGATCTATCCTTAAAGTTCGATGGTAATATAAATAATATAAGTCTTCAAAATTACACCTATGAAAAACTATTACTAACAGGTAACTTAGATAAAAAAATACTCGATTTAAAAGGGCAAATTGTAGATAACAATCTAGATTTAAACTTTACGTCAATAATAGATTGGCAACAACAAAACCCAACCTACCTGCTAAATACTAAGGTAAATTATGCTGCACTCAACAAGCTACATTGGGTCGATAAAGATAGTATCGTTATCAATAGTGCTACAATAAACACAAATCTAGTTGGGAGCTCATTAAATACCATAGTAGGACACTTATATGCTGACTCTATTAAAATGAGTACTACGAAAGGTGATTTTAAAATCAACAGCGTTGATTTTAATGCAGATGGTGACGAGAAAAATCGCTCCTTAAGTTTGCAATCCGATGTCGTAGATGCACAAATAAATGGCAATATAGACCTTAACACCATAATCCCGTATTTTAAGTCTTTGGCGATGCGTTATGCACCTGCAAGTGCTATTGCAACGAGTGCATACAATTCACAAAATTTCAATTTGGATCTAACCATTAAATCTTTTAAGCCAATCGCGGCATTAATTGATCCAAATTTGAGTTTGGACGATGGCACTTACTTAAATGCAGACTTTTCATCCGACAACTACACAGCAAAATTTATTGCCTTTAGTCCCAATGTCGTCTACAAAGGGATGAAGCTAACTAATCTTTCTATAGAAGAAATGGCCGATGACAAAGCTTTTTCGTTAGATGTGATGGCAGATAGGTTAAATTTTTCAGATAGTACGTACATCAATAAAATTAATATTAATAATAAGCTTGCTAATGACAGTCTACACTTTACTATTGAGATGTCAGAACCTGAAGCTACAAATTATCTTAATTTAAATGGCAACATTCACTTTGCACATAATGCTCCGGCGTACATTAAATTTCAGCCTTCATCAATTATTATAAATCGTGAGCAATGGCGATTGAATAGGGATGCAACACTCCGTATTTCGAAGGGTAAAATTTATATTGATAACCTACTTCTGAATCAAGGGCAACAACAGGTAAAATTTGATGGTATAGTTTCCAATGAAAATGATCAATTAAATGTACTATTTGACAAATTTAGCTTAACCTCATTAAACGGAATTACAAATCCAGTAGGCATAAATTTGAAAGGTTTATTAACAGGTAATGTACAGCTAAATTCATTATTAAAAAATCCTTTTGCATCCGCAAAAATTAATACAACACCGATCCTATATAATGGGTTACCTATTGGCAAACTAGACCTAAATGCCAACTACGATCCATCTATAGGTATAGCAGAAATAGATTTGAACTTGTTCGACGATATCAAAAGAGGAATTTCAGTGCATGGGAATTACAACTTCTTTGATAAAGATGAACCGTTGAATATGAAAGGAAAGCTTAGTAATCTAGACTTAACTATCTTTCAGCCCTTTCTACGGAATTTAATAACCAATCTCAAAGGCCGAACCGATGCTGATATTAGCATCAATGGTTCTCTAAATAATCCTAAAATATCAGGATTAGGAAGATTTTTCAAATCGGAATTTACCGTTAATTACCTTAATACGCTATACAGGTTAGATAATCAAATCGCACTTGTAGAGAACAATTCTATTATTTTACAGAATTTTGCTATCCATGATACAAGAGGGCAACAAGCAAAAGCCAATGGTATCATAAATCTATCTAAAGTCGCAAATCCGTATTTAGATATCGATACATATGCTGATAACCTGATGATTCTAAACACCAATTTTAAAGACAACAATCTATATTATGGTACTGCTTATGCTACGGGCAATTTTAAATTTAAAGGATATACCTCCTCAATAGCGATAGATATCGATGCGAAATCAGAAAGTGGAACTGTGATAAACATCCCATTCAATAGCGCAATGAAAGTATCAGATAGTGATTTTATCTATTTTATAAGTAAAGATTCAACGGAGAATAAAAAACGAGAAAGAAGGACCTTTTTCAATGGTCTAACCATGAATATGGACTTCAACCTTACTCGAGATGCTGAAGTGAATCTTCAGACCAATTTAGGTTCCTTAAAAGGTAATGGAAATGGAGCCATCAGCATGAAAATATCAAGTCTTGGTGACTTTGAAATGTTTGGTGATTATGTAATCAATAATGGAAAATTTCACTTCACAGCACAGGATTTTATAAACAAATATTTTGACATCAAAGAAGGAGGAACTGTGAGGTGGACGGGCAATCCTAGCGATGCTATTATCAATATAAACGCATTGTATCAACAAAGAACGGCTATTCGCCCACTTTATAATGCTGCAGGTCGCGCCGGAGAAGATGAGCGCGTATTGGCACAAGCAGATATGTTGATCAAAGGCACCTTAGAGCAACCAGATATTTCATTTGATTTAAATTTCCCGCAAAACCCATATATAAAAGATCAATTACAAAGTTATTTGAGCGACGCAAACAACGTAAACCAACAAGCTCTTAGTCTTATTGTTAGACGTAGTTTCACTCCGAGCTCGACAGATCAAATTGGTAAGGAAGTTAATAATACCCTATTATCTGCAGGAGCTGAAATTGCCTTCAATCAGCTTAACAATATTATTTCGCAATCATTGAATGTGAATTTCTTTGATCTTAATATTCGTTCCTTCAATGATGCATCTGCTTCGGTAAGGTTATGGGATGACCGATTAGTTCTGACAGGAGGAATCGCTGATCGTACAAATTTTCAGGCAACAGATCTTACCTTTTTTAGACAAGGTATTACTACTGATGCAGAACTTACTTACCGATTACGCAAAGATGGTAGCTTGATGGTACGCGCATACAACAGACCTTATACACGTAATTTCTTATTACGCTCCAGTGATTCGGATTACATAAGTGCACTTGGTTTAGTTTATCGCCAAGAATTCAACTCATTGCATGAATTTTGGCGACGCATGTGGACATGGGGACCTTTAAATAATGAAGGTCAAAAACCAGAAAAGCAAAATAAGAACAAGAAGTAGTAGCTTATAAATATTTGTCTACTAAATAATGCCACTCCTCTTTTAAGGTTCCTTTAAAGACTACCTGCTTAGCTCGATTGTACCAATACTGGGCATTCCAGAGATCACCTTCTACACGATGTAGATAACCATGAATATGTGCTGAATCGTAATCTTCCAAATGATCGACTAGCTGATGAGCCTTTTCCCAGTTACCTTTAGCTTCCCACCATAAAGCTTCTAAAGGAATAGATATACCAGCAGGAGGAGCATGATTGCTTAATGTGGCTTGAAAGTCATTGTTTTTCATATTTAAAAATACAGAATTACGTTGGTTGTTTCTATGAAAAAATATAAACGGATACAATAAAATACTATAGGTTATTTTAACAGTATATAATCCCTTTTCTCTTTAGGAATAATGGGCAATAAACCATCAAAATTATAACGAATGCCATTATATTTAAAACCAAATACCATTATAAGGTAAACGCTCGACATTTTATTATCGAGCGTTTACCTTATATACATTATATTTCCTATTTAAACTTACCTGCCAATGCGGCTAATTTAGTTGCCATATCAGTTTCAGGCATTGTACTATTGCGGTCATCGCGTTTTTCGGAGCGCTTGCGTGGTGCAGCCTTTTCATCCGTCTTCATCGTCAATGCTATACGGTTACGCTTCTCATCCACTTCAGTTACCGTCACCATTACGTGCTGTTGTACCTTTACTACTTCATGCGGATCAGAAACAAAACTATTAGACAATTGGCTCAAGTGTACTAAACCGTCTTGGTGGACACCGATATCTACAAAAGCACCAAAATTAGTGATATTGGTAACGATCCCAGGCAATTTCATTCCTACTTTAAGGTCACTTACTGCATTAACCCCCTCGGTAAACGAGAAAGCTTCGAATTGCTCACGCGGATCCAACCCTGGCTTTGCCAACTCCGCTATGATATCTGTCAATGTAGGTAAACCTACTTCGTCAGAAATATATTTTTTAAGATCTATTTGTTTACGTAGTTTTTCATCTGTAATTAATTCCGCCACATTGACCCCCAAATCTTTAGCCATCTGCTCCACCAAAGCATAGCGCTCAGGGTGTACTGCAGAAGCATCTAAAGGATGCTTAGCATTGCGAATACGTAAAAATCCTGCTGCTTGCTCAAAAGCCTTATCCCCAAGACGCGGTACTTTTTTCAATTCACGACGTGAACTAAATGGCCCATTCTCCTTACGGTAATTGACGATCTGCTGTGCTAATGCAGGGCCTAAACCAGATATGTACGATAAGATTTGTTTTGACGCCGTATTCAACTCTACACCGACAGCATTCACACAAGAGATCACAGTATCATCCAATGATGCCTGCAGTTTATTTTGATCCACATCATGTTGGTATTGTCCTACCCCGATAGATTTAGGATCTATCTTTACGAGCTCTGCCAAAGGATCCATCAGACGACGTCCAATAGAAATAGCCCCACGTACCGTTACATCATGATCAGGAAATTCTTCACGTGCCGTTTCGGAAGCCGAATAGATCGAGGCCCCACTTTCATTGACCATTACGATCACAACATTATTCAGTGCTAATTTGCGCACAAACTCTTCGGTCTCCCGTCCTGCAGTACCATTACCAATAGCAATTGCTTCCACATCATATTTAGAAACTAGATATTTTATGGTACGCTGTGCTTCTGCTAAACCACCAGCACCGTTGTGTGGGTATATAGCTGTATTTTCCAATAAATTACCCTGCGCATCTAATACTACAGTCTTACAGCCAGTACGGAATCCAGGGTCCAATGCTAAAAGGCGCTTTTGTCCTAGCGGAGCAGCTAATAACAATTGACGAACATTATCAGCAAATACTTTGATAGCTTCTTCATCAGCACGCTGACGCGTCATCACACGGATTTCCGTTTCCATGGAGGGCTTCAACAAGCGTTTATAGCCATCAAAAAGAGCCAATTCTACTTGTTTAGCGGCTTCATTATTTCCTTTAATATATAATGCTTCCAGTTTAGGCATTACCACTTCTTCTTCAACCTGAATATCTAAATACAGTAATTCTTCTTTTTCGCCACGACGCATCGCCAATACACGATGTGAAGGTGCTGTATTTAAAGATTCAGACCATTCAAAATAATCTTTATACTTCTGTGCTGCTTCTTCTTTACCGGGAATCACACGCGAAACGAACTTTCCTTTATCTACAAAAACCTTACGTACAGTTGCTCGAACCTCTGCATCTTCGGCAATCGTTTCGGCTATTATGTCACGTGCGCCAGCCAATGCTTCTTCAGAAGTTTTTACCCCCAACTCTTCGTTTACAAAATCAATAGCCTTAGTATCGATATCATTAGATGATTGCTCCAGTAAAAAATCTGCTAAAGGTTGTAGCCCTTTTTCACGCGCTACCGAAGCTTTAGTTTTACGCTTAGGTTTGTAAGGCAGATATATATCTTCCAATAGCGACATGGTCTCTGCAGCTTTTATAGCAGCTTCCAATTCTGCTGTTAACTTACCTTGATCGTTGATAGATTTCAAGACTGCATCTTTACGTTTATCTAAATCACGCAATTGTTGAGCACGATCCCGAATCGACGTTATTTGCACCTCATCCAAACTACCTGTTAATTCTTTTCGATAACGTGAGATAAAAGGAACAGTTGCCCCCTCATCTAATAAACCTAATGTTGTGCTGACTTGTTTTTGAGTTATAGACAACTCATTGGCAATAATAACTTCGTGTAGCATATAAAAAATGTCTTCGAATAGAAAAGCTGTTAGAGGTACCTCTAACAGCTTTTCCTTTTATAAATAAATAATATTAAGCTTGTTTAGTATCTGATGGCTTAGCCGTTGCAGCATCAGGTTCTATATTTTCTGAATTTTCTACTGTTTTATCCGTTTCGTCTGCAAAATGATCATTATAACCATATTTATAGTACTCCGAGTCATCTGCAGGATGTCCACCAGGATTGTGTTGATATGTATTTTCTGGAGCAGAAAAATTAGGGAACTTTTTCTCTTGTACTGCCTCATCAGTAGCCGTTGCAATTTGTTCCTCTACATTCTCCACCGAAACTGGCTCAACAGTAGTATCGTTACTATTATATACTGGAGCTTTATCTTCTACAGTAACATCAAGATTCTTTTCAAAAGAATTTATTTGATCGGAAATTTCACGTTTAATACCATCTGAAGCATCTTTAAACTCGCGTATCCCACGACCAAGACCTCGTGCTAATTCTGGTAATTTTTTTCCGCCAAATAATAGTAATATGACAATTACTATTAAAATCATCTCTTGTGTACCTATGTTTAAAAATGCTAAAGCCATTTGTATTATATTTTAAATTAAGCTAAGGTAAGTGTATTATCTTTTTTCAGCAACAGTATTGTGTAAATATTTAGACACATTAAAATTAGAGTTTTCTAATAATGAAACTCGTACCTTTGTCAATTCTAAAAAATTCTATGTTTAGTTATCTAAAAAAAAATAAATCTTTCTACCTAAGCACGTTAGTATTAGCAGGTCCTATTATTATATCACAAATAGGTCACACATTAGTACATACTGCAGATTCTATGATTGTAGGACATTTTATAGGTACAATTTCCTTAGCAGCAGCCTCATTAACACACTCTGTTTTTATGGTCGTCTTAGTATTAGGATTAGGAATTGCATATGGACTAACACCATTGATAGCACAGGAAAATGGGAAGGACAATAAAGAAGAATGTGCTAAACTATTATCTAATAGTTTTTGGATAAATCTAGTAACGGGTATTGTTTTATTTTTCCTTGTTTACTACGGTTCTAATTATGGGATGGAACATGCAGGTCAGGACCCTGCTGTAGTAAAAGAAGCCAAGCCTTATCTGTTTATATTAGCATTATCTATCGTTCCATTAATGGTTTTCAATGCTTTTAAGCAATTTGCTGAAGGATTGGGATTTACCAAACAAGCGATGCAGATCACAATCTGGGGAAATGTCTTGAATATTGTATTAGCCATCATCTTCGTTAAAGGATATTTTGGGATTACCCCAATGGGTATTAGTGGTGTTGGTATTGCTACATTAATAGATAGGATCTTAATGATGCTCGCAATGATGTTCTTTGTATTACGCTCAAAACATTTCAAAAGCTATCTTCAGCACTTTAAATTGGCATCAGTACAGTTGCACCGCATCAAATCTATCCTAAAGATAGGCGCTCCAGTCGCTTTTCAGTATGTATTTGAAATTAGCTCTTTTGCGGGAGCTTCGCTGTTAGCGGGGAAAATAGGCGCTTTAGAACAAGCTTCGCATAATGTAGCTATAACATTGGCCTCGATGACTTATATGGCTGCTAGTGGTATTGCTTCAGCTTCCACGATAAAAATAGGAACAGCATATGGTAAAGGTAATTTAATTCGTTTGCAAAAATTTGCCAAAATCTCCTATCAATTGGTAATTGTAGGGATGATCCTTACCGCTACAATATTTGCCATATTTAATGGATATCTACCCTATTTGATTACCAAAGACCAAGAAGTTGTTTTCTTAGCCGCACAGCTGATTATCATTGCAGGGTTATTCCAACTATTTGATGGAACTCAAGTGGTAGGCTTAGGAATTTTAAGAGGTATAGGAGATGTAAATATCCCTACTGTTCTCACCTTCTTTGCCTATTGGGTCATTGGTATTCCAGCAGGATATTTTATGGGAATTACCTTAGCATGGGGAGTTACGGGTATTTGGTACGGTCTTACTTTTGGTTTGTTTACTTCGTCTATTTTACTCAATATCCGTTACAAATATGTAATTCGTCAAAAAATGAAATTAAAAGTATTATAATAACTAGGCACAATTCAAAGCACCATCCAGATGAAGAAAGGGGCTTAGATATGGAATATTGAGATTAGCACCTCTAAGAATAAACCATATCCCCATAATCAAGAATAATAAAGGTAATATAGTCGTAAATTTTACCTTTATTATTTTCATAGAATAACTACTTGCCAAGGAGAATATAATCATCAATGGTAAGGTTCCAACGCCAAAGAGCATCATAAATTGTGCTCCTCCCCAAACCGTATCTGTATTCATAGCCGATGCTAAAGCCATATAAACCATGCCGCAAGGTAATATGCCATTCAATATCCCTGCAACGAAAGATCCTCCAGGTTTGTACAACCATTTACCCATGGCACGCGCAAATGGCTGTATAGCATTGGTCTGCCATCGAACTAAAAGCGTTGATTTTTTAGCAAAAAAATACATTAAGGCAAATAAAATTAATAAGACGCCCGTGATAATAGAAAAGGATTGCTGCCATCCTTGAAAAGAAGCTACATTTCCCAATATCCCTAATAAAGCCCCCAATACTGCGTACATAGAAATTCTACCCAATTGATACAATACTTTATTGAACACTTGCATCCAAGAAAACTGTTGTCCTCCCTGTAGCGCAATAACCAAAGGTCCACACATTACAGCACAATGAACACTTCCAAAAAGTCCCATAAAAAATGCTAAATAATGATACGACATATACTAATTGATATAAATAGACTGATTATCCACGTATTTTTTATTATTGCTCTCCCAATTGATCTCCAAGGCCCAATTGCCTTTCGTCAAAGTGGCCACAGGTAGTTTATATACATTGGTACTGGTAAAAAGTGGGATCACTTTATCTAATGAGCCATCTGAAGGTCTTTTAAGGTTTAAGTTTCCTTTTATCTGTTGCGATTTGAATACTATAGATAGCGTATCATTCAATATTTGAATTGTAGGTTTGGCATCATCATCCTGCATATTTTGCTTACGATCGTATACATCATCATAACTCAATCCTTTTTCATAATAATCATCTTCTTCAAGCGTATCTGTATCATTAGATACCATGTATATGGCGGCACATACGATAAAAATCATAAATGTACCCAAACCCAATACTATTTTCGTTCCCCAATTCATAAACAATATTTTTAAGCCCCTGGAGGCGATATAAATGTAGTTTTCAATGTTTCTATCACTTTATTATCAGACTTTATCAGTACTTTGATATCTGTTTTATATTTCTTGACATCTTTAGGGTTACCAATAATAAAAAAGCTCATCTTAGCAGCGCCATCCTTTTCTAAATTGGATATGGAATTAACCAGTTGAATTTTAAAATTATCACTTTGTGGTTCTATTTCAAAGCTGATATCTTTACCACTTTTATTGAGAAGCTCTAAATTATATAGATTGCTGACAGTACCATCATCTCTCATTTGATAGGTACTTCCTGTTGCGCGCAATAAAGAGCCACCAATAAGAGATCTATTAAAAATCATAAATACAAAACCTACAGTAAGTATTACTAATACTACAGCATATATATAGTGTCTAGTTTTACTTTTTTTGAAGTCTTTTTTACCTTCAACTTGACCTAAAGAATAAAAACCAATCAAACGCTTAGGCTTACCAATTTTATCCATGACGGTATCACAAGCGTCTACACATGCTGTACAATTGACACATTCTAATTGTATACCATTTCTGATATCTATTCCTGTAGGACATACATGTACACAAAGTCCACAATCTATACAATCCCCTTTTGGCGTATCATCATCTTTACGCTGCTTACCTCTAGGCTCCCCTCTTTTCTCATTATAGGCTACCGTTAAGCTTTGATCATCCAGTAGAACCCCCTGAAATCTTCCATATGGGCATATCGTAGTACATACAATTTCACGCACAAAAGCAAAGACAAAATAAAATAGAAGGGTAAAGATAATAATAGCTATAAAGCCTGTAGTATGTTGATCTATAGGGTCAGAGATCACCTTAAAGAGCTCATCTATACCTATAATGTAAGCCAAAAATATATTAGCTATAAAGAAGGATATGATTAAAAATATAGTATGCTTCAATAGCTTCTTAATAGCACGAGAATCTGTATTAGGCCCACTATTAAGTTTCTTTTGCTGTGTCCAATCTCCTTCTATCCAATATTCTATTCTACGAAACACCAATTCCATAAATATAGTCTGTGGACAAGTCCATCCACACCACACACGCCCAAATATAGCAGTAAATAAAACTATACCGACTAGAATAATCAACATCCCAAAGACGAAAATATGAAGATCTTGCGGAAAGAATATATTACCAAATATAGAAAACTTACGTTCTATGATATTAAACATTAAGAAAGGATTACCCCCAATCTTAAGAAAGGGGGCTCCAAATAGAAACAGCAATAAACCGTAGCCTACCCACTGGCGCAAATTATAAAAATTGCCAGAAGGTTTTTTAGCATATACCCATTCACGTTTTTTACCTTTTGAAGGCAATACACGATCGATACTATTGACATCTGTTTCCATTACTATTTGTATAATGTATAAATAAGATTAATTTACAACTGTAGAATCAGCTTCAACACTTGCTGACTCCGATTCATAAGCTGCTACTTCAACACCTTCAGGTGCTTTTGGATTTGCAGGCTTGGTATCACGCAAGCTGACCACATAACTCGTTACTTCAGCAATTTGTCCCGGTGTTAGGGTTTGCTCCCATGGTACCATTCCTTTCTCAGGAACACCATATTTTATGGTCTTAAATATATCCTTGACTTCACCTCCGTGTATCCAAAATCTATCTGCCAAATTTGGACCTATACCACCTTCACCGTTAGCGCCATGACATGCGACACAGTTGGCCATGAATAACGTTTTTCCAGCAGCTACAAAATCAGCACTAAATACAACCGAATGTTCATCAATTTGATTGGCTTGCTTCGCTAAATATTCTTTCTTCGCTATTTCGGCTTTTTCCATTTCTACGACATATTCTTGGTCTTGATTCAAACCCCAACCAAAAACTTGATAGATCAATAAATAACAGAGTCCAAACAATATAGTAGAATAAAACAATGCATTGAACCACATAGGCACCGGATTATCCAACTCACTAATACCATCGAACTTATGGTCCATCATGAGGTCTTTTTCCTCTTCTATGGGACGCAATCCAGCTATATTCAACCATCTTTTGTTCCATTTCGATTTTCTCTCTTCATGCTGTTTTATTTTATTTTCTTCTTCCTTCAAAATAGCATCTGGCATTGTAATACGAAGGATAGATTTCAGTGCTTTATTTACTACTAACGCAGAAAATAAAAGAACCAACATGACTACCAGTAGTGATATGATAAGGATATTATTGTATAAATTGACTCCTCCAAAAGACCACGAAGTACTTTCGACTACTGGTTCTATTGCTATTAATAATGTCATCATAATTTCTTATCTTCATCAGTTTGACCATTAAATTCCGTTTCAGAATCATCTAAGGGAATTCCTTTCATATAGTTTACAAAGTCCTTCTTCATAAAGAATAGCATTATGCCTACTGTAACAAAGAATACTATGAAAATCCAGAGTGATGCAATTAAATACATCTCATCACCCTGTAAGTTTGTTATTTGCTTAAACATAGTCTTTAACGTTATAATTAATGTTTAGTACGCTTGGTCTACTTTAGCAGCATCATCTGCTTTAGCGCTTGCTTTAATATCTGTACCTAATCGTTGTAAATAGGCTATCAATGCTATAATCTCTTTATCAGCACTCACCTTTACATTACTAGCAGCTAGATTTTCAGCTATTCCATTTGCTTGCTTTTCTAAATCTGCTAATGCATTATTCACTTCTTCATTCGTATAAGGAACACCAAGAAGACGCATTACATTTAATTTTTCAACTAAAGTACTATTGTCTAATGTTTGTTCTATAATCCACGGATACGCTGGCATTATACTTCCTGGCGAAGTGATCGTAGGATCCAACATATGATCATAGTGCCATTTGTCAGGGTATTTACCTCCTATACGTTGCAAATCTGGGCCAGTTCGTTTAGACCCCCATAAGAACGGTCTATCGTACACAAATTCTCCAGCCTTACTATATTCACCATATCTTGCGGTCTCCGAACGGAAAGGTCGTATTGTTTGAGAGTGACAATTCACACAGCCCTCACGGATATACAAATCACGTCCTTGCAACTCCAAAGCGGTATATGGCTTTACACTTTTTATCTTAGGAATATTACTAGATATGGTAAACGTAGGAATCATCTCTACCATACCACCGATCAAGATAGCCACCAAAGCTAATACCATAAATAAAATAGGCTTACGCTCTAATCTACGGTGCGTAGAACGCTCAACAGTAGTTATAGGTTCTAAAGCAGGTGCTTCTGCAGGTTCGTTAGCTAGCAATTTACCCGCTTTCATGGTTTTAACTAAGTTGTAGGTCATCAAGATTACACCAAATAGATATAATGCTCCACCGATGGCACGCATCATATACATAGGAATAATCTCCAATGTAGTCGTTAAGAAATTCGGGTATTTCAACACCCCTTCAGGTGTAAACTCTTTCCACATCAACCCTTGTACTACAGCAGCCCAATACATTGGAATAGCATAGAACAAAATACCTAATGTACCTATCCAAAAGTGGATGTTAGCTAATTTCTTAGAATACAGTTCTGTTCTATAAATGCGAGGTAACAACCAATATAGAACCGCAAAAGTCATAAACCCATTCCATCCTAATGCACCTACGTGAACATGTGCTACGATCCAGTCTGTAAAGTGGGCGATAGCGTTTACTTGTTTTAGTGAAAGCAGAGGACCTTCAAACGTAGCCATCCCGTAAGCTGTCAATGCGACAACCATAAATTTCAATACGGGCTCAGAGCGTACTTTATCCCAAGCTCCACGCAATGTCAATAACCCATTGATCATACCACCCCAAGATGGAGCGATCAACATGATAGAGAATACTACTCCTAGGGATTGTACCCAAGAAGGTAATGAAGTATATAATAAGTGGTGAGGTCCTGCCCATATATATATAAAGATCAGTGACCAAAAGTGTAGAATACTTAACTTATAAGAGTAGATCGGTCTATTGGCCATCTTAGGCAAAAAATAGTACATCATACCCAAAAATGGTGTTGTCAAGAAAAAAGCAACAGCATTATGACCATACCACCATTGTACTAATGCATCTTGAACTCCAGCGTATACATAGTAACTTTTCCAGAATGCTACAGGTACTTGGATAGAGTTGACAATATGCAATACCGCTACGGTAACAAATGTCGCTATATAGAACCATACCGCGACATACATATGACGCTCTCTACGTTTGATAATTGTTCCAAACATATTGATACCAAAGACTACCCATACTATCGTAATAGCAATATCTATAGGTAATTCCATCTCTGCATATTCATGTGATGTCGTGTAGCCCAATAATAAGGTTACTGCAGAAGCAACAATTACTAATTGCCAACACCAGAAATGTATTTTCCCTAATACATCACTATACATACGTGCTTTGAGAACACGTTGTAATGAATAATAAACGCCCATAAAAATAGCGTTACCCACAAATGCGAAGATTACCGCATTAGTATGTACCGGACGAACACGTCCAAATGTAGTGTACTGCGACATAAAATTCAGTTCTGGCCATACTAGCTGCAAGGCTACAAGTAGGCCGACTGACATGCCGACAATCCCCCATATAATTGTGGCGATACCGAAATCGCGCACAATCTTGTTGTCATAATTAAATTGCTCTAATTGCATTGTTCATCATATTTGTTTTCACTGTAAAACTACAGACAAGCTAATGACAATCTAATGACATACAATTCGAATAAATATGACGTTAATCACTACTTTCTTTATTGGAAAGATTATTAACTAAAAAGGGGTTGGAAATAAAATTTCCAACCCCTTATCCTAAAAAAATAAATTTAAATATTATATCCGTATTGATTAGGATTTTCAATAACCTCCTTTACAGATATCAATTTATAAACATAGGAACCGGTCTCTGCATTAAGACGTAAGCGATAATAATCGTCTATACCTTGACGCTTTATAGAACCTCGTAAACTTCCGCCACCCACATTATAAGCAGCAGCTACTAAAGTCCAGTCCCCAAATTGTGCATATAAACTTTTTAGATACTTGGCAGCGGCATGAGTAGATTTTTCAAAATCTAATCTTTCATCAACTTGTCCATTGACACGTAAGCCATATAACCTAGCAGTGGCCGGCATAAATTGCCAATATCCTCCTGCTCCTTTATGCGAAGTTACCTTAGGATTTAAGCCACTTTCGACAAGAGGTATATACTTAAAGTCATCCGGTATATCATAAGATTTCAAAATCTTAGATATTTTTGGCAGATACTTATCTGCTTTTTCATGCATCTTTAAGGATTGCTGCTTTTTAAAAGAAAATATTGTTAAATATTTTCCTAATTTTTGTTTCACTGACTTCCTTTCTGTAGGTACAAGTTCATCAGCAAAACTCAAAGAGTTCAATTTCTCTTCTCTTACGATACCAGACGTGCGATCTCTCTTCATCCGTTCGGCATGTTCAATTATCATTTTCTTATATGGATCATCGAACGAATCCACTTTTGTGTTTGAATACAACTTCGATAAAACTATTATCGAAAAAATTGCGCTAATACATAATACTCTTTTTCTAACCATTCATTTCCTTAATGTTATTCTATCCACGATAACTATCGATCAAAAAATAACTTGGTCCATTTCTGAGGACGCAAATGTATAAACTATAAGACTAAAAAACAAACAGTTACAATTCATGATTTTTCAGGTCTATGTCATAATCGATGTTTAAACAGCAACTAGCTATGATTTACCACATGAAAAAAAAAATAAATAAACAAGTTTTTTGTGTAACTTTGTACCTCAATTTTTATACAAAAACATGCCATTCAATAATCAAAGGAACAGTCGTGACGACAAGTCCAAAAGACCAAGAAGTAACTCAGAAAGCTTCAATTCAAAAGGTGGTTCTGGTAGAAAATCTACTAGTAGCAGAGGAGATTCATTTGGAAAATCTTCTTTTGGCAAAGACGACAAAAAGACATTTGGTAAATCTCCTTTCTCAAAAGAAGGAAGTGGAGAAAGAAGACCATTCAATAAAACATCAAACTTCTCGAAAGAAGGATCTGGTGAAAAAAGATCATTCGACAGATCATCCAACTTCTCAAAAGAAGGATCTGGTGAAAGAAGACCATTCAACAAATCATCAAACTTCTCAAAAGAAGGATCTGGTGAAAGAAGATCATTCGACAGATCATCCAACTTCTCGAAAGAAGGATCTGGTGAAAGAAGATCATTCGACAGATCATCCAACTTCTCAAAAGAAGGATCTGGTGAAAGAAGACCATTCAACAAATCATCAAACTTCTCGAAAGAAGGATCTGGTGAAAGAAGACCATTCAACAAATCATCAAACTTCTCGAAAGAAGGAAATGGTGAAAGAAGATCATTCGACAGATCATCAAACTTCTCGAAAGAAGGATCTGGTGAAAGAAGACCATTTAACAAATCATCAAACTTCTCAAAAGAAGGAACTGGCGAAAGAAGATCATTCGACAGATCATCAAACTTTTCGAAAGAAGGAAATGGTGAAAGAAGATCATTTGACAGATCATCAAACTTCTCGAAAGAAGGATCTGGTGAAAGAAAACCATTCAACAGATCATCTAGCTTCTCGAAAGAGGGATCTGGTGAAAGAAGATCATTCGACAGATCATCAAACTTCTCGAAAGAAGGAAATGGTGAAAGAAGATCATTTGACAGATCAAGAGGAAGCGACTTTAAATCAGACAGCAATTTCAAAGGCGAAAGAAGATCTACAGCAACACCAGAATACCAAGAGCAACGTGAAAACAATGACTTTAAATATTCTGCAAACAGAAAATTCAGACCTGCTAATAAGCCTGCAAATAAACAAGTAGAGGACGATGGATTAATCCGTCTGAATAGATATATCTCTAATGCTGGAGTGTGTTCACGTAGAAAAGCGGATGAACTTATCGGTGCAGGTGTAGTTACTGTAAATGGCGAAGCTGTTACAGAATTAGGCACACGTGTAGATCCTGCAAAAGATGATATTCGTTACAATAACGAACGTCTTAAGCGTGAGAAAATGGTTTATATTTTATTAAATAAACCAAAAGATTACATCACGACTACGGATGATCCTCAAGAGAGACGTACGGTGATGCAATTGGTCGCTAAAGCTACAAAAGAGCGTATCTATCCTGTAGGAAGATTAGATAGAAATACTACTGGATTACTACTATTAACAAATGATGGTAATTTGGCAGACAAACTATCCCATCCAAAAAATGGTATTACTAAAATGTACCAAGTAGAATTGAATAAAAACTTAGCACAAGGTGACTTCAATAAAATTCAATTTGGATTGGAATTAGAAGATGGTTTAATTAAGCCAGATGATATTAGTTATGTATCTGGAGCATCAAAGCGTGAAGTAGGCATTCAAATTCACTCTGGAAAGAACCGTATTGTACGTCGTATTTTCGAATCATTGGGTTATGAAGTCGTAAAATTAGATCGTGTAGTATACGCTAACTTAACGAAAAAAGATCTTCCTCGTGGCCGATGGAGATATTTAGAAGAAAAAGAGTTAATACAACTAAAACATTTGATTAAATAATACTTGCTAAAGTCTCGAAAATATCGAGACTTTAGTTTTATATAGCTTTGATGATTTTATCATTAAGATTTGTATTTTTATAGCGTATAAGTAAATAATTATGACGGACCCAAAAACATTAACATCAGTAGCTGAATTTCACAAAACTTTTCAGCACCCAATATTAGATACACCACAAATTCCTGCAGAAAATAGATGCAACTTACGTGTTTCATTGATTGCGGAGGAGTTAAAAGAGTTAGAGGAAGCTATTCAAGCGAAAGATATTGTAGAGATTGCAGATGCACTATGTGATATCCAATATGTCTTGTCAGGTGCAGTTTTAGAATTTGGATTAAAAGACAAATTCAATGCTTTATTTGAGGAGGTACAACGCTCAAACATGAGTAAGGCTTGTAAATCTATCGAAGAAGCTGAAGCTACGATGAAATACTACAAAGAGGAAAAAGGTGTTGATTCGTACTATAAAGAAGTAGATGGTTTATACTTAGTATTTCGTGAAGGCGACCACAAAACATTAAAATCTATTAACTATTCTCCAGCAGATCTGAAATCTATTGTAGAGGGTTAATAAAATAATATAGCATAAAAAAGCCAGACCCCTAAGGATCTGGCTTTTTTATTTTAAAAATTACTATGTAATTAGTTACCTGTTGGATTTTGTGTCAACGTACCAGGATAAGAATTTATCGCACTCTGCGGAATGTAATAAATTACTCTAAAATCAGTAGGTTGAATATCCTCAAATTGTTTGTGAGGACCTGGGTATCTCCTTGTCAACGGTTCTCCATTTCTAAATACATCATAACTACGTTCTGCTTGATAAGCCAATTCCAATTGTCTTTCCTTATCAATAAGCTTACCTGCATTACTCGCGTCTAATGTTGAATAAGCACCATTTACAATAGAACGTGTACGAATGATATTTAAATCAGACAATGCAGCATTGTAATTACGCAGTTTAGCATAAGCCTCTGCTCTATTTAAATAAACTTCTCCTAAACGGCTAATAACCGGAGAATGTAAATGAGAATCTTCACCTTCACGTGAAGCCTTAGTAATATAAAATTGTGGGTAAACTCTATTTAAGGAAATAAAATTATCAATCACACCTTTATAAGTTTTACCATCTTTATAATTGATGGTATAAATCCCTTGACTCGCATCTACGGGAACTAGCGGATATGTTGTCGCCCCTTCTTTTGCAAGAATCGTTGTACCAGAACGAATAATCGTATCTTGAACATAGTTCAATACATCTACCCCATCTTCTTTTACAAAACGGAAAACTTCAGTATAACTACCATCTTTTTCATTCTTTCTATAGGTAGGCTCAATAAATGCAGCACGTGCATCTACCATCTTATAGCTTTCTGGTCTCCAGTCATTACGGCCTGTTTCATTAAGCAAGTCGATATATTTTGCGCTGGCATACATTTCTCCCCAACCCATGCCGCCAATTACACCGTACATACCTCCTACGCCATAATAATGATCATAGCCTGAAAACTCAGAGGCAACACGCTTGATAGCAAAAATTGTCTCATTGTTATTCTCTGGTGTAAAGGTATTGTACTTCATAAACTGATCACGAGATAATAAGCTATATTTTCCCGACTGAATCACTTTATCAGCATAATCAACAGAAAGCTGTGCATATTCAGCAATTGGATTAGCATATGTACCACTCATGTACAAATAAACTCGAGACAACATCGCTTGAGCTGCCTCTCTTGAAGCGAATATCGCAGAACCTTTATCTGTAGTAATTAATTCTTCTGCTTTCTTTAAATCACTTAAAACCTGCTCATACGTTTCTTTCACTGTAGAACGATCAGGAAGATTTAAGTTATTTACAACATCATCAGGTGTACCATTAACAATTGGTACGCCAAGATTCGTTTCAGGGGATTGGTAATACGGTTTACCATATGCTCTTACCAAGTAGAAATACATCATTCCTCTTAAGTAATAACATTCACCTAATTTACTATCAATCTCAGGGCTCTTACCTTCTTCAATTAATTTAATAATATTCGAAGCTTGTGCTATCAATTTGTATCCAGAATCCCAAAACTGGGTTAATCTATAGTTATTTGGAGTACGCGCATAAGAAATAAACTCGTAAAAGGCATCCGTAGAAGAACCACGAATCATCATATTATCACCAGCATACTCCCCTGCTCTATGCATAGGGTCAGACCATGATTTTAATTGTGCATATGTACCATTCAATAAAGCATCTAAAGACGCCTCTGGGTTGGAAGTAATCGACTCAGATTCCAAAGACCCATATGGTGTTCGGTCTACTTTACATGCTGTAAATGAAGCCGAAGCTAAAAGAATAAACAATATCTTTTTCATAAAATTATCTCGCTACGTATTAAAATGAAACATTAAGACCAAATACATACTTACGTACAGCTGGATAAACACCAGGACCTGTAGAGTTCAAAATAGCACCTCCATCACTTACCGGAATTTCTGGATCTACACCAGAATAGTTTGTCCATATAAACAAGTTTTCACCAGAAAAGAATAAACGTAGATTTTTAACTTTATACTTCGTCAGGTCAAAAGTATAACCAAAAGTCAATGAACGTAATCTCAAGAAGTCGCTATTCTCAATATATCGGGAAGAAGCAGAATTTCCTTTATCTTGATTATTATATTTAGCAATAGGATGTGTTGCTATGTCACCCGGTTTTTCCCATCTTGACCAACCATCTTGCAATTTCATTTGATTTCTATCGGTATAGGTACCATCAGAATCATATTCTTGACGTGCATAATTATAAATTTGCCCCCCTATTGAGTAACCAAACATAGCAGAAAGGTCGAATTTCTTGTAACTCAAACTAGTATTGATTCCACCAAATAAATCAGCCGAAGCTTTACCCATTTTCTCTTGAGTTGCTTGCGCATAATTCGATGTGGTTTCACGCGCTGTTTCATTACCTGCTGCATCTCTTGTTACCTTGTACCACATTGGAGCACCTGTGTCTACATTGACACCTGCCCACTCTGGAAGATAGTATGTATCTACTGGCAAACCAACTTGTAAAATACGATTTGCAGAACCCGCAATTCCTAATGCATCGCCAACAATCACAGGACGTGACACATAAGAACCATCAGCTTGCTTAGTTTTGTATATATCTGTCAATTTATTAACATTGTGACCCAGATTTATATCTACACTCCACAACCAGTCTTGATTTCTAACAACATCAGCCCCCAAAGTAAGCTCAATACCTTTGTTATTCATTTTTCCAATATTTTTCCAAACAGATGTCACACCCGTTAAGCCAGAAATAGGAACTTGGAAGAGAATATTTTTAGTATTTTTATTATAATAATCAAAATTAACACGAAGGCGATTATTTAAGAATGCAGCATCTAAACCGATATCTGAAGTTGCTGTTTGTTCCCAAGTTAAATTTTGATTACCGATCTGACTTATCAATGCGCCTGGAGAGGTATTGTAACTCGCCGCTGTGGAAACAGAATACAAATCAAATTGTGGATATAAAGCACTTGGTCTATTACCCACTGTACCATATGAAGCTCTTAACTTCAGATTATTTACCCAATCAAATTGAAACCAATCTTCTTTGAAAATATTCCATCCTCCACTGAAAGAATAGAAACTACCGGATTTCTTACCAAAATTTGAAGCTTCATCGCGACGGAAAGATCCTTGAACTAAATACTTCTCATCGTATGAGTATTCGGCATTTGATAAATAAGACTGTGTAGCCCATTCGCTAATTCCACCTTTAGTACGCTCTGGCAACGCTACTACATCTAATACCTCAAATCCAGGAATAAAACCTGTTCCATATACATCTAAAGTTTTGTTCCAATAGTCATTAAATTCATAAGCTACAATACCATTTACAGCATGCTTGCCCCAGTTTTTCTTAAATCGTAAGATTTGGTTGGTATAACGACGAGAATATTCCGAACGATAATCACTCAATCTTCCCTCCACACTAATACCTCCATTTGATCGAGGATCAGTATAACCACTAGCTGTATATGTATTATATCTATAACTATTGACAGAAGAAAAAGTTAACCAATCAGTCAATCGAATATCAAAATCCATATTACCACTGAATTCATAGTTAAAGTTTTCACTATGATCCCATTGCAAGTCATACAGGTAATTGGTATTTTGAGCATTGACCCATCCACTATAACGGTGAGGTACTAAACTACCATCTTCATTATACGGGCTATCCCAAGGCAAATTAGAATACATCGCTGTAGTCGAATATTGTCTATCATCAACAGCTCTACGTGAACCATAAATCATCGGCTTTACGGTCAACCATTCAAATGGCTTGTATACTGTATTCAAGCGGAAATTATAACGATCATAATTGTAACCTTTAACCGCTCCAACTTCATCATAATAACCCAAAGACATGAAAGATTGTAGTTTTTCTGTCCCTCCTTGTAAGGAAACATTATGATTTTGTACAAAACCTGTCTTTGTAGCTAATTTCCACCAATCAAAATTACTATCTCTTAAATCCGTATTCCAACGTGAAAACTTAATTTCATTAGCATTTGCAAAAGATGCATAGTAATCATACAACTCCGCGCCATTCATCACTTCTAGATTTCCATTATTAAGACTATTGAAACCCATTCGTGTCGAAAAATTCAAAGTCATAGCTCTTGCAGAAGGGCGCTTTGTAGTAACCACTACTACACCATTAGCTCCTTGGGAACCATATATGGATGTAGATGCTGCATCTTTCAATACCGTTAGATTTTCGATATCATCTGGATTGATCTCCCCTGGATTAGAGCCTACAATTACACCATCAATTACCCATAATGGATTGGTTGTACCATTAATAGAAGCTTGTCCACGGATTACTACCCCACCTTTAGAGCCCGGTCTGCCTGCTCCGGGTGATACATACACACCAGCGGCTTTACCATTAAGCATGTTCTCAACGGATGGTGTAGTGACATCGCGCAGTTTAGAACCACTTACAGACTGCACAGCACCTGTTAAACTTTCTTTTTTCTGTTGAATACCATAACCAACAACAACAACTTCCTCTAATGCCTCATTCGATTCAGTCAATGTTACATTCATTACCGACGAAGAAACAACTTTTTCTAATTTATCATAACCGACAATACTAAAAACAAGCGTTTGACCATTGGCTGCTTTAATTGAGAAGGCGCCTTTCGAATCTGTAGAGCTCGAAATTGAAGGATTTTCTTTTACGGTAATCGTAACTCCACCAATAGGGCCATCGGAACCAATAACATTTCCTGAAATTAAATTTTGATTTAAGACATTAACTTCCCTAGCCATATTCTCATAGGCATAAGAAAAATTAGGAGCAACCAGACCTAATAGAAGGGCTATTGCTAAAGGAGAGGTTTTGCCCAAAGTATAGGCCTTGGTATCTCTTTTTATCATATGTAATTTAGTTTTAAGCGATTTAGCCTTTAGTTGATTACAGCTACATCGCCGTAATATTACTTTAAAAAAATCTAAAATTAAAATTAGTTACATATGAAACTATTCGATTTATTATAACCTATTAATATGCAGTTAATTATATTTTAACAATAGTTTAACAATAATTGCAAAAAAAACTATTGTTGTAACAATTATTTCTATAGACACAAAAAAAAGCCTCACACAAAAGTGTAAGGCTTAATTTTTAGTAGCGGGAACCAGACTCGAACTGATGACCTTCGGGTTATGAGCCCGACGAGCTACCACTGCTCCATCCCGCATTATATTTTAAAAAGCTAAGCGGCACTTAGCTTTATTTTAGTAGCGGGGACCAGACTCGAACTGATGACCTTCGGGTTATGAGCCCGACGAGCTACCACTGCTCCACCCCGCATTGTATTTTGAAAAGCTAAGCCTCGCGCTTAGCTTTATTTTAGTAGCGGGAACCAGACTCGAACTGATGACCTTCGGGTTATGAGCCCGACGAGCTACCACTGCTCCATCCCGCATTGTATTTTTAAAAAGCTAATCGGCACATAGCTTTATTTTAGTAGCGGGGACCAGACTCGAACTGATGACCTTCGGGTTATGAGCCCGACGAGCTACCACTGCTCCACCCCGCATTGTATTTTTATAAAGCTAAGCCTCGCGCTTAGCTTTATTTTAGTAGCGGGAACCAGACTCGAACTGATGACCTTCGGGTTATGAGCCCGACGAGCTACCACTGCTCCATCCCGCATTATATTTTATATGTCAAAATCTTTGTTTTAATACTAAAATCAAAGATTATTTACTTCCTTAATTGGAGCACAAAGATATTATTTGTTTCTTTGTAAAACAAATAAAAAGGAAAATAATGTCGCACAAAGCAGGATTCGTAAGTATCATAGGTAAGCCCAATGCAGGTAAGTCTACGCTAATGAATGCTTTAGTCGGTGAAAAAATGTCAATCATCACCCCTAAAGCACAAACAACTCGCCATCGTATTATGGGTATTGTCAATGATGAAGATCATCAAATTGTATTTTCAGACACTCCTGGAGTCATTGTTCCTAAATATTCTTTACAAGAATCGATGATGAATTTTGTCCAAGGTTCTTTAGTAGATGCTGATATTATTCTATTTGTTACAGACATCAATGAGAAGCATGATGAGAATGATGTTATAGAGAAATTATTAAACACTACCGCAAAAGTAGCTGTGTTAATCAACAAAATTGACAAATCATCAGAAGAAGAGGTATTTGCAAAAATTGAATATTGGAAAGAAAAGCTTAATCCAGAGGCTATTTTTGCTATGTCCGCATTATTAGGATACAATGTACCTCCTGTAATGGATTACATTAAAGAGCGCTTGCCGATTCACCCTGCTTATTATGAAAAAGATGAGTTAACGGATAAATCTATGCGCTTCTTTGCTTCGGAAATGATTCGTGAGAAGATTTTCAAATTATACGACAAGGAAATTCCATATAGTGCTGAAGTAATAGTGACATCGTACAAAGAAGAGCCTAACATCACGAAGATAGCAGCAGAAATCATTGTTGAGCGTGACTCACAAAAGAATATTTTGATTGGCAAAGCGGGATCTATGATCAAGAAAGTAGGAACATATGCACGCCAAGATATTGAGGAATTTATTGGTGGAAAAGTATTTTTAGAGCTTTTTGTGAAAGTCATTCCTGATTGGCGTTCCAAAAAGAACCACTTAAAAAGATTTGGTTACGAAGATTAACTATAACCTGATTAAGTCTTTAAAGAAATGAGGGCATCCCCATAAAGGTTGCCCTCATTTCTTTATAAAATATAGTCTATCAACAAAACATTTATTGAAAACAAGTTGTTTTCAACAATAAACTTAAGAATGATTCATAGCTACCTCCTAATTGCTATCAGTGTAATATTCACGGTCATGATGTTGGTTCTTTTAGGTCAAAAACTTAAAATTGCCTACCCTATATTTTTGGTTATCGCAGGTCTTATTATTAGCATGATTCCTAATATGCCACATATAAAAATTGATCCTGACTTTATATTTTTAATATTCTTACCGCCAATTTTATTTGAAGCCGCTTGGTTTACGTCATGGAAAGATTTCCATCATTACAAGAGACAAATATTTTCGTTAGCCTTTGGTTTAGTATTCTTTACGTCTATCGTAATCGCTTATTTTTCCAATTATTTTATAGCAGGAGCGACATTAGCATTAGGTTTTTTAATCGGGGGCATCAATTCTCCTCCAGATGCTGTTGCGGCGACATCAGTTCTAAAAAATCTAAAAATCCCAAAAAAAATAACGAGTATTTTAGAAGGGGAAAGCCTTATTAATGATGCCTCCAGTTTGATTGTTTTCAAATTTGCGCTTGCAGCTATTGTCACTTCAAATTTTGTGTTTCAAGATGCTGTGGAAGAATTCTTCAAAATGGCAATCGGTGGTATTGGCATAGGTTTAGTGATAGGATTGGGCTCCGGGTACCTATTGCGTTGGATTCCCTCAAACACTAATGTAGATACAGTAATCACTATATTGGTCCCTTACTTTGTGTATATCAGCGCGGAATATTTCGATTTTTCGGGAGTACTGGCCGTCGTAGCATCAGGCCTGATGATGTCCTATAACATACGCTACCTAACACACGCTACACGTATTCAAGCAACGAATATTTGGTCTGTATTGATCTTCTTAATAAATGCTTTCATTTTTATCCTGATAGGCCTTGAGCTGTCTACGATTACCGCAAACATGCCTACACATACGCTGTATCATGGCATCAAATATGGCGTTATACTAAGTATATTATTGTTGACTGTTCGCATTGTGTACTGTTTTTTCACGGCATTTGCACCTTGGTATCTATCTAAAAAGCGAAAAATCGTTGAACAAAAACCGAATTGGAAAGATTCTCTTGTCATAAGTATGGCAGGAATGCGCGGTGTCGTATCATTGGCAGCAGCACTTTCTATCCCTACATTAATAGAAAATGGAGCACCATTTCCACATCGCAATTTTATATTATTCATCACATTCGTTACCATATTGATCACTTTAGTAGGCCAAGGATTACTATTACCATTGATCTTAAAACTATTAAAATATGAAAACAACAACAGTAACCTTACACTTGAAAAGCAAGAAATAGAAATCCTTACCCAGCTAAAACAAAGTTCGTTAAGCACCATTCAACAATACATGACAGATACCGACAATCCTAAAGATTATATCAGGTACTATCATAAAAAATTAGAAAATGAACTTACATTATGGGGGCATAAAAAAGAATGGACAACATCCACAGAAGTATTTATGCACAATAAAAAAGAGAATAAAAAGATTACTTTACTGTTGATTCATCAGGAACGCAAATTATTAAATCAATTAAAAAAAGATAAAAAATACGACGATGAGCTGTTACGTAAAATAGGGAGACAACTGGATTATAATGAAATACAAATAACAGGATTTGAGTAATTCATCAGCTATCAACATGCCCATACTAACTCTTTTCTTCTTGAAAATAAGTACGCAGCGCTTGTATCTGCTTCAGATTTAACACTGTTTTTAGCTCTTCATCAGATAGCGCTTTTATGCGCTTAACAGACTTGAAGGTGGTCAACAATTTTTCGACGGTTACTTTTCCAATGCCAGGAATATTATCTAAATCCGAAACGAAAGTCTTCCTACTTCGCTGGTTACGGTGAAAAGTAATACCAAAGCGATGCGCCTCATCACGTAGGTGTTGGATAACTTTCAATGTCTCTGACTTTTTATCCAAATATAATGGATACTGATCTCCAGGATAGAATAATTCCTCTAATCGCTTAGCAATACCGATCACCGTTAGCTTCCGCTCTATACCTAATAGCCTTAGGCTTTTCAATGCAGCCCCTAACTGCCCTTTACCGCCATCAATAACAATCAACTGTGGTAATTCCTCCCCTTCATCCAACAATCGCTTATAACGACGATAAACAGCTTCTTCCATCGTTGCAAAATCATTAGGTCCTTCTACAGTCTTTACATTGAAATGCCTATAATCTTTTTTGGATGGTTTTCCATCTTTAAATACGACGATCGCAGAAACAGGAAAACTACCTTGGATATTGGAGTTATCAAAACATTCGATATGCCTTGGTAAGGTATTGAGACGAAGGTCCTTTTGCATTTGTAGAAGCAGACGCTCTGTCTTTACTTCTGGGTTCAATTTTTCGTAATGCAATAGCCTTTCCTTTTTGAAGTAAGCGACATTCTTCAACGAGAGATCCAATAGCTTGCGCTTATCACCCAATTTAGGGACATTTAATTTGACTTCTTCCGGCAGGCCCTCAATTTCAAGTGAGAAAGGCACAATAATTTCCCTAGAAACACTCTTGTAACGATTTCTAATCTCAGGGATAGCTATTGCAAGCAATTGCGCTTCGGATTCATCAAGACGTTTTTTCATTTCGAGCGTCTGAGTTTGGATCACGACACCATTCATGACCTTGAGGAAATTGACAAAAGCGTAAGATTCGTCAGATGCAATACTGAAGACATCCAGATTCGTGATAGAAGAGCTTACGACCGTGGATTTACTTTGATAATTATCCAATTTATCCAATTTGCCCTTCAATAGGTGCGCCTCTTCAAAATTCAACTTACCTATAGCTTCATTAAGTTGTTCCTTTATCTTGTTGGTTACGACAGAAATCTTTCCATTCAAGATATCTTTAATATCTTCTAAATTTTGATCGTATTTCTCTCGTGATTGCAATCCTTCGCAGGGACCATTACAATTACCAATTTGATACTCTAAGCATGTTTTGTATTTGCCCTTGGCAATATTATCTTGGGACAAGTTTAAAGCACAAGTGCGCAGCGGGAACAATTCACGTATGGTATCTAATACCACATGCATCATCCCTACGGAGGCATAAGGCCCAAAATATTTGGAGCCATCTTTGATATATCGGCGAGTCCAAAATACACGCGGAAAAGGTTCGTTTTTAATCACAATCCAAGGATATGTCTTATCATCCTTAAGCATTACATTGTACCGAGGTTTGTGCTTTTTGATTAGATTATTTTCCAATAACCAAGCATCAATCTCTGTGTCCACAATAGTGAAAGCAATGCGTTGAATCTTACGAACAAGAACACGTGTCTTTGAATTAAGCTGATTTTCATTGACAAAGTAAGAAGAAACCCTATTTTTAAGATCCTTTGCTTTACCAACATAAATCAATACGTCATCCTTATCAAAATATTGATATACTCCCGGCTTATGCGGAATCCTTTTTAACTCTTCTTTGTAATCGAAAATAGCCATAAAATAAATCGGACAGCAAATTACAAAAATAGGCTGTCCGAATGATCTAAATATTGTAAAAGGTACTAAAAACCTAATCTTTCTTCTTGTTCCGTTTGAATTGTTGGCTGCTGCGACTCCGTCGAATACCCTTCATATTCGCCTACATATTGCGAACAATCCATCTCTCTTGTCATTCCTCCTGGAGGCTTAGGGAAATCATCTTTCGAATAATGAAGTGATTTATCATCGTAAACTTTACGCATATATAATCCAAATATAGGTAAAGCTGCTGCTGCACCTTGCCCGTACTGCATATTACTAAAACTTATCCCTCTATCTTCAGCACCAGTCCAAACCCCAGTTACCAATTGTGGTGTAACACCAATAAACCAAGCGTCGGAGTTGTCATTCGTTGTACCTGTCTTGCCACCAATTGGATTCGTCAAGCCACCATACTCTTTGCGACGTAAACGTGAGGCAGTACCGCCATCCACTACGCCTTTCAGCATATCCACCATTATATAGGCAGACTCACTGTTTAGCACCTTCTTAACCTCAGGTGTACGCTCGTAAACAATAGCGCCATTTTTGTCTTCGATACGAAGTATCATCGTAGGCTCTACCCAAGTACCATGATTTACGAATGCAGAATAAGCGCCTACCATATCAAAAACAGAAGCATCATATGCTCCTAAAGCGATAGAAGGGTAATTAGGCACATCTGAAGTAATACCCATCTTGCGTGTCAATTCAGCAACATTGGCAGCACCGACTTCATTGATAACAAAGGCTGTAGCAAAGTTTTGCGAATATTTCAATGCATTCTTTAATGTAATTGGGCTACCACCTTGTGTGGTACCACGCGGCGTCCAGTCGCCATAAGTTTGCTGAAAATTAGGTACTGTATAACAAGGAGAATAAAAATTATCTATCGCCACGGCATAGGTAAACGGCTTAGCTGTAGAACCTACCTGACGTGTCCCTTGTTTTACCTGATCATACTTATAATGTTCAAAATTGACCCCACCAACCCATGCTTTCACATGACCTGTTTGCGGTTCCATTGACATCACAGCATTACGAAGGATTAATTTATTATATTTAATCGAATCTAATGGCGTCATTAATGTATCAATGTTTCCTTTCCAAGTGAATATTTCCATTTTCACCTTAGTATTAAAAACTTTCTTAATATCCTCCTCCGAAGCACCATCTTCTTTCATCTGTATATAACGATCTGAACGCTTCATTCCAGACTCTAGCAATTTCTTTCTATCTGCAGTAGCAAAAGCATTTTTATTGCGCCATTGCTTGTTAAATTCACGCTGCAAGACCATCATCCATTCTTTCTGCGCCTCCTCAGCATACTTCTGCATATTATAATTGATGGGTGTATAGATTTTTAATCCATCCCTATCCAAATCATACGGCGTACCATCAGGCTTGGTAATAGCGAGACGTTTGAATTCTTTTTTTATTTCATCTTTCAATGAAGCTCTAAAGTATGCGGCCAATCCTTCACCGTAAGTAGAAATATTTAATTTTAATCCTATCGGTTCGTTCTTTGCTTTTTCATATGCTGCGTCCGTCAAGAAATCAGCATCACGCATATTTAACAATACTTGGTTACGTCTTGTTAATGATTTCTCTTCATTGCGTACTGGTGAATATAAGGTAGGTCCTTTTAACATCCCTACAAGAATCGCCGCTTGTTCAGCGGTCAATTTATCAGGTGTTGTACTAAAGAAAGTCTTTGCTGCTGATTTTATACCGAATGTATTTTTATACCCAAAATCTACCGTATTAAAATACATCATTATAATTTCATTTTTGGTATAATTTCTTTCCAAACGAACTGCTGTAATCCATTCTTGCAACTTTTGCATAATCCGTTTGATAGGATTACGTTCACGTTTCTCGGAGAATAAATTTAGTGCTAACTGCTGTGTAATAGTACTCCCACCTTGTTTATTTCCTGTCAAAGTATGAAACACACTTGTTAATGTACGTGAATAATCGATACCGGAGTGATCATAAAAGCGCTTATCTTCAGTAGAAACTAATGCTTCGATCAAAAATGGTGATAGCTCACTATATTTTACATTGGATCTATTTTGTAAGTAATAAGTTCCTAAGACCGTATTATTATCGGTTAGAATCTCCGACGCAAGATTACTTTTAGGATTTTCTAAATCTGCAAAACTAGGAAGTTCTCCAAATAGCCCCAATCGAACACTCGTCAAAATCAGTGTTACAAGCACTACTGTTCCAATCAAAATAGACCAAAAAACACGTGTATAACGACTGATATCTTCTGATGTAAGTTTATTTTTTTTTGACTCTCTCTTCATTATTGAATACTCGAATTCTATATTGTTCTTTATTTATCAATAAACTCTAAGCTATTATTCACTCAGAAGTCTATCTTTTTCAATCACAAAGGTATTATAAATAATTTGAGGTATATTCATTATTCTATGGATAGAATAAAAAAATCTCTTTTATATGATATAATACGGTGCGAAGTTCCGAAAAGTATCAACAAAAATCAATTGATTTCTATCTTTTATTTATTTTTAAGTATCTTATTTTTAACAAAAAAGAAAACATCCAACTACTAAAACTCTATAATCATAAAGAAGTACCACAACCAAAGGACAAAAACAAATTTAACAAAAACACTATTTTCTTTTCATAACAAAATAAGGAATCCACAATTAGTGAATTATACAGATTAAAGGAACAAAATGAATTTCAAAAACTAAATAAATAACTTTTACTTACATTTGAATGTCAAATTTAAGGTATGCAAAATAAAAAGTCCTCGGGACTATTCTTCATATTTATAACTGTCGTAATAGATGTTATAGGTTTAGGTATAATTATTCCAGTAATGCCTAAATTAATTCAAGAATTAACTGGAGGTGATTTAAGCGAAGCTTCGCGCTATGGTGGATGGCTTGTTTTTACATATGCAATTACACAATTTGTTTTTGCTTCCGTACTGGGTAATCTAAGTGATAAATATGGTCGAAGACCTGTTTTATTAATCTCCTTGATTGGTTTTAGCCTTAATTATCTATTAATGGGAATTGCACCTACCATTGCTTGGTTATTTGTAGGTAGGTTCATTGCTGGCATAACAGGAGCCAGTTATACTGTTGCAGCGGCCTACATAGCTGACATAAGTACGCCGGAAAAAAAAGCACAAAATTTTGGCTTATTGGGCGCTGCATTTGGCTTGGGTTTTATAATAGGCCCTGTACTAGGTGGCCTTTTGGGCCATTTTGGAGCCAGAGTACCTTTCTATGCTGCTGGAGTACTATGTTTCGTCAACTTTCTGTATGGTTATTTTATTGTTCCAGAATCGCTAAAGCCAGAATTACGCCGTCCATTTGAATGGAAATCGGCTAATCCTATTGGAGCTTTTATACACATCAAATCACACCCTATCATATTGCCGCTTATAGCGTGTATATTCCTGATCAATATGGCTTCTCATTCTGTTCAAAGTACATGGTCATATTATACATTAGAAAAATTTGGTTGGGATGAGAAAATGGTTGGTCTATCCTTGGGATTTATCGGTACATTACTGATGATCGTACAGGCAGGATTAATTCGAGTGATAATACCAAAAATAGGAACAGGCAAAGCTATAATAGCTGGAATAGTTATCTATATGATTACTTTTCCACTCTATGGTTTGGCTACTGCGAGTTGGATGCTATATGCCATAAGTGTGCCTTATGTACTAGCAGGTATTACTGGCCCAGCACTACAAAGTCATATTTCAAATTTAGTTCCCCAAGATGAACAAGGGCGGATACAAGGTGGCATAACATCAGTTATCTCGCTCACTGCGATATTAGGACCTATAATAATGACAAATCTGTTTTCTCATTTTTCAAAAAAAACAGATTTGTCATTATATTTTCCAGGCGCACCATTTATATTTGCTGGCATGTTAGCTACAGTAGCCTTGTTTATAATCATAAATTATTTCCGTAAGAAATAATTATTTTTGTATTAAACAAACAGCATAAGCGACTACTCCTTCTTCTCTACCTACAAACCCCATAGTTTCATTGGTGGTAGCTTTTATAGAGATATCATCGATATCGATATTTGCTGCTTCGGCAATTTTCTCCTTCATTGCAGCAATGTAAGGTTTGATCTTTGGTGCCTCAAGACACAGCATTGCATCAATATTCCCCAAAGTCCATCCTTTTTGGGCAACTAAACGAACACATTCTTTTAGCAGCAATAAACTACTAATCCCTTTCCATTTATCATCTGTATTTGGGAAATGATAACCAATATCTTCCAAATTAGCTGCTCCCAATATAGCGTCACAAATAGCATGTACCAATACATCTGCGTCTGAATGACCAAAAGCGCCAGAATGATGTTCTAGAGTAACTCCACCTAAAACAAATGGATGCCCTTCTTTCATTTGATGAACATCAAAACCAAATCCTACCTTAATTTTCATGAATATATAATATTGAAATACGAACAAAGATGCAATTTATTACTCAATCTTGGCTATTTGGCAATTTTAACAAACAATAGCGATAATAAATTGTTTTATAAAAAAAATATATTTAATATTAAATAAATAATTATTAGATTTAAACATTATTGGACGCAATAGCTAATTATAAATATGAAATATTTAAGATGTCTCTTTATTTATGCATTTATTCTCTCAATAGCACCCCTCCTATTACTTTCGTGTAAAAGTAAAAGCAAACGTAATGGTGTTTCTGATAAAACAGGTGTGAGTTACAATGATCCATATAATGGTGGACTACAAATAAACCGAAAGATAAGGTCATCTGCAGGACCAGGTTTGATCGCTGTTGAAGGTGGTACTTTCGTAATGGGGGGTAGTTTGAATCAAGATTTAAACTATGATTATGACAATGTGAAAAGACGAGTAACCGTCGCTTCATTCTATATTGATGAGACGGAGGTTTCTAATGCCGATTGGTTAGAGTACCTACATTGGATATCACAAAATTATCCTGCTCAAAGTAGAGTGTATTACGATGCATTGCCAGATACATTAGTTTGGCGTAGCCCATTATCATACAACGAGCCTTACGTAAATTTCTATTTAAGACACCCTGCCTTTCAAGATTATCCCGTTGTAGGTGTGAGTTGGGATCAAGCGAACACTTATTGTGAGTGGCGTACAGATCGTGTCAACGAACATATATTAAGACAACAAGGAGTACTTATAGACTATAAAACGCTAAATGACCAAAAAGGCCAACAGAACCAAGCATTTAATACAGATCTATACCTAAATGGTCAAATCAAAGGAGCGGGAATCGATGGAAAAAATATGCCCAATGACAATCGAATAGGTACCGAAAAAGGTGCTAAACGAACCGTACGTATGGAAGATGGTATACTAAAACAACCCTACCGCTTACCAACGGAAGCAGAATGGGAATATGCCGCACTTGGATTAATAGGTAATTCTTGGGAAGGAACCGTTGAATATGGTAAAACATATCCTTGGAATGGTTTGGGTGTAAGAGATGGCACCAAAAGAAATCAAGGTAAGATGTTAGCTAATTTCAAAATCAATAGTGGTAACAATAGAGGTGTTGCCGGCGATCTAAATGAAGGAGGTGATATTACTGTATCTGTTAAAAGTTATATACCCAATGATATAGGCCTATACAATATGGCAGGGAATGTAAATGAATGGGTATCTGATGTATATCGTCAACTATCATATGAAGATTTTGATGATTTCAACCCCTATCGTGGGCATGTATTTATGAATAATAAATATGAAAATACAGAAACACGAGAATTAGCGAAAAGCGAAGATGGGAAAACCATTAAAATCCCTGCTATCTCTGGTCGAAAACAAACATGGGAGCAATTACAAGCGGCACAAAATACAGACCCTAACAGTACCACTTATCAATATGACGTAAGAGGCCATAATGATGAAACGAACAAGGAGTTATATGGAAAAACATCTTTGGTAAATGACAAATCAAGGGTATATAAAGGCGGATCATGGAATGATAGAGCTTACTGGTTAAATCCGGCGACACGACGACATATGCAACAAGATCAGTCGGATGCAATGACAGGATTTCGTTGTGCGATGACTATGGTAGGAAATGACTTTGGCCCAAGGAGATAAACTAATGGTGATTGCATTTATACCGATCAGCATTATTATTATTGTTCAATAGGCTTTTGCTATAATCATTACCCAAGTGGGGTAAACTAACTTATTCCATGAGAATCCTATTCACCCTGTAGGGTGTATTACAATTTTATTGTTTTTAAAAACCCTATAAAATACCGCTTTGAATAATTATTAGCGATTTATAGTTAATTTATCTGTAATATAATCTTTTAATAATTACCTTGATTTACTAGGTATTTTGACACATAGTACGTGCCCATGGGATATACTAAACCATCTAGAAATCGTTGTTCATGCATATGTCTTAAAGCGCTCAATACAGCCTTTCGATCCTTCATCAACAAACGATCAATATGATTATCTTGATAAATTTTATCTACTGAATTTTTGGGGTCATAGACCAATTGAATTAAATAATCGGATGGTTTTCTTTCCAAGATACCATAGACGGCTTCGTTACTAATTGCCAAACCGGCAATAATATTAGTTTCAGTGCATTCTACAGCAATGGTATTTACGCTATCTTGACTCGCCTGGAAAAGATAAATTTGATTCCATAACCTACCATATAATATTGCAGGATAATGTTTAAATTTATAAGTACCCCAAAAAGAAAATAGTGAATCTCTAAGGCTTTGAGAGCCGCCAAGTATATATAACAATTTGGAATAATGGCTATTGTCAAAGACAATACTAAACCGCAATACACTGTCTGGTATCAACTCCCTATTCTGAGTAAGGTACTTCGCCAACATCGTGTTGAAATTACGCATACCACCATGAAATTCACCATACGTACCCATATTAGGAAATGAGACAGTAGTGTCTATACTAATTTTCCAACTATCGGCAAAAGATAGTATCAAGGTATCTACAATAGGTACAGAGAAAACAGCTACTTCATATGCCATAGAATCCGCTATAACCGGACTCCCCTTTGCCAATTTTACTATCTGCTCCTTCAGCAAACAATTTAAATCTTTCGGGTAAAAGGAAACAGAATCTGCTAATTTCTTTATTACAAACCGATTGTCAACCTCTATTTTATGCCTATTGATAAAAGATTCAATCTTTATCAAAAACTGATTATACTCATTTCTTGATGAAGATTGAGCCAACAAATTCCCCTCTATACATAAAGCCATTAGTAGCAATAAATATTTTACCATATCCTAAAGATGCTAAAGTAAAAATGTTTCCACAAAAAAAGCCCAACTTTACAGTTGAGCTTTCTAATACTATATTCCTACAAAGAATTAAGCTTGAGGAGCATCCGTTACTGGAGCTGCAGGCTTATCATCCTTTTTAGGTTTGTCTTCACGTGGAGGACGAGGCAATAAAGCTTTACGAGAAAGTTTCATTTTACCTTGTTTATCTACATCTAACAATTTAACAGTTACCATATCACCTTCTTTGAATACACCGTCCATCGTTTCAAGACGAGTCCAGTCAATTTCAGAGATATGTAATAAACCATCTTTACCTGGCATGATCTCTACGAAAGCACCGAAAGCCATGATAGACTTCACTTTACCTTCATATGTTTCACCAATTTCTGGTTTTGCTACGATATTTTTGATACGTGTAGTTGCATCATCGATAGCTTGTTTGTTATCAGCAAAGATCTGAACGATACCTTTACCATCAACCTCTTCGATAGAGATTGTAGCGCCAGTTTCACGTTGCATTTCTTGAATGATTTTACCACCGGGTCCGATTACAGCACCAATAAATTCTTTCTCGATAGTCAATTGAATGATACGAGGAGCATGCGGTTTGTAATCTTCACGAGGAGCAGCGATAGTTTTCTTCATCTCACCTAAGATGTGTAAACGTGCTTCTTTAGCTTGATCTAATGCTTGCGTCAATACTTCCCATTTAAGACCATTGATCTTTAAGTCCATTTGACAAGCAACGATACCTTTCTCCGTACCTGTCACCTTGAAGTCCATATCACCTAAGTGATCTTCATCACCTAAGATATCGGATAAGATAGCGTATTTACCTGATTTCTCATCTGTGATCAATCCCATTGCGATACCTGATACTGGAGCATTCAATTTAATACCTGCATCCAATAATGCTAATGTACCCGCACATACTGTTGCCATAGATGAAGAACCGTTAGATTCTAAGATATCAGACACAATACGGATAGTATAAGGGTTTTCTGCGTCAGCAGGCAATACTTTCTTCAATGAACGCATTGCTAAGTTACCGTGACCAATTTCACGACGACCAGCACCTCTATTAGGTCTTACTTCACCTGTTGAGAAACCTGGGAAGTTGTAGTGTAATATAAATTTGTTGTAACCGTTGATGAAAGCACCATCGATCATTTGCTCATCATCTTTAGCACCTAAAGTAACTGAAGTCAATGATTGTGTTTCACCACGTGTAAATACTGCCGAACCGTGTGCTGCAGGTAAATAATCTACCTCAGACCAGATAGGGCGTACAGTACGCGCATTACGACCATCTAAACGAATTCCTTCATCCAATACCAAGTTACGTACCGCATCGTACTGTACATCATGGTAATATTTTTTTAATAAGAATTTCTTTTCTTCTGTTAATTCTTCTTCATCGAATTTAGCAAAGAACTCAGCGCCTATTTCAGCGAATTTCTCTGTACGTTCGTGTTTTGTAGAACCAGATTTTGCGATAGCATATACTTTATCATATGTAGCAGCAAATACTTCCGCTCTCAACGTTTCATCAGAAGGCTCATGACAGAACTCACGTTTGGTCTCTGCACCTACTAATTTAGCTAATTCTAATTGAGCAGCTACTTGTTTTTTGATAGCCTCATGTGCAAAAGCAATCGCTTCTACCATTTCTGTTTCAGAGATTTCATCTGATTCACCTTCTACCATTACGATATCTTGTGCCGAACCCGCAACGATAAACTCTAAAGTAGCTCTTTCTAATTGTGACAACAATGGATTAATGATTAATTCACCATCAATCTTTGCAACACGTACTTCAGAAATAGGACCATTGAAAGGGATGTCAGATACCGCGATAGCAGCTGAAGCCGCTAAACCAGCTAATGCATCTGGCATAATATCTTTATCAGCAGAGATCAAAGAGATCATTACTTGTGTATCTGCGTGATATGTTTCAGGGAATAATGGACGTAAAGCTCTATCTACTAAACGACAGATTAATACTTCGTAATCTGATAATCTAGCTTCACGGCGTAAAAAACCACCTGGAATACGGCCTGTAGCTGCGTATTTCTCTTGGTAATCTACTGACAAAGGCAAGAAGTCAACACCAGCTTTAGCTTCTCTATTCGAAACTACTGTTGCTAACAACATAGTGTCACCTTGTTTTAATACTACAGAACCATCAGCTTGTTTGGCTAATTTACCTGTAGACAACTCGATAGGCGCTTGGCCATGGCCCATCTCGATGCTTACTTTTTTTTCGTTATAACTCATTCTGTTTTAATTGTGATGCACTTTCCTCTTTATTAATACGATGCACCGAATTTTATGACTTAAAATTTTTCAAAACAAAGATAATCAATTTTTATAGTAAATATTCTTACTAAACAAAAAAAGCCACCCAAAAATGGATGGCTTTCTTTATTTTTCTAAAAGCTTATTTGATGATATCACGTAAACCTAGACCTTTGATGATCGCACGGTAACGGTTGATATCTTTTTTGTGCAGATAAGCTAATAATGAACGACGTTTACCTACTAACATTTGTAGCGAACGTTGTGTGTTAAAATCTTTTCTGTTTTTTTTCAAATGCTCTGTTAAGTGAGCAATTCTTTTAGTGAATAAAGCTACTTGTCCTTCTGCAGAACCAGTGTTTGAAGCAGTACCTGCAAATTCTGCGAAGATATCAGCTTTGTATTCTTTACTTAAATACATTCTTGAATAATATTAAAGTGATAAAAATTATTAATTAAGTGCAAAGGTAATGATTAAAATATCTAATATCAAATTTTAATCTTGTTGATACTATAGCGTATATAATGCTATATACGCTATAGTAAAAACATTATACTTTTACATATATTCCTTTTTTGTCCATATAATAACCTACCAACCACATCAACAGCATGTAAGAAAGGGCATAAACCAACGAGCCCATTTCTGGAGGACCAGGTACTGCAGAACAAATATTATTATAAAACCATGAAAATGCTGTCGTATATAACTGTTGACCATCCGCACCTATTCCATTCGGAATACGGAATAAGCCTACAAAACGAATAAGCACAGCACTCAATACATAAATAAATAAGGGGTTTTTACCAAATACATCAAAGAATTTTGTTAACCAATTTCGTACCCCTTGTACTTCGATATACCAGATCATAGTACCTATCGTAAGTATCCCTAAGCCTACCGTATATAATACATAAGAACTCGTCCATATCTTTTTGTTAATAGGGAAGCCTAACGACCAAGTCCAACCTAAAACCAATAAAATAAAACCTGTAACAAATAAGCCTGAGACCAATTTGAAATGAGGCTCATTAGAAGTAGGAACTTTTGTCCAAAGCCAATTCACCTGCCCTTGATTACGGATAAAAACACCTGTCAGATAACCGAAAACGACCTGTACAATAGCTGGTAACGTACTAGCTAAACCTTCAGGTTCAAATGGTACACCTTCACCTTTATACATATGGGCAACACCAATAATTTTCTTATCAATATCATTACCAAACCATCCCAGCATACTGTAAGGATCTTCGCCTCCTAAGAAATAACACATTCCCCAATAAGCAAATAGTATACCAGCCGAAGCCCAAATAATAGTTTTAGGTTTCAAATAAAAAGCCATTATTGAGGCAAAGAAATAAGCTATCGCAATGCGCTGTAGTACCCCCAATATACGTATTCCTTGCTCTGGATTGTCGGGACTAACCCAATGACGGAAAACTAGCTCCTCACCTTGCCACTTGACAAAAGGCCACCACATAATAAACAAACCTATCAAAAAGATCAGAATGGTTCTTTTAATCACTTTCCGCCAAAATATAGCAGCTCCAGCCTCTTGTAATCGTGGCATTACAAATGCCATAGCATTACCTACAGCGAACAAGAAAAATGGGAAGACCAAATCCGTTGGCGTTACACCATGCCATGGAGCATGTCCTAGCGGAGCAAAAATAGTATTCCATGATCCGGGATTATTCACCATAATCATAAATGCTACTGTCGCGCCTCTAAAAACATCTAAAGAATAATAGCGTTGTTGTTTCATATTTAGATAATTTTTGCGAATATATTAATTATAGTTGTAATATATATTAATAAAAAAAGCTTAAACAAAACCCATCTTATTAAATATTTTAAAAAGTATTTGGAAGTTATATTAATATTTATTTAACTTTAACAAACCATTAACATAATATTATAAAACTTGAATTCTCCACAATCCTATATTTTAAAGGAACTCTATTACGAAAGTCCGCAATCGATTGCTTCTTTAAGCACTCGAATTAATAAAAGCGTACCTCTCGTTACTAAGACTATTCAACAGTTACTTGAAAAAGAACTTATTAAAGACAATGGGCTGGCACCATCCAACGGTGGAAGACGAGCGAACCTTTTTGCATTGAATCAAAAAAACCTTCCTTATATTTTATTAATTGCTATAGATCAACACAATATATACCTGTCGCTATTTAACTTTTCTAACACTGATGTTAAAAAAAATAAACAAATTTCAATTGCAGTAAATGAATCCACCTCCTTTACACGCTCATTGATTAGTGAGATTGACAATTTCCTTGTAAATATGGATATACAATCAATCACAGCAATAAGTATCACCATGCCAGGATTTGTAAATAATGAATTAGGGTTAAATACATCATATCCCAGTACGGATGATAGAAGTCAAGTACGCAAAATAATTGAAGATAAATATAATAAACCAACGTTTATAGAAAATGATTCTACTGCAATCGCTATAGCAGAGCACAAATTTGGCCTAGCTAAGGACATCAAAAATGTCTTGGTCGTAAACCTGAATTGGGGCGTAGGATTAGGTATGATCATTAATGATAAACTATTTAAAGGAAGTAGTGGATTTGCAGGTGAATTTAGTCATATACCCTTATCGAATACAAATAAGATTTGTTCCTGTGGCAAAAGAGGTTGTTTGGAAGTAGAAGCTTCCTTAGAAGCTGTAATATCCAATGTTATGGAGAAAATTAAAAAAGGCGACACCACAATTCTTTCTACGAAAAAAGAAATCGATATCAATGATATTCTCAGCGCCGCAAATAATGGTGATCAACTAGCTATAGAATCCATTGGAGCTATCGGATATACATTAGGAAAAGGAATTTCGACGCTAATACATATCATTAATCCAGAAAAGATTATAATCAGTGGATTTGGCGCTAAAATGGGAAAATTCTTAATGCCACAAGTCCAAAGTGCAATACTCGAATACAGTATACAAAGGTTGTCAGCAAATACAAAAATTGAAATATCAACATTAAATTCACCTCAACTCATCGGCACAATGGCTACGGCCGTCGGTAACTTGGATTGGAAATCAATAACACACAAAACAAATACCAATAAATTATGATTAATTTTTACAAAAAAGCAACTGGTATAGCGCTTTGTACTTTGGTAAGTGCATCTTCGTTATATGCGCAGCAAGCTGTAACAGGTATTGTTACAGGTGCTAATGGAGCGCTATCAGGTGTAACAGTATCTGTTGTCGGAACCAATAGAGTGACACAGACTGGTGCTAATGGTAGCTATAGTATCCAAGCTAAAAAGGGCGAAAAAATCAAATTCTCTCTTCTAGGCCATATCGCTCAAGAGTTAACGGTAAATGGTAATTCATTAAATACAACATTACAAGAAGATGCGAGCTCACTAGATGAAGTGGTAGTAACAGCTTTAGGTATTAAGAGGGAAAAAAAATCGTTAGGTTATGCCTTCCAAGAAGTAAAAGCTGACGAACTAATGGAAGCTAAAGAAAACAATATTGCCAATGCATTAGTTGGAAAAGTAGCAGGTTTAAATATCATCAAAGGGTCAAACGGGCCTGCCTCTTCTACAAAAATAGTATTACGTGGTAATAATTCATTAACTGGCGATAACCAACCCTTGATTATTGTTGATGGTGTACCTGTAAATAACTTTGTAGGGGCGACTAACAATGATTTTTGGAATCCAAGCACGGATATGGGAGGAGGTTTAGGAGATCTAAACCCTGAAGATATAGAAAGCATGTCTGTATTGAAATCTGGAGCTGCTTCTGCGCTATATGGATCAAGAGCAGGTAACGGAGCTATTATCATCACCACTAAATCTGGAAAATCGCAGAAAGGAACTGGCATTTCATTCTCTTCTACTTTAGGGCTTGAAACCTTATTCATGGTACCAGAATTACAAAGCTCTTTTGGACAAGGTAATAATGGCATAGGTGATCCACTCACAGCTAGTAATTGGGGCCCTGCAATAGCTGGATCCAACCAACAAGCTTACGATAATATTGGTAATTTTTTCAAAACAGGCGTCAGTAACACACAAAATATCTCTTTCCAAAAGCAATTAGGCGAAACTAACATCTATACCTCTGCAACTTATTTGGATGACCAAAGTAAAATTCCAGGGGCAACATTTAGACGTATCAACTTACTATCAAAAGTAAATACTACGTATGGACCAAACCAGCGTTGGATGACTGATGTCAAGGTTCAATATATGAATACTGCAGCGCAAAACAGACCATTATCAGGTCAGAATAATTCTAATGCTTACGCTACATTGTTCAGTATGCCTAGGACACTAAACATTCTAGATTATAAAGATGCTGTAAACCAATTTGGAGAGATGTTATGGTATACAAATAGTAATACTAACAATTCAATGAATCCATATTGGTTAGCCAAATATAAACTCAATGAAGATGATAGAGACCGTTTCTTGATGAATGCTAATGTTAAATATAAGCTTACAGACTGGCTAGATGCAGAAGCAAGAATTGGAACAGATATGTATACCACGAACTATACAAGCAGAACATATAGCGGTAGTCCATTAACAACAACTGGTCAATATAGTTTAGGTAAAAACACCTTTTCAGAAAACAACTTTATTGCTGCCCTACATGCTCGAAAGGAACAATTGGGAAATTCTAATTGGGGACTTAATGCTTCATTATTTGGACAGATAATGAAACAAAAAGAAACTAGCATAGGTGCATCTGCTGGTGAACTTGAAGTTCCTAATTTATTTACAATTAACAATAGTGTAGGTAACCCTGGTATTTCAGAAGGATTCTATGAAAAACAGATTAATTCTATTTATGCTACTGCAGAATTAAATTATAACAGTTACTGGTTTATTAATGTAACGGGAAGAAATGACTGGTCATCTGCATTAAGTCAAAAAAATCGCTCTTTCTTCTATCCATCCGTAAGTACATCATTAGTAATATCTGAACTGGTTGAAAAAAATGGAGGCTCATTACCAAATTGGTTAGGCTTCTTTAAAGTTAGAGGTTCATATGCCGCTGTAGGTAACGATCTACCATCATACAGATTATACAATGTTTATAATATTGGTAAAGATCCTAATGGAAATACCACAGCTAGTCGTAACCCTGTTAAATACAATTCAAATATTGTAAGTGAATTAATCAAAACATATGAAGTAGGATTTGATGCTAGATTATTCAATAGATTAGGAATAGATTTTTCATACTACAAGACGAATGCAACAAATCAATTAATCTCGTTACCAATGAACCCACAAAGTGGATACAGCTCTGAAGTTATTAATGCTGGTAACATCGAAAACAAAGGTATAGAGATCGTATTAGATGCTAACATAATTAAATCAGAAAATGGTTTCACTTGGGATTCTCGCGTAAATTTCTCTAGAAATATTAACAAAATAATTGCATTAACTGATGATGTAACCACCTATCCTTTAGGTGGTTTTGACAACTTAGCCGTTCGTGCAGTTACTGGAGAACTTTATGGAAATATTTATGGTACCAAGTATCAACGTGTAACAGATGAAAATAGTGAGCATTATGGAAAACTACTATTAAATGGTAGTGGATTGCCTCAAGCTACAGGTCAACAATTATTAGGTAATCAATCTCCAAAAGCACTTGCAGGATGGACAAATAGCTTTGCTTATAAGAATGTTAGCTTGAGTTTTCAAATTGATGGAAGATTCGGAGGTGAATTTTTTTCTGGAACAAACGTAAATCTACAAGCTAATGGTGCTGCTGCAGTAACTGCACCTAATGGCTTGCGTGAAGATTTTATTGTTGACGGGGTTATTGCTTCTGGCAATTCATATGTCGTAAATGATAAAACAGTCACACAACAACAATATTGGACACAAGTCGCTACCAGCGGTAACTTAGGTATAGGTGAAGCTAATATTTATGATGCTACAAATATTCGTTTAAGAAACATTAGCTTAAATTACAGACTACCAAGCTCAATTTTGAAAAATACTTTTATTCAAAATGCAAAATTTGGTTTCACGGTTAATAATGTTTGGATGATAAAAAGTAACGCACATGGAGTTGATCCAGAATCAGTATTCTCAATTAGTACAAATGCTACAGGTTTTGAAAACTTTTCTACGCCAACCTCTCGCTCTTACTTCTTTAATCTAACATTTGGTTTTTAATAATAAAGAATAAAAACATGAAAAATATATTCTCTAAAATAGCACTAGCATTAGCCGTAAGCACTAGCTTATACTCGTGTTCTAAATTTGACGAAATAAATACTCCCCCTACAGCAGCTAATGAGGATCAAGTACAAATTGAGTACTTCTTCAACAACTCCCTAATTGGTGCTCAACAAGATCCACACGTGGCAGAACGAGCATTTATCATATATTGGAAAACAGTAGGAAGACAACATTTCACTACCGGACTTGCTGGAGGGACAGCTAACGATGGATATAGCTCAGATTACTGGAGCTATGCATCAAGCTGGTTGAACCATGTAAATACAGGTATTCAAATTGCAAATAATCAAATCGAAAAAGGCAATGGTAAAGAGTATACCTCAAATATGATTCAAATTTCAAGAATTTGGCGGGCCTACTTAATGAGTGAACTATCAGATAATTTTGGCCCAATCCCTATCGACGCATTTACGGGTGAAAACCCTAAAGCTAATTCGGTGAAAGAAGTTTATTACTTCTTATTCGAAGAACTAAAAGATGCCACGAGCAAAATCAATACTAGCGTAGCTATTCCTTCGAATCTTAGCAAATTTGATGCAGCATACGGCTTCAATTATGACAAGTGGATTAGCTATGCAAACTCCATGCGATTGAGATTAGCAATGCGATTGTCAGAAGTCGATCCAGCTAAAGCTAAGGCTGAATTTGAAGAAGCAGTAGCAACGAACAAATTATTACTAACACAAGAACAAATATTCCAAGTAGCAGAAAAACCAGGATGGGATGCTTTAACAGGAGTGATGAGTCGACCATGGAATGGGCAAATTCTATCTACTACATTAAATAATCTATACCACAACTTAGGTGGTATAAAATCTGAAGATCAATTATCAACTGATTTTCACAGTGCGATTAAAGATGAAGATTATGCAGGTAAAAGAATGTTAGGGCATTATTCAAGCTTAAACAATGACCCTAGTGCGGGTTATTTCTTTGATGGATTACCCTATGCTATAGATCCTAGAGCCTATAAAACATTCTTTATTCCTGGAAATGTTACAAGTCCAATTTATCCGTCGTCCTATTCTCAAACATTATCCACTGTAATGAACTTTCTTCCTGCAGAAGGATTTAATACTGATACCTTAAAACTGGACACTAAAAATACTTGGAGCACATTAAATATAGGTGATAATGGGGAAAAAGGAACTCGAAATGGCATCAGAAGTACACAAGTCGGGCAAATTCCAGGATTATCAGAAAGCTTCCGTAGTAGTACAAACAAACGTGTTTTCTTTGCAAACTGGGAAACATACTTTTTGCTAGCTGAAGCTTCTCTTAAAGGATGGAATACCGGAACAACTGCACAAGCGGCATACGAAAATGGGATAAAAGCTAATTTTACGTATTGGGGGGTAAGTGAATTTGCAACAGATTACCTAGCATCTGAAAGCTATAATCGTGTAGGAACATCTGTCAAATTTACGCATATATCAGAACCTGGAGCATCACATACTGTAAAATATGTAGATGGTTACACTGGAACAACTGGTACAACGAGTATGCCATACCCCGTAAATAATATTTATCAAAACGGATCAGTACGTAATGACGCTTTAACAAAAATCATTACGCAAAAATACATTGCTAATATGCCATGGTTACCTTTAGAATCTTGGAATGATCAACGAAGATTAGGACTCCCTTTCTTTGAGAACCCAAGTGTAGAAAATCCGTTACCTAATTTACCTAATTTAACAACTAGTAACTATACTATTAGCAGCATCAAAAACTTCCCACAACGCTTACCATACCCTTCTACTTTTAGAGAAGCTGATGGTGAGGAATACAATAATGCAGTAACTTTATTGGGAGGAGCAGACAATGTATTAACCCCGCTTTGGTGGGCTAAGCAAAATTAATACAATATTTAAATTTAACAGAAAGCACCTCTTATATAAGGGGTGCTTTCTGTATATTTATAGGTATACTATTATGATGACAAAAATATTATTAACCTGCATACTTACCTTTATTACCTTGTCGAGTACTTTGGCGCAACATCGCGCTTCATGGATGGAACAAGATAGATTTGGTATGTTTATACACTGGGGCTTATACACTGCTGCTGAAGGGATGTGGAAAGGTGAAAAACTACGCTATCTCAACAACTATGCGGAATGGATTCGCTACCGCAATCGCATTTCTAAAGACGAATATGGACAATTGGCCAAACGATTTGTGTGGGATGAAATAAATCCCGAAGAATGGGTCATACAGGCTAAAAAAGCAGGAATGAAGTACATCATTATGACAACAAAGCATCATGATGGTGTAGCGATATGGGATACAAAAATTGGCACCTACTCCATCTCCAAGCTTGCAGGTGTAGATCGAGATATCATCAAAGAACTTGCTGAAGCATGTCGTAAGCATAATATGAAATTAGGTTTCTACTATTCGCATTGGATTGACTGGGAACATCCCTATGCATGGGATCACAATCAAGAGCTAACCGGTAGAGTCACAGATGCACAGTTTGATACCTACTGGCAAGATAAAGTAATACCCCAACTCAAAGAGCTATTAACCAATTATGGCGATATTTCCATCATGTGGTTCGATATGTGGATCCCTTATGAAAAATCGATTATTAAAAGGAAACAACTAGAACAAGTGGTACAACTCATTCGTGAACTGCAACCCAATTGTCTTATCAATTCACGATTGGGCCTTCCTACCGATGCAAAATATGTAGACTTTGAGACATTAGGTGACAATGTATTTGGCACTACGTATAGAGCGCATCCTTGGGAAACTCCTGGTACCATAGCACATTCGTGGGGATACAATGGACAGGAAAAAGAATGGAAATCATCAAGTCAAATTTTTGAATCTTTGATTTCAAACGTAAGCCTAAACGGCGGTCTTACACTTAATATTGGCCCGAGGGCAAATGGCCAAATACCTTATGAGAGCATAAATAGGTTAAATGAGATAGGGAGATGGTTGGATCAAAATGGCGAATCTATATACGGCGCAAAAGGATTACCTATGCGCGCTAATAATTTTGATTGGGGATATTTAACTTATAAACCTAACGAACAACAACCCCAAGTCTATGCGCATATCTTCAATTGGCCATTGGACAATTGCCTACGTATAACAGGTATCAACAATAAGCCTCAAAAAATCTACTACAAAAACAAGAGCACTAAAACGGAACTTACTTTTGACCATCAAGGGAGTATTTTACATGTAAATCTTCCGAAGGAATCCGCTAATGATATCGTATCAAATATTGTCATCGAATACAATGAAGTACTAGCTATTGATGATAAAATTGTACCCGAATCAACTTATGGAGGATTCGCTTTGAATAGCAACAACCTACTCCAAAAAGAAGATAATACGATCATAGCATATGATGGAAAACGTCCTTCTTATTTTCTTGCTAGTGGAGCACCATTGCTATGGGATGTATATTTCCCCAAAAAAGGCATTTACCATATTGATATATCAGCACATAACCCAACACACAAAAACGTAGCAGTAGAAATTACTATTGGTGAGAACACAATCAAAGCATTATTACAACCAAATGGTAAGGTAGTGGCAGAGCCAAATGAAAACAACTATACCGAAGAATTTGTTGACACCAATGTAGGGTATCTTAAAATTGATGAAATAGGAAAAAAGCCAGTAACAATAAAAGTAATCGATAATCAACCACTCTGGATAAATAGAATATGGATTACACGGTAAATCGCTATACTAGCGATTTACCGTGTAATATCACCTATTAGCTTCGGGAAGATTTGCTCTTCAAGGCTTGCACCTCTTCGGCTACTGCAGTATCTGTGCCATCAGTGATAGCTGATGAATGACAATATAACGCACCTGTCTCTTGTAGGATATGCGCTATATTAGTAGATCGCAAGCCACCGCCAGGCATAATAGTGATCCTCGTACCTGCCCATTCAACCAACTGTTTCAAATTAGATAATCCCTGGTTTACAGTAGGTTCACAACCTGACGTCAAAATAGTTTTAAAACCGCAGCTTATCACATCCTCCAACGCTATTTGCATATTCTGTACCGTATCAAAAGCACGATGAAAGGTACAGGGAAGAGGACTTGCTAAATCGACTAATTCTTTATTTTGAGCGGTATTTACGGTATTGTCAGCATTTAGAATACCAAATACCAAACCATCAACACCAAGCTCTTTAATAGCTAGGATTTCATTTTTCATCTGTTGAAACTCATCGCCTGTATAGACAAAGTCACCTCCTCTCGGACGAATCATCACATTCAAGTCTATATTGAGAACAGCACGCACCTCTTTTATATCCGCTATGCTAGGTGTAGTACCACCAACATTCATCTCAGCACATAACTCCACACGATCAGCACCATTTTGTTGTGCTATTATTGCCGACTGAATATTAAAACTCGCTATTTCAATTTTTGCCATTACTTAGCTTTCAAATAAGATTGTCCTTTAATCAGTTCATTGCCTCTGCCATCATATTTAGCGTAATTAAAACCACTATGTATACAGTAAGCACCGTACTCCCCCTTCTTGTTCAACGCTAAAAAACCAACTTGAATATTATCCAGGCTTTTACCTCTATTTTCAGTGAACTTTATGATCCTTTTTACGGCTTCTTCACATGCTTTTTGCGGAGAATGCCCCTGACGCATCAACTCTACAACCAGGTGGCTTCCTACAGTACGGATTACTTCTTCCCCATGTCCTGTTGCAGTAGCAGCGCCAATTTCATTATCTACATAGAGACCCGCACCGATTATAGGAGAATCTCCCACTCTACCATGCATCTTATAGGCCATTCCACTGGTGGTACATGCTCCTGAAAGATTACCATAGTCATCTAATGCAATCATACCTATGGTATCGTGATTTTCAATATTTACAACAGGTTCATATTTTGCGGTCTTCAGCCACTCTTTCCATTCCTTTTCAGAAGCTGGAGTCAAAAGATTTTCTTCGGGAAAACCTTGTTCTTTAGCAAACTGAAGAGCCCCTTCTCCGACGAGCATGACATGTGGGGTCTTTTCCATCACTGCTCTGGCTACCGAGATGGGATGTTTAATATTCTGTAATCCTGCAACAGAACCAATATTCGCATTATGGTCCATGATACAAGCGTCCAAAGTAACTATTCCATCACGATCAGGACGACCTCCATAGCCAACACTACGTTCGGAAGGATCTGCTTCAGTCAAACGAACCCCTTGTTCTACGGCATCTAAAGAAGTACCTCCTGCAGCGAGAATCTTCCATGCTTCTTCATTGGCCTTTAAGCCAAAATCCCACGTAGAGAGAACAATTGGTTTATTTATTTTTGGCTTGCCTATTGCCGCAAAACTATTCTGTGGAATTATAGCTGTAGCAATAGTCCCTAGGCCTATATTAACTAGAAATTTCCTTCTTGAATTCATATGCTCAAGATAGTAAAAAGACTGAATCACAGCAAATTCATCCAAACAAAAACGGAACCTATTGCTAGGTTCCGCTTTTACTATCTTCTACACAACTATATTGCTTGTGTTTTTTTGGCCAACCAAGCGGCTTCGACTTCGGTCAGCTGTGGCGACAATTGATCAAAAACCCACTGATTATAATTGTTCAACCAATCGATATGTGTTTTTTCTAATAAAGCTTTATTCACCAAATCAGTATCTATATAACAGATCGTCAATGTTTCAAAATCCATAAAATCACCAAAGATAGAACTATCATATTTCTTTGACAACACTAGATTCTCAATGCGAATACCATGTTTGCCTTCACGATACAATCCTGGTTCAATGGAAGTAATCATTCCCTCTTCAATGGCGATATCCACATTGGTAGGGTTAAATACATGTGGCCCTTCGTGCACATTCAAGAAAAAACCAATACCGTGCCCTGTTCCGTGGCCATAATTACGCAATGTCGCCCAAATAGGTCTACGTGTAATCGCATCTATTTGATATCCTTTAGATCCTACAGGATAAATCGCTTGAGAACCCTCAATGGTACCTTTTAAAACAATGGTATAATCATCTTGTTCTTCTTGACTAATATTACCTAAAGAAACAACACGTGTAATATCTGTTGTCCCTGTCTTATATTGACCTCCTGAATCTACCAACAATAAGCCTTCAGGTTTCAAGGTATAATTACTTTCTGGCGTAGCATGATAATGTGGCAAAGCACCGTGATCAAGATAACCCGCTATAGTATTAAAGCTAATATCTACAAATCCATCCTGTTCCGCACGAAAGCCCTCGAGCTTCTCTGCGATAGAGATTTCAGAAAGCGCTTCTGTATGAATAGATTCTTCCAACCATTTAAAAAACTTCGTCAATGCCACACCATCTTTTACCATCGTCTGACGGATGTGAGCGATCTCTGTTTCATTTTTAATAGCCTTCAATGAAGTCGAAGGATTGGTCTTTTCAATAATAGTATTTACGACCACAGGAATACTATCGTAAATCGCAAAACATGTGCGTTTAGGATCTATTAAGATAGACGTTGTATTTATACTCTTTATAAAAGAGAAGGCTTCATTGTACGTAGCCACCTTTACACCTTGTTTATTTAAGGTATCAATATCAGGCGCACTCAATTTATCAGGAGCGATAAATAAAATCACCTCTTCCGCAGAGACATAAACAAAGCTCAAAACTACAGGGTTACAAGGTACATCTTGTCCTCTAATATTTAGTAACCACGCGATATCATCTAAGGAAGAAATAAAATGACTCTCGGCTCTATTTTTTACTAATAGCTTACGAACATCCGCAATTTTTGACTCTGTAGATTGACCTGTTGTCTTCTCATCCAATAAAAAAGCTTTGACTTGAGGTAACTCAGGTCTATTTTCCCAAATGGGATCAAGTAAATCTACATGACCATTGATAACAAAACCTAATGGTTGTAATGTATTATTAACACTTTGTGCTACTAATAAGGAGGCTAAATTTCCATCAAAAGCAACACAAGAACCAGCATGCAATTTTTCACCTAACCATTCGGCATACTCTGCCGACCCTTGAGTTCTTAATTTGACAAGCTCAAAACCGGTACCTGCTAATTGTTCCGTCGCTTGAACAAAGTAGCGCCCGTCAGTCCATAAGCCTGCAAAATCGTGTGTAATTATTAATGTCCCTGCAGAGCCTGTAAAGCCAGAGGTCCATTCTATGCACTTATAACGATCGGGTAAGTATTCGCTAATATGAGGATCTGATGAAGGAATAATATATGCATCTATACCTTGCTCATGCATCAAAGATCTAATCTTTTTCAATCTATCTAAATGTACCATATCATTATATATTAATCGGTACTGCAAGTTAGTCATTTATTATTTTTAATGCCTAATTCAAATGGGTATCTACTGATTTTTTACACTATTTAACCCGTTTAAAGAATATGAAAAAGTATATTTGTTATACTTACAAGTTTATAAACATGAAAAAAATAGTAACCACTTCCTTATTAGCCATAATCGCATTAACGACAAATGCACAAACCATAAAGAATAAAATTGAGCAAAGCTTCAACACTTTTCTAGCGCAACCAGCTCTAAAAAATGGAATAGCCACTTTAGTAGTAGCAGACACTGAAACTGGAAAAACTATCTATGAAAAAAATAGCCAAATTGGACTACCTACAGCTTCTACCTTAAAAGTGATTACAGCAATTACAGCTTTAGATTTGTTTGGACCTGACTACACCTATAAAACGCAAATGTATTATACTGGAGCAATAGATAGCTTGGGTACCTTGCAGGGCGATATTGTCATCAAAGGTTCTGGAGATCCGACATTAGGAAGTAATCGTTACGCTAACACCAAAGAAGATGTAATTCTCAGCAAATGGAAAAACGCAATTCGTGCTGCAGGTATTGATAGTATAGCAGGCCGCATTATAGCTGACGATAGCTTCTTTCAGGGCAATAATGTTCCGGGAGGATGGATATGGACAGATATGGGCAATTACTACGGCGCTGGTATTTCTGGATTAAACTGGAGGGAGAATAAATCTGGTATTAATTTTAATGTCGGCACAATACATAAAGAAGCTGCAATAGCCAATACAACTTCAGACCTCTCGTATCTACAAATTATAAACAACGTAAAAACAGGCAATAAAGGTACAGGGGATAATGTATATGCTTACTCAGCACCATATTCAGAGAAGATTATTATTAAAGGTACATATGGTCTTGATCTAAAAAAAACAATAGAGATATCTATTCCTGACCCTGCTTATGACTTAGCTTTTCAATTGCAAAATTATTTGGCTCAAGATTCAATTTTTTTTGCTGATGGAATTACAACAGGGCAAAGAATCATTGATGCGGGAGAAATTATCCCTAAAAAAACAGCAGACTTGGATGTGCATATTTCTCCCAAAATGAGCGAAATTGTATATTGGTTTAATCAAAAAAGTATAAATCTATATGGTGAATCCCTATTAAAACTCATCGGTTACATCAGCGGAGGAAAAACTTCAACTTCGGAAAGTGCCAATTATATACAAAAATATTGGCTACAAAAACTGCAGATACCATCTAATGAATTAGACCTTATTGATGGTTCAGGATTATCACCGCAGAATAATGTCACTTCTTCTGCAATGAACAAAATCATGCAATACGCAGTTACTAGAAACTGGTATCCCACATTCTTAAAAAGCTTGCCTACCTATAATCAGATGACCATGAAAAGTGGCACTATCGGAGGCACTTTAGGATATACTGGATATCACCAAGCGAAAGATGGCAAAAAATATACCTTTACTATATTAGTATATAATTATAAAATGTCGTCATCAAACATGAGACAAAGCATGTTTCAATTACTCGATAATTTAAAATAAAAATTACTTTCTTCTAAATAAAATTAGAATATTAGCTTTGTGGATTAAATTTTTGACTTTTTTAAATAAACATGAGCAAACTAAACAGAAAAAAGGATGCCCTTGATTACCATTCAATGGGTAGACCTGGAAAAATTGCCGTTGTGCCTACGAAGCCATATAGTTCTCAAAGAGACTTAGCTTTAGCCTATTCACCGGGTGTAGCTGAGCCTTGTTTAGCAATAGCAGAAAATCCTGAAGACGCTTATAAATATACAACAAAGGGTAATTTAGTAGCAGTAATCAGTAATGGTACTGCTGTATTAGGCCTAGGAGATATTGGCGCTCAAGCCGGCAAACCTGTAATGGAAGGAAAAGGTTTACTTTTCAAAATATTTGCTGATATTGATGTATTCGACTTAGAATTAGATACGAAAGATGTAGACCAATTTGTAAATATCGTTAAAGCTTTAGAGCCTACCTTTGGCGGGATCAATTTAGAAGATATTAAAGCTCCAGAATGTTTCGAAATTGAACGTCGTCTAAAAGAAGAGATGAAAATCCCTGTAATGCACGATGACCAACACGGTACAGCAATTATTTCGGGCGCAGCATTAATCAATGCCTGTGAATTACAAGGAAAAAATATTGCTGATGTAAAGATCGTTGTAAACGGTGCTGGAGCAGCAGCAATATCATGTACAGCTATGTATGTAGCCGTAGGTGCAAAAAAAGAAAATATCGTCATGCTAGATAGCAAGGGGGTTATTCGTATCGATCGAGAAACATTAGATCATAGTAAGGCTGAATGGGCGACTACACGTGATATTCATACTTTAGCAGATGCTGTAAAAGATGCCGATGTATTTATCGGTCTATCGGCTGCAGATATATTATCAGCTGAAGTACTGAAAACTATGGCTCCAAATCCTATTGTCTTGGCCATGGCCAATCCTAACCCAGAGATCGCTTACGATCTAGCTATTGCTACACGCAATGATATCATCATGGGAACAGGACGTTCGGACTATCCAAACCAAGTAAACAATGTGTTAGGATTCCCGTATATTTTCAGAGGTGCATTAGATGTTAGAGCGACAGCGATCAATGAGGAAATGAAAATTGCAGCCGTAAAAGCTATCGCTGAATTAGCTAAAGAACCTGTACCCGAAGAAGTAAACATAGCATACAATACCAATAACATAAGGTTTGGCAAGGATTACGTTATTCCTAAACCTACAGATCCACGTTTGATTACTGAAGTATCTATTGCAGTAGCAAAGGCCGCAATAGCATCTGGTGTAGCGCGCAAAACAATAGACAACTGGGATGCATATAGAGAAGAGTTACGTAAACGCCTGGGCAAAGATGACGGTATCATGCGTCAGACCACAGCGCGTGCTAAAAATAACCCTAAACGTGTAGTATTCGCAGAAGCCGATAATTACAAAACGTTACGTGCCGCACAGATCGTGAAAGAAGAAGGTATTGCACATCCAATATTATTAGGTAACGGTACTAAAATCAAAAGCCTTATTGAGGAGTATGCTTTTGATCTAGAAGATGTAACAATCATCGATCCTAGAGAAGAAACAAAAACAGAACGTTTTGAGAAGTATGTAGAGCACTTATACAAAAAAAGACAACGTCGTGGTTTGTCTAAGTTTGATGCTACCCAACTGATGCAAAACCGCAATTACTTTGCAGCGAGTATGGTTGAATTTGGTGATGCTGATACCTTAATCTCCGGATTAACGAGAAACTATGCTTCTACGATCAAGCCTGCATTACAAGTAATCGGTGCCAAAGAAGGAAGCCGTATAGCGGGTATGTATATGATGTTAACACAAAAAGGACCTTTATTCTTTGGGGATACTACGGTAAATGAAAATCCTTCTCCAGAAGAATTGGCAGATATCACCGTATTAATAGAAAAAGCCGTTCGTCGATTTAATATAAGCCCTAGAATTGCCCTATTATCGTACTCAAATTTTGGTGCAAATGACGGACCTGTATCTTCAAAAGTAAGAGAAGCGGTACGTCTACTACACAAAAATAACCCTGATTTAGTGGTAGATGGCGAACTACAAGCCAACTTCGCTTTGAACAAAGATTTATTAGAATCTAACTTCCCATTCAGTACATTGAATAATAAAGCGGCAAATACATTAATCTTTCCTAACTTAGAGTCTGGAAATATAGCTTACAAACTACTACAAGAAGTAGGAAATGCGGAAGCCGTAGGACCAATTTTATTAGGCATGAACAAACCGGTTCACGTGCTTCAATTAGGTAGTTCGGTAAGAGAGATTGTTAATATGGTAACAATTGCTGTTGTAGATGCCCAAGAGCGTGAGCCATCAAAGTAATATTAATGTACGATTATTTTAATGGAAAATTAGTATTCAAAGCCCCTACCCATGTTATTCTTGAGGTAGGTGGCATTGGCTACTATCTACATATTTCTTTAACAACATATTCGCTGATTAAAGACCAAGAAAACTGTAAGCTATTTATCTCTTTTCAAGTAAGAGAAGATGCACATACGCTTTATGGATTTGCTACTGAAGGAGAGCGTCATCTTTTCAATCATTTAATTTCTGTTTCTGGCATTGGTCCTAATACAGGAAGAATGATGTTATCTTCTGCTACACCCGAAGAGATACAATCTGCTATTGTCAATGGACAAGTAGCGATGATTCAAAAAATCAAAGGGATAGGCCCAAAGACAGCACAACGTGTTATTTTAGAGCTTCAGGATAAATTGAAAAAACAAGGTGATAATGCCTTGATACCACTACCTCTTGCTAAGCAATCCGTTCCTGACGAGGCACTTTCCGCATTAGTGATGTTAGGATTTGGCAAAGCACAAGTTGAAAAGGTCTTAACCACATTAGTCCAAGCAAATGAAGGATTATCTGTTGAGGATTTAATCAAGCAGGCACTAAAAAAACTGTAACATATTAATTAATAGAAACTTAAATTAAGTATAAAGTAAATTAAATTCACTTTATACTTAATTTTTACGCATATTTGTGTCACTAACATTATGGCAAATATGTGTTGAAAAGAATAATCCCCATTATTCTACTATTGAGCATCCATGCATTATGCAATGCTGCAATTGTACCCTTTTGCTTGCCTTTAGACACCATAAAGACAACAAACAGCGAATATCCTACTAATTGGATAAAACCTATAACTATTTAAAACCCTAATTTTTCAAAACTATTTGGTGGCAACACAGTCTATTTAATACCAAAAGGAATCGTTGATATTAATATAGGCAGCCTAACCAACCGATATGAAAATCCTTTTCTGAATGAAAAAGCACGTAAACAATGGGCGATAGATTTCAATGAAAATATAAACCTCCACATAACGGCAAAAATCGGTGAAAGAGCACATTTTAGGACTAATTTTAATACCAAATCACAATTTGATTTTGAAAACCAAATACGCTTTGATTATATCGGTAAAGAGGATGACATCATTAAAAATATAGAAATTGGCACTGTAAATATGCCGCTCAGCACCTCTTTAATCCATGGATCAGAATCACTATTTGGCATAAAAGCACGAATTGGATATCGCAATTTCAATTTTACAAGTATTTACGCGCAACAAAAAACTAATAATAGAGAAATCGTCTTAAATAACGGTAGCCAAGAAGGAAAAATAGAAATATCTATTGCTGATTATGAAGATCGTCAACATTATTTTTTAGCACAATATTTTAGAGAAAATTATAACCAATCGCTACAAACAGCGCCCATCATCAATAGCGGCATCCAGATCACACATATCGAAGTTTGGGTTACTAACAATACATTTACACATGCTAGAGATATAATAGCCCTTATCGATCTAGGAGAGATATCACCATATAATCAGCATCTAATTACTAAATTAAATTCAAAGCTCCCTTCGTCTGGAATAAAAGGCCAAAATAATACTGAATTGTCAAACAATTTATTACAACTTGTAAGTAATACCCCAAAATCTACCAACAGCCTTGTTGATTTCTTTGCTTCAAGTGGCGGTAAAGATAATTACGCGAGATTAACACAGGCCAAACAATTAATAGAAAACCAAGATTATACTATACATAGAAAATTAGGATACCTCTCCCTTAACAGCCCTTTGCGCCAAAATCAAGTGTTAGCCGTATCCTACCGATATACCTACAAAGGTAAAATATATCAAGTAGGTGAACTAAGCATAGATAACCCTGTACTAGCAAATACCCCTTCTTTACTGTATACGAAACTATTACAAAATGAAATAATAGATACAAAACTCCCAACTTGGGATTTAATGATGAAAAATATCTATCGTTTGCAGTCTTCGAATATAGAGAAGTATAATTTTGATTTACAGATATACTATTCAGATCCTACGACGGGACTAGAATCTCCAATACTATACGAAGGACACAATAGCAAGAATAAAACATGGCTAGAAATAGTACACTTGGATCGTCTAACACAAAATAATGCTTATACTGCAGATGGGATATTTGATTGGCTACCAGGCATCACTATTGACGACCAAAAAGGAAGGTTAATATTTCCACAAATAGCACCATTTGGCAAAGATTTAACAGCGAACTTCACAGAGGCAGAAGATCAATTAATAGAAAAATATAGCTTTTACGAATTATATCAATTAACAAAAAGCGATGTTATCCAAAAATACACGAACAAAAATAGATTTCAAATTCGCGGCAAATACAAAACAGGAACAGCAAATGAATTTTACCTCGGTACTTTCAATCTACAGCCTGGCACGGTACGCATCTCCACTGCCGGAATTCTATTGCTAGAAAATACCGATTACATCATCGATTATACGATTGGCATATTAACAATTATCAATCCTTTACTACTAATTACGGGACAACCCTTGCTCGTGACCATAGAAAATGAAGCTATTTTTAGTGCCCAGCGAAAAACACTATTGGGAGCACGCTTGGATGTCGCCGTAACTAAAAATTTAGCTATAGGTGCTACACTCATGAGCCTCAGCGAACGTCCGCTAACAGCTAAAACAACCATCGGCAGCGAATCAATAACAAATACGTTGTATGGATTCGATATATCCTATACGAAACAATCTGCTTCACTTACCAAAATAGTAAATAAAATCCCTTTTTTACATACTGTAGATCCATCCTATATTCATATGTATGGTGAATTTGCCAAATCAATAACGCGAGTCAACAGCAAAGGAAACAGCGCACAAGCAAGCTATATCGACGACTTTGAAGGTAGTTTTAGTTATTTAGATATAAAATCAGCCGCAGGGTGGCAGATTGCTGCTACACCACAACATTTTAGTGAATCATCCCTTATCAATGACCTAGCATACGGTTACAACCGCTCATTATTAGCGATATATAGTATAGATCCCGTATTTTATCAAGGATCACGTTCAAATCCAAATGTAGATTCACAATATTTAATAGACAACAGATCTAGGCGCATTACGGAAAAAGAAGTATTCCCACTCAAGGAAGTAGCAAGAGGCACAGATGCTTTTCTATCGACCTTAGATATAGCTTTCTATCCTATGCTACGAGGACCTTATAATTTTAGTACTACAGGTATAATGTCTAATGGAAACTTCGATAATCCAACACAAAAATGGGGCGGAATATTCAAAAAAATTGAACAAACAGACTTCGAAGCACAAAATATAGATTACTTAGAGATGTGGTTAATGGACCCATCATTGACAAATAGCAACAAAGCGGGGGGCGATATGTATATCAATCTCGGTAATATCTCCGAAGATATTCTAAAAGATGGTCTCAAATCAATTGAAAATGGTATTTCGCCGATAGGCGATGAAAATATACTAGTAGAAACAGTATGGGGAAAAATAGCAAAAAACACCCCAATAGTACAGACATTTGAAAATAATGAACAAAGCAGAGCTTATCAAGATATAGGGCTAGATGGATTGAACAATGATCAAGAAAGATTATTTTATGCTTCATTTTTGACGCAATTGCAACGTAAAATCTCACCTGAGGCGTATGCAACATTACATAATGACCCTTCAACAGATGATTTCTTATATTTCAGAGGCAATCACTTTTCCCCTAGCATCAGTATCCTAGACCGCTACAAGTACTTTAATGGAACACAAGGAAATTCACGTACAGCAATGCAATCAGTTCGTGATTTTGGGGTTGCCAATTCTGCGAAAACACTGCTCCCCGATGGAGAAGATTTAAATAGAGATAATACCATGAATGAGACTGACGCCTATTATCAGTACAAATTATCCACACGTAAACAAGATATGCGGGTAGGAAGAAACTACATCGTAGAAGAACAAAGCTCTACAGTACAGATAATGAATAGAAATATAGCTGTAAAATGGTATAAAATACGCATCCCGCTCAGCTCTTACCAAAGTAAAATAGGCAATATTGAAAATTTCAAAAATATACGATTTGTAAGGATTTTCCTGACCAATTATGCGGATACAACTGTACTACGGTTAGCGAAAATGCAATTTGTGAAAGGTCAGTGGCGTAGATACAATGCACTAAACAATGCTGAATTGACTATTAGCGATCCCAGATTAGGAACCGCCGCTACAGATAATTCTACCATTGAAATATCAAACATTAACATAGAAGAAAACAGCCAACGCATACCAATACCATATGTAATCCCCCCTGGCATCAGCAGACAGATAGATTACACCAATAATAACCTAGCCATACAACAAAATGAACAAGCATTATCCCTAGAAATAAAACAGCTAAAAGAGGGCTATGGCAGAGCAGTATTTAAAAGTGCAAATTATGACTTTAGAGGTTATGGAAGAATAGAGATGTATGTACATGCAGAAGGCCCTATGCTAGCAGATGATGATGTCAATGTGTTCCTAAGAGTTGGAACAGATGATAAATACCATTATTATGAATATGAGCAGCCACTAGCTATCACCATCCCTGGTAGTACCTCCCCCGAAGCAATATGGCCCGAGCAAAACAACTTGAAAATACAACTTAACTATTTTCGAGAAGCAAAATTAGCGCGTCAAAACACCAATTTCAATGGATTACCATGGCCTATTGATAGGCCATTTGAATATTTAATAGCAGGTCATAAAATTACGGTATTGGGTACTCCTGACCTTACACAGATTAAATGCTTTATGATAGGCATCAAAAACCCGTTGAAGGATGCGATTTCAAATAAGAGCAATAGAAACCCTGTAACTGGTGTATTTTGGTTTAATGAACTGCGGCTGACGGATTATGACACCAAAGGAGGCTGGTCAGCTACGGTACGAATGGACTTAAAATTGGCTAATTTTGCTAATATTGCAATCACAGGGCGAAAATCAACCATCGGCTTTGGTACACTAAGCAAACGAATTACTGACCGTAATAATACGAATGAATTATACTATGATATTTCAACGAATGCTGAACTCGGCAAATTCTTCAATCCCCAATATGGAATTAGAATACCTTTTTACTTCAGCTTTTCAAAACTAATTAATACCCCTGAATATAACCCATTTAATCAAGACATCAAATTGAACCAATCACTAGTAGCTTTAAATAATAAGAAACAAGATTCTATACGCCGAATAATCCAAGAATATACCACTCGAAGAAGCTTTATATTTAACAATGTACGCAAATTACGCACCGATACGAAAAGACGGATAAAACCATGGGACATCGAAAATATAACCCTTAGCTATGCCTATAGTGAAATGCAGCTACGCAGCTATACAATAAAAGCTAATATCCATAAAAGCTATAGAGCAATATTAGATTATAAGTATACAAAAAGTACTGCAAACTACTACAAACCATTCAAAGGTATAACGAATGACAAATTAGCGATCTTCAAAGACCAGGGTTTTCAATTGCTGCCAACAATACTAAACTTTAGAATGGACATAAATCGTATATATAGTGAGAATACTTTCCGTAATAATTCAAATAACAATATACTACCTACCTATTATAATAAGAATTTCAATATAAATAGGATCTATGGTATCAGCTGGGATATTACACCTTCGCTACGCCTAGATTTCAATGCTACCAATTATGCTATCGTCGACGATCTCAAGGATAGGATTGATGGCATACAAGTAGATACGCTATGGAACAATTTTTGGAAACTTGGACGTACTATCGATTACAACCATATGCTTAATATCACTTACAATCTACCTATCTATAAAATCCCTTACTTGGATTGGATCAATATCTATTCGCGCTATGCTGCACAATTCAATTGGCTTAGTGACCCATTTAATGGCTTTCAAAATGGAAATATAAATCTGGGTAATAGCATCCAAAATAATCGAACAATTCAAATAAACCCAACATTAAACCTCTATTCATTTTACAACAAATTAAATTTTATACGAACAAATAATCCTAACGATACGCAAGGAATAGTACCTATCGTAATCCAATTATTAACCTCTATACGTCATATTAATGCTGCCTACACACAAACTCAAGGCGTATATATACCCGGATATTTGCCACAGACAAATATCCTAGGTTTTGACTTCAAGGCTAAGGCGCCAGGAATAGGTTTTCTAGTTGGAAGGCAAGGCAATAGTATAGAAAAAGCGATAATCAACAATTGGATAAGTACAGATACACTATTCAATCAGCCCACGATGACGACGTATTCCAAAAACTGGTCCGGTATTGTTCATATTGAACCAATAAAGAATTTGAAAATAGATGTAACTTTTTCGAGGGTACATAATTTCAATATAGCAATAGATCAATTTTATGATGTAAAAAAAGAACTATTTCAACAAGGCAAGGCGAATATAAATGGCAATTACACCATATCACAAATAGCACTACGGTCATCCTTTCGAAACAGTAACCAACTATATCAAGAATTCAAAAATTACAAAATAGAGATATCTCAAGAATTGGGATCGAAAAATATAAATTCTGTTGGATTAAAACCAGACGTATATGCGGATGGTTATAGCGCCAATCAGCAAGATGTAATTGTTAACTCATTCTTGGATATATTCCAACGAAAACAAAAAACTAGAATCAACAGAAAACCAACGCTCCCACTCCCCAATTGGCGATTAAACTATACTGGATTAATTGACTTATTATCTCTAGAAAATAGAATGCAGATGATAAACATATCCCATGCTTATCAATCCCAATATATCATCAGTGCCTACCAAGCAAATCCGTTATTAAAAGAAGAAAATGGAAACATATATTCTAGAGATTACCAAGACAATTTTTCGGCGATAATGGCATACCCATCCATAGCCATTGTAGATCGATTCGTCCCCTTGATCGGCATAAATATAAGACTGAAAAATGCATGGTCTCTAAATAGTGAATACCGCAAATCTAGGGATTTCAATATTAGCCTACAGAATAGCCTATTAGCTGTACAAGAAGAGAAATCCCTAATAATGGGGATAGGCTATAGAAAAACTAATATTAGGCTACCACTAACCAGATGGCCCAACAAAGGAAGAAAGAATAATATCAATATGAAGGCAGACTTTGCACTTAACCAACGAAAAACGTCGATTTTTCGGGAAGAGTTTACCCTAGCAGAAATTGCCGCGGGCAATAAAAGTATTAGTATAAATCCATCGATAGAATACAGTACAAATAGGTATTATAGTATTCGTATCTTTTACAATTCAAACAGGGTTCAACCGTACACATCGCAAAATTTTATTACCGCATATACCTATTTAGGTATAAATCTCCGTTTACAGTTTCCATAAGATTAATTTAATGTATTCTTCCTACATTTGTAGCAATAAAGAAAAAGAGAATGGCAGAAGATTTAAGCATAAACAAAGGGTCAAAAGAAGAACAATACAAAAGTTTGGTCCCACAGATCAAAGCTTTATTGACAGGTGAAGATGATTTAATAGCTAATCTGGCAAATATAGCGGCAGCACTAAAAGAACAGTTCAACTTCTTTTGGGTAGGCTTTTATTTAGTGAAAAATGAACAATTAGTATTAGGTCCCTTCCAAGGGCCGGTTGCGTGTACACGTATCGCCTACAATCGTGGTGTCTGCGGTTCCGCATGGGCACAAAAAGAAACACTAATAGTCCCTAATGTGGACGAGTTTCCAGGCCATATCGCCTGTAGCTCCTTATCAAAATCTGAAATCGTAATCCCATTATTTAGGGACAACGAAGTATATGCCGTATTGGATGTGGACAGCAGTTCGTTGAATACATTTGACGAAATAGACAAAAAGTACCTACAAGAGATTTTAGCGCAATTATCCTAATACTTAGGATAATTGCCATATTTTAATAACCTTATCATCACCAGCAGTAGCAATAACATTTAACGCTGGATCAAAACATTGCGTGTTGATGGAAAGGAAATGTGATTCTATACCTTTGTCACGCGATATATTCTTCAGTAATTTCAGTTCTGTATTCCAAATCTTAATTGTTTTATCACGACTAATAGTCGACAATAAACTATTGCCTAATGGCTGTATTCCGTATACGGTAAACATATGTGGCACTATAGTATCAACAATAAGTAAGGTCGACATATCCAATTTATTAAGCTTAGCATCACGACCTCCAGACAACAAATAGCCTCCTACAAAAGCCAAACTCGAAACACCTCCTTCATGTATTTTTTTATGTGCTATAAGATGAAAATCATGACTATCGTATAGATAGACAATCCCATCTTTGTCACCAAAAGCAATTGTCTTTCCATCAGGACTTAAAGAAATACTACGCACTGTAGTTTTGGAAATTTCAAATTGATACAACAAATCGAAAGTCGCTACATCCCAAACATAGGCTTTCCCTTGTTCGCCGATGGCTAACAATTCATTCTTATTGGCCAAATATTGTAGCGCAAATATTGCTCCTTTCTCCACCTTCAAGCGTGCTTTTAAAGCCACATTTTCATTACCTTCAATCACCAACAGCTCACCATTACGCAATCCTGCAAATAGGTATTCAGACTGTGGAATAGAAAGCAAACAATAAACCGAAGAAGCTACGGTACACAATACGCGCTTAAATACACCTGTTGCTAAGTCCCACTCTACAATCCCCTTATCATTGCCTGCAGAATACAATACTTTTTTTGCTGCATCTATCGCTACCGTGTAAATAGGATTTTGATGTCCTACTAATGTACTACGTAAATTAACTTCCATATTCATATCATAAAAAAAGTGCTGCACAAAGATACAGCACTTTCGTATTTTCTATAGTAAATAATACTTATTGATGTCTACTTTCAAGATTTTTGGCAATTGTCTCTAAAGAAATACCTTTTTCACGAAGTAATACAATCAAATGAAATAACAAATCCGAAGATTCATTAATAAAGTCCGTTTCTGTTTCTGTCAACGCGGCAATAACAGTTTCTACAGCTTCTTCGCCTACTTTTTGAGCAATTTTATTTATCCCTTTTGTACGCAATCTATTGACATAAGATTCTTCATTAGGAAAATCATATCTATGCTTTACAATACGTTCCAATTCTAACAAAAAATTAGCCCCAAATTCGGTATTGAAGCAGCTTCTTGTTCCAGTATGACAAGTCGGACCTACAGGCTCCGCTTTGATCAAAATAGTATCTTGATCACAGTCGATATAATAGCTCTTCACTTGAAGAAAATTACCACTTTCTTCCCCTTTCGTCCAAAGTCTATCTTTACTTCTTGAATAAAAAGTAACTTTTTTCTCTGTTTGCGTCTTTTGCCAAGCTTCGTCATTCATATAGCCCAACATCAACACCTCTAGTGTTTGAAAATCTTGGACGATAACAGGTACCAATCCATTACCTTTTTCAAAATCTACCATATCTTTATTTTATTAATTCATCAGCTACTGACAGCTAACGTATTCAAATGAAGTATTATCTAACGATAATACCATTACTTCTTAATGTACTTTTCAATTCCGGAATTAATATTTCACCATAGTGAAATACCGAAGCAGCTAAAGCAGCATCAACATTCGCGTCCAGAAAAGTATCCACAAAATGTTGTTGACTACCGGCACCACCAGAAGCAATTAGCGGGATATTGATATGGTCATTGATTTTCTTCAATAAGCCATTATCAAAACCATTTTTAGTGCCATCATGGTCCATAGAGGTTAGCAAGATCTCTCCTGCGCCACGACTTTCAGCCTCTTTAATCCAATTTTCCGTTTCAATAGTTGTTTTATCACGTCCACCACGCAAGTGTACATAATTTTTGCCCTCTACAAAACGAGTATCTACTGCTATCACTACAAATTGAGTCCCAAAAGCTTTCGCTAGATCATCTATCAATTGAGGATTACGTACCGCAGCAGAGTTAATTGATATTTTATCAGCCCCACTATTGAGTAGTATCTCGGCATCACGCATTTCATTAATACCGCCACCTATTGTAAATGGTATATTAACTTGTCGTGCTACAGCTTTTACTAAATCGATTGTTGTTTTACGACCTTCATGTGTAGCGGTGATATCCAAAAATACTAATTCGTCTGCCCCTTGTTCAGAATACTGCCACGCTAGCTCTACAGGATCACCCGCATCTCTAAGGTCAACAAAATTAACGCCCTTTACAGTACGTCCATCTTTGACATCCAAACAAGGAATAATACGCTTTGCTAGCATTAAAACTTAATTAATGATTTTAAATTCCAATCTTTAATCTCTTCAATAGTAATCTTGTTTTCGTATATCGCTTTACCGACAACACAAGACTCGATAGATCCTAAGCTTTGTAAATCTTCAATATCTTGCATTGATGAAATACCTCCTGAACCTATTAATTTGATAATAGGTGAATGATCTAATAATTTCTTGTACAATTCTACACCAGCACCACCTAACTTACCATCTTTAGAGATATCTGTACATAGGAAACGAAAGAAGCCTAATGCTAAACATTTGTCTATATATTCAATCAATTTAATCGGTGAGCTCTCTAACCAGCCTGAATATTTGATCACCTCGTCCAATACATCGATAGCAATAACAATATGATCTGCATATTTTACAGGGCCCACATTCAATTGTGCCAACTCCTCTAAGAAAGAAGGATTAGTAATCGCTTGTGTACCTACGATAACACGGTAAATGCCAGCATCCACTAGTTCTTTAACTTTTTCAATGCTACGAACACCTCCACCATATTGTACTTTCATATCCGTTTTGCGGATAATTTCAAAAAGATACTCTTGGTTAGAAAAGTCACCTTTAGCACCATTCAAATCAATAATATGTACCATTTCGGTACCATTAGCATAATAGTTGTTGATTTGATCTTCTAAAGCGATGTCATATGTAGTGACATCATTATAGTTACCTTCTCTTAAACGTACTACTTTTTTGTCTAAAACATCAATCGCAGGGATGATATACATAATATTTTTATTTTAATTAAAATCTAGAAAAATTTAATAATAATTGCTCTCCAAAAGCGCCTGACTTCTCTGGGTGAAACTGTACCCCAAAGAAATTATCCTTTTGAATAGCTGCCGCAAATGGAAGCCCGTATTCACAACTAGCACCTACGCTTTTTTCGTCACGCTCAATAAAATAAGAATGTACAAAGTAAAAATACGTATTATCCATTATTCCATGGAATAATGGGCAATTATTTTCTATCTTAATACTATTCCAGCCCATATGTGGCACTTTATGACCGATACGGTTATCGAAGTGTAACGTTTTCAAAGGGAAAATATTTAACAGATTAGCATTTCCTTCTTCAGAAAAAGAAGTCATCAGCTGCATCCCTACACAGATCCCCAAAACAGGCTTCTTCAAGGCTAGAATCGTATCTACCAATCCTGTATCTTGAAGCTTTTGCATGGCGGCCCCAGCGTGACCTACCCCCGGAATAATGATACGTTCATACAAATCAAAATCCTCCTTTGAATTTATCATGCCATAGGAAACATTTATTCTATCTAATGCTGCTGTTAATGAAAAGATATTCCCTGCTCCGTAATTTACTATTCCTATCATATTTACTTACATTGAGTAATATAAATAGCGAAGTTTACAAATGCAAATTCGCTAATTCATACGCTATATGAGAATGGAGTATTGTGATTGTAAATCAAGATTAAAAAATCCATAATTCCTTATCCAACGCCTCCAATCTATATTCTATAACACTCCCTTAGTACTTGGCAATTGCATATTGTCTGCATCGCGACGTACTGCTTTCTTGATTGATTTGGCGAAAGCCTTGAAAATAGCTTCTATTTTATGATGCTCATTATCCCCTTCAGCTTTGATATTAAGATTAGATTTTGAAGCATCAGAGAATGATTTAAAGAAATGGAAAAACATCTCTGTTGGCATATCACCAATTTTCTCTCTCTTAAACTCTGCGTCCCAAACAATCCAATTGCGGCCACCAAAATCTAATGCTACTTGTGCCAAACAATCGTCCATCGGTAAAGTATACGAATAACGTTCAATACCACGTTTGTCCCCTAATACTTTAAGAAAAATCTCCCCCAATGCAATACCTGTATCTTCGATAGTATGGTGCTCATCAATATGCAAGTCCCCTTTTGCCTTTACGGTCAGGTCCAAAGCACCATGACGTGCTATCTGATCTAACATATGGTCAAAGAATGGCAATCCTGTATCTATATCAGCTTTCCCTGAACCATCTAAGTTCAATTGAATAAAGATATCTGTTTCATTTGTTTTACGGATATGCTCGCCTGTACGTGCACCTAATTTTAGAAATTCATAGATAGCTTTCCAATCTGCTGTCTCCAAAGCAATAGATTCTGGAGAGATCTCTACTCCTTCGGCTTGTCCCAATTCATCATTGTTGCGCAACCATATTGCTTTAGCGCCAAGATTCTGTGCTAATTTAACATCGTTGACACGGTCACCAATCACAAATGATTCTGCTAGATTATATTTCGTTTCATCAAAATATTCCCCCAACATACCAATACCTGGCTTGCGTGTAGGTGCATTTTCATGTGGAAAGGTACGGTCGATATGCTCTTTAGCAAATTCAACCCCTTCGCCCTTTAATATATCAATAATAAAATGGTGTACAGGCCAAAAATTAGCTTCAGGATGAGAATCTGTTCCTAATCCATCTTGATTAGATACTAATATCAACTCAAAATCCAACTCTTTAGCAATACGTGGTAAGTATTGCAAAGCTCCAGGATAAAATTTTAATTTTGCAAAAGAATCTATCTGCTGATCTTCTGGTTCTATGATTAAAGTACCATCGCGATCGATAAATAATACTCTTTTTTTCAATTCTGCCATCTCTTAATTATAAAATTGCTTAATAGCTGCTAATACTTTTACATTCTCTGCGGGAGTACCTACCGTAATACGTAGACATCCTTCACATAATTCAACTTTAGAACGATCACGAACAATAATCCCTTGGTTTACCAAGAAATTATAAAGCTCACGTGGCTCTTCCAACTTTGCTAATATAAAATTAGCATCCGAAGGAGTAATAGAAACTACTTGCTCTATTTGGATTAATTCCTCCACTAAGCGTTCTCTTTCTAGTACCGTCTCCTTGATCCATTCATTCACCACTTCCAAATTATCCAATGCTTTAAGCACTAAATCTTGAGTCGCTTGATTGATATTATATGGTGGTTTTATTTTATTGAAGACCGCTATAATCTCTGTACTGGCAAATGCCATCCCTAAACGCAATGCGGCTAATCCCCAGGCTTTAGACAAAGTCTGCAAAATTACCAAATTAGGGAAATCAGCTAATTCTTTGGAGAAAGATTTTTGCTTGGAGTAATTAACGTATGCCTCATCCACAACAACTAAACCTTCAAAATTAACTAATAATGTTTCTATATCTTGGCGATTGATGCTATTACCAGTAGGATTATTAGGGGAACATACAAATATCATTTTGGTGTGCATATCAATTGCTCCGGCAATACCGTCCAAATCCAATTGATAATCCGCTGTAAGCTGTACTTTACGTGTCTCTACATCATTGATATTGGCCGATACTTCGTACATCCCGTATGTCGGTGGCACCAATATCACATTGTCAACACCAGGCTTACAAAATGCTCTAAATAGAATATCAATAGCTTCATCACTACCATTTCCTAAGAAAATATTCGCTGCAGGAATGCCCTTAATTTTTGCTAATTTGTCTTTCAACACATGTTGTAAAGGATCAGGGTAACGGTTGTAATGATGCTCTAATGGTGATCCAAAAGCATTTTCATTCGCATCCAAAAGCACGGACGCCTCTCCTTTAAACTCATCTCTTGCTGAGGAATAAGGAACTAACTTTTTAATATTGTCCCTTAATAGGTTCTCTAAACTGAAAGACATAATTATTAGTCTGTTAAAATTAAGCCGTAAATATCAACAAAAATTAATAAAAACACTAAATTTTATACCAATTCCCTTCAAAAGATAATTCTGAGTTGACAAACTCTGATTTTGCTTCTAAAAGCAATGGAGACAAGTCCTTGTATCTAGCTGAATAATGACCTAACAATAATTTTTTGGCGCCGACTTGATTAGCCACCTGTGCCGCTTCAAGACAGGTCGAATGACAGGTTTCAATCGCCCTATCCACAAACTCATGCAAAAAAGTACTTTCGTGATACAGCAAATCAACGCCATGAATAGCGGTGACATAAGACTCAAATGCTCTAGTATCCGAACAAAAAGCATAACTCCGGGACGGCGGCCCCGGCAAGGTAAGCTCCTCTGCTCTATAAACGGTACCATCTATATCAGTACAGTCCATACCCGCTTTCAATACATTGTAAAATACAAGGGGTACTTCGAGGCTTTTTACTTTATCAATTATTAAAACATTAGCACGTTTTCCTTCATCAAAACGGAATCCTGTGGTCGGAACGCGATGTTTAAGTGGAAATGAGGTTATTTTTATTGTTTTATTACTAAAAATAACCTCTGTTTCTTCATTATTAGTAGGGTGAAATATAAGATTAAACTGTAGGCGAGTATCAGAATGCAGCAACTGTAAATCCAGAATCTCCTTCAATGGCTTAGGACCATAAAGATGCAAATCAGATCTACGGCCATGTAAATTCATCGACGACACCAAGCCTACCAATCCGAGATAATGGTCCCCATGGAGATGACTTATGAATATATGGTTAATCTTATTACTTTTGACACCATATTTATGCAATTGCATCTGTGTACCTTCCCCGCAATCAATTAAGAATAACTGTTCATTAAAATTCAACACTTGCGCAGTAGGGTGGCGATCATACATCGGTGTAGCCGAACTATTGCCCAGAATTAAAATTTCAAATTTCATACCCCTTATTTACCTATCAAATCGTGTTGGATTTCATTACTAAAAATCAAATCCTCTGCATCTTTCAATCGTTTTACGATTGTGAAATATTTATCCAATTTTGCGACTTTCAATAGATGTTCAACTTGAGGCTTTAAGCCAATAATAATAAATAGCCCTTCCTCAGATTGACATAGACGATGCGCGAGCAATCCCATACGCATACCTTCCTCCGTCATATCTTCAACCTTATCAAGGTCCAACACAATATTACGTTGACCGCTGGCACTACGTAACATAAACTCATTTTTGAGTTTCGCTGCCGCCACTCCGTCTAAAAAAGAAACTAAGGGTTCAATCACCACATAGCGCTCATGTTTTTCTATTGTGTATCGCATAATTGTATATTTTTATAATGCAGCCAATGCCTTCTCTACGTTTGTTTTGACGCGAGATAATACTTCTCCAGCTTCAGGATATTCAAATTTCTCTCCCGTAATATGCTCATAAAGCTCGATGTAGCGTTCAGAAATTGATTTAATAATCTCTGGCGTCATTTCAGGTACTTGTTGACCATCTTTACCTTGGAAACCATTTTCAATCAACCACTGACGAACAAATTCTTTGGATAATTGTTTCTGTGCTTCACCAGTAGCTTGGCGCTCCTCATATCCTTCTGCATAAAAATAACGAGAAGAATCTGGTGTATGTATTTCATCCATCAAATAAATTTGGCCATCTTTCTTACCAAATTCATATTTTGTATCCACTAATATTAAGCCTCTCTCCTTGGCGATCTCTGTACCACGTTGAAATAATGCGTGTGTATATTTCTCCAACTGCTCATAATCTTCTTTACTGACAATCCCTTGAGCTATTATCTCAGCTTTAGAGATATCTTCATCATGTCCTACTGCTGCTTTTGTAGTTGGTGTAATGATAGGTATAGGTAATTTATCATTTTCCTTAAGTCCTTCAGCCAAAGTAATCCCACACAATTCCCTACCACCATCGCGGTATGTACGCCAAGCGTGTCCTGCCAAGTAACCACGAATAACCATCTCTACTTTGAAAGGTTCACACATATGACCAATCGTAACCGATGGATCTGGCACCGTAATCACCCAATTAGGTAGAATATCAGCTGTAGCTTTTAAAAATTTCTCCGCTATTTGGTTCAACACCTGACCTTTGAAAGGGATAGGCTCAGGTAAAACCACATCAAAAGCAGAGATACGATCGGATGCCACCATCACCAAATATTCATTAGCTATCGTATAAACATCTCTTACTTTACCTTTATAAAAAGCTGTTTGCTTGTCAAAATTGAAGTTTGTTTCTTTTATCGCACTCATCGTTAGTAAAGATACACTACGGTATCATATATTTTTAGTTGTTATTATTCAAATCACCATAAGCTTCAAGTATCCTTTTTACAAGCTTATGTCGCACGACATCACCTCCGTTCAGGTAGACGATATCAATACCTTCTATATTATCCAAAATTTTAATAGATGTTGCTAAACCAGATTGCGACTTTTTAGGCAAATCGACCTGCGTTAAATCACCTGTAACGATAAATTTTGCGGTAGGTCCCATTCGCGTCAAAAACATCTTCAACTGCATATCTGTAGCATTTTGAGCTTCATCTAATATCACAAAACAATTATCTAGTGTTCGGCCACGCATGAATGCAAGCGGTGCTACCTCTATTGTTCTATTTTCTAAATAACCTTTAAGTTTTTCTGCAGGAATCATATCATCCAATGCATCATAAAGCGGTCTTAAATAAGGATCTATCTTTTCTTTCAAGTCTCCGGGAAGAAACCCCAAATTTTCACCTGCTTCAACAGCGGGACGTGTTAGTATGATGCGTTTTATTTCTTTATTACGCAAAGCTCTTACGGCTAATGCTACGGCGGTATATGTTTTTCCTGTCCCTGCGGGTCCAATAGCGAATAGAATATCATTTTTGACAATACTATTCACCATCTTCAGTTGATTCGGTGTACGTGCCCGCACAATTAGTCCATTAGGGCCATATACAATAGGCTCACCTTTCATCACTTGCTTAGGCTGGCCCTCACTTTTCAGTATAGGCGTAGACGGAGCAGAAATTCCCAGCAACTCTTCGAGTTCTAAAATTTCTAACTTATTATATTTATTTACATGGTCAAGTATCGTCATAAAAACTTTCTCAAATTCTTTTTGTTCGACTTCTTCACCTAAAACTTTCAATTCGGTTCCCCGAGCTATGAGGCGTAATTTTGGAAACCTATTTTTTATAAATTCAAAATTCTCATTTTCAGCAGCCCACAAGATAACTAAATTGACAGTATCTAAATTAATAATTAATTCACTCAACGTATTCATCTTTATGGTAAATATCTAAGGATAAAGATATATAAGTTTTTTTGAAATGTTAGTGTGCAAAACAACTTATCTTCAAAAACTAAGGACAAAACTCATCTTCTTAACGAAACTAAAAAATATTCATTATTTTAATCGAAAAAACAGTTTAAAACTAACAGTTTTACTAACTTTGTGCTCGCAAAAACATATTTAAGAACGAAGGATAGCTCATCATAAAAACAATGAGTTTAAATGTATGGGAATAATAACATTAACAACGGATCTAGGTCATCGTGATTTCTATCAAGCCGCATTGAAAGGAAGTATAATATCATTACTGCCCGACGTACGCTTAGTAGACATTTCTCATGAAATCCCTTCCTTCAACATTCAAAATGCAGCATTCATACTACAGAATGCCTATCATTATTTCCCGAAAGGCACTGTCCACTTAATCGGTATCGACACAGTCTTTGAAGAAAACTCTAGATATGTAGCGATGAAATTCAACGATCATTACTTTGTGGGCGCTGACAATGGTATATTCAGCATAATATTAGGCGAACAAAAAGCGGAAGAACTAATAGAGATTGAGCTGATGCAAGATCTTAGATTTTTACATTTCCCTGTTGCGGACGTTTTAGTCAAAGCAGCATGTCGAATTGCTAGTGGTACAAATATCCTAGAACTAGGCACCAAGATCGATGCGCCATTACAGAAAGTAACACTATCACCGATTATAGAGAGTAACCATATCAAAGGACATGTCACCTATATTGACTCCTTTGGTAATGTGATCAGTAATATTAGTAAGGATTTGTTCAATAAAGTCCAAAATGGCAGAAATTTCATTCTTAATTTCAAACGTAATGAAACGATAGAGAAAATGAGCTGGCACTACAATGAAGTTTCTGAAGGTGAAAAACTATGTTTATTTGGCATAAGCAATTATCTCGAAATTGCCATCAACAAAGGAAATGCAAGTCAACTCTTGGGTCTTTATCAAGATGAGATGATAATGATAGAATTTAAAGACTAAATCCAAAAACACGCCACCCACTACCACCAACATTATCAAACAACTACAGTACTTAATATCCTTAACGGCAATAATATTCCCCCATTGCATTAAACATTTCACACATCTTGAAGTCTGATTCATAATTAAAGAAAAGACGCAAACTATGCAAAACATAAAATATTATTTAATTGCTACCCTTTTTATATTAATAACAGCAAATCATACAAAGGCTAACATTGACTCCCTAACCTTTGAACAACAAAGAGCTACTGTTAATAGCCTGTTAGATGATAGAGCCAATAGATTTGGCCAATATATTAGTTCTTTAGAGGAGAGGACAGGTTTTTTTGGACTTATAAAGTCTAAAAATGATATGCAAAAATCGATAAATATATTGCAAGACATCGTTCAAACAGATAACAAAATATTTATTGAAACACGAAAACTTTTACAGATTAAAGATAATGAAGCGGAAAAATACCAACGACTTGCTTCCAAGTACGACGAGCAGGTCACTGCTTATATGAAAACAATATCTAAGCTTCAAGCAACCAATGAAAAATTACGACTTGAGATCGAAGTATTAGAAGATGGAGATAATAACAATAAAAATATATCTTTCGTGCTAGGCTTCCTACTCTTAGTGCTAGGAATCATTCTTTTTAGACTATACAGACGGAAAAATCCAAAAAAATTGACGTAAGTCTGATATGCATAAAGATCAATATCATTACATTTGTAGCTTAGACAAATAGTATTAGATTACAGAATAATGGCTAGACCGAGACTGAACAGTGGAGATTCTCATTCTGAAGATTTACCCAAACCAAAATTAAATAAAGAGCTACTAAAAAAAGCCCTTCATATTTTTTCTTATTTAAAACCATATAAAGGAAAATTTATAATTGGTATGGTATTCTTGATTTTATCAAGTCTTACGATGTTAACCTTCCCTGCATTATTGGGCGCGATGATTGACGCCTCTCAAGGCAAACAAACGTACACATGGCTACCATCGAATATCATGTATATTGGTGGATTATCATTAGCCATTCTTTCTGTCATGTCTATCATTTCTTTTTTTCGGATCCGTCTCTTTGTGGAGATTGCCGAAAAATCATTAGCCAACATCCGTAGAGATTCGTACATGAAATTAATCACCCTCCCTGTTGATTTCTTCGCAAATAGACGTGTCGGTGAATTAAACAGTAGATTGTCTTCAGATTTATCACAAATACAAGACACGATGACAACGACACTGGCAGAGGTAATTCGCCAGACGATTAGTTTGTCATTAGGCGTACTTCTTTTGGTATGGGTATCCCCAAAATTAGCACTTTTAAACTTATGCATATTACCTATCCTAGTCGTTACAGCGATTGTATTTGGAAAATACATACGTAAACTATCTAAACAAACACAAGATCAATTAGCCGATTCTAACAGTATAGTTCAAGAAACATTATTAGGAATTACGAATGTAAAAGCATTTGTAAATGAATATTACGAATCTCAACGTTATAGCAAAAAATTAGATAATGTAGTAACCTTAGCAGTCAAAGGCGCCACTTTCAGAGGTATATTTGCTTCATTTATTATATTCTGCATATTTGGCGCTGTAATCACTGTTATTTGGTATGGTGCTAACTTAGTATCACAAGGAGAAATAACTGTTGGTGACTTAACCACCTATATTTTATACTCTATGTTTGTAGCAGGATCAATGGGTAGTTTTCCAGAATTATACGCGAGTATCCAACGTGCGTTAGGTGCTAGTGAACGTGTTTTAGAGATTTTACATGAAAAGACAGAAAACATCATAATAAGTGAAGATAATAAAACAATCAATAAATCATTGATGGGCAAATTAACATTTGACAACATTAGATTTGCTTATCCTACGAGACCAGATATAAAAATATTGAAAGGACTTTCTTTCACAGCCGAAGCAGGACAAAAAATAGCAATTGTAGGCCCTAGTGGAGCAGGCAAATCGACGATAGCCTCACTAATACTGCAGTTTTACCACCCTAATGAAGGCAAAATATATTATGATGATATACCATCTGATTCCATTTCATTGACAGATATTCGTAATCAAGTGGCTATAGTACCCCAAGATGTTCTTCTATTCGGCGGCACAATCCGTGAAAATATAAACTACGGAAAATTAGAAGCAGGGCCAGACAGTGTGATTGATGCTGCAAAACGTGCTAATGCACATGATTTTATCATGAGTTTTCCGGATGGATACGATACTATTGTTGGTGAAAGAGGTGTTAAACTTTCTGGTGGCCAACGTCAAAGAATTGCTATCGCTCGTGCCTTATTAAAAGACCCATCCATATTGATTCTTGATGAAGCTACCTCAGCTTTAGATTCAGAATCAGAAAGATTAGTTCAAGAAGCACTTGAAGAGCTTATGAAAAATAGAACTTCTATTATCATTGCCCATAGATTATCGACGATTAAAAATGCTGATAGCATTTTAGTTGTAGATAATGGTAATGTGGCAGATTTTGGCAATCACTTCGAATTATTAGCAAAAGGCTCAGGTTTATACCACCATTTGTACACATTACAATCTTCACAACAAGTAGAGAGTTAATTATCTAAACAATTAAAAATCAAACTTTTTACGAGAGTATTTGTTTATATTAGTATATCCATACGTATGGATATACTAATATAAAATTATTTAGATATGAAAAGTAAAAATGGTTTAATAACATTCGCTTTAATCGGATTAGCAGTAGGTGCTACGGCATATTATTTATTAGGAACTGAAGAAGGCAAAAAAACACTTAATAACCAAAAAATTAAAGATATTGCCAAATCACTAAAAGACTTTACTAAAAAAGAATGTAAGAAGTCTTCAAAAATCACAAAAAAAATAAAAGGTGAACTGGAAGACATTACCTCACAAGTAAAAGCCAAAGGAAGAGCAGCAATAGATGCAGTTAGTTCAGCGGCAAAATAATCATACCTAATACCAAACTATATAAGAAAATTCAACTTTCAGACACTATAGTTTAGGTACCCAAAAGTATGTATCTTTGCATACACATGAGTCTTTTAAAACAAGTACAATCATTAGTTGCTAAGGATTTAGCATTAGAATGGCGTTCAAAAAATGCTATAAATAGCATAGTTTTATATTTAGTGTCCACAGTATTTGTTTGTTACCAAGCATTTGAATCTGTGGATACTCTTGTATGGAATGCTTTATTTTGGATAATATTATTATTTGCCTCTATCAATGCTATCAGTAGATCTTTTGTGCAAGAAAGCCAATATAGACAACTATATTATTATTCTATAGCTAGTCCAAAAGCTATCATACTATCAAAGATTATTTACAACATTATATTGATGGTTTTCCTATCAATAGTAGCATATGTTATCTATTCAATAATCTTCAAAAACCCCGTTGGAGACCCTCTTCTCTATTTCTTTGCGGTACTACTAGGCAGCATTAGCTTCGCTACGGTATTCACTATGGTATCAGGGATAAGCTCCAAAACCGGCAACAACAGTACGATTATGGCAATCCTTGCATTCCCCGTTATCATACCCTTGTTAATTTTACTTTTAAAACTATCTTCAAATGCACTGAAAGGTTTGGACCGAGCTTCTTCAGAACGAGAAATTATAACGCTACTAGCAATTAATGTCATTACAGTTACAATATCTTTATTGTTATTTCCGTACCTTTGGCGAGATTAAAAAAGATAGTTTAGCATGAGAAAAAACTGGTGGAAAATCTTAGCTGCTGTATTTGTTTCAGCATCAGTTATTGGAGGTTTCATGGGGCCAGTACCCGTACTCCCTATATTAAATGAAACCATAAGAAACGTATACTTTCACGTACCCATGTGGTTTACCATGATTACGCTTTATTTAATATCCGTAATCTACAGCATAAAATACCTTAGCTCAGGTAAACCAGAGCATGATTTAATAGCTGTTGAATCCGTAAACACAGGAATCATTTTCTGTTTTTTAGGTTTATTGACAGGTATGCAATGGGCAAATATTACATGGGGAGCGCCATGGCCAAATGATCCAAAATTAAACGGATCGGCGATTGCTACGTTAATGTATTTAGCATATTTGGTATTACGTAACGCTTTAGACGAAGAACAGAAAAGAGCAAGAATATCAGCTGTTTACAACATATTTGCATTCCCTATTTTAGTTGTTCTAATTTATATCCTCCCAAAAATGACGGATTCCCTACATCCAGGTTCTGGTGGAAACTCTAATTTTAGTGAGATCGACATGGACAATTATATGCGTCCTGTATTCTATACAGCAGTAGTAGGTTGGATTTTGACAGGTGTTTGGATAAGCACTTTACGTTATAGAATCAGATTATTAGAGAACAAAGCAAATAAAATTGATTAATAAAGAAATGAAAAAAATAAGTTTATCCCTTGTATTATCACTTATTAGTTTTTTAGGTGTATTTGCGCAGTCGGACACAGTCACTACTGTAATGACACAAGCATATCAAGTAGAAATGGCAACAGGTTTACGTAGCTCTGGAAAGATATGGGTAGTGGTAAGTGTATTACTAACATTAGTTATAGGTATTTATATTTTCCTTTTTATCATAGATAAAAAAGTGAAAAATTTAGAAAATAAATAAGCTAAATAAAGACAAAAAAATAGCCCTAATAAATGATTATAAATCAACATAGAAAGTTTACACCTACGAATATTTTCTTCGTATGTGTGATAGGAACCTTACTATGTGCTGGTGTTTTTTTACATTTACCTGAAGAGCTAAATCCTGTATTTTTTGAACCAGCAGTTCACAATTTATTAGGCCTTGCTATTGAAATAAGACTTGCACCAGCGACTAATGTTTTAGTAACATTGGTGCTCACGCTATTGCAAGCCTTTTTCTTAAATAAGGTCATTAGTCATTTCAATTTTTTTAATAAGCCTAATTTTCTGACTGCATTGATGTACATGTCATTAGTTAGTTTATTATTACCTTTTCTCGTATTATCACCTACGCTGATTTGTAACTTCATCGCTATCTGGATGTTGAGTAAATTATTTAATATTTACAAACAGACAGATGTAAAAGGATTAATGTTTGACTTAGGAATTATTGTGGCAATTGGGAGTTTGATTTACTTCCCTTTTATAGTGATGGTTCTACTCTTGTGGATTGCCTTAATAATATTCAGACCATTTATTTGGAGAGAATGGATAACACCACTTTTAGGGTTTTTAAACGTTTATTTTTTAATTGGTGTAGTTTATTATTGGTTAGATAGATTTGAAGAATTTAAAGCTATCTTTTCACCTTTCAACAACCCTATCCCCACCTCATTACCATTAGATTACCTCGACTATATTGTATTAATTCCTCTTGGTATTGGTTTATTATTTTTTCTATCAATATTAAAGGATCAGTATTTTAGAAGTGTTGTACACATACGTAAGTCATTCCAGTTACTTTTTTATATGTTAGTATTAATTATCGCTTCTTTCTATTTGAATGAGACGATAAATATTAACCACTTTTTACTTTGTGCCCCACCATTAGCGATTTACCTTGCTTACTATTTTACATATGCGAAAACAAAATGGCTATATGAGAGTCTTTATCTACTAATAATCGGGACTATTTTATACCTGCAACTTATTTAACAAACTCACTTACAATCGTTTAACCTTTTTTAACAAAATCATCCTAAGGATTCATTAAAAATTAAATAGTTTTGTATGGAAAAGATGTCAATTATTTATTGGCCTAAAATCAAGAACTATAATCAATCCATTTCGGATCAAGATAAAATATGCAAAAAAATTCAAAATTTTTAAGTGCTGCAAAAACTTTAAAATTAATCTTAGGGACAAGTTTAGTATTGTCATCAATACACCTAAATGCACAAACGACAACATCACATTCTCCTTATTCCCAATTTGGTATGGGACAAATGCGAGAAGATTTATTGCCACAGACAAGATCAATGGGCGGTATCTCTGCAGGTGTTCGTTACCAATCTGGTTTACCAATTTTGAATATTGCCAATCCTGCTAGTTACTCTGCTTTTACAAGAACTATATTAGAAGCAGGTCTGTATGCAAATATGACGCAATTACAAAAAGGAAATACTACAGCTAAAACAGGTGATTTTGCATTTTCACATTTTGAAATAGGGATTCCATTGGCAAAAGCTGGAGGTATGGCATTTGGTCTACTTCCCTACTCAGATATTGGTTATAATGACACTAGAAATGTACTGAACGGCACCTTACAATCCATCGAGACATTAAGCGGTGAAGGTGGTACCAACAAAGCATTCGTAGGGTATGGTGTAACACCTGTCAAAGGTTTGAGTATTGGAGCAAATATTGGTTTTATATTCGGAGAATTAAAAGACATTACAGCGATATCATTTCCTACAGATATCAGTATGTTGAATAGTAGATATCAAGAAACAAGACTTATAAGAGGAGCGACTGTTGACTACGGTATTCAATATTCAAAATCGTTGGCTAAGAACAAAATGAACCTTACGATAGGTTATTCAGGAAGTCTAAATAACACGGTCAATAGCACTACGACAGAACTTATAACACGTACACAACCATCGTTTGACCCTGACATGCAAGGAGTAGCATTAGATACTGTCAGATTCAATCAACGAGTTAGCAAAAAAATTAATCTACCGTTAAAGCACAATGTAGGTTTTACTTTATCTAAAGGATATAACTGGATGGTAGGTGCAGACTTTAAATATACTGATTGGAGCAATTTTCAGACAAGAGAAGGTGAACCCCGATTAGGAAAGAACTATGGATTTGCTGTTGGTGGACAACTTAAACCAGATCCTACGTCAGTTAACTACTGGAATATTGTTGACTATAGGCTAGGTTTTAGATACAACAAAACACACCTGAAATATAATAATGAAAATATAAATGACATGGCAATTACTGCGGGTTTGGGATTCCCACTTCCAGAGAGTAATTTTGGCAGAACATTTTCAAGAATAAATATATCCGCTGAATTTGGTCAACAAGGTACTTTAAAAAGTAATTTAATAAGAGAACGATATATTAATATTAACTTAGGATTTACGATTAATGATTCATGGTTTCTGAGAAGACCTATAGACTAATGTTTACTATAAATAAAAGTATTAAATCAATATCCCTAATCATGTCATTCATGATAGGGATATTGCTGTTTTTCGGCTGTGAGAATGACATTAATGAAGTCAATAAAATAGAGAATATACAAAAAGAAGAAGCTGTAGATATTTCTAAAGACGTAAAAGTAATCTATAGTGATTCGGCTATTGTAAAAGCCCAAATGACTGGGCCTGAGATGAGAATATATCACGATACTACGCAAAATAAAAATAGTAATTATGAATTCCAGAAAGGTATTCAGATTATATTTTATGACAAGAATGGAATAGAAAGCCAGCGTATAAAATCAGATTACGGACTTCAACGAGCAAAAGAACAGATCATAGAATTCAAAAAAAATGTAGTAATTACGATGGCTAATGGTTCTATAATTAGAACAGAAGAGTTCTTTTATGATCAAGCAAACAAAAGATATTATAACAGTGTGCCTATCACTTTTGAGATGAAAGATGGTCGTGGCAATTTTCAAGGTACCTCCTTTACTTCGGATGATAGTTTTAATAATATCAAGGCAGAGAATATGAATGGCTTCTATGTCCCATCGAGTACGAGTATGTTTCCATCGTTTGGAAATTAAGCTAACACAATCAGTACAAATAAAAAAATGTGCGAAATACAATATAAAAAAATACACTTTATTTTTATAAAAATTGTATCTTGCGCCTTATTTTTAAACAATAGTCAATTACAGAACTAAGAACACTTAAATACAATACGAGAATATGGGATTAATGGGTAATTTGCGTAACCGAGCTGGATTAGTAATCTTCGTAATAGGTTTAGCAATTGTTGCATTCCTACTAGGGGATGTCGTTAGATCTGGTTCACCTTTGTGGATGCAGAAGCAAAATCAAGTTGGTAGCGTTAATGGTAACTCTATTGACTACCAAGATTTTAACATGCAAGTAGAGCAAACATCAAACCAAATTAAACAACAAATGGGTGGTGTTGAAACGCCACAAATGAAGATGTACGCTGTACAACAAGTGTGGAATCAATTTGTATCAAAAGAATTATTAAATTCGGAGATCGAAAAGATTGGGTTTACAGTAGGAAAAATTGAATTGAATGACTTAGTAACTGGGCCGAATCCTTCTGCTCAAATTGCACAGACATTTATTAACCCACAGACAGGACAATTTGACCGCGCATACTTAAATCAGGTAATTACAGAATCAAAAAATGGTAATCCAGAGATTCAAGGACAATGGGAAGCATTATTAGAGAGTGTTAAACAACAACGTCTTTCCGAGAAATATTCTAATCTATTGAATGCTTCAATATATGTAACAGCATTAGAAGCGCAAGATGAATACACAGCTAAAAATAAATTAGCGAATTTTAAGTACACACTTTTAGACTACAATTCTATCAACGGTGCTGATATAAAGTTGACAGATGCTGATTATAAAGAATATTATGATAAACATAAAAATTCATTCAAAAATCTAGAAGAAACTCGTGCTATTGAATATATCGTAATTGACGGTGGAGCAACACAAAAAGATACTGCTTCAACAATGGAGAATATTCTATCTTTAAAAAATGAGTTAATCGCTTCTACAAATGATTCTTTGTTCGCAATATCTAACTCAGACACTAAATATCCTGTTACATACTATAAAAAAGGACAATTAAGCCCTGCTTTAGATTCTGTATTATTTAGCGCTCCTGTGGGCACAACAGTAGGACCATTCACATCTAACAACGCACTGGAAATCGCTAAATTGATCGATACTAAATACAGTCCTGATTCAATTCAAGTAAGCCATATCGTATTAAACCCTGCTGCTGAAGGTGGTGTCACAAAAGCATTAGAAAAAGCTGACTCTATCAAGAACTTAATTTTAGCAGGAGGCAATTTTGCAGCACTAGCAGTTGAATTTAGCCAAGATCCTAATAGTAAAGCTAATGCTGGAGAGATGGGCATATTCACTAGAGGACAGTTGAATCAATTGGGTGAGAAATTTGAAGAAACGGTATTTACAAGCAAAACTGGAGATATAATCGTCACAGAGTCTCAAGTAGGCGTTCATATTTTAAAAATTGGTAAGCAAGTAGGTAACTCAAAAATTGTTAAAGTTGCAATCGTTGATAAAATTATTAATTCAGGAAAAGAAACTGTAGATGCTGCTTATACAAAAGCAAACAATTTCTTTACCGAAGCTACAGCAAGTAACTTTGCAGAAATTGCAAAACAACAAAACTTAAACTTACAGACGGCAGCTAATGTTCAAGCAATGGATATCGCTATCAATGGAACAGAAGTGCCGAGAGAATTGGTAAGATGGATATTTGAGACTGATAAAAATGAAGTTACAGATAAGATTTATGAAACTGAGAACAACTTTATCATTGCTAAAGTAACAGGTATTAATCCTAAAGGTATCCAGCCATTAGAAGCAGTAAAAGCTGAAATCATGCCCGCTGTAACAAAATTAGTTAAAGCACGTATGCTGAAAGAAAAGATGAACAACGCAATAAATGGTTCATCAACGATTGATCAAATTGCTCAAAAGCTTAACAAAAATGCTATTGATGTACAAAATATAGTTTTAGCGAATCCAGTAATTCCTGGTGTAGCTTTAGAAAGTTCGGTGATTGGTACTGTATTTGGCTTACAGCCAAATAAACCTTCAAAACCTGTAGATGGTACAGAAGGTGTCTATGTAGTACAAGTAAACAGCTTTGTAAATCCAAAAGAATTAGTTGAAACTGAGCGTAAAAGCCAACAAAAACAAATGCTTCAAGGAAGACAACAACGCTCATGGGGTTCAATCTTCCAAGCCTTAAAAAACAATGCTGATATAGATGACAATCGAATTAGATTTTATTAAGATTTTATAACTATTTTTATAGCCGAATACAGTAAATGTATTCGGCTTTTTTATTTATATCATATGGAGATTCAAGAGAATATCATTAATAAAGTAGCACAAAGCGGTCTAATAACAGTGGATCTAGCGAACTATGCACCAAAGTCACCAATTGTAATTTATGATATTAAAGATAATTTATTCCATGGATTAATCTTAAAAGAGAAAGATTTCCGAGAATTTGTAAAAAATCATACATGGGATCAATACAAAGATCAACATGTTGCTATCACGTGTTCAACTGATGCGATAGTACCAACCTGGGCGTATATGATATTAGCAAATAAATTAACACCATTTGCTAAGTCAATACATTTTGGTACAGAAAGCGAAGCGTTGAAGGAACTTTTTATCGCTGCGATAAATCAAATAGATTATAACCAATATATAGATCAAAGAGTGGTTGTAAAAGGCTGTGGAGATATTTATATTCCCGAGGCAGCCTTCGTTTCATTCACTAATAAATTAACTCAAGTAAGTAAAAGCATTATGTATGGAGAGCCATGCTCTACTGTACCTGTTTACAAAAGAAAGAGTTGAAGTAATAACACCCATTATAGTGCAAAAATTATGACGAGACTTTATACTATACTTTTTATTATTATTTTAAGTATTGGGCTATCACATGCACAATCTTTACCCTATTTAAAAGAACCAACTTTTAAAATTGGAGAGAAGCTATCATACAAATTGAAATATGGCTTTATTACTGCGGCAAATGGTGTTCTTTCTGTTAAGAAATCAAATTTAGAACTTAGCAACAAAGATATATTTCATTTAGATGTATTTGGACAAACCTCTAGTGGTTATTCCATATTTTATAGTGTAAAGAATCAATATGATTCTTATATAGATGGCAAAAACTATCTTCCCTATTTGTATATAGAAGATATCAAAGAAAATAATTACCGCAGAAAAGAATATGCTACGTTTGATCACAAAACGCGTACTGTAAAAGGAGCTAAAGGAACGTTCAAAAGTAGTACACCCCAAATATTTGATCTTGTTTCTGCTTATTATTTTTCTAGAAACTTGGATCTATCAACCATGAAAATAGGTGATTATTTTAAATTACCTTATTTTCTTAATGATGAAATTGCTGATTTTAAAGTATACTATGCTGGTACAGAAAAAATAAAAACAGCCTTGGGAATGATTGATTGTATAAAATTCAATCCCGAAATAAAACCAGGAAGAATCTTTAAAAAAGATAGTAAACTCTATCTTTGGGTTACTAATGACGGTAATCGTATTCCTGTAAAAGCAAAAGTTGAAATTCTAATAGGTTCTGTAACCATGGAGATAACGGCTGCTGAAGGATTAAAGTATGAATTAGGTAAAAGGGTAAGCTATTCAAAATAAAAAGAGTATATGATTGAGGTAGGTAATGTTTTGGTTCATGAAGATTTATTAAATAATGACTTTGTATGTAATATATCCAAATGTAAAGGTATTTGTTGTATAGAAGGAGATTCTGGAGCACCATTGAAAGAATCAGAGAAGGCTATTTTGGAAGAAATATATCCAAAAGTAAAGCCTTATATGACAGAGAAGGGAATTCAAGCAATAGAAGAACAGGGGAAATATGTACTTGATAATGATGGTGATCTAACGACCACTTGTGTTGATGGTAATAAAGAATGTGCTTATGTGAATTGGGAAAATGGCATCACAAAATGTGCTATTGAAAAAGCTTACGAAGCAGGAGAAATACATTGGAAAAAACCAATATCTTGTCATCTTTATCCTATCCGTACTACAAATTATCCCGAATTTGATGTTTTGCATTATGACAGATGGCATATCTGTAAAGATGCTTGTACCTTCGGTAAGGAATTACAAGTACCGGTTTATAAATTCCTCAAAGACCCTTTGATTCGTACATATGGCGAAGAATGGTATACGGAGTTAGAAAATACGGTTAAATCTATTTAAGCTATTTTTGCTATCTTTATTTCAAAAAATGCACTTTACCTGGTTTTTACCATAATACATGCTAAGTTTAAAAGAAATACAAAAACCCATAGCTACAGAGCTATCCACCTTCGAAGCTAAGTTTAAGCAATCTATGCAAAGCTCTGTTCCACTATTGGATATAATCACAAAGTACCTATACAAACAAAAAGGCAAGCAAATGCGTCCTATGTTTGTATTTTTTTCGGCAGGACTATGTGGTACCATTAATGAGTCTACATATCGCGGTGCCTCTTTGGTTGAGTTGTTACATACCGCATCATTAGTCCATGATGATGTAGTCGACGATGCCAACGAGAGAAGAGGTTTTTTCTCTATAAATGCACTATGGAAAAATAAAGTAGCTGTATTAGTGGGTGATTTTTTGCTCGCAAAAGGTCTCCTTTTGTCGGTAAATAATAGTGAGCATAACCTTCTAAAGATCGTTTCTGAAGCCGTCGAGCAGATGAGTGAAGGTGAGCTACTACAAATAGAAAAGGCTAGGAAATTAGATATAAAAGAAGATATTTACTTCCAAATAATTCGCAAAAAGACAGCTTCTCTTATTGCATCATGCTGTGCTGCAGGCGCCGCTTCTGTACAAGCAAGTGCTGAAATAGTAGAGAATATGCATCTTTTTGGGGAAAAAGTAGGAATTGCCTTTCAAATTAAAGATGATCTATTTGACTTTGGCTTAGATGATATCGGTAAGCCTATAGGGAATGATATCAAGGAGAAGAAAATGACCTTACCCTTGATTTATGCACTTAATCAGACATCAACAGCAGAAAAAAGGCATATTATTAATCTCATTAAAAATCATAACGAAGATCCCAAAAAAGTTGAAGAAGTAATTCAATTCGTTAGAAACAGTGGAGGATTAGGTTATGCTACAGAAAAAATGCTAGAATATCAGCAGGAATCGTTCCATATTTTAGAAAAATTCCCTGACAACGAGTACAAAGAAGGTTTAAAACAATTAGTGAAATTTACAACAGAAAGAAAGAAATAATATGAGTCACGAAATGATGTTTATAGGAGGATTTATAATTTTTATAATCCTCATGTTAGCCATAGATTTAGGGTTGTTCAGTAATAGCGACAAACCTATTTCACTCAAAGCCGCTGCAATAATGTCTGCAATTTGGGTACTATTTGCCTTAGGCTTTGGAGCCCTATTGTATGTATGGGGAAATGAACTGCACAATGTCCATGATATTACAAGATTAAAAGAAGTTGTAGCATTACATTTTCATGATATAAAAATAAATGAACTAAATCTAGCAGAGAGCTTAACAGCCTATAAAAAAGCGCTAACCCTAGAATATTTGACAGGTTATGTCGTAGAATATGCCTTATCAGTAGACAATATATTTGTCATGGTATTATTATTCACATCCTTTGGTATTCCGGAGAGATATTATCACAAAGTTTTAGTTTGGGGTATTATTGGTGCAGTAGTATTACGTTGTATCTTCATATTTATCGGCGCAGCATTAATTGCTAAATTTGGCTGGATATTATATGTATTTGGTGCTTTCTTAGTGTACACAGGTTATATGATGTATCGCAACCGTAATCAAGAAGAAGAAGTAGATCCACAAAATCATACCATAGTAAAGCTTGCTTCAAAATATTTTAAAGTAACACATAAATTAGATAGCGGAAAATTTTTTATTATTGAAAATGGCGTACGTTATATGACACCATTGTTTCTAGTTCTATTAGTGATTGAATTTACAGATTTAATATTTGCCGTTGATTCTATTCCTGCTATATTCTCTGTTACTAAAGATCCTTATATCGTATTTTTCTCTAACATATTTGCTATTTTGGGATTACGTTCCATGTTCTTCCTATTGGTGAATATCATTCATAAATTCCATTACATTAAAGTAGGATTAGCATTCCTTTTAGTATTTATAGGTGCCAAAATGTTACTACATGGTTGGTTAAAAGACTGGGGTTTTACGACCTCCCATTCTCTTATTATAATTCTACTAATATTGCTAATAAGTATTGTTGCATCTCTTATGTTTCCAAAGAAACAAGATTATAGCAAATAACATATACAAGGGCTTAAAGAAAACTTTAAGCCCTTGTTATTTATAAATACTTTATAAGTCCTCGCTACATGATGAGGTACTCCATAAAATCTCAATTTATCTTAGTTTCTTTTTAGAAATATCCTTATAGATTATATATATTTTAATCTTATTTATAATAAACAATAATACTTTCAATATGTATTTATTGTTTACCGCTAGGATTAATAATATAAGAAAAGGAGTATATTGACAATAAAAAAAGGCTTAAATGTTATCTACATTTAAGCCTTTTTTTATTGTCAAATTGATATTACTTCAAAACAATACTTGATCTTCCCATAATAGAGCCATCAGCGTATAAAAGAACAGTATATGCCCCCTTTTTAAACTTTTCATCTCCACTCCAAAGGAATTCATATTCCTCTCCCCTATTTGTAAAGTCAATATTCTCTTTGAAAGTATACTGCAATTTATTACCTCCTTGAATATGGAATAAATTAGTACTATTAGCAATAAGATTACCTAATGGATCAATCACTCTAATATAGATATCTTTAGGCCCTTCTTTAGCGAGTACATTATCTGCTATAGTGAACTTTATTTGTAACTTATCTATACGCTTCGCACGAGTTTCAATTTCATAGATACCTTTACGATTTTTCTCTACACCATTCATCATGATACTAGAAACCTTTATCGATGATGCTGTAGATACTTTTTTATTCAAATCAAGATTATCTGATTGTAACGCTTGAACTTCGTATGATTTTTCTTCTACTTTACTATTGAGTTTTTCATTTTCCTTTCTCAATATTTCATTTTGCAACCTTAGCTCTACCGTCTCATCTTTAATCTCCATTACACGATTTTTCAACCTTTGGATTGCACTTTTAGCAGTCTGAATCTGCTGATCATTTATATTAACATCATCCAATTGAAACCTTAAATCTTTAATAGTTTCACGAACAGCTAACTCGTCTTCTATAAATAATACCGGAAAATCTTCTGAATAACTACTTTTCAGATTATCTAACTCCGCCTCAGCGCGATCAACCTCACGTTGCAGCTCTTCCTTCTGCAGTGTGACAGTATACAACTTTTCACCTGAAGATTTAAACTTCACAAAGAAATAAACGTTGGTCAGTAGAAGCGCAGATATTGCAATCAAAAAGAAATAAATTTTAGATTTATCTCTTTTATTATCACTACTCATATCTTGTGTTGATGTACCTCTAATTTCCATTTCTCCCACTCATAATTAATAACCCTCCCAAATTTCCCATAGATTATATGTTTAAACAAAAACTATTCCAATAATTACTCAAAATAGTTCAGAGTTGTAAACCCGCCATCCTTAAGATATTGTTCTTTACGCATTAATTGAAGATCACTTAATACCATTTCAGAAACTAATTTTGGTAAATCATACTTTGGTATCCAATTTAATAACGTTTGCGCTTTAGTAGGGTCACCAATTAATAAATCAACTTCTGTAGGTCTGAAATACTGAGCATCTACTTTAACAACAGTCTGCCCTATCTTTATAAAATCAGGATCAATATTCAACGCTTTCAATTTAGCCTCATCACGATCTATAATAACCCCCTTCTCATGCTCACCCTTGCCACTGAATTCAACCTCAATACCTAACTCTGCAAAACTCATCCGTACAAACTCACGTACAGTCGTGGTAACACCTGTAGCAATAACAAAATCTTGAGGCTTCTCCTGCTGTAACATAAGCCACATAGCTTCAATATAATCTTTGGCATGTCCCCAGTCACGCTGTGCAGAGAGATTACCTAAATACAATTTATTTTGTAATCCGAGCGCTATTTTTGATACAGCACGGGTAATTTTTCGGGTTACGAATGTTTCCCCACGTAATGGACTTTCATGATTAAATAAAATACCATTACATGCAAACATGTTATATGCTTCACGATAGTTTACTGTAATCCAATAAGCATACATTTTTGCTACAGCATAAGGACTTCTAGGGTAAAAGGGTGTTGACTCTGATTGAGGCACAGCTTGTACTAAACCATATAGTTCCGATGTAGAAGCTTGATATATTTTTGTTTTCCCTGTCAAGCCTAGTAAACGTACCGCATCCAATATACGTAGGGTACCTAAACCATCAGCATTAGCAGTATATTCGGGCATATCAAAACTTACTTTAACATGTGATTGGGCTGCTAAATTATATATCTCGTCAGGTTGTACTTCTTGAATAATACGAATAATGTTTGATGAATCCGTCAAATCACCATAATGAAGAACAAAGTTACGGTTGTCTAAATGTGGATCTTGATAAAGATGATCTATACGATCTGTATTAAATAAAGAGCTACGTCTCTTAAGACCATGTACAATATACCCTTTTCTTAATAAGAATTCAGCCAAATATGCACCATCTTGCCCTGTAACACCGGTGATTAGTGCCACCTTTTTATGATTTAACTCTTTCATAGTACAATATTATTCAAAATAAATATAATATTAACGTAGAAAGTAGAACTAAATGAAACTTTCAAAAATAAATTCATCTAGTTCTATTCTTAGTTCTAACTACAAGACAGCTAATGCTGCATCATAATTTGGTTCTTCGGTTACTTCGCTTACTTGCTCTGTATAAATAATCTCGTTATTTTCATTCAATACAACCACAGCTCTACTTAGTAAACCTTCTAATGGTCCATCTATGAATTTTACACCATAAGCATCTGAAAAAGAAGAGTCTTTATACTCGGAAAGAACAACTACATTTTCAATACCTTCTGCGGCACAAAATCTACCTTGAGCAAAAGGTAAATCACGAGATATACAAACAACAGTTGTATTATCTAATGAAGAGGCTTTCTGATTGAATGCACGAACAGATGCAGCGCATGTGCCTGTGTCAATACTTGGAAAAATATTTAAAATCACTCTTTTCCCTAAGAAATCCGCTAACTGCTTGGTAGACAAATCCCCTGCTGTTAATTTGAAATCAGGAGCCTTGGTACCAACCGCTGGTAAAGTACCTTTTATTTTAACTGAACTACCTTTAAATGTCACTTGATCCATATTATTTATATTTTTGTGCCCTTAAGTTAGGCAATTTTTACGACTATGGTTATTAGAAAAAGCCAAAAAATTATTTTTTATCAAAAAAAAATACTATGTTAGCATTGTATTTAACTAAAGTACAATAAAGAAAAGTGTATGAAGAAACTACTTTTATTATTATTATTCGCTAGTCCAATGTTGCTTCATGCTCAGGGTTCACAAGTGAACACACAAGGAATTAAAGCACTAGGAATTTCCGGTGCTGGATCGGCATTATTTGTAGATGAAACAAGTATATTCTATAATCCTGGAGCATTAGCCAAAATAGAGAACAACGCAATCTCCGTAGGAGCATCTGCCATAATGTATAGATCAGCTTTTAGAGAACAGAACTCTTTCCAACAATACAATACTAAATTTCAAATCTCGCCTCCATTTTCAATATTCGCGACTTTTGGCCCTAAAAACACGTGGTGGAAAGCAGGTATTGGAGTATATACACCATTTGGTGGAGGCGTAAATTGGGGTCAGGAATGGCCTGGTAAGTTTGAATTAAATCACTTATCCCTACGTGCAATTTATATCCAACCTACATTAAGTTTCAAATTGACAGATAATTTTAGTGTTGGTGGTGGTTTTGTATATAATATAGGTATGGTTGGTCTTTCCCGTTCTATTCCTACATTCAATGACCAAGGACAACCAGGACGTGCTGAACTTAGTGGTACAGGCACAGGAACAGGTTATAATGTTGGTATCCACTATAACTTGGAAGACAAATTTGCTTTATCATTAAGCTACCGTTCAAAAGTTGTGACAAAATTAAAAGATGGTGATGCTGAGTTCACGGTTCCTTCAGCTTTAGCCTCTTCATTCCCAACGACAACATTTGATGCCGAATTACCACTACCAAGTTCTTTCAATGTAGGTATTACATTCCCATTGTCAGAAAAAGTAGATTTTGTTGCTGACGGAACTTTAATTAATTACAGTATATATAAATCATTAACATTTAACTATAAACACAACACAGACGATGTTATTGGTGATGATGCATTGGAAGATACGTATCAACCCAAAAATTATGGCAATGCATTCTCTACTAAAATAGGTGTAAATTATACCCCATCTGACAAATTAGAATTACGTGCTGGTGGTGGCTATGTCATAACACCTGTAAAACCAGAATTTGTATATGCTGAAACGCCAGATAATAATCGCATAATGGCATCTGTAGGGTTTACATATGCATTATCCAACAAATTTGACATCAATGGAGCATATACCTTTCAACGAATTTTGCAAAGAACAGTGACCAACTCTATAACAGGGCTAAATGGAACATTTAAAACAAATATCCATGCGCCAGGTATCTCATTAACGTATAAGTGGTAATTACTATGAAATTATTAAATAAAAATATAAAATATTACGCTGCCATTGCTGCATTTGGATTAATAGCTTCATGTAAACCTACAATAAATATAGACGAACCTGCAAGCAATACCCAAGTAGATTTTTCAAAATATATAGCTATAGGAAACTCCTTAACAGCTGGTTATTCCAATGGGGGTCTTTATCTTTCAGGGCAACAAAACTCTTTCCCAAATTTTATAGCAGAAAAGATGAAAAGATTTGGCGGAGGGGAGTTTATTACGCCTTATTTTTCGGAAGAACAGCGCAACGGCTCAGGATATATTCGCCTGAAAGCCTTAATTAATGGTGCTCCAGTCACAGAATCTGTTACGACAAACTTAGCTATCAGGGGTTTTAATGAGGCAGGAGCAACTTTATATACTAGATACACTGGTACCGATATAAACAATCTAGGCGTACCAGGTATGCGTTTAGACATGGCATTTGCAAATGGTGTAGGCTCAGTTGCTGGCAATCCGTATTTCGAGAGATTATTACCTGAAAATGCGCCCCTGACAACCACTTACTTCGATTATTCTACAAGTAAAAATCATACATTCTTCAGTTTTGCATTAGGAAATAATGATGTATTGGGCTATGCAACTAATGGTGCATATACAGATAGTCCGACCAATACATTAACATCCATACCTTTGTTTACGCAATTATATACAAACTATATAAATACATTAACTACAAATAATCAAAAAGGCGTTGTTGCTACTATACCTGACGTTACTGAAACGCCATTCCTAAATACTGTTACAACACAGCTTTTAGAGCAGGGAGTTACCGCAAGTACAGGTGGTGTATTTACAAAAATATGGATCAGCACTGCAAATGGTGCAAGAGAGGCTACTAGTGCAGATCTTTTTGCCCTAACATTTGACACCGATACTTTGGGGAAAGCTGTGGTATTTGGTAATCCTAGAACAGCTGGTTATGGTTTATTACAATCAAATCCATTACATGATAAGCACGTATTAGATAAGGATGAAGTATTAGAAGTTAAAAATACGATTAATGCTTATAACGCCGCCATCAAGAATATCGCAGATTCTAAAGGTTTAGCAATTGCAGATGTATATGACTTCATGAATAAAGTTAAAGTGGGCTATAATTACAATGGAATTGCCATTAGCAATAAATATATTACAGGCAATGCATTTTCTTTAGATGGCATCCATCTTACGCCAATGGGCTACGCAATCATGGCTAATATCTTTATTGATGCAATCAATGCAAAATACAATACAGCACTAGAGAAAGTAGATGCGACTCAATATCCTGCTGTATTGATCCCTTAAAATAAATACGCTTTTAAAACAAACAAATAGTAAATGGTCACACTAAAAATAGAGTGGCCATTTTTTATTATATTTGTATATACTAACAATAGAAAAATGAAAGTATCTCTACATCGCAAAAATAATGCAGTTCATTTTGAAGCATCAAGTGAACTTTCTCCTATCAAAGTCAATATCGATGGATCTGAGGCTATTGGTGGTGAAGGAAAAGGAGTAAGACCAATGGAATTAGTTCTGATGGCACTGGGTTCATGTAGTGTTTTTGATTTGTACTCTATCTTACAAAAACAACGTCAAGATATACAAGACATTCAAGTTGAAGTTGAAGGAAAAAGAAGAGACGAGGTTCCTAATGTTTTTACAAACATCCACATCAACTTTTATTTGAAAGGTAATATTGATGAACTAAAGGCACATAAAGCAGCTGAATTGGCTGTAAAAAAATACTGCTCCGTACATGATATGCTAGCTGCAGGTGGTATCGACATTACCTACAGCATCAAAATCAATTAATCAAAAGCGCTTAACTAGCGCTTTTCTTTTTCCATATTTTTTCAGACCATCTCCCCACAAGCCAAAAACTTATCGCTAATAAGAGGAAAAATATAGCTCTATTTATATTATCCCAAAGGTATTCTACAAATCGGGTATAGAGATTCAATAAGAAAAATACAAAACCGATATCTCGAGCAGCTACATCCTTCTTTTTGAGTCCAAAGATAGCCAAGCCTAATGATAATAATAATGCCAATATTCCCCAATAAAGTATTTCATATTGTCTAACTAATGACCAATCATCAAAACTACTGTAATTGCCAAAAATAGATAAAACCCATAACGCAATCATCGTATATAGTAATCCAATGACAAAAGAAGTCGATTCAAAAGGTTGTAATAGTTTGATCTTTGGTTGTCCATATACTGCCACTGCCGTCAATACAATTCCAAAAATGGTAAAGCGTAAAGGAAAATTCATCCCTAAGAACTTCCATCCCCAGTTACTCAATAAAGCAGTTTCTGTTGCAAACCAAATACCTAAAGCGATCAACATAAATATCCACAAGAGCTTAGACCCCAATTTTACTGCTAAAACACCATAAATTAGAATCGATAGAAAAAACAATACCGTAAAATAATGAGTCTCACGATCAATAATCTTCCCTAAAAAACCAATACATGTAGCCATAGAAAAAGCTCCAGCAAGCATGAGTGTTTCGCTGGTAAATTTATTATCTGGTGAATTTTGTTTATTCCTAAAGCCTAAAAAATAAAATAATACCGCTAGAATTAGGAAACCAACACAAAAAACAATGTTCGGCGTATCATAAAAACCTTCTACAAATCGCCTTAACGTATCGTCAGCAAACAACGAAATAATGGCAAAAATTAAAGATGCTAATGCTACCCAAAAGGCATATCGTGTTAGCACCTTCCATTCAAATGATTTCTCATTGATATTATCACTTAATAATTGTGCCCGCTCATTATCTAGTAAGCCCTGCTCTCTCCAATGAAATATTACATCTTCAACGAGTTCCTTTTCTTGCTTATTTAGTTCTATTTTCTTCACATTACCTTGGTTTGAAACACTGAATTTACAATTAAAAAAGTAAACAACTATTTTTTTTATGTTGCCGAGAATTGAAACATGGTTAATCTAGAAAGTCCGATTAATAATGAGTAACTTTGCAAGTTACAAAAATTCAAGGTTCTATGTCGAAGTCAAAAGCAATAGATTTAGGTGATCAAAGTGAAGTAGAGGTTTACGGTGCACGTGTTCATAATCTAAAAAATATTGATGTTTCATTCCCCAGAAATGAGCTTGTTGTCATAACAGGCTTGAGTGGTTCAGGCAAGTCATCGCTTGCGTTTGACACGATCTATGCAGAAGGACAAAGGCGCTATATGGAGACATTCTCAGCTTATAGTCGTCAATTTTTGGGCGGTATGGAGCGCCCCGACGTAGACAAGATATCCGGGCTAAGTCCTGTTATTTCTATTGAACAGAAAACAACCAGCAAAAACCCTCGTTCGACCGTAGGAACTATTACGGAGATATACGATTTCTTACGCTTACTCTATGCTAGAGCGTCCGAAGCATTCTCTTATGTCAGTGGACAAAAGATGCAACGAATGTCAGAAGAGCAGATTGTAGAAAGAATATTAAAAGACTTCAACGATGAGTATATTAACATATTAGCTCCTCTGGTAAAAGGACGCAAAGGCCACTATCGTGAACTTTTCGAACAAATCCGTAAGCAGGGATATACCAAAGTACGTGTAGATGGTGAGATTTTGAATTTAGAACCTAAGATGCAGGCCGATAGATACAAAATCCATGACATTGAAGTTGTTGTAGATCGACTTCAAGCGTCTGAAGATGACCAGAAGCGTCTTTATACCTCTGTATTACAGGCAATGAAGGTGTCTAAAGGAATTATTAAAATTGTAAACCGTGATAATACCAAAGAACAATTTTTCAGTAAATACCTGATGGATGCAGAATCTGGTATATCATATGACGAACCACAACCCAATACTTTTTCTTTTAATTCGCCATATGGTGCTTGTCCAAAATGTGATGGCCTAGGGTATACGTTCGAAATAGACAAGAATATTGTTATTCCAGATCGTAAGCTAAGTATACAAAAAGGAGCTATTGTACCATTGGGACCCGTTAAAGAAACTTGGAACTTTGCTGTATTAAAAGCTGTGGCTAACAAATTCGAATTTTCGTTAACCACACCTTTAGAAAAACTTACTGAAGAACAAATCAATTTATTGCTATTTGGAGATGATGAACCCATTCCATTAACGGTTTCATATGGCTCCTATGGCGCGCGTGAGTATCGTGTTAATTTTTCAGGTATCTTCAAGATGCTAGAAGAAAATATTGCCAAGCAAAATGACGATGGTCCAGCATTGGACGAATACCGCACACAGATCTGTTGTCCTTCTTGTAAGGGGGCAAGATTACGTCAAGAATCCCTACATTTCAAAATAGATGGTAATAATATTAGCGAACTTGCTACATTAGATATTTCATTATTGATAGAATGGTTTGAAGGATTAGAAGATAGATTGGATGAACGTCAAAAAATAATAGCTTCAGAGATTTTAAAAGAAATCCGTACCCGATTAGGCTTCTTATTGGATGTAGGATTGAATTATCTTACCTTAAATCGTTCTTCTAAAACGCTATCTGGTGGTGAAGCGCAACGTATTCGTCTAGCTACACAAATCGGATCACAGCTGGTAAATGTTCTTTACATCCTTGATGAGCCAAGTATTGGTTTACACCAAAGAGATAATGAACGATTAATCAATTCCCTTAAAAATCTTCGTGACATCGGCAACTCAGTTTTAGTCGTTGAGCATGATAAAGATATGATACTGGAAGCCGACTATGTTATCGATATGGGACCTGCTGCGGGAGTACTTGGTGGATATGTAGTTGCTCAAGGTACGCCTCAAGAAATACTCAAATCAGAGACGTTGACAGCAGCGTATCTAAATGGTCGTAAAGAAGTAGCTATTCCAGAAAAAAGACGTGAAGGAACAGGTGAGTTTTTATCCTTACATGGCGCAACAGGAAACAACCTAAAGAATGTATCTGTAGATTTCCCTTTAGGGAAATTGATCTGCGTAACGGGTGTCTCGGGATCTGGAAAATCCAGTTTGATTACGGGTACTTTATACCCAATATTGAACAAACACTTCTTCCGTGCTAAAGCTACTCCAATGCCTTACACAAGTATTGAAGGATTAAAGAGCATAGATAAAGTTATCGAAATCGATCAAAGTCCAATCGGTCGAACACCACGCTCCAACCCATCGACATATACCGGTGTATTCTCAGATATACGTACTTTGTTTGTTCAACTGCCAGAATCCAAAATCCGTGGCTACAAACCAGGGCAATTTTCATTCAATGTAAAAGGCGGCCGTTGCGAAACATGCCAAGGAGCAGGTATGAAAATCATCGAGATGAATTTCTTACCTGATGTTCAAGTCCCTTGTGAGACATGCAACGGGAAACGTTATACCCGCGAAACATTGGAAGTACGCTACAAAGGAAAATCAATTTCTGACATTTTAAGCATGAGTATTCATGATGCTGTTGATTTCTTTGAACATATACCTTCGATCCACCGCAAGATAAAAACATTGCGTGATGTGGGCTTAGGTTATATTACACTAGGACAATCATCGACAACGCTATCCGGCGGGGAAGCACAACGTGTAAAATTAGCAACAGAACTTTCGAAAAAAGATACTGGAAATACATTTTACATATTAGATGAGCCTACCACAGGTCTTCACTTTGAAGATGTCAATGTATTGTTAGGTGTGATCAACAGATTGGTCGATCGTGGCAACACCGTACTCATCATAGAGCACAATCTTGACGTTGTCAAGACAGCAGATTGGGTTATAGATATTGGGCCTGAAGGCGGTAAAAAAGGTGGCCAATTATTATTTGCTGGTGTCCCTGAAGACCTCATAAAGGTCAAAAATAGTGAAACGGGTCGTTTCCTAAAAGCGGAAATGAAATAATTAAAAAGCAGTCTACTAAAACAGACTGCTTTTTTTTACGAATCTAATTATTTCTTTACATCCTTCCTGTCGTCAGGAGGACAAACCAAAACACTGTCATACTGAAGCTTGCTGAAGTATCTATAGAAAGGTTTTTAGATCCTTCCTGTCGTCAGGAGGACAGGCTAAAAACACTGTCATACTGAAGCTTGCTGAAGTATCTCTAAAAAAGGTTTTTAGATCCTTCCTATCGTCAGGACGACAGGCTAAAACACTGTCATACTGAAACTTGCTGAAGTATATCTATAACATAACTAAATTTTAGATCCTTCCTTTCGTCAGGAAGACAGGCTAAAACACTGTCATACTGAAGCTTGCTGAAGTATCTCTAAAAAAGGTTTTTAGATCCTTCCTGTCGTCAGGAGGACAGCCGTATATAAATGTCATGTTGAGCTAATCGAAACGTCTAAAAACTACTTAAAAAAGGCTTAAAATCTGATTCCAAGCTTTAATAAATACTTACTGATGGTACATCCTTCCCAGATCAGAATGACAAAACGACACTATCGTTGTCTTTCGGTTTCAATTTCTTTCTTTATAGCTTTTATAATAACCGTATCTACTTTTTTCTTCGTCGTTATAATTATAACGCCATCCTTACCTTTATCAGCATATACTGCAGTAGCAGCACTATCCTTCAAAACAGAGATCGACTCAATATCATTAGGGTTCAGTCTGTTAATATTATAATCATTTCCTTTATCCACACCATCAAGAATAATTAAAGCAGAATTTAAATTAAACTTAGTGCCTACTACGACTTTTTCCAAAGGCCGTCCTTCTACCTTTATGGGATTTTTCGATTGTATCGCTATTGTTTCACCTTTCCCTTTGTAACCAATAACTGTAACTTCCTTAGGTTGGGAATCGTCGGTATAAAAGCCTTCAACAACGGTTTTATTATTTCCATTAACTAGTGAGTCAGAATGAACCTTCTTCTTCGTTACATTACCCTTCCCCACTTTCATTTTTAACTCTATAACACCATCTTTTGCTTCCTCGCCATATTTATCATGCGCTGAATGCCCTTTAATTACACTCATAGACTCAATATCATTAGGATTGATATTTTTGAGAATCTCTGAGCCACGACCTTTCACTATGCCGTCCACTATAATCAAAGTATTATTTGCTTGTTCTATTAATTTCTGCTCACCCTGAATAGAATTCGCTCTAACAAACCCATCAAACTGTGAAACATCTGCAATTTTATTCCCATACAAAGCCTTAAAAGCTGCCTGATCATCAAATAACATAATATTCTTCATGTCAGCTTCAGGAATTTTCATAAACTCATTTTTTGAAATTGACTTCCCATCATACTCATACCAATATGTATTATTAAAATCGATTTCAGATTTACTCTTTAATTTTCTAAAGAGAGACTGTTGATGAACAGCCTTTTTTGAAGTATCTTGCTCATTTTTAACGGGGTTAACACTTCCTATAAAATCATTAGCATCAAGTTCATTTACAGCTATTTCATCAACCAATTGACCCTCATTAGCTTTTTTATCAGCTATCAAAACCTCAGTATTAAAAATAGAATTAGGCAATAAAACATCTACTGCTGTTTCCTTCACGACATCAACTGCTTCAACTATTTTATGTTTGGCTTTGCTCACGGTAAATGATGCTCCTGCCAATAACATGATTGGTAGCAGAAAAGCATACTTGCTCAATTCTAGCCTGGAAGAGCGCTTTTTGTTCATCATCATAATGCACTTTTTTAGGGTTTGAAAATTAAATTGATTGCTAATACCTACCGCAGCACCTCGATGTGTGACATGAAGCAAAGAATACTGATAGGTTTGTCGATCCACACCCTTATTTAGCACTTGCTGATCAGTCAAGAATTCTAAATTTTGACGTACCGCTTTGCGCATCAACCACACGAAGGGATTATACCAGCAAACTATCAAGAGCATCTCGAACAAGAGCACATCACAACTATGAAGGCCTTTCACGTGAATGTATTCATGTTCAAAAATATCGTGTAGCTCGATTTCTTTATGTTGCGCTTTGTGTATGTATATTTTATTAAAAAATGAAAATGGAACAATAGGAAATAATACATCACGAAATAAATATGTATGCCATTTAGCATCTTTAGAATGATGATGTATGCGTAGTAAACTAACCAACTGGATTATTAACTTAACAACAAATAACGCAGCTCCAATCGTTATACCCATTAATAGTATATCATAAATGGAGTAGCTCTTGGATATTTCTTCTACCACCTGTAACGGTACATAATCCCATAAAATGGGAACTGCTACTACAATATCTTTTACAAACCAACTCTTGACATCCAGCAAAGGATAAACCAATGCATATAACGCACCAATAATTAAGTAAGCCCTATTTAAGGAATAAAAGGTCAATCTTTTTAATAAAAACTGATACCCAACATATACAATTATCAAGAGCAAATTGACTTGTAAGATATAAGTAAGTAGATTTCCCATATGCTATTCGGCCTTCTTATTGTTGATCATCGTTAGAATCTCATTCAATTCTTCCTGTGAAAGTTTTTCTTCATTCACAAAAAAAGAAACCATCTCTTTGTAGGAATTTTTAAAATAATCACCTACAAAAGAGTTCATAAACTTCCCTTTATATTCCTTTTGTGAAATAATAGGCTCATAACGCTTAGCATTCGCATACTTAACAGCTTTGACATACCCTTTTCGTTCCAAATTTTTGATTGTAGAAGCTAAAGTAGTATACGGAACAGGTTCTCCTTGTAGGTTATCTAATATCTCTTTCACAAAGCCACCTTCCAATTGCCAAATAGACAGCATTGCGTCCTCTTCTTGGATTGTTAATTTTTCTAGGTTCATAATACTAATTTACGATACTGGAACAATACTACGAAAAATTCGTAAATAAAAAAATAACATGATAAACTTTAACATATTATTGATTTAAGAAGTTTTCATTTCGCTTATAATCAAAGAGAGATTTAAAGGAAAAAAACAGCTTAATAACATTGAAAAGATAAAAAAATGTTACATAGATAAATTAGTTTTATCAGTATATATTTATTAATAAATAATGTAAAAAAGGATAAAACGGCTATTGATAATAAGTTTTTGGCAAGAAATATATGTAAATAGATTGATAATATGTGTTTCAAAATTATGACGTATAAATGTCACTAAAATCATAAAATCATTGCCCATTTCTCGTTGATTTTTATATTTTTGTAAATATACTATAGAAAATATTATGTCTGATACAGCATCTATTACTTTAAATGGCAATACCTTAGAGTTACCAGTATTAACTGGAACAGAGGGAGAGAAAGCCATTGATATTTCCAAATTAAGAGATCAAACAGGACACATTACCTTAGATCCCGGATATAAAAATACTGGAGCAACAAAAAGCGCAATCACTTTCTTAGATGGTGAGAAGGGTATTTTAAAGCACCGTGGCTACAGCATTGAAGATTTAGCAGAAAAATCTACTTTCTTGGAAGTTGCGTACTTATTGATTTATGGTGATTTACCTTCTAAAGAAACATTAGCAAAATTTAGGTCTGATATCAAAGGACAAATGATGGTCCATGAAGATATGAAAAACTTTTTCGCTGGTTTCCCATCAAAATCACACCCAATGGGTCAGTTATCTTGTTTGGTAGGAGCGCTCTCTGCATTTTACCCTGAATCATTGAACCCTAATCAATCTCAAGAAGAAGAAGACAAAACAATTATCAACTTATTAGGTAAAATGCCTACAATTGTTTCATGGATTCAAAAAAAATCTTTAGGTCACCCTGTTGTTTATCCTAAAAAAGATTTCGGATATATCGACAATTTTATGAACATGATTTTTGGAGAAGCTAATGCCGATAAGGTTTTTGATGATGCCGTATTGGATGCAATGCGCATTTTATTGATTCTTCATGCAGACCACGAACAAAATTGTTCTACATCTACAGTTCGTATCGTAGGATCTTCAAACGCTAACTTATACGCTTCTATTTCTGCCGGTATCAACGCATTATGGGGCCCACTTCATGGTGGTGCTAACCAAGCAGTAATCGAGATGTTAGAAGACATCAAGAATGACGGCGGCGGTGTAGAGAAATATTTAGCAAAAGCAAAAGACAAAAATGATCCTTTCCGTTTAATGGGATTTGGACACCGTGTTTATAAAAACTTTGACCCACGTGCAAAAATTATCAAAAAAGCATGTGATGATGTGTTAGCTAAATTAGGCGTTAATGATCCTGTATTAGAGATTGCTAAAGGCTTAGAGCAAGCAGCATTAAATGATCAATACTTTATCGATCGTAAATTATATCCAAACGTAGATTTTTACTCTGGTATTATCTACCGTGCATTAGGATTCAACTCTGAGATGTTCACTGTATTATTTGCATTAGGTCGTCTTCCGGGATGGATCGCACAATGGAAAGAAATGCGTGATAACAAAGAACCTATTGGTCGTCCAAGACAATTATACATTGGAGAAGTAGATCGTGTATATATTCCTCTTGAAGAAAGATAATAGTAACGTTTTACTCAACGATAAAAAAAGGCAACCAAAAAATGGTTGCCTTTTTTATATTAATTGCATAATTAATTATAATTTAAATATAGATTTTAAATAAGTATCATACAATCTATACCAAGGTATATACTACTTGGTATAATACGAAATATATAAACTAATAATAAGGTTATTTATGTGGAAAAAATTAACAATTATAATTACAGGCTATTTAATGCTCTATTCATGTAAACCATCTAATCGAAGTAATGAAGCTATATATTTAAATAATCAAGCTATAAAACATATAGAAACAAACTCAGATTCAGCAATCTATTACTTTGATAAAGCCATAGCTCAGGATCCGAATTACCTATTGAGTTATCAAAACAAAGCAAACTTATTGATCAAAATAAAAGATTATGAAAGTGCATTGAAAGTGGTAGACCAATTGTCAAAAAAAATGGAAAGTTCTGATATATATCAGATGAAAGGAATATTGTATGATTTAAATCAAGATAGTTCAGCCGCTACAGCAAACTACCTTAAAGCTATCACAAAAATCGACAATGAAGTCAAGAGGATAAATGACTTCGCCAAATACAAGAAATTATATGACAAAGGGACACTTTATCTATTATTAAATAGAACAGGTGTTGGCATAGACTTAATAAAAAAATACAGTAAAAAGGCTAATATCGCAGACTCACGAAAAGATTCCTTAGTACAATTTAGTACAAACAAAGATCAACTAATACACATTTTAATAAGGCCTTAGTCGTCACCTTCCCACCAATCAGAAGCTTTCAGATCATCAATCTCACGACGATCCCGCTTTGTTGGTCGTCCAGTACCACGATCTCTCGTTAATATAGGTGCTTGAAATACAGATTTAAAACCGTAAGTCTCTTCTACTGGGGTACGATCCTCGTAAAATAAAGCAGCCGTCTTGGCATCTACGCGTTTATCTAATAGCCCCGTTACAAATAAATGCTTACGCTCTATTCCCTTCTGAACAGAAAAAGTCTCTCCAACCTTAACGACATACGAGGGTTTTACATTTTGACCTTTCAGCTTTACCCGTCCAGCTTTACATGCTTCGGTAGCTAAACTTCGCGTTTTAAAAACACGAATTGACCATAAATATTTATCGATACGAAGTTTTTCAGATTCATTTGCCATAGGACAAATTTACTCAATAGGAATGAAAAACAGAATCTTCTGTGACGGACATATCACCAAAAAATAGCATATTTGTATACAACAATTAATATTTTATACTAAAATGGCACTTAACAATTTACAGACATTAATAGAAAAAGCTTGGGAAGACAGACAATTATTGCAAAACAAAGAATATTTTGAAGCAATCCAAGCTGTTATTCAAAAGTTAGATAATGGGGAATTACGTGTAGCAGAATTAATTGGAACGCGCTGGCATGTAAATGACTGGATAAAAAAAGCTGTTATTTTATACTTCCCTATTCGTGATATGCAAGTAATCGAGAATACTCCTTTTGTATACCACGATAAAATGAAATTGAAAACAAATTACAAGGAATTAGGTGTACGTGTAGTACCTGGCGCATCAGCTCGTTACGGTGCTTACTTAGCTAAAGGGGTAATCATGATGCCATCATATGTAAATATTGGGGCATACGTAGACGAGGGTACAATGGTAGACACTTGGGCTACTGTAGGATCATGTGCACAGATAGGTAAAAATGTTCACTTATCAGGTGGTGTTGGTATTGGTGGTGTATTAGAGCCCGTACAGGCATCTCCTGTAATCATCGAAGACAACGTATTTGTAGGATCACGAGTTATTGTAGTTGAAGGTGTTCACGTAGAGCAAGAGGCAGTACTAGGTGCTAACGTAGTATTAACAGCATCAACAAAGATTATTGATGTATCAGGACCTGAACCTATTGAATACAAAGGCAGAGTACCTGCTCGTTCGGTAGTTATACCAGGTTCATATGCCAAAAAATTTCCTGCTGGCGAATATCAAGTACCATGTGCGATCATCATTGGTCAACGTAAAGAGTCTACAGATAAGAAAACATCATTGAACGACGCATTACGCGAGCACAACGTGGCTGTATAAGATAAAAAATAACAATGTCAAATAGCTTTATAAATAGAGAAGACATCAATCAAGCCCTCGAAACATTAAAAAACGGAGGGCTAATCTTATATCCAACAGATACAATATGGGGTATTGGCTGCGATGCGACGAATCCAGAGGCAATAGAAAAAGTCTTTGCTCTCAAGGGAAGAGACAAAAGCAAAAGCATGCTAATACTGTTACATAATGACAATCAACTAGCAAGTTATGTAAAGGATATCCCTGAGGTAGCTTATGAAATGATTGAAGCTATGGATAGCCCCTTAACAATTATATATTCAGGGGCAAAAAATATAGCTCCTAATGCAGTAGCTGAGGATGGATCGATAGGTATACGCATCGTTAATCATCCATTTTGTCAACAATTATTGCAACGTTTCAGAAAGCCTATTATTTCTACATCAGCAAATATCAGTGGTGAGCCATCAGCATTAACATTTGAAGACATCACCTCATCGATAAAAAATGGAGTAGATTATATTGTTGAGTACGGACAAAAAGACCATCAAAAAGGGAAACCTTCGATGATAATGAAACTGGACCCAAGTGGTAAATTTGATTTTTTACGTAAATAAAATAACATGAAAAAATTAGTTACTTTTTGCATTGCGTTATTAGCAATGAGCACAATTGCTACAGCACAGCAAAATATTACCCCTGCAAAAGCTGGTGTAACATATGGTAAAGCTATCGATAAAAAGAAAGCTGTTACAGTAAAAACATTAGAATCAACGCTAGCAAAAGCAGATACGTACAACGGAAAAATCGAAGGAGAAGTAATCGGCGTATGTAAGAAAAAAGGATGTTTTCTTACACTTAAACGTGAAGGATCTGCCGATCCTATTATGGTTCGTTTTACAGATTATGGTTATTTTGTTCCCGAAGATATCGTAGGAAAAACTATCGTAGTTGAAGGCAAAGCTAAAGTAAAAGAAACTACTGTAGAATGGCAAAAACATTACGCGGAAGACCAAGGTAAAAGCAAAGAAGAAATTGCTAAAATCAAAGCACCAAAAAGAGATATTAGCATTGTCGCTGACGGTGTTTTAGTGGTTAAATAATTTTCTTAACATCAACATAAAGCTGCTTAATTTCTGTTAAGCAGCTTTATTATTTGATTTTTATAACAATATTGGCAAAGGTTAATAAAGTCATGTGTATCTTAGCTATATGAAACTGTTTAGTACCACGCCTTGCCAAACCATTAATGCAAGGGGCAAGCTCCTTTCTTTCAAAAAACCTTTAATAATGGGTATTTTGAATATGACACCTGATTCTTTTTTTGACGGTGGAAAGAACAAAAACCTTGAAATAGCACTATCTAATGTTAAACAAATGATAGATGATGGTGCAGATATTATTGATATAGGTGCATACTCTTCTAGACCCGGTGCTCCATTGATATCTTCACAAGAAGAAATAGATCGCTCCGTCCCTATCATCAAGCATATTAGAGCCGCATATCCCAATATCACACTATCAATAGACACATTTAGAGCAGATGTTGCTGAAGCAACGGTAAATGCAGGAGTAGATATTATTAATGATATATCAGGTGGCAGTATAGATACAAATATGTTTGCTACAGTAGCTCGTCTACAGGTTCCTTATATTCTTATGCATATGCGTGGCACTCCAGAGACAATGCAGAGCATGACTACATACAACGATATAGTAACCGATATAAGTACTTATTTTGGTAAAAAAATAAGTACATTAAGATCTTTAGGTGTAAAAGATATTATATTAGATCCCGGATACGGGTTTTCAAAAACCGTAGATCAAAATTATGAATTACTAAAAAGGGTTGATGAATTCCAATATTTAGGATTACCAATATTAGGTGGAATTTCGCGTAAATCAATGATCTACAAAAAACTAGGTATTACACCTCAAGAATCCTTAAATGCAACTACTGCACTTAACACAGTATTACTCGAAAGAGGAGTACAAATATTGAGAGTTCACGATGTAAAAGAAGCGAAAGAACTAGTACACTTATTCTTTTAACCAGTATATACTATGAAGAAAAACAAAGATATTATCACCATTGGCTTTGCACTATTTGCCATGTTTTTTGGTGCAGGCAACTTACTTTTACCGCCATTTATTGGAATTCAGATAGGCGACCACATTTGGGTTACTATATTAGCCTTTGGATTAACAGGCATCTTACTTCCTTTTCTAGGTATTCTATCAATCGTAAAATCAGGAAACAATATTCAAGATCTTGGAAATAGAGTACATCCCTATCTAGCACCTATCTTGGGTTTTATCATCATGCTATGCATAGGTCCATTAATTGCGATTCCACGTACAGCTGCGACAACATATGAAATAGGTATTTTGCCATCATTCCCTAATTGCCCACCTATACTAGGCTCACTTATTTTCTTTGTAATCACCTGGGTATTAACTATCAGACCTTCAAAAGTCGTTGATATTATAGGCAATATATTAACCCCAGCATTACTCATACTTCTACTAGTATTGATAGTGATAGGCATCGTAAATCCTATAAGTAATTATAGCAGTTCTTCATTTACAGCCTTAGAATCCTTTAGTTTAGGATTTACGGAAGGCTACCAAACATTAGATGTATTAGCCTCTGTAATATTTGCAAGTATTATTATAACAGCAAGCATAGCAAAAGGATATCATAGTGTGAAGGAAAAAAGTACCGTTGTAATTGCATCTGGAGCACTATCGTCAATTTGTTTATTGATTATATATGGAGGCTTAATTTATTTAGGCAGCACATCGGGTATTTCGGATACTAACATAAGCCGCTCTGCATTACTAATACATATCGCTAAAAGTACATTAGGCGAATATGGTATGATTGCGATAGCTATAAGCATTGCTTTAGCATGTTTAACAACATCCATTGCATTAACCTCTGCTGTAGGTTCTTTCTTTTCAGACCTATCGGGGGGTAGAATACGCTACAAAACATTAGTAACAATATGTTGCTTATTATCTGCTGCACTATCGATTACAGGCGTAGATAATATTATTAAATTTGCCTATCCACCCTTAGCTTTTGTATACCCTATTGTTATCACTTTAGTATTATATATTGTGTTATTCGGTAATATCGTTAAATCTAAATTACCTTATATAGGAGCTATATTAGCATCAACAATAATCGGAATTATAGCTGTATTAAAGATTTTTGGTCTACTAAATAATGAAACAATTAGTATACTTAATAAAATACCTTTCTTTGCAATGGATTTAGGCTGGGTCGTACCTTCAATTATAGGATTTATAATAGGTTTGGCAATCAGTAAAAAAAAGGAAGAAACTATTGCTTAATACTAAAAAATAACCTACAAAAAAACGAGCAAAGATATATTGTCTTTGCTCGTTTCAATTATATATTTTACTTAATCGTAAAAATTATCTTACCGTACTACCCGGTTGGATTCCAGCGTTAGGATTTACAAAGTCTAAACGACCATCTCCATCTTCAGCCATCAGGATCATACCCTGAGATTGAATCCCTTTGATTTCGCGAGGTTCTAAATTCACTAAAATAGAGACTTGCTTGCCGATGATATCTTCAGGCTTAAAGAACTCGGCAATTCCTGAAACTACCGTACGATGATCAATACCTGTATCGATAGTTAATTTCAATAGTTTCTTAGTTTTAGCCACTTTTTCAGCCTCGATAATCGTACCTATACGAATATCTAACTTCATAAAATCATCAAAAGTAATATTTTCTTTTGCTGGAGCTGCTGTTATTACTTTAGCATTACTTGCTTTTGCCTCTGCTAATTTGGTCAATTGCGCTTCTACTTGCTCATCAGTGATTTTCTCAAATAATAGTTGAACAGCACCTAACTGTTGTTCAGTAGCAATTAAATCAGAGCTCCCCGCTTTATCCCATCCTTTTGCTTCCAAATTCAACATATCAAATAACTTAGTCGCAGACTTAGGTAAGAAAGGTTGTGCCAATATCGCTAAGTTAGCGACTATTTGTGTAGCTACATTCAACACAGTTTTAACACGTTCAGGATCCTCTTTGTATACTTTCCAAGGCTCTTCATCCGCTAAATATTTATTCCCCAAACGCGCTGCATTGATAAATTGACTCATCGCCTCTCGGAAACGATAATTGCCAATAGATTGTTCTATTAAAGCAGGATATTTTTCTAACTCAGCGAATACCGCTTTGTCCGTATCATTATAAGGTGAACCTATCAATACTTTGCCATCAAAATATTTGTGTGATAATACCATCACACGATTCACAAAATTACCTAATATAGCTACAAGTTCATTATTTACACGAGATTGAAAATCTTTCCATGTAAACTCACTATCTGAAGTTTCGGGTAAAATTGATGTCAAAACATAACGTAATTCATCTTGTTTACCAGGGAATTCTTCAAGGTATTCGTGCAACCAAACAGCATGATTACGTGAAGTAGATAATTTATCGCCTTCCAAATTTAAGAACTCATTCGCAGGCACATTATCTGGCAATATATATTCCCCATGTGCATGTAAAATGGCAGGAAAAATAATACAGTGGAATACAATATTATCTTTACCAATAAAATGAATCAACGTAGAATCATCTTCTGGATTTGCTTGTTTCTTCCAATAATGCTCCCAGTTTTTATTATTATCGATAGCCCATTGCTTAGTAGCCGAAATATAGCCAATAGGCGCATCCAACCACACATACAATTTCTTACCTTCAGCTTCTGCCAATGGAACATCTACCCCCCAGTCTAAATCACGTGTCATAGAACGTGGCTGTAGCCCAGATTTCAACCATGATGAGCATTGACCAAAGACATTGGATTTAAGTACCTCTTTTTTGCCTTCAATCAACCATTTTTCTAACCACGGTTGATATTTATCTAAAGGCAAATACCAATGTTTTGTTTCTCTTAATATGGGTGTCTTACCACTCAAGGTCGATTTAGGCTTGATCAAATCTGTAGGGCTCAATGAAGTACCACATTTCTCACATTGATCACCATAAGCACCTTCAGCAGAACAATTAGGACAAGTACCAGTAATATATCTATCTGCTAAAAATTGATTAAACTCTTCATCATAATACTGCTCAGAAATTTTCTCTATAAATTCACCTTTTTCATAAAGATTTAGGAAAAACTCTTGCGACAATTCATGGTGAATAGGCTCAGATGTACGGTGATAGATATCAAAAGAAATTCCAAACTCCTGAAAAGAATCTTTAATTTGCTTGTTGTATTTATCAATAATATCCCGTGGTGTTAAACCTTCTTTTTTAGCTCTAATCGTAATTGCTGCACCATGTTCATCCGACCCACATACATAAACTACATCTTTATTATTTAGACGCAAAAAGCGCACAAAAATATCACCTGGAATATAAGCTCCAGCCAAGTGACCTATATGCAAAGGACCATTTGCATAAGGTAATGCTGAAGTAATCGTATAACGTTTTTTAGACAAATTGCTCAAGATATTGTATTTTTAGAAGTTAATACTTAAACTGTAAAATTGTTTGCAAAGATAACTCAATTTGTGGTCATTCGGTGCAAAATATTCTATAAAACTTATGAAGAGTTATAGTATCAATAAATGAAAATAATAATCTGATAATGAGCACACCTACATATTTAAAAAAAGGCGATAAAATTGCCGTATTATGTCCAGCCAGCTATATATCTGTTGATCTATCTCCAGCATATGCTATATTGAAAAGTTGGGGATTAGAGGTTGTCGTTTATGCTTCTGTAGTATCCCAAGAGCATCAATTTGCTGGCAATGATGATTTGCGTGCAGAAGATTTACAAAAAGCCTTAGATGATCCCGAGATAAAAGCAATTATAGCGGGGCGCGGCGGGTATGGCTGTGTCCGTATCATAGATAGCATAAATTTTGAAATATTTTGTAAAAACCCTAAATGGATAGTAGGATTCTCAGACATCACCGTACTTCATAGTCATATTCAAAACAACTACCAGATCCCTACTATACATGGTCAGATGGTTAAATCATTTTTAGATGGAACTCCTGAATCCTTAGAAACCTTACGTAAAGCTCTATTTGGAGAAGGTAACGACCTAAGTTATATTTCTAATAGTGAATTACCAAATCGGGAGGGAGAAGCTACAGGTATACTAACAGGTGGTAACTTAGCAATATTGCAAAGTATAATATCATCAGATTCTGATATTGATTACACTAATAAGATCTTATTTATAGAGGATGTTGGTGAATCATATTATAATATTGATCGTATGCTATGGACACTAAAAAGAGCTAAAAAACTAGAAAATCTACGCGGACTTATTGTTGGTGGTTTTACTGATTTAAAAGACTCAGATCCTTCATTTGGACAAAATATTGAAGGAATTATAATGGATAAAGTTGCTGAATACAATTACCCAGTAGCATTTGGATGTCCCGCAGGACACATCGAAAACAATTTAGCTATAGTATTGGGGAGGGAAATAATATTAAAAACAGAAAAAAATAATGTAGATATCCAATACATTTAATAAGGGAAAGCAATCAATCAACATAATACGTTTACTAATTACTCTATAAGAAAATATTTTTTTCAACAGTGTCAATTATACACCAACGTAACATACGACGAAAAGAGACTATTAATCAAAATATTAGGGATAAAATAATTGACCAAGTTCTCAAATAAGAGAATTTCACATTTGTAGGAGGAAGAATAATATCAGGAAAATAATATATAATTACAGCCTAATAAAAAATTAAAACAAACATATATTATCCTAATAAAATAAAAACACATCATATCTGTTTTAAGACAAATTATATTTATTTCAAAAAATAAGACCATTTAACAAAAAAAAAATAAAATTATTACCTCCTACCGATATTTCCATACTAAAAGGATGCTATCATAATTTTTTTTGTAAAAATAAAACATGTTAATTCTAATGTATATTAAGTTTATACCTTAGTCGCATAAAATAAATTATGCATCATGGCTTTACAAGAGATAGGAATAAAAAGTAAAAGATATGATTTACAATCATTTGGATTCAAAAATAGTATAATAAACTGGAACTTAGATTCTACTGTACTTACTGAAAAAACAATTGAACTTAATCAGGGAGTACTGAATGATACTGGCGCATTATGTGTCAATACAGGGAAATTTACAGGTCGTTCACCAAAGGATAAATTTATTGTTAAAGATTCAATAACAGAAAATACAGTAGATTGGGGAGATGTAAATATCCCTATTTCCTATGATACATATAGTAGCCTAAAAAGCAAAATGATTGCTTCGTTGGAAGGTACCGAAATATGGGGTAGAAATTGTTACGCAGGAGCAGATCCATTATATAAATTGAATGTTACTGTAATTAATACAACTCCATGGGCAAATTTATTCTGTGGCAATCTATTTATTAATCCAAGTAATAAAGAATTAGAAGAATTCGAAAAAGGATGGTTGATTCTCCAAATACCAACATTTGAAGCTGTACCTGAAATCGATGGTACAAGATCCCCTAATTTTACGATAGTAAATTTTACAGAAAAAGTAATCCTTATTGGCGGAACAGCATATACAGGAGAGATGAAAAAAGGGATATTCTCCGTTTTAAATTTCATCTTACCACATGAACATCAAGTATTACCGATGCACTGCTCTGCAAACGAAGGAAGAGAAGGTGATGTATCATTGTTCTTTGGATTGAGTGGGACAGGTAAAACTACATTATCAGCAGATGCTACACGTTCACTAATAGGGGATGATGAACATGGCTGGGCAGAGAAATCGATATTCAATTTTGAGGGAGGTTGTTATGCTAAAGCAATCGACTTAAGTGCAGAAAAAGAACCTGAAATATATGGTGCTATTCGACCAGGCGCATTATTAGAAAATATAGCTTTTTTCCCGAATACAAATAGCGTAAATTTTGCAGATAAGTCTATTACGGAAAACACACGTGTCGCATACCCTATTAGCTATATTCCAAATGCAAAAGTACCATCTATAGGAAATACACCTAAAAATATATTTTTTTTAACATGTGATGCATTTGGGATACTACCGCCGATATCCAAACTAACAAAGCAACAAGCAATGTATCATTTTATATCAGGCTATACTGCGAAAGTGGCAGGTACTGAAATAGGTGTAAAAGAACCACAAACTACATTTTCAGCATGTTTTGGCCGTGTATTTTTACCATTGCATCCTACTAAATATGCGGAACTATTAGGTGAAAAATTAGAAAAGCATCCTGAAGTAAACGTTTGGTTGATAAATACCGGCTGGACAGGTGGAAAATATGGCGAAGGGAAGCGAATGAGCTTAAAATATACACGTGCAATGATCAATGCCGCTATACATGGAGAATTAGACAATGTAAATTATATTGCTGATCCAATATTTGGAGTATTAAAGCCAGAGACATGCCCAAATGTACCTACAGAAGTATTAAAGCCACGATCAACATGGAGTGATGGAGAAGCATATGACAGACAAGCACTTGCATTGGCCCAATTATTTGTCAATAACTTCAAGCAATACGAAGATCAGGCTAGTAAAGAAATATTATCTGCTGCTCCGAAAACATCGATTTAAGTACAAACTATACAAAAAACGGGATGTAAATTATATACATCCCGTTTTTTCTTAAAATACTTTACTATGCCAGCTATCTTTAAATGGTATTTCCCATTTAGTGGCTAATTCATCCGAATTTTGTATAATATTATTAAATACAATTGTATCTGCATGTACAGATCCTTCTTGTATAAGAGATTCAAATTGAACTCGATTTACTAATTGAACAATGCCATCATCAGAACGGAAAGAAACTTTCATACGATCAAAAAAATCAACATTAAACGTAGTACCCAAAGACTTCAAAAAATTCACTGATTTATCAATAGAGCAACCAGTTACGCCAGCTTGGCTTTCATCGACTTCTAATATAATAAAAAGACGATCACGAACAGTTGCTTTTCCTGCCAATTCAGAACCATGAGCCGTCCAAGAATTAACAAAAGAGTTCAATTCTGTAGTTATAGCAGCTACTTCAGAATCTGACAAAAAACGATCCGCTTGATATACCCAAACTCTATTCATAATATATAATTAATTAACGTAATAAGGAGATATCATCAAATAAACAATCACTCCAGTAACAGCGACATACAACCACATTGGATAGGTAATACGGGCCAATTTTTTATGTCTTTCATAAGCTCCAGCAATACCTCTTACAAAAGTAAAAAGTACAAAAGGAATAATAATAACAGAAAGAATGATGTGAGTAATCAAAATAAAGAAGTAAACATAACGAATAAATCCTTCACCACCATAAGAAGTAGAAATAGAAGTCATATGATAAGCTACATACATCAGCAAAAAAAGTGATGAAAATACCATACAGACTTTAATCAAATTCTCATGCAATTTAATATTCCCCTTCTTTATTGCCAGTACAGCACAAAACAGCAATATAGCCGTTAAACCGTTGATCGTAGCGTAGATCGGGGGTAAGAAACTCAAAGGCTTTACATCATATCCTAATTTTTGCAGGTTAACGCCAAATAAAGCTGCAACAGCTATAGGTATAATAATAGATAAAGCCCAAATAATACCTTTATATTTTTTTTCTTCTTCAGTCATTGCCATATTACTTCTTTTCTATTTTTAGAGGATTATTTCTAATTTCCTCTACAATTTGAACTTTTATTTCGTCCTGCAAACGCGCGATATCCGTTTTCAAATTAATATCATAAAAACCACGAATTCTATTTTCTGTATCCAACAAAATAAAATTGTTACCAAAAATAAAATTATTGGATTGGTTAGGATCCTTAAATGCATCTATAAGAAAATTATTACGTGCATATTCCAGAAAATTACCGTGAGAACCTAATATATACCAATTGGGGTTACTACTACCTACATATTTGCGGTGAATATCATCCAATACTACATTTCTATCGGTAGTATCTAAAGATATAGAATAGAACTTAATCCTGTTATTGTGAGAAAAACGTTCTGCCACACCTTTCAAATTGGACAGCATCGTAGTCGATAGACCTTTATCATTAGAATAAAACAAATGTACAATACTAATAATAGAATCTTGATCGAATGCCGTAATACTATCCCCTGCACTATTTAACAAAATTACAGGCTTAATAGCATGATAGACAGTATCTGGAATCTCTCTACCCATTTTTCGGTTCATTTTTCCCGAAAGAACTTTTTCACCATAAATTGATAATTTCAGATATTCATTAGACCCAATTTTATTAAGCCCTACATACAAAAATCCTGGCACTAGTAGTACTATTGCCAGGATAATTACGGTTGATATATTTTTTTTTCTATTTGTACTACCCATTATTATTTATTAGGAAATACCGGTTGATGATTCATATCACCTAATAAGTAGTGACCTTCTAATAACATCAAAACAATAAAATAAATAATAAATAAAAATACTACTAAACAACATACGATAAAGCTTTTTTTCTCGAATTTCAAGTGCATAAAGTATGCTACAATATAATAAGCTTTAATTATTGTTAATACAATATAAAATATATTTAAAGCGATACCTTTTTGTACGATCCCCCAATGGTGTACAAAGCCTAAGGCTACTAAAAATTCAATCGCTGTTAAGAACAATAATATACCAAAAACTTGCCAAATGCGTTTAGTATCTAAACCTTCACCATGTGCATGCGCATCATGTGTATCTAATGTATGATCGTGGTTTGCCATTTCTTTGAATAATTTTAAAAGTAATTAATTAGATTAAGTAGAAGAAAGTAAATACAAATACCCATACTAAATCTACAAAGTGCCAATAAAGACCAACTTTTTCAACCATTAAATATGTACCTCTGTTCTCAAATGTATTATTCAATGTCATAAAAAGAATAATAATATTTAAAAGGATACCTATTGAAACGTGGAATCCGTGAAATCCAGTAATAGTAAAGAATAAATTAGAAAATTGTAAAGCAGCTGTATAAGAGATCTCTTTAGTAAAATATGGCTCTAATGCAGTAGCAATTGCAGCAGGATCCGTTAATCCAGTAGCTGGATTTTGTCCAAACCAAAAACCTACATGATGTAAGTGAGACCATTCTAAAGCTTGACAACCTACGAATAAAATACCGCCTAAAATTGTCCATAACATCCATTTAACAACTTCATGTTTGGAGTTACGATGTCCTGCTTCTACAGCTAAAACCATAGTAACGGAAGACAAGATCAAAATAAAAGTCATAATACCTACGAAAACCAAAGGTTGACCAGAATCAGCGATTCCAGGAACTGATTGGAAAATCTTATCTGCATCAATCCATGTTGGCTGCGCAAATTTTTGAGCACCATAATAAATTAAAAATGCAGAAAATGTAAAAGCATCTGACACTAAGAAAAACCACATCATGATTTTTCCATACTCTAAGTTCCAAGGTGACTTACCACCACTCCATGGTCCGTCCTTAACCTTATCCAATTGTGATATAGTTGTACTCATTATTTACTATTATTGATTCAAAAGTAAGAAAACATATATATAAATCCATAAAAGATCTAGAAAATGCCAAAAAATTGTTGCTAGATCCATTCTAAACACATTATTATCTTGTGGAATCTGCTTTACAACGCCTAAATATACACGTAATAATACAAATAATCCAACTACAATGTGTGCCAAGTGTAATCCCGTAAAGACATAAATAAAAGATTGAGATGCATTATTATTTATAAAAAATACACCTTGCTCCGTCATTACATTCCACGAGTCAACTTGAAAACCAAAGAAAATAATTCCTAATACAATAGTTATAATAAGCCATAACTTTTGCTTAGCTGCATTATCTTGTTTGGCAGCCTTGTGCGCTAATGTTATCGTCAAACTACTCAATACAATAGCTAATGTACTGTAGATGAAAGTTTGCGGTAAAATAGTTTTAATTCCTTTATCAACTCCACTAGCTGTATAAACTATAAAACCACTAGAAAGCGCTGCAAACATCATGAACATACCAATCATACCCAACCATAAGTTGAATTTCTTAGCTTTACGCACCTGTTGCAACTCTATTTGTTTTAAATTGTTAGCTTCCATTTATATTATTTAAAAGGAATAAAATCAAAAAGTAATACTAATTGTGTCACTGGAAGGTACAAAAATGAAGTATACATTACTTTTTTTGCTGATACATCAGTTTGCTCTTTGTAGTGCTTATAGCCATACCAAGCAAACATGAAACCACCCAAAATGGCCACTATAGTAAAAGTCCAACCTGCAAACCCATAATACATAGGTAAATAAGATGCAGGTATCATTAATACACCAGATAAAAATATCATTAGTGCAGAGAATGAATCTTTTTTTGTTGTCGGTAATAATCGAATACCAGCTGCACGATAATCGTCATCAGCTACCCATGCAATAGCCCAAAAATGTGGAAATTGCCATAAGAACTGAATTACAAATAATACAAATGGTGTAATTACAATAGCTGACTCACTAATTGCTGCATATTCGAAACCAAAACCTGCAGATTTAAAAGCAGCATAATAACCAATTAATGGCGGTAAAGCTCCCGGTATAGCACCTACAAAAACCGCTATAGGAGATTTTTGTTTTAAAGGTGTATATATAAATGCATAAAGAAATATCGAAAATACAGACAATAATCCTGTTAAGAAGTTCAATTGAACTAAGACTAAAGTACCTGCAATACCCATAAATAAACTAAGAACCAGCGCTTGACCATTTGTCATACGACCCGAGGGCAGCGGACGGTCCATGGTTCTTTTCATCAGCTTATCAATATCTTTCTCGATAATCTCATTAAACCCGTTTGCAGAACCAGTAACTAAAAAACCACCAAATGTTAATAGTAACCAATTATACCAGATAATTTCACCCTGTTGAGTAGCACCGATCAAAAAAGAGACCGAAGCTGAAAATACAACAGTTAACGTTAATCGTAATTTTACTAATTTGTTAAAATCAGAAATAAAAGTTTTCATCTTTAGATAATCCTCCTTGTTGTTGAATAATCTGCTCTAATCCCCATCTTGTAGACTTACAATTATCTCTTTAATTTATTCATCAACAGTAATAAATAAAACTGTGTTCCGAAAAACAAACTAGCCAATACTAAGTGTGTAGTTTGTGCAAATGGTGGTACATCAAAACGTACCAATACAATACCTGATAACATCTGTATAACTACTAGTAATAATAAAATACCACTATAAGTAGATTGTAATGTATGCTTAGCAAACCTATTTTTCACTAAAAAGAAAAATAAAACTGTAATTGCCAAGATAACATAACCTAATATACGATGTATATCATAATCAATACCTATTGAATTAATCCAGTTCGCTCTATCTATTCCTTCAGCATTAAGATGATCTATAATTTCTCTAATTTCCGTACCGTATACAACCTGTATAATGGTCAAAACTAAAGAGAAAAATGCTAAAGGCTTTAAAACACTGGAAGAAGAACTTACTAAAATATTCTTATTGCGCAATGTAGTAGCACTATAAAACGTATAAATACTAACAGCTACTATAAGTAACGCTAATAACATATGTACCGTAATAATCCAAGGCATCAAATTTGTAGATACGACTATCGAACCTAACCAAGCTTGCAATACTACAAAAATAACATTAAGAACGCTCCATACGAATATGGATGGTTTTGATTTGCTATAGGTAAAAGCAAAAATTGCGGAAAAAAGAAGAGCGAAACCTACAACGACTCCAACTAAACGATTAATATATTCGGTCCAAGTTTTTGCAGCATTAAACTCCTCGTGCACCAAAATAGATTTATCATGTCTTATCTTATCGGCTGTTTCTTTAGAACCAAAGAACTCAACAATATTCGCAAAACGTTGATTCTTCTTTTCTCTACCATCGATATATTGCTGCTCATAGCCTTCAGGCAATTGCGTAATATTTGTTGGAGGTATTATTCTATTAAAACATTTTGGCCAATCAGGACAGCCCATTCCGGAACCCGTACTTCTTACCACACCACCAGCAATAATAACGAGAAACAAAAAGATAATAGTAAATCTATTTATTTTTATAAAACGTTTTTCTGCTGCTGGATACATAGTAATACTTTCTTCCCTAATTCAAAATCAAAATAGAAGAAAAGTAGGAATTAACCTACCCTTCTACTACTCTATTATTTTCTTTATTCCATTGTTCTTGAATACGAACTGCTTCCTCATTCCCTTCAAAATCATGAATAAAATTAGAACTCATCGTTTCTGAAAATGGTGTTGTTTGAAGAATAAAATCAGCATCATGTCCTGGCTTACTGTAATCATACGGCCAACGGTATACTGTAGGAATTTCTCCTGGCCAGTTACCATGAATATGCTCTACCGGAGTAGTCCACTCTAAAGTGTTAGAACCCCAAGGATTTTGTGTAGCTTTTTTACCGTAGAAAATAGATCCAAAGAAGTTAATCAAGAATGCTATTTGTCCTAAACCAGCAACGATAGCAGCCCAAGTAACTAAGATATTAACAGAAACCCATTTCTCCATGAAAGGGAAAGCTGTAAATGCATAGTAACGACGAGGTACACCATCTACACCCATAAAGTGCATTGGGAAAAACACTAAATATGCACCGATGAAAGTCAACCAGAAATGGAAGTAGCCTAACTTATCATTCATCATACGTCCAAACATTTTTGGATACCAGTGATAAACACCACATAGCATACCAAATATAGATGCAGAACCCATTACTAAGTGAAAGTGAGCTACAACGAAATACGTATCGTGTAAGTTGATATCTAAAGCTGCATTACCTAAGAATAAACCAGTAACACCACCAGAGATAAAGAATGATACCATACCGATTGCAAACATCATAGCTGGAGTGAAACGAATGTTACCTCTCCATAATGTTGCGATATAGTTGAATGATTTTACTGCTGAAGGAACCGCAATAATCAATGTTGTAATCATAAATACACCTCCCAAGAAAGGATTCATACCCGTTACAAACATATGGTGACCCCATACAATAAATGATAATACGGTAATACCTACTAAAGAGTAAACCATTGCATGGTATCCAAAGATAGGTTTACGTGAGTTTGTAGCAATAACCTCAGAAGTTAAACCTAAAGCAGGCATTACTACGATATATACCTCAGGGTGACCTAAGAACCAGAATAAGTGTTGGAACAAGATTGGAGAACCACCTTCATTAGGTAAGATCTGACCTTGAATTACTAAATCTGACAAATAGAAAGAAGTACCAGCCGAACGATCAAAGATCAATAACACAACTGCTGAAACTAATACTGGGAAAGATAATAAACCTACAATAGCAGTTAAGAAAAACGCCCAGATAGTCAAAGGCATTTTCCATAAGTCCATACCTTTAGTACGCATATTCAAAATAGTACTGATGTAGTTTACACCACCCATTACCTGAGAAGCGATAAACAAAGTCATACTAATCAACCATAATGTCATACCTAATCCTGATCCTGAGATCGCTGTAGGTACAGCAGACAATGGAGGATAAATAGTCCAACCAGCAGATGCAGGTCCACTTTCAATAAAGAAAGATGCAATCATGATAACACATGCTACAAAGAAGAACCAGTATGATAACATATTCATCATTGGAGATGCCATATCACGCGCACCAATTTGGTATGGTATAAGTAAATTACTAAAAGTACCTGATAAACCCGCTGTTAAGACGAAGAATACCATCATGGTACCATGAATAGTAACTAAAGACAAAAAGAACTCCGGTTTAATACGACCACCTTCAGCCCATTTACCTAAGAAAACTTCTAAAATTGGAAAATCTGTATCCGGCCAAGCTAATTGGATACGGAACAATAAAGACAATAGCATGGCAAATACTGCCATTATGATACCAGTGATCAAGAATTGCTTCGCAATCATCTTGTGATCCATACTAAATACATATTTAGATAGGAACGTCTCATGGTGGTGACCATGTGCGTCATGATGACTTGCGTCGTGAGATATAACTGTACTTGACATATTTTATTATAAAATTCTTTCTACAATTAATTTAATGAAGCTGTTTTAGGAGCTTCTACTTTATCTTTGGTCGCAAATTCCTTTTGCAAATCCTCTGTAAAATATTTATTTTGGGTAGTTAACCATTCTAAATATTCAGCTTCTGTAACTACAACAACTTTTTTACCCATATTCCAGTGACCACTACCACAGATTTTATTACATAACATTATAAAATCAAAATTAGGATCATTTAAGCGATCACGCATCTCTTCGGTTGTGATAGTCGGCGTAAATTGGAAGTAATTCGTCATCCCCGGTACCGCATTTATTTGTACACGGAAATCAGGAATGTAAAATGAGTGGATAATATCCTTTGAAATAATATGAAAACGTACAGATTTATTTACAGGGATAACAATAAATTCACCTTGTAAATCATCCCAAGAATATTTATCTGAGAAATCTATTCCATTAGGGTTTGTAGGCGTAGTTAATTTATAATTACGTTTACCTAATACGCCGTCAACACCAGGATATCTTACATGCCATGCAAATTGTTCTCCCATTACTTCTATCTGAATAGCAGATTTCTGTAACTCTTCAGGTACATTAGTAATAGATCTCCAAGTAAAGAAACCGAATAATACTAAGACTGTTAATACAATAGCAGGAACGATCGTCCAAATACGCTCGATAGCGTCATTGTGTGGATAGTAATACGCTTGACTTTTAGCTTTAGCACGGTAGATATACGTAAATACTAATAATACGATGTGTGTAAGTATTAATACTGCCGTAGTAATAATCAACGTAATAATAAACATAGTATCGATATCTTTACCATGTTCAGTTGCTGCCTCAGACCAAGCCCATGCACCCCATACAGCATATGAGTAATATACACCTGCAAGGAATACAACTAAGAAAACTAATAATAATATAGCCTGCCAGTTATTATTAGATAATACATTGTATTTACCATTCATTTTACGCGTTAAAACGTATACTGAATGTATTTTTCCAATTACAGCAATAACTGTACAGATTACCAAAAACAACAATACATAGTAAAAGAAGTTTTTGTAAACCTGAGGATCAATAGTACTAACTTCCTCAACTTTAGCTGTATCAGTAGTTACAGTAGTTGCTGCGTCAGCTATTGTCGCGCTAGCAGCTGTATCAGAAACTACAGCCGAAGAATCTACAGCAGCAGTTGTAACAACTGCGACTGTAGTATCTACTACTGTAGAATCACTTTGTGCCGCCATTGAAGGCATAGCAAAAAACAAACTGACTAAGAGTAGTAAACCCGCTATGGATTTAAACCTGTTATTTAATTTTAAATTCATTTCTTATAAAAACGTTTGAACGTAACCTATATTTCTTAAATCTGGTGATGCAAGCTTTCATCTAAGAAAGGATGATTCTTTGGCGCTAAAGCATGCTTAGATAGATTATTTAAAACAAGGAAAGTAAATAAACCAGCAAAGCCTATTGCAGTTCCTATTTCAATAATACCAAAACCTCTATTCGTTTCGACAGTACCTGGCATAATCATGATGTAATAATCTAACCAGTGACCACATAACAATAATATCGCTACGAACAACATTACGTTTTGCTTACGTTTTGCATCTCTATCTACTAATAATAGCAACGGAGATACAAAGTTAATAATAATACTTAACCAAAACCAAGGTTTATATTCTGGTTCCCAACGTTTATAGAAATAAACAGTTTCTTCAGGGATATTTGAATACCAAATCAACATAAACTGAGCAAACCAAACGTAAGTCCAGAAGATTGAAAAACCAAACATCAACTTACCTAAGTCATGTAAATGATTTTCATTAACCCATGCCATGTAACCTGCTTTCTTCAGTAAAACTACCATTACAACGATTACAGCTATACCACTAACCCACATTGCTGCGAAGTTGTACCAGCCAAACATTGTAGAAAACCAGTGAGCTTCTAAAGACATAATGGTATCAAAAGACCATATTGGCGTAGTGAAACCAAAGACTACTAAAAATATAGCCGATAATTTAAAACTTTTTTTGTATGAATTTAAACCACCTTCTAAATCTTCTTTGTAAGATAATTTAGTTAGGATAAAAGCGAAGATGCTATAGCTACCCATAAATAATATCTGGCGAATAAAAAAACCAGGAATATTCAAGAAAGCTTCTTTGCCCGCTATTAGTTTATCATAATGAGGACTATTAGGGTCAAATAATTCTGGATTTGTCCAGTGATGATATAAAGTATGCGAGTAAATACCTCCAGCTGCTATTATTAATAATATAATAGAAGCAATAGGCAATACAGTAGCCATTGCCTGTGGAATGCGTATTAAACCTGCAGACCAGCCCGATTGCGTTACCATTTGAAGTCCAACGAAGAAAGCTCCAGCAGCACACACACAAGTGAAATAATATCCCATCAATAATAGATTGGCAAATGTGCGCATTGTTTCTCCCGTCATAAGGCCATAAGCTATGACTGCAACTCCGGCTACAATAGCAAGCAAGCTAACAATCTTTGCTGTACCAGCAAAGTTATAGCGTTCGCTAAAATTATAATCGTGATGATGATTGTGAGTTCCCATTTATTAAATTGATGTTAGATTATTTCTTTTGTAATTCTTGTACATACATTACTACTTCCCAACGCTCATCATTATTTAATTGCGATGCGTGTGATCCCATAGTGTTTAAACCGTAGAAAATAGTATGATAAATCTTTCCTGCAGATAAGTCCGCCATAGCACCGCCTCTAGAAGAGTTGGCAGCTACTGAACGTAAGTAAGCGGGAGGATTTGGGAAGTTCTCTAATTTACGAGTACCTCTAGAATCTGTTACTTCACGATCTTTGGTAATTGAACCATCACCTTTACCGTCTTTACCGTGACAAACTGCACAATTTACAAGATATAAATGCTCGCCTTTTGCTAAGTTTTCTTTTGTTACTGGTAAAGGATTCACTAATTCAGCTCCTGCTCTTTCATAATCTGCTGGAGTATTAGCATAATCAGCTCCAAACTTATCAAAACCTACCGGCGTAGTATTAGCTGGCGGAGTTTGAGCAGTTGAACCATTTTTAAAATTATTATTCGGCTGATCCGGGTTGTAAGCTATCGCATCGTACATATTAGGAGAAAATTCTAATCCTGTACTACGTGTTTTGCCATCGCCACAAGCAGTAGTCACTGCTGCGAAAGATACAGCTATACATACAGCGCTAAGAAAATTCTTCTTATTCATAACTAACATATTTTCTTTCATTGTATTTAACTTCTACTGCACCTGCCTCTGTTAATAAACTATCAATAAAGGCGTGATCAGTATTCTCTTTAGCATCGATAGCAATAATGAATCTATCATCTGAAGCTCTCAAATCCATCACGCGAGGTGCGCGACCAGGAAATAAGTGATTACGATAAAAGAAAGTTGCTACCATACCCAAAGCACATAATAAAATTGTAACCTCGAATGTAACTGGAACAAAGTTCGGTAGACCAAAAGAAGGTTTACCACCGACATTCATCGGCCAGTCATAAGCCATTGTGTAAAACAATAGACTAAATCCTAATAATGTACCCAAAGCACCAAAACAAAATGCTGCAATAGGTAAACGAGACGGCTGTACTCCTAACTTGGCTTCAATACCGTGAATAGGCATCGGAGTATAACAATCATAAATGCTGACGTTATTTGCTTGTAATTTATCAATCCCATGCATTAAATCATCAGGATCAGCAAAACTACCTAGTATATATTTTGTGTTACCCATTGCTATTATTTTTTATGTAATGCTTTAATATCCTCTTCTGATACTGAATCGTACTTTTCTAATGATTTTCTAAAGTATTCTACCTGATCTTCAGGGAATGCTCCTTCTTGAACCAATTTAGTTTTGTGTTGTAAGCTAGAAGATTTTAATAATAATTTAACCTCCGCAATAGCTATACTTGGTAAGAAACGAATAAACAATAAGAACAAGGTAAAGAACAAACCAATAGACCCTACAAAGATACCTACATCTACCCAAGTAGGATAGAACATTGCCCATGATGAAGGTAAGTAGTCACGGTGTAGTGAAGTAACGATAATTACGAAACGTTCGAACCACATACCAATGTTAACTACAATAGATAATACCCAAGAGATCGTAATACTTGTTCTAATCTTTTTGAACCAGAATAACTGTGGTGAGATAACGTTACATGTCATCATCGCCCAATATGCCCAAGCATAAGGACCAGCAATACGGTTTTCGAAAGCGTACATTTCATATTCAGAACCCGAGTACCAAGCGATAAATAACTCAGTTAAGTAAGCAATACCAACGATAGAACCTGTAGTCATAATGATTTTATTCATTGACTCAATGTGGAACATCGTGATATAATTCTCAAAGTTCAATACTTTACGAAGAATTAACAATAATGTTTGTACCATCGCAAATCCAGAGAAAATCGCACCCGCCACGAAGTACGGAGGGAAGATTGTTGTATGCCATCCAGGGATTACTGAAGTAGCAAAGTCCATAGATACGATAGTGTGTACTGAAAGTACAAGAGGTGTAGAAATACCCGCTAAGATTAAAGATACAATCTCAAAACGTTGCCAAGTTTTTACTGACCCTGACCATCCAAAAGAAAGGACGCCATAGATTTTTTGTTTTAAACCAGTAGCACGGTCACGTACAGAAGCGATATCTGGTAATAAACCACAGTACCAGAATACTAATGATACCGTGAAATAGGTAGAGATCGCGAATGCATCCCATACTAATGGTGAATTGAAGTTTACCCATAAAGATCCAAATTGATTTGGAAGAGGGAAAATCCAATATGCTAACCAAGGACGACCCATGTGAGCTACAACGTATGTAGCGGCACAAATTACGGCGAAGATAGTCATCGCCTCAGCCGAACGGTTGATGGAGTTACGCCAGTTTTGGCGGAAAAGTAATAATACAGCTGAGATTAGCGTTCCGGCGTGACCGATACCTACCCACCATACAAAGTCGGTGATATCCCAAGCCCAACCTACAGTTTTATTTAGACCCCAAGCGCCGATACCCGTCCAGAACGTGTATCCAACACTCACAACCCATAACATAGCTCCACACAAAGCTACGATAAATCCAATCCACCAAGCTTTGTTTGGTTTATTCTCAACCGGTAGTAAGATATCATCCGTAATTTTTGCATACGTAATGTCCTTACCGGTCATTAATGGTTCTCTTAATATTGATTCGTTATGCGATGACATAGTTGTTTTATTTCAGATATAGAATAAAATTATGCTTCAAATGTGTTTCTAACCTTAGTCATGTAACCAATGTTCGGCTGAACGTTGATTTCTTCTAACACATAGTATACACGTTCATTGCGGATAGCTTTAGACACTTCTGATTCAGGATCATTAGCATCACCGAAAATGATAGCATTAGCAGAACAAGCAGCTTGACATGCCATTTGCACATCACCATCTTTCAACTTGCGATCTTCCATTTTCGCTTTCAGCTTACCAGCTTGAATACGTTGAATACACATAGAACATTTTTCCATTACCCCACGAGAACGTGATGTAACATCAGGGTTCAACAATAAATGTGTAAACTCATTATTCAAGTAGTTATCAAAACGTGAATCATTCCAGTAGTTAAACCAGTTGAAACGACGTACTTTATATGGACAGTTGTTTGCACAGTAACGAGTACCGAAACAACGGTTGTAAGCCATATGATTTAGACCTTCTGAAGAGTGAACAGTTGCTAATACTGGACATACAGTCTCACAAGGAGCATGATCACAGTGTTGACACAACATAGGTTGATTAACAACAGTTACATCTTCGAAATCCTTCAAATGCTTGATTTCTTTCTCTTTGGTGTAGTCTTTACCATCTTCGATGATCGTATAGTATCTATCGATACGCAACCAGTGCATCTCACGACGACGACGAACCTCGTCACGGCCAACTACAGGGATATTATTCTCAACATTACAAGCAACAATACAAGAACCACAACCAGTACAAGCGTTCAAATCAATTGCCATAACCCATTTGTGACCTGGCTGATCAAACTTGTTCCAAAGATCATACGTTTTGTGTGAGTCCGCAAAACGGCCAGACTCTGAGTTAGGATCTTTTAAGTATTTAGCGAAAGTAGTCTCACGGATGATGTTACGACCTTCGATAGTATTGTGTGTTTGTGTTTGTGCTAATTCGTAAGTTTCAGACAACTTAGAAACAGTAGCTTTAGAAGCAAATTGTAAAGTACCATTTACTAGCGTAAGGAAAGGGTAAGCATTTTGGCCAACATTATTACCAGCTTTACCTACATTCGTACGACCATAACCCAAAGCTACAGAAACTGTACCCATCGTTTGACCTGGTTGTAATAACACTGGTAATTCGATCGCGTAACCGTTAGCTTCAATTTTAACTTTACTATTTTCACCTAAACCTAATTGCTCTGCAAATATAGGGTTGATTGCAGCGTAGTTATCCCAAGTTACTTTAGAAACAGGATCAGGCAATTCTTGTAAATAAGCGTTATTTGCATAACGACCATCACGCATTACAGTAGACTCGTATAATTTCAATTCTACATCAGCAGTTACTTTTTTAGCATCATTTACGATTGCTGCAGCTACTGCATTAACATCTACATTAGCGCTGTATGCAGAACCTGTATTTGATCCTTTATAGATATAACCTGTTTGTAAAACATCTTTCCAAGTTTTTCCTGTACCAGCTAAGATATTAGCTTCCCAATTTTCCTTAACGAAATCATAGATATCTGTTGCACTGTCACCAGACCATACTAAGAAAGATTTTTCGGGTTGTCTAGTATCAAAAACTGGATTAATCGTAGGTTGTACGATTGTAACCAAACCCTCTTTAGAAGATCCGTCACCCCAAGATTCTAAGTATGTAGGTACTGGAGCGATAGCTTTCGTCAAAATAGCAGTTTCATCATCACGATCAGATAAAGATACTGTAAAATCTATTTTCGCAATAGCCGCTTTAACATCCTCTGCTTTAAAGTAGTTGTATGCAGGGTTACTATTTAAGAAGAAAGCAACACCAACTTGACCCGCTTTAGCGTCAGTTAAGAATTTTTGGAATGCAACATCAGAACCTTGGTATTGTTTAGAGTAATTATCTAAGTCAATAATAGCACCATACGCACCCAATTGTGTATTGATTGCATTTACTAAAGATTGAATATATACATCATTAGCACCTGCTACTACTACTGCAGCACCTTTAGCATTTACTAATTCCTTAGCAACTAAAGCGATAGCAGTTTTTGCTTTTGCATTTATCGTTCCGCCAGCGATAGATTGTCCTGTAATTGCATTGTATAATGAAATTAAAACAGCACCTTCTTCAGATGGTCTGATTGCGATACGTACATCGGCATTAGCTCCAGTTAAAGATAAACCAGATTCAAACTGAATATGACGTGACATTTTACCACCTTTCAATGATTTATAGTCACGATTTTTAGTATAATCTTGTGTTTGCTCCTCACCTTCTAACCATGATCCTAAGAAGTCAGCCGCTACCGAAACTACAACTTGTGCATTTTCGAAGTTGTATGTAGGCACCACAGCTTTACCAAAGCTATTTTTGTTTGCTTCAATAAGACCGCTATAAGAGATAGGGTCTACTTGCACATGATTTGTGGCAGGATATTTCGCCGCAAATCTAGCTATAGATGCTAAAGTTGACGGAGAATTTACAGTTGTAGAAACAATAGTGATTTGTTTTCCTGCTGCTGCTGCTTTATCTAAAGCACCAATTACAGTATTATCTAATTTCGACCATTGTACATCCTTCCCTCCAATTTGAGGATTTTGTAATTTGGACATATCGTATAAATCCAATACAGAAGTAACTGCTACTGCATCTATACCTTGATTTAATCCAACACTATTAGGGTTAGGCTCTACCGAGATAGGGCGACCTTCACGTGTTCTTACTAAAATACTTTGTCCTTTGAATGATGAAGCATAAAAGTTAGGAATACCTGGAGTAATTTCCTCTGGCTTAATCACATAAGGCATAGCTTTGTGAACCGGTGTACGATTACAAGCTGCTAACGTAACAGCTCCCAAACCAAAACCTAAAGCTTTTAAGAAATCACGACGAGGTGTTCTTGTACTTAAACCTGCTTCATTTAATACATCTTCTACAGGAACAGACTCAGCAAACTCACCTTTACTTTTTTCTACAAAAGCAGGGGTTTGATTCAACTCTTCTAAGCCTTTCCAATATTTTTTATTGCTATCCATTTAAGCTGTATATAAGATTGCGTTTTCCTAATTATTTATTAATAGTGACATTTACCACACTCTAATCCACCGATCATCGCAGCTGTCAACTTCTCTCCCTTTTTCAACTTCTCGTGAGCTTCGATCAACTTGTCATAATATTTATTATCCGTGTTAACCTCTCTAGTCTGGTGACACTCAATACACCACTTCATTGTTAATGGTGAATACTGATAAACTTCTTCCATAGTTTCCACTGGACCGTGACAAGTTTGACATTCAATACCCGACACAGAAACGTGTTGAGAGTGATTGAAATACGCAAAATCAGGCAAGTTGTGAATTCTAATCCATTGAATTGGACGCTGATTATCACCATAAGTACGTGTATCTGGATCCCAGTCAACTGCACGATACAATTTCAACAACTCTGGAGATGTTTCGCCATCATAATGATCAGATGCAGTGATTGTATTGTGACAATTCATACACACATTCGCAGAAGGAATAGATGCATTTTTAGATTTAAATGCGCCACCATGACAATACTGACATTCAATTTGATTCACCCCAGCATGAACTTGATGCGAGAATTTAATTGGCTGCACCGGCTGATAACCTTGATGTACACCCACATGCCACATTGTATTCCAACCCAAAACAGCCAAGAAAGCCACAACCATTAAAGCTGTAAAACCTACCAACTTTTTGTTTTTAAGGAATTTTTGAGCAAATTTAACCTTACCCGACTCTTCATAAGCTTCATTACGAACCTGAGCAGCATCGATAGCAGCCTGATTATTCGCAATCACTTTTTCCAACGTCTTCGTAATACGACTTAAGATAAAGATAACACCAATCGCCAAGATCAAGATCGCAGCCATACCGATAATCATAAAGCTATTAGCTTCAGATTTCTCAGCACCGCCTGCAGCACCAGCAGCAGGAGCAGCAGCAGCTTTAGCTTCCTCATCTTTTACATAAGTAATGATACTTTTTATTTGGTCATCTGAAAACTGAGTAAAAGCAGGCATAGCTACTTTATTATACTCTTCAAAAACCCTAATAGCAGTTTCATCACCAGCAGCAATTAATGCACCCGAGTTCTTAATCCACTTAACTAACCATTCTTCCGAATGACGTTCTGACATTCCAGCCAAAGCCGGTCCCGTCATCTTCTTGTCAATCTTGTGACAAGAACTACAGTTCGATTTAAATAACGCAGCCCCTTCTTTCGCATCCTGCGCATTTGATGTCATCGTAACGGCAAATAACAATACCAAGCTTATTGATATTGATTTCGCAAGTCTTCCCAATACGGATGAGATATTTCTCATATTTAGCACTTTATACTATTTATTATTGAATATAAAAATTACTTTAACTACTATTTAGTGACTATACCGTCATTAAACAATGCACAAAAGTATGACTTTATAAGCAATCCCTGACAATTTAATGACGCAAAATATTAATTTAAAACCATTCTAAATAATATCATTTTATCCTTTTTTACACCCTATAGCCAATTAAGCATGGGGATTAAGCAAATTCATCCAGCGAAAAGATTCCTAAAATAACTTTACATTCTTTAAATTATAATTGCCATCATTTTACCGAAAAAAAGTTATCGATATATTTTCAATTTAACTATAAACAGTTATATATATCTTTATGTTTTTAATGACTTACATTATCTTGTTAGCATAAATAGTATCCGACAGCAAAAATCAACGTATGAACAACAATAAATTCAATCAATTAACAGCAGAAGAGCAGTATGTAATACTACACAAAGGGACAGAACCTCCGTTCTCAGGAAGCTTGTTAAACAATAAGAGAAAAGGTATATATATCTGTAAACAATGTGACGCCCCATTGTACAATTCAGATGATAAATTTGAATCACACTGTGGATGGCCTAGTTTTGATGACGAGATACCAAATGCAATTCGCAAACTAATTGATGCAGATGGTAGGCGTATCGAAATCTTGTGTGCGCAATGTGACGGACATTTAGGACACGTTTTTGAAGGTGAAAGATTCACCGCCAAAAATATCCGTCATTGTGTAAACTCCATATCTATGAAATTTAAAGCTATAGAAGAATAGTAATATTTATCTTTTAATAAATTCACACGGTATTACCACTTGTTGAAATCCTTTGCTTTTACCATTGATTTCAGTGACCAAAATTGAAACTATTTCCTCCGATATTCTTTTTACATTTTGTGCTATAGAACTTATCGGAGGATCTACTAATGAAAATACGGCATTGTCATCAAAAGAAACGATATTTCTAATCGGTAGATTGAACTTTTTAATAGCTCTCAAACCGGAAACAGCGAGGTAATTAGTTGAAAATAAAACGGCGTCCAATTTATTATCCAATATAAAATCGCGAATCTCTTCCACAATAGAGTCTTCATCCAAAGCACGGTTTATCTTTTTGATAGAAAAATCCTTACCTGCTTCATCAACAGCTCTCATATATCCCTCTAGACGACCTTTCATTTGGTTTTGGTTTGAATTTATAGTTACAAAACCAACCTTAGTAGCATCACAATCCATAAAAAGAGACTGCGTCCCTAAAAATGTACCTTCGATATTTTCAGAGATCACATAATTGGTTTCCAAATCTTCAATTGTACGATCAAATAAAACAATAGGGACATTATTCTTCAATAAATTTTGAATAACATCTTTTAATCCTTCTGTAGGTGCTATTATAAAACCATCTATTTGTCGATCATAAAACAATTGAATAAGCTCCTTTGCGCGTCCCTCATCGTTATTCATACTACAATATACAACGTGATACCCCGAATTGTAAGCGAGTTTTTCAATTTGATCAGCTATAGAGGAAAAGAAAGCATTAGAAATATCCTCAACCAATAAACCAATAGTTTTTGACTTACCAGTTCTAAGACTTTTCGCTAACTGATTAGGCTTATAACCAACTTTTTTTACGTAATCTAAAACACGACTAGTCATCGCATCACTAATTCGTTTCTCTTTTGACTTATCATTCAAAATAAAAGATACTGTAGTGACGGAGATTCCTAGATTTTTCGCGATATCACTTATTGACAACCTTTTCTTCATTAAATTTCAGGTAATAACCATTAGATAAAATCTAAACTAACAAAAAAAAGTTGACATCGTGAAAAGGATTAAATAATCATTTTATTTTTGTAATAAAATGATGATAAATATTCGATACTATAGTAAATATACTAGGTGCCAAAAACAGAAAAATATTAAACGTAACAAAACAAGAAACTGCCAAAATGACTTAGGCACACTTATTGATTAAAACCAACATTATACTAAGAAAGGATATACAATGAAAGACTTTAAAAACATCAACATTCAAGATGTTAATGATAATGACAACACTGACTTCTATACTAATTTTAAAGAAAGATTAGCCGACACAGAGCAATTCCCTACATTATATACTTTCAAATTTATTGTCCCTGCATCAGAGAAAAATAAAAAAGATATAGAAGGATTCTTTGAACACCCAAGCACCAAAATAAACATCAAAGACTCAAAAACAGGTAAATATAATTCGCTTACAGTTGAGACATTTGTCAACTCACCTGACGATGTTGTAGAATACTATAAAAAAGTATCTGCTATAGAAAAAGTGATCATGTTATAAAATAGAAAGAGGCAATCTAGAGTAGATTGCCTCTTACTATTTTATTAAAAAAGCGCTGGTTATGCCTACATTTCTTTAGAAGTGATCGCTTGATACAAAGCTGAAAATCCTTCATAGTCTTTGTCAGAGTCTAGTTATAAAACACGTAACTACTGATCCTTCACTATTTGTAAAACACCCTTCTTTAGGTTCTCATCTGCTAATACTACAATAGCAGTATATGTTAGCACACCATTGTAAATATCAGCATAACCGCCAGAAATGCCTTAATATAGTTGGACTATTTTATCCATCTGTATTGCCACTTTTTTGAGATACGCTCTATCACCTCCTCCTAATTCACTGGTCAACCAGCCTCCATTGTACCCCACATTATGTAACGTTTGCATTACTAATTTCCAATCGACATCACCTTCTAATAACTCGACATCAAATCCCTTCCAAAGGCCCTGATCATTCATTTTAGCGCGACTAAACTCTTTAGCATGTAATTTAAAAATATGTTTACCCAATATTTCGATCCATTGCTCAGGCCATCCATACCGTAAAACATTACCAATATCAAAATACCAACCTATCAAAGGATGGTCAATAGCATCTAAAAAAGCTTTTGCTTCTACCGGACTAATAAGGAAGTTATTCCACACATTCTCAATCCCAATCTTAATTCCAGTACGCTCCACATAAGGTATAAGTTTACGCATAGAATCAAGTGCATTATTATAAGCCTGCTGGTAGGACACCTTTTCATTTACTACGCCTGGAACCACCAGGACAGTATCGCCACCGAGTTCTTTGGTCTCCTGCAGTGACTTTGCGACAGATGCTATTGTAAAGTTCCTAACCGCAGAGTCAGGATCAGACAAGGGTTTGGACCAATGATCTTTATTCACTAAACTAGGGATTTCAATCCCACTTTTATTCTTAGCATTTAACAATTCATCAATACTAAAGTCTACAGGACTATTAAATTCAACACCATCAAACCCTAAGTCTTTAACTAACTTGAGCTTATCAAGAAGTGATAAATCTTCTTTAATCATGTAGTAACTTACTCCAATCTTAAGCTTGTTAGCATTTGATGAAACCATTGAAAGTGGAATTGCACTAACGGATGAACTCATGATAGCACTACCAAACAATAATGAAGATGATTTTATAAAACCTTTTCTATCCATAATATTAAATTTTAGTATCTACACCTGGTGTCGAAATTGGCAAACTATATTTCATATCCCATGAAACATTTTCAGGAAATAATACTACGTTAGAAGCTAAAGCATCATCAAGGGTTACCTTTTGCCCCGAATAACCCGCCATTCGCCCTGCTAAAGCGACTAAATTAGACTTAAACATCCAATCTCCATCGTGCTTAGGTTTATTATTGCGGATACCTGCAAATAATTCATCGTGCTCTTGCTGATACATACTTCTAGAGCTATTTTCCTTATATGCATTTTCATTTGTAAACTTAGTATCATCAGCATAGCTCCACGGCTTTTCACCTACTATTGTGTGTGCACCAGTTCTACAGTCTACTATACAACGTCCCTTGTCACCAACAAGTTCAACAGCATAAGATGGCGCTGTATCATTTTGTTGTCTACAGGAGAAGAAACTCTTTTTACCATCACCGTATTCATATACCACTGAAAAATGGTCATAAACATTACCAAACTTAGGATCCTTACGCTTTTGACGACCACCACTTGCTACAGCAGATATAGGTAGCTCATCACCAAGCGCCCATTGCATCATATCCAAGCTGTGTATAGCTTGTTCAATAATATGATCACCAGAGAGCCAATTGTAGTATAACCAATTACGCAATTGATACTCAAAGTCAGACCAATTAGGCTGTCTTTCTTTATACCATAACTCCCCTGTATTATATGAACTTTCAGCAGTTAGTACATCACCAATTTGTCCTTTTATTACTTTATCAAAAGTCTCTCTCTTGGGTTTATGATAACGCCAACAAAATCCAGACACTAAGGATAGATCATTTGCCTTAGCTACATCTGCAGCGGCCATGGCTCTACGCAAACCTGGTGCATCTACAGCAAAAGGTTTTTCACAAAAAATATGCTTACCAGCATTCACTGATGCTTCTAGATGAGCTGGTCGAAATCCTGGAGGCGCAGCTAATAATACCACATCGACATCCAGTGCTAATAATTGTCTATAAGCATCCAAACCCACGAATTTATGCTTATCAGATACCTGAACTTTATCTCCATAAGCTTTACTTAGGCTATCATAGGAATTATTTAATTGATCTGCAAAGGCATCCGCCATTGCATAAAGTATAACGTTGGGATCCGCATTTAGAGCTTCCATTGCTGCAGCTGTCCCACGTCCACCACAACCAATCAGTCCTACTTTTAATGTTTTTGAGTTCAATCTCCAATTCGGTGTAGTAGCACCTACAAAATCATTAATTACAAAACTAGCAGCAGCTGTTATTCCTGCTGTCTTTAAAAACTTTCTTCTTGAAAAACTCATAATTTATTTCTTAATTTATAAATTGATAAACGTAAAAAGTAAGTCACCTATACATGAAAAGGTATCTTTTCTGACATAGTTAATATCACTTACTTTTTGACAACAAATGGTTATGGATTCTGCTCTAATTTACTATTTCTATTAATCTCTGCTTGTGGCACAAAGAAGATAACCCTATTATCCGTAGGTAATATTTCTTGATATACATTAGTAGATGGATTATTAGACAAAGAGTGCGTTCCAGGATAATTACGGACTAAAGAACGGTTATTACGAAATAAGTCGTATGCTCTATGCCCTTCAAAAGCTAACTCCAAAAAACGTTCTTCTAATACTACATCCAAAATAGATTTATTAGATTGCCCCATACTTGCTCTAGTATACAGCTCAGCACCTTTCAAACCCGCTCTTTCACGCAGTTTATTAATATCCATTAACGCATCATCTACATTACCTAGTTTAGCATTGGCTTCAGCACGGATGAGATAAATCTCCGCCAACCGTATATACACTGGGGAGCTAAGGTTGACGACATCTTCTTGGAAAGAATATTTACTAACATAATACATTGGAACTACAGGTGCCAGCTTTAGATTATATTGCAATACGCCATCTATAGTATAAGGATTTATAAAGGAGTTACGTAAATCATGTGGGTGAAGATTCAAAAAATCATAATATTTCTGAGAAGCATATATTTCAGCCCAGCCAGTAACTCCCTGACCTACTGGTTTACCAGAGGCATCAGCACTATTATACATTGAACCAATAGCACTCATGCCACGATCTTCTACTTTTGTGTGTCGTATTCCAAATATAGTTTCTCTATTGTTCTCTGGCACCATTCGAAAATATCCGCTATAATCAGATCCTTGCAAAAGTGTATATCTCGGAGAACTTATTACTAGATCTGCATATTTTATAGCATTGGCATTATCTTCCATATAGAGATACGTACGCGCCAATAAAGCATAAGCTACCTCCTTCGAAGCAAAGGAATTGCTTTTAGATTCGGTCATTAAATCTGCTGCTTTGAGTAGGTCAGAAATAATAAAACTATAAACATCTTTAACAGAGCTTCTTGCTATTGCATCTATTTCCTCATCAGTAAGATCGTCTTTCAAAATAGGAACACCCAAATTAGCACCTTGCCCTTGAGCGTAAGGTCTACCAAAAATACGCACCAAGTTGAAATGCATTAAAGCTCTTAAAAAAAGATTCTCCCCTTTCAATTGCAATAACCCCGGGGAGGCATCATCAGGTACATAACCTATAACTTTATTTGCTGCAGCAACTACTTTATAGCTTTGCACCCAAAAATTAGTACTATGTCCAGAGGTGTTGATATGTGTATAACGATATGCTCTCGTTAAATCATCGCCTGATGATTGACCCTGTGCGACGGCGTCACCAGGATATTCCATCAAAAAATGCCCACTACGAACATAAGCTTCATTTTTCAAAACAGCATAGGTACCTATTGTTGCTGTTTCAACGTCAGCCTCATTACTCAGGGCTGATTCCTCTTCAATAAATTCAGAAGGTTGATAATATTTTTCACAAGATTGCAAAAAAAAGAAAGTCAACAAGAGTAAATTTAATATAATCGATCTTTTCATTTTCTTAAATTATCTTAAAATGTCAAATTGAAACCAAAAACAAAACGTTTTGATATCGGATATTTAAAGCTCGATTGTCCAGAAACCTGATCAACTTGCGTTAATGAAACTTCAGGATCTGGCCCAGAAAACTTTGTAATTGTCAATAAGTTATCAGCGCTTACATAAAAGTTAACCCTACTAAGGCCTATCCTTTTTAACGCACTTTGAGGTAAATCATAACCCAATCTTACATTTCTTAAACGTATATAACTACCGTCCTCCAAAAAACGAGATGAAGTCTGACTTGACTCTTTATTACCTCCAACAATAGCTTTAGGATGTGTAGCAATATCACCAGGCTTCTCCCAACGTGTCCAATCACTCTTTGGCACCATAGAATTGAAGGCTTCATATAATCCGTCACTATCAAAATATACGCGTGTATCATTATAGACGTAATTACCTGATACAAAATTAAAAAATGCAGAAAAAGAGAAGTCTCCATAACGTAGGGAATTATTCATACCTCCAGTAAATTTTGGGGCTGCAGATTTCCCAGTAAATTGGCGTGAATCTGATGTTGCAGCTTCGCTATATACATTGGTGGTTGTCTTAGTAATTACACCCGTTTGATCTTTGATTATTTTTTCCCATAGCGGATCTCCGTTCGCAGGGTCTACACCAGCCCATATAGGGAGATTAAACTCATCCATATCATATCCAACAGCTATGGGCTGTCTTGCACCTTGATTAAATACGCTTGCTCCGTCACTCAATTCTAACACCTTATTTCGGTTAAATGCCATATTGAAATTAGTTTCCCAATTAAATTTACCTTTAGTAATATTTTGGGACGTTATATTAAACTCTAATCCTCTATTTCTTACTGAGCCAGCATTTACCCACACATAACTATAACCTGTTGTTGCTGCTAATGGTTTTCTATACAATAATTCACTAGCTTTCTTTTCATAAATATCAACACTTAGTTGTATCCTATTCCATAAAGTAACATCCACCCCTAAATTAGTAGACTTAATTTTTTCCCAACTCAAATTAGAATTACCCTTTTGATAGGGTGCCGCACCAGGCAAGCCTGAGTAACTCGCTTCTTGAGTAATACTATATAAACCCAAAGAAGCAAAATTTGAAATACCATCCGCATTACCTACTGTTCCATGGCTCGCTCTTAATTTTGCGTACGTCAAAGTAGAATTATCTCGCATAAATTCTTCGTTAGTAATATTCCAAGAAGCACCTAGCTGATAAAAATTTGCTGTAGAATTATCCCTACCAAATTTTGAAGAAAATTCATTCACCAAGGAGCCTACTAAAAAATATTTATTATCATAATTATAATCAACCTGCGCTAAATATTTACGGAAAGACACCTGTTCTTTTGAACCGCCAGGGCTAAGCAATACATTTGTTGCTACTGACATTACATCTCGACCAGGAGGTAACCCTTTTCCTGATGTTGATGTCCAATCTGAAATAGTAGTTTCTGCTTCGGCAACACCTAATACAGCTATATTATTAGCACCAAAATTATCGTTATAGCGAATTCTATTTGAGGTTAAATAACGTTGTGAACTAGATGTTCCATTATACAATTCACCCTCATTGGCTCCACCTTGCTTGGTACGTCGATCATAATAACGGATCGTTTTCCCATTATAATGTTGAAGCTTATTATAGCTTGACAAAGTAAATTTTTCACTTATTGTATAATCCAGGTTCAAATCACCACTATAATTATAATTTTTCCCATTACTATAATTATACTGCAATGAATGCAAAAAATTCTCCCTTTCCCTACCATACCAAATAGAAGCATAACGACCGTCTATAGGATCTCCATCAGCATTATATGCAGGATCAAAAGGAAGATTTGTATACGCATCATAAATAGTATTACTATTCTCATAATTACCCTTATTAGTACCTCCATTGAGATAAATACCCAAATTTACTTTATTCGAAAGTTTAGCATTGAGATTAGTTCTAAAGTTATAATTAGTAACATCAGTGCCTTTCAAAGTACCTGTCTCTCGGAAAAAGACACCAGAAGTATAAAATTGTACTTTTTCACTACCACCAGATACAGCAATGTTATTATTATTTACGAATCCTTTGCGAAAGGCAAGATTCCACCAATCTGTATCATTATCTAAAACAGCAGGCGAACGATTATAAAATTTAGTTTGATAATCATATAATTGTTGAGAATTCATAAGTTTAAAATTGCCTATAGTAGGTTCACTAAAACCAAAAGAACTTCTTACGTCAATTTTTGTATCACCTTGTTGTCCACGTTTAGTATTAATAAGTATTACCCCATTTGCTGCTCGAGAGCCATAGAGCCCGGTCGCTGCCACATCTCTCAATATTGTAACTGATTCGATATCTTCAGGATTATAGTCACCTCCAATATTACCATCAACTACAATCAAAGGCGCTGTACTCGCCGTAATAGTCCCTGCACCACGTATCAAAACATTAGGTTTACTTGTCGGAGAACCAGAACCAGAGGATACAACAACGCCAGGCGCCTTTCCTTGTAGCATTGTGGCTAAATCATTTGAAGTAACATCTTTTAATTTGGATTCATTCAAAGTTGTAATCGCACTCGAAAGATATTTTACCTTTTGAGAAGAATAACCAACAACAACAACCTCATCTAAATTATCAACATTCGCTTCTAATACAACATCTATAACCGATTGACCGTTAATATCTACTTCTTTAGCACGATAGCCTACAATAGAGTATAATAACTTCTTAGATGAAGTATTCACTTGAAGAGTATAAGATCCATCATTATTGGTAGATGTACCAGATGATGTCCCAACAATAGAAATCGTAACTCCTGCCAGAGGATCACCTTCAGCATTACGTACTATACCTTTTACTTCATTATTTTGCACCAATTTGGTTAATCTATCAGAAGAAGCACTATTACCACTGACTTTCTTTGGTTTAACTAGTACTAGATTATCATTAATTTCATAATCTAGTTTTTGCTCACTAAGAACAATTTTCAATACTTCAGGTAGGCGCTTACTGCTTTCGTTGACCGATACCTTAATGTTAACATCCACTAAAGAACTATTATACAAAAAATCAATATCTGCCTGCTTCTGAATTGAATTTAGCACATCTTTCAATGGAGCTTTTGAAAAATGTAAAGAAATTTTTTGCCCATATGTGGACGCATTCACATGAAAAAATAGAACGACCATTAATATAGTAGTTATATTCATTCTTATCATGCATTTTACAATTCGGTTTTGCCAAAAACCTGTATTACTAATATAGAATTTATACATTTGCAATGATTTGGTTGATACATAATTTATAATTCGTTTAAAACATTGTCTATCACTAAACATTCATTGGAAGTGTTGGTAGCACTTCCATTTTTTATACGTCATTAAGACATAACAATCACCCTCCTTTCTACAATTTTAAACTTGAAACTAGATATTTTTTCAAGCTGCTTAAATAGATCTGATAACTTTTGCGTGCGACGTATAGTTCCTGTAAAATGATCTTTTGACACGCCATGTATTTCATAATCAGCTATTTCATACCAACTTTTAATTTTATCCAGTACAGTAGCTATATTATCTTCATTAAATCTAAAATATCCTTCTTTCCACGCCAAAACATCTTGTACTATAATCTGTCTATGAACTAATTCTCCAGACAAATTATCTGAGATAGTTTGTACACCAGGATTAATAACATCCTTAGTAACACCTGTATTTACTTCAACACTCCCAGAGACTAAGGTTGTCAAAACTTTATTACTGACTATATTAGTAGCGATATTAAATGTCGTCCCCAATACCTTGACGTTAGTTGTATTGGCAGAAACTACAAAAGGAAGTGTATCATTATGCATTACTTCAAAATACGCCTCCCCTTGAAGGCGCACACTTCGCTGATCTTGAGAAAATCTTGAGGGATAAGTTAAGTCCGTGTCAGAATTTAATAATACAATAGTTCCATCAGAAAAGATTAGCTTAGCCTGCATACCTTTTGCTGAATTAAAGGTTCGATAAACAACCTCCTTCTCCATGGTTGGATTAATCTTAAAATATAACGCACCTCCTACAGCATATACTAATTCTATCCCTTCTTTGGAAAGGATTTCCTTTTCTGTATCTATTAAAGGCAACTTCTTACCATTTGCTAATGTGATAGTAGCATTATTTTCACTAGGTAAAATAACATCCTCAACAACGACATTATCAAAGCTGTCAGTTCGTGTCAATTGAAATGCATAAATACCTACAATACACAGTAAAGTAGCAGCTATTTGTGTTATAACTTTAAAATTTACAGGTTTCTTTGTATTGAAATAAAGTTTATTTTCTATTTGCTCAAAGACTTTATCATTTTTAAACAATGGATTACAGTCATCATCAAGCATATCAGGAGTAAGGTCTAGCAACTGAGATAATTTAACCAAATCTCCATCATTAATCTCAGCGAATAATTCTAACAATTCGGACTTCGATAAAGTATTATCTATATACTTTGAAAGTAATAACTTAAGCCTCTTATCATCCATAGAATCTATTCACAAGGGGTAAAAAATTGGTTGTTTAAATATAGAACACTAAAAAACACCAAGAGGACTAGTCTATTATCAAATTTTTTAGAAAAAAAAACTAAATATATTTACGTATTCTTTTTAAAGTTTGAACAAGATGATTTCTCACGGTATTTGGTGACACACCAAGCTGATTGGCAATTTGCTTATACGTAAAACCATGATCCCGACTTAAGCAAAATATTTCTTTTTGACGAGCAGGAAGATGTTCCAAAAGAGCACCTAACTGACTGCTTAACTCTTTAGCTAGAAATACCTCATATACTGTTTCACTTGTATTGGAAATATTGGCCCATACCTTTTCAATCCCAGCTTTACTTTTGCCAACATCCCTTAACTTATTTAATGAAGTTCTCTTGGTTATTACATAAAGAAGCGTCCAAATATCACCATTGGGATCTAATCGTTTTCTACTATTCCAAAATTTAATAAATACTTCTTGAACAATATCCTCACTCCATCCTGTATCTTTTAACAAATAAAGTGACAGATTGTAAACACGTTTTGAATACCTTTTATAAATTATATTCAAAGCCGACTCTTCATCGGATATAATCCCCTGAAGCAATTCAAAATTTTCATTTGGCCTCATCATAATTTATACTTGGTTTAGTAATTAGTTATAAGCAATTTACTGAATTACTTTAATCTTAACAAATTTCATAACAGTACCTTTCACTTTATTTAAAAAGTAGAATAGACATCTTAAAAAAAAAATAAATTAAATGAAAGTTCAAAATCACAAAAGGAGCAGTAAACAAGCTATAGTTTACCGTAATAATTGAAACACAAAAATGGTGATTATTATAAAATACTATTATTAATTAATAAGAAACAACTAATTAATGAAATACTAATATATCTATTAGTAAGGAGGGAATTTAGCATTCTAAAAAGATAACCCAAGCTCAATCTCGAGATTTCCCCTCTTAAGTCTATAAATAACGAATACAGTTAGTTAATAAAAAAATGCTATAAAATAGTAAAGGCAATCTAGAGTAGATTGCCTTTACTATTTTATTAAAAGAAGCGCTAATTAGGCCTCTACTTCTTCTGAAGCGAATTCTTCATACAAAGCTGAAAATCCTTCATAGTCTTCATCAGACTCTGGTTTAAAAACACGTATCTTCTGATCCTCCACTATTTGTAAAACATCACTATCTACGTTATCATCTGCTAATACTACAATATCAGTATATGTCAGCGCGCCTTTGTAAACATCAGCATAACTTCCAGAACCGTAAACAGCAGCATCCTCTGCAGACACATCTTCTTGGGCAGCTAACTCACCATATCTCGCGGTCAAGCTATCTTTCCCGAAATCCTTATCTTCGTTAAACAAAGAATAAAAGACTTTAACATCTTTAAATGTAGGATCATCATTATACACCTTTTTAAGGTATAAAGGTATCATCGCTGTAAACCAACCGTGACAATGAACCACATCTGGTGACCATCCTAATTTCTTAACAGTCTCTAAGGCACCCTTACAGAAGAATAATGATCGCTCATTATTATCTTCGAAAAATTTTCCGCTTTCATCTCGAAAGATTTTCTTACGATGGAAGTATTCATCATTATCTAAGAAGTATACTTGCATTCGTGCAGCAGGTAAAGAGGCTACCTTAATAATCAATGGATTATCGTTATTATCCACCACTACATTCATTCCCGACAACCTTATCACTTCGTGAAGACGATTTCTGCGCTCATTAATATTACCAAAACGTGGCATAAGAATACGAATCTCGAATCCTTTTTCCTGCATTGCCTGTGGTAAATGGCGTGTTATTTCAGAAATTTTACTTATTTCAAGGAAAGGCGACATCTCGTGGGTAACAAACAATATTTTCGTTTTTGCCATCTCCAATTGCTTTTTTTTATTTTGTTTGAACAGTAAAATCGGTCCCCAAAGATACGAAAATAATCCAAATTTTACAATTCATTCAAAAATACATCTTTCTAATACCAAAATTATTATGCAATTTTGCCCCCTCTTTTAACAAGGGTTATATGAACATTTTCAAAACTCAAGAAGCGCTAAAATCATACTTAGACGAACATAGATCTTCAAACAAAAAAATTGCACTAGTTCCTACTATGGGAGCATTGCACAATGGTCATCTTTCTTTAATTGAGGCGGCCAATAAAACTGCAGACATTACTGTATGCAGTATATTTGTCAATCCTACACAGTTTAATGACCCAGCTGATTTAGAAAAATATCCAAAACCAATAGAACAAGATATTTCGCTATTAATGGCTGCACAGTGTGATGTATTGTTCCTGCCATCAGTCGCTGAAATGTATCCTCAAAATGATCCAGAATGGCACATGGAGTTAGGTCAATTGGATACTATCTGGGAGGGTGAAAAAAGACCTGGACATTTTCAAGGCGTTACACAAATTGTATACAAATTATTCACTTTGGTTCAACCAGACCTCGCCTATTTTGGACAGAAAGATTTCCAACAAGTGATGGTCATCCAAAAGATGATCGACATCAAAAAATTACCTATAACCATTGTTATTCATCCGATAGTACGTGACGGCAATGGGCTTGCGCTGAGTTCCCGCAATACCCGTCTTAGTGAGGAAGGAAAGCATAAAGCATTGATCTTATATAAAACATTAACCTGGGTAAAAGAACACATAGACAGCAAAACCATTTCAGCGTTAGAAAAAGATGCATTAGAAATCATTGGTACTGAAAAAACTGCTACGCTAGAATATTTCGCTATCTGCGAAACAAGAAGCCTTGAAAAAGTACAAAAAATAGAACCTTCTAAGAAATACGTCGCATTAATAGTAGTCTGGATAGAAGGAGTTCGTTTAATTGATAACATGATTCTCAATTAAAAGTAACAATATTAAATAGATTCAAAGTTTTAGACATTAAAAAAGTAATTTTGCATTATGATGATTGAAGTAATGAAATCAAAAATTCACCGCGCACGTGTTACACAGGCGGAGTTGAATTATGTGGGAAGCATCACAATAGATGAAGATTTATTAGATGCAGCAGAAATAATTGCAAACGAAAAAGTACAAATTGTAAATAATAATAATGGTGCTCGTTTGGAAACCTACGTGATCCCTGGGGCACGTGGAACAGGAACTATTTGTCTGAATGGTGCTGCTGCACGATTAGTACAAGTAGGTGATATAGTAATCATCATATCATATGCACTTATGAACAGAGATGAAGCAAAAGCGCATCAACCAAAACTGGTATTTCCAGATGATAATAATAGATTAATAAAATAAAAATTACCTTTTGATAAACACTATTACCATATACCGTAGGTTATTTGCTTCGCTTTTAGCGATGTGGATGAGCCTTATTGTAGTAAGTGGAATAGTGTTTATGCATAAGGAGGTAACATCAGATGGTGAAATTATTACCCACATTCACCCTTATGATTTTACGAAAAAGAAAAATAAACCGCAGCATAAAAGTGATGCTGAGATTAGATATTTAGACGTTATTTTTCAGGGTACTTTTACAGAACCTACCTTTGAATGGCCCTCTCCCCCTATTCGTCTAGAATATGAAGTAATTAATTTCTTTAATTACTTCGAATCATACATTTCCACAGATCACACACATTGCCTAAATAGAGGTCCTCCCGTAGTTGGTTAATAGTATTTTATCCCCTTTCTTATTTTAAGCTAGGGTTTTTCTTATTATATCAATTACTAAAATCATACTAAAATCATACTAAAATCATATATGTCTAAGTTATATTATGGCTTTTTATTAGCCATATCTACGTTATTGCCAAGTATTCAATTACTGGCACAAGAAATTATAGGTACCGTTCAGGACCATAAAGGATTACCTATTGAGAATGCTACTATCCTACTTGAAAACACAGCCATAGGCGCTAAAACAGATGCGCAAGGTAGTTTCCGTTTAGCAGCTACAGATGCGGCCAAATCAACACTCCTTATCCGCGCGATTGGCTACCAGCCGTTGAAGCAAATCCTATCTCAAGAGCAGTATTCATCGAATACCATATTTGTATTACAAGAAGATAACCTGAACCTCAATGAGGTAGTTGTGAGTGCTACACGCTATGGTATTGACCGTCAAAAAGCGCCTGTTATCGTTAATGTATTAAGTCCCAAATTATTTAATGCTACGCAGTCCGTTGCGATGTCTGAGACATTAAATTATCAGCCTGGTGTTCGCGTAGAAAATAATTGTCAAAACTGTGGATTTACACAAGTAAGATTAAATGGATTAGAAGGCGCCTACTCACAAATATTAATCAATAGCCGCGCGGTATTCAGTGCTTTGAACAGCGTATATGGATTGGATCAAATACCTACAAGTATGATCGACCGTATCGAAGTAGTACGTTCGGGAGGATCTGCTCTATTTGGAGCTAATGCCATAGCTGGCACCATCAATATTATTACCAAGGATCCAGTAGAAAATGATTGGTCTATTAAATCAACTAACTCATTAATAGGTGGTAAATCATGGGATAACACTTTAGATTTTAACACCTCCTATGTAGACAATGATCTAAAAACTGGTGCTACATTTTATGGTATGCATAGAGACCGCCAACCGTATGACGCTAATGATGATGGCTTTTCAGAAATAACGAAATTAAGAAATACAACTTTCGGTACTAAAGCATTCTTCAAACCATCCGAATACAACAAGATCACCTTAGATATGAGTGTTCTAGATGAATACCGTCGTGGTGGTGATCAGATGAATCTAGCACCACATTTTACAGATGTTACAGAACAATTGAGGACTAACTCATTAATAGGCGGATTGACATACGATCAATATTCTAAAGATTGGAAACAGAAAATCTCTATTTATGCATCTGCACAAAAAAGTAACCGTGAGAGCTACTACGGCGGTCTTGGCGGCAATAGAACTGCAGCAGATAGTCTTACAGCAGCAAATGCTTATGGAAACACGAAAGACATCGCATATGTCGGAGGAATACAGTACACCTACAATTGGGATACCGATGTATTGACAGGTGGAGTAGAGTTCAATGGAAACAATACAAAAGATGAAATCCCAGGCTATAATCGATTAATAGACCAAAAAACAAAAAATATAGGCACTTATGTCCAATATGAATGGAACATTATTCCTTCCTTCAAAACATTGATTGGAGCGCGATATGATTATACCCATGTTGATGGAAAATACACGTTGGGAACTTTCAATAGGTCATCAGATAAAAATTTTGGTAACTTCAGTCCTCGATTGACAGTACTATATGATATCATAGAAGGTGTCCAATTCAGAGGGGGATATGCAAGAGGTTTTCGTGCGCCACAAGCATTCAATGAAGATATGCACGTTACCTCTATCGGCGGCAAACAAGTATTCGTACTTATTGGAGAGAATTTAAAGACAGAATATTCTAATGCCTACACAGGGTCATTCAACTTTACAAAGAACTTTGGAAGTACCCAAACGAGTCTATTGATTGAAGGTTTCTTAACCAATCTAAATAATCAATTTACAACAGTACTAACGAGTGAAAATACAGATATTGTATTGGAGGAAATGCGCAATGGTGAAGGAGCAAAAGTATACGGTAGTAATATAGAGTTGAATATCGCACCATCGAGCCAATTAACAATACAAGCCGGAGGAACAATCCAACGTGCTGTATACAATAAGGAGCAACTAATCTATGAAGGCCAATCAGCTGAAGACAATGTATGGACTAAGCGCTATGTACGTACACCCAATGCCTATGGTTATCTGAATACAAACTATAGACCTACAAAAGCTTTTGCTATTGATGTAACAGGAGTATATACCGGACGAATGTTAGTACCTTATATTCCTGCTGGAGGAGATATGATCATAAAAGAAGCACCTAATTTTGTAGAATTAAATTTAAGATTAGGTTATACTATAACGACAAAAAAGGAATTTAGTATAGAATTGTTTGGAGGGGTACAAAACATCTTCAATGCATACCAAAAAGACTTTGATCGTGGCGCCCTTCGCGACTCACAATATATATACGGGCCATCTAGGCCACGTACCATTACTTTTGGTATTAAATTAGGTCATTTTCACTAATGAGAATTTACATCATTATAAGTTTATTATTCTTCAGTCTGTGTAATCCAATATTTGCACAGACTAAGGAGAATAAAAGTATCAATTGGCTCACCTTTGAACAGTTGTCAGACTCACTAAATGTACATCCCAAAAAAGTATTGCTATTCTTCCACACGGACTGGTGTAGCTATTGCAAAAAAATGATGAAAGAAACATTTATGAACCAAGCTATTGTTGATAAAATAAACCAGGAATATTATGCTGTTCATTTTGATGCAGAATCAATAGAAACGGTACAATTCGATAATACTATTTTTGAACATCCAAATAAACAAAAAATAAGAGGAAAATATCATCCTATAGCTACACTATTGATGCCTCAAAAACAGGCAATATTTCCTACAATTATGATATTAGACGGTGACTTTAAGGTGAAAAACGTAACACAAAAATACCTTAGTAGCCACAATTTTAATAAAATTCTATAATTTTAAACTAAATATTGTAGCGTAAAATGTATTTTTATCGTTCTAACCACAAAATATATATATATATCCATAGTTATGAATAAACTTTTTAAAACAGCATTAGTAATTGCATTAGGATCATTTGTGTTAAGCTCATGTAACAATAAAGACACTTTCGATTATGAAGGTGAGTACTTAAAGCAAGAGCAAACATTAGATTCACTTTTATCAGCGCAGAAAGTAAAAATCGAAGCCTATAAAAATGAATTTATGCCCAATGCAATAGAAGATACTTTAACGAATAATTTTACTTACTTAAATAAAAAAGTAAAAAGAGGTATTTGGTATGTAGTGGAGAGTCAACCAACAGACAATTCGTACTCTTATTCATTGAATGCTACGGGTACAGCGATTACCTATCCAAAGCTAAAATTAAAATATACTGCTAGACTTTTAGATGATACTATAGTAGAATCAGACGTAGTAGGTACTGATTATAACCTAGGTGTTAATTCTACAAAGATCACCTCTATTTGGTACATTTCTTTCTTCCCGTATTCTATCAAGTTCAATGCGAATGACATTATCCTTGGTGGTTTAACAAAAGATGGTCTTAAGAAAGGTAGCAAATTTAAAGTTATAACGCCATCATACTATGCATATGGCAGTTCTTCTCAAACAAATATCCCTGCCAATTCACCATTGGTATATGAATTTGAGGTATTAGAAATTACAAATTAATCATTACATGAAAAAATTACACCTATCTCTATTAACATTATTAAGTGCACTTTTCATCTTAGCATCTTGTAATAAAGATGATTTTGATTATGCTGCTTCACAAAAAGAGCAACAACGACTAGATTCAATAGAAAATGCAAGAGTTGAAGGACTTATAGCAAGCCAAGCTCCTGCATTAAAAACATTTGTAGATGCAAATATGCCGGGAGCTACGTTAGTTGATTCTCTTGGGATATGGTTTATTGTAGATGCTCCAGGGGAAGAAAACTCCTATACATATACCATCAACAGCTTTGGTCAAATACTAGCCCCTACTGTAGAGGTAAAATACAAAGGTACTTTACTAAATGGAGATGTATTTGATAAAACTGAAGAAGGTAAATTTGCAGAATTCACCTTAGGTGGAAACTTAATAAGAGCTTGGCAAATCGCATTCTTACCAAAATCTATTACTTTGAATGGTAATACATTCCCGATAACAGGGTTAACAAATACTGGATTGAAGAAAGGTTCTAAGATTCGATTTGTAACTTCATCGCCCTATGCTTATGATAGAGCAGAAGTAAAAGACCCTAAAACGAATGCCATCAAGATTCCAGCTAACTCACCATTATACTTCGAGATCGAAGTATCAGAGATAAAATAAACTGATAGAAAAAGGGATTCAAAATTTGAATCCCTTTTTTTACCCCCTAAATTTGGAGCCTTCCAGTATTTGCTGAGCATCATTATTTTCCAATAACTGCTTTAAACTTAGCTGAGGATTTCTTTTCATGTATTCACGTACAATCATCCATCCAATATAGGTACCTAACTTAGGAGAAGATGAATTATTCTCCCCTAGCTCAGGTGTAAAAGGTGCTTCGGAGAAATATTTTTGAATGCGTGGATAATCTGTATTATACAGCAGTTTCTCTTGTATAAACCAAGCCCATATATCTTTTTGATAGCGCTTGGCCCATTCCCATTGTTCTTTGGTATAACCTATCTTGTCTTCCTCCTTTGCGTCTGGCAAGATTACATCCATTGCATACATTATTTTACCATTATATATCATATGCTGTAACGTATTATTTGTAGTACTGGAGAGCGGCAATATCTCTTCCCTCAATACCGTTTCTATTAGCCGAGGGGTAATATTGGCTGGCGTGAATCTTCGTGATATATACATTGGAATAGATTTTATCAGCGCAGGATAAAATTCAGAATCTACCCCAAGGAACATATCTAGGCCTATACCAATATAATCTTCTCCCAAAGGCGTTTGAAAGGAAAAACCACCTATAAAGGCTATTATCTGAGGCACCTTATAATCGGGATAATAGTATTTGATATACTTAAAAGCCTGTGTCAGTTCTTTTTCTTGTAGTGTCAGATTTGGAAAAGTCTTTGTCACAGCATTCGCTAAATCTATAAAATCTTTCTTCTGTAACACCTGTCCCAATACATTCTCTATAAGAATACTATCTTTAGGATTTCCTATTTCAAGCATCTCAAACATATAATCGGGATAGAAATAAGGATACTCATGTTGCCAAATTGTATTATACGTCAATATTTCTTCCCTGGACACATGTTTTAATTTTTGATCAAAACGATCTATTTTGAGATCAAGATCAATTGCAGATACATCAGGCCTATTATAAGGATTATCTTCCTGACACGAAGTAATAAAAACTATTAATAAAAATAAATATCCATTTACTACTCTAGCCATGATTTACAATTAGTTACTATTAGGTTTCACTATAAATATAGCGAAATAGTAATCGTAAAGAAGATTTATACTTTGTAAAATGAACAAAAAACAAAATTCTTTTCAACCAAATAATTAAAGAGGGCTCCCCAAATTTGGAGATCCCTCTAAAGCAGAATTTATTAAACTAAAAGCCGAAAATATCTTTTAATGTACGATCTAAACCAGGATCATCACCTGACCAGCGTGCTATAATAATTCCATTTTTATCTAATAGTACTTTGGTTGGAAATGCAGAGATACCATAAGCAGTGACGATATCAACTTGGTCCATATCCGTATTGTTCAATACATTTATATACTTGAGTTTATCCTCTTCAATAGCCTTTTTCCAAGTATAATTAGCCTGTTCTATACTTTTACTCGTCTCAAATGCTATACCGACAAGTTCAAAATCATCCCCTCGATATTTATTATATAATTCTATTAAATGAGGATGGGATTGACGACATGGCATGCACCAGCTACCCCAAAAATCAAGTAACACATATTTACCTTTAAGATCATTCAAATTAAACTTCTCTCCATTGTTCGTAATTCGCTGAAAATTAATTGCCTTCTGTCCTGTTGCAGCTTTTTCCAAATTAGACATCAACTGTACAATACTAGTAGCGTAGGAATGAGATTTTAACGTATCATCTATCTTATTATAGGCAGCCTTTAATTCCTCTAGAGATAGTTCTGCATACATCATTTCAGTCAAATAGAATAAACTAACTAATGAACTAGGATTCTTCTCCAAAAACTGATTTCTCAACTCATTACTTATTTTCTGATTTTCAGTCAAAGTGGAGATTAAAGTTTTCTCTTCTTCTGCTGACATCGTATTTTTAGTGGCATAATATTTTTTCATCAACAACCAATTTGCCCCTTCAATCATAGCTTGTTCGGATTTGATCGCTGCCCATTCAGTATTTGCTTTTCCACCAATAACAGTAGCTGCATACAATGTATTTGCGTCCCCTAGTACCTCTATTATATCATTAGACAAGATTAACCGTAATGCTGGACCTGGTATCATGCCTTGATCTAAATCAATTTGTAATTTTGGATGATTACGTATGATTACATTAGCAACTACAGGCTCTTCAATATTTCCCTTAAACACCATCCATCCGTCAATTGGAACAGCACTAGAATCTATAACTAAGTCATCGCCGATATTATAAGCCAAAGTAAACTTATTAGTAGATTGGTTTTCGATTTTGAGTTTTAAGGTATATCCTTGCCCATAGAGCATTACTGAACAAAAAAGGAATAACAATAGTAGCAAATTTTTCATTTCAATTTTTAGTTTTTAAATGTGCATACGGTATTATGGATTATCTTGCATATCTGGATTTTGAAGCATAATTTTTGCAGGAATTTTCAACACTAATCGATTAGGATTCATTAAAAAAATATCTTTAACAGATCCATCTTCATTATATAATAAATGATTGTAAGTAGTAGATTCAAAAATTGGATCTCCCACCATACGGCGCATGTCATACCAACGAAATCCAAGCGTAGCAAATTCACGTAAACGTTCTTCAAATACAAAACGGACTAAATTTTCCCTTGACGACATGGCTAAAGCAGGTACTTTTATTTCTTCATCTTCTTTGATTCGTGCCGCACGAAGAGTTTCAAGGTCTGCTATTGCAGCTTGCAATTGTCCCAAACGAGCGAAACATTCCGCACGCAAAAGATACAACTCAGGTAGTGTAACACCTATTTGAATAGAGGAAGGGCTATTGCGTCGTAAAAAGCCCGGCAAATAAGGTTCTCCAAATATGGTAACACCAGTATAAGTGCCCATTCTAAAATCAGAAGTGCTATATAATGATGAAACAGCCGAGTTAACAACTAACTCATTATAAAAATCGCTAAAAGTATTATCAATTTGTTTGGCATATATGATTTCAGAATTATCTGGTGTAAGAGGGAAATCATATCCAAAAGGTTCGTCCATCTCCAAGTTTTCATAATTTATTAAACCTAAGCGAACAGGAGAATTAGGGATGCTATTCAAGGCACTATTATAATAGGGCAAGGCATCCGAATACCTACCCATATACGTATATACTTTGGCTAATAATCCCTCAGCAGCAGGCTTCGAGGCACGCAATCTACTGCTTAATACTATTGGTGCATCTTCTAAAGCCAACGTTAAATCCTCAATAATAAAATCATAAACTTCTTGTACAGTATTACGACTAAAATTAGTAGCAGCTAAATCATTTTGAATTATAATAGGAAAACCTGGATCTAGCGCAGCAGTATTTTCATTGTAATGCTTACCATAAAAATTGATTAACAAAAAATAAGTCCATGCTCTTCCTATTCGTGCCTCCGCTTGAATACTTCGTTTTTGCGCTTCGCTGCCACCTGCAGAAGACATGACTTCGTTAATAATTTTATTATAGACGTAAATATTCTGCATCGGACGTATCAATTCGTATGCGTCTTCATCTGCATTATAAATATGATCTTCAAAGCGAAATAACCGTTGATAGCGTCTAACAGAACTCATAAAATAAGGCTCTACAGAAACAATTTCATCACCAAGTACAACTGGTGCTAAGGGTTCGCCTAGAAAACTAACTGTTAATAAGGAGAGATTATTCAAGGACAAATTATAGTCATTTGTCGTTGTAGCAATTAATCTTCCTTTGGGCAAAATCTCCAAAAAATCCTTTTTACAGCCACTACTAAGTAAAGAAGTTACTAAGGCTGTGATAAGTATAAAAACTGACTTTGTAAAATTCATAAGTGCTGCTGTTAAAATTTAATAGTTGTACCAAATGTAATTGTACCTTGATTTAAAGGCATGATCCGTGTTCCGTTGATTGGAGCGTTAAACTCAGGATCAATTCCATACGTATTAGCCTTCCAAATCATGACATTAGAGAGCTGCAAACGAAAACTTATAGCGTCTGTATGTAATTTACGATTTACAGCATCCGATAGCCTATAAACCAACGTAATATCACGCAGCTTGATATAAGAAGCGCTAAGGACATTTGTATTTGCAAATACATATTTATTGATATCACGTCGTGCTAATGAAGCTGACAAACTAGGCATATAAGAAGGCACATTGGTCCTAAGCTCATCACCTGGATTCTGCCATCTATTAGCAAATTCCTCATGAATATTGCCATCAAACTCTGCCCGTGGAATGTTAACGTTAGAATGTGCAAAGCGTCCATCATAAAACATATTTACATCACGACGCATCACATGCCCCAAATTATAAGAAAGATTTGCCGCTAGGGTAAAAGATTTATATCGAAATGTATTACCGAATCCCCCAGACCATACCGGCTGATAAGTCCCCATATGGAGCATATCTTGAGGCATAGTTTCATCACCATTGACATCCTTAGTAATAGTACCATCTGCTAATCGAATCTGTGGATCACCCATATTATCTAAGCCAGCATAATCATAGGCAAATAAAGAATAAGCAGGATACTCATTTACAAAAATCAAACGTAGTAATTCGTCTCCTATTGAAATAGGGAAAGAACTTACCAAGTTTTTCACTATATTTTTATTATATGCCATTACAAAAGAGGAAGACCAGTCAAAATTGGATTTAATGATATTTCTACTAAACAATCCTATTTCTATACCTTTGTTCTCCATCTCGCCCATATTTCCTTGTATGGTATTATAACCCGTCAGGCTATTAATCGCCAAACGTCCAATCAAATCGGCAGTTTTTTTACGGTATATATCTAAAGTTCCGGAAAGTCTATTATTTTCAAATAATGAAAAGTCAACGCCAAAATTCAAGGTCTTTGTACTCTCCCAAGTTAATCTAGGATTTGCAGGACTAGATAAATTTAAACCACTCCCACCAAGGAAAAAGCTACTTCTGGATGGGCTCAATATATCAAAAGATGACGCCGTCCCAGGACTGGGTGCATTGCCGGTGACACCATAGCTGGTACGTAATGCGACATTCTTGAGCCAAAATTGTTGGTTATCCATAAATTTCTCTTTAGATATATTCCATCGGGCACCGACACTCCAAACAGGTTTATTTTGTGCCGATTTGTCACGCCCAAACAAGTTACTTTCATCTATACGCCAGCTTGCATTTAAAGTATATTTCTGTAAATAGGTATACCCAAGATTGGTATAATATGATTGGAAACGTACGATAGATTCTGACTCTGCTAATGGAGGAGCAGTAGATAATCTACTTACTCCACCAGGGTTATTAGGCCATACAGTATTTCGCAAGCCAACGCTCGAAAGTCGTTGATAATCCACTAAAGTTGTCGTTTGTAATAGTTCATTAAAACCACGGACAGTGGTAGTGTTACTAATTATAGACTGCTCTTGTGCCTCTTGCCCTACTAATACATTAATTTCATGTGTACCTTGATCCCATACATTCGTATAAGTCAATTGATTACGCAAAGTCCAATTTTTAGCATTGCTGTTACTCAAAGAGTATAGACTTCCTGTGATAGGCAGATGGTATGTCGGCGCGCCACCATTGACCCCAGACACTGTAAATTGTACATTCTCACTTCGAATAGCGTAACTCTGTCCATCGCGGAGGTTTCGAGTGGTCATCCTATTAGCTATATAACCATATACAGCATCAAAGCTTAAACCTTTCCACAATTTGACATTAATCCCAGCCAATAAGCGGGCATTCAATCCTTCGGTTCGTAATTGACCATATTTCATCTCTTCCAATGGCACGTAATCTAATCCAATACCACTACGATTTTCAAAATTAGCGCGCATTTGGTCAGAAAAATGAACTAGATAAGGCGCCGAAATAGGATTCCCACTTTCGTCTTGAAACAATTGAAAAGGATAAAAACTTCCCTGCACATTCAGATTTGATTGATTTCTATTTCTAATATGAGTAATGTCAGAAATTAAAAAAGCACGAATAGCATTATTGAAAGTAAAATCTTGTCTTAAATTAACCTTATAGGATTGATTATTTACATTAGGACGGTTGCCATTGATATTGCTATGCGACAAAGAACCGTAAAAAGAGTATTTATTAAAACCTCCAGATATGCCGAGATTTTGATTAAGGATAAACGCATTCTGATAAAGCAAATCTCTTATTTGCTGTCTGTTATCCAATCTTCCTAAGCTATCCAAACTATTACGTGCTTGTAATGGATCAATCAAACCTCTCTGCTGGTTATATAGTATCAATTCGTATGGTGCAACCCCAGTCCCATTAATATCCCTGTTTCCTGATACCCGCGACCAAGGATAAAGATCAGTATAGTCCGTATTGGCAAATATCGATTCATAAGCATCAACAAACTGCTTACTATTGAGCATTTTAAAATAATCCAAATTAGGTCGTCCTTGATGATTGTAAAAAGCATCATAACTAAATTTAATGGTTTCATTAACTGTTCCTTTCTTTGTCGTTATCACAATCACACCATTGGAGGCCCTTGATCCCCAAATAGAAGACGCTGTTGCATCTTTCAATACAGTTATCTCTGCTACGTCTTGAGGATTTATCGTTGAAATATTATCCATCTGAATACCATCTACGACATAGAGTGGATTTTGGTTGGTTTCGATCGTCGTCAAGCCACGAACCAATATAGCATTAGCACCATTAGGATTATTATTGACCGTCAACCCAGGTACCAACCCATCCAAACGCTGCAAAATATTCATACTTGTACTCCTATTAGCTATCGTATTCATATCTGGTCTAGCAAAAGATCCAGCACTACGTTCCTTTGCTATTTGTTGGTAGCCCGTATTGATGACATCAACAGCATCAATATCAATATAAGCACTTAACATAGAAACCGTTAGCGTAGCCTGATCTGTAAAAACAATCTGCTGCGTTACAAAACCAGTCATGCTAAATATTAAAACATCATTTTTCTCCAGATTAAGCAGTGAAAATAGCCCTTTTGAATTCGTACTACTCTTTATATCCCGCCCTTGAACCCGAATGGAAACACCATATAAAGGAACATCATGGCTATCTACAACCCTTCCCTCCAAAGCCTGTTGTGCGGTTGACATTTGTACCGTTGCATTTTTTACAAGGATATTAGTTGCACGATCGCTCCTATTTACATATTTACTATCAATTGCAGAGAGTTGCGAAACATTGACAATCAATAGAAATAAACAAACTGAAATTATTCTTAACAACGCATTTTCACTATAAATAATTTTCATCTTTTGGATAGGAAGAAATTCTTTCATATTACCATTTAGTTTATGTAGTTCATAAATGTATTACTGTAAATAATTCCAATAATGCTATAGTTGAAGAAAAAGATAGTTCTAGACAAAAAAACTAAATGAAATAAAAACATCTGCGTATTTAAATCAGTAGAAATTTAGCACTTACGAATTCGAGTAACTATTAGGAATTGATTATACAATTTCTTTCAAAAATAAATAATTAACTTTTATTTAACTGCATTAACTTCTGAAAATATTAAAAAACATACTAATACTACAGTCTGAAATATAATATCACATCAATAAAAAATAGACAAAACAGCTTAAAATATAAACACAGATCACTTAAAAGCAATTAAAAGGGCAAATTACCCGCTAAAAAAAGAGATTATAATATTGTAGTTTCAAGACTACAAGTCAACGTAATAATAAATATATCACGAAATAAATTTTCGTTAATTTGCATTTGTTTAAATAAAAATTTACTAAATAATCTTTAAAGAAATGATTAATCTATCGAAAAATATACTCCCCACATTAGGAGTTATTATGGTAATGATGGCACCTTATAGTAGCGTAAAAGCACAAAACTATGACAGCGCAAGAGGCTCAAACATAGAAAACAAAAATTTTAGATTAGGCTTAGCCATAAACCCAAACCTAGGCTGGTACAGGTATACAAATGAGAATTATAATAGCGGCACGAAGATGGGCTTTTCGTATGGATTATTAGCAGATTTAGGTTTTGCTAACAACTATTACTTTTCTACAGGATTCTTAATAAACAGCATAGGATCATCCCTAAATAGTGAATTGACCGAAAACAGAGATTTCATAAGATTACAATACATTGATATTCCATTAACCGTAAAATTAAAAAGTGAAGAAAATGAAATGGGTCGCTTCTATGGACAGTTTGGTTTTACTGCAGGTATAAAAGTAGCAGGAAAGGAAAAAATAACAGGTGCTAGGAACTCAACAGCAATTCAAGGGGCAGATATTTTCCGTCTAGGCTTACAAATTGGCGGAGGCGCAGAATGGAAGCTAAACAATAACTTGTCCTTGCTGACAGGATTATCTTTTAACAATGGTTTTTCTAGAGCGATTAATAATTCTGGTAAACCAAAAACTTCTTACTTAGCACTTAACATCGGGATATTATTTTAATATATTTGTAATACCTTATGAAAATAGCAATAGCCCAACTCAACTATCATATTGGCCACTTCGAATCCAATGAATCGAAGATTATAGATGCCATTAATAAAGCTAAAAATGAACATGCTGAATTGATCATTTTTGCAGAATTAGCAATAGGTGGATATCCTGCTAAGGATTTGTTACGCAATGATATTTTTATACAACAATGTGAACAATCGCTGCAGCGAATAGCTTCACAATGTGATACTATAGACTGTATAATCGGCTGCCCTACTAAGAATGTGGATCAAGAAGGTAAACCACTCTTCAACTCGGCTGCTGTCCTTTCAAAAGGTAAAATTCAAGAATATAGACATAAATCACTTCTTCCTGATTACGATGTTTTTGACGAGTACCGATATTTTGAACCCAATAAGGCGACCAACTGTGTACAGCTAAATGGCAAAAAAATAGCCTTAACTGTCTGTGAAGACCTTTGGGATGACGACAAAGACAATTCATATGTGGGCGACTTAATGGCCGAATTGGCAGCAGAGAATCCAGACATAATAATTAATATTGCGGCATCACCATTTTCATATATACAGCATGAAGAAAGGATTCAAGTACTTAGGAATAATATAAAGAAAGCGAATGCACCATTGATCTATGTGAACCAAATCGGTGCACATACAGATATCATTTTTGATGGCCGTTCGCTGGTTTTAAATAAAAATGGAGACATTGTAAAAGAACTGGCCAAATTTGCTGAAGACTTTCAATATGTAGATTTCGAAAACAGTGATTTTGCAGGAAAAGGAAGTACGACAAATGATACGGAAATCGCTTTAATACATCAAGCATTAATTTTAGGGCTACGCGATTATTTTTCAAAATCAGGATTCAAAAAAGCAGTATTAGGCTTATCTGGAGGTATTGACTCCGCTATTGTTGCTGCGCTTGCTATCGAAGCATTAGGAGCCAAAAATGTACTCGCCGTATTGATGCCATCCATATATTCAAGTGATCATTCGATCAAAGATGCTTTAGATTTGGTGACAAATACAGGCTGTGAACACCTCATTCTTCCTATAAAGGATATCGCTTCTTCCTTTGAAAATACCTTGAGTGAAGCATTTGCAGGACTTCAAGCAAATCTTACGGAAGAGAACATACAGGCACGCACACGTGGAACACTACTGATGGCAATATCCAATAAATTTGGTCACATATTGCTCAATACATCCAATAAAAGTGAGGCTGCTGTAGGTTATGGTACTTTATATGGAGATATGGCAGGTTCCTTGAGTTTGATCGGTGATGTGTATAAGACCCAAGCTTTCGAATTGGCAAAATACATCAATAGAGACCGTGAAATAATCCCGATCAATACAATTGTAAAACCACCATCTGCAGAATTAAGACCAGATCAAAAAGATTCGGATTCACTTCCGGAGTATGATGTGCTAGATTCCATTCTCTATTTATTAATCGAGAAAGAGAAATCTGGTCAAGAACTGCTGTCATTGGGCTTCGATGAATCGCTCGTTCTACGTATTGCCAAGTTGCTTCATAACGCCGAATTTAAGCGTTTCCAAGCACCACCTATTTTACGTGTTAGTCCTAAGGCTTTTGGTACCGGACGACAAATGCCATTGGTTTCTAAATTTATTTTTTAGTGGATTAAACCATGTTTATTCCAATAGGTCTAAATCAATAATATATGTTTTAATATTATGAGAAAATTTTCATTTTTTATAGTAGGAGTTGTAGCACTTTTGATTGCTTCATGTTCTTCACAAAAATTTCATACTACACGGGTTGAAAGTATAGATTTTAAACAGTTTAAAACTTATGCATGGTTACCACCTATAGATTCTCTATCAAAGGATTATTTTAATAATGATATTGCAAAAAGCAAGATCCTAACTACAGCAAACCAAGAATTGGAAGCTAGGGGTCTTACGTATACCAAGAATGATCCGGAATTATTATTTCGCTATATAGCGATAGTAAATAATAAGAGTAAAGAAATTTATAGTAACTACTCATTTGGCTTTGGAATGGGTGGACCTTGGGGTTGGTACAGACCGTGGGGCGGATACATGGGTTATTCAACATCCTTTCCGATCGGAAAAGAAAGAGTACGCTACGGTCATATCATCATCGAAGCAGTAGATCGCCAAACAAATACTGTCGTTTGGCAAGCGAGAGGTACTTCACAAGTCAACGATCCTGAAGATGCAATCAACGACATTCCCAAAATAATTAGTGGTATAATTAAAGAATACCCTATTAAAATCAAAAAATAACATCGCATAAAAAAGGGCTTTTGAGATCAAAAGCCCTTTTTTGTATATTAAATTGAATCCCGAATAATCAGATGAAAAGGGACTTCAATATGTTGAGTAGAATTAGTCAATATCAACTGAGCGGCAGCCTTACCCATAAAATCAAAATCTGTAGAAATCGTTGTAATTCCATTCAAGATATATTTTTTCAATGGCGTTTCATTATATGAGATGAGTCCAACATCAGTACCAACAAGGAGATTTTTTTTATTTATTTTCTCTATCAATACGACGAGATCTTTCTCTGCAATATTAATGTAACATGTACCAGCTTCTATCTTTTCATTTTTTAAGTTAGACACTAGAATATGCTGCATTTTATTTTCTTGACAAAATTTATAAAAGCCTTTTATTATTGCTTTTGGGTAATCACTGTGATCCGGAAAAACAAGTTTTAACGTTTTGTATTTTTTTAGATTAGCTAAAGCATTATTTAATGAAATATTGATATCAGCTTCATAATTTTCATATACTGCAGGAAATTCACCTTCTATATCAGGTATAAATTTACTTAATAACAATAATTTTCCCGTCGGGATATATTTGTTTATTATCTCAGCAGCTTTGTCAGATCCTTGCCTGAAATGAGGAAATATCACATAATAATCATATGATTTTGTGAGATTAGCGAGCAAAGATTTCAAATAGGCAATATCACTATTATACACAAATAGATCCAAAGCAGCACATTCCCCAATTTCACGTGCAAAAGAATCGTAAACAATTTTCTTATGCTCGCTTAACTTATTGAGTAAAAAAGCAATCTTCACACCGTCTTTTACCTCATTTTTAGCGATAAAATATCCTTTACCAGGAGTCGAAGAAATAATCTCTCTATTTTTAAGAAATCTATAAGCCTTTTCTACAGTATCCCTAGATATTTCTAAATAATTACTAAACTCATTGATCGAAGGCAATACATCTCCCTTTCTAAATCTTCTGTTTTGAATTCCGCTAATAACAGAATCGGCTAGTTGCTGATATTTAGGAGTAGCAGAAAAATCACTAATTTCTATAGAGTCTAAAAACTCTGAAATTGTAGTTGTCATAGGAAATAGGCATAATTGATATATTTAAATATACAATTCTTTTATATAAATACCATATCCTATACATTCAAGGCATGTAAAAAACTTCAGTAAGCGAACTTGCTACAGGCGAATTATCATCTTCTACATACATCAAATCAGCCATATAATCCCACCATTGTTTCATTATAGGATGATTTCTCAATTGTGTATCATCATAATTACCAGCACGTGTCTGAATCGCAAATAATGTTTGCTGGTCATCTGGGTCCAAAAAAATTCTATATTCCGATAGACCCATTTCTTTTAAATGTTTGACTAAGTCAGGCCAAATTGTACGATGTCTTCTTTGATACTCTTCAACCACACCCGATTTCAATTTCATTTTAAATGCTACAACAGACATATTTTATTGATTGATAAAATTAATAGTATATTTCCCAGAGCCTAATTCAATTATTAGATTTTTCGCATCATTAGAGATCGAGCGTACAAGAGGTGATTTATCTAAAGCTAGGCCATTGATTAGTATGTTAGTAGCTCCCGAAGGAATGTAAGCCTCAGCGATAACATTTACAGGGATACCAATCTCTTGTGTTATAGCAGAATTAGTATTATTCCATGAAGAACTAATTAGGCCAGCCATCGAACGATATGATCCTTTGACACTATTTATGCCATTTAATGGAATTTCAGGTTTAATTTTAACACGTTTAAACCCATTTTCTAAGGATTTGATGCCTATCATATTTTCAAAAATCCATTCATTTACAGCTCCATATGCATAATGACTAAATGAATTCATAGCAGCATTGTGCATAAAACCTTCCCCTTTTTTATAACTATCCCATCTTTCCCAAATAGAGGTAGCGCCATTCACGACTTCATAGCCTAGAGATGGATATTCAGTACTTAGAATTAATGCATAAGCTTTATCAGAAGAACCTGAAGCAGACAATGCAGGTAACAAAGGTTTGAAGCCAAGAAAACCAGTCGTCAATTTATCCCCATTTTGCTCCACCAATAGTCTCAAATAATGGGCTGCTTTAGGGATATCCTCTTCATTCAAGATTCCAGCATATAAAGCATTAGCATAAGAAGTCTGCGTATGCCCCGAGAAGCCATTTGAGCCATCCACGTAGCCTGCCCCATCTCCATAAAAGGCTTCATTAACGACTAAACGTCCATCGTCAGCCATATAATGTTTTTTGAAATTAACTTTGGTTTGATTAAGGTCACTTTTAAAGCGTTCGGCTAATGCCAAATCATCTATTGCGACTGCCATTTCATACATCAATTTATTGCAATAGAAATAATAGATTGTAGCAAGCATATCAGGACTTGCTTTTTTACCTATAGATAACCAATCCGCAAAACCTCCCTTTGGACTAACATCCTCAAAACTCCCTTCAATTAATATCCCATCTTTAGTTCTTTGCTTCAGAAAATCCATAAAACGTACCATATCATTCATAGATTCTTTCACTATTCTGCGGTCATCGTACGCTCTAAATATTTCATAGGTACATATTATGCCCGCCTCGGACCATCCCGGAGAGAAAGTGTCCGATGCTCTAATTGCGGATTCCCCTTTGCTATTGATAGGATTCGGGGCATATACAGGATAGGCACCACTAGGCCACTGTGCATCATTCAAATCTCGTATCCATTTCTTATGAAAAGGTGCTATATCAGCATTAAAAGCTGCAGATCTCATATATACCTGAGCGTCTCCCGTCCAACCAAGACGTTCGTCACGTTGCGGACAATCCGTAGGGATGTCAATATAATTGGCCCGCTGGGTCCATACGATATTACTATAAAGCTGATTCAGCATTTGATTGTTAGACTCAAAATGTCCTACGGTATTCAAATCCGAAGTTAGTACTAAACCTGTTAAAAAATCCTTAGTAGGTTTTTGTTTTAATCCTGCTACTTCGACAAATTGAAAACCGTGAAAAGTAAAACTGGGCGACCATATCTCGCCATTAGGATCACCTTTGAGAATATACGTATCCTTTGCTCTCGCTCTGCGAAGATTTTCTGTCATTAGCGAACCATCAGGGTAGCACATTTCACCATATCGAAATGTTATTGTATCCCCTTTATTTCCTTTTACCTTAAGCTTAATATTTCCTGCGAAGTTTTGTCCAAAATCAATAATATATTTTTCATCAGCAATTTTACGGATATCTTTACTTTTCAATTCTTGAAATACACGCACCGGATTGCTCGGATAAATTTGCATCTTTTGTTCTGCTTTATCGCTATATACTTGTACAGGCTTCCAACTATTATCATTGAAATTAGGCTTATTCCAACCCCTTATTTCTTTAGTAGCATCGTAAAATTCACCCTGCAAGAAATCAGCTTCACGAATAGCACCTTCTGTTGCTTTCCATGTTTTATCAGTAGCCACTACTGAAGATGTTCCATCGGTATATTTGATTTCTATTTGCGCTTTCAATAAAGGGATTTCACCATAGAAACGGTTAACTGTCTTTGTCCCCACTAACAAAGCATAGCCCAAATACCCAGCATACCAACCACTCCCGAGTACAGCAGCGAAGGCATTGTTACCAGCCTTCAACTCTTTGGTAATATCATATACGTTATAATAAACACGTTTGTTGTATTCGGTCCAACCCGAAGCAAAATAATCGTTTCCAATTTTATTTCCATTCACATAAAAGTCATGCAAGCCCAATGAACTAATATATAATCGTGCTGATTGAATAGGTTTATTGATTGTTGACTCTTTCCTCAAATATGGAGAGGGTGGTAAATCATATTCTCCTTTAGGCGCTTTATCGTTCAAATTATAACCTATCCATGCGGCTTTCCAATCCGAAGGATTCAACATCCCCATCTCCCAAAAATTGATCGTGCTCCAATCTCCGGCATTATTATTTTGATCCCAAGTACGTACTTTCCACCATAGCTTTTGCCCAGATTTAAGGGTATTCCCGGCATACTCTATTTGGTTAGTTTGATTAGACAATATTTTGCCTGAATCCCAAACATCGCCAATATTTTGTTCTAATAAATTCTCCGAACTAGCGACAAGAATATGATAAGCAGATTGAGATTGATTAAAACCATCACCTTTCAATTCCCAACTTAATCGAGGTTTAGCTTCCTCCACGAAGGGATTTATTTTGTATTCCACTCTTAAATATTCGGGTACTATAGAAGCAATGCTAGGATAGCTAACAATAGCACATAGGAATACGGCTAAAAATTTACAATAATAGATCATAATTAATTTATAATAGTTACCTCATTAGGAGCTTTGATATCCGATACAATCTTGTTTCCTTGTCGTGTATGTTTCACCTCAATTACACCATATGGTGTTGGGAACGTCCCTTCTACCCATTCAAGATTTCCAAGATTAGGTTTAACGGTATATACTTTTCCGCCTGGTTCAGCGACTTTTACACCTAATACATGAGCAGATAACCATGCTGTAGGACCAGCTGCCCAACCATGTGCTAAACTATGGCGATGCCCTATATAACAATACGCACCGAAATCGCCATGAATATCTACTTTTCCTGGAGGGACAATTTCATCAATACGTGAAGCATTGGGAATCCAATCCATATTAAAGTCTTCCCAAAAAGTAGTAGCCCCTAAGTCCAACATTCCTCCCCAATAAGAAGATATGATATCCATTGCTTCTTGATACTTTCCTGCCTTAGCCATCGCTTCCAACATATAATAGCCATAGAAGGTAGAGAAATTCTTTGCACCACCTACTGCTAATACATCCTTAAATGCCTGTTGTGTATCCATCATATTTACCAGTGACAATAGTGCTGCTGCTTGCTTAGAATTATTGTGTGGAGGCACTATTTTTCGCATTGCAGCCACCGTTTGGTCGCATAATTTTTTGGATTCTACATCACCTAATACATTAAATAAAAAAGCAGCATCTTGTAATGACATCACTGTCATCGCTTGCAATCCTGCATGTACCGCTGCTTTATCTTCACTAGAAGGCCAATCTAAAAAGCGAGCGCCATCCATTTCTTCTTTCCCATCTTTGACTTTGGAAATAATCTGCTTCACAAGATCTTGGAGGTATGGAAGCTGTACTTTCAAGTATTCTTTATCCCCATAGTGCATGTACCAATCATAATGTAATATGATCCACCACATAGAATAACTACTATGTCCACACATCCATCCTGGCAATGGTGTTGCATCTCTCGCCAGGTCCAAACTCTTAGGTACTACTTCATTGTACCCAAAAACAGCATTCACCGTAGCCACCTCAGGATGAAGATCACCTACCCAGACCAAACGATCACGTTTGATGCCATCCCATAAATAATCTTGCATATTGACATGAACAGTATAAGCACCTACATCCCATATTTTATTGAGACGCTCGTCGTTACTTTTAAAAGATCCTAAGTAAGGTATATCTCTAAATGTAGCTACTGCACGCAATTCTCGGAGATGTAACTCCGCATTGGGCTCCAAAAAATCAATACGTACAAATCGGAATCCAGATTCACCAGATTGATTTTTACCAAGCCATGGTAATGGCATAATAAAATCGCGAACAGCATGATCATTGGTGGCACCTTTTTCACCGATATCCGACATTGCTTCACTTACTGATTCCCCAAAACGTATACGTACATTTTTAGGTAAATTATTACCAGCCCACATTCCCGTCACTACTTCAATGGAAGCATTCATTTGCTTACCAAAATCTACGAGAATACTGCTGGTTTCATTTCCATTATTTTTGAGGATAATGGAATGTGGATTATATAGATTGGCTTGGCCATTCCCTTGCTTTAGTAAATACTCTTCATGCGCAACATTTCCATCTTTCCATACAATACGGGTTGGATGAACATAAGCACGCGAAAGTGCACTAATTTGTTGGTATTGATCAGATAATTTTTTCTGTGCAAACACATTAGTTTGTGCTGCAGAAACAATAGCTATGAATAAAAATAATAGGCTTATAGGTTTCATAATTTGGTTATTGATTTTTAAAGATACCCATTCTAATTAATCCCACTATCCTGCACTATCCGTTTGTAGCACAGTTATGAAAGTTTTAAAACCAGTTTAATTAAAAATCTTATCTAATAAAAATTGTTTAATTTCTATTGCCTCATAATAGTTTTCCTTCAGGCCATTGCCAATCAATATGGGATAATATTGCTCATCAATATCTATGACACCATGTGACCCCTTAGGCAGATTAGCGTCCAAAGGCGTGATATCTAATAGCGCACGAATTCCCAATTTTCGAATTAACAATTTAAAAATAGCACGGGATTTGGATGTCATAAACATTTCGACAGGATCATAACCCGGTTTCTTATGAATATCCACCATACGTGCATAGTCAGGCGCCTTCGTATCATCTAACCAAAAGTAATAGGTAAACCAAGACGATTGATCTGCCAATACAACTAGATCACCTGCTCGATTGTGCTTAATACCGTAGTTTGTTTGTTCCTGTCTATCCAGTACCTTATCAATACCATGTATATCTAGCAATATTTTTCTGACACGATTGGTAATTTCTTCGGATTTGGTATAGATATGTGCTATTTGATGATCGGCAACTGCAAATGCAGCAGAAGCACCAGCATCAAGTAATTCCAGGCCTCGCTCCACGCGAATATCCAAAAGGCCTTCTTTTCGCAATATTCTATTAATATGAATAGGGTTATTAACTGGTGAAATACCATATTCAGACAAAAGAACAACCTCTACCCCGCGGCTTTCAAAAAAAACAACCAATCTCTTTACTAGTTCATCAATCTCCAGCAATTCTTTAGCGATGGTATCTAATGCAGGGCCAAATTTTTGCAGACAATAATCAAGATGAGGCAAGTAAATTAAATTTAGTGTTGGCTGATGTTGCTCTTCGACATACATAGCTGCATTAGCAATCCATTGTGAAGATTTAATATTGGCATTGGGCCCCCAAAAATTAAACAATGGAAATTCACCAAATTTGGCTGTCAATTGATCACGCAACTCATTAGGAAATGTGTAGCAATCAGGCTTCTTGCGACCGTCAGCTAGGTAGTTGGGTCGTGGTGTAGCAGAAAAGTCAGCATCATTATACATATTATACCACCAAAACATTTGGGCGCATGTAAAATTGGGATCTATTTTTTTTGCTGTCGTCCATATACTCTCTGCGCACACCAATTTATTAGATTGCTTCCAAAATTTTATTTCAGCATCTATATGATCATACCATCCATTGCCAACAATACCATGCACCGCGGGCAATTCACCTGTCAAATATGTGGTTTGTGCAGCTGTTGTGACAGCAGGTAGGATAGGTTTTATTTTTTGCAATTTATTGCGTTGAATAAATTGATTTATAAATGGAGTATGTACACCAATTACAGAAGAAGATAGTCCTACGACATCAATAACGGCAACTCTTTTCATGATTTAACTTCTATTTGATCTAATAACCACTGCAATTCTCTACTAATAGAAGATTCTATCGATGCTTGCAATGATTTGGGTAATACGCCCCAAGTATAGGTTTCTACTTCAATATGATTAGTTCTACTGTGCTTATTATGCAATGCTAATACCTCCAGAATATCTTGTTGTGTAGATGCTACCTCAGCATACTTCGCTAAAAAAATAGGCACATGAAAATGACTACGCCATTCTACATGTTGGGGGTTATCAATGTGAGGCAATGCTTGGGGCAGGTCTCGGTATTTGACTAAAGTTCCATCCTTTTTCCGTGCGATCACTTGATGCAAATAAATAGGTTCATCAAATTCTTTGAGGACTTCTTTTTTAGCTAATCTATCTACAGTATCCTCCAAGAGATCGACCTTTAGCGCAGAACTAATTTGAAATTTCCCTATTTTAATATTCAAATCTGCTAACTGATCCATCACATGAGCGTGTTCAGCATATGCTAATGCAAAGTGACACACATCATAACACAAGCATATATACCTATTTATTAATACCTTAACATCTTCCTTATTTAATCCTAATCGATCCTTAAAATAACCTTGAGCACTTGTCAGCAATTCTTCCTGATACCAATGAATAAATTCTGCTGCATTCTCTATCACACCGTCAGGTTCAGGCTCAATATCAAGGTGCATATATCTTCCTGTGTCATGCTCCTTCAGGTATAAATATTCAGCTACCTTCACTATATTCAGCGTAGCTGCTTGTTTCATATCTTGCCAAGCAGCGGTTCCCTCTTCAAACCAAAAACGATAACTAAGTGGTGAAGTTGAAATACCTCCTTCTTCATTTTGAGGGATTAATTGTGCTAATATATCGAACAGATTTAAGGTATAATTCAAACGCTCTCCAGTTGTCCAATCTGGGAAATGCACTTTGTCCTTTACTTCCTTAAGATGAAAATCCCCATAAGGAAATCCATTCATCGTGAATATGTAAACATTATTTTCCTGCAACCAAGATTTGAAAACAGCTAAGTTGTCCGGAATAATTAATGCCTGACTTGCTTGAGCAGACAATCTCAATCCGAGACCAAAAGATTGATCAGGACATATTTCTGCTTTTATTAATGGAACATAAGTTTGAAGTTCACGGAAATGATCATCCCAAGATTCACCGCCATGAATATTTGTACAATACGATAGGTGTGTATTAGCTATTTTCATGGATAAGGTTTGGAATTTGTTGATACTTTTTTAAAAAATCAATAGCTCTACGCACGAGCGCAGGATCTATTTCATGATAATCTTTACCTCTCCCCATCTCTTCAAGTAACACGACAGTAAGACGACCACCCAGATGCTCCTGAAATTCGATGAGCCCAGCTAATAATTTATCAAGATTATCTGCTGAAGATAGAATTTCATGATAAATTGGTAATCCTAATTCTTGCATTAGGTTAATCACTAGAAAGGCTTCCTCTTCCTTAATATTGCCAATAAAATGAGAATATAACACATCAATAGCCAAACCAATAGCTACCGCTTCGCCATGCAATAAACTAAAATCTGTAAGTTGTTCTAATTTATGTGCGCTCCAATGCCCAAAATCCAAAGGCCTAGAAGATCCGTATTCAAAAGGATCACCATTGCGGATATGTTCTAGATGCAAATCAGCACAACGGAATATCAATTCCTTCATATGGATTGAATCATGTTGACGTAGTGATACAGCATGATCACAAATCCAGTTAAAGAACGGAAGGTCTTTTATCAATGCCACTTTGATGGCCTCAGAAATCCCCGCCACCCAAGAGCGACTGTCCAAAGAGGATAATAGTGAAAAATCATTGAAAACGGCTACTGGGGGCGCAAATGTTCCTAAGAAATTTTTCTTTCCTTTATAATTAACACTATTTTTCACACCTACACCAGAATCATTTTGTGACAATACAGTGGTAGGAATTCGGATGTGGCGAATTCCTCTATGTGATACCGCTGCCGCAAACCCTACTAAATCCAAAACAGCTCCACCACCAAGGCCTATCACATACGAATGCCTATCAATACCATAGTCATCGATCACTTTAATAATGGAATCCAATACTTGCGTATCATTCTTACATCGCTCTCCACCGGCTATTATCAAAGGAGCTTTAGCTAATTGAACACAATCAATAGCATCAAAATAAGTTTGTATATCGTGCGACAAATAAGGATGCGTTTTCCAAACTGCATCATCCACTACAAGCAAAACCTTTTGTTTGAAATATAGATTACGATGTTCGTAAAGGAAATCCTTTAGCTCCGTATTGGTTAATTGAAACAATTTTTCAGTAAAAACAATGGGATAGGAATATGTAATGGCAAAGTTTTGAATGAGCGTATTTTCCATAATTATAGTTAAAATTAAGTTACTGAATATTTCTTTGCTAGTAAAATAGACAAGGGTAATGTAGCACAAATAAAAATCGCTATAAGCCAGAAACCAGCAATAGCAGCCCAGCTGGCATTCATTAAGATAAGTGCCAATACACCATATTTAACGGATTTTTTAACATCCCTAGGATCTAAGGATTTTAATGCTTTAAATAATGGTGAGAGGATCATAAACACAAACAAGAAGAGAAATAGCAAGGCGGCGTAATTTTTACTCAACACAGTAAAATATATAAAAGTAATAATCACTAACGAATAGATAACTAATGACACCAATATCGCTCGCTTATTATTGCCATACACTTCACCCCTACTGATATTAGTAACCGCAGCTATATACAATATGGGTACAATCGAAATGTACCACAATGATGGTACCGCAGATAAGACAGCCACGCCTAATAATAGGTTAAGACCGCGACAGCATCCCATCACTATAGGACCGAGAATAAAATGGTGCTTGGCCTTACCATTGTATAATAGACACATCAATACAATCGCTATAGCGATATAGAATGCATGTATATTGATGGCATATGCCAATAAACAGCCGAGCATAAAAGATATTCCGCCAAGGAATGAAGCAGATAATATAGATATCCGTCCCCTAGGAATCGGTCTTTCTGGCCGTTCTATACGATCTAATTTAGCATCAAACACATCATTGTATACAATACCTCCCATATATAGACACATGCTCGATAGACTCACACAAATCAGCGTTTGTATTGTTGGTAATGCTTCATGCGTAAAGAAACATGCTATTGCTACACCAGCAAGCACATCCGAAATAGCGGTAAGTACATTCGATGGCCTTATTAATTGTAACCAAGCTTTCATAATCGAAAATCAATTATGATATAATGATCGAAGACTTATCTATACGGGGCTGTTGCCCGCCTCTCAATATGGTATTACCTTCAAATTTGCTGGTTGGATCAGCTATCAAAGTTTGCTCTAAAGTAGCCAAATCAATATGCTTGTGAACAGCAAAAGCCTCTAATGCATTTGAATACGTTACTTTTTCGACATCAGTCAATGCCACACCACGTTGTAGCATCAATGAAGCGGTCTTTGGTACAGCCAAAGGATCAGAAATCCCCCAATCGGCAGCAGAATTCACCATTATCTTATCGGCGCCATATTGCTTCACAATATCTACCATTCTTTCATTTCCCATTTTTGTGAATGGATAAATCGTAAAACCAGCCCAAAAGCCTCTATCCAAGACATCTTTGACCGTTTCTTCAGAATTGTGATCAATGATTACCATACTCGGATCCAAACCATGCTCCAGTGCGATTTCCATACTACGTAGTGTTCCACGTGTTTTGTCGCGATGCGGGGTGTGTACCTGAACAGGAATATTTGCTTCTTTAGCTAATTCTAATTGTGCTCTATAGAATTTTTCTTCCAACGGAGTCTGATCGTCAAAACCTATTTCACCAATACCTAATACACCATCTTTATGGATAAAAAAAGGAAGCATTTCCATTACTTGGTCGGCAAGGGATTCGTTGTTCGCTTCACGCGAATTTAATCCAATCGTACAGAAATGTCGTATACCAAATTGCGCAGCTCTAAATCTCTCCCAACCAATCAGACTACTATAATAGTCTTGAAAGGTACTTAATCCGGTTCTCGGTTGGCCCACCCAAAATGCAGGTTCAATTACTAGCATTACGCCAGCATCAAACAATGCTTGATAGTCGTCTGTCGTACGCGACACCATATGAATATGTGGGTCGACAAATTTCAATCCTTTAATAATCTCAAAATCTAGGGGCATTGGTTTGCCCATCTTTGCTAAATCTCTGTTTAAATCTGTACACATAATTTTCCGTTCTTATAGGCATCCAATACTTCTTCCGAGAAAGGCATAATTTCTAATTTATTGGATAGGGATTCTAAATTGATACTAAGTTTTAGCTTATCATTATTAACGAGCATAACATGAAACAAAATAGATTGAACTATTCTATCCGTTGTCGTTTCCATACTTTCGCAAAGAATATTTAAGGCTCTTTCTGGTAGGCTATTTTTGGCTAATAACCATAAAATAGGATGAATATTGCGCTTCGCAGAATGCCTTTCATAAATATAATCAACTATTGATTCGGCTAAATGTTGATTGTTACGATCAAATAAACCATAGATATGAAGGACATTTTTTTGGGTAAAGAAGCTTTTTAATACTAACTGATTCCAAGCCGCTTGATCCAAATAATTAGCGGGGTATTTATTATCCAGCATAACTGCCTTCTGAACATTCTCTATATTATTTCTAATACCTTCAGCACAACGCGCTTGCCATTTCTCCGGGAATTCAAGAATATTTAAGGAAGCATATAATGCAGACAACTCTTCTATAGAACTATACACAAATAGGCGATCCACAAAAGCATAATAAATATCCGGATTATCCTCATTGATAGCATACACAAATAACACGCGAATAACCTGTGTTATTTCCCAATCGTTAATAATCAGATCATCGTCCTTAAACATAATAGTTTTTGCTCGAGTAGCTACACTTAAGTTTCGATTTAAGGTAGAAAATACAGGAACAAAATTAGTGGAATATGATGTATTGATCTTATCAAAACAATCTTGTAAATATTTGCTCTCATCTGCGGTGACAGCAGCAAGAACTTCATTTTTAATTTCTTGGTAGCGCATATTAAATAAAGAAATAATTGACCAGCATGCAAAAAACAACTATTAATAATCCAAAAAATTCCCTAGTTATTTCGATATATGGTTTATCTGCTTGCATAGAAGCTACAATACTTGGTGTATTATAATTTTTAACCCAATCGTACACGCCGTCTTTGATGAAGAACAAACGGATAGCATATGCGGCATAGCCTATCGAAATAAGTAGATAAAATATTGGAAGATGTATATCGAATATTGTAAGCCCACAGAGTAAGGAAGGTATCAAATATAATGGTACCCAAAGCCAACTGTCATTGTCATTCAAATTAAAATATGCGAATACAATAAATGCAATGCAAAAAATAATATTAAATAGATCTAAGTACATAATTTTTCATCGGTTTATATTGGTTCTTACACTAGATTAAGAACTTAAATTTATGAAAATACTTTCAAAAAACACCGTATTAGCACAAAAAAAGACCTCTATTGAGGTCTTTTATTAATAGGATAATTTTTATTACTTTATTTAATTTTCACAACCTCTGAATATATTGGTTGTTCCGACAAATTAGATCGTACACCTACACGTGCGAATAATGGACCATTAGTATTTATCTGATTCAAACTGGATAAATCTTCGGATAAAGAAACAGATAAATTTGGGTCTGTATATTCTTTACGCCAAATATTAATAGCATCATCCACAAAAGCTGTTTTATTCACTATTAACGAATAATATCTTACCGTAGCCGACTGTACAACCTTATTGATGGTAAAATTAGCGGAAATATTCTTATCCGCATTCAACGCAATCGCTACATTATCAATTGTAAAATAAGGTGTTACTTCGTAGTTCACTTCAGTATTCCCTTTGAGATTAATGATAACTGTATCTTGCGAAGCGTTGACCCATGGGCCATTGTTGCTACGTGCTACTAATTTGTATTGGCCATCAAATACTTTCGCTGAAAAGCTGCCGTCTTGCCCAACATAAACCGGAATATGATCTTTTAATTGGTAGCCATCTTGGTAAAGTTGAAGCTGTATAACTTCAGCGGTTCCACGAACGCCAATAGCCTTTCCGTTGTAGGTTACTTTACCACGTATAACAGAAGTCGGTTCATCATAATTATCTTTACCACAACCCACTAGCAACACGGACAAAAGTGTCGTAATAATTAATATTTTTTTCATAACTTTTATATTAAATTATTGAAAAGGATTTCTAACTATTTTAGGATTATTATTAATCCATCCTTGATCGATAAAATTGTAGTAATTTTTCATTTGGAAAAAACGAGCGTTTGGTGAATTCACAAACAACTGCTTATCAAATACCCATTTACCATTATTCGGGTTTCCGGGAGCTACAACTTTATAAGGAAACAAAGCATATTGCATAGCTTTAGGATTTTGGGAGATACCATCCCATACCGTATGTGCTAAGCGCCATCTTTTCAAATCCCAGTACCGGTGATCTTCAAAAGCGAATTCAACTCTTCTTTCCTGCACAATGTCACTCAATGTCATTGTTATCAGATCATTTAAACCAGCTCTATTACGAACTTTATTAATATGCTCTAATGCCTTCGTTAGATTTGATAATTCTAATGCTGCTTCACTCGCTATCAAATAAGCTTCAGCAATCCTAAATCGTGGAAACCACATTGCACTATTCTTACCCCTAGTTGAAGCTCCAGCATTTTCATCTAAAAATTTACGAAAGAAAAAACCTGTTTTATTTACATACTGAACATTTGATGTGACAGGACCATTGGCAGAAGTTATTAAATTATTATCATCATCTACTTTACCTAAGTCACTGATATTATTGACCCAATTCCCATTCTGAAGAATCTTTTGTCCAGCTTGTAATACGACAGGATTTCCTTTAAAATCTGCTCCTGGAAGGATTACAGATCCAGCTAATCTAGCGTCTTTATTATTGAAAATATCTAATGGATTATCATAAAAAACATAATTATCATTTGCATCCTTCGTTTTTAAAGAACCATCACGATTATTAATATATTCAAAATCTTCAACTAAATTTAAGATCGGTCCAGCATACGCTCTATCAATATCTTCGGCATGAGAAGGAGGAATATTTTCTCTTGTAAAACCAACTGTCTGCCCAGGATAGATATAATCCCTAGCCCAAATAACCTCCGCATTATTTTCTTTGAAGTTGATAGCTTCATAAAAATTACGACTAAGATCATCGCTTTTCTTGATAGCAATAGAATATTTACCACTTGCTATCACTTGTTCAGCAGCATTCAATGCAATTTCATAAAAACGCTGTGCTTCAGAAGCAGGAATTCCAACCTCACCATTATCCGTTTTTATGGGAGTCGTCATTTTATTGTTATAATTAGCTAAAGATCCCGCATAAATTGCAGCCCTAGCTTTCAACATTAACGCGCCCCATTTATTTATTCTGCTGGCATTTATGGTTGGTTCTACACTTAGATATCCGTTAATCTCATCTATCTCACTAATGATATAGTCATAGATACCTACTTCCGTAGACCGAGGTATTTGAAGAGCCGTTATATCATCCCCTGGTGAATACGAAAAGACGTCGTCACCAACAATAGGCATTCCCCCCATACTACGTGCCATATTAAAATATATCCATGCTCTAAGAAATCTAGCTTCCGCTTCGTAACTAAGCTTCTTTTCAGCACTTAAAATTTCTGTAGTTCTTAATCCTACTAGAAATTCATTAATATGCCTAATCAATGTATAGTCATATACCCTAAATAAGGCATCACCATAACTATTGATATTATCAGGTCCACCATCCGACTTGCCTGCTTCATCCAGGATAGTATAATTATAAGAACTTGTTGTATTTTGCCCCCAATGTACGCGTCCATAATAATTAGCGAGTACGGATTTAATCATAATCTCATCTCCAAAGATTTGATCATTATTCAAAATTTTATCAGGTTCTTGATCAAGTAAGTCGTTACAACTTGTGAATAAACCACAAACTAACGTGAACAATATCAATTTTCTATTAAATAACTTTTTCATATTTACAATTTTAGAAATCAAACAACATCACTAAAAAGTTAATTTTAAACCAAAATTAAAGATTCTGGTAGTTGGATAAACCAAACCATTTTCCGATTGAATTTCAGGATCAATTCCCTTCACATTGGTGAATGTCAATAAATTTTGCCCAGAAAAAGAGACTCTAGCCCGTTTAATACTGATCTTAGATAAAATATTCTCAGGCAATGAATAGCCAAATTCTAAATTCCTTAGTTTTAGATATTTAACATTATACTTCCAAAAATCACTATTCCAATAATTACTGTGGTTGGAATTTCCGATCAACAACATAGGGTATTTACCAGGGATCAATTCGCTATTTGGATCATGTATATCCGATAAACTCCAGCTGTCCTCCATATAATATTGCGCATTGTTACCTCCGTCATGGAAAGGCATTCTTTGTTCCCAGTTTTGATACCAAGAATTCAGTCCTCCCCCCGTCAAATCGAAAGCTAGATCGAAGTTTTTATAGGTAAAAGCAAAGTTTAATCCGAAGTTTAAAATCGGTGTAGCATCCTGACGATAACCAATCGGGCGTTCATCAAGCCCATTTATAACACCATCTCCATTTTGATCCACATATTTAATATCCCCCGGGCGTAGTGTACGATTCCCTTGACGATCATTATCAACTTGCCAATTAGCAATTTCATCCCAAGATTGGAATTGCCCATCACTTTCTAAACCCCAATTAATATAACCGAATCGCTCATTGATAGAGTTCCTATACACATTCCAAGAATTACTAAATCTAGGTTTGTATTGATTCCAATCATAAAATCTAGCATAAGTAACATTAGCACCAATGCTATATCCTAATTCCCCTGCTTTATCGGACCATCTAATCATTGCATCAATACCCTTGTGTACGTCGGAGTTCAAATTCTCTGCAGGCAATCCAAATCCAACTTCAGATGGCAATAATATATCATAACGTGAAGCTGGTAATCCATTTCTAATACGTCTGAAGTAATCAAAACTACCCGTCAACTTGGAATTTAATAAAGCAAAGTCAAATCCAACATCAAAGATCTTAGCTCTAATCCAAGATAAAGTTTTAACCGGAAGACCTCTGGGCTGAGAACCTAATACATATTTGCCATCGATTACCGAACCACCAGATTTATAATTATAACCCGACAAATAATCAAAAGCAGCATATCCACCAACGTTATCATCCCCCAATAAACCATATGAAGCTCTCAGTTTAAAGTCATTTATTTTGCTTAAGAAACTATTTTCTTTCCAGAAATTTTCTGCGGAAGCACGCCAGCCAGCAGATGCAGAAGGGAAAAATCCCCATCGCTGTCCTGGAGGGAATTTCCAAGAACCATCGTATCTACCTGATAATTCGATTAAATATTTACTCTCGAAGTCATAATTTACACGGGCAATATAGCCTATTCTTCCTTGCGTTCTATTCCCATCATCAGTATACGTATCCATTGTCTCATAATCAATCAGTGTCAATGAATTTGCAGTAGGGATAGAGTGAACCCAAGTAGTAGGCTCATCGCGTTTTATCGTTTCAAAACCACCAATTACATTCAGATTATGTTTCTCATTAAATAACTTATTATATGATAATTGGAAATTAGAAGTCATCTCTTCGATATGCCCCATTCTTCTTTCACGCCAAGGATTATTATTTTCAAAAATCACAGGATACGTGTCATTAGCCTCGTTATAACCATACAATTTATAAGTAAACTCATGATTATCTAAGCGTTGATTAGCATAATAATAACCAACCAAAGCGCGCGCCTTTAATCCTTCAATAATATCATACTCAGCATTAAAATTTAACTGACCCACACGCCATGTGTCTGTATATTTTCCTGACAAATCATAATTAAGCCAAGCAAAGTTTGTCCCCGGATCTGTCGAAGTTAGTGTAGGATAATTGGGATTATCATTCGCGAAAGGACGAACAGTAGGTAGATTACGATAGGTTGCAAAAATAGGCAACCAATAGTCATCAACACCTGGAACACCAGGGTTAGTACGATTTTCAATTCTACCATTGAGTGAGGCACCGACTTTCAATTTTTTAGAAATCTGCGATTCAATATTCATTTGAACATTAGTTCGCTTAAAACCACCATAATTCACAATCATGGATTCTTGGTTCATTTGTCCTGCACTAAAATAATAGTTGATATTTTCGGATCCGCCTGAAGCATTTACCGAATAATATTGTTGTGGTGCAGTATGCCATATATAATCATGCCAGTCAAAAGGCATATATCCTTTTTCCGTTCCTGCCGTCCATTTATCAAGATCTTCTTGAGTATATCTCTTATTAGCTACATTTTGAACAGTTTGGGACTGAATATATTTTTCTACATAAGTGGAAGCATTCGCAGCTTTAGGAAAAGAAGATAAATTTTGAAGACCATAATTTCCAACAAAATTCACTTCATTAGCAGAATTTCGTTTACCCTTTTTTGTGGTAACAACAATAACACCATTTGCCGCTCGTACACCATAAATTGCGGCTGATGCATCTTTCAATACTGAAATATTTTCAATATCATTAAAATCCAAATTATTGAATTGGCCAGCATCCTTTTGTACCCCATCGATTACATACAATGGATTGCCCATATTACGGATATTCAAGGCAGTACTAGCACCAGGACGACCATCTGTTTGTCTAGAGTTTAGACCTGGTATTTTTCCTACCAAAGCCCCAGATGTGGTCGAAGAATTAGAGCGGGAAATATCGTTAGAGGATATAGTAGATATGGCAGATGTTAGCGATTCCTTTTTCTGCGATAAACCAAAACCCGTCACGACGACCTCGTCAATACTTGTGGGGTCACTCGAAATCAAGGATACTACAATATTTTTACTATTGGCATTAAATTTAACTTCTTGCGTTAGATATCCACTGCTACTAACGACTAACGTTCCTTCATTTTGAGAAACAGAAAGAGAAAAAGTACCTTCATTATTCGTTGAAGTTCCAATATTACTACCTTTAATTAATACAGAAGCACCAATTATAGGCTCGTTACTGCTGTTTTTAACCAGTCCATCAATTTGATTATTCTGTGCATTTGCTGAGTTTATAATACAAAAACTCAATATCATAAATAGAAAACTAAGATAGCTCTCCCTTAGATTACGTACACTAGGCAGAGACGTAATCTGGTGAAAAAATTTATTCATAATTATAAATTCTATTGGTTAGTATAGGTAATATTTTTTCAGGAAAATATATTAAAAAACCATAAATGCTGTTTTTACTAAAAACCAAGCATTGCACTTTATGTGATTTCTATAGGTTTATACCCTCCTTTCCGATTGAAGTAAAATATTAATAGAATAAAAAATATAAATAGACCTACAGGAAGTATAGAAACAGTAGAAAGCGCTGATTTCTTAGCTTGATTTTCTACTTCACTAACCACCTGTTTAGTTGACGCATCCTGATCATTAATAGTTGAATAATCAATGGATTGATATTCCCCAAAAATGCTTGTTTTGGTTTCTGTAACTAACTTTTCATGGTATTGCGTATGATTAGCTTTATCATAAGCGATAAGCTGTTTATCAATATTACTATCCTGAATATATCCTAAAAATACTGCTCCAATAATACCTACACCTAACTGACCAACAGCACTAGTGATATTCAGTGCTAGAGCTCCACCTTTTGGAAATCTTTCAGAAACCACACCTAACATGGTGCCCCAAAGGAAGGTCTTACCTAATGCATATAATACAGCTGCCAATAATATATAAATACCCGAAGAAATGGATAATAATTGTAATCCTACAGCAGCAATTAGCGCACTAACAGCAAGTAAAGACAGTGGTGTAAAAATCTTCATTACTGCACCAGAATACATGCGTAGGATCCCCATAATAACGGCCGAAAATACTAATACCCATCCACCTTGAAATCCCATTTTCCCCATCTCGGGTGTCATCAAGTCCGTAATCCAACTATCTGTACCCAGCTCCATTGTTGCTAATGGTACCATCGCTAAGAGTAATAAAACAAATAACCCTTTGCCCCAAGCACGCACGTAGAATCCAAATACGGCAACAATGATAATTATTAAGACACAATTGACTTGGTAAGTCCAATCAAACAAATTACCCAATTCAAAAATGCATAAAGAAACAATAATCAATGCCCCTAATACGCCAACCTCTTTGAGCATCTCTAGATAACCGACACCTGCTTTAACACGCTCATTTACCGGGAAAGTTTGCTTTATAATCAATGCGCCGTAAGCAACTGCTGGTATTAAGATAAAACCAATAATAATTCGCCAATTGATTTCAAGTGCAATCAAACCAATACCTAATAATCCAGATATAGCTATACCGATTGGCCATCCAGCGTGAAGGATATTAAGCCATTTTGTTTTTTCTTTAGGATATAAACTGGCAACTACGGGGTTAATTACTGCTTCTGCTGCACCATTCCCTAAAGCGAAGAAAAAAGTACCGACATAAAGCATCCAATATCCAGTGGCAAAAATGGTTAATCCTATAGAAAGCAAATGACATAAAAAAGCAAAAATCATTGACTTTTTGTATCCAATTTTATCAATAATTAAACTAAAGCCAACGATACTTAATGCAAATGGCCAAAAACTTACCCCAAATATTTCACCCTGTTGTGTTTTACTGAGGTCAAACATCATTGCCCAAGTAGGCATTAAAAATGCTCGAAATACAAAGCCAAAAGCTGAAGCAACGAGAACAATAAAACATCCCCAGAAGAGACTACTCTTTACATTATCATTTGTATTGGTTATTTGTTGATTTGCACTCATAATTAGTGTTGGTTATAATAATTGGTTATTGTTGAAAAATCTTTTTAAAAAATGTAGCACCTTCACTAGCTAATATATCGGCGCTTTCGGCTAATGGCCTCCAAATACTAGCTGCACGCGCTAATTCTTTTGAAGGAGATCCAAATGTTTCTAAAACTATGCTCCCTTTATACCCGATCTGTACAAGCGCATCACGTATACCGATCCAGTTTACATGCCCAGTACCGGGTGTGCCACGATCATTTTCATTGCCTTGCACGTGTGCCAATTTATCACCAAGCATAAGGATTGAGTTAACTACGTTTTTCTCTTCAATATTTGTATGAAAGGTGTCTAATAGTATTTTTAGATGTGGATGATCTATCTCATTGATTAAGGCTAGTGCCTGCTCAATGGTATTTATCATATCTGTTTCAAAACGATTCAGAGGCTCCAAAGCCAATACTACCCCCATCTCTTGAGCATAATTAGTAGCTTCAAATAAATTTTCTATACAATACTGACGTTCTAGTTGCTTTTGTTCCTTAGATACAAGTCTAGTTTTTCCGACCGCTGAATACAATGGACCTCCAAAAACAGGACTTTCTAGCTCATTAGCGATCCTTATACAATCTTTAATGTAAGAAAGTCCTATTTTGCGATAAGCCAAATTATCGCTTGAAATATCTCTTTCTGGTCCAAATGCACCACTAACACTTAACTCTAAACCAATCTCTCGAGCTACGTTTTTTACTTTCTTAAGATCAATTAGCGCAGCGTCTTCCACGGCAATTTCGAATAGATCATATCCATACTCTTTAGCTTTATAAAGAATGTCGATATTATTAGTATTAAAGGGTGATACCCATACAAAAGAGCTTATTCCTATTTTCATCATCTATTATTCAAATGATGGTATTTCTATACGCACTCCACCTTTCATTGCAGACTCATGTGCACAAATACCTGCACAGGTATAATTTGCAGCAACAACAGCATCTACCGCGGAATCTCTACCTTCCACGATAGCACTTACAAATTCTTGCACTAAATGTGGGTGTGAACCTCCGTGACCTGCACCTTGCAAAAATGAAACGTGATTTGGATCGTCGATACGTTCTCTTTTGGTAAAATCTGCTATTTCAGGAATCAACATATCATCCGTATCTGGAGCTTCCATACGCACTGCATTTTCTCCGCCATCAAATATTACATGTTGCTCATCTTGCAATTGCTCCCATTCAAAAGACATTTTATCTCCGTATACGTCATAGCTTTCACGATACTGTCTAACGACATCAAACAATGAACGTGTAGCTTCTGCTACGACATTAGAATTTTTCAATTTAAATGTTGCAGTTTCAACGGCAAAAGGAGAGTTATAACGTTTTGCTAAGTCCTCAGACAATTGACCAGAACCATGGCACACAACAGATTCAGCGATAGTATTATTAATGCGTAACAATGGGGAAATAGCATGTGTACCGTTTAACATAGGCGGATAACCTTTCCAATAATCTGCCCATCCATCCATACTCATATCTTGAATATGAGATCCTCTCACAAATTGAATTCTTCCCAATTTCCCTGTTTCAGCCAATTTCAATCCGTATAAAAATTCTCTTGTATACAATGCTGTTTCCATCATCATATATACTTTATTAGCCTTTTTCTTTGCTTCCACAATAGCTTTACAATCTTCAACAGTCATTGCCATAGGAATCGTACATGCCGTATGTTTATTCGCATTAAGTGATGCTAGGGTCATTTTAGCGTGCTCAGGCACAGGTGTTACGACATGGATAGCATCAACATCATCTCGTTTGACAACTTCATCAAAATCAGTAAATAATAAATCATCATCAAGGTTAAACTTCTCTTTTAACTCTTTTAAAGTTTCTGGATTTCTAGTACAAATACCTACAGATTTAATATTTGGATGCTTTTGATAGATAGGGATAAATTCTTTTCCAAAACCCATTCCGACGATAACGACAGTGATTTTTTTCATGTTTAATTTAATGTATGTGAATAATTATAAGTTTAAAGCCCAATTGACCGAATTGGTTAATAGTTTACGATAATCTGTATTAAGGTGACTATTTTCATCATGTCCTAATGTAATACCGACTATACGTGATACATTGTGATTAACAGTATATACCACCGGATATACTTTCCCTGTCTCAAGAGATAAGCCTACTACTAACACATTAATCCCGAGCCCCGCTGGATGCGGCTCATGACGATATAATTCATCTTTAAAAATAAAGGACTCGGATACGCCTTTTGTAATTGGATTTGAAGTATTAATGACAATATTCTTAAACTCTTGGAAAGTTTCATGGCTTTTACTACCTCCTCCTACATATGCTAAATTATATTTTGGCCAGTCATTCCAATTGTACCATACCGCAGCATGTAGTAATATTAATGGTTTTCCTTGCGCAACAAATTTTTCAATTGCTTGTTGTGAAGTCAGAGGGATAGGTTGATTATTCGTCAATACCAACAAGTCCATATTCTTAAGGTAATACCGAATAGAATCCGTATTGTCAGTATAGATTGCGTGTACACCCGGTATAGAGTTTATCAATTTGGTATCTTCATTTTTGTACCAACGATTAAAATCATGCGAAGAACCTCCACCTACAACAAGTACGTTTTTCTTCTTTTGAGCATAAACAGTTGCTGCCCCCGAAGCAACTGTCCCAATTAGGCTAACTAGAAAAGCTAGCGTGATATTTAAAATTCTATTTCTCATAATAAATTTATATTAGTCTACAACTTTCATTACACCAGTCATTCCTCGCCAGTGACCTGGGAAAGTACAGATGTATGGATAATTACCTTTTACTTTAGGTGCTTGAAATTTTAGCGTATAACTTTCTCCTGGGTTCACCAATTTTGTAAAAAACAATACTTCGGGCACTTGTGGCACATAATGTCTTTGTGCGGCATTTGAGGATTGTAACATAGCATCCGCTGCTTTACCTACAATTTCGGTAGTTCCAGGCTTAATAAGCACTAAGTTGTGCGGCATAGCATCAGGATTTTCCATAATCAATGTCACCTGCTGACCTGCTTTTACAGTAATCGTACGCTTATCATATTGCATAAGATCTTTTACCGCCTTAATAACGATTACTTGTGACGCTGGAGCCTTTGTCGCAGTCTTCGTGGTCACGGGAGCTTTCGCTGTTGATTGGGTCGTAGCAGGAGCTTTGTTTGCAGTAACATTAGTTTTAGTAGTTACCCCTGCAGTGTGCATATGCTGATGATTATGCTGATGATGTGTATTTGTTTCAAGAGGTTGCAACTTGACATTAATTTCACTGACATTACCAATAAATTCAGAACCATTCACATATTGTGTAAGACTCAAAGAATCATTTAAATCATTCCCTGAACGTAAGTATGCAGCCAATGACTTCTTAAATGGTTTAACATTTTCTATTTGCCCTACGAGATTGTTATTTATATACAAACGAGCACCATTCGCTTGGCTTAAACTTGCATTCACTTCAAACTCATCACTAATTCCAGCAGAAGAAGAGATACTATAGCCAACACCATTCTGAATAATTTCCCAGATCAATTTGTTCCCTTGCATGTATAAAGCATAGCCATCACGACCAACACCTTGGCCTACAATCAATCCTTTGTATTGATCTTGATCTCTACGGCTGATCTCTGTTTTAATGTCTATATCTTTATTTGCGACATCAGGAGAAAATTGAAGACGACTACGTCTTCCTAATTTGTATTCTTCCGTACGCAAGGACTCAAGAATATTTTTCTCAAAACTATTCTTTGATGTAGCCATTAAAGTAGGACGTACAGCTGATTGATTATTTTGAATAGCGGCATACAGACCCGCTGCTAACCATTTATCTTTCGCATTAACCGGATCATCAATAGCTTTCTTCAATACTGGAGCAATTTCTTTAAACGGCTCCGATTCAGCAACTTTCACGAATGCGGCTAACCTGGTATTTAAATCTTTATCCGCAAAAATATTAGACTTAGAAATAGCTAAAAATGACTTCGGATTTAAATCCAAAACTTGGATAGCAGCTTTTCTGACGCCCGCAGAAGGATGGTTTAATGCTGCTACAACAGCATCATTTACTTCTTTATTTTTTAGTAACCCCAATCCATCTAATGTCCATATAGCATGAATAGCAGGTGCATTAAGACCTATTTCATCTACATATTTATCATTTACAATAGCAATTAAATCTGCCTGAACATCCTGATTTTTACGCTCTACCAATAACCTTTGGGCGTGCATACGCCAAAATTTATTGGTGCTATTCAATGCTTTTATAAGTTCTTGCGGATTATCCTTACTCAGTTTATAACTTTCATTATGCTTACCGTCTTTATAAAGGAGGCGATATACACGACCATATTTTTTGTCACGCAAGTCACTTTCAAAAGCATTACCATCCCCACGCACCTGTTCTGTAAAAGGAAGTACTTTTTCGGAAGGAGCTTGAGCTGGTACGAACACATTATGCTGAATAATAAAATTATACCAATCCAATATCCATACTGCACCATCAGGACCTACTTCGGCATGTATAGGACCAAACCATTCGTCCGAACTAGCTAATAAATTCCATCCATCATGCTCTTTGAATCCAGCACCATTTTTTTCGATTTTAGCATTATGTACTAACCGAACCGTTGGCTCTGTAATGAATGCCATGCTATTCCAATAATCTTTAGGATAATCTCTGGCTGTATACATTTGATGACCTGCAGCAGAAGTAAAACCACCTACCACGTCTACTTGCCTTAAATTAGGTGTCAGAGCATGTACCTCATAATGTCCATCTATATTTTGTACTGAATTTATTTTTGAGCCATCAGGTATAGTTTTCAAACTACGCTGTAATAATTTTTCAGGCATCGAATAAAATGCGGAATGAGTATTGTTTGCCGTGGAAATAAAAACATTGTTATCTTCTGTCATTCCTAAGCCCCAAGTATTATTACTTGTAGTTGCTAAATATTCGAAATCTGTACCATCCGGTTTCAATCTATAAAGACCTTGACCAAAAATATGACGTTTACCATCTACTGTACCATTGTAACCAGCATATCCCGTTACACCCCATATTTTATTATCAAAGCCATATTGTAGATTTGAAGGGCCAGCATGGGTATCACCTTTACTCCAACCGGTCATTATGATCTCTTCCACATCCGCGACATCATCGCCATTGGTATCTTTAAAAAACATAAAGTCAGGAGCCATTGCTACGATTACACCATCATTCGCAAAAGTTAAGCTAGTGGCAATATTTAAACCATCCTTGAATATGGTAAACTTGTCTGCTACGCCATCACCATCTGTATCTTCACAAATTTTTATACGGTCATTTCCTTTACCTCTTTCTTTTTCAAAATTATTTGGATAATCTATAGATTCAATCACCCAAAGGCGACCACGTTCGTCCCAGCTCATGGCCAAAGGATTACGAATATTAGGCTCAGAAACAAACAATTTCAGTTCAAAATCTTGTGGGTTTTGAATCAACTTCATTGATTCTACAGGGCTCAGAGGATCCTGCATACGTGGAACATCATATCTGGCTGTAAAATCAGCTATTGAATCTGGATATATACTAACATTAGGAATAGCTAAGTCTTTAACATCAGCTTGAGTCTGACTTGCTAATGACCACCAAACACCTTTATGCACTAAATTTAAGAAATCACGATTTTTCCAAGTTTGATCATTTTTACCTAAAGCAATATAAACGAAACGACCAGCACCTTGATCTTTTGTCCATCCATAAGGTTGAGATTTTCCATTTACTACTGCATTTGCAAAAACTCGTACACCTGGAGATTGGATATTGAAAGAAAAGTTCTCATTTTTTACAGGGAAGGAAGCTTCGGGAAAATTAAGGATTTTATCCTTATCGCTAATAACGACATTGACATCCCCATTTCCTGCTTCCACAAAACCGCCATTGACAAGATCTTTGTACCAAGCAGAATTACCAAATGAATTAGCCGCTGAATAAAGTGCAACAACACCCTTTCCATTTTGTAAGAAACGCTTCAGTGAATTCTCATATTCTTCGGCTAACACTGCTTCTTTGGTCAGCAATACTACGGCATCATATTTATTCAAATTGTCATATTGTAATGCCGAAAGATCATTACTATAGGTGGTATTAATTCCAGATTTGAACAATTCTATTGAAAGCCAGGTTGCATGATTTGAAGCCTTTTCATTTCCTGCTCCAATAAACAACACTTCGGCTCTTCTAGGAATATTACTGGCACTAGAAGTCAAAAAAACTATTACAAGGAAAAATAGCTTAAGTAAATTTTTCATGTTTGGTTGATGTAAATAATTTATAATGGTTATAACAAATATATAAAATAGGAATGACTATGAATTTAGATATTTTAGCAAAAAATAAGCATATTATATCATTTATTATTATATTTATAGTTTATAAAAGAAATTATAATGCTAGAAAAGAGAGTTATCTCAAAATCGCTTATTCCAGAGAATAAATCATTTGTTATCAAAAGTATCAATGAACGTCATTTTGATCCGACTTTTCATGCCCACCCAGAATTCCAGCTTTCCTTTGTCGTAAAAGGAGAAGGCAATCGTATCGTCGGTAGTAGCTTGCAACCCTTCCAAGCCAATGATATGGTATTTATAGGCCCCAATCTTCCCCATGTATGGAAAAATCATTTATCGTATTTCGAAAAAGACAGTATTTTAGACACCTCCGTTATAGTCATCTATTTTCATAAAAATTTCTTAGGGGACAATATCTATGATAAAGAAGAATTCAATAAATTGAATAAATTGTTCGACAAAAGTAACCTAGGTATAGAAATTCAAGGAGATACTCGGAAACGTATTGGCGAGATGATGCGGGACTTATTAGAAAAAACCGAATTAGAAAGTATTATACTATTACTGCAGATATTAGAAACTTTAGTGACTTCGAACGATATACTGGTTATCAATGAAATCGATGAGGCAATAATCTATAAAAAAGTAGAAACAGAGCGAATCCACAAAGTATATGATTATGTGATAAAGAATTTTGCTAAACCTATCAAACTGGAAGAGGTGGCTGAAATTGCAAACATGACAAATACATCGTTTAGTCGTTATTTCAAAACTAGATTAAACAAATCATTTTCTGATTTTCTAAAAGAAATCAGAATCAACTACGCCTGTAAATTATTAAAAGATGAGAATATTCCAATTGAGACCATAAGCTATGAGTGCGGGTATCCTTCTGTTACTAATTTTAATAAACAATTTAAAAGTGTAATTGGTAGACAACCAAAAAAATACCGAGATGACTACTTAAAGCTTATATAGTGGATATAATTAACCCTCTACTAAATAATAATTCCATAACAATACGTCTTAAATAAAACAAATAGTGTATCTAAATAATTAAATCCACTATTTGTTTGATATCAATCCTTTTAGGAATCGGTTCGAAAATACCGAAGCTCTATAATATCAGCGGGAATTGACTGTGTATTCCAATGGGAATGAATAGCCAATGCGGCACCTAAAGCTGTGGCTTGCGCCATTGAAGCGGCATAAACTTCAATATGAGGATAGTTACGTGCCAGCAAATTCATGTATAGATTATTCTTACTAAAACCACCATCAACAAATATGCGTTTACAACCACCATTAGTAAGGACAAGATTGCTGGATTCAATCTGTGCTTGTACCAAATCGTACATTAACGTATGATAAGCTACTATATAGTTCGGAAAGGAAGACAAATCGCGTTTTGAAAAAGTCTGCAATACATTATCTGCTTTCATGTGAGGAATTGATCTTATGATATTCCAATCAATCTCGATATTTTTAAATTTCGAAACAGCGACATCAAAATATTCTGCTATTCTTTTAGCTTGTACTTCATGTTCATATCCAGCAAATAATCGCGATGCTTTCACCGGAATTCCATCATATCTTAGATAGCACAAACAATCTGCATGTAGCTCATCTTCCGTTAAATTACTTCCTGCAAAAGGATTCATCGTAATACACCATGTGCCAGTTGAGATCAATACAAAAGGTTCATGAAAATTAATCAAATACGGTATCAAAGCCGAAGAGCTGTCGTGAAAACCCGTGCCTACCTTATAGTTGTTTCCAGGAAAAGTAGCATCAAAAACCTCTTTGCCAGAAGTAATAGGGGCCAATTTTTCTAAAAGACCTTCATCTTCAAGCCAACGGTGGTATTTGTTTTGTTTAAAATCCCACATTGCCGTATGGCAACCTATACTCGTCATATCTGTATAATATGTACCAGAAACAAGAAAACTCAAATATTGCGGGAGATGCAAAGCATATTTTATTTTCTTGAAAACAGCAGGTTGTTCATGCTTTATACGATACAATTGCAGAGCAGAATTTAGGCTTCCTAACAAAGGGGACGCCGTCTCTAAAGAGAAAGTAGATGCGCCGCCATAATTGGCGTAAAGTTTATCACTCAACTCCGAAGGATAATCCTTCAAATAATTATACAACGGTGTAAGTGGCATCCCTACTTCATCGACATAAACCAACGACGCACCGTAAGAGGCGAAATTAATGGCTTTGACATCATATTGTTTCATGCGAAACACCTGATGTAGCGAATCAAATACAGACAATCTTAGGCTTTCCAAATTTTCACAACTATCCCCATCTTCATCTGTAGTTTCTAAAAATTTTGCCGTGCGTTCAAACACAATATTATAATGCTCATCAAACAGAAAAAGCTTTTTATTTGTTTTTCCGACATCGAAAATTGCAATGACAGGAATCCTTTTATTATCCATATTACTAATCGTTATAAACCAGTAGCTTTAGTATTTTCACCACGCTCCGCTATCAATTGATTTCTGATTTGTGCCTCTTCAAATAAGCGTATAGGATTTAAAGCTCCACCGCTACGTAAGCGTGCTTCCGCAACTAAAGGACGGACATCAGTACGATAAGCTTCTTGCAATATTTCTTGTGCCTTTACGACATCATTACTTTGCTGAGCATCTTTAATAGCAGTCCTATCAACGAGTAAAGCTTGGGTATAAGCTATTTTAATGGCTTCTACTGATTGTAATAAGTCTACCAAAGGATCTTTCAAATTATGACTAGCATCAATCATCCATCCCAATCCCGAAGCATGATCAATCCCTCTAGCATCCATTCCATCTATCAATTCATTAAAAATCAAAAACAATTGATACGGTTTGATACTTCCCGCAGTTAGATCATCGTCAGCATATTTACTATCATTAAAATGAAAACCAGCTAATTTACCTTCCATCAACAGCAAAGAAACGATCTGTTCTATATTAGCATTAGGTAGATGGTGTCCTAAATCAACTAAAGTATAGGCTTTGTCCCCTAATTTATTGGCTAATAATAAAGATTGCCCCCAATCACCGATGGTAGTAGAATAGAAATGCGGTTCAAAGGCTTTATATTCGATAAACATTTTCCAATCCTCGGGCAGGTATTTATAAATCTCCTGTAAGCTGGATAATGTATGTTGAAAAGCTTCTCTAAAGTTTAATTGTCCAGGAAAAGAAGAACCATCAGCCAACCATACCGTAATAGATTTTGATCCCAAAGCAATACCTTGTTTGATGACTTCAATATTGTGCTCTATTGCTTGCTTACGCATATTAGGATCGACATGATGAAGAGAGCCAAACTTATAGCTATATTCTTGTTCGGGTTGATCTTGAAACGTATTTGAATTTACCGCATCGAAAACTAACCCAAAAGAATTGGCTAATTCCTTAATTTTTTCCACATTTTGTGGAATATCCCATGGAATATGTAGAGAAATAGCCCCACTTGATTTATTTAAAGCATGTAACAAACCTACATCTTCAATTTTTTGCTCCAAATTACCCGGCTCCCCTTTTCCTGAAAAACGACCAAAACGAGTACCACCTGTTCCTAAAGCCCAGCTCGGAATAGCAATTTGAAATTTTTGTAATTTGTCAAGTACTTCTTCAGTTTGTAGAATATCTTCTTTTAAAAAATTAAATGCGCGTAAATGCTTAGTTATCAATTCATCATTATGTGCATTGATAACCGCTTGATTTATCCTCATAATTCCTTTATTTTATATTTGGTTACAATTGAAGTATTTAAGATATAAAAAAACATAAACACTTCATATTATCCTAAAATTATTACCTAACAAAAGCCATCGCTACCCCACCATCTACATTAAGAACATTTCCAGTAGACTTATTCAAATTGCCACCTACAAAAACATAGCAAGCATTAGCGATATCATCTGGCAAGATAATCTCATTCAATAGAGTACGGTTAGCATAGAAAGCTGGTAATTCTGCCACTGTAATGCCATATGCTTTTGCACGGCCTTCAGCCCATCCTCCGGCCCAGATATTACTATCTGATATCACGGCATCCGGATTCACTACATTGACACGAATTTTAAACGGCCCCAATTCCGCAGCATTTAACCTGCTAAGATGCAATTGTGCAGCTTTAGCACTACCATATCCCGCGTTATTAGGTCCACTAACGAGCGCATTTTTACTCACTATATTGATGATATCCCCACCTACAGCTTGTGCCTTTAATACTTTTGTCGCCGATTGCGTGACCAAGAATTGGCCATGTACTAATACTTCGTATAGCAATTCCCAATCCTGATCGGTATGATCTTCAATAGACTTAGAGATGGATAATCCAGCATTATTGACAATAATATCAATACCGCCATACGCTAAAATAGCCTGATTAAAAGCTTGTTGAATTTGATCTGAATTCGTTACATCCAATGGTGTAGAAATCACGTTATCCTTACCAAAAAGACCGACAAATTCCTCTTCAGTACCCCGCAAGCGCTCTTGGTTCATATCATTCAATACTATGACAGCCCCTTCTAGGGCCATCTTCTTCGCAATAGCTTTACCTATTCCTCCAGCACTACCTGTGACCAATGCTATTTTTCCAGACAAAGATTTTGGTTTAGGCATACGTTGCAATTTTGCTTCTTCCAGCAACCAATATTCAATATTAAAAGCTTCTTGTCTTGGTAAAGATGTATATTCACTTATGGCTTCAGCACCTTTCATCACATTGATCGCATTGATATAAAATTCAGCGGCTACACGAGCCGTTTGTTTATCTTTTGCAAACGCGAACATGCCCACTCCAGGGTAAATAATAATCACAGGATTTTTGTCGCGGATGGCAGGGCTATTATCATGCTTACACGTGTCATAATAGTCCGTATACATAGCCCTATACCCCTCAAAAAGAGGACTTAACAATTCTTTAATGGCTTCCACATCACCCAATTCTGCTGATTTGTCCAAGTTCAGAATCAAAGGTTGTATCTTAGTGCGCAAAAAATGATCGGGACAACTGGTACCTAAAGGAGCTAAACGATCCAAATCATTAGAATTTATATATTCTAAGACTTTAGTATCATCCGTAAAATGCCCTATCATATGGCGCTCGCTAGAGCAGAATCCCCTTAGAATAGGGGCAATTTTAATCGCTTGATTTTGGCGTTCCTCTGCTGGTAAACTTTCTATTCGCTGACCACCAAAGACAGGCCTATTTTTTCCATAATTATCTTCTAGATATGAAGCACATTTTTCAATGACATCCAAAGAATTAATATAGCATTCATATGCGGTATCTCCCCAAGTAAATAATCCATGTGAACCTAACATAATACCACGTATTCCAGGATTATTAGCCAAACAATCGCGCAATTGCAAGCCTAAGTCAAAACCCGGCTTTTGCCAATCTACCCAGCCAATTTCGCCCTCAAATAGCTCTTCCGTAATTCGTTTACCATCTTTTGCTGCCGCAATAGCGATAGCCGCATCTGGGTGCAAATGATCAATATGCTTAAAAGGCAGAAAACCGTGCAACGGTGTATCAATAGAAGGTGCTTTGGATGCTAGGTCAAAAATACAGTGATTAAATAGCTCAACCATTTCATCTTCATACGCTATACCTTTATAGACTTTTTCGAGCTCCCGAAGACGGTCAACATATAGCGCCGCTAAACCAGATTTCTGGAGTGTGCCGATATCACCACCTGAACCTTTAATCCACATTACTTCAACTGCTTCGCCAGTTAAGGGATCGTTATCCATCACTTTGCATGATGTATTGCCACCTCCATAATTTGTAATACGCAAATCAGAACCTAACAAATTTGACCGATACAACAATAAAGCAACTTCATCATTACCTAAGCTAGCTGCCTTTTGGTCATCCCATAAATAATTCACATGTTTATATATTCTCACTATCTTAAAGTTTTAATTGTTATTATTCTAATGTTTTTGCAAATCCTATAATACATATGGACAGAATAATGGTGGCTATGCCTATTATCACTGATCGATACGTTTTCTTTTGTACACCTTTCCATTCTTTTAGTATTACTCCCCATGCATTTGAAATTAAAATGATAAATGCCATATGAAGAATCCAAGAACTAGCACCATTGCCAAGCCTACTTTCACCCATTCCATAAAAAAAGAATTGTAAATACCATGTGGTTCCCGCGATTGCGCAGAGTAATAAATTCTTCAATAATGGAGCTGATTGTTTTGTATAGTCACCAAATGTCCTATTCTTACAGAGCAGATAAACACACCAAATAATGTTTGTTGTAAAACCTCCCCATAAAATCACTACATATGTAACATTGTTTTGGTATAAAAATTCACCTTGGTTAGGGTTGCTATCTTTCCATAATTCATTAGCAATCTCTGCCATAGGCTTTCCGGCTTCTAATCCAAAATTGAAACATGCCGATAGTACGCCGGAGATAACAGCGACAACGATACCTAAGCCAAAATTAAACTCTGTTTTTCCACCATCTTTTAGTGATGCTAAATCGTGCTCCTTGAGCACCCCTGCTTTTCCACAAAAATAAATCCCTATAAGACAAACCAGTAAACCTAACATCACACAGATACCCGAAGGATCTGTAAAAAAGAAGTCGATGCCATGCTTACCTTCCGTAGTATTGAAAAAATAATAAATAGCAGGCATTAAAGCGCCAAAAACCATACTCAAACCCAATATTATACTACTCCCCAACGAAACGCCCAAATACCGTACACCTAATCCATAGGTCAACCCACCAATACCCCACAGCAAACCAAATAAATAGGTATATCCAATAATAGAAGTCGAAGTATTGGAAATTATATCCATAAAATTAGGTATGGTTATCCAAGCAGCCAATGGAGGTACGAGGATCCATGAGAATAAGCCCCCTAATATCCACATCGCTTCCCACGACCAATCCTTGACTTTTTTGTAAGGAACATAAAAGCTTCCTGAAGCAAAGCCTCCAATAAAATGAAATAGTACACCAGCTAAAGCATTCATAAAAATTATAATTATTAGATTTATAAAAGGTACCTCAATATAGGGGGATTGATTTAATCAACTGTTATGAACTGTCATGTTAAATTGGGCCATAACAGGGCTTAGGAAGGGAATAAATTGCTAAAAATTTAATATTAGTAAGTAATTATTTATTAAATAAATAAAAATAACATCACACTTTATTTATTATATTTATATTGAATTTATTATCTTAGGTTCATCTTTATATTATTAACATAATCTATCATGCACAAATCTTTACTGACGACAATATTTTTATTAGCAATAACCTGTAGTTTTGCGCAACAACCTACGTTGCAGCAAAAACTACAATCTAATTTAAATTTACAATCTCAGTTTCAAGTATTACTGGCACAATCCAAATCATTTGACGCTGATTTTAAAGTCATTAGAAAAGCCAATATCGAAATTATACAGAAAAATGTAAGTGATTCGATTTCAAAATACACTAAAGAAATAGCAACATTAAAAAGCAATTCTTCTTCTTCTGTTGCTAATCTTACTTTGCTGAAGGACTCTTTACAGACTACGCAAGCAGCATTAGCAATAGAACAGCGCAAAACAGATAATATAACATTCTTAGGCATCGATTTATCTAAAGGTGTATATCACTCCATCGTTTGGGCTATTATAGCTATATTGGCATTGGTGCTAATGATTATCATAGCTTCATTCCGCAAAGCTAAAATTGATGCTGTAGAATCAAAAAAAACAGCTGAAGAATCGCAACAGGAATTTCAAGTATTTAAAAAGAAAGCTATGGAGACAGAGCAAAAATTAAAGCGTCAATTATTAGACGAACAATTAAAAGGCAATTCCTAATCTTAATAAAAACAAAAAATGACCTGCTTGAGCAGGTCATTTTTTGTTGATACTATATCGATAGTACCTTTAATTACTAAAGCCTAGAATTAGGGGATTAATAATGGAGAGTTGTAAAGTTGTCTAAAATAGCTTTACAGCTATCCATTATTAAAATTACTATTAAATTGCTTTTTCTACTAATCCACCCTTTTCACTGTCCACAACAATTTTTACATTTTTAGGACTTCCTTTCACAATCCATTTTACACGAACTTCACTCATGCCATCAATACTTGGAACTTCGATCTGATCAGGTTTATACTTTTGTTCCACTGTACTGTTAAAATCTTTATCCAATACGCGCATCCCTACAATCACATCGGCTCCTTCAATACGTATATAGTCAGGTCTATTAACTTTATTCTTGACATCATGATCAGAGTGTGTTGGAATAATTCGGCTGTTCCATACAGTAGCCACGATTTCGGTAAGATTTCCTGCCAGTACTTTTGTCTCAATGCTAGTTATCTCAAGCTTAGGCATATGGTGCGCATGATAAATAGTGAAAGCTGCATTACGGTGAGCATCTTCTAACAATAAAAAACCAGGATGATTTCTAGTATAATTTTTCTTAGCACCACCTATTTCTATTTTACCAAATTGTGGATGATCGAATTCTTTCCATGGTACATATGCGTCTCCAAACAATAGCAATTTATCAAATTCATAATACTCATCACTTTGACGAAGTCCACCATTAGCTTTTTCATTAAACAATTTGTAAGTCGTCATCAATTCATTGGAAAAAGTATAGATTCCTCTACCGAGAGCGAAAAAGTCAATCTCTCCACCAAAAACGGTGTAAAGATCTTTGTGGATAACGATATAATCATATCCAGGCAACATTTTAGCACCCGTCTGCCCTATAGCATCATACACCTGTATATCCTTACGTGAATAATATTTATCATCTTGTGCCGCTCCAGGACCTCGCAGAATCATCCCACCGTAGTTATGATAAGATTGTGCTCCCGCAATATTCGTATGCTTGAAGAAGAAATTTTTGACTGCCATGGTCTCAGGCAAAGTACCTGGGTAATATAAGGCCCCATTTTGCACATAATTAGGCTGCCAATTCCAGCCCCAATCCCGATTAGGATCATAGGTACCTGTGATATCCTCATTCACTAAACCATCGCCATCATTATCAATTCCCTCGAACCCCAATAATTCATATTCACCTTTCTCACCTGGTTTTACAAGGATCATTCTATTCGCATTTTCAGGATCAGCTTTATATCTTCCGGTTTTAGATTTCCTACGCATCATAACAATATGACCATCAGCATCCAAGTCATCGTACAAATCTTCAGCTATCAATCCGTCACCATCATTGTCAAAAGGTCGTCTTCCTGTACGCGAGGAATGCATCGTATTAGGTTCGTAAATAAAATAATCCCTTGAATCTGGATTTATTGTTGGAGCAATATAAAATATCTTCTCTTGCAATAGCTCTTTGATAAAAGGAACTTGATGATAATTTTCGGCTAGATACCAAGCCGTGTACATGGCAATCTCAGACCCTTGTAGTTCATTGGCATGAATATTCCCATCAATCCACATTCCAGGTTTACGGTCACTAATACCATTATTAAAATCTGATATAGATAGTACAAATATATCCCTACCTTCAAAAGACTTACCTATAGACTCATACTTTACAAGTGAAGGGTAAGCCTTCTGAAGATCTTTACAAAATTGTTCTATTTGTTTGTTATCATGATATCTATTCCAATTCATTGGTACTTTAGGATTTGCGGGCGAACCGACCGCTCGTAAACCAGGAATATCGATAGCATCATTATTATTTTGCGCATTTGCTACAGACAGTATTGAGACGGTGCATACTGCTACAAAAAGTATATTTATTAATTTCATTTTTTTCACCTTTACAATTTAACATCAATATTTACTATCCCCGAAGTAGGACATCCTGCTATAATAGTAACAGTTCCCTTACCTTTTATCAACCATGAAAATGTTTGGGATTTCCCTGCGCCTAATGAAGGATACAATTGCAAACGCTTACCATTCAAAAATACTTGATCCTTTTGAAGCTCACATATTGTTTTAAATTTAGATACATATTTTATTTTATCCGCAATTTCCGGATACATTGGCATCAATCCGACATTAGTAACTGCCAATTCTACCCTAAATACATCAGCACCGAGCGCTGTAATTTCAGGTTTTTGGAATTCCAATTGTGGCATCGCTTTCAACAAATGTTGAATAAAATCAGCATGTATTTTAGTAGATTGCCCCAAATAAGCTAAAGGAGGATTAAGCCTATAGATATCAACAATACCACCTACTTCGACTTCATTATTAGGAAAATTAGGGTGCTTGACATTCACCCAAGGTAAAATCGCACCATCAATATTATTTTGTATTGCCCATTGATAGAACATATCATCACCCTTAGTTGTTTTGGTATTGTTTACAGAATCTACAACAGAAGGCCACCATATAGGTGTAGAAAAACTATATTTACCTAAGTGATAATAGGCTGTATTAGCAAAATTACCTGGTTTGTGCTCCATTTTTGTAGGCTCTCCTAAGGGTTTGCTAATTTTTTTATAAATAGATGAAATATATTTAGCAACATCGGCATCCTTAGCCGTCCATGAGCTCACTATTCTTTCATTCGCTTTAGCTTCATTGAATCTCTCAGGTTCGGAAAGATTATTTGTTAATCCAAATTGAACAATAGTTGATATTTGTGGATTCTCATACACAAAGTTCATAAGCGCTTTTGTTTCCGGTTCAGAAGCGGCATAATTACCACTTTCGGGATAGAAAGCAGGATAATTAAAAGTAAAATTCCGATCAAGATTTACCCCACCCACACCGTCTTCACCATATCTATCATCAAAATCAGTATCTATTCCTTCATCAAATAACACATAATTACCCTTTTCCCCTTTACTTCTATCTGCTTCGATTAATATATTTTTATAATTTGGATGCATGACATGTGTTCCCGCAATAGATTTTACACGCATCTGTGAAATTAATGCATCCCCATTTATATCCATACTGGGATTTTCATCCATACGCCCATCACGATCATTGTCGACCACACGTGCATTTCCAGAATTCCAATGACCAGCTTCAACATTTCTTTTATAAGCATCGGGATTAACAAGGGGTACAATCCAAATAGATTTATTATCTAAAAGATGAGCTAATGAATCAGGCTGCATAGCTAATAATTCTTTTAGCAATCCAACACTACTAATCACCCCTGCAGGATGCTTACCATCTATACCGGACACTAATAATAATGTAGGTTTAACATTGGGATCCCGCTCCAGCTTAACAACGGAAATATTCTCACCACCGAAGCTTTTTCCAATGGTACCAATGGAGACATATTTATTTCCTTTGAGCTGATGGATGCTTGATAATAAATCCTTATAACTAGGGTAATCCAACTGTGCAAAACCTAACAAAGGAGAGATTGAACACAGTAGAACAAAAATTTTCTTCATATAAGATAGTATTAATATAACCACTGGCTAATTGTGTTTATAAAAGTATATAAAATTCCATTTAGCTAAATAATTGATAAGTAACTTGTTTGCTATAAAACACAAAAAATAGTTATCAAAAAAGGTCAATATATTAAACAACCAAAGACAATAAATATAAATTTTAAATAATTCTTAACAATCGCTTTGGTTTTCAATAGATATACATTATTTTTGCATTCCAAAATACAGCTTGGAAAGAAGCTGTTAATAAATAGATTAATAAATTTTTAGTCCCTATAATATGCCCAATATTGGTAAAATAGCGCAGATTATCGGCCCAGTGGTTGACGTCAACTTTGCCGACAATGAAAATCTTCCTAAGATTTACGATGCATTGTACATTGAAAAAGAAAATGGACAACGCATTGTATTAGAAGTTCAGAAACATTTAGGTGAAGAACGTGTTCGTACTATAGCGATGGATGCAACAGAAGGTTTAGTTCGTGGTATGAAAGTGGTTGACACTGGAGCGCCAATCAAAATGCCTGTTGGCGAAGAGATCAAAGGTCGTGTATTCAACGTAGTTGGTGCACCAATCGATGGTATTCGCGAATTGGACACTACAAATGGACGTTCTATCCATAATACACCTCCAAAATTTGAAGACTTATCTACTGAGAGCGAAGTTCTTTATACAGGTATCAAAGTTATTGACTTGTTAGAGCCTTATGCTAAAGGTGGTAAAATCGGTTTGTTCGGTGGTGCCGGTGTAGGTAAAACAGTATTAATTCAAGAGTTAATTAACAACATCGCTAAAGGACACGGTGGTTTATCTGTATTCGCAGGTGTTGGTGAGCGTACTCGTGAAGGTAATGATTTACTTCGTGAGATGTTAGAGTCAGGTATCATCAAATACGGTGAGCAATTCATGGAAGGTATGGAAAAAGGCGAATGGCCTTTAGATACTGTTGACCAAGAATTAATGAAAGAATCTAAATGTACTTTCGTATTCGGTCAAATGAATGAGCCTCCAGGTGCACGTGCACGTGTAGCCTTATCAGGTCTTACAATCGCTGAATATTTCCGTGATGGTGAAGGTGATGGCCAAGGTAAAGATGTATTATTCTTTATTGATAACATCTTCCGTTTTACGCAAGCTGGTTCTGAAGTTTCCGCTTTATTAGGCCGTATGCCTTCTGCAGTAGGTTACCAACCGACATTAGCGACAGAGATGGGTTTAATGCAAGAGCGTATTACCTCAACTAAAAACGGATCAATCACATCAGTACAAGCGGTATACGTACCTGCGGATGATTTAACTGACCCTGCTCCAGCGACGACATTCGCTCACTTGGATGCAACTACAGTATTGTCACGTAAAATTGCTGAGTTAGGTATTTATCCTGCGGTAGATCCATTAGATTCTACTTCACGTATCTTATCTCCAGCAGTATTAGGTAACGAGCACTACGATACAGCTCAACGTGTTAAAGAAATTTTACAACGTTACAAAGAACTTCAAGATATCATTGCTATCTTAGGTATGGATGAATTATCTGAAGAAGATAAATTAACAGTACACCGCGCACGTCGTGTACAACGTTTCTTGTCTCAACCATTCCACGTAGCAGAGCAATTTACAGGTTTGAAAGGTGTACTAGTAGACATCAAGGATACTATCAAAGGATTCAATATGATCATCGATGGTGAAGTAGATGAATATCCTGAAGCAGCTTTCAACTTAGTAGGTTCTATCGATGAGGCTATCGAAAAAGGTAAGAAGTTATTAGCAGAAGCAGTTTAATTAGATATTAGATAATAGCTTTGAGGTATACGTACCTCAAAGCTATTTGTAGAACTTGTTCTCCATCTTATATCTTTAATCTCATATCTAGAAAAGAATGAAATTATCAATAATCACTCCAGACAAATTAGCATACGAAGGTGACGTAACATCTGTTACAGTACCCGGTACATCAGGGTCTTTTCAAATTTTGAAAGATCACGCTGCTATTGTGTCTACGCTAGAAGATGGTAAGGTCATCGTCAAAAATAGTAATGAAGAAATCGTCATTATTATCAAAGGAGGTGTAGTTGAAGCTAAGGACAACAACATTATCATTTTAGCTGAAGGAATTGTTCAGAATTAGAATAATATTCAATATTAAATAGCCCTTAAGAATACCTATTCTTAAGGGCTATTTTTTTTAATACAACCTTACCCAACCTGATTTTAAGAAGAATTTTGATGAAATTCATACAAAGTTCAAAATCCAAAAAATATACCGATTTTAAATCGGGTCTACTAACAACAAAATTATATTCTGTAAATTGAAAGCTATTTCAAAATACAGCGTAAAAACACAAGAATAAACCATACAAAAAACTTTTTCAAAATATTTTATTTGTCTATTGTATTAAATTTGAATTCGGCTTAACTTGAGGAAGTCAATTCAAAAAGATAAGAACACTGTTTTTGGGGAGGAACTAGTTGTCTTTTTAAACTATAAGCTTATGCAATACTACAATCAAAATACGCTAATATACCTTAATGGTAAATTCGTGAAAGCGACAGAAGCTGGAATTGACCTATTCGGACAGTCTTTACATTATGGCTATGGTGCATTCGAAGGATTAAGAGCATATAGCACACACAATGGTACTAGAATCTTTAAAGCAGAGGCACATTTCGATAGATTACAAAAATCATGTGAAGCCATCCAACTTCCCTACACTTGGAATAACCGACAGTTGATAGAAAGTACCTATGAACTATTGGAAGTTAACAACCTGAGATCAGCTTATATTAGACCCTTAGTATATTCAGGCTCCAACATGCACTTAACAAGCTCTGAGGAAGCTCACATAATGATAGCAGCTTGGGAATGGGGCCCTTATTTAGGGCACAATTTATTGCGTGTTAATTTATCCGAATTTGAGAGACCAAATCCTAAGTCTTTTCATATTGAAGCGAAGATATCAGGTCAATATATCAACTCCATATTAGCAAGCTCTGACGCCTTAAAAAAGGGTTTTGATGAAGCACTACTTTTAGATCAAGAAGGCTATGTGGCACAAGCATCAAGTGAAAATTTATTTATAGAAAAAGATTTCAAAATATATACGCCACCGTTAGGCAATATCTTCCCAGGTATCACCCGTCAAACCGTTATTGACATCTGTAAACAACTGGGATTTGATATCATAGAAAAGAAATTAACAATTGAAGATATCTATAGTGCTGACAGTGCTTTCCTTAGTGGGACAGCAGCAGAAATAATTGGTATCCAACAGGTAGATCATATCATCTACAAAGAAGACTGGGAAAATACAATAGGATCATCTATTCAAAAGAAATACAAAAATTTAGTTTTAGAGCAAGAGAATTATGAAGTCATCATCTGATAACGAAAAAGGAATTAACAAGTACAGCAAAATCTTCACACAAGACGAGACTCAACCAGCAGCAAAAGCAATGCTATATGGAATCGGATTGACAGATGCAGATATGGAAAAAGCCCAAGTTGGTATCGCTAGTATGGGCTACGATGGCAATACGTGTAATATGCACTTAAATGATTTGGCACAAGTGGTAAAAAAAGGTACTTGGGCGAATGATTTAGTAGGCTTAACATTTGGAACTATTGGTGTCAGTGATGGTATGAGCAATGGAACCGATGGTATGCGTTATTCTCTTGTATCACGTGATGTGATCGCAGACAGTATAGAGACAATCTGCGGCGGTCAATATTATGATGCTTTGATTGCAATCCCTGGTTGTGACAAAAATATGCCTGGCGCTGTAATGGCAATGGCTCGCCTTGATAGACCTGCTATCATGGTATATGGGGGAACAATCGCTCCAGGTCATTATAAAGGTGAAGAATTAAATATTGTTTCTGCATTTGAGGCATTAGGCCAAAAAATTTGTGGCAACATGTCTGAAGAAGATTTTCAAGGTGTGATCAAACACACTTGTCCTGGTCCAGGTGCTTGCGGGGGTATGTATACCGCAAATACGATGGCTTCAGCTATCGAAGCATTAGGTATGAGCTTACCATACTCTTCTTCTCACCCAGCAATCTCTAAAGAAAAAGAACAAGAATGTCTAGATGCGGGTAAATACATCCGTATTCTATTAGAAAATGATATTAAACCTTCAGATATTATGACACGCAAAGCATTTGAAAATGCTTTACGTATAATCATCATTCTTGGAGGTAGTACCAATGCGGTATTACACTTTATCGCTATCGGTAAATCAATAGGCGTAGATATCACTCAAGATGATTTCCAACGCATGTCTGACGAAACGCCAGTATTGGCAGATTTCAAACCTTCAGGCAAATACTTGATGCAAGACTTACAACAATTCGGCGGTACTCCTGCTGTAATGCGCTATTTGTTAGACAATGGGTTGATCCATGGTGACTGTTTGACTGTTACTGGAAAAACTGTAGCCGAAAACTTAGCTGATGTAAAATCTATTATCGATTATAACCAACCTATCATCAAACCTTTAGCAGAACCTATCAAAGCAACAGGTCACTTACAAATATTGTATGGAAACTTAGCCGAAAAAGGATCTGTAGCAAAAATATCAGGTAAAGAAGGAGAACGTTTTGTAGGTCCAGCACGTGTATTCGATGGGGAGCAAGATCTAGTTGTAGGTATCGCTTCAGGACGTATCAAACAAGGTGACGTAATCGTTATCAAAAATGAAGGACCTATCGGTGCACCAGGGATGCCTGAAATGCTTAAACCTACCTCTCTTATCATTGGTGCTGGCTTAGGTAAATCAGTAGCTTTGATTACCGACGGACGTTTCTCCGGAGGTACGCATGGTTTCGTAGTAGGACACATCACACCTGAAGCATACAAAGGTGGTCTTATTGGACTAGTAGAAGATGACGATATTATCGAAATCGACGCTGTCAATAATACGATTACATTGAATGTAGCAGATGATGTGATTGCTGAACGTCGTTCAAGATGGACTCAACCAGCATTAAAAGTGAAAAAAGGTGTATTATACAAATACGCGAAAACAGTATCAGATGCATCTGAAGGATGTGTAACTGATTTATAAGAAGACAACAAAATAATAAAACGATATACTAATTCGAATTAAGAACGGAAAAGATGAGTACATTGGAAACAACGGAAAAAGAGCCTATACAGACGATTGCTGCAAACACGCAGATATCGGGTTCTCAAGCTGTATTGGAAGCTTTAATCCACGAGGGCGTAGATACCGTATTTGGATACCCTGGAGGCGCTATCATGCCTATTTATGACGCTTTATATGACTACAATGAAAAAATTAAACATATACTAGTCCGTCATGAGCAAGGTGGTATTCACGCTGCTCAAGGCTTTGCGCGTACTTCAGGACGTGTAGGCGTTGCTTTTGCAACATCTGGTCCCGGAGCTACCAACCTAGTGACAGGCTTAGCTGACGCTATGATCGACAGTAATCCTATCGTCTGTATCACGGGTCAAGTGTTTGCTTCTTTACTAGGAACAGATGCTTTCCAAGAGACAGACGTGATCAACATCACGAGTCCAATTACAAAATGGAATTACCAAGTAACAGATGCTACAGAAATACCTGCAGTATTAGCGAAGGCTTTTTATATTGCACGTACTGGACGACCAGGGCCAGTATTAATCGATATTACTAAAAATGCCCAAATACAATTATTTGAGTATTTAGGTTATGAACCATGTAATCATGTACGTAGCTACCGTCCTAGTCCGATCGTTCGTAAAGAATATATTGAAGAAGCTGCAAAACTTATTAATGCCGCGAAAAAACCATTCGTTATATTTGGTCAAGGTATTATCTTAGGTAAAGCAGAACAAGAGTTTAAGCAATTCATTGAAAAAGGAGGCTTCCCTTCAGCTACTACTGTAATGGGCTTATCTGCCTTGGAGACAGATCACCATTTACATGTAGGTATGTTGGGGATGCATGGTAATTATGCGCCCAATGTCATGACCAATGATTGTGATGTTCTTATCGCTATAGGTATGCGTTTTGATGACCGCGTTACGGGTAGACTAGATAAATATGCCAAACAGGCAAAAGTGATCCATTTGGACATTGATCCTGCAGAAATAGACAAAAATGTTAAATCTACAGTACCTGTTTGGGGTGATTGTAAAGAAACATTACCCTTGTTGACGCAAGCTATTGAAGCTAATGACCACTCTGCATGGCTACAACAATTCCGTGATTTAGAAAAAGAAGAAGTAAAAGAAGTAATACACAAAGAACTAAACCCTTCAGGTGATATGATGACCATGGGTGAAGTAGTACGTGTATTGAATGAATTGACAGGTGGCAATGCAGTTATCGTTACTGACGTAGGTCAGCATCAAATGGTAGCTTGTCGCTATGCTAAATTCAACACATCCAAATCTAATGTTACCTCTGGAGGATTGGGGACCATGGGTTTTGGTTTACCTGCAGCTATCGGTGCTTGGTACGGAGCGCCTGAGCGCGACGTAATCGCAATAATCGGTGACGGTGGTTTCCAGATGACATTACAAGAGTTAGGAACTATTATGCAATTTGGCGCTAAGGTTAAAATATTGATCCTAAACAACCAATTCTTAGGCATGGTACGTCAATGGCAAGAGCTGTTCAATGAAAGACGTTATTCATTTGTAAATATCACCAGTCCTGACTTTGTTGCATTAGCAAAATCTTACTACATCGATGGAAATAAAATATCGGAGCGTAGTGATTTAGAATTAGCGGTAAAAACTATGCTTGATCACGATGGCGCTTACTTATTGGAAGTAATGGTAGGAAAAGAGAATAATGTATTCCCTATGGTTGCACAGGGTACTTCGGTATCAGAAATACGATTAAAATAAAATGGAAAAGCAAGAATTTACCATTACACTATATACAGAGAATTCTATCGGTATGATAGGACGTATCTCTAATATTTTTTCAAGACGTAAAATCAATATCGAAAGCTTAAACACTTCGCCCTCTGAGGTAGAAGGTATCCACCGTTTTACTATTGTTGTTACAGAAACAGAAGAAGTTTTACGTAAAATATGTCTTCAGATCGAAAAACAAATCGATGTATTGAAAGCATATTATAATACAAATGATGAATTGATCTGGCAAGAGCAAGCTTTGTACAAAGTTCCTGCAGAAGTAATCGCGGAGAAAGTCCAAGTAGAACGCTTACTACGTCAATACGGTGCTAATGCAGTCGTAATCCGTAATGATTATATTGTATTCGAAACAGCTGGTCACCGCGAAGAAATCGATCGCTTGACAGAAGAATTGACACAATACGGCCTTATCGAATTTGTGCGTGGTGCACGTATCGCTATCATAAAAGCTAGTGCTGGTTTCCACTCCAAATTGAAGAAATTTGAACAAAGAGAGCCTTCATTAGAAATCGTTGAAAATGAATTCTTAGATCAACAGGACAAAGTATTTACGATGTAATTATGGAACAGGTATTTAAATTTATTATCGATGCGCGCAAAGCTTTCATCAAAGAGATTGAGAGTCTTTCATTAGCGCAATTGAATGAAATTCCGGAAGGCTTCAATAACAATATCATTTGGAATTTTGGCCATATCGTGGTGACTACTCCTATCCTTTGCTATGTAAGATCTGGTATTTGGGCTGACGCTACAGCAGTAAAATATGCTTCGGCATATGCTAAAGGCACCAAGCCGACTTATTTCGTAAGCCAAGAGGAAGTGGAAGAGCTTAAACAATTAGCGATTTCATCGATCGAAAGTATCCAAGCGGATTACAAAGCGGGCAAATTAGATGTCATCAATCCTTTTGAAACGAGTACTTTTGGTGCCCTTTTGAATAGTATTGAGGAGATTATCATTACCACTGCAGGGCATGACAATACGCATTTAGGATACGTAACGGCACAAAAAAGAATAATCAACAAATAAAAACTAAAAGAAAAGAATAAATATTAAAACAATGGCAAATTATTTCAACACATTACCTCTTAGAGAGCAATTAAACCAATTAGGTGTAGCAGAATTTATGGACTCAGCAGAATTTGCTGATGGTGTAAATGCTTTAAAAGGTAAAAAAATCGTAATCGTAGGTGCTGGTGCTCAAGGTTTGAACCAAGGTTTGAACTTAAGAGATAGCGGTTTAGATGTATCTTATGCTTTACGTAAAGAAGCTATTGAACAAAAAAGAGATTCTTGGAAAAATGCTACGGACAACAACTTCACTGTAGGTACTTATGATGAATTGATCCCTACTGCTGATTTAGTTATCAATTTGACACCAGATAAACAACATACTTCAGTAGTTAATGCGGTAATGCCATTGATGAAACAAGGCGCTACATTATCATATTCACACGGTTTCAACATCGTAGAAGAAGGAATGCAAATCCGTAAAGATATCACCGTAATCATGGTTGCACCTAAGTGCCCAGGATCTGAGGTACGTGCAGAATACTTACGTGGCTTTGGTGTTCCTACATTAATCGCTGTTCACCCAGAGAATGATCCTCAAGGTAAAGGATGGGCTGAAGCAAAAGCATACTGTGTAGGTACTGGTGGTCACCACGCGGGTGTATTGAAATCATCTTTCGTAGCAGAGGTAAAATCTGACTTAATGGGTGAGCAAACAATCCTTTGTGGTTTGTTACAAACAGGTTCTATCCTTTCTTTCGACAAAATGGTTGAAAAAGGTATCGACGCTGGATACGCTTCAAAATTAGTACAATACGGTGTTGAAGTAATCACTGAAGCATTGAAGCATGGTGGTGTATCTGGTATGTTGGACCGTTTGAGCAACCCTGCAAAAGTTAAAGCTTTCGAATTATCGGAAGAATTGAAAGATATTATGCGTCCATTATTCCAAAAACACCAAGACGATATCATGTCGGGTGAGTTTTCAAAAACAATGATGGAAGATTGGGCTAACGGTGATGCCAACTTATTAAAATGGAGAGCAGAAACTGGCGAAACAGCATTCGAAAAAACACCTGCTGGCGATGTTAAAATCTCCGAGCAAGAATATTTTGACAACTACGTATTGATGGTTGCTTTCGTAAGAGCTGGTGTTGAATTAGCATTCGAGACAATGGTAGAAGCAGGTATCAAACCAGAGTCAGCGTACTACGAGTCATTACACGAAACACCACTTATCGCAAACACTATCGCACGTAAGAAATTGTTCGAAATGAACCGTGTTATTTCGGATACTGCAGAATACGGATGTTACTTATTCGATCAAGCATGTAAGCCTTTATTGACAGACTTCATGAAAAAAATCGACACTGATGTAGTAGGTAAAAAATTCAACGAAGGTAAAGATGATGCTGTAGATAACGTGAAATTAGTACAAATCAACGAAATCTTACGTAATCACGAAGTAGAAATCGTAGGCCGCAAATTGCGTAAAGCAATGACTGCGATGAAGACGATAAAAACAGTTTAATATTCGTAATTTTGAGAATTACAAAAAGGGATAAAGCACCTAAGTAGGGCTTTATCCCTTTCGAAATTACTTTTAAGATTTAAAGAGAGAAATGGGAAAAACATTAGTAGAAAAAATTTGGGATGCACATGTCGTCAAGCGTGCAGAAGGATTTCCGGATATTTTATATATCGATACACACTTAATCCATGAAGTGACTTCTCCACAAGCATTTGATGGTTTACGCAAAAGAGGTCTTCCTGTATTTCGCCCCAACCAAACGGTGGCAACAGCAGATCATAATGTTCCTACACTAGATCAACACCTTCCTATTAAAGAAGAATTATCACGCTACCAAGTAGATATGTTGTCCAAAAACACCAAAGAATTCGGCATCGAGTTATATGGTTTAGGACATCAGTACCAAGGTATCGTACATGTTATAGGTCCCGAATTGGGGATCACTTTACCGGGTAAAACTATGGTTTGTGGTGATAGCCATACCTCAACACATGGTGCATTCGGTGCCATCGCTTTTGGTATTGGCACATCACAAGTAGAGCAGGTATTTGCAGCCCAATGTATCTTGCAGTCAAAGCCAAAAATGATGAAAATCGAGGTTAATGGCGAGTTACAAAAAGGTGTAGGTGCCAAAGATATTATCCTTTACGTTATCTCTAAAATCACGGCTGCAGGTGGTACCGGCTACTTCGTAGAATTTGCAGGATCTGCTATCCGCTCCTTATCGATGGAAGGACGTATGACCGTATGTAATATGAGTATCGAGATGGGTGCACGTGGTGGATTGATTGCGCCTGATGAGACTACATTTGAGTATATCAAAGGTCGCGAATTTGCTCCTAAAGGGGACAAATGGGATGAAGCATTAGCTTACTGGAAGACTTTATATTCGGATGATGACGCTGAGTTTGATGCTGTATTGACATACGACGCAGCAGATATACAGCCCATGATTACCTATGGTACTAACCCAGGAATGGGTATCGGTGTATCACAGACTATTCCTGCAACAGCAGATCAACCAGAAAGTGAAAAACCATCGTACCAAAAAGCATTAGACTATATGGGTTTTGCTGATGGGGAGTCGATCTTAAATAAACCTGTGGACTATGTATTCATCGGTTCATGTACAAACTCGCGTATCGAAGATTTACGTGAAGTAGCAGCATTCGTTGCTGGTAAACAAAAAGCAGAAGGTGTAGAAGTATGGATAGTGCCAGGCTCTAAACAAGTAGAAGCACAAGCTATAAAAGAAGGCATCGACAAAATATTCGAAACAGCAGGATTCCAATTGCGCGAACCAGGATGTTCGGCATGCCTAGGCATGAACGAAGATAAAATCCCTGCGGGCAAATATTGTGTATCTACATCAAATAGAAACTTTGAAGGCCGTCAGGGACCCAATGCACGCACGATGTTGGTAAGTCCATTGACAGCAGCAGCTGCAGCAATAACAGGTAAAGTTGTTGACGTTAGAGAATTTATATAATAAGTAACGAAATAATATGAGAAAACTACCAATAATACTAGCGGCCGCGACCTTGTTTACAAGCTGTGCAAGTCAAACTTTAATTAAATCAAACCCTGAGGGAGCAAAAGTTTTTATTCAAGATGCATATGTGGGTGTGACACCTTTTGCATACTCAGACACCAAAATTGTTGGAAGTACAACAAACATTAGATTAGAAAAGGAAGGCTATTCTCCTCTTGTCACTACTTTTTCGAGAAATGAAAAAGCTGATGTAGGAGCTATTATTGGTGGAGTATTTGTATTATTTCCATTCTTATGGACAATGAAATATGACAAAGAGCGGATGTATGACTTGCAGCCAATAGCTGGAGGAAGTACTAAAGCATCTGATACAACTATTTCAAACAATTCAACATTAAAGGAAAAACTAGAAGAACTAAAAAAACTCTTTGATGATAAGCTTATTACTAAAGAAGAATACGAAAAACAAAAAGAAGCACTTTTGAATAAATATGCTTTATAATTTGTTTTTCACTTTTTACTTTTTACATAATCAAAATGTGTCAAATTTGCCAAACAGTAACAGCAACGGAAAATAAAGTAATAGATCGTGTAGCACAAAATGCCTCTAATATCTTTAGCCAACGTACATTGGAGAAAGATTATCGTACGTTGATATCTGCCCTTAAACCTGGTTTACGGGTGTTGGATATCGGCTGTGGCACTGGCGCTATTACCAAAGATATTGCACATATTGTTGGTTCTACAGGTTATGTTGTAGGCATTGATAACACAGCTTCATTCATTAGCGAAGGAAAAAGTCTATTTGCAGGTATTCAAAATCTAGAATTAGTACATGCTGATTTGTTGGATTTCGTAAGCAAAGAGAAATTTGATCTCATCATTTCAGCACGTACTTTCCAATGGATATCAACTATTGATAAAGCTATTGACAAAGTAAAATCATTGCTGAAACCTCAGGGCCAGTTATCTATATTGGATTATAACCATGAGATGATCAACTGGAATCCTAAGCCTCCGGTGAGCATGCTACATTTCTATAATATGTTTTTGATGTGGCGCAAAGATGCAGGCATGAACAATCGAATCGCTTTTGATATGATTGACATCCTTGAAGAGCACGGTTTTGACCAAGTGGAAGTATTCAACGCTGACGAACATTATGAGCGTCATTTTCCTGGTCATCTGGAAAATATCAAAATATGGTCCAAAGTAGCCAATTCAAAGCAGATGGTAGACGAAGGATACATCAGTGATGCAGCACGATTAGATGCCATAAAAGACTATAATGAATGGGCCGAAAGTGAGGCTATCAGTATGACACTAAAGCTTAGAGAAGTAAGGGCTATATTAAATTCATAAGTTTAGATTCAAATAAAATAGAAATTATATTCAATGAAAAAATTTGAAAAATTAAGTTCAAGTGTAGTTCCACTACCCATTGAAAATATCGATACCGATCAAATCATCCCTGCGCGTTTCTTAAAATCAACGACGCGTGATGGCTTTGGTAACAATTTATTCCGCGATTGGAGATTTGATAGCGACAATCAGCCCAAAGCTGACTTCGTCATGAATGACCCTAAATATAAAGGACAAATATTAGTTGCCGGTAAAAACTTCGGCTGTGGATCATCGCGCGAGCACGCTGCTTGGGCGCTTGAAGACTATGGCTTTACTGTAGTGATAAGTTCTTTCTTTGCTGATATTTTTAAAGGTAATGCCCTTAACAATGGTGTATTGCCAATAACTGTACCTGATGAATTCTTAGAGAAAATATTTGCGGTAGTTTTTGAAGATCCAAATACAGAGATCGCTGTCGATTTAGAAGCACAAATAGTAACTATTGTTGCTACAGGTGACACTTTCGAATTTGAAATTAATCCATACAAAAAATCATGTATGATCAATGGCTATGACGATATCGATTTTATCTTAAGCCATAAAGCAGAAATTGAAAAATTCGAGCAAACAAGACCATATTCATTTTACAGATAAATAGAAAATAATGTCATTCCTCCTATCGTCGGAATGATATAGAAAAAGAACAATGACAGAACCAGTCGTCCATATCGATAAATTAACAGTTCAATACCCAAATAATGTGGTGTTGCACAACCTTTGTTGGACTATCCATCCGGGGCAAAATTATCTTATCGGCGGCAGGTCTGGTTCTGGCAAAACTACTTTAGCAAAAGCTATTGCTGGATTAATACCTTCAAATGGAGCTATTAAAATAAATTTTGACAGCACAAAAAGCATTCCCGCTAAAGTTGTATATATTTCGAACTGGTTTCAGTTTACCAATTTAGAAGGCGACCGCAACTTCTATTACCAACAGCGGTACAATCACCACCAAGGGCATGATACCCTGACGGTGAAAGCAGAATTAGAACACTTTGGCGCCAAAGAGAAACTAAACTTCTCGGTCATCGAAGAACGAATTAAAGAATTTGGCTTTGAAGATTTTCAAAACGCACAATTGATTGAACTTTCTAGTGGTGAGCACAAAAAACTGCAGTTGATTCGCGGTTTATGGGCCAAGCCACAGCTGTTAATCATCGACGAGCCCTACACAGGCTTAGATAAAAAGTCACGAACAGTACTCAATAATTGGTTGGATGACTTAGTAAATGAAGGTGTACAGCTAATTTTGATTAGCAACGACACACTTTTACCACAATCCATCAACAGTTATGCACATATTGTGGAAAACGTCGTGGAGAATGTGAATTCATCCGCGGAATTACTTCAAGATAAAAAACGTCAAAAAAAAGAACTACCTTCATTTTTGAAAGAAGTTCCACAAACAGATTATACAACCGTTGCCGAATTAAACAACATATTTGTACGCTACGGCGACAAAGAAGTATTGAAAGATGTTTCATGGAAGATCAATGTCGGCGAAAAGTGGCTATTGCAGGGCGCTAATGGCTCTGGAAAATCTACGCTCTTGAGCTTAATCAATGGGGACCATCCACAAGCATATGGCCACGACTTATCCTTATTTGGCCATAAAAGAGGTTCGGGAGAAAGTATCTGGGACATTAAGAAAAAAATTGGGATTATATCACCCGAAATGCATTGGTATTTTGACCAGAACGCAACAGTATGGCATACCCTTGCTTCCGGATTTTACGATAGTATCGGCTGGTTTGTCGATGTAAAATTCACGGAGAAACAACAAATTGAAGCATTGTTAGATTTTTTTGACCTTACAGCACACAAAGATCAACTGCTTCATACCTTACCGCTAGGAAAACAACGCTTAGCATTATTGGCAAGAACGATCATCAAGAACCCTCCTTTGTTGGTACTCGACGAACCTTGCCAAGGCTTGGATAGTGAACAAGCACAATATTTCAATGATGTAGTAGACGAATTAGCTGCATTTGGTAAGACCCTTATCTATGTAGGGCATTACGAAAGTCAGATTCCGAATTGCATCGAACATAGAATTGTATTAGAGAAGGGCACTGTAAAGGCCATAGAAAATATATTAGAAAGCGTAGAATAACAGATGAAAAAAAATATTCTAATCATTCCAGGTGATGGAATTGGACAAGAAGTTACCACTTGGGGAAAGCAAGCATTACAAACTATTGCTCAAAAATATAACCATGAGTTTATTTTTGATGAAGCGATTATGGGACATACAGCTATAGAGGCTACGGGCAATCCATTGCCTGATGAGACATTAGAAAAAGCTAAAGCTGCAGACGCTATCCTATTTGGTGCTATTGGTCATGCCAAATATGACAATGATCCTTCAGCAAAAGTACGTCCTGAGCAAGGTTTATTGAAAATACGTAAGGAATTAGGCCTATACGCTAACTTGCGTCCTATTTTATTATTTGACGAATTATTAGATGCGTCAAGCTTAAAACCTGAAGTATTACGTGGAACAGATATCTTGTTCTTCCGTGAATTGACTGGTGATGTTTATTTTGGCGAGAAAAAACGCAATGAAGACAACACATTCGCTTCGGATTTGATGAACTACCACCGCTACGAAGTAGAGCGTATCGCACGCAAAGCATATGAAGCAGCACGTACGCGTGGCAAGAAATTATGCTCTGTAGATAAAGCAAATGTATTGGAGACATCTCGCTTGTGGAGAGAAGTAGTTCAAGAATTGGCTAAAGAATATAGCGATGTAGAAACAGAGCACATGTTTATCGATAATGCAGCCATGCAATTGGTGAAAAATCCAAAGAAATTTGATGTCGTATTGACGGCGAATTTATTTGGTGATATCTTAACAGATGAAGCTTCACAAATAGCAGGATCGATGGGGATGTTAGCATCTGCTTCTATCGGTGATAGTACAGGATTTTTTGAGCCTATCCACGGTTCGGCACACGATATAGCAGGGCAAAATAAAGCCAATCCTTTGGCTTCAATCTTATCTGCTGCTTTATTATTAGATATCGCTTTTGGCCTACAAGAAGAAGCTAAAGCATTAACTACCGCTGTCGCTGATACGTTGAAAGCAGGCTGGAGAACGGGCGATATTGCAAATGCCGAAACTGCTACAGACATGATTTTAGGAACCAACGAAATGGGTGCTAAAGTATTAGAGTTTATTAAATAAGAAAAAATCAAGGTATAAACATAAAATAATTAAACTATGTTACACGATCCTAATCACTTATATATTTTCGACACTACACTACGCGATGGTGAGCAAGTACCAGGATGTCAATTAACGACACCTGAGAAAATCGAAATTGCTAAAGATTTAGAACGTTTAGGGGTAGATGTTATTGAAGCAGGTTTCCCTGTTTCTAGCCCTGGCGATTTTCAATCTGTAGTCGAATTATCTAAAGCCGTGAATGATGTTATTATCTGTGCCTTGACACGTGCTAATAAAAATGATATCGACGTCGCTGCAGAAGCCCTAAAATATGCAAAAAGACCACGTATACATACAGGTATAGGTGCCTCTGACTTACATATTCAATACAAATTCAGTAGTACTCGCGAAGAAATTCTAGAAAGAGCTGTTGCTGCTGTTAAACATGCAAAATCTTATGTAGAGGATGTAGAGTTCTATGCTGAAGATGCAGGACGTGCTGATTTAGCATATTTGGCACAAATGGTCGAAGCTGTAATTGCTGCAGGTGCTACTGTTGTGAATATTCCCGATACTAACGGTTACTGTTTACCAGATCAATACGGTTCTAAAATAAAATACTTGAAAGAGCATGTTAAAAATATCGATCAAGCAATTATTTCGGCCCACTGTCACAATGATTTAGGTTTAGCGACAGCAAACTCTATTGCTGCAGTACAAAATGGTGCACGTCAAATCGAATGTACAATCAACGGTATTGGTGAACGTGCAGGTAACACTTCATTAGAAGAGGTAGCTATGATATTGAAAGTACACAACCAAGCTTTTGGTGGCCTAAAATCGAATATTGATAGTAAAATGTTCACGTATATGTCACGCAAAATTGCAGACATGATGAATATGCCTGTACAACCTAATAAAGCTATTGTAGGTCGCAATGCTTTCGCACATAGCTCGGGTATCCATCAAGATGGTTTCTTGAAACACCGTGAAACATACGAGATCATCCGTCCAGAAGATGTCGGTTTGGATGAAGCTGATATTATCTTGACAGCACGTTCGGGTCGTCATGCCTTAAAGCATCACTTAGAACGTTTGGGATACACTCTAGAAAAAGAAGCTTTAGCGGATGCCTATACTCGTTTCTTAACAATAGCGGATGCAAAAAAAGATATTACTGATGAAGATTTATTGACATTAGTAAAATAATATATTCGATCCTCCGACCTTTAGACAAATATCATTATACCCCTATAGATCGGAGGATTAACCACATTGATTGGAATAAATACAATCAATAATCACCTAAACAAACTGGAAAGGAATTAATTCATGAGCTTAGATCTTACATCCTTAACACTTGATTCTTTTCAAGCCAAAGAAAGAATTAAAAATATAGTAACACGCACTCCTCTTCAATACAATATACACCTTTCCGAAAAATATGGTGCTGAGGTATACTTGAAGCGTGAAGACTTGCAAGTGGTACGTTCGTACAAATTACGTGGTGCCTTCAACAAAATATCAAGCTTGACAGACGATCAACGTGCGCGTGGTGTCGTATGTGCAAGTGCTGGTAACCATGCGCAAGGTGTAGCATTATCATGTAAAAAACTAGATATCAAAGGCGTAATATTTATGCCTGGCCCAACACCACGTCAAAAGATAACACAAACAGAGATGTGGGGCAATGGCAATATCGAGATTATTCTCATTGGCGATACTTTTGATGATTGTCAAAAAGCAGCTTTAACATATACCGAAGAGCACAACATGACATTCATCCCTCCTTTTGACGACCTACAGATCATCGAAGGGCAAGGAACGGTAGCCGTAGAGATCCTCGAAGACTTACCACATGTAGATGCTGTAATCGTACCTATCGGTGGCGGTGGCTTGTCATCAGGCTTAAGCTATCATTTCAGTAAACATGCGCCAAATACAAAAATATATGGTGTCGAGCCCGAAGGTGCTCCTTCTATGCAAGCAGCTATCGCAAATGGCGGGCCTATAGAATTAGAAACGATAAACAAATTTGTAGATGGTGCGGCAGTAAAGAAAATTGGGGCTTTGACCTATGAGATTAGTTCCCAATTATTAACGTCTGTAAAATCAATACCCGAAGGAAAGATCTGTACGACGATACTAGAATTGTACAATAAAGATGCTATTGTCGCTGAACCAGCTGGAGCATTATCTATTGCGGCATTGGAATTCCACAAAGATGAAATAAAAGGCAAAAAAGTGGTATGTATCGTGTCAGGTGGCAATAATGACATCGATCGTATGAGTGAAATCAAAGAGATGTCTTTATTGTATGAAGGCTTCAAGCATTATTTTATAGTACGCTTCCCACAAAGACCTGGTGCATTACGTCTATTGGTAACTGAGGTATTAGGTCCTAAAGATGACATCACTAGATTTGAATATATCAAGAAAACAGAACGCGAGCGTGGTCCTGCATTGATTGGAGTAGAATTGAATAGTCCGAAAGATTATGCGCCATTGATCGAACGCCTGAAAGAATATAAATTTGAATTTATAGAACTCAACAAAGACCAAACATTATTTGAATACTTGGTATAATAAAACAACTCCCTTAAGCAAGAAACTTAAGGGAGTTGTTTTATACTAATAAGCTGCTGTAAAACGCTGCTTGATATGTTTTGCCTGCTCTACCTCATCAGCTATCACTACCGCAACATCTTCAACCGAAAGGATACTACGCCCATCATCATCAACTACAGGAAAATCAGTACCTAATCTATAAACACCTTTTCTCACGCCCGAAGTACCTTGGTGCATCTCTGGTGCTGGCGAGAAAAATGTCCAATCTAACACCGTATTTTCCTTTAATATATTCAAGTAATCACGCGCCGCTAATGCGCCCGGCTTGATAGCTGCCGGAAATTCTGGCGTATCTACAATTTGTATATCTGCAGTCGCCTGCAAACTGCCGGCTCCACCTATTACAATAAGGCGTTTTACGCCTGCTTTCTCCACCGCTGCTTCGATCGCTTTAGCACCTTTTATAAAGTCTGTATAGATATTAGGATTTATCCATCCTGCATTATAAGCACTAACCACTACATCAATATCTTGTAGATTTGAGGCCAATGTATCTGTATCATTTACGTCCATTGCAATAGCCTCTACTGTAGCTAAAGCTGGTACTTTAGTGATATCACGTGCAAATGCTTTAACCTCATGCTGACGATCGGTCAATTCTTTTAAAATCTGTGCGCCTACAAACCCTGTGGCTCCTATTACTGCTACTTTCATATTGTTAAGTTTTAAAATGTAACAAATATTATTACATTATTGTTTAAATTTTTTGTTAAACTATTTGAGCTGCAAAATCAGCTAATGATTGCTTATTTAAAGTAAGGATCAATGCATTATCTGCCTGATAAAACAAAGATTGCAATTTGCTATTCATTTGTTTGCCTATAGGACATGCTGGATTGGGATGATTCATACGCCCTAATGTATTCTCTTGATTCACCAATTTATACAACTCGCCCATATGTATACAGGTCGGATCCTTTAACAAGGACAAACCACCTTCTTTTCCTTTTTTTGATAAAACCAACCCAGCTTCACGCAATACTTTAAGCTCACGACGCACCACGACGGGGTTTACATTGATACTACCTGCTATAAATTCTGAAGTGATAAACTCTCCTCTAAATTTATCCAACAAAACCAATATATGCACAGCCGTAGCAAATCTTAAATTATTCATCTCTCTATTCTTACAAAACAAAGTTAGTAAACCTCCTTAATGTAACAAAATTTATTACATAAAAAATCACTGTATTACCCTAAAATGATAATTACCTAACTAAAAAAGCAGAACCTCCGAAGAGATTCTGCTTTATAATAATCCAACTTTAGTATTGTAACTAACTATATGATCCAATCAGCCCCATCCAAGAGGTACCGATCACCAAATATATTGCCAACAATAACAAACCAATAATAAGACCATAGGTCCACCATGTTTTTAATTCTACATAGCCACTACCATAAAAAACAGGAGCAGGACCGTGACCATAATGTGTCAATGTACCGTACAAAGAACCTGTAAAGCCAAGCATCAATGCCAAGAGTAAAGGTGGTACACCCAACGAAATACCTACGGCCAATAATGCAGCATACATCGCTGCTACGTGTGCTGTAGCACTCGCAAATAGATAATGGCTAAAAAAATAAACGCCAACAAGAACTGGGAATGCATAATGCCAATGCATATCGCCCATCTCTGCTTTTACAAGCTCACTAAACCATTTGATAAATCCAAGTTCATTCAAGGAGCTAGCCATCATCACCAATACGGCAAACCATACAATAGTATCCCATGCCCCTTTTTCAGATTTTACATCTTCCCAAGTCAATACAGAGGTCAACAACAGAATAGATAGACCTATAAATGCTGTTGTCGTAGCATCCATACTAAATAAATCTCCTGTAATCCACAATACCAATAAGATTACAAAAGTGATAAGCATTAGTATTTCAGAGACTTTGAGACCACCCATCTCTTTTAATTTTTCACTTGCTATCTTAGGGGCATCAGCGGTCTTTTTTAACTCTGGCGGGTATATTTTGTATAATACAAATGGTATTAAAAAGAAAGATATAATCCCGGGCACAAATGCTGCACTGGCCCAAGACATCCACGTAATACTATATCCCATATCAGCAACAAACTTTTGACACATCGGATTACTTGCCGTACCTGTCAAAAACATAGACGAAGCGATAAGATTTATATAATAACAATTGAGTGTCAAAAAAGAACCTATTTTTCGGTTGGTCTCGGGTTGCTGTGGGTCTGAACCAAAGTTCAAGGCCATAGACTTCATAATAGGATATATAATACCACCACCACGCGCTGTATTGCTCGGTATAGCTGGTGCTAACACTAAATCCGCTAAGCCCAAACCATAGGCTAAGCCTAAAGTACTCTTTCCAAAAATCTTGATAAAGAGATAGGCAATACGATTTCCTAATCCTGTTTTTATAAATCCACGAGCAATAAAAAAGGAGATACCAATCAACCATATCACCTTATCCCCAAAACCCTTCAAACTTAAAGCTATAGACTTACCGGCTTCACCAGGAGCCAATAATTGAAATCCTGCTGTCAGACCTATTGCCAGCATACACATCGTACCCATAGGTGCTGCCTTAAGTATAATCCCTAAGATGGTAGCGACAAAAATCGCAAATAAATGCCACGCTTCAGGGGTTACGCCGTCGGGTATAGGGCAAAACCACAAACATAATCCTGCGACGAATGTTATGGCGAGATTTTTTAAATTAACTTCTTTCATAATTTATATATTTATAGCTATTGAAGTCTACATTGAAACTGTAGGAAGTATAAATTAGCGTCGTATGTCTTAGTATTTGGAATATTCTTTTTATAATTATCGATCTGTATTCCAAACTGAAGACGTGCACCATAATCTTTTAGAAATTCAACACTTGCCATAGGAACTAAAGTTTGGCGTGGATTTGAATCTATTTTATAATTAGCATCGAGATATTCGTATCGACAAGAGAAATCTACCGCTTGCAGATGCTTCTTACCTATTACATACCGCAGATTGGGTAAGATATACACATCTCTTAATACATAATCTTTTAATGGCCCTTGTCGCATATCTTCAGCAAGGCTAAAGTACAAGCTGTGATTGATCGCTTGTACTGCCTCCGCTTGAAATTGAATACTCAGCTTGTCTGTAAAGATAAGCCGGTATGTACCCTCTAAGCCGACAGCATGCACATTTTGTTGATGCTCCGTACCAAAGCCCGTACTAAACCCCAATGTAAGCTTACGCTTGGGATCAAATTCAAACCAAAATCGAGAAGAATAATGCTTCCCATTATTATCCGCTATTTTATTCTTCCCATTACCATTGGTCATAGAGGCCGAATAATTAAGGGGTACTTTACCGAGATCTACAGATCCTGATATCCCGGCACCGACTTGAAAACTCTGCCAGCCATTACTCCCCAATAGATAGTATCCATTGGAAAAATCTATCGATTTGACAACATCTACGGGGTGAGAATCCTCTATACCGAATGCTGGTCTAAATTGTCCTACTTGATATTTGAGGTACCTATTCACATTGTACTGCGCATAAGCATTCTCTAGTACACGTGTTTTGGGGTCTTGACGAAAATCTGCTAAATTGACAAGGGTAACAACGGATAAGTTTTTGGTTAAACTAGCATTCATAGATACACGCATACGTTTTATCTCATATGTATTGGTCACAAACTCCCCATCGCTGTGCTGAAGGCCTTCTACATCGACATTATTTTTTTTGCTGTATAGATAACGTGCCTGAAATAAACCACCTACTTTGAATTTAGGATACGTTTCTTCGGGTTCTTCAATATGATGATGTACTGTGTCAGCAGGATTGTCCGAAAAAGCATTTTGTGCACACAAGCAGTTGACAGATAGCGCAATAGTAACTATAGCTATAATTCCTTTATGATACATAGCTCATCACTTTTTAAATTTTAAAAAACTAGCACGGTTGTACTCATAGTTCATCCTTGCGATATTTAAAACCGATATTCCTTGTGGACATTCAACTTCACAAGCTTCTGTATTGGAACAATGACCAAATTGTTCTTTGTCCATCTGTGCTATCATTTTAAGCGCACGCTGATCACGCTCTTCTTTCGCTTGTGGCAATAATGCCAATTGCGTGATCTTCGCTGATGTAAATAATGCAGCACTACCATTTTTGCACGTAGCGACACAGGCACCGCAGCCAATACATGCGGCCGAATCAAATGCTGCCTCCGCTGTTTCATGGCCTACAGGAATTGTATTTGCCTCAGGCGCCTGACCTGTATTTACAGAGACGTAGCCCCCAGAAGAAATAATGCGATCAAATGCTCCTCGATCTACTTTCAAGTCTTTCTTTACCGGAAAACCTGCTGCACGAAAGGGCTCTATAAGAATAGTTTCATTATCCTTAAACTCCCGCATGTGCAGCTGACAAGTGGTTGTATTTTTTAAGGGACCGTGTGCAATACCGTTTATCACGACACCACATTGCCCGCAAATACCTTCACGACAGTCGTGATCAAATTCTACAGGTTCTTCGTTATTGGTGATTAACTGATTATTTAAGGTATCCAGCATTTCGAGGAATGACATATGTGTATTTACATTGTCAAGCGTATATTCAACCAATTTCCCTTCAGAAACGCGGTCCTTTTGTCTCCAAATCTTTAAATATAACTTCATAGACTACTATTATTTATAACTACGGATAGTTGGTTGAACAAATTCAAATGTTAAATCTTCTTTATTGAGGATAGGCTCGGAATCCACCATACCAGGCCATTCCCATGCCGATATAAATTGAAACTGCTCATCGTTGCGTTGTGCCTCTCCTTCCTCGGTTTGATACTCTTCTCTAAAATGAGCACCACATGATTCATCTCGTGTCAATGCATCGTAACACATCAAAATGCCGATTTCAAAATAATCTGCAACACGTCCTGCTTTTTCTAATTCGGCATTCATAGCTCCTGCTGTACCTGTTACATTTACATCGGTATAAAATTCCTCTTTCAGCTTCTTGATCTCCTTAATTGCAAATTCTAACCCTTCTTTATTTCGTGCTAATCCGCAGTAGTCATATAATAGCTTTCCTAGTTTTTTATGAAAATAATCTACCGTATACTTACCTTTAATAGTCAACAGATGATGAAGCTTTTCGTGAGCTTCTTTTTCAGCAACTTCAAATGCGACATCTTGTGTTGATATTTTACCTACTTTGATCTGATCTGACAGGTAATTGGCAATGGTATAGGGGGCAATAAAATAACCATCTACAGAAGCTTGCAAGAGTGAGTTGGCGCCTAGACGATTAGCCCCGTGATCCGCAAAATTGGCCTCTCCCAAGGCAAACAACCCTGGAATAGTCGTCATCAGTTCATAATCTACCCACAGTCCACCCATCGAAAAATGCGCTGCTGGAGAGATCATCATAGGCTCTTTATAGGCATTGATACCCGTTATCTTTTCATACATATTAAACAAGTTGCCGTATTTCTCGGCTATTTTTGCTTGTCCCTGCTCACGTATAGCTTTAGAGAAATCTAGATAAACAGCATTTTTTAAAGCTCCTATGCCATGTCCTGCATCGATACGCTCTTTGGCGGCACGTGAAGAGATATCACGCGGCGCTAAGTTTCCAAATGCCGGATAGCGTCTTTCTAAGTAGTAATCACGCTCCTCTTCCGGAATATCATTTGCCAATCTTGTCTCTTCTAGATTTTTGGGAACCCATATACGGCCATCATTGCGCAGCGATTCCGACATCAGCGTCAATTTAGACTGATAATCGCCTGACTGCGGCAACGATGTAGGATGTATTTGCGTCCAACTAGGCGAAGCAAAATAAGCTCCTTTTTTGTGTGCTCTCCATATCGCGGATCCATTACAACCCATCGCGAGTGTAGACAGATAATATATTTTCCCAAATCCTCCTGTCGCTAATACAACAGTATGCGCTGCATGGCGTTCTAATTCTCCTGTTTCGAGATTACGTGCAATAATCCCTCGTGCTTTGCCATCGATCACCACCAAATCCAACATCTCATGTGAAGAATACAATTGAACAGATCCTTTATCTACTTGACGCATCAAAGCTTGGTAAGTTCCCAACAACAATTGTTGTCCTGTTTGTCCTCGCGCATAGAATGTCCTACTTACTTGAACGCCACCAAAGGAACGGTTATTTAAATAACCAGCATACTCACGTCCAAAAGGAACCCCTTGTGCTACAGCCTGATCGATCAGATTTACAGAGCATTCCGCGAGGCGGTATACATTCGCTTCTCGTGCTCTAAAATCACCTCCTTTGAGGGTATCGACAAACATACGGTAAACACTATCGCCGTCATTCTTATAATTTTTAGCCGCATTAACCCCACCTTGAGCAGCTACAGAGTGTGCTCTACGTGGTGAATCTTGAAAACAAAAGGCTTTCACATTATAACCCAATTCGCCCATTGAAGCCGCTAATGAAGCACCTGCTAATCCGGTTCCAACAACAATAACATCTAATTTTTTCCGATTGGCGGGGTTTACTAATCGTGCTGTTTTTTTATAATTTGACCACTTTTCCTCCAGTGGGCCTTGCGGTATTTTAGCATCTAATTTCATAGCCAGCATTAATTATGAGTGAAATAAATATAAATGGGCATCAGCGCAAAGCCTACACAAATAGCAATAGCGTATACCATGCCGAAAATATTAATCCAACGGACAAACTTAGGGTGGAATAAACCTAAGGTTCGGATTCCACTAGAAATACCTTGGATTAAGTGATACGCCAATGCTGCCATAGCAATCACATAAACGATGACAAGCCAACCCTGTTGAAATGCGGTGACAACAACGGTGTATAAGTCTTTATGGCCCCAAGGGTCTAATCCGATGGATCCAAACTTATACACGTACCAAAAATTCTGAAAATGCAATACGATAAAAATCAATATTATCGTACCCAATATGCCCATATTACGGCTATACCATTTGCTAGATCGACCTCTGTTGTCCGTAGAATAATGACCTCCAGCTTTTCTATTGATCGTAGAGATTATTAATGCATAAATAGCATGCAAGATGATGGATAAATACAACACATAAGAAACTAACTTGACGAAGATATTGCCCGTCAAAAAGCTAGAATACATATTAAAGCTTTTTCGTGCTTCTTCTGGCGCTAAAAAAAGCTGCGTGTTTCCTAAGAAATGGATGAGCAAGAAAAAACATAAAAATAAACCTGTACAGGCCATTATTATTTTACGAATCTGTGTGTTCATAGGCATATGATTAATCAATAAACTTCAGTGATGATTTATTTCAACGATAATTAGGTAAGGGCAAATTGAAAACAGGTAGTAGCTAAGTAATAACTAATGATGAAAACACGAATACAGCAATAATTGTTTCACTATATTGAAATTTTTTTTACAACTAGTAAAAAGATTAGTGAATAATAAAAACTTAAAATGGGAATATTTATTATTAAAAATTTCTGGAATAAAAGCCTCTAAGCTTCTTTTATTCAAAACAAATCAGGATATTATATAATAGAAAAGCGGAACCATTATATGATTCCGCTTTTCTATTATATAATTACGAGTAAGTTTATTTATTCTTCAAATATTTTTCTAAAAATTGGTCTTGCTCCCACAATAAATGGAAGATATTCTCTTTTGCTGCATATCCATGTGATTCACGAGGAAGGATAACCATACGAACAGGCGCACCCAAATTTTTCAAGGCTTGAAAATAACGCTCCGTTTGCAACGTAAATGTACCTGGATTATTGTCTGCAGCACCGTGTACTAACAACATGGGTGTTTTCATCTTATTGGCACTCATAAATGGTGACATCGTTATATATAACTCCGGATCATCCCAAAAATTACGCTGTTCGGTCTGAAAACCAAATGGTGTCAATGTACGATTGTAAGCTCCAGATCGTGCAATACCGGCCGCAAACAAATCAGAATTAGATAATAAATGTGCTGTCATAAAAGCACCATAAGAATGCCCGCCTACAGCGACTTTTTTACGATCTATAACACCTAAAGCATCAACAGCATTAATCGCCGCTTCGGCATTAGCAACCAATTGTGGAATAAATGTATCATTAGGTTCTTGATCACCCTCACCTACAATTGGGAAAGCGGCATTATCCAATACTGCATATCCCCTATTCACCCAATAAATGAAAGAACCATAACTCGGAAAAGTAAACTCTTTCGGATTGGCCGTACTCTGCCCTGCCGTGCTTTTATCTTTATATTCACGTGGATAGGCCCATATTAAAAGTGGCAATTTACCGTCTTTCTCCTTATCATACCCAGCAGGAAGATATAGCGTTCCCGAAAGATCAACGCCATCGTTACGCTTATAGTTCAACACTTCCTTATGAACAGCTTCTAAAGGCTTAAAAGGATTTTCAATTGTCGTAATAGCCTTTTGCTTTCCTGTTTTAATATTCTTAGCATAATAGTTTGGATATTGTGAAGCAGATTGAAGCGACACTAATATTTCACCTTTAGGGACATCTATTATTTCTGTAATACGCTCTTGCAAATCTGAAGGCTTAGCTGTATAAATACGTTTTTTCTTAAGCGTCTTTAAATCTAATTCATCAATAAAAGGAAATTCTCCATCTTTCGTAAATCCAGGACCCACAAAATAAGATTTATCCTTATTGATGTACATCGTGTACATACCTAGATCATTTTTCTCTCTATGTGGCTTTCCAGGATCCGAGTAAATATCTTGATTATTGCGGTCTATTAAAAGTTGTGATTTCCCAGAACTAGGATTTAATAAAAAAGTCTTTGTATTGCGCGTATCATACCAGCTCGAAGAAACTAAAGCATAGCTATCATTACCCCAAATAATACCTGCAAATCGATCCTTTACCTTAGTTAGCGATGTTGGTTCACCCGTAAACGGATATTCTAAGGTAAATAATTCATCTCTAAAATCTACCGTCTTATTCGCATCACCACCATCTAAAGCTTGTACAAAGAATAAAGTCGAAGGCTTGTCAGCGCGCCAGGTCAACATACGTCGCCCCGGACGAGTTGATGAAAATCCTTTTGGCATTACTTCCATCAATGGCGTCTCATTGACTTTAGCAATCAACTGACCCGATACATCATAAAGATCGGTCTCTTGTGGGAAGGAATTATAAGATACGACATAGGAAAATGGTTTTTTTAATTTCGATACTAAAGCATACTTACCATCAGGTGAAAGATTCGCTTGTGTATACATAGCAGCATCCAAAAATTTGGTCTGTTTACCATTTAAATCTATCCAGAATAAAGCCGCTGTAGCCAATGATTCAAAATCCTGCTCGTCTTGTGGATTTTTCAACAAATCTTGATAGGTACGCAATTGGGAAACCTTACCTAAACTAGTCGAAACAACAGGGCCTGCGGGTATATCCTTACTATGATCGACCAAAGCAGAACGATTAGCTGGGGATTTACTTATTAAAAAACCTTCCGAATTACGTAACCATTGATAAGGATTATTCAATACAGCATTCAAATCATATTCTGTGAGTTGCTTAGCTTTCTTAGTGGCTACATCAATAAGCCATAATGCGACACCAGCATCATTAGTATGTGTGAAAGCAATCTTTTGACCATCTGCAGAAAAAGAAACATTGGAAATAAGTGCATTGGCAGGCAAGCCTACAATATCAAATTCTTCTGCCGTACGTGCAGACTTTAAACGCAGATTGTTAAAATAATTCTCAGTACTCGAAATACGTGTTTTTGCATTGATACGTAATCCAGCAAGCTTAATTTCCTCTTGTCCTAATTCTTCTAATGTCTTATAAGTAGGACGGTAGCTCATTAAGACCCAGGCCTTATCGGGACTCATATTGATCATTGGTGGTCGCGCATAGTCCGCTAAGGTTAGTATTTCAGCTACTGGCTTTTGAAAGGTTAAATTCTCTTGTGCTAAACTATTTGTCGCAGTTAGTACTAACAGCAAAAATGACAATTTCTTCATAGTTAATTGATTATTTTCATAAAAGTTTAAACTTCATTCTATAAAGTTGTTATCCATCTGATACTTAAGCAGAAGTATTTTTTGAAGGTTAATAAAAGTAAAGTTCGACAAAAAATATACGCATATTTCTTGATATTTAAATAAAATAAAGTGAAATATGACAATAAAAAAATTTGCTTTTTTCAGATGTTTAACTTAGTCCTTAAAAGACATTTTAAAGTTATCAACATTTATTAACCACTGAAAAACAACCCTTTAACAAACCTACACATCACCTAACAAACATCTAACACTTGTACTGTGGAAAATGTGGAAAAGTATGGTTAGCGCTCACAATAAAAATATATGATATTTGTTTGGTCGAGATTAAAACTGTTTCGGAACAAGCGTTTTTTTTATAAACTTCTAGTACTCTTTTTTCCCTTTTTATGACAAAGGAGATACTATCAAAATATATACACATGGCTAGAATCATTAAATTCGAAAAAAATGACTGTGCACCATGCGCACAAGTATCAGCATACTTAGATAATAAAGGTGTTTCCTATGAGACCGTAAATCCATTTGACGAGCCAGAATTAGCCGTAAAATTTAAGGTTCGTACGGTTCCTACTTTAATTGTATTAGAAAATGATGAAGTGAAGTTTCGTGTTATAGGTTTCAAACCTGAAGAAATAGAGCAAGCATTAGCACAATAAATTACCATTAAATCGAAAAAAGATGTCATATCTATATTACGATAGTAAAACGGGTAACGTACAACGCTTTATCGATAAAGTAGTACAAATAACAGGATGGACCGCCATTCGTATAGACAACACTATACGTATTGAGGAACCTGGTCATTTGATAACTTTCACCACTAATTTTGGACAAATACCTGCTGTTAGTGATGAATTTTTAGTAAATAATGTAGCCAAGATATATTCGGTTACATCAAGTGGAAACCGCAATTGGGGTAGAAACTTTGGCGTAGCAGCAGACAAAATTTCTGCTACATACGAAATCCCATTAGCTTTCAAATTTGAGCTCTCAGGGACAATGGAAGATATTAATCAATTTATAGATATAATTAAGAATCAATACTATGATAGCAAACGAGGTAGCAAAAAACTGGATATTGCTTAATAATGAAATCATGATCAAACATGAGGACGAATACAGCTTGCATAAAGACAAAGAAGCTGTACGTTCTTATTTCTTAGAGTATGTAAACAAGAATACTGTTTTCTTCTATACGCTTAAAGAAAAAATTGACTATCTTATTGAGCACAATTATTACATCGATTTTTATCAGTGGTTTACATTCGAAGAAATGGAGCAAGTATATAACTATGTATTTGCAAAGAAATTTCGCTTCGAATCCTTTATGGCGGCATTCAAATTTTTCCAAAGTTATGCTTTGCGTGATGACTCTGGCGAGAAATTTTTGGAGCGCTATGAAGATCGTGTAGTTGCCGTATCTTTATTCTTAGCACGCCAAGAAGGCGTTCAAAAAGCTATCGAATATGCGGAAATCATGATAAGTCAAGAATATCAGCCTGCTACCCCGACATTCTTGAATGCTGGAAAAAAACGCTCCGGTGAATTAGTTTCTTGTTTCTTAGATGAAATCGGTGACAACTTAAATGGCATTGGCTATGCGGTAGATTCAGCGATGAAATTGTCTTCTATCGGTGGTGGTGTTTCTTTCAATATCTCTAAAATCCGTGCTCGTGGTGAAGCGATCAAAGGTGTAGATGGTCGTGCGGGTGGTGTCCTTCCTATCATGAAAATAATGGAAGATACCTTCTCTTATGCCAACCAATTGGGCCAACGTCCAGGTGCTGGAGCAGTGTATTTGAACATCTTTCACTCCGATATAGAAGAGTTTTTAGATTGTAAAAAAATCAACGTAGATGAAAAAGTACGTATAAAATCATTGTCTATCGGTATCATCGTGCCTGATAAATTTATGGAATTGGCAGAGAAAGATGAAGCGTGCTATTTGATTTCTCCACATACAGTAATGACAGAATACGGTCAATACTTGGATGAGATGGATATGGACGAGATGTATGAAGAGTTAATCAACAATCCTAACATCAAAAAGAAAAAAATCAACGCGCGTCACTTACTTGTTAAAATAGCACAAACACAAAAAGAATCAGGATACCCATATATCTTTTTCAAAGAAAATACAAACCGTGCACATGCGCTTAATGGTATTGGAAAGGTAAAATTCTCCAACCTTTGTACAGAGATTATGCAGATATCTGAAGTATCTGACATCAATATCTATGGCAAAGAAGATACCATTCGTTACGGTATCTCTTGTAACTTAGGCTCTTTGAATATCGCTACCGTAATGGAGAACAAACGTGTCAAAGAAACAATAAGAACAGCCATGCGTGCCTTGACGATCGTTACTGATGTAACGGATATCGAGATGGTACCTTCTATCGCTAAAGCAAATCGTGAATTACATTCTGTAGGTTTGGGTGCTATGAATCTACACGGCTATTTAGCTAAAAGCTTTATCATGTATGAATCACACGAAGCATTAGACTTTGCAAATTCATTCTTCATGATGATGAACTATTACTCTTTAGAAGCTTCTATGGAGATTGCTAAAGAGCGTGGTAAAACTTTCGTAGGCTTCGAAAAATCAGCTTATAAAGATGGCACTTACTTTGACAAATATTTGAGCCGTGACTATTTACCACAAACAGACAAAGTAAAAGAACTATTCGATGGTGTACATATTCCTACTATCGAAGATTGGGCTAACCTGAAAGCACAAGTACAAGAGCACGGTATATACCATGCATATCGCTTGGCAATCGCTCCAAATCAATCGACTTCATACATCATGAATGCTACCGCATCGGTAATGCCGATTGTAGATATCATCGAAGTACGTGAATATGGAGATAGTACTACGTACTACCCAATGCCTTACTTGACCAATGATAATTATTTCTACTTCAAGTCAGCATACGATATGGATCAGATGAAAGTATTAAAATTGATATCTGTGATCCAGCGTCATATCGATCAAGGTGTTTCGACGATACTACATACTAATTCAAAAGATAATACACGTGATCTAGCAAAATACTATATCTACGCACACAAATTAGGGTTAAAATCATTGTACTATACGAGAACACGCAAATCATCCATCGAGGAATGTATTTCTTGCTCCGCATAATACATCGATAAACACAATTAACATAAGATATTAAACCAAAGAAAGCTGAACTACTCGTTCGGCTTTCTTCAACGAAGATATAAGCAACGTAATGAGTAAACAATTTAAAGCGGTTAACTGGAATACACCAGACAATGATTATGTATTAATGTTTTGGGAGCAAAATATTAGACAATTTTGGATTGATACTGAATATATCCCCTCCAAAGATATCGATAGCTGGAAAGGCTTGACATATGACATGAAAGAGTGCTACAAAAAAGCATTAGGTGGACTTACACTTTTGGACACGCTTCAAAGTCATACAGGAATGCCAAAAATCATTGACCATGTTGACTCTTTACAAAATAAAGCTGTTCTTTCGTATATGTGTATGATGGAAGCAATCCATGCCAAATCATACTCAACTATCTTTACGACGGTATCATCGACCAATGAGATCAACGATGTCTTTGGATGGGTGCAAGAGAACAAATTCTTGCAGTTCAAAGCCAATACTATAGACAAATTTTATCGTGCTATTGATAAAGAAAATGTAACTGATGAAGAGTTCTTTATGGCATTAGCCGCTTCTGTATTATTAGAATCTTTCTTATTCTACTCAGGCTTCTTCTTACCATTATGGTTATGTGGTCAAGGTCAGATGGTAGCATCTGCTGATATCATCAAAAAAATCGTTGCTGATGAATCTATCCACGGTGTATTTGTAGGGCTAATCGCACAAGAAGTATTTGCTAAGCTTCCTAATAAGGAAGAAGTGAAAGCTAAATTCATGGTTGTATTGAATGAATTGTACGAAAATGAAATTAAATATACAGAAGAGCTATACACTGTCGTAGGACTGACGGCAGAGGTAAAAGAATACGTAAGATACAATGGTAACAAAGCGTTGATGAACTTAGGTTTCGATCCTATCTTTGAAGTAAAACAAGTAAACCCTATCGTATTAAACGGCCTAAATACCGAAACTACACAGCATGACTTTTTCTCTAAAAAGTCTACCAACTACGAAAAATCTATGGAGATCGTACACTTAATGCACGAAGATTTCGAAATGGATGCTTCTGTAGATATCTAAAAGATAAACATAATTTAACATAAACAGCCTTTCAGAGATCCTGAAAGGCTGTTTTATGTTAAGTATGTTCTACTCTCTATTTGCTATGCAATCGATACTATTGCTTTGGAGAAGTTAAAATACAATAACAACTACTAAACTATAAAAGCTCCCATACTAAGGGAGCTTTTATAGTATTTATTTATTGGATATACCCCGTATTTTGATTTAACTGCGGATTGCGCTGTAGTTCATCTTGTGATATCGGCCATAATAAGTCAGATTCTTTGAAAGTCGCACCAGATCCATTCTGTGCTCCGATCAAGTTGACAAATGTAATTGCTCCCTTTGTGGTATTAGAAATAACAGGAAATTTCTTTGTACGTACAATATCATCCCACATTTTGAATTCCAACGGAAATTCACGTAGACGCTCCTTCCAACATTCTTCAATAAAACTGTCTTTAGAAAGGGCTAACAATTCGCCTTTAATTGTGGCAACAGATTTCCCAGTTGTATTAGCACGTTGCTTCACGGCAGCTAAATAGCCCGCTGCTTCATCAGACACACCAGTAGTATTGGCTAATGCTTCTGCAGCGATCAATAATGCTTCAGGATACCTATACAAATTCCAATCCTTAGTACCTCTCCCTGTCGTCAGTAAAGCATCTTCATCATAGAAATACCAAACGCCTGCAGTCGTTGAAGACCATACCTTATCCGGATCATTAGGATTTACATAGTGCCAATGAAAAAATTGATTAGGTTGAATACGTAAATCATCTGCTTCATATACATTTAAGAATTGATCTGTAGGACCAAATACACGTTCAAAGATGGAGTATGTCGTAAACACAGCTGTTGCAGAGGCATTGAATGCATAAGTAGGCCACCAAGAACTGGTGCTAATAGCACCATCAAATTCCTGCGCATATATCACTTCATCGAGGTTATCTGTTTTGCGCAACTTGTTATATGCGCTATTTCCTGTAAGATCAGTATTGGTAGTCATTCCATGTGGAGAAGCTAATACAACTTTAGCATACTCAGCAGCTTCGGCATTTTTACCTTGCTGTAGATATACATTTGCTAAAGTCATAGCTGCAACATACTTGGTGATACGATGCCCATTTGCAGCGAACAATTTTGAAGGCAGTTTATTCACCGCATCAATTAGATCCGCTTCAATGAATTCATATACCTTAGCAGGATCCGTTTGTTCTAAATACAAATTATCTGCGGATTCATACGGCTCTACCGATAATGGAATAGCACCAAATGTCTTTACGAGATAAAAATAATTGTATGCTCTAAAGAATTTTGCTTCTGCCACCAATTCATTCTTTTTAGTGTCATCCATAGCTATAGAAGGGATGTGCTTGATAGCACCATTGGCAATATTGATAGACTGATAACAACCGTCCCATACTCCATTCATCGTACCAGACACCAAACTGACATTCCCCTGCCTAGTTAGTTCTCGTGCGTATTTACAGATTACTTCCTGACCTTCATAACTGTTGGTGAAATATCCCGTCAACATAGAGTTTATCGAAGCGGTAGGACCTAGATAAGCACTACCTGCACTAGAATAGCGCGTTGGAGCACCTCTTCTATAGAGGGAATTAACATTTGCTTCAGCCTGTGCTTCTGATTGATAATATTGTCCTAATGTAACACCAGAACGAGGCGCTTCTTCTAGGAATTTTTCACAAGAGCTAAATAGTATTGTACCCCCTAAAATTAAGCTATATATAAATTTATTGTTCTTTTTCATAATAATATTTTTAGAAGTCAACATTTATTCCGAACATGAATGTTTTTGCTCTTGGATAAGAGAAAAAAGTAATATTCTGGCCAAATTGATCACCTTGAGAAGTACTTTCTGGGTCAAAACCTTTAAATTTTTTAGAGGTTATCAGCCAAGGATTAGTAGCAGAAGCAAATATTCGTATACCACCTAATTTAAGTGATCTTAGTGCATCCGCATTAAAGGTGTACCCAAGCTGCAAAAGGTTAACACGTAAATAAGAGCCATCAACGACCCATGACGAATCTACATTAGAATCTTGTCCAGCATGGCCATTATTTGTTAGGTAAATAGCCTGTTCCATCGTATTAGGGTTTGATCCATCATATGCATCTGTTAATATTTCTACTAAACCATTAGTGATTCCAAAACGATCGTAAACAGAATGGTAAAATTGCTGCATCGTCTCTACGCCATATACAAATTGCAGATCTACGGTCAAATCAAAATTTTTGTAATTCAAGGTATTGATAAAACTTCCAGACCAATCAGGTGTACCTTTTCCGAGTACATACTTTTCACTAGAACGTTTTGGTCTTCCTACTTGAGATAAGGTAGCATTTCCATTCTCATAATCTTCTACAGAATAAATCCCCTCACGAATATATCCATAAAAACTATTCAAATTTTCACCTACACGAATGATTTGATTGGCTCCACCAACCCACCACAATCGCTGAATATCCTCATTGTTATCACCTAATTTTATAACCTTATTTTTATTATAATTCATATTCAATGAGCTACTCCAAGACAGTACATCATTCTTAACAGGATACGCATTTATTAGGATATCAACGCCTTGATTTTGAACAGAACCTATATTTTTAAAAATTGATGAAAATCCAGTACTCGTAGGGACCGGTGCATCGAGCAATAAATCTTTGGTAATTTTATCATAATAAGAAACATCAAAATTTAAACGATTATTAAATAATCCCAATTCTAATCCGATGTCAAATTGACCTGTTCTTTCCCATTTCAAATCAGGGTTAGGCATCGTTCCTACGTACGAGGAAGGTGCACGTGTACCATCCAACAAGATTGTACCTGCGGAGATATTGGCTAATGAGCGATAAGGAGATATTTCAGAATTACCGGTAAGACCATAACTCGTATGTAATTTTAAATTACTGATTTTCTCATTACCATTTAAGAAATCTTCATTTGAAATATTCCACGCAAAACCAGCGGATGGAAAAAATGCATATTTATTATTAGCACCAAATTTTGAAGATCCATCATATCGACCCGTCACAGTTGCTGAATATCTATCATCATAGGTATATGCACCTCGAATAAAATAGGAATTCATTGTCCATTTGTTCCAATTCGATTGTGGTGAGGAAGGTATCCTTCCTACCCCCATATTATACCATTCATAAAAGTCATCATCAAAGCCTTCGGTACGCCCTTGACTATAGTCATAGGTACGCCCTTGCCAAGATAATCCACCCATTAAATTTAAGCGGTGTTTATCGATGGTTTTATTATATGTCAAATAGGTTTCCTCTTGCCAATAAAGTACATCATCATTATAAATCTCTGCCCATCCATTCGGTCTAGATATATTATTGAGGGTGGTTGATGAATAACCTTTATATTCGTTTCTTTGATTATCAACACCTATCTGTGTTCTAAGATCTAATCCTTCGGCAAGATGAAAAGTAAAGGCAGCATTACCAAATATCTTGGTATCATACTTCATTCTCTTCTGCAAATCCAATATAGAAACAGGATTGGCCATCCCTTCAAATCCTAAAACATTATTTATGGTTGAACTTCCAGAATACGTATATGCACCATTAGGTTCCCGTACAGGTAACCAAGGTAACATTTCGATCATGGTCCTTCTCGCTTCTTGCCCTCCACCATCCTCAGGCGTATAGCGTGACCATGTATGATTAACGAGCAAATTAATACTCGTCGACAACCAATCTTTTGGTTTTGCATCATAAGCCAATTTACCATTGACGCGTTTAGCAAATGTCTTATCAACAATTCCTTGTTGATCGGTATAATTCAAAAATGCTCCTACAGAAGATTTCTCTCCACCTTGTTGAATATTAATCTGATGATTTTGCGAAATACTCGTTCGTGTTGATTCCTTTTGCCAATTTGTATCATATATTGGATTACCACTGGCATCGAAATAATTAGCATCATTGAACCAATCCGCTTTATTTAATGACCAAGCCTTACCTTGATACTTATTTTCATTTTCTAACCCAATCATGAAAGCATCAACCCACTGTTGAGCATTTAATACATTCATATAACGGGCAGGAGAACTTACGCTCATAGATCCGATATAACTCAAGCTCTGACCATCTCCAGCTTTACCTCTTTTTGTGGTAACTAATACTACACCATTAGCACCTCGAGCACCATAAATAGCTGTTGAAGAAGCATCTTTCAGTACCTCAATACGGTCGATATCATTCGGATTTAATAAATGGAAATTTTCCATTACAACACCATCAACAACATAAAGCGGGTTTGATGAAGCATTAATGGTAGAGGTCCCTCTTATAACAACCCTACTAGCATAAGCCCCAGGCTGTCCTGAGTTAGAATAGATATTAACACCAGCTGCCTTTCCTCTAAGATTATCTACAGCACTAAAGTTTTGTGATTTGGCCATATCTTCACCCTTTACCATGGAAATAGATCCCGTAACATCAGATTTGCGCATGGTACCATATCCAACAACCACAACCTCATCCAACGATGATGCTTCCGGCACAAGGTTAATTGTCAACGAAGAGCCGGAAATTTTCACTTCCTTAGATACATATCCTACAAATCGCACCGAGACCGTCTCCCCAATATTTGCGGTAATGGAAAAGAGTCCATTGGTATCTGACTGTGTCTTACTGACACCATTTACGCCAATACTTGCGCCAGCAATTGGCTCCCCTGTATTACTATCCCTAACGACACCAGTTACCGTTTGTTGCTTTGCTACCTCTACCGCTTGGTAATTGATCAACTCAATAGGCTTTGCAAAAGCATAATTGTAACTCACAGCTAATAGGGAAAGTGGAATAATCCAGAGATTTTTCTGCTTTAATTTTTGTTTGTTAGAATTCCACATAATTTAAAAAGTTTTAATTACAAAACGTCAAGAAAAATCGATTTAGCAACTATAAGAAGGGTAGACGATATATTCTTTAAAAATTTTGTACGGGTGGTTTTTCAGTTTATAATTACTTAAATATCAATATATTTATTTTATAAAACAAATATTTTAGCAAGATGAAGTATTATTAGTAAGAAATATATCCCAAAAACAAAATGAGATATATAAACGCGATAAATAGCACACTGGGATACGCTATTTGTAGCCTATCTCCAAGAATAGGTAATAACATAAAAAATGCCCCCAAGAGTTTGTCTACTCCATGGGGGCATTAAAATATTGAGATTTAATACGGATTTAGTTATAACCGGTATTTTGTTTTAAAGTACCACCACTACGATCAATTTCTGTTTGTGGAATAGGGAAATATTCGTTGTGTGTTTTGAAATTTAAGTTTCTATAGAATGGTAAATAAGTACCTTCAAAAGTAGAATAGCTCTCCAATACAGATTTTGCTACTCCCCAACGTACCAGGTCAAAAAATCTATGTCCTTCTAATGCTAATTCTAACCTACGCTCCATACGAACTGCTTTACGTGCATATTCTTTGTCTGGGAAAGGAGGATAAGGGCTAACCTGATAATTTGCAACAGGAGTAGAACCTAGTGTTTTAACTGGAATATTGGCAGCACGTGCACGTACATCATTCACATAGTTTAATGCCAAATTCAATTGATCCAACTCTACAGCACATTCTGCAGCCATTAAGTATACATCTGCTAGACGCATGATATTAACATCCAATCCTGTGATATAAGCCTCACCTGCTACAGCATGTGCTGCAAATTGACTTTGGTAGATCATTGTTTTTATGCCTACAAAAGGTCCTGAATCAGACACTTTACGAATCCATGAATCGCCAGCCATGATTCCATAATCTAAGAATGGAACCCCTCTTCTACCTACTGTATAATCCAAACGCGGATCTACACGCAAATTTCTATCTAATTGATACGTTGCCTTTTGTGCATCATTAAGTCCAAAATCAGACTTATATGGGTTATTTCGGTATTCATTATCTAAGTAAGGTAAGCCATTGGCATCCACCTGATAGGCATTTACTAAGTCAAATGTCGGTTGGTAAAAACCACAGCAGCTCACTGGTGCAGCATAGATACCACTCAACATATCACCCACATTCGCATTATCTGCCGAACCATCCGGATTGATAGCATGCTTAGATACTAACAATGCTTCAGGACCATCTTCTGTCTCCACATTAAAATTATTTAAGAATGACATTGATTTCAAATCTTTACCTGCCAATACAGATTGGAATAGAGGCAATGCTAAATCATACTTCTTTTGATAAAGATATAATTTACCCAAATAAGCTTTGGCGATATTCTGATCCATGCGACCTGCTTCACTTTTGTATTTAGTAGCAGGTAGATTGTCAGCCGCAAATTTTACATCAGCTATAATCTTATCAAAAATATCAGCATCATTAGGTTTAGTTTTCGCTTCTTCTGCCGAAGTATTTTCGTCTATATATGGAAGATTGCGGAAGATACGCCACAAGAAGAAATAGTAATGTCCTCTCAGCATCTTTACCTCACCTTCAATTTCCTTAGCACGTGTGGCAGACACCGTCTTAGCACCTGCTTGGTCATTGATTAAAAATTTTAACGTTGTATTACATCTCAATATTCCTTCATAATACACTTGCCACATCGTCGTCAAGTTGTCATTGGCAGGATTGGGATCCATGGTTTCTAAAAGAAGCATCGCAGGCTGATCCGTTTGCTCCGAACCTTTGTGCGCATTATCTGATGTTACTTCACCAAATAGCCATTGACTTGGGGCAGATGCATAATTGCCCCATGTACCGTTTACATTACCATTCATAATACCATAAGCACCTATTAATAGCGCTTCAATCCCCTCCGAGTTGCTGACCTGCTCGGTACTTAATTGCCCTTGTGGTATCTTCTCCAAAAAGCCTTTGCTACAGCCTCCAGCAAGTATACCTAAACTTAAAACAGCTATATATATTTTATTCCTTTTCATATAAAAAATCACTTTACAGATTAAAAACCTAAACTTAAACCAAATAAATACTGGCGAGATTGCGGATAGATACCTAGATCAACACCTATTGCAGGGTAATCACTTGGCGTCGCAGAAATCTCCGGATCAAGACCTGTGTATTTGGTAATTGTAAATAAATTTGTCGCCCCTACATATACTCTAAGCTTACTCAAGCCTGTATTTTGTCCAAAGACCTTCTGAACAGGGAAAGTATATCCTATTTGCACATTTTTCAATTTCAAGAAACTAGCATCTTCTACATAGTAGCTTGATGTAGCATATTCATAGGATGATGCATTACTCGTCAAAGAAGGGATAGAACTATTCATATTTGTCGGAGACCAAGCGTCCAATAAACGATCACTTTTAGATCCAGAGAACACATTAAAATCTGTAAAGTAACGTGTCATATTGAACACATCATTGCCCTGAGAACCATAAAAGAATAAAGAGGCATCGAAGTTTTTATACGTGGCATTCAATCCCAACGAATACACGAAATCTGGATGTGGATTACCGATTATTGTTCTATCTAAATCATTGATAACTCCATCGTCGTTAATATCCACATATTTTAACCCTCCAGGTCTTGCGTTACCATCACCATAATTTGGTGAATTAGCTACATCAGCAGCATCTTTGTAAACACCAGCCACTTGATAACCATAAAAAGAGCCAAAAGATTCTCCCGGTTTCAATATCGTCGTCGATATACTTCTAAAATTACCATATATCTGCGATGCTACAGAAGGCGCTAGCGCAATTACCTCATTCACATTCTTCGCAAGAGTACCTGATATATCTAGTTTAAACTCTTTATTTTGTCTACGACCATAGTGGTACCCCAATGCAAGCTCAACACCATGATTACGCATGTTACCAATATTGATATACGGTGGTGTTCCTCTACCTGTTGCCGTAGCTGGCTGCGGTACCCTAAAGAGCATATCATTTGTTTTCTTATCGTAGTAATCGAATGAACCATCAAAATCTCCTTGGAACAAACTAAAATCTAAACCGATGTTAAAGGCATTTACTTGCTCCCACTTCACCTCTGGATTAGCATATTCTTGCAACCACAATCCACTTTGTACTGTACCCGCGATTGGGTAAGAAGATTGTGCAATTGACATGGCATAACGATCTAAATAATTGTATGCTGGTATACGTTGATTTCCAGTAACACCATAACCTGCTCTAATTTTCAAATCATTAACCCAAGTTACAGATTTCATGAACTCTTCTGAAGACAAGCGCCATGCACCACTAATACCCGGGAAAACCCCATATTTATTACTAGGTCCAAAATTTGAAGAACCATCTCTACGCACAGTAGCACTCAAAATATAACGGTCATCATAGCTATAATCTACTTTTCCAAAAATAGAAAACATAGATCCTAATGATCCTGAACTACCATTCCTAAAATCTGTTGTACCTGCATTAAGGTAAAAATAATCTAAACTATTAAGTACGAAAAAGTTATTTCTTCCAGCTGATAAATCTCTAGAACGATTGTCAATAGCCTCTGTACCTAACAAGACATTTAAATTATGCTTATCAAATGTTTTCTTATAATTTAAGGTGTTCGTCCATGTCCATTCGGTGTTATAGCCAAAATATTCGCTCAAGCCATTATTAAAACTACCTTCGGCAAATTCAAAATTTGGATAAGAGATGTCTTTTCCGTTATAATTCTCATACTTCAAACCAAAGCTCGTGCGCAAGGTAAGTCCAGCAAGGATATCTGTCTCGGCAAATGCATTACCAAAGAAAAAATTGCTCTTATTGGTATCATCCTTTGCACGGTATGCCCAAGCTACAGGATTTTGACCATTACCATAGCCCCCTCTAGTCCCTGCAAAATTGCCCATTATATCATAGACAGGTACAATCGTCTGAATACGATAAGCCCATGCTACCACACTCTCATCACCTTGATATCCACCCGCAGTATTTGGATTTACCCCCATACCGACACCTTTAGTGTAGGCATACTGCATATTCTCCCCAAAACGCAATTTGCCGTTGAATGCCTTAAACTGCGTATTGCTACGTACATTAAACTTATCAAAGCTGGAATGGATAATCGTTCCCTTTTGGCCTAAATAACCCACCGAAGTCGCGTATGTAGCATTCTCCGAACCACCAGTTGCTGACAGCTGGTAATTTTGTGTAGGAGCAGTTCTTGTTATTTCTTTAAACCAATCTGTTCCTTCTTTATTGGCTTTTGTAATCTGATAAAATGTTGCTGCATCACGTGAATAATTGTATTTAGCAGGATCCGCATCTGCTGCTGTGATATTATTACCATAGACAGATCCGGCTAATAAATATTCCGGTAGTGTTTCGCTAGTACCATTCACACCATTCATCATGGTCACCAACTGTTGTGGTGTCAACATTTTAGGAAATCTATCCGATTGTGGTACTTGAATACCTACATAAGAGTCCAAATTGATTTGCGGCTTACCTATTTTACCTGTTTTGGTCGTTATAATAACGACCCCATTATTGGCACGTGCTCCATAAATAGATGCTGCAGAAGCATCTTTAAGCACTTGCATAGTCTCGATATCATTCTGATTTAACCAGCTCAACTTACCTTCAAAAGGTACACCATCAATGATATACAAAGGTTCATTATTGTTGATGGTACTATATCCCCTAATCTTAATCTGTGGTGTACTTCCTGGTGCTCCATCATTTATAATCTGCACACCGGGCGCTCTACCTTGTAATCCTTCTACCGCTGAAGCTGCAGGCTGAGATTTTAACCCATCTACATTGACCACAGAAACAGCCCCCGTTAAATCTTTCTTACGTTGCGTACCGTAACCCGTTACTACAACCTCTTCAAGATCACTTAGATTATGTACTAAGTCAACCTTAATATTTTTACTATTAGCGTTTACGGTAATACGTGCTGCCTCATAGCCTACATAGGAAATCTCCAATACCTCATTTGTATTTACTTTGACATCAAATTCTCCTTGGCTATTTGTAGAAGTTGCTTTATTAGTACCTACTACTTTGACGGTCACTCCTGATAACAATTCCCCAGTTTTGCTATCTTGGACGACACCACGCAACGATCTCTCTTGGTTCAGGTTAGTAGATAATTTTATCGGTGATCCCGTTATTCCATTAGTGGATGGAGCTACCGCAGCAAACGATGAATTTGTTACGAGTAATAATGCGCTAGAGATCCATAGCGCAGAATTCGCAGAAAAACCAGAGCAATAGGATTTCCATGCAGATTGCTTTTTTAATCTGTACATATAATTTTAAGGTTTAATTTAGTTTAATGAAATTTGGCCGCAATTAATTTAAGCCATAGGAAATGGTAGATAATTTCATGTCATACACTTATGTTTTTGTTTATATTAGTTAAACACAAATTAAACAATCGATTGCTAAAAACAAACTTTTAAAATACAACTGCCATTAAAAAAATATAACACCTTGATTTTAAACCAAATAAAATGTAACAATCTTATTGCAGTTGTTACAATAAGCAATCAAATTTGAGGTGAAAAATGTAAAATTACATAGCTAATTAATGATATATCATGTAGCTATAACCCTACATTTAAAACATTTCATTAACTAATTCTTCTTGCCAAATTGTCGTGGAAAGTATGAAACAGAAAACATATAGTATTGGATTAATATATTAGTATATCCAGTGGTAAACTCGGTAACACCATTCGTAAAATAAAGACCTTTATTCTCTCTTAATAAATCATAAGCTGCCAGTTTTAACTCTAGATTATTACCCTTTAATAAACGATAGGTAGTATTGGCATTCCATATAAATATATCATCTTTATATGTACCTGATTTATTGTATCGCAACGTCCCATTAGTATTTACAGACCAACGCTTCTTAAATGCTAAAATTTAACGATCCAAAATAGGTATCCATCCCATTCCCCTATCCATCTGCGCGGTATATACCTGCTGTTGGCTTTCTACATATATGACATAGAAAAGCCTTTCAGATTATGTCCAAAAGGCTTTTTCCCAACATAAAGTTTATTAGGATAAATGCAAATGCGGTACTATTTCTTCCATACTTTCTAAAAGCATATCTGCTTTTCCATCCAATCGCTCACGTTCAGTTTGATGCTTGGAAACCGCAATACAGTAAAGTCCGGCTCCAATAGCGGCAGTTGTGCCAGTGATGGTATCTTCTATGGCAATAATTTGTTCTTTTGGTAAGCCCAATTTAGCGATAGCAAGCAGATAAGGCTCTGCATTTGGTTTAGCATTTTGTACTAATTCACGCGTTACAAAGAATTCAAAATAATCCAACAAACCGTGCTCACCCAAAACAGTATTGACTGTCGTTTGATAACTAGAGGTAACCAATCCTATCCGAATATTTTTATTCTTCAAAATATCCAATACCTCTTTTGCAAAAGGCATCAATCGAATGTTACGCATCCCCGATTTAGCATAGCTAGCACGCGTTGCCTTCCACATATATTCTTCGGTGGTATTGACCTGGTATTTTTCATTCAGATAATTGACATTACGCAGGAGTGTATGCCCCGCATACTCACGTATCCAATCATCAAAAGTAATATGCAAACCAAAAGAATCGGCTAGAATTGGAGCCCAATTGCTGTAGTAAAAATTCTCAGAATCTATCAATGTACCATCCAGATCAAATAGTACAGCCTTTAACGGTTGTTGTATCATAGAACAAATATCACAAAAATAACGTTATATATAATTTTGTACATTTGTATAACGACAAAATATATCCACATGAAAGTAATTGCAATCGGTAGAAACTATATAGATCACGCTAAAGAGCTAAATAACCCTGTGCCAGCATCACCTGTCATCTTCATGAAGCCTGATACTGCAGTATTGAAAGATAATAAAGACTTTTATTATCCCGAGTTTTCGAAAGACATACATTACGAATGTGAATTGGTAGTACGCATCTGTAACGAAGGGAAACATGTGACCAGCAAATTTGCACACAAATATTATGATGCGATAGGCCTAGGTATTGATTTTACAGCACGTGATATCCAAGCAGAACAAAAAGCAAAAGGCTTACCATGGGAACTGGCAAAAGCATTCGACCACTCTGCGGTAATCAGCAATATGATTGCTAAAGAAGAATTTGAATCCATCAATAACATCAATTTCTCCCTTCAAAAGAATGGTGAAATAGTACAGAAAGGAAATACAAAAAATATGATATTCGATGTCGAATCTCTGATTGTATATATATCAAAATATATCACCCTACGCAAGGGTGATCTTATCTATACAGGTACACCTGCCGGTGTCGGCCCCGTACAAATAGGCGACAAATTGCAGGGGTTTATCGAAGATAGAGAAATGTTTACCACGCATATTAAATAACTGGTAGTCCTTCATAAAACATAAAAATACTTCCTATGGCAACATTAGAAATTGGACAAAAAGCTCCAGCAATAACGACAACGAACCAAAATGGAGAAACCATAAATCTAGCTGATTTTATCGGTAAAAAGGTGATTTTGTACTTCTATCCAAAAGACAATACGCCAGGCTGTACTACAGAAGCCTGCAACTATAGAGACAACTACCAATCATTGGTAAAAGATGGCTTTGAGGTATTGGGGGTTAGCATCGACAGTGAGCAATCACACCAAAAGTTTATTGCCAAACATGAATTACCTTTTAATCTATTGGTTGATGAAGATCAAAAAATAGTCAATGATTATGGGGTATGGGTAGAGAAAAATATGTACGGCAAAAAATACATGGGTACCGCTAGAACAACCTTCCTTATCGATGAACAAGGGATCATCCAACATATCATCAAAAAGGTAGATACTAAAAATGCTTCACAGCAGGTAAGAGAATTATTCGTTTAAAATCTTATTGTTAACACATAGAATACTAATAACTAAATATTATATTTGCTACTTATGAGCAAGCAAACAGACGATTTTTTCAAAAACATAGTATCACATGCTAAAGAATACGGTTTTGTATTCCAATCAAGTGAAATTTATGACGGTCTAAGTGCCGTTTATGATTACGGTCAATTAGGTTCAGAATTAAAAAACAACCTAAAGACGTATTGGTGGAAATCCATGGTTCAATTGAATGAAAACATTGTAGGGATTGACTCTGCGATTTTCATGCATCCTACGATTTGGAAAGCTTCAGGCCACGTTGACGGCTTCAACGATCCTATGATCGACAACAAAGATTCTAAAAAACGTTACCGTGCGGATCAATTGATCGAAGATAAAATCGATCGCTATGAAAAAGATGGTAAATCCGATAAAGCAGCACAATTACAACAAGATCTAGATGACGCATTAAACGCTGACGATTTAGCACGTTTAAAAAACATCATCGAAGACCATAATATCGTATGTCCTATATCAGGAACTAAAAACTGGACTGAAGTACGTCAGTTCAACTTGATGTTCGATACGCAAATGGGCGCTATGGCAGACGGAGCGGAGAAAGTATACTTACGTCCTGAGACTGCACAAGGTATTTTTGTAAACTTCTTGAATGTTCAAAAAACAGGAAGAATGAAGATTCCTTTCGGTATCGCACAAATCGGTAAAGCATTCCGTAATGAAGTAATAGCTCGTCAATTCATCATGCGTATGCGTGAATTTGAACAAATGGAATTACAATTTTTTGTTCGCCCAGGTACAGAAATGGAATGGTACAACAAATGGAAAGAAACACGCTTGAAATGGCACTTAGCTTTAGGAGCTGATCCCGCAAAATACCGTTATCACGATCACGCTAAATTAGCGCACTACGCCAATGCTGCTGTAGATATAGAATATGATTTCCCATTCGGTTTCAAAGAAGTAGAAGGAATACACTCGCGTACAGATTTTGACTTGAAACAACATCAAGAATTTTCGAAGAAAAAAATGCAGTTCTTCGATCCTGAGATCAATCAGAATTACATTCCTTATGTAGTAGAAACATCAGTAGGTCTGGATCGCTTATTCTTAACCGTATTTGCTAATTCATTAGTACATGAAGATCTTTCTACAGAAGAAAAACAAGATTCTCGCGTAGTATTGAAATTCCACCCTGCTATTGCTCCAGTAAAAGCCGCTATTCTTCCATTAACGAAGAAAGATGGCTTACCAGAGAAAGCGCGTGAGATCATGGCCAAGTTGAAATTGGATTACAATGTTCAATACGATGAGAAAGATGCTATTGGTAAACGCTACCGTCGTCAAGATGCTATCGGTACACCATACTGTATCACTGTAGATCACCAATCTTTAGAAGATGATATGGTAACTATCCGTCACCGTGATTCTATGGAACAAGAACGTGTAGCAATTGCTGATTTGGGTAAAATCATTGGCGAGCGTGTTAGTTGGACTAATTTATTGACACAATTGATATAGTAGACCATCATCTACAATAAAATATAAAAGTAGCATCCCAAAAAGATGCTACTTTTTTTATACCTAATTTTAAGAAAAGCTTAAATAAAAACAGGTCTTATTACTCATTTTCATGATCAAATCAACTTCGATAATATTATTTTTCTCCCTCCTAAGCGCAAGCACCCTATTTACACAAGCAGCTGTCATCAACAGCGCTATCAATACACAAAGTAGCAATACAGTGCTGCAAAGTATTAGCAAAATCCTTGTCGCAGATCAACAAAGCCCTAAAACAATAGAAAAGGTGAATAAAATCAATAACAATCGGATTAAACAAGTAGAATACCAAAAAAAAGAAGCGGAAAAAGCACAAATACACCGTTCGGCAGCGACGCAAAAGTACCAGAAGGCTATTCAAAAATCTGCTAGTATAGAAAAACAGATAGATAGACAAAAAAGGAAAATAGATAATTTGGAAAAGGATTTGTCCAAAAGTCTACGCAAGGGAAATATCACTGAAATAAACCACGAAAGAGAAAAAATAAAAATCAGTAAGGCTACGATAGACTTAAAAGAATTAGAAAAAAAACGGGATGTAATACACCGTTCTATGATAAAATAAGGTAAGCATTAAAAAAGCGACCTAACTGGACGCCTTGTGTGTTATAAAATATGCTTCAATAAATCGATATAAAATCGTATTCCGTCTTCTATTTCATGCAAATAGATAAATTCATCTGCCGTATGCGAACGAGCTGAATCACCTGGACCAACTTTTATCGATTGGATAGGTATAAGCGCTTGATCACTCATCGTAGGGCTGCCGTAGGTAGATTTACCCAGTGCGATACCCGATTGTACTATAGGATGATTTAAATCTATTGTAGATGGGTTTAAACGCGTAGAACGCGCTGTAACATCTGCCTTGACATGCTTTTTTATAATATCCAATACTTCGACATTAGCATATACATCAGTCGTCCTGACATCGACTACAAAGGAACAAGTGGCAGGTACAACATTGTGTTGAGATCCAGCATTGACCATAGTGACAGACATTTTAACAGGCCCTAAGAAAGAAGACTCTTTAGGAAAAGTATAGGACTGAAACCAATTAATATCTTCTATAGCCTTATAAATTGCATTTACGCCTTCTTCACGAGCAGCATGTCCCGATTCACCATGTGCTACACAATCCAATACCATCAATCCTTTTTCAGCTACCGCCAAATTCAATAAAGTAGGTTCACCAACTATTGCAAAAGAACAAGTCGGAATATGCTTGTACGCTTCTTCTATACCACCCTTTCCCGATACCTCTTCTTCAGCTGAAGCAACCAAACATAGATTATAGGCTAAATTTTCGTCTTCATAATAGTATAAAAAAGTAGCTATCAAAGAAACCAAACAGCCTCCGGCATCATTGGATCCCAATCCATAAAGTTTGCCTTGTTCAACAATCGCTTGGAAAGGATCTTTTGTATAGCCCGGATTAGGTTTTACCGTATCGTGATGAGAATTGAGCAAAATTGTAGGTTTATCTGCAGAGAAATGTTTATTCAATGCTATAATATTATTACCTACACGCTCTATACTTACTCCTCTTTGCGTCAAGAAGTCAATAATACATAATGCTGTGTTATCTTCTTCCCTACTAAAAGAAGGAATCTCTATCAGCGATGCCAATAGAGAGGTACTATCTTGTATTAAAATATCTATATTATTCATTATACAGTCCTCCTGCCTTTTTAGCAGAAAGTTTAATGCCTTTAATAAATGCAGAACTTAACCCATTATGCTCCATCTCATTGAGACCTGCGATCGTACATCCTTTGGGAGAAGTCACTTTATCAATTTCACTTTCGGGATGATTTTGTGTCTGCAATAATAAATCAGCGGCACCTTTAGCCGTTTGTATGGCCATTTTCAGGGCATCATGCGCATGAAAACCAATTTCCACTCCACCTTGAGAGGCGGCTCTTATAGCACGTAAAAAGAAGGCTATACCACAAGCACATAATGCCGTGGCAGCGGTCATCAAATCCTCTTGAATAACGATTACAGAACCTACAGCTTCAAATAATTTTTCCACTTTAGCGACTACTTCTGTTGAAGCATTGTCTGTAGAGATACAAGTCATAGATTGACCAATAGCGATAGCTGTATTAGGCATAGCGCGAACAGCGATCGTATCCTGACCTAATACATCCTTTATATCTTGACAAGATACACCAGAAGCAACAGACACAATAATTTGATTAGGAACTAATGATGGTGCTATTTCTTCCATTACTTTACGTATCTGCTGAGGAAGAACAGCTAAAACAATAATATCAGCATCTTTTACAGCTGTCAAGTTATTGTCACTAATACCAAATCCCAAGGATTCTTCTTCCGACAACGAACTCAATGAGCGTCTTGTTAAAACAATCTCACGAGCTTCATAATCCTTAGATTTAATTAATCCTTTGGCTAAAGAAAAACCAATATTTCCCGAGCCAATTATTGTTAGTTTGCGCATAATGTAGGTTTATAATTCGATTCGATCTCACTTATTAACTAAGCAGGTACCGAATTTACGTTGTTGAAATAAGTGTAAATTAGAGGCATTACCAATAAAAACAGACTTAACACCTTTATTGATTGCATCAAAAGCATTTTCCAACTTAGGAATCATACCATCGCTGATAATTCCAGATTCTTTATATCTACTATATTCAGATGCTGTAATATTCTCTATCACAGAAGCATTATCATTAACATCTAATAACACGCCGTTCTTCTCGAAACAATAAATCAAAGAAGTTTCGTAATAGCTGGATAAAGCAGTAGCTAATGCCGAAGCAATAGTATCAGCGTTGGTATTTAAGAGTTGGCCATTGCCATTATGAGTAATAGCGGAAAAAACAGGTGTAAAACCCGCATCCAAAAATTTCTTTATAGCTAAAGCATTTACAGAGTCAGCCAATATATCACCAGCATAGCCGTAATCTATATCTTTAACTGGACGCTTCACCGCTTTAATAACATTACCATCAGCCCCACTAAGCCCTATAGCATCACAGTCGTACTTTTGTAATGTTGCAACAATTTTCTTGTTTGTTAGACCTGCATAAACCATAGTAACGACATCGAGCATTGGCTCATCAGTAATTCTTCTACCGTCCACCATTTTTGCTTCGATACCTAAACTTGCTGCTATACGTGTAGCAATTTTACCACCACCATGCACCAAAATCTTTTTTCCCGGTACGGCTGCAAATTTCTCTAAGAATGCTTCTAACTGAATATCATCATCAATTACATTCCCACCGATTTTAATAATATTCAAGGTACTATTTGACATATTGGATATGCTTATTTATTTAAATCTTCTAACATACGTTTTAAGACTACTTGAGCAGCCCATACGCGATTACTTGCTTCTTTTATAACCAAAGAATTAGGACCATCCAAAATCTCAGATGACAATTCCAAATCACGACGAACCGGTAGACAGTGCATCACTTTAGCATCATTCGTTAATCCCAATTTAGCATTGTCCATCATCCAATTTTCGGAAACAGGATATACTTGACCATATTCTTTATACGATGACCAATTCTTGACATATACAAAATCTGAATTGGCTAAGGCTTCATCCAAGTTATTGGTAATAGTAGCTCCTTCAGTAAATTCCTCCGCCAACTCATAACCTGCAGGGTGAGCTACCGTAAAATCTACTAATCCTTGAGCTTGTGCTTTAGACATCCATTCTGCAAATGAATTAGGAACAGCTTGTGGTAAAGCTTTAACATGAGGAGCCCATGCCAATACTACTTTTGGTTTAGCGATACTTTTATACTCCGTAATAGTGATCAAATCCGTCAAACTCTGTAAAGGGTGACGTGTTGCACTTTCTAACGATACCACAGGAACCCCACAAAATTTGATAAATTTATTGAATAAATCCTCGTTATAATCCGCTTCTTTATCCTTCAATGAAGGGAAAGAACGCAAACCTAAGATATCACAATATTCACCCATGACAGCGGCAGCTTCACGAATATGTTCTACAGTAGTACCGTTCATTACGACTCCATCTTGAGTTTCTAATGCCCAGCCATCTTTATCCATATTCATTACCATTACGTTCATCCCCAAATTCATTGCTGCTTTTTGAGTACTTAAACGTGTACGTAGACTTGGGTTCAAAAATACTAAACCTAAAGTTTTATATTTACCAAGTGATTCATTTGCATTGGGATTAGCCTTCAAAGCTAATGCATCCTTTACAATTTCTTCTAAATTATCTACGTCTGCTACCGAAAAAAATCTTTTCATTCTATAAGTATATGTACACTTTTAACAAAATCTGCCTGCATAATTCCATATTAAGAATTATGCAGGCAAATATAACTTAATTATCCTTTAAGACGTTCGTCTAATGCTGTCAAAAATTGGTCAGCAATTTCTTTTGTTATATTTAATGCAGGAAGGATACGAATAACATTAGGCTTCGCCTCACCTGTAAATATTCTATTCTTTATTAATAGATCCTTTTTAACAGAAGCCAACTCAGTAGGCAGTTCAATACCAATCATCAAACCACGTCCTCTCACCTCTTGAACCTTATCAAATTTCTTAAGCTCATCGATCAGATATGCACCTACAGTAGACGCATTGGTCAATAGATCATCTTGCTTCATGACGTCCAAAACAGCTACTGCCGCCGCACAAGCCAGGTGATTACCCCCAAATGTAGTACCTAACAAACCATATGAAGCCTTAAATTTTGGCGCAATAGCAATACCACCAATAGGAAAACCATTGCCCATACCTTTGGCCATAGAGTAAATATCTGCCTGAACACCCGCATAATCATGTGAGTAAAACAAACCCGTACGACCATAACCACATTGAACAGAATCTGCAATATACACAGCACTATATTGATCACACAAAGATCTAATCAATTTCAAAAATGAAACTGAAGCTTCACGTATACCACCTACACCTTGAATACCTTCAATAATAACCGCTGCGACTTCGTTACCATAGGAAGCAAAAGCATTTGTTAAAGCCTCCTCATCATTGAAAGGTAGAAAAATAACATTGTCTGTTTCATTTACTGGCGCTACAATGGCTGGATTATCTGTTGCCGCCACAGCTAATGAAGTACGACCATGAAAAGCTTTAGAAAAAGCGATAATCTTCTTACGTCCAGTATGGAAAGAAGCCAATTTAAGCGCATTTTCATTTGCTTCAGCCCCCGAATTACAAAGGAATAAAGTATAATCCTCTTTACCCGAAAGTGCGCCCAATTTAGACGCTAATTCTTGTTGAATTGGAATCTCTATAGAATTAGAATAAAAACCTATAGCATTCAATTGCTTGTTGATAGATTCAACATAGTGGGGATGTGTGTGTCCAATAGAGATTACAGCATGACCACCATACAAATCCAAATATTCATTTCCTGCAGCATCCCATACGGTAGAGCCATTGGCTTTCACGATATTGATAGGGTTGACAGGGTATACATTAAATAAATTCATCTTCGATAGAATAAGGGTTAATAAACCGGTACAAATATAAGTAAGAGCTAGTTATTAGCCTATTAATAAACGAAAAAAGCCTATCATCGCTGATGATAGGCTTTATATTTTCAGATGAAAAGACGTATTACTAGCCTTTGTTCTCTTCTGTAGCAGGAGCTTCAGTAGCAGCTTCTTCAGCTTTTACTTCTTCAGCAACTTCTACTGTTTCAGCAGTCTCAGCTTTTTTCTTAGCAGTACCACGACGGCGAGTAGATTTTTTCTCTGTTTTAGCAGTTTTGCCATAAACTTCGTTGTAGTCTACTAACTCGATAAATGCCATCTCAGCGTTATCACCTAAACGGTTTTCTAACTTGATGATACGAGTGTAACCTCCTGGACGAGTAGCTACTTTTTCAGAAATTTCGCGGAACAAGATTGTTACAGCTTCTTTATCTTTTAAGTAAGCGAATACAGTACGACGTGAGTGCGTAGTATCTAATTTTGATTTCGTAATCAAAGGCTCTACGTAAGTACGTAATGCTTTAGCTTTAGCCAAAGTAGTAGTGATACGTTTGTGCTTGATTAATGAAGTCGCCATATTAGCTAACATCGCCTTACGGTGACTGTCAGTGCGGCCTAAGTGGTTTACTTTTTTTCCGTGTCTCATTTTTTAATGTGTTTTGTGCATACCGTTCTACGAAAATAAATCTGTAGAGGAATTATGCAACAGGTCGCTTAATTATTATTATTCTTCGTCTAATTTAAATTTAGACAAGTTCATTCCGAATGATAAACCTTTCGATTTAACCAATTCTTGAATTTCACTTAAAGATTTTTTACCGAAGTTACGGAATTTCAACATATCAGCTACGTCGTAAGTTACTAACTCAGCTAATGAGCGAATATCCGCCGCTTTCAAACAGTTCAATGCACGAACAGAAAGATCTAAATCAACTAATTCCATTTTCAAGATCTTACGCATATGCAATATCTCTTCATCAACGACTTTAGTTTCTTCTTTCGCTTGAGATTCTAACAACATGTTCTCATCAGAGAACAACATGAAGTGTTGAATCAAAATACGAGCAGCTTCTTTCAAAGCATCTTCTGGGTGAATAGAACCATCTGTAGAAATATCTAACAATAATTTCTCATAGTCAGTTTTTTGCTCTACACGGTAGTTTTCAATGGTATATTTCACATTCTTAATCGGAGTGTAGATAGAGTCGATAGCGATCACACCTACAGGACCATCAGTTACTTTATTTTCTTCCGCATTTACATAACCACGACCCTTAGAAACTGACAATTCAACCTCAATAGTTACTGAGCTCTCCATGTTACAGATTACGAAGTCTGGGTTTAAAACTGTAAAGTTGTTAGAAAATTTTGTGATATCACCAGCTTGGAATTGTTCTTGACCATTGATAACTACATAGATTTTCTCGTTATCACCTTGCTCACCTGATTTTTGAAAACGTACTTGTTTCAAGTTTAAGATGATCTCAGTTACGTCTTCCGCTACACCTTTGATAGTAGAGAATTCGTGTGACACGCCTGAAAATCTTACCGACGTAATTGCATATCCTTCTAATGAGGACAATAAAATACGGCGTAAAGCATTACCAATTGTTACACCAAAACCTGGCTCTAATGGACGAAATTCGAAAGTACCATCAAAATCAGTTGATTTCTGCATGATAACTTTATCCGGTCTTTGAAATGCTAGAATTGCCATTTATAATATTTTAATATTTTTTAACAATGTATATCTTAATAGCATATGCATAATTCCAAATTAGAATTATGCATATAGCTATTAATTATTATTTAGAGTACAACTCTACGATTAAGTTTTCTTTGATATTCTCAGGGATATCTGCTCTATCAGGGAAGCTTAAGAAAGTACCTGATAACGCTTTCGCGTCCCACTCTAACCAACCGTATTTGTTGATAGTTCTACCTGCTACTGAAGTAGAGATAGCTTCTAAAGTTTGAGAACGCTCACGTACAGCAACTACATCACCTGGACGAACGCTATATGATGGAATGTTAACTACACTACCGTTAACAGTAATATGTTTGTGTGAAACTAATTGACGAGCTGCAGAACGAGTAGGCGCAATACCTAAACGGTAAACAACGTTATCCAAACGAGCTTCTAATAATTTCAAGAAGTTCTCCCCTGTAATACCTTGTTTAGCTGCTGCTTTTACGAATAAGTTAGAGAACTGACGTTCTAAAACACCGTAAGTGTACTTAGCTTTTTGTTTTTCTAACAACTGAATTGCGTATTCAGATTGTTTACCTCTTCTTTTTGATGGACCATGTTGTCCAGGAGGATAATTTTTTTTCTCTAATGCTTTATCAGGGCCGAAAATTGGCTCTCTGAATTTACGCGCGATTTTGGACTTAGGTCCTGTATATCTTGCCATTTCTTGATTTGTATGAAGTATCAACCAGCCTATAACTGGCGAATCTTATCTTAAACAATTATTATTAAACTCTTCTACGTTTTGGAGGACGACAACCGTTGTGAGGAAGTGGTGTGATATCTTTAATCGTATTCACATCAATACCTACCGTTTGTAATGTACGAATCGCTGACTCACGACCTGCACCTGGACCTTTAACGAAAACTTCAACTTTGCGTAAACCTAAGTCATAAGCAACTTTACCACAGTCGTTAGCCGCTTGACCTGCTGCATACGGAGTATTCTTTTTAGAACCTCTGAAGCCCATTTTACCTGCTGAAGACCATGAAATAGTTTGACCTTGGTTATTAGTCAAAGTAATAATAATGTTGTTAAAAGTAGCGTTGATGTGAGCTTGACCTACTGGCTCGATAACAACGATACGTTTTTTAGTAACTTTTTTACTTTTAGCCATTTCTTACTTATTATTTAGTAGCTTTTTTCTTGTTTGCAACTGTCTTACGTTTACCTTTACGTGTACGTGAGTTGTTTTTAGTACGTTGACCACGAACTGGTAAATGCTTACGGTGACGTAAACCACGGTAACAACCAATATCCATCAAACGTTTGATGTTCAATTGAACCTCAGAACGCAATGCACCTTCTACTTTGATCTCATCGTTGATGATTGTACGAATAGCTGCTAATTGATCATCGTTCCACTCTGAAACTTTCACGTCTTGACTAATACCTGCTTTTTCTAAGATATAAGCCGCAGTATTACGACCAACACCAAAAATGTAGGTAAGGCCAATAATACCTCTCTTGTTTTTAGGTAAATCTATACCTGATATCCTTGCCATATAAAATTTTAAGCGATTTTTTAATTAATTATCCCTGACGTTGTTTATACTTAGGGTTCTTTTTGTTGATTACAAAAATCTTTCCTTTACGACGGATAATTTTACAATCCGCACTACGTTTTTTTACTGATGCTCTTACTTTCATTTTACTAAATTGTTAAGCTCCTCTCAGAGCAATATCTATTTATAACGATATGTTATTCTTCCTTTAGTTAAATCATACGGAGACATTTCTAATTTCACTTTGTCTCCAGGTAGAATTTTGATATAATGCATTCGCATTTTGCCAGAAATATGCGCAATAATTTCATGCCCATTTTCTAATTCTACACGGAACATAGCATTAGATAATGCTTCTCTGATAACACCGTCTAGTTCTATAGAGGCTTGTTTAGCCATAAATCAAATACTTGTTTAATTCACACAACCTGCAGTTAACAGGAGTGCAAAGATAAATAAAAAATATTGAATACCAACTACTTTTCACTCAAAACTTTTTCAATCGCTTCAAAATTTAACAAAATATCTGGTGTTCCTTTTCGTATAGCTACCATCTGTTCAAAGTGAGCAGATAATTTACCATCGACCGTACTAACCGTCCATCCGTCATCCCAAAACTTAACACCAGCTTTACCTGCATTGATCATCGGTTCAATACAAATAATAAGACCTTTATCTAATTTTGGACCAGAACCACGCTTACCGTAATTTGGCACTTCGGGTTTTTCATGCAAATGAAGTCCCACACCGTGCCCTACTAATTCACGAACGATTCCGAAATTGTAAGGTTGAACATACTCTTGAATAGCTGAAGAAATATCCCCTACTCTTTTTCCTGCAACAGCCTGCTCAACGCCCTTCTGTAAGGAAGCTTTCGTAACATCAAGCAAAGATTGTGCTTCTTTTGAAATTTCACCTATTCCAAACGTATATGCCGAATCCGAAATAAAACCGTTAAGATTTACTCCCCCATCAACAGAAACTAAATCACCGTCCTTAATAATGTAGTTAGATGGAATACCATGCACTACTTGATCATTGACAGATATACATAATGAATTAGGAAAGCCATGATAATTCAAAAATGCAGGTGTACCACCGTTATCCTTAATAAACTCAAATGCTAAAGCATCTAATTCTAAGGTAGTCATACCTGGCTTAATAACCTTGGCAATTTCAACAAGCAACTGCGAAAGTACATTTGCTGACTCTCGCACTTGCTCGATTTGTTCTTCAGTTTTATATATAACTTTAGACATCTAAAGAATTAAATAGCTGATTTATCATATCCTTCAACACCTACTGCAGAACGGCCTTTAACACGTCCCGTTTTCATCAATCCATCATAATGACGCATTAATAAATGAGATTCAATTTGTTGAAGTGTATCTAATACAACACCTACTAAAATTAATAGAGATGTTCCTCCATAGAAATGTGCAAATTGATTATTTACACCAGCTGCACTCGCGATAGAAGGAAGTATTGCGATAATCGCAATAAAGATAGCACCCGGGAAAGTAATACGAGAGATTACATTATCTATAAACAAATTCGTATCATATCCTGGTTTAATACCTGGTACAAAACCTCCATTTTTCTTCATATCTTCAGACATCTGCTGCGGATTAACCATAATAGCCGTATAAAAGAACGTAAAAGCAATAATTAATATTGCGAATGTCACATTATACTCTATCGAGGTAAAATCTGTCAAAGCAGTTAGAAAGTCAGATTGAAGAGTCGGGAAAAACTGTCCTAAAGACATCGGTAAAAACATAATTGCTTGCGCAAAAATAATAGGCATTACCCCAGCAGCATTAACCTTTAACGGTATATACTGACGAACACCGCCCACTTGTTTATTACCTACAATTTTCTTTGCATACTGCACAGGGATTTTACGTACCCCTTGTACAATCAAAATAGTAAATATAACTACAAAGAATAAAGCAATTCCCTCAATCAATAAAGGAATAATACCACCACCTCCACTCATGCGTGAAGCCCATTCTTGCGCAATACCTGCAGGAAGTTGAGCAATGATACCCGCCATGATAATTAGAGAGACACCATTACCAATACCCTTATCGGTGATTTTCTCACCCAACCACATCACAAACAATGTACCCGCAGTCAAAACTAAAGCCGAAAGAATAGTAAACATAGGATCAGCAATTGTTTTTGCTCCTGGTTCGATTTGTGTTTTCACATATGCGATAGCCTGAACAATAGTAATTGCTAATGTCAAATAACGAGTTATCTGATTCATTTTTTTACGACCCGATTCACCTTCCTTTTGCATTTTTTGAAACGCAGGAACAGCAATCCCCAATAATTGTACAACGATCGATGCAGAAATATACGGCATAACGCCTAAAGCAAAAATGGCAGATCTAGAAAAGGAACCTCCTGAAAACATATTCAAGATCCCTAAAAGACCCTCCTTCTGCTGTGTAACTAACGCATCAGGATTAACACCTGGTAATACCACGTGACATCCCACACGATAAATAAGAAGAAATAGTAATGTATTTATAATACGATTACGTAAATCTTCGATTTTCCATATATTGGTTAAGGTTGTGATTAGTTTTTTCATGTATTAAAGTTTTACGGTAGAACCACCTGCTGCTTCAATAGCTTTTTGAGCAGTAGCTGAAAATGCATGCGCTTTAACTTCAACTTTAGCAGTAAACTCGCCACGACCCAAAATTTTAACTAAGTCATTTTTAGAAACTAAACCATGTGCTTTTAATGTATCAAAATCAACAACTGTTAAATTGTGTTTCTCTACTAATGCTTGTAAAACATCTAAGTTTACACCATTATATTCTACACGATTAGCATTTTTGAAACCAAACTTAGGTACACGACGTTGCAAAGGCATTTGACCACCTTCGAAGCCTATTTTAGTAGAGTGACCTGAACGAGATCCAGCTCCTTTATGACCACGAGTAGAAGTACCACCACGACCAGAACCTTGACCACGACCAATACGTTTTCTGTTTTTTGTTGAACCAAATGCTGGTTTTAAATTACTTAAGTTCATCTTTTAAACTAAGATTATGTTGCGCCTTCGCTTTCACTAAACAGGACACAACGATTAACAAATAAATTATAAATAACTAATGGAAAGGATCAAGATCCTTTCCATAGTATACTTTTTTAGATTGCTTCTACAGCTACCAAATGGTTTACTTTACGTACCATTCCGATAATAGCTGCTGTAGCTTCCAATTCTACTGAGTGATTGATTCTTTTCAAACCTAATGCCTCAATAGTTTTCTTTTGGCGCTCGCTTCTGTCGATAACGCTCTTTATCTGGGTGATTTTGATTTTTGCCATGATAATTAACCGTTAAATACTTTATTTAAATCGACACCGCGGTGCTGAGCTACTGTATATGCATCACGCATACTTGATAATGCATCAATAGTTGCTTTCACTACGTTGTGCGGGTTTGATGATCCTAATGATTTAGCTAATACGTCTTTAATACCAGCTGATTCTAATACTGCACGCATTGCACCACCTGCTAATACTCCTGTACCACCTACAGCTGGTTTAATTAATACTGAACCACCTGAATATTTACCATACTGCTCGTGAGGAACTGTACCGTGAATAATAGGAACTTTTACTAAGTTTTTCTTAGCATCATCGATACCTTTAGTGATCGCTTCAGTTACCTCTTTAGCTTTACCTAAACCATAACCAACGATACCGTTTTCGTCACCAACAACAACGATAGCAGAGAAACTGAAAGTACGACCACCTTTAGTTACTTTAGCTACGCGTTGGATGCTTACTAAGCGATCTTTTAATTCAATTTCGCTTGATTTTACTCTTTTAATATTGCTTAATGCCATTTTTTCTATCGATTAAAAGTCTAAACCGCCTTCGCGAGCACCTTCTGCCAATGATTTAACACGGCCGTGGTATAAGTACCCATTACGGTCAAAAACTACTTTGCTAATACCTGCTGCTACTGCTCTCTCGGCAACTAATTTACCTACAGCTTTAGATTGATCTACTTTGTTACCAGCTTCTACGAAATCTTTTGCTAAGCTTGAAGCTGAAGCCAAAGTTTTACCTGTAGAATCATCAATTACTTGCGCATAGATACCTTTGTTAGATCTAAAAACTGATAAACGTGGACGTGCAGTTGTTCCAGCTAGGGTTTTTCTAATTCCTTTTTTGATTCGCTCTCTGCGAGATGTTTTACTTCCTGCCATGGTTATTATTTTTTAGCTGATTTACCTGCTTTTCTTCTTAATACTTCACCTACGAACTTAACACCTTTACCTTTGTATGGTTCTGGCGCACGGAAGCTGCGGATTTTCGCGGCTACTTGTCCGATTAATTGTTTGTCAATTGACTCCAATGTGATAGTTGGGTTTTTACCCTTTTCAGCAGTTGTTATAACAGTAATTTCCTTTGGCAATACAAAAACGATCTGGTGAGAGAAACCTAATGTTAACTCTAATGTATTACCAGTGTTTGAAGCACGGTAACCTACACCGACTAACTCTTGCGTAGTTTTGTAACCTTCGGTTACACCGATAACCATGTTACTGATTAATGAGCGGTATAAACCGTGTAATGCTTTGTGTTTCTTTTGTTCTGTAGGACGAGCTACGATGATGTTACCATCTTCTTCTGTAACTGTAATGTCGCTATCTACTTTTTGTGTTAATTCACCTTTAGGACCTTTAACTGTTACCAGATTCTTATCTGATACAGTTACCGATACTCCCGAAGGAATAGCGATAGGTGCTTTTCCAATTCTTGACATTTTCTTGTGTGTTTTTTTCCTAGATTAATAAACGAAACATAGTACTTCACCACCTACATTCTGTAAGCGAGCTTCCTTATCTGTCATAACTCCTTTAGAAGTTGACAAAACAGCAATACCCAAACCGTTCAAAACGCGAGGTAAGTTATCAACACTTGCATACTTTCTCAAACCAGGTTTACTCACACGTGTCAAAGTGCGAATAGCCGGTACTTTGCTAATTGGGTTATACTTTAACGCAATTTTGATAGAACCTTGAGGTCCTTCTTCTACGAATTTGTAATTAGCAATGTAACCTTTATCAAAAAGAACTTTAGTAATTTCTTTTTTAAGGTTCGATGCAGGAATTTCAACAACCCTGTGGTTGGCCTTAATGGCATTCCTTACTCGTGTAAGGTAATCCGCTATTGGATCTGTATTCATTATGATATAATATTATGACAACGGTTTCTTCGGTTCTTCATCGCGAAGACCTGTTATCGGTTAACAAAAATTTTTGCAATGCAAAAAAACCCTGATAAATCCGTTCTCAGGATTTATCCGGGCAAAAGTAATTTTTTTTTATGAAATTACCAAGAAGCTTTTTTAACCCCCGGGATTTTTCCATCTAATGCCATCTCACGGAATGTTACACGAGAGATACCAAATTGACGCATATATCCTTTAGGACGTCCTGTTAATTTACAACGGTTGTGTAAACGTACAGGTGAAGCATTTTTTGGTAATTTGTCTAATCCAGCGTAATCACCAGCTGCTTTAAGCGCTTCGCGTTTAGCTGCAAATTTAGCTACCAATTTCTGACGCTTTACTTCGCGTGCTTTTACTCCTTCTTTAGCCATTGTTGTTCGTATTTTGATTTTTGAATGGTAAACCGAATTGTTTTAATAATTCCAAAGCTTCGATATCGTTTCCAGCAGAAGTTACGAAAGTAATATCCATACCGGAAATTTTATTGATTTTATCAATATCAATCTCTGGGAAAATAATTTGTTCAGTGATACCTAAGTTATAGTTACCTCTTCCATCAAAACCCTTATCATTGATACCGCGGAAATCACGGATACGAGGCAAAGATACAGCGATCAAACGATCTAAAAATTCAAACATCATGTTGTCACGTAATGTAACACGAGCACCAACAGGCATTCCTTTACGAAGTTTGAAGTTAGAGATATCTTTCTTTGATTTTGTTGCAACAGCTTGTTGACCAGTAATCAAAGTTAACTCAGCGATAGCGTTGTCAATTAATTTTTTGTCTGCAGTAGCAGCACCTACACCTTGTGATACAACTATTTTCTCAAGTTTCGGAACTTGCATAACGCTTTTATACTGGAATTTTTCTTTAAGCGAAGTGCGAATTTCTTCCGCATATTTTGCTTTTAATCTTGGTACGTAAGTCATTATTTAATTTCCTCCCCTGATTTTTTAGCGTAACGAACAATTTTTCCTTCTGCATTAACTTTACGGCCAATACGAGTTGTTTCACCCGTTTTAGCGTCGATTAAAGCTAAGTTAGAGATGTTGATAGCAGCCTCTTTCTCGATAATACCACCTTGAGGATTAGCTGCGCTTGGTTTAGTGTGTTTTTTAACTTTGTTAGCGCCTTCAACGATAGCTCTGTTAGCATCCACTAAAACTTGCAATACTTTTCCTTGAACACCTTTAGAGTTACCAGCGATAACTTTCACTAAATCACCTTTTTTAATTTTGATTTTGTGAGTTGTTTTTGTTTTTTGTGCCATAATTATAAAACCTCCGGTGCTAGTGATACAATCTTCATGAACTGCTTCTCACGTAATTCACGAGCCACTGGGCCGAAAATACGAGTTCCACGAGGTTCATCGTTATTATTTAATAATACTGCAGCGTTGTCATCGAAACGAATGTAAGAACCATCTTTACGACGGATTTCTTTTTTCGTACGAACAACTACTGCCTTAGAAACTGATCCTTTTTTCACGTTTCCTGAAGGTGTAGCGCTCTTCACAGATACAACAATCTTATCACCGATTGATGCATAACGCTTACGCGTACCACCCAATACACGGATTACTAAAACTTCTTTAGCACCGCTATTGTCAGCTACATTAAGTCTTGATTCTTGTTGTACCATGTTATTTAGCTCTTTCTAAAATTTCTACTAATCTCCAGTTCTTTGTCTTACTCAGCGGACGAGTTTCCATAATTAATACCGTATCGCCGATACCGCAGGTATTAGTTTCGTCATGAGCTTTAAATTTAGTAGTTTTCTTAACGAATTTACCGTAGATAGGGTGTTTCACTTTACGCTCAACTGTAACTACGATAGATTTGTCCATCTTATTGCTAACTACTAAGCCGATTCTTGTTTTTCTTAAATTTCTTTCCATTTCGACTTAATTTTTACGCCTCAGAGGCTGTTTCAGATTTTGCTGCGTTTTTACGTTTCGAAATCTCTGTAGAGATACGAGCGATATTTTTGCGAGCTGCTTTAAGAATATTTGGATTCTCGATAGCAGAAACAGCGTGTGCAAATTTTAACTTGTTTAAAGCAGCTTTTTCTTCTACAAGCTTAGCTGTTAAACCTTCTGTTGTTAATTCTACGATTTCTGAATTATTCATTTTTTTCAGTTTTATGCTGGGTTATCGCTTAGTTATATATTGCCTCGCGAGTAACGGTCGCGAGGCTAACAATTGACATTACCAACGATTTTTATGCTTCAACGTAGTCTCTACGTATAACAAACTTAGTTTGTACCGGTAATTTTTGAGCAGCTAAACGTAATGCTTCTTTAGCAACTTCTAAAGGCACACCTTCTGCTTCAAATAACATACGGCCTGGGCGTACAACTGCTACCCAATACTCAGGAGCACCTTTACCTTTACCCATACGTACCTCTGCAGGCTTTTTAGTAACCGGTTTGTCAGGGAAAATACGGATCCATACTTGACCTTCACGCTTCATAAAACGTGTTACCGCAATACGAGCTGCCTCGATCTGACGGCTAGTGATCCATGCTTCTTCCAGTGACTTGATACCGAAAGAACCGAAAGCTAATTCTACTCCACGTGAAGCATTACCTTTCATACGGCCTTTCTGCATCTTTCTGAACTTCGTTCTTTTTGGCTGTAACATGTTCGAATTTTATTTAAATCCCATCTAAGATGGGATATTTTTTAAATCTTATTATTTAATTAACCTTTATTAGCACCACCACGGTTGTTTCCACCACGGTTTCCACCACGATTGTTGTTGTCACGACGACCACCACGGTTTCCACCACGGTTGTCACGACGGTCTGCACCGCCTTCGTTACCACCACGAGTTTTAGTGTTAGAAGTTTGACCAATGTTAGGAGATAAGTCACGTTTACCGTAAACTTCACCTTTACAGATCCATACTTTGATACCAATTTTACCGTAAGTAGTTAAAGCTTCTGCTAAAGCATAGTCGATATCAGCACGCAATGTATGCAAAGGAGTTCTTCCTTCTTTGTATTGCTCTGTACGCGCCATCTCAGCACCACCAAGACGACCTGAACACATGATTTTGATACCTTCTGCACCCATACGCATTGTTGAAGCGATAGAAGTTTTCATTGCACGACGGAATGAAATACGTGCCTCTAATTGCTTAGCTACACCTTCTGCTACTAACTTAGCATCTAATTCTGGACGCTTGATCTCGAAGATGTTAATTTGAACATCCTTTTTAGTCAATTTCTTTAACTCTTCTTTGATCTTGTCAACTTCCTGACCACCTTTACCAATAACGATTCCTGGACGAGCCGTGTGAATCGTAACTGTAATGCGTTTTAAAGTTCTTTCGATAACAACTTTTGCTACACCACCTTTAGCGATACGAACAGAAAGATATTTTCTGATTTTTTCGTCCTCAACTAATTTATCGGAATAGTTTTTTCCTCCGAACCAATTAGAATCCCATCCTTTGATGATACCTAACCTGCTACCTATTGGATTTGCTTTTTGTCCCATTCTATAATAAATTAGTTGTTAACGTTATTTAAACTATCTACTATCAAAGTAACGTGATTAGAACGCTTACGAATTCTATAACCACGACCTTGTGGAGCTGGGCGCAATCTTTTCAATTGACGACCACCACCTACAGATACTTCTTTTACAATCAAAGCACTATCAGCTACCGAAGAACCTTCGTTTGCAGCTTCCCAGTTTTTAATTGCTGATAATAACAATTTTTCAACACGTGCTGCCGCTTCTTTGCTTGAATGCTTAAGAATATAAAGAGCGTTTTCTACCTTCTCGCCACGGATAAGATCCACTACTAAACGCATCTTGCGAGGAGAAGTAGGGCAATTTAATAATTTGGCAGTAGAGGCTCCTCCTACTTGAGCTTTTTCCTGCTCTTTGCGTTGTCTTATTAAGACAGACTTTTTAAGTTTTTTTGTTGCTTCCATTACCTATTATTATTTTTTCTTTTCTGCGTGGCCTTTGAATGTACGCGTAGGCGCAAATTCACCAAGCTTGTGACCGACCATATTTTCTGTTACATAAACAGGGATAAATTTATTCCCATTGTGCACTGCGAAGGTATGGCCAACAAAATCAGGTGAAATCATTGATCTACGAGACCATGTCTTGATTACCGATTTTTTGTTAGTTTCATTCTGAGAAAGAACTTTTCTTTCCAAGTTATGATCGATATAAGGACCTTTTTTAATTGAACGAGCCATTATTTTTTCCTTCTTTCAATGATGTAACGATTTGATGCTTTCTTCTTGTCGCGTGTTTTGAAGCCTTTAGCTAACACACCTGTACGTGAACGAGGGTGACCTCCTGAAGTACGACCTTCACCACCACCCATAGGGTGATCGACAGGGTTCATAGCAACACCACGTACACGAGGACGACGGCCTAAGTGACGTTTACGACCAGCTTTACCTAATACTTGGTTAGCTTTTTCAGCATTTGATACTGAACCGATAGTCGCAACACATGTCAATAAGATCATACGAACTTCGCTTGAAGGTAATTTGATAATTGCATATTTACCATCACGCGCAGACAATTGAGCATAAGTACCAGCCGAACGCGCGATTGAAGCACCTTGACCAGGGTTCAATTCGATGTTGTGGATGATAGAACCCAAAGGAATGTTTGCTAATGGCAATGTATTACCAACTTCTGGGGCAACTTTCTCACCTGCAATTACAGTCATACCAACTTGTAATCCTGTAGGAGCGATGATGTAACGTTTCTCACCATCAGCGTAGTGCAATAAAGCAATACGTGCAGTACGGTTTGGATCGTACTCGATAGTGGCAACTGTTGCTGGGATTTCTTTTTTATCGCGTTTGAAATCAATGATACGGTAAACTTTTTTGTGTCCACCACCAATATAACGCATAGTCATTTTACCGGTTTTATTACGACCGCCTGATCTTTTGTTTGCACCTACTACTAATGTTTTCTCAGGAACGTTTGTAGTAACGTCAGAATAGTCAGCGCCTACTCTGAAACGCGTACCAGGGGTTACCGGTTTGAATCTTTTAACTGCCATTTTTTAATTATATAACACTGTAAAAGTCAATAGTTTCACCATCATTAATTGTAATGATAGCTTTTTTATACTTAGGAGCTCTACCAGATACTAAACCAGCTTTAGTGTTACGGCTTTTTGCTTTACCCGCAACTACCGCTGTATTTACTGCTACTACTGTAACACCAAACATAGCTTCAATAGCTGTTTTAATCTGAATTTTGTTCGCTCTGTGATCTACTTTGAAAGCATAACGGTTTAATTTTTCCGTTAACATTGAAGCTTTCTCAGTTAAGATAGGTTTTTTAATAATTTCCATATTACTTAGCTAATGCTTCCTCCAAAGTTTTAACAGTGTCTGTAGTTAACAATAATTTAGTAGCGTTCAATACATCATATGTATTTAACTCTGCTGCTACTATAACTTTTGCTTTCTTCAAATTTCTGCTTGATAAATAAACATTGTTATCATAAGCTGGCAAAACCAATAAAGTTTTTTCGTCAGCCAAATTCAACGCGTCTACTAAAGCAACATAGTTTTTAGTTTTGATAGAGTCAAAAGTAACTGCATCTAAAACGACAACATTGTTTTCTTGTGCTTTGTAAGATAACGCTGATTTACGAGCTACTTGCTTTAATTTTTTGTTCAATTTAAAGCTGTAGTCACGAGGTTGAGGACCGAATACACGACCACCACCATTAAACAATGGAGATTTGATAGAACCCGCACGAGCACCACCAGTACCTTTTTGTTTGTGTAATTTACGAGTAGAACCCGAGATTTCGTTACGTTGTTTAGACTTGTGAGTACCTTGGCGTTGGTTCGCTAAGTATTGTTTCACATCTAAATAGATAGCATGGTCGTTTGGAGTTACACCGAAAACTGCTTCAGGCAGTTGCACCTTGGCACCTGTTTCTTTACCTGATAAATTTAATACTTTAACTTCCATCTCTACTATTTGTCTAAGATTACGTAAGAACCTTTAGCTCCTGGTATAGAGCCACTAACAACAATAAGGTTTTTGTCAGCGTAAACTTTCAATACTTGTAAGTTTTGAACTTTCACTCTGTCACCACCCATACGACCTGCCATGCGCATTCCTTTGAATACACGTGAAGGCCATGAAGCAGCACCAATTGAACCTGGAGCACGTAGTCTGTTGTGCTGACCGTGAGTCGCACCACCTACACCACCAAATCCGTGACGCTTCATTACACCTTGAAAACCTTTACCTTTAGAAGTACCAACTACATCTACATACTCGCCTTCAGCAAATAAAGTTACATCAATTGTGTCTCCTAGTTGTTTCTCATCTTGAAAAGTTTTGAATTCAACTAGTTTACGCTTAGGAGTTACTCCCGCTTTCGCGAAGTGTCCTTTTAAAGGAGCCGACGTATTCTTCTCCTTGGCATCATCATAGCCAAGTTGAATAGCCGAATAGCCGTCCTTCTCTACCGTACGTATCTGCGTTACCACGCACGGCCCAGCCTCGATTACTGTACATGGGATGTTCTTCCCATCAGCGTTGAACAGGCTGGTCATTCCTACTTTTTTACCAATAATTCCTGACATGTTATAAATTAAATTAATTAAAGTCCATCGAAGCAGTAGGGCTTCGCTCAAGACACATTTCCCCCAATAAGGGACTGCAAAAGTACAAAGAATTTTATAACTATCAAATAATTAGCTGATTATTTTTTAATATTTTTCCAATAATAAATGAAAAACGCTAATTACTTAAAAAGCAAATTCTATAATAGGTGAATATTTTAACTTAGAGATGGTACAATAGATCAAACAATGACCTCCTTAATAGCGCATAGATGGCATTAATAGCTAAAGCACAGAAATTCCGTACTTCATATAAGCCCACAAAAATAACAACACACGTACACCGCACACAATAAAGACAAATAGACAAATTAAATAATAACCAGCAGCTTCCATTATACGACCACTTACAGTGAAAACATAAATTTCCGTAAAAAAATAGGATAATTACTAAAAAGGTCTTGCTACAAATGACAGCAAGACCTTTTAAAATTGCGCTTCCGCACAATAGTATTTATTTAAATATTAATATTGCCCCGTATTGAGCATTACCAACGTACATGCATTGATAGTTTCTATATTTTTATCTTGCAACATTTTCTCTAACTCTTCGTTCTCAGCTCCAGGATTAAAAATGACACGCTTAGGATTTGTTGCTAAAATATAATCATAATAGGCAGGTTGATTATTAGCACCTATATATACTGTAATAGTATCTATATCTGTATAAATATAATCTGGAGATTCTATAGCGACACCAGCCACCTCTCCTATCTTACGACCGACATTTACAATTGGATAGCCTTTACGAAACAACTTATTAGCGACCAAATAAGAGTACCTTGCCGGATTAGTACTAGCTCCCAAAACTAAAGTTTTTTTCATATTTAAGTATTTATGATTTATTTACTCCGTATAACCACCATTAGAGTCATACGCATTCTGCCTTAAAACTGGCATTTCCAATATTTTATATAATTCATCTAAGTTTGTTAAACTACCATTCGCCATGTTTGACAATAGAACAATAGTCACATCATTGGTTAAATCTCGAACAAAAAGAGTTTTAAAACCATGCCACCAACCTGTATGATACACCACTTTAGCATTAGGTGTATTAAAAGTACGCCAGCCATAGCCATAACTAAAGGCGCCTCTTTTTGCTTCAGAGCGAGGTTTGTAAGCAGAATCTAACACTGCTGTATCTAATAATCTACCATCCTTTAGCGCCCTATCGAACAAATACATATCGCGAACGGTACTATATATACCCTTATCACCGACTGTACCATCCAAATAATCTTGCACTACAGATCTACGCCAAACCTTATCATGACCGATTACATTAGTAGGAATTTTATCGTATTTAACTTTAGATAATGCAGCTGTATTCTTCATACCTATCGGCTGAAAAATATTCTCTTGCATATAAATATCAAAATCCTTGCCAGAAACTTTCTCTATAATTGCACCTAAAAGCATATAATTAGAGTTATTGTAATGAAATCTTCCATCAGGCTTACCTTCTCTATTAGGTTTACCTTCAATAATCAAATTAATAGCTTCATTATTTGACATCCCCTTACGCTTATCTTTCCATATCCTATCTACATAGTATACATAGTTCGGCAACCCCGAACGGTGTGTCAAAAGATGTCTTACAGTGACTCCAGGAAATGGAAATCCAGGGTACAATGAATCAACAGGCGTTTCAAGGCGTAACTTACCTTGTTCAATCAACTGCAAAGTCGCAACCGCAGTAAACGTTTTGGAGACAGATGCTAATTCAAACTTAGAATCAATATTCAAACTATCTCTCATCAAATAATTAGCCCAACCAAAAGAGTTTTGATATAAAATCTTCCCCTTTTTTGCGATTAATACATTCCCATTAAATGCGGAACGATTATGCAGCTTATGCATAAACTCATCAATCCGGGGATCGACTTGTGACGGATCATATAATAAAGCAATGCTATCAAGATTAGCTTGCAATTGTAGAATTTCTTCTTGTTTTTTAGCTTCACTTTTACAAGAAAAAAGAAAGATGGAAATAAATAAATAATAATATAGGATTCTCACGAAATAGTTTTTTTTAGCGCTAAACATTCAATATAGCAAGTCTAATAAAAACTACTTATTAAACCAAAAAAGGAAGCGACTTTATTAAGATAAAGTCGCTTCCTTTTATAAATATGTACGAATTATTAATTATGCCAATAAACGAATCGGCGCTTCTAATAAAGCTTTTAATGTTTGTAAGAATTGGGCACCGGTCGCACCATCTACAACACGGTGATCACAACCTAATGTTAATTTCATAACATTACCTGGTACCACTGCGCCATTTTTAACAACTGGTATTTGCTGAATAGCACCTACAGAGAGAATAGCACCATCAGGAGAATTTATAATAGATGTAAACTCATCAATACCAAACATCCCTAAATTAGATACTGTAAATGTAGATCCTTCCCAATCAGCAGGGGTTAATTTTTTAGCTTTAGCTTTACCTGCGAAATCTTTCACTTCAGCTGAGATATGAGACAATGTCTTACCATCCGCAAAACGAACAACAGGAACTAATAAGCCATCTTCAACAGCCATAGCTACACCAATATTAGTGTGTTCATTGAATCTGATTTTATCACCTTGCCATGATGAATTAACAGCAGGATGTTTTTTCAATGAAGCCGCAACAGCTTTAATTACCATATCATTGAAAGAAATCTTCACAGGAGCAACCTCATTAATCTGAGCACGAGCAGCGATAGCATTATCCATATCGATACTTACTGTCAAATAGAAATGTGGTGCTGTAAACAATGACTCTCCTAAACGACGAGCGATTGTTTTACGCATTTGTGAAACATTTACTTCTGTATATCTCTCTTCTCCAACTACTGTAGGAAGCGTAATACCTTTTGATTCAGATTTTACAGTTTCTGCTGCAGGAGCAGCTACAGCTGTAGGAACAAAGTTTTCTACATCTTTCTTCACGATACGTCCACCGTCAGCCGAACCTTTTACATCATTCAAGTTAATACCTTTGTCTTTGGCGATTTTACGCGCTAAAGGAGAAGCTTTAACTCTAGAATCATCTGTAGAAGTAGACGCCGCAACTGGACTATTAGCAGCAGCAACTTCTTCTTTCTCTTCTACTACTGGAGTTGAAGGTGCCGAAGCCGCTGTTTTTTGGTTCAATAAAGGCGTAATATCTGTACCTGCAGGGCCTACAATAGCAATGATATCATTTACTTTTGCTGCTTCACCAGCTTCTAAACCGACGTACAATAACGTACCATCAGCATAAGCTGTTACTTCCATAGTCGCTTTATCAGTTTCTACATCTGCAATAGCATCGTCCGATTTAATAGAGTCACCTACTTTGAAGTTCCATTGTGCAATAACACCTTCCTTCATAGTGTCACTCAATAATGGCATAGTAACAACAGTACAACCCAATTCTTCAGGAGTAACTGTGCTTGTCACAGGTGCCTCAGTATTTGCAACTTCCTCTTTAACGTCTTCTGTTGCAACAGGAGCCGCATCAGCAGACAATAAAGCTTGAAAATCTTCACCTGGTTCGCCCAATACAGCTATTACAGCATCAATAGCTACTGATTCGCCTTCTTTAGGACCAATATATAACAATGTACCTTCTTGATAAGACTCAAAATCCATTGTTGCTTTATCCGTTTCGATCTCTGCTACAAGATCGCCCGAATTTACTTTATCACCTACTTGTTTGTGCCATTTCGCGATCACACCCTCTGTCATGGTGTCGCTCATTTTAGGCATTTTAATTACTTCAGCCATGTATTTATAGTCGATTGTCTCTAAAAACCTTATTAATATTGAATTAGTCCATTACAAATGGGTAGTCCTCTTGCACATAAATATCTTTGTACAATTCATCTACTGATGGATAAGGGGATTCTTCAGCAAATTTTACGGAAGCTTCTACCACTTGTTTTACTTCTGCTTCTACAGCTGCAAACCAAGCATCATCAGCATATTTATTTTCTAAGATAGCATGCTTTGTAGATAACAATGGATCTCTTCCTTTATATTCTTCTAATTCTTCTTTAGTACGATATTTAGCAGGATCTGACATCGAGTGACCTTTATAACGGTAGGTACGTATCTCTAAAAACGTAGGGCCTTCACCTGCGCGAGCACGTTGAACTGCCTCATCCATCGCATTATGAACTGCTGCTGGATCCATACCATCTACAGGCATACTTGGCATATCAAAACCTAAACCAATTTTATAAATATCCTGCATGTTAGTCGTACGCTTTACCGAAGTACCCATTGCATAGCCATTGTTCTCACAAACAAAGATTACAGGCAAGTTCCAAAGCATAGCCATATTGAATGTTTCATTCAAAGCTCCTTGACGCACTGCGCCATCACCCATGAAACAAACATTAACATTGTCAGTACCTAAATATTTTTCAGCAAAAGCAAGACCAGCTCCTAAAGGAATTTGGCCGCCCACGATACCGTGTCCACCCATCATGCCATGCTCCTTAGAGAAAAAGTGCATTGAACCACCTTTACCTTTAGAACATCCAGTAGCTTTACCGTACAATTCAGCCATACATGCATCCGCAGAAACGCCTTTCGCTAATGCTTGAGCGTGATCACGATAAGATGTAATAAATGTATCTGAAGGTCTAGTTGCAGAAACGGTTCCAGCTACTACAGCCTCTTGACCGATATACAAATGACAAAATCCACGGATTTTTTGTTGTCCGTATAATTGACCTGCCTTTTCTTCAAATTTACGCATAAGTAACATTGACTTATACCACTCTAGATATGTTTCTTTTGTTATAGGTGTTGAACTCATTATAAAGTATTGTTTCTTACTTAACCGACTACAAATCTAATAATTTATCTCGATAGTTTGACGTATTTAAATGCAGTAATTAAGTAATTTTTGTCATATTTGGATAAAACAATTGTTAAAGCCATGCTAAACAAACATTCCCAATTGTAAATATCTGTTTACACAAAATCTTATTTCAACTTATCGATCAAATCTTCAATCGTCACCTTTATTTGATCACCACTTTCCATATTTTTTAAGGTTAACAAACCAGATTGTTGCTCTTCCTCACCTACCAACAACACAAAAGGAATATTTTTTGCATCGGCATAACTCATCTGTTTTTTCAACTTTGCAGCTATCGGATAAAGCTCAACAGCTATCTCTTCCTGACGCAAACGCCCTAAAATAGGCAATGTATATTTCTCTATTTCTTTATCAAAGTTTACGATAAGTAATTTTGTATTGGTCGCATTAGATACAGGATAAAGGTTTAATTCTTCCAAAACATCGTAAATACGATCAGCCCCAAACGACACACCAACACCCGTCAAATCTTTCAATCCAAACATCCCTGTAAGATCGTCGTAACGACCACCACCACCAATACTACCCATCGCTACTTCATTGGTCTTGACTTCAAAAATACAACCTGTATAATAGTTCAACCCACGTGCTAAGGTAATATCCACCTCTACAGATGTATCTAAGACACTATCGTTAGCTCCAAAAGCTTTTATATATGCAAATACTTCTTCAATTTCTTGAATACCTTTTAATCCATTATCCGAAGAAGCGAGAACAGTTTTAAGGGCTTGTAATTTATTATAATTTGTACCTTCTAAAAGAATGATTGGTTTTAAAATATCAAGATCTTCTTGCGCAAAACCTCTTTCTAGTAATTCCTTATTAACACCGTCAAGTCCGATTTTATCCAATTTATCAATGGCTACCGTCATATCGACAATTAACTCGGGCTTACCAATTATCTCAGCTATACCCGTAAGTATCTTTCTATTATTAATTTTAATAGTAAAATCCTTAAGCCCCAAAGCTTTTAGTGCTTCGTGATAAATCAATATAAACTCTGCTTCATTCAATAAAGAGTCAGAACCTACAACATCAACATCACATTGGTAAAATTCTCTATAACGACCTCGCTGCGGACGATCTGCACGCCAAACAGGTTGAATCTGAAAACGCTTGAAAGGTAAAGCTATATCATTTTGATGCATCACAACATAACGCGCGAATGGCACTGTCAAGTCATAGCGTAATGCTTTTTCTGAAATTTGAGGTATTAACTTAGTAGAGTTTTTTTCCTCTAATAAAGCAGTGGATGCCTTAGATAAATAATCTCCAGAATTAAGGATCTTAAAAATTAATTTATCCCCTTCATCACCATATTTACCTGTTAAGGTAGATAAATTTTCAAATGATGGAGTCTGAATTTCACTGTATCCAAATTTTTTGAATACGGTTTTTAATGTATTAAAGATGTAATTTCTTTTCTCCATCTCGACAGGAGAGAAATCACGAGTTCCTTTTGCTAATGATGGTTTTATTGCTGCCATACCGCAAAGGTAAGATAACAAAGTGAATAAGAAAAAAAGATTGCGCTATTGTGAAATTAAACAGTCTCTAATATTCTCAAAAACTCACAGGCCTTTTCTGCGGCTATTTTTTCAGCACTTTTTTTGCTGAAGTCTCTACCCAAACCACAGACTTCACCAGCTACTACCACTTGAACACTAAACATTTTTGCTGACTCTCCCTCGGGATTATCTACCTGCACAAAACTAACCTCTTTGCCTTCATGTTGACACCATTCAATCAAACGGCTTTTAAAGTTTGTCTCCGTATTTTCTAAAGTATGAATATCTACATGAGGCTTTATAATACGCGTCAACAAAAATTCACGCGTAAACTGATAACCCTTATCTAAATATACTGCTCCGATTAATGCTTCAAAAGCATCTCCCAACAAAGACCCTTGTTTACTAGGATACGAAATCATCCTAGAATCGTACTGAATAAGCTTTTCAAAACCTAACTTTCGAGACAATAAGTTCAGGTTGGATCTAGAAACTATCTTCGAACGCATTTCTGTTAAGAAACCTTCATCTTTATAAGGATAAAGCTTAAATAACAACTCTGCCACAACAGAACCAAGCACTGCATCACCTAAAAACTCTAGACGCTCATTACTATTCTTTACACCTTCTTTGATCGGTTTGGCAACAGATTTGTGCCTAAAAGCCATGTGATAAAGCTTCAGATTACCCGGCACAAAACCTAAGATATTCTTTAACTTCTTATAATAAGCTCTATTAGAGGAAAGATATAATTTATAAAGTCTTATAGACATACAAAAATCAGCAAAAAGAAGAATAGGTAGCTGAAGAAACTACCTATTCATCCTTAATATTTTTTCAATAGTTCATTACGGTTTATACTTCTTAACGATGACAGTAGCATTGTGCCCGCCAAAGCCAAATGTATTACTCAAAGCCGCATTTACTACACGTTTTTGAGCCGTATTAAACGTAAAATTCAATTTATTATCAATCTCTGGATCGTCCGTGAAGTGATTTATTGTAGGAGGTACAATATCATGCTTTACAGCCATAATTGAAGCAATAGCTTCAATAGCTCCTGCGGCACCTAACAAGTGTCCTGTCATTGATTTTGTCGAGCTAATATTTAACTTATATGCATGCTCGCCAAATAAATCTACTATCGCTTTACTTTCACTAACGTCACCTACTGGTGTAGATGTGCCATGAACATTGATATAATCGATATCTGAAAATTGCATCTCCGCATCATTGATAGCCATAGTCATTGCTAACTTAGCGCCCAACCCTTCGGGATGCGATGATGTAATATGATGTGCATCTGCACTCATACCGCCACCAACTACTTCAGCATAGATTTTTGCTCCTCGAGCCAATGCATGTTCAAGACTTTCTAATATAATAGCACCCGAACCTTCACCAGATACAAAACCATCTCGATCTTTATCGAATGGTCGTGATGCTGTCTTAGGATCGTCGTTTCTTGTAGAAAGTGCATGCATAGCATTAAATCCTCCAATACCAGCGTCATTGACTGTAGCTTCAGATCCTCCAGTGATAATAATATCAGCTCTACCCATACGGATATACGTAAAAGCATCAATCATAGCATTGGTAGAAGAAGCACAAGCAGACACTGCAGAGAAGTTAGGACCTCTTAAACCATGTCTCATAGAAATGTGACCTGGTGCAATATCAATAAGCATCTTTGGAATAAAGAAAGGATTGAAACGAGGAGTACCCTCGCCACGTGCATAATTAGCTACTTCTTCTGTAAAAGTAGTAAGTCCGCCAATTCCTGACCCCCAAATAACGCCAATACGGTTTCTATCTAGCTTATCAAAGTCTAGTCCTGCGTCTTTCACAGCTTCATCTGTGGAAGCAATCGCATACTGAACAAAAGGATCCACTTTACGTGCTTCCTTGCGATCCATAAATTCATGTGGATCGAAACCCTTTACCTCACAGGCAAACTGAGTTTTAAATTTTGACGCATCAAAATGCGTAATAGGAGCAGCCCCACTTACACCATTGATCAACGCTTCCCAAAATTCGGGTAACGTATTTCCGATAGGTGTAAGTGCGCCTAATCCTGTTACAACTACTCTCTTAAGCTCCATTTATTATATTTGGCCTAATAAAATTAGTTAGTTAACGTTTTTTTCTAAATAATCAATTGCTTGACCAACAGTGCTGATGTTTTCAGCTTGGTCATCAGGAATTGCAACGTTGAATTCTTTCTCGAACTCCATGATCAACTCAACTGTATCAAGTGAGTCTGCACCTAAATCATTCGTGAATGAAGCTTCTGGTGTCACTTCGTTTTCGTCTACACCTAACTTTTCAACGATAATTGCTTTTACTCTTGATGCGATATCTGACATGATTCTATAATTTAATTGTTTAATAAATCTGTGCAAAGAAAAATAAATTTCACCAAAAATCAAACCTTTTTAATTTTTCAGTGAAAATAAAGAACGTAACAAATACAACACTAAGCATTTAGCCCATGTAACTATTATACTACCAAGTATACAAAAAGTAACATATTTATACAAAAAAACTTTCACTTAATAAAAATGGCCTATAAAATTAGCCATGAAGTTAAACAGAAAATGTTGTAATTTTGAGCATTATCAATACCTTAAAAAATTGAACAAGATAACTTTCAAATTAGATATTGACGTCGACGGAGAATTAGACTTTAACCTGATTGGGATAAGTTCATCACTACGAGATTATAGACTTTGCCATTTTATCAATAAATATACAGGCTTAAATTTTATCTATGGTAAGGAGTCACCGATAGATCATAATGGCAATTTAAAAAACAAGACTGCCGAAGAATTAGACTTTCACATTGTTTATGATACAAAGGGTAAAATGAAATCAGACAATAAACATCATTTTCAAATGTATCGATATTGTTGCGAACAGTTCAATTTTGAGTATTATATTATAAATAATAAAAGTCAAGAAAATGGTGTGCTAATACCTGAGGCAGTGAATTTTGATTACTTCATGATAATAAAACACTACATAGATATGGAGGATTTGAACAACCTAATACACAACCTAAAAGCTATTGACAAAATTATGTTGGTAAAAGAAATTGACCCTACTCTATTGAAATCTAAAGAAAATCTAATATTTTAGCAACTTATTACCAAGAGTGTACATTATACACTAGAAATAATAAAACCTAAAATTTGTCAAACGAATTAGAAATTAAGTCGTAGACAGTTAAAATTATATTGACATCAAATGAAAAAGATTCAAAAAAAAACTAAAATAGTAGCAACATTAGGTCCTGCGTCTGCTAAAAAAGAAGTGTTAACACAAATGATTGCAAAAGGTGTCGACATTTGTAGACTTAACTTTTCGCACGGAAGCCAAGAAGACCACTTAAAAGTAATCAATACCATTAACGAAATTAACGCTGAACATCCTTTCAATGTCGGTATTTTGGCCGATTTACAAGGTCCAAAAATTCGTATTGGAAAAATGAAAGAAGGAGGTGCTATTTTAGTTAATGGGTCTACTGTGGAAATCACAACAGAAGAACTTATCGGTGATGAGAAAAGAATTTACATTACGTATGATAACTTCCCTAATGATGTAAATGAAAATGAAATTATCTTATTAGATGATGGTAAATTACAGTTACGTGTAATCTCTACAAATCAGAAAGATACTGTAATGTGTGAGGTTGTTCACGGAGGCGTTTTAACATCACGTAAAGGTGTAAACTTACCAAATACTAAAGTTTCTATCCCATCCCTAACAGAAGAAGATTTAGACAACTTAAACTTCGCTTTAGATCATGGTGCTGACTGGATCGCAATGTCATTTGTACGTTCAGCAGAAGATATCGTTCAATGTAAGAAAATCATTGCTGCTAAAGGTAGTCATGCTAAAGTAATTGCAAAAATTGAAAAACCAGAAGCTATTGACAACATTGATGCGATCATCGAAGCTACAGACGCTATAATGGTTGCTCGTGGAGACTTGGGTGTCGAGATGCCAATGGAAGTAGTACCGGGATTACAGAAAATCATCGTTCAAAAATGTCGTGATTTATCGAAGCCTGTTATTATCGCGACGCAAATGTTGGAAAGTATGATTACTACACCACGCCCAACACGTGCCGAGGTAAATGATGTTGCTAACTCTGTATTAGACGGAGCAGATGCTGTGATGTTAAGTGGCGAGACTTCAGTAGGTGAATTCCCTGAAATCGTTATCGAAACAATGGCAAAGATTATTACACATGTAGAATCTACATCTTATCCATATTACAGCTTAAAATCTAGTACATCACCAAATAGCACAATTATTCCTGATGCTATCTGTGGATCATCTATCTTCTTAGCAGAGAAAACAAATGCTTCAGCGATCGCTGTTATGACAGCTTCAGGCTACACTGCTTTTGAAATCTCCAGTTACAGACCAAATGCAAATATCTACGTATTTACAGGGCACAAAAACTTATTAAGACAATTGAGCTTAGTATGGGGTGTAAGTACATTTATTTACAAAAAATACGAAAGTACAGATGGTACTATTCAGGATGTAAATGACTTATTAAAAGAACTTCACTTGGTAGAACCAGGAGAAATCGTAATCAACACGGCTTCTACTCCATTACACCAAAAAGGTAAAACGAATACTATTCGCGTATCTGAAGTAAAATAATTAAACGATTCATATCGTAATCATAAATAAGGAGGTTATAAAATTTATAATCTCCTTTTTTTGTATCCCAAAAAGAATCTATTTATAATTATTTCACCATACTGTATGCCTTCTGGAATCTAGAAAATATCTATTGCCTAATCTTTCCGTCCACGGCATAGGCACTGGGTCACTCCTACTCAAATAGTCCCGCAGGTATGGATATACGTAACAGTTAATGAGGTAGAATCAGCTTCACGCTTTGTGAGCTTATTTTGTCCCATAAAACTATTTGTTGCTCTAGCTACATTCCCTACTAGATTGCCCAGCATCGGAGCTAATATCCTTTATGAAACGTTAACAAGACATGTATCTTCTTTATTCAATCGACCCTAAAAGCACAGGTCAATTGGTATATAGACTGATTTACTATTTTAAACAAACACTGTATCCTATCCCTATTCATTGAAAAAGACAGTAGAATCAGATGTTCCTATTTTTTTGTTATCTTGAGCATTAGCGATAGTACAAATACCTAAGAAGATTGTATCTAACCCTACATATTTCATGCTATAATCATTTTTAATAATAATTATATTAATTTTTATTAACAAACACATTAAAGGCCATGCTGTTAAATTGTGTTAAAAGAAAATTGAAGGCATCATACATTATTATTTTTGTAACAAATGAAAAAGAAAAGCATAGTCCTAATAATCTGGTTAATGTCAATAGCACTATTGGGTGTTGTTGCTATGCAATATTATTTTATCCGAGAAACATACCGCCAAAAATCTGCTTTATTTGATGAGGCTGTCAATACATCATTGGCAAAGGTAGCTTCCGAAATCGAAAAAAGTGAAGTTATAAATTACGCTCGAATCCAAGGCAATACAAATAGGCTCAAATATGAGGCCGAACAAGACAAGCAAAAAAAACTAGCTGAGCAACTAAAAATCCAGCGCCAAATAGAACTATTAAGCATTGAGCAGATTGAATCTATTCAGAAATTTAAGGAAGCGGAGGAAAGTTTAAAATCAATATTTCCCAATGCCACAGCAATCTCAAATTCTTTTTATGAAACATATTACAAGAAAAAACAAAACCGAAAATATATTGACATAAAATTAGTAGCTCAACCTGTACCAAACTCATCAATGATAGATTGGTTTGTGGATATAACTGCAACAAAAGAATTAACTTTACTACCATCCAAAGATGACTCTGTACGCTATATTGTTTCGGACATAGATATCAATTCAGGTGTTATTCGGGAATATCAAGTGGCTACATTACCACCTCGCTCCAATGAAAAAATCACGCTAAAATTAATTGAATTAAGAGATAAATTAAATATTTTAAATAAGGACTTTTTACGCAATGCAAAAAATGTATACGATACGATAGCAGCTATAAGTGGCAAAAAATCCGGAGTCGTTGAAGATGTAGCATTAAGTATTCAATTATCTAATAGACCACTTATAAGTCGTATTAATAAAAGCGTAGTACGTACATTGTTAACAAATGAATTGGAATCACGCGATATATATTCACCGTTTAATATTGAGATAAGAGACCGTCACAAATTAATTTTTCAAACGGCAGGCGCAGATTCCTCGAATTCACATACAAAATTTACACGCTATACAACAGCGTTATTCAAAGGAGATTTGGGTACACCAACAGGACGCTTGTCCATCTATTTTCCCAATAAAAAAGAAGTAATCGTTGACAATATGAGTTACCTAATACTCCCTACCATAGCGCTTTTCGCACTATTAATAGGCTGTTTTGCGTACACACTATCTATTATTTTCAAACAAAAGAAAATATCAGAAATAAAAAATGACTTCATCAATAACATGACTCATGAGTTCAAAACTCCTGTTGCAACTATCATGATTGCTAGTGAATCACTAAAAGACCCTGAAATTGCGAATAACGAAAAAAGAGTAAGTAAACTCGCAAACATAATATACGATGAGAATGTTCGATTAGGCAACCATATAGAACGTGTTTTGAACATTGCAAAACTAGAAAAGGAAAATCCAAAAATAGAACATGTTCAAGTTAGAATTAATGAGTTAGCAGAAGACGTATTAGATAGCATGAATCTGCAATTGCAAAAAGCTGGAGGAAGTTTACAAAAAGAATTAAAGGCGACCAACGATATTGTAATCGGCGATGAATTGCATCTTTCTAATGTATTGTTTAATTTAGTAGATAACGCTATTAAATACAGTCCCGACAAACCAGAGATAACCGTTAAAACCTTTAACAATAAGGATAACATTATAATCTGTGTATCCGATAAAGGGATGGGTATGAATAAAGAGCAACAAAATAAGATATTTGATCAATTCTATAGAATCCCGACAGGTAATGTGCACAATGTCAAAGGCTTTGGATTGGGCTTAAGCTATGTTAGCGATATTATAAAAAGGCTAAATGGCAAAATTCAAGTGAAAAGTGAAAAAGATAAGGGCACAACTTTTGAAGTAACTTTACCATTAGATAAATAAAATTGATCTAAAAAATTAAGACAGTAACAACTATGCAAAAAATATTACTAGCGGAGGATGATCCTAATTTAGGAGAGCTATTAAAAGATTATCTAGAATTAAAGGGTAAATACGATGTATCATTGTGTCAAGATGGTGATGAAGCTATTGAACAGTTTAAGAAAGAAAAATATGATTTATGTATTCTAGATGTAATGATGCCCAAAAAGGATGGATTTGCTGTCGGTAAAGAAATACGTAAAATCAACGAAACTATTCCAGTGATATTTGCTACTGCAAAAAGTATGATGGAGGATAAAACACGTGCCTTTGAACTAGGAGGCGACGATTATATCACCAAACCATTTCGTGTTGAAGAATTATTGCTCCGTATAAATGCTTTATTAAAACGTGTATCGAAAGAGAAAGATGAGGATGTCTCCGATAAATTTGAAATAGGAGACTATTTCTTTGACTATACGAGTCAGATAATCACCTTTAAAGGAAAACAACAAAAGCTTTCTACTAAAGAAGCAGAATTACTGCGTTTACTTTGTTTAAAGAAAAATGATGTATTGACACGTGAAGAGGCCTTAGTTAAGATATGGCATGATGACAATTACTTCACAGGTCGAAGTATGGATGTATTCTTAAGTAAATTAAGAAAATACCTAAAAGAAGATTCTAATGTAGAAATTGTGAATGTCCATGGCAAAGGATATAAGCTGTTAGTGAGCTAATAGAAATATAAAAAAACTACAAAAAGAGGGACTTTATTATGCTAAACCCTCTTTTTGTATTCTTTACCAAGAGCCTAACATCAAATGAATCAAAAGATTTATTAAAAATATTTTATTAGCTAATCAGAATTTTTACGAAAGAAAATTCAACAATGAGACCATCTTACAATTAAGTATATTTAGGTTAGAGTGAATTCACTAAATTCAGCAATCAAACTTGCTCTTTACTTAATTAAACAGCTCCAACTTCGAATAAACGATCATATATTGTACCAAAAAATAAATATATCAAACATAAGAATATATGATATTCTTATGTTCACCCACTACCAAAATCGAAAAATAAACCACATAAAAAAGGGCTGAGTACCTCTACTCAACCCAAACATTTACCATTTGAAACTCTTATATAACGTTTTCAATTAACTTTTAAACGAAAAAAACTCGTCGTCAACAAAAACAATTTTTATTATCTATCTCCTAGTCGATTCTGCATTAGCTAATAGTATTAACACATAACTACTGATAATTTATTACCAGCCTTCACAAAACAACACAATATCAAAAATCTATTTAAATAAAATTAATAGCTTAGTTTAGATGTTATACAACAACTAAAAATCAGTAAATAATCAATTTCACAATTTTTAACAGATGCAAATTTAAATTTAAAAGAAAAATAATGTAGACAAATCGCTACAAAAAAAACAAAAAAAAATTAACACCTTGATTATCAAGTAAATTATTTTTGTAAATTTTTATCACAAACTGTCATTTTTTTTTCAGCAAAAGCATTATTCACAATTTTTAGTATAATAAAGAAGAAAACGAATAATGCCCACAACTCGTTTAACGATAAATAGTTAAAATTAATAGCTGAATGGTAATGAATACCAAAATATAACATTTTTAAAAAAACCGAAAATTAAAAACTACTCGTGTTACAAATACAAAAAAATCAACAATATTCAATTTATATTAAAAAACTAACACCAAATATTATTAATAATTACAAAATAAACAATAAACAGCTACAAATCAACATTTAGTAAAAAAGTGCAATAATAATATTGTTAAAAATTTGTTTAATAAAATAAAAGTAAATACCTTAGCCATCGCTTATAGAGAAAGGCAGAGGGAATAGACCCGATGAAGCCTTAGCAACCTGTCCCTTGACAAGGTGCTGCATTCTACTCAAAAACATATATTTGGGAAAGATAAGCCAGATTCACTAGACCAAGTGAGCCTTCTCTTAGCAATAATTTTATTAGTATAAAATAAAGAAAACATTGATATGTTACTAACGAACAATCTAGGTTACCCAAGAGTGGGACCATTCCGCGAATTGAAGAAAGCTAATGAAGCTTATTGGGCTAAGAAGATTTCTGCGGAAGAATTATTAAAAGCTGCGAAAGAAATACGTGAAGCAAACTGGAAAACACAAAAAGATGCTGGCATCGATTTAATTCCTTCAAATGATTTTTCTTTCTATGATCAAGTATTAGACCTTTCTTTAACAGTAGGTGCTATTCCAGCTCGTTACAACTCCCTATTAAATAAAATCGACGACAACTATAGCTTAGATTTATACTTCGCTATGGCGCGTGGTTTCCAAGCGGACGACATCGACGTTACGGCTTCAGAAATGACAAAATGGTTCGATACGAACTATCACTATATGGTACCTGAGTTTACGAAGGGCCAAACTTTCAAATTAACATCGCAAAAATTCTTAAACGAATTTAACGAAGCAAAAGCTGCAGGTTATGAAACAAAACCCGTTATAATCGGCCCAATTACTTACTTATTGATCGGTAAAGAAAAAGAAGAAGGATTCAACCGTATTGACTTAATCGAAAACCTTTTACCGGTTTACGAAGAAATCATTTCTAAACTTGCTGCTGCAGGTGCTAAATATATTCAAATCGATGAGCCCTATTTAGCTTTGGATATTGATGCTAAAACAAAAGAGCTTTACAAAACAGTATTTGCTAAATTAAATGCAGCTGCTGGTGACAGTAAATTGATCGCTACTACATACTTCGAAGCTTTAAAGGACAACGAAGAATTAGCATTAAGCTTACCTGTACATGCTTTACATTTAGATTTAGTCCGTGGTGAAAATCAATTAGACACTGTTTTAGCAAAAGTTCCTGCTTCATTAACACTATCATTAGGTGTTGTTGAAGGACGTAACATTTGGAAAAATGATTACGAAAAATCATTAGCGAAAATCAACCAAGCTGTTGAAGCATTAGGCAAAGACAGAGTTTGGGTAGGTACATCATCTTCATTATTACACGTTCCATTCGATTTGGATAGTGAGAAAAATGAAAAAACATTACCTGCAGAAGTTAAAAATTGGTTAGCATTTGCTAAACAAAAGTTAGCTGAAGTAAAAGACTTAGCTATCCTTGCGGACGGTGAAGTAGATGCTGCTACAGCTACACGTTTTGAAAATAATAAAGCGGCTGCAGAAAGCCGTCGTACATCTCCTCTGATCCATAAACCAGAAGTGAAAAGCCGTGTTGCTAACATCACGGATGAAGATGCTAAACGTACATCTCCATTCGCGGCGCGTAAAGCAGCACAACAAGCGAAATTCAACCTGCCATCGTTTGCTACTACAACCATTGGATCATTCCCTCAAACTAAAGACGTTCGTAAATGGAGAGCGGATTTGAAAAAAGGAGTGATCACACAAGAGGAATACGACAAAGCTATCGCCGAAGAAACTGAAAATACCATTCGTTTACAAGAAGAATTAGACATCGATGTATTAGTACATGGCGAATTCGAACGTAATGACATGGTAGAATACTTTGGCGAGCAGTTAGCTGGATATGCATTCACACAATATGGATGGGTGCAATCATACGGTTCTCGATGTGTAAAACCTCCAGTTATCTATGGCGATGTATACCGTCCAGCAGACATGACTGTACGTTGGTCATCATTTGCACAATCATTGACAAACCGTCCGGTGAAAGGTATGTTAACAGGTCCTGTTACGATCTTGCAATGGTCATTTGTACGTAATGATCAACCACGTTCTACTACGACTTACCAAATTGCATTAGCCATCTTAGATGAGGTACAAGCGTTAGAAAAGGCAGGCATCAAAATCATCCAAATCGATGAGCCAGCAATCCGTGAAGGTTTACCATTACGTAAAGCAGATCAACAAGCATACTTAGATTGGGCAGTACGTTCATTCCGCGTATCATCATCTAATGTAGAAGACGATACACAAATACACACACATATGTGTTACTCTGAGTTCAATAATGTAATAGAAGATATCGCTGCGATGGATGCTGACGTTATTACAATTGAAACTTCACGTTCTCAAATGAAATTGTTAAATGCATTCGCTGCAGATTTCAAATACCCTAATGACATCGGTCCTGGTGTATATGACATTCACTCACCACGTGTACCTAGCAAAGAAGAGATGGTAGACTTATTACGCAAAGCGAAAGACGTAGTTCCAGCATCACAATTATGGGTAAACCCTGACTGTGGTTTGAAAACTCGTGCTTGGCCAGAAACTAAAGCTGCGTTAGAAGCAATGGTTGAAGCTGCAAAAATATTAAGAGCAGAAGCATAATCGAATCTAGTAATATTAAATAATAAAAAACTCCCATTGTCGAATGACTTTGGGAGTTTTTTGGTTATAAGAATCTCGTGTGCGCGAAAAAAGAATATTATATAAATACCTCAACATTAGGGCCATTAATAAATTCTAATTACCATTACCGGACTTACTAAATGATAATAAGCTAAAACAACCTAGCTACTTCATTGTTCTTACATAAAAAGTATTATCAATTATGAAAAGGATAGGATTAATTACTTTAATGGGGACATTCATTTCTTTGCTTACTAGTTGTGAAGTGATAGGTACAATTTTCAAAGCAGGCGTATGGGCAGGCATTATCATGGTAATCATCGTTTTTGCTTTAATTATATGGTTAATTTCCAAATTCATGAATGGAGGAAGGCGAAATGGAGGTAATTAATTAGATAGAGAAATAATCAGTTTTCCAACATTATAAATCCATTATGTTTTCTTACCGATAACTATAAAATGTCTGTGCGAATATTAATCGATACAAGCTGACAATTAATAATATTATAGGTAATATTGCAAACAACAAGCAATAAACGGAATCATCATGAGGCCATTATTTTTATTAATTATATTTCTATTCAATATACAAAATTCACTAGCACAAGAGGAATACCCCAAACCAACGGCTAAAGATGTAATCTTCTATATACAACATAATAGAGGCAAGAATACATTTATATATCAACCAAATTTCATCACAAAAGGAATATTAGATGACGAAAATCCTATCGTAGCAAGACGCCAATTATTTGACAATAATGGGGAGATAGAACCCTTGTCATCTATTCAACGGAGATATGCATACGGAATAAAAAGTAAAAAAATAGCGGTCAACATATTTGATATACGTCTAGTTTCCTATCCAGATCAACAATTGATACTAAAAGTTAATCAAAATAAACAAGCCTATATAGAAACTATAATAAATGGGAAGTTTATGATCTTAAAAAGACTTTTTATACATCAAAAAAAAGGAACTAGCGGTTTAAAAACAAAAGTAGACTATATTACATTTTTTGGAATTGACAAAAACGGGAAAGAAATTCAGGAAAAACTAATCCCTTAAACAAACATTACAGTTCAGGATAGATTTTTAATTTATTGGTGTTATTTTAGAGCAAAATCAACAGCAATGTCAACTAAACCAATATACAAATATAATAGTCGCTACCCTTCGGTAGCAGATCTTAAGAAAAAAGCTAAAAGTAGAATCCCCAAATTTGCATTTGACTACCTTGAGGGAGGTTGTAATGAAGAACTCAATCTTTACCGCAATGAAAATGATTTTGATAATATTCTATTAAAACCACAATACCTACGTGTAGGCAAAGATATAGATATGTCAGTAGATCTATTTGGTCATAAATATAGCGCTCCATTTGGTATTTCACCTATCGGTTTGCAAGGACTAATGTGGCCTAATGCACCTGAGATTCTCGCTAAGGCAGCAGCAAAACATGATATCCCTTATACATTGAGTACCGTATCTACCAGCAGTATCGAACGAATAGCAGAAGTATCTGAAGGTAAAGCATGGTTTCAGCTATACCATCCTACAGAAGATAGATTACGTGACGACATATTGAATCGCCTAAAAGCTGTAGAGTGTCCTGTTTTAGTCGTACTCGTCGATGTACCCTCTTTTGGATTACGGTATAGAGAAATAAAAAGTGGCTTATCTATGCCACCCAAAATGAATATCTCAAACATATTTCAGGCAATGACACGTCCCACTTGGGGTATAAAAACTTTACAACATGGAATCCCTTCCTTCGCTACATTAAAACCATATATGGAAAAAGGTCTTGATCTATCCCAACTGGGACAATTCATGAACAAAACATTTACAGGAAAAGTAAATATGGAAAAAGTTAAAGCTATCCGAGATATTTGGACTGGTCCATTGGTACTCAAAGGAATTGCGACAGAAGAAGATATGCAAGCCGCAATCGAGCTCGGTGTAGATGGCGTCATCGTTTCTAACCATGGTGGTCGACAAATTGATGCTGGAGAATCTTCCATTGTATCTTTACAAAAATTGACCTCTAACCCTAATTATACAAGCAAATTAAAAATCATGATGGACGGAGGAATTCGTTCGGGTGTAGATTTAGCAAGAGCATATGCCGTAGGATCAGATTTCAATTTTATGGGACGACCATTTATGTACGGCGTAGGTGCACTAGACACAGAAGGAGGCGACCATACGATAACGATGTTTAAAGCACAGTTGTACCAAATCATGCAACAGCTTACCGTAGACAATATACAACAGCTTCAAGAACGATTGATAAAATAACAGTATATTTGCACCATGATTACAGCAGAAAGATACCATGATATATCTTGCGGGCATCGCGTAGTAGGTCACGAAGGCAAATGCAGATTTCTTCATGGGCACAATTACAGGATACATTTTGAAATCGGTAGTGAAAATTTGGATGAGATAGGCCGTGTTATTGATTTTTCCGTAATCAAAGAAAAATTATGTATGTGGCTGGAAGACAATTATGATCATAAGTTTTTGATATGGGAAGAAGATCCCATGTTAAGTGACTTAGCAAAAATAACAGCAGATAGCCTCGTTATTGTACCCTTCAACCCAACAGCGGAAAATATAGCAAAGCATCTGGTTACTCAGATAGCACCAATACAATTACAAGGGACAAACACTACTTTAATACGTTGCAAGATCGAAGAAACACAAAAGTGTTCGGCAACCTACAAATTATAAAAAAGGAGCTTTAATTTTTAAAGCTCCTTTTCTGTTCATTAGGCTAATTCAACTAACATCGGACAGTGATCTGAATGTACTGCATCTGGTAGAATAGTAGCCCTTTTTATACGGCTTTCCAAGCCTTTACTCGCCATAATATAATCTATACGCCAGCCCAAATTCTTTGCTCTAGAACCTGCTCTATAACTCCACCATGTATAGTGATGAGGATCTGGGTTTAAAGATCGGAAGGTATCTATAAATCCAGAATTTATAAATTTTTCCATCCATTCTCTTTCTGCTGGCAAGAAACCTGAAGTATTAGCATTTGATTTAGGATTGTGGATATCTATAGCTCTATGACAAATATTAAAATCACCACATACCAATAGATTAGGAACCTCTTCCAAAAGCTTATGAGCATATTGATAGAAATCATCTAAAAAACGATATTTAAAATCCTGACGTATACCTCCAGTTGTACCAGAAGGAAAATATATGCTCATAACCGATACATCTTCAAAATCAACCCGAATAACACGTCCTTCAAAGTCATAATCTTCAAAACCGCAACCATATTCTATATGTTTAGGAGTGATCTTAGAAAGAATAGCAGTTCCACTATACCCCTTCTTCTGTGCAGGATACCAATAATGTTGATAGCCCATTTCTTCCAACATTTGAATTTCGGGCACTTGATCAGGTAACGCTTTTATTTCTTGTAAGCAAACGACATCAGGATTAACATTTTTCAACCATCCCAACCAATCTTTTTTTAATGCGGCACGTATTCCATTTACGTTATATGTTACTACTTTCATTTGTCTAATTTATACGATTTAGATCCTCCTCCAAATAAACTCTTCTTAGGCTTCAAGCCCTTTTCTGCTCGCTCGATATTCTCGGCTTCTCGCTTTGTCAATAGGCGAATAGCCATTCTTTCATTGACTAAAGGTCGATCTTTAGCATTGGTAGGCACAGCAGCAATTTTATCTACCACCTCCAAACCGCTCAAGGTCTTTCCAAATACCGTATAGTTACCATCCAAATGCGGTGTTCCCCCAATAGTAGTATATGCCTGACGTTGTTCATCAGAAAACTTCACGCCCTTCATACGTAATGTTTCTAAAGAGTCTAATCCAGCGTTAGAGAATTTACGTCCCTGTACGATATAAAATTGAGAGGCTGAAGATGCCTTTTCCGGGTTATTATCGCGGGCAGCACCAAGCGCACCTTTCACGTGGAATAACTCTTTTTTGATTTCGGCAGGAATAGTATAATCAGGTCCTCCATTACCCAATAACACATCATCAGCCGCATTTCTAGAATTGGGATCACCAGTTTGAATCATGAAATTATGGATAACACGATGGAATAATAAAGAGTCATAAAATCCATCTTCTATCAATTTTTTGAAATTATCACGATGCTGCGGCGTCTCATTCAACAATTGAATAAGGATATTGCCTTTAGAGGTTTTTATTTCTACATAATAATGTTGCGGCTTTTGCGCCGAAACCAATAATACAAACAAAGAAAAAACAACTATAAGAATTTTTTTCATCTAATTTATTTTATTAAATAACTTCCAACTCCTCAAAATAATTAATTATCAAGGACTTTAAAATCAACTCTTGTTCTAACAAAGTATAATTGGGAACAGGTTTTATCAGCTTCCAATGTGGCCAACCATCCTCATCAGCACCTTCTAATTCATAAAATCCCATAGCCGAAAATAAGCGACATGTGGCAATATGCATCAATTCTTCTTTTTCACGTTTAGAGAAAGTCTTTGGGCCTTGCCCTAATTCTTGAACGCCTATCAGAAACAGTATCACCTTCATGTCAGGCAATTCCATTTCAAATTGTGCTGCGATGACCTCTCTCAGCTCTCCCCATTTTTTATTTACCTCTGCAGCCTTCATATATTTCTATTTCTTTAATTCAATTAATAATTGATCACAACGTTCTTTTACCATATCAAAAACAGGTTCAAACATATTGTCATCATAATAAGGATCAGGTACAATATCATTTGGCAAAAATAATGCTACTTTACTTCGCTGTTCATCATTCTTTGCCAAACGCAATACATCTAAAGAATTTTGCTTATCCATCACAAAAATGCGATCATAACGATCAAATAATTCCGCTGTAAAGTGCTGTGCTCTTTGGCCTGATATATCTATACCATGATGCTTAGCTACCGCTATAGATCTATGATCTGGCGCTTGACCAACGTGCCAATCACCAGTCCCAGCAGAATCTATTTGCCAATCCAAACCATCACTATCTACTACATATTGCATAATACCATGCGCCAAAGGCGACCTACAGATATTACCCAAACATACCATCAATATTCTCATTTCGTAAAAGTCATGATTTAAAATGTAAAAACAAAAAATATGGCCTTCTTAGGAAGGCCATATTGCTACTATAATAATAATTTATTTTTTAATTATTTGATAGGTATACTAAATTGATAAATAGAACCTCTCGTAGGTACAGTTTTAACTAATACCATTCCTCTTTGTGTTTTTCCTAGCGCACGCTCTATATCATCAACATTGTTAACAGACATGCCATTAATTTCAGTGATAACTAATCCTTTTTCCAATCCACCATATTCAAATAATCCGCCACGATGTACTTGAGTAACTACTACTCCCGAATTCACACCTAATTCTTTTTTTCGTGTATCACTTGCTGGAATAAAGCTAGCGCCTAATTTATTGAAGATCTCTGTAGCACTTGCACTAGATCCATCTTCTCCACGCCCAGATCTAACATTCTCTTCTGCTTTTAATGTTACTACTACCTCTTTCTCTTTACCATCTCTCTTATAGACCAATTTCACCTTGTCACCAGGACGTAGACGTGCTACGCGTTCTTGCAAATCAGAAGAACTAGTAATAGTACGATCTCCTATTTTTGTGATTATATCACCAGCTTTAATACCTGCGGCTTCAGCTGCACCACCTTTTACCGTACTTTGTACATAAAGACCATTAATGTCTTCAATACCTTTATCTTTACGTAATGCTTCATTGATCTCTGTGAAAGTCACACCTATCAAGCCACGCTTTACACTTCCAAATTCTTTAAAATCATCCAATATTTTCTTTGCTAGATTAATTGGAATCGCAAAGCCATATCCAGCATATACACCAGTAGGAGAAGCGATAGCTGAGTTGATACCAATTAACTCACCTCTAGCATTCACTAGTGCACCACCACTATTACCTTTATTGATAACAGCATCCGTTTGAATAAAGGATTCAATACCTGTATTGATAGGTAACTCATCATTGCCAAATCCACGTTGTTGCTGTTGTTGTGAGTCTCCCAATATACCAATCTGACGTCCTTTGGCACTTACTATACCTGCAGTCACCGTAGATTGTAAACTCAAAGGATAACCCACAGCCAATACCCACTCACCAATTTGCACATTGTCCGAATCCCCCATCTTAACTATAGGTAAGTTAGTAGCATTAACTTTCAATAAAGCCAAATCTGTATTTGGATCTCGACCGATTACTTTTGCTTCGAAAGAGCGTTTATCTGTCAATTGAACCTCAATCTTATCTGCATTTTCTACGACGTGATTGTTGGTCACGATGTACCCATCAGGTGTTAATATAACCCCCGAACCAGAAGCTTGTGCTTGACGCGGTTGCGCTTGACGACGTTGTTGCTGCTGCGGCATTCCAAAGAACTCCTCAAACATATCAAATGGAGAACCAGAGCCTTCTCCTCTTTGCGAACCACGAGATGTCATGGTTACTTTTATATGTACTACCCCTGGAGAAACCGCAGCTGCTGCTTGCGTAAAATCTGGGTTTCCAGTAGAAGATATCATTTCTCCAGCTTCGTTCTTAGCATAATAAACTTCTTGCTGTTCTTCTAGGGTCATCTTTTCAAACTGCTTGCTTTCAAACAATTTGTACCCTCCAATTGCAACTGCTCCTCCAAAGACAGCAGTTAGTAAAGTAACTCCTATTTTTTTCATATTATATTGCTGTTTAAAATCTTTATTTTTGTATATATGTAATTACAAAGTGATACTGTCAAATGTAGTACCATCTACGTAACTGTCATATACTTTGTCAGTTAAAATTTGTTAATTAAAGTAATGTTTTAAAGGTTTTTAACAACATTTAACACTCTTAAAACTATTGTAACAAGAATATTAAAATTGATCTAATTTATCTGTAAAGATGCACAAAAATATAAAATTTTCTAAATACCAAGGAGCGGGCAATGATTTCGTTTTAATTGATAACAGAAACAATGATTTCGACCGCAACAATCAAGAATTAGTCAAAAAATTATGTGACCGAAGATTTGGAATTGGCGCTGACGGGTTGATGCTTCTACAAAAGAACGATCACTACGATTTTGAAATGATATACTTCAATGCAGATGGTCGAGAAGGTACTATGTGTGGAAATGGAGGCCGCTGTATCGTTGCTTTTGCCCGTGACTTAAAAATCATTGAGCACAAGACTGACTTTTTGGCAGTAGATGGCCCACACTCCGCAGAGATACACGACAATCAAGTAAATTTAGGAATGATTGATGTAGATACCATTCATCAAGATGGAGAAGCATATGTGCTTAATACAGGATCTCCACACTATGTATTAGAAGTAAATAACCTTCAAACATATGATGTATTCAATAGTGGTAGTTCAATCAGAAACAACAATACATATGGGGAGCATGGTATAAATGTGAATTTTGTAGAAAAAGATAATATAGGTTACTTTCTACGTACGTTCGAACGCGGAGTAGAAGACGAAACACTTGCGTGCGGAACTGGAGCAACAGCTACAGCGATGGCAATGGCAATAAAAGAACAATTAAATGGTGTTATAGAAATGCCTATACGTGTAATGGGAGGCCAATTGTATATTTCTTTTGATAAAGAAGGAAATACATTTCGCAATGTACACTTAAAAGGACCTGCAGATTTAGTATTTTCGGGAGAAACACACAAATAATATCATTTTTGTTACAAAATACCTCATTTAACTTTATAATGCCATATAATAAAGTTATCTTAGAAACCTTTTTTGAGATGACTTCAATTTTTTAATGCAACAGATAAATAGTAGACTTCCGTTTAAATTAATATACTCTTTAGGGCATCACCCATATTTGGGATATCTTATTGAACCCCATATTGTGCAACTCAATAATAACGGAACGCTCTCTCTTTCATACAAAAGAGTATTCACCAATACGGTAGAGGAATATAGTGCTGCCCTAGACGAGACGGATTATAAAATAATCAAGCTTTTAGATGAAATAGAACAAACACATGTCATCAAGAAATTCTATAAAAAAGCAATCCGACCTGCAGATTTCTTCGGCAAAATCTTCGACACAAAGATATATGATATCATACGTCCACAACTAGAGCAAAAATTAGTAAAGGTATTAGCGCTCATCAAGGAAAAGCCATTATATCTAATGAATAAAAAGGATGGCTATCCAGCGGAACAAAAAGTAAATATAGCACAAGAACCGACCTCGATATTATTTCACTTTAGAAGAAATGAAAGTGAAACAAGGTATTTCCCTACATTGAAATATAAAGATCATCGTATGGAATTTATGTTTAAGGATGCAGAAGTAATCATCAATACCCAAGCTTGGTTATTAATGGATCATATGCTTTATCATTTTGACCAACCATTAGAAGGCAAGAAACTAACGCCATTCTTAAACAAAAGATATATCGCAGTCGCTAAAAGCACCGAGAAGAAATACTTTGAGACCTTTGTAACAGGCCTAATAGAGAAATATAACGTCTACGCCGAAGGCTTCGAAATAAAAACGATAAAAGAAAATGCTGTCCCCATTCTAACACTGAACTATATTCCGGATGGGGAGTCACAATTACAACTATCTTTTAGCTATGGAGATTATAATTTCGTGGCAGGTGGAGAGCAAAAATTATCAGTAAAATTAGCTTATGAAGCTAACGAAGATCTGTATACATTTACACGAATAAAACGCTCCACAATTTGGGAAGAAAACCTACAGATTTACTTAGAGGAGTTAGGATTAAAAAAACTTGATGCTTTATTCGGTAGTTACATAACATCTAGCAATTCATTCCCTAATGTATTTGAGTGGCTCAATAATTATCAATCTCAATTAACAGAAAAAGGGTTTGAGATAAAGCATTCTACTGGTGACAAACAATTTTTTATCGGGAAGACAACCCTTGACATTGAGGTAGTCGAAGACAATGACTGGTTTGATGTAAGGGCCTTTGCTAATTTTGGGCCGTATAAAATTCCATTTATACAACTACGAGATCACATATTGAATCGTATACAGGAATTTAAGCTGCCTAATGGAGAAATAGCTATTATTCCCGAAGAATGGTTTGCACAATATGAGCATCTTTTCCAATTCGCTGTAAAAAAAGACAGTTTACATCTTCATAAGACACATATTGGCGTATTACACGAGATTTCGGAGCATACGGCATTGACTATGAGTAGAAAGCTTCAAAACCTAAGTAATTTTGAGGAAATCCCTAATATAGAACAACCGAAAGAATTTAAGGGTGCATTGCGCCCCTATCAACAAGCGGGGTACAATTGGTTTCACTTTTTACAAGAATTTAATTTCGGTGGTGTATTAGCTGATGATATGGGATTGGGGAAAACAGTACAAACATTAGCTTTATTACAGCGTCAAAAAGAAGAATCTAAAAGTACGGATCACGCTAAAACATCATTACTAATATTACCGACATCCTTAGTCTATAACTGGCACAAGGAAGCGCAAAAATTCGCGCCACAATTACGAATATTGTTACACACAGGATCCAATCGCTTTAAAGACCCCTTTGCGTTTTCACATTTCGACTTAGTGATAACCACATATGGTATAGCACGAAGTGATGAGGAGTTATTAAGCAAATTCTTTTTTAATTATATTATACTTGATGAGAGTCAAAATATTAAAAACCCTACTTCAAAATCATTTAAAGCAATAAAGCTATTCAAGAGTAGACATAAACTAGCATTAAGTGGTACTCCTATTGAAAATTCTGTATCCGATATTTGGTCACAGATGCATTTCACAAACCCCGGCTTACTAGGAAACTATTCATACTTTCAAAAAGAATTTGTAATACCTATTGAGAAAAAGAAAGATGAAGATATTGCTAAACGATTACAAGCTATTATCAAGCCATTTATATTAAGACGTACCAAAAATCAAGTGGCAACAGAGCTTCCGCCCAAAACAGAGCAAATCATCTATTGTGAGATGACCGAAGGCCAAGGAGAATTATATGAATCTACAAAATCTGAATACCGCAATGCGCTATTAGAAGGAACAGTACAACAAGGAACTAAAAACACACAAATTGCCCTTCTGCAAGGACTGACAAAGCTTCGTCAATTAGCTAATCACCCCAAGATGACAGAAGAAGACTATAAAAATGGCTCAGGTAAATTTGACGCTGTTATAGAGATGTTATCATCAATATCTTCTGAGGGCAATAAAGTATTGATATTCTCACAGTTTGTAAAACACTTGGAAATTTTCAAATCTTATTTTGAGCGAAAAAATATCCCTTTTGCGTATTTGGATGGAGGCACCAAAGATCGTGCAGAAGCCGTGAACTATTTCAAAAATAACGACGATGTTCGGATATTCTTAATCTCTATAAAAGCTGGTGGCGTAGGCCTCAACCTTACAGAGGCTGACTATGTCTTTATTTTAGACCCTTGGTGGAATCCTGCTGTTGAACAGCAAGCAATTGACAGGAGTCACCGTATCGGGCAGACACGTAATGTCTTTATATACAAATTCATTACCAAAGATACTGTAGAGGAAAAAATTGTAGCCCTACAAAATAGGAAAAAATCAATAGCGACTTCATTAGTAACGACAGAAGAGAGCTTCGTGAAATCCCTTTCACAAGATGATCTAAAAGAATTATTAAGATAATCCTTTTTTAAAGTATATATAAAAGACTAACCCTTAGAGATTAGTCTTTTATATATACTATTTTATTTACTTAATATTTTTCTAAAATTAGCAGCGCTCTGCTTGACATCATCTTTATTAGATGCCCAATTATATTCATATTCTGCAGAAAGCATACCTTTGAATTTCTGACGCTTCAATTCAACAATAACTTCTTCTATTGGTAATTTGCCCGTACCCCAATGTACATCATGTGCACCCTTCTCGCCAAAAGCATTAAGATCCTTAAAATGTAAGTGAAGAATCCTACCATCTAATTTTTTCAAACATTCTACAGGATCTAAGCCTGATCGCATCCAATGGCCCACATCCGCTGCTGCACCCATATATTGACTACGTCCATCTAATGAAGCTAGTACAACATCAGGATTCCAGTATTTTGAAGGCGTAGGATGATTGTGCAATGCAGCATGAATCTTGTACTTATCACACAATTGAGATACAATATCCAGATGCTCATCAGAAGGTTCTACATTAATCACTTGAACCCCCATCTCCTTAGCAAATAAAAATACTTCCTCCCATTCTGCTGCATCCTTTGCTCCTACCACACCAAAAGCTTGAATGGTAATACCTTTATCTTTAGCCAACTTTTTCATTTTTTGTCTACCTTCTTTTGAAAGGTGAGCACCCACCTTTTCTGTACTTCCATCTCCAATCACTTGACCGGGAAAAATCTCTACATAGCGTAATCCACAACTATCGATTTTATCTAATGCCTGCGCAAAAGAGTACAATCTAAATGTATAGGCTTGAGACCCTAATTTCCATCCTAATTTTTCTTCAGGATAATTAGTTTTTGTCCCCAACTGGAAAGAAGAACAAGCGAAAATGAGTACTAAAGATAGCAGTACGAGGTTGATTTTTTTCATATATTAGGTTTATATTAATAGAAACCTAATATATGAAAAAAACCTTAAGAATTAAATCTTAAGGTTTTATATATTCTAAAACAAAGGTAAAGCCTTTGTTATTCGTTTAATAACTTCTTGCTTGCCTAACAACGCGGCGATCAAAAATACATCAGGGCCAAACTTCCCTCCTACTAACATGATACGAAACGGCATCATTAGTTCACCAATTTTCATACCCGAAGCCGCTACCTTCTCTTTAAAGAAAGGTTCTAATGTTGGAGCATCCCAATGTTCAACTGTTGCAAACTCTTGAATTATTTGTTCAAAGAAAGCAGTTTTTTCTGCTGTCCATTTGGGCTTTACAGCGTCAACATCAATCTGCTGTGGCGCTTGAAAGAAGAATGATGATTGTGCCCAAAAATCAGAAACAAAAGTCATTCTTTCTTTTACCACTAATAATACATTTTGAACTAAAGAAGCGTCGGCATTAATTATTCCATTTTCCATTAAAATAGAATTTATCGCTGGTGTTAATGTAGCATTATCCATATTTTTAATCCACTCGTGATTAAACCACTTCGCTTTTTCAAAATCGAATTTTGCTCCACTCTTGCTGATTCTATCTACGGAAAACTTTGCAATTAGTTCGTCAATGGTAAAAATCTCTTTCTCCGTACCATCATTCCATCCTAATACACCTAACATATTTACAAATGCTTCAGGCAAGAATCCTAATTCTCGGAAACCTTTTGTTAAATCACCTGTTTTTGGGTCGGTCCAATTCATAGCATAAACAGGGAATCCTAAACGATCACCATCACGCTTACTTAATTTACCATTTCCGTCAGGTTTCAATATAAGCGGTAAATGTGCCCATTGAGGCATCTCATTGGCCCAGCCTAAATATTCCCACAGTAAAATATGAACAGGTGCTGATGGTAACCATTCTTCACCTCTAAAAATATGAGATATTTCCATGGCACGATCATCAACAACAACGGCTAAGTGATAAGTAGGCATACCGTCTGCTTTCAAAAGAACTTTATCGTCTATCAATTTAGTTTCAAAAGTAACTCTACCACGTATCATATCCTCAAAAGAAACAGTTCCTTCTTCTGGCATTTTTATACGGATTGTATGAGGCGTACCAGCATCCAATAACTCCGCTGTTTGTTCGTCAGACAAACTCAAGGAATTACGTAAACTTAAACGGTTTTCGTGTGAATATCTAAAGTTTGGTTGCAATTGGCGTTGTGCATCCAATTCTTCTGCTGTATCAAATGCATAATAAGCATAACCATCCTTCACTAATTGTTCGGCAAATTGACGATACGAAGGCTTACGCTCACTCTGACGATACGGGCCAAAGGCACCGGGTTTTTCGGGACTTTCATCGGCCAAAATACCACACCAAGCAAGACATTCATTTATATATTCTTCTGCACCGGGCACAAATCGTGTTTGATCGGTATCTTCTATTCTAAGAATAAAATCACCCCCATGATGACGAGCAAATAAATAATTAAACAATGCCGTACGAACACCTCCTAAATGTAGCCCTCCTGTAGGACTAGGTGCGAAACGCACCCTAACTTTCTTTTGCGAACTCATAGTACAAAATTACGCTTTTCTATTATATATCGTGTCATACAAATTTAGTATTGTCCTTATTTGTAGAAGATTTGTTTAATAAAATCCTTATTTTGCAATGTACTATTACTTAAATAATGAGTCCATATCTATACAATAAGCAAACATGGAAATTAGTTTTATTACTAATCGCCCTTATGATAGGGCTAGCTTCGCTATTATATACCAATTATTTAGTAAAAAGCTTATCCGCATCAGAAAGAACAAAAGCACAGGTCTGGGCAATGAGCACACGAAGTATAATGACTATGCCTGATGTAGATGATCAATTTATAAGCTTCATCTACGAAGTACGGGATAGTTTGACATTACCAGCCATCATCACAGATGAAAAAAATAACATCATCTTTTGGCGCGATCTGGACAGTACGAAGACAAATATAAAAGCAGAAGCTACTAATTCACCTATGCTAAAATATGATCCCATTTATTTCCAAGAGGAGTTAAAAATAATGCAAAGGCTACATAAACCTATAACGCTACAATTGGATTCCAAAGAAAAATGGATTGTATATTACCATGAATCCGATGCCTTACGACAATTGAGAGTTTTTCCGTATATCCAATTATCTCTTATAGCACTATTTTTAATCATTGCATATACTATATTTAATTCTATTCGCAAATCTGAGCAAAATCTAGTCTGGGTAGGCATGGCTAAAGAAGCAGCTCATCAACTGGGTACACCCATATCGTCATTAATGGGCTGGATCGAGCTCATCAAACTTAAGTATGAAGCCGAAAATGACAACACAATAAATGAAATGGAAAGGGATGTCAAAAGACTAGAAGTTGTTGCAGATCGCTTTTCAAAAATTGGATCTTTACCATCATTAAGTAACCATAATATCTATGCAATAATAAAAGATTACATAAATTATTTTAAAGTAAGAACAAGTGATAAGATAACTTTTGTCCTTGAAGGGGATCAACATGTCGAAGCAATGATCAATACACAACTATTTGATTGGATAATTGAGAACCTGCTGAAAAATGCCGTCAACGCTATTGATACAGAGGGTACGATTACGGTAACCATTATAGAAAACATTGCAAAAGAAGAGATTTTTATTGACATTAGTGATACCGGGAAAGGTATTCCTAGATATAACTTTGATAAAGTATTTCAACCTGGATTTACAACACGTAAACGTGGATGGGGTTTAGGCTTAAGTCTTACCAAACGAATGGTAAGCTACCACAAGGGAATAATATATGTGAAAGAATCCGAAATTGGTACAGGCACAACATTTAGATTAGTATTAAAAAGTAACTTGAAATATGAACCCACTCAAGTCTGATGAATATCCAGCGATATTCGAGCCCTATATTGAAACAATCATAGGTGATGCACGAGAAGAATTAGAAACACAATTAATAACATTTCCAATATTTATAGAATCTATCCCCGAAACAAAAGGAAGCTATACTTATGCCGATGGGAAATGGACTATAAAAGAGATATTGTGCCATATCATAGATACCGAACGCATCATGGGATATCGTGCCCTACGCTTTGCACGCAATGATATGACGGCACTATCACCGTTTGAGCAAGATGAATTTGTGGCCAATGGCCGACATAATGAACGATCATTAGAAAGTATAACCCAAGAATTTATTCATCTCCGCAAATCCAATATACTATTTTTCGACTCTTTGAATGAGGTTGAATTAAGTAGAAAAGGAATGGCATCAGATCGCTTGATAAGCGTACGTGCACTATTTTATATTATAGCTGGGCACCTAAATCATCACCGTATAATCTTACAGGAGCGATACTTAAAAGAGTAGACCAATGATATAGCACAAAGTACACACCTTGGAAGAGACAAATAGCATGTTTGATTGCTATATGACCAAGCTTTTAAACATAAGGCGATAGCAATCAAACAGGATACCTCACTAAACTGCACGACACGTAGAACTGACCATGTCAAGCCTTCTTATGACATCATATGTAGAACTTGCTATTGTCTTAGCCGTGTTACTTTCAATTAAATCGTAAACGCTAAAAAACATATAACAAAGAATTAAATATTAATACGAATTATTTGACACCTTCCAAAAACAGAAATTTTAATAGCTACCTACATAGCATTACATATTAATCAAACAATACACGCATGTGGCATAAAAATTCAGGATCAAAAAAAATGATTAATATGTATTTCAAGCATCATGGTGGCAATTGTTCCAAAATCGCCACAATAATCTAGTAAATAGACTGAATTTATTCAAATAATAGGCTAAAAAGCATGCAATATTTTTAGTCAAATGGAATTGAGGTAGAAATAATAATATAATTATCACCATTCTTTTACGAATTCTTCTTTTCAATATCATTTTATTTTACTAGTCTTGTAACTGAAACTTTAAACCACTAATCGATTTCTTAACGATATACTTTTATAATGTTTCATTAACAAAAAGATTAAAAATAATTAAATAAATTATGTCCCCATCATCACAACCACAAAAGACGGCATTTTTGCCTATGGCAATTTGTTGTCTTCTATTTTTTATACTAGGCTTTTTCACATGGGCTAATGGTGCATTAATACCATTTGTGAAATTGGCTTTTAGTTTACAATCTGACCTTCAAGCATTCTTTGTATTATTCGCCTCATACATTGCTTACTTTTTCTTAGCGTTACCAAGTTCATGGATTCTGAAAAAAACAGGTTTTGACAATGGCTTAGTTTTAAGTTTAGTATTATTGGCTGTAGGATCACTAATATTTATCCCTGCCGCACACACTGGAAGCTACCAATTATTCTTGTTAGGAATCTTTGTTCAAGGTTCAGCGATGGCCTTATTACAAACTGCTGTAAACCCTTACTTAAGTATCATCGGCCCTATCGAAAGCGCAGCACAACGTATCTCCATCGCTGGAGTATTCAATAAAGGTGCTGGTATTATCGTGCCTTTCGTTTTAGGAGGTATATTACTAAAAGGCTCCGGTGAAATATCCGAAAAAATACAATCACTCCCTCCAGGTCCAGAGCACGATGCGCTATTAGGTACCTTATTGAGCCGTGTTGACACCTTATATATTATCCTTGCGGTTGTTGTTCTATTATTTGCTGTTGTGATTAAGGTCGCAAAAATGCCTCCAGTAGATGTTGATAAAGAAGATGAGTCAGAGAGTTTATTATCTGCTGAAGACAAGAAGAAAAGCATATTTGATTTCCCACATTTATTCTTGGGTGCATTAGCTATTTTCTTTTGTGTAGCAGTAGAAGTAATGGCAGGAGATATTATCGGTACTTACGGTAAAGAATTAAGCCTTCCTGAATTTTTTGTTAAATATGGTACTGCATTTACATTAGCGTGTATGTTAGTTGGTTATTTCATTGGTATAGCCACAATTCCAAAATTCATTTCTCAGCAGATGGCCTTAAGATTATGTACTATTGTTGGTATTTCTCTTACCGTTGCTGCAACTTTTACAACAGGTATAACTTCTTACATATTTATTGCTTTATTGGGCGTTGCAAACTCATTAATGTGGCCTGCTATTTTCCCATTAGGTATCAAAGGCTTAGGTAAATTTACAAAAACAGGATCCGCTATTATGATTATGGGTATTGCCGGAGGAGCAATATGGCCTTTAATCTATGGATATTTAAAAGATACTTTACATGTAGACTTCCAAGATGCATTCTTATATGCTGTTGTTCCTGCATACTTATATATCTTATATTTTGGTGCAATAGGACATAAAGTTGGTAAGAAAGATTAATTCAAATAGTTAATCTTTTAAATAAAAAAGGCTTGTATTATTTCTAATAATACAAGCCTTTTTTATTTGTAGATATATGTATTATGCGGGGTTATAAGCATATCTAAAGGAATATCCAAGGTACTAATATCATCTATTTTCTGAACAGGCTCAAAATAGCATACGCCAATTTTTTTTACGTCAGTTCTACATTTAGATAGAAACCGGTCATAGAATCCTTTGCCATATCCTATACGATTGCCATTGAGATCGGCTATCAATAAAGGAATCAATACAACATCTATCATCTCTTCGTTTACAATTTCCCCGTCATAAGGTTCTTCTATTCCCCATTTATTTTCCACGAGAACCAAATCACTACTCCAAATATAATTTGTCATTGAATTATCTTGAAAACTACTTTTGGAAATAACGATATTACACGTGGGAAAATTCGTTCTTATATAATCAACAAACAAGTGTGTATCGGGCTCTTTAAGTTTCTTAATAGGGATAAATACATGCACATATCTTGCCTCCACCCATGGCAGGGTGATAAGTTGATTATAGATTAAAACATCCCATTTAGACTTTTCCGAAAAAGGTAAAGCAAGACGTTTATGCTTATATATACTTCTATATTCCGCTTTAGTCATCGTTAAATATAATTAAAAAAAACGGCCTTGAAGCTGGGAAGCGACAAGACCGATTAATCAACCTAAACCTAATATTTTATTTTACACGCTCGATATAATCACCTGTAGCGGTATCTATTTTAACTTTATCACCTTGATTAATAAAAAGAGGCACATTTATCTCAACACCAGTTTCTACAGTTGCTTTCTTCAATGCATTTGTAGAAGTATCTCCTTTTACCGCAGGCTCACTGTATGTGATTTCTAACTCCACATTTTTTGGTGCTGAAGCCATGATAGGCTCATCACTTTCAAATGCTACAACAACATTCATGCCTTCTTTTAAGAAACGAGCAGAATTACCAAATAAAAATTTAGGAATATTAAACTGTTCGTATGAATTATTATCCATTACCACAAAATAATCGCCTTCGTCGTATAGATATTGATAATCACTAGTTTCTACACGCGCGATCTCTACAGACTCGTCAACTCTAAAACGATATTCTACTAATTTGCCTGTTTTAACATTACGCATTCTTGCTTGATAAAAAGCACGCAAGTTTCCTGGTGTACGGTGGATATATTCTTCAACGGTAACTAATTCACCGTTGAAACGTAAAACGTTTCCTGATTTTACTTCTGAAGCTTTAGCCATTTTATTTAGTTTTATTACGGTACAAAAATATAAAAAACTGTTCTTTTTTAAAACAGTTAAGGATTTACTTGTAATCAGTTATTCGAATTATCTCATTACAAAATTCATATTCCTTTTGTTGATTAGAGCCAATTATAACAACTCTATGGTCAATATGTGTCTGCGCAACGAGATTCAAATACCATTGTTCGCCTTCGAGATCCATATTGCTCGTTGGCTCATCCAAAAACAATATCTTAGAATCACTACAACATGCCAATACCAATTTCACACGTTGTTTCATTCCAGAAGAATAGTACTTTAAGCCTTTATTTAAAGACTTACCCATATTAAGTAGTGCTATTACCTTTTCTTTATTAAAATTAGGCAGATAGGCTTTAAACTTAAAGTGAAAATCGAGCAATTCACTTAATGTGTATTCCTCAATCAATTCTATATAAGGAGCTGCGATAGAGACGTGTCGATAAATATCTTCTGCATGAATTTCCTCCTCCGTATCCGCATAGCTAATACTTCCTTCACTAGGAGTTAGCTGTCCCGTAATTACTTTGATTAAAGTTGATTTACCGGAACCATTAGGCCCTAAAATAGCATATTTATTATTACTGACGAAGGAATAATCAATACCGCGAAAAATCCACTCTTGATTAAACCTTCTCCCTAAATTATGTAAAGTTATATTCAATAATTATTGATTTTATTAAACCCCAGTTTTCCCTTGATTGAAACCTCTTACCACACCACGATTAGAGTTACGTACAAATGTCAATATCTCATCCCGCAATTCAGTAGGTTCAAATTCAGCCTCTACTAAATCTAAAGCTTTACTTAAGTTTCTATTTTGTACGAAAAGAACACGATAAATATTCTGTACCTCAGTAATTTGTTCTGTAGTATAACCACGTCTACGTAGACCTACAGAGTTAACACCTGCGTAAGCAATTGGTTCACGAGCAGCTTTGATAAATGGAGGGACATCTTTACGCACCAGGGTACCCCCAGTCACGAAAGCATGAGAACCAATATGACAAAATTGATGTACCGCAACTAATCCGGCCAAAACAACATAATCACCTACGGTGATATGTCCTGCCAATGTACTAGAATTGGAGAAAATACAATTATCACCCACAATACAATCATGAGCAATGTGGCTATATGCTTGAATCAAACAATTCTTACCAATCACCGTTTTAAAACGATCTTTAGTACCTCTATTTATTGTTACGCATTCGCGAATCGTTGTATTATCTCCGATTTCTGCTGTGGTAATTTCTCCTTCAAATTTCAAATCTTGTGGCTCCCCCGAAATAACGGCACCAGGAAAAATCTTACAATTTTTACCGATACGAGCCCCATTCATGATTGTTACATTTGAACCAATCCATGTACCTTCCCCTATTACCACATCTTTATGAATGGTCGTAAAGGGTTCAATTACTACATTGGCAGCTATTTTAGCATCCGGATGTATATATGACAATGGTTGTATCATTATTTTTTTATTTCACTTTTACAATTTGAGCCATTAGCTCAGCTTCACTCACGATCTTCTCTCCTACCATTCCTACACCTTTCATGCGTGCGATACCGCGACGAATCGGCTCTAATAATTCACAACTAAAAATCACCGTATCACCTGGATGTACTTGATTTTTAAAACGTGCATTTTCAATTTTCAAGAACAATGTCAACCAATTCTCTGGATCAGGAACCGTATTTAACACTAAAATACCCCCCGTTTGTGCCATAGCTTCAATTTGTAAAACTCCAGGAAACACTGGTGCTCCCGGGAAATGTCCCATAAATAAATCTTCATTCATGGTTACATTTTTCAAGCCTACTACATGCGTTTCCGACAATTCCAAAATCTTGTCAATCATTAAAAATGGTTGACGATGTGGAAGAATACTCATGATCTGTACTGTATCATATACAGGTTTAGCATGAATATCGTACGTATTCAATTTCTTTTTACTCTTATCGCGTTTGATTTGATTCTTGATACGCTTAGCAAAAGCTACATTAGCTGCGTGACCAGGTCTTGCTGCCATGATATGCCCCTTAATAGGTCTTCCTACTAATGCTAAATCACCAATCATATCTAATAACTTGTGCCTTGCAGGTTCATTTTGGTAACGCAATTGTATGTTATCCAAAATCCCTTCATCAGCTACAGTTACTTTTTTATTAAATAAGCCCTCAAGCTTATTCAATTCTTCTTGTTCTACTTCTTTATCGACAATAACGATAGCATTAGACAAATCCCCCCCTTTGATAAGGTTGTTATTTACTAAAGCTTCTAATTCATGTAAAAAGCAAAATGTACGAGAAGAAGATATTTCTTTGTGAAATTCATCGATTTGACTGATTGATGCATGTTGACTTCCGAGTATTGGAGAATTAAAATCAATCATACATGTCAATCTATAGCCGTCCAAAGGCATACCGACAATCTCAACTTTACGATCTACTTCTGCGTAATGTATATTTTCTTTAATTTCATAAAAATCACGATCTGCCTCTTGATCTACGAAACCAATTTCTAATAATTTATCAATAAATATTGCTGAGCTACCATCCAAAATTGGAACCTCTGGCCCATTCAATTCAATCAGTACGTTGTCAACTTGTAAACCTACTAATGCAGCCATCAGATGCTCTATAGTACTAACAGAAGCACCATTTTCAGAGATTGTTGTACCGCGAGAAGTATCCGTCACATTGTCTGCATCTACGCTTACAATAGGCTGACCTTCTATATCAACTCTTTTAAACTTGAACCAATGATTTTCTGGAGCTGGTTTAATGACAAGTGTCACAGATTTACCTGTGTGCAAACCTATACCTGAAATAGTAATATCTCCTTTTATCGTTCTTTGTTTTGTATTCATTTCGTCCATATTTTATGGCTATATATTGACATTTCTTAATTCCTTAATAATATTCTCTAACTCTTTAACACGTTTTTCGAGCTCCGGCAATCTAGTATAAACGACCTGAGATCGCAGCTGGCTAGTATAAGCTGTAGCTGGAGTACCTCCTAGCTTCATATTCTTGTCCTTAATACTTCTATTAATACCGGATTGTGCTTGAACTTGAGTTCCATCTGCAATAGCAATATGACCGACAACACCAACTTGTCCCCCAAGAATCACGTGCTTACCTATTTTTGTACTACCAGAAATCCCTGTTTGCGCAGCAATAACCGTATTAGTTCCTATCTCCACATTGTGTGCAATCTGGATCAAATTGTCTAATTTCACACCTGATTTGATTACAGTCGAACCTAATGTAGCTCTATCAACAACAGTATTGGCTCCAATTTCAACCTTATCTTCGATGATTACATTACCTATCTGAGGTATCTTTTCATAAGTACCATTCAACTGAGGGGCAAAGCCAAAACCATCACTTCCTATAACTGCACCGGAGTGAATAATCACATTTTCGCCGATGATACAATCATAATATACAGTTACACCTGGGAATAAAATAGTATTATCACCAACAACTACATTATCCCCTAAATAAACACGAGGATAAATCTTCACATTGTTACCTAATTTTACACCTTTACCAACATAAGCAAAAGAGCCGATATACCCGCCCTCACCAATAACCGCTGTTTCATGAACAAATACCTGTTCCTCTCTACCGGAACGTTCATTACGCATAGCGTTATATATCTTTAGTAATTCGGTAAAAGATGAATATGCATCCTCCACACGAATCAATGTTGCTGTAACGGGTTTTTGCAGTACTAAATCTGTATTCACAATTACGATACTAGATTTAGTATCATATAGAAAATGTTCATATTTGGGATTAGCCAAAAACGATAAAGTTCCTTCTACTCCCTCTTCAATTTTTGCTAATTGAGAAACGGCAGCTTCAAGATTCCCTTCCACTTCCCCATTTAATAATGTTGCTATTTGTTCCGCTGTAAACTGCATTATCTACAAATGTATCTTTTTTTAATTAATTTAATTTAACTTTTTACACCAAGGTAGTCACCCTTATAAACTATATTTTTGGATACGTCAAGGCATATTTCACAACACGCTTTGATAAAGCTTCCAAATTTGATAAATCAGATGCTTCAGCAATCTCTACCAATTCACGCGCACTATTCAATATTTTAATCGGATTATTCCCGGACGAATAAGCTGAATTTTGAACGATTTGGTGGTATACAAAATAATCTACATCTGCATCATTCAAACCTAATGCCAACTTCACCCTATCTTTAACAGCATTAATCTCTTCCTCGGTAAACATTGTAGAACGCATATCTGTCCTAAACAAATCTCTACGCATCAATCCCTTACACAAGGTACTTAAGATTTTATCATCATGATCAACCCATGATTTTACGGCAGATAAAATATCGGTATCATCCAAGATTGTAAAATATTCTAAATGTATGGGGTCAAGAATAAAATTATCTGCTCGCACACGATTCATTAAAAAATGTTTTAATGCACGTGTAGCAAATAAATCCTCACCTGCTATACACAATTCTTTCGCACGTCTTAATATCTGAATCAACATCTGCTCCGCAGCTATCACTGTTTTATGCAGATAAACTTGCCAATACATCAATCTTCGTGCAATTAGAAATTTCTCAATAGAATAGATTCCCTTTACTTCCACAACAAGCTCATCATCTACAACGGTGAGCATCTTAATAATTCGATCAAATGATATTACTCCTTCAGAAACACCCGTAAAAAAACTATCTCTATTCAAATAATCCATACGATCAGTATCTAATTGGCTAGATACTAATTGGTGTAAAAATTTACGTTGGTATTGATCATTAAAAATGGTAATCGCTAAATCTAACTGACCATCAAACTCCACATTAAGCTTGTCCATTAATAAAGACGAAATAACTTCATGCGAAACACCTTCTATAATCGTATGTTCTAAAGAATGACTAAATGGGCCATGTCCAATATCATGCAACAAAATAGCTATTAAAGCTGCTTCTTCCTCTTGCTCGGAAATATCTATTGACTTACTACGCAACGTACTTATAGCCAATTGCATAAGATGCATAGCGCCAATCACATGCTGAAAACGCGTATGTAGGGCACCTGGGTATACTAAATGTGTCATACTCACCTGCTTAATATAGCGCAAGCGTTGCATATATGGATGTTGGATTAAATCAAAAATTAATCCTAATGGGATTGACACAAATCCGTATACGGGGTCGTTAATGATTTTTTCCTTATTCAAATAGAACTATTTATAACTTTTATTTAAATTTATGTAGCGCAGTTATTATACCGTACACTTTATCTAATATAGATGCAAAGATACATAGAATGACGTTAATTTATGTTAAAAAAACACGCATATATTTGTATTCTGATTAGGTTAGTAGCTATGCATTGACAAATGCAAAATAATAAAACAGTATATTACCCCTACAAGAACCAATTGGTTCGATAGTTGCAAAACCATTATTATGACAAAAACATATATACTTTGGGCGGACGATGAGATAGAGTTTCTAAAACCACATATCTTATTATTAGAAGAAAGAGGCTATCGCGTAAAAACTGTCAATAATGGCAATGACGCTGTAGATGCTTTCGAAAATGAGCCTTTCGATTTAGTGTTTTTGGATGAAAACATGCCTGGATTGACAGGGTTGGAAACCTTAAATATTCTGAAATCTATAAACCCTACTGTACCAATGATCTTGGTAACCAAAAATGAAGAAGAAGATTTGATGGAAGATGCCATAGGCGCTAAAATTGACGACTACCTGATAAAACCCGTCAACCCCAAACAAATATTACTAACGATCAAAAAATTTACAGAGAACAGAAGATTAATTAATGAGAAAACCTCCATGGCTTATCAGCAAGAATTTAGAAATCTTGGAGAGATCATTAATAACAATTTAGATTATAAGGGCTGGATAGATACCTACAAAAAACTCATTTACTGGGAGCTTTCTTTGGAAAAACTAGAAGATGATAATATGCACGAAATATTAACGACTCAGAAATCTGAAGCGAATACTATTTTTTCAAAATTCATTGAAAAAAACTATATCAATTGGTTTTCTAATCCAGAAACAGGCCCCGTTTTATCGCATCAATTATTTAGGAAAAAAGTACTCCCAGCAATTACGCCGGAGAAACCTACCTTTTTTTTCCTGATCGATAATCTACGCTATGATCAATGGCGCATTATTAATGATGTGATAACAGAATACTTCAGATTAGAAGAAGAAGATAATTATTATAGCATATTGCCTACGGCGACACAATATGCGAGGAATGCCATCTTTAGTGGACTTACGCCATTAGAGATGGAGAAAAGATTTCCTGACCTATGGCAAAATGACGATGATGAAGGCGGAAAAAACATGCACGAGTCTACCTTTTTAACGGATCAATTAAAAAGAATCTATCGTAGAGATATCAAACATAGTTACACCAAGGTATTAACATTGGAACAGGGTAAAGACGTCTATGAAACAATTAATAATCTAATGCAAAATGAGTTAAATGTATTAGTATACAACTTTGTAGACATGCTTTCTCATGCACGTACAGATATGCCTATGATTCGAGAATTAGCGAATGACGAAGCAGCATATCGTTCATTAACTTTGTCATGGTTTGAACACTCCCCACTATTGGATACCCTAAAATGGCTTGCACAGCATCAAGTAAAAGTAATCATCACCACAGATCATGGAACCATACGCGTTAAGAAACCGAGCAAAATTGTAGGTTATAGAGATACAAATTCAAATCTAAGATATAAACAAGGAAGAAATTTAAACTACAATAACAAAGATGTATTTGTGATAAAATCTCCTCATGATGCACAGCTACCACAATTAAATATTAGCTCTACTTATGTATTTGCTAAAGATGACTTATATTTTGTATACCCCAATAATTACAATCAATTTGTTCATTACTTTAGCGGCACCTTTCAACACGGAGGCGTTTCGCTAGAAGAAATGATAATACCATACGCTACTTATAGTCCAAAATAGATAATTTTGCATTATGACAATTCAAGTAAAAAATCTGGATGAACTAAAGCATGCAGCAAATAGTATCTTAAAAGAATTTCCGGATGATCGTATATTCTTATTTTATGGCAATATGGGAGCGGGAAAGACTACTTTTATTAATGCCCTATGTGAGCAATTAGGTGTTCTAGATCATACCTCTAGTCCTACATTTTCTATTGTTAACGAATATGATTCTGCAAATGGAACCTTATTTCATTTTGATTTTTATCGTTTAAAAAGTGAAATTGAAGCATTGGATATGGGTTATGAAGAATATTTTTATGCTAATAAGTACTGTTTTGTAGAATGGCCCGAAAAAATAAGCAATTTGCTCCCATTAGAATGTGTCAGCATATCTATAGAAACTACTGGAAATCAAGAGCGTACTATTAAAGCGGAAAAAAAATAAATTTTTCCGCTTTTCCATGCAACCAAACCTCCCCCCTCCTCGTCTTATCTAAAAACGACATCAATTATTTTGGAAACACTAGATTTAGAAAAGCTCTGGCAGAAATGTTGCCTTCAAGACAGAAGGGCGCAAGAGCAACTCTACAACTATTTTTCAAAAAAGATGTTTACTATATGTATGCGCTATGCACATACAACATTAGAAGCGGAAGATATCTTGCAAAATGGTTTTGTAAAAATATTTACTAAGAATAATCTTTACGATGGCACAGGTTCACTTGAAGGATGGATGAAACGAATAATGGTAAATACAGCCATAGAAACATATCGCAAAAATCAAGGCAAATACACTGAACAGATCGACGAAATAGAACCGCTCGAAGCAGCTAGTTCCTATAGCGCTGACCAGACAGGGTACAAAGATTTATTATCATTGATACAGGAGTTGCCTATAGGCTATAGAACGATATTCAATCTATATGCCATCGAGGGATATTCACACAAGGAGATAGCTACACTATTAGCCATATCTGAAGGTAATTCAAAATCACAGCTATCAAGAGCTCGACAATGGTTACAAACAAGGTTAGTCAGTCATAAATTATTAAAGAATGGAAGATAAAGATTTAGATAAGTTATTTCGTGATGCTTTCATTGATGCTGAAGAAAATCCAAGAGAAGGTATTTGGCAAAAAATAGAACACAAATTAGAAGAACAACCTAAGGTAGTAGGAATCTCAACGAAAAAAAATTGGCTTTCACTATCAGCAGCTGCGATACTATTATTTACATTAGGGTATTGGGGCATTACCAAAAACTACAAAAAAAATACGCTTGAAGTAAGTGAAAAAGAAGTTTTGCTTTCGAATGTTGATATTGTACAAGATAAGATAGCACCACAGCATAGCAATACTGTTCCGCAAAAAGATGAAAGGATTAAACTGGAAAAGCAAACCTTAGACAAAAAGATTCAATTAGCAACGATAAAGAAGACCACAACAAAACAAACCATCGTATATAATCGAGAAATAAACACTATAGAAGGCGTTGAAGAAATTAAACCAACACAATTAACGGCCCACAAACCGACAACAGAATTGCCTTTGGTACGACAAGTGACTGAAATAGACGATATTCAACCACTGATAGAGCCCGAAGAAGAAATGGAAACTATGCTTGCTTCTACAAGCCCTAAAGCTAAGGAAAGTAGAAATATCATTACTACGGTATTGAATACAATATCAGAAAACATAGATACAAAAAGTGCCCCAGAAGTACGCTTTTACGCGGATGAAGAAGGCTCTTTTGGCATAAACATAATTAACTCAATTGCTAAAAACCGAAATAAAAAAAGAAAATAATATGAAGACTATTAAATTAAGTATCATCTTAACCTTGACTGCCCTTTTAAGTTTCAATATAGTAAAATCTCAAACTGTTATTGTAAAAGAAACAATAACTACAACGGTAGATACAATCTCTAACACCGCTAAAGTGGTTAAAGCAATCGTAGGGGTAGAAGAATTCAGTGCTAATGAGCAGCACAAATACCCACGTACATTTGGAGGTATTACATTCTCACGTATTGACTGGGGTTTTTCTAGATTGATGGACAACGGAAGCTTCAATCTGTCGGAAGATAATTCGTTCTTAAGCTACAAAAAAGCTTCTAATTTCGGGTTTGATATAGCACAATTTGGCCTGCGCTTCAACGATAATTTTAAAACATACCTTTCTGCAGGATTCGAATGGAACTACTTACGACTAAAACAAAATATATTATTGAAAGAAGATAGTCAGCAACTAGCGTATGAAGTAATCAATAAAGAAGATGCGGACTACAAAAAAAATATATTCACAAGTACATACTTACGTATACCGTTGACCTTTGAATGGAGAAGTGACAAAAACCATAAAGGTGATCGCATGAAAATAGCTTTTGGTGCTATGACAGGTATATTATTAAAAGGTACACAACGGTTAAAAAGTGATGCTAATGGCAAACAAAAATTCAAAAACAATTATAATCTGGCGAGTTTCCAATATGGACCATTTGTGCGCGTAGGCTTTGATAACTTCGGAATTTTTGGGAAGTACTATGTTAATGATATGTTTGAGAATAGTCCAGCACAAGATGGAGTTAGCAATTTCACATTTGGATTAACTTTAGGATTCTAAATAGATAAAATAACGTATTTTTACTGTCGAGATATTCATTTCGACAGTTTTATTTTTTATGGCTACTACACAATCAACTTGTCAATATATTCCTACAGATGTTCAAAAACACAACGTCTCTTTAATAAATGGTGAAAATATAAGCATCATTTTTGAAGGAAAAGCTAATACTACTGCTGTTGACCATGTTGACTTTGGTATCGAGGGCAATAAAATCACTGCCATCATAGGAGAATCTGGTAGCGGCAAGAGTACCTTGTTAAAGATTATATATGGACTTTTAGAACCTTCTTCAGGCGAAGTAAGATACAAAGGTTGGTTGGTACCTACACGCAAGGACAAACTGATCCCGGGACACGATGCAATGAAATTAGTATCCCAAGGATTTGAAGACCTTAATATGTATGCCAAAGTATGGGATAATATCGCTTCACAACTACCGAATACAGATCTAGCATACAAACAAATAACAACACAAAAAATGCTAGAGCGCTTGAAAATAGATCACCTTGCACAACATCGTGTAGCCGACCTTAGTGGTGGCGAGAGACAACGTGTAGCAATTGCAAGAGCATTGATTAATGATCCAGAAGTATTACTCATGGATGAACCCTTCAATCAAGTAGATGCCGCATTTCGTGATGCACTGCAACAGGATATTCGCCAGATAGTAGATGAGCTAGGACTTACGGTGATACTCGTTTCACACGATCCATCAGAAGTATTAGCTATGGCTGACCAACTGATCGTGATGCGCCATGGAAAAATTGTAGATCATGGACAACCTACTGATCTATACTATGCTCCAAAACATCCATATACAGCTGTATTATTAGCTAAGAGCAATATATTAACAGAACAACAGGCCGGCATCCTTGACATAACTAGCAAATCAATGATTGGTATTCACCAAGAATGGATAGAAGTAAACCCTAATAAAAACGGACTTTTTACAATTAAAGACATCCGTTTTAGAGGTTTTTACAAAGAATATGTTTTAGAACACCATGACATCAATTTACATAGCATTGTGAAGCATGAAACTCCACTAGAGAAAGGTACTATAGTAGATCTGAGAGTAACAAACTATATTACTTTTTAAGTTCGGTATTAATAAGGTTTATCAAACCTGTAAATTCTTCCGGTGTATAACCAATAGATTGATAAATAATGACTCCGTCTTTATTTACCAATACATTACGTGGAATTGACTGTTCAGCGAACAAACTAAATACTTTTCTATTTAAATCTGGGAAAACAGGAAAAGTATAATCATTACTTTTCATAAAAGGATTCAATTTATCCCATCCTTCTTCTCGTGCCAATACCATTACCGTAAAATCACTTCTGTCCCCTAATTTATCCCAAACTTCTTTTTGTAAACGCGGAAGCTCCTGTCTACACGGAGGGCACCAAGTAGCAAAGAAATTCAATAGCACTACTTTACCTTTCAAATCATTGATAGATATTTGTGTTCCATCCTTTTTCTCCACCGTAAAAGCAGGTACTTTATCTCCTTTGTTTACTTTCCACTCTTGAGCAGACACTTTCATCTGAACAGCAAGAAATACAAGTACTATTGTTAAATATTTATTCATCTGTGATACTATTAATTATTATTTAGCCAAACGATCATATCAGCGAACCAATCTCCTTCCTCTAGCTTATTGTACATACCAAAGCCGTGACCGCCTTTTTGAAAATAATAGAATTTATTTTTTACAGCATGATTATCCAATCCTTCTTTATAGAAGAGCGCATTTTGAATAGGAACCACTTTATCATCTTCGGCATGAATAATAAATGCTGGCGGCGTATTCGAATTTATATTAAGTTCATTAGAAAAACGCTTAACATCTTCATCTTCAAAATTAGGACCAATCAAATTTTTCTTAGAACCAGCATGAGTAATTCCTTCCTTCATCGTAATAACAGGATATACTAATACCGAATAATCTGGACGGAGCAACTTTGTGTCCACAGATCCAATATAAGATGTGTCAAAATGCGTGGATAGTGTTGATGCTAAATGTCCCCCCGCAGAAAAACCCATTACTACAACATCCTTCAAATCAACACCTAGCCTATTTGCATTTTGACGAATATAAACAATTGCATTCTGCGCATCCTGAATTGGTGCTATACGTTTATCTAACATCTGTGAATCAACAGGCAAGCGATATTTTAACACAAATGAAGCATATCCTAAGTCCTTTAACCGTTTGGCCAAATCATGTCCTTCATGATTAATAGCTACCATACCATAACCACCTCCGGGAATAATTAAAAAAACTTTGCTGTTAATTTGCTTTTCAGGCTTATAAAAATAGAATTCAGGAGCATTAGCTCCTAAAGAAACATTTGGAATAATATTTGGAACGCCATTTGGGTATAGCTGAACACTTTCTTGAGCTTGCGTTGGCAAAATCATAAATAAAAATAAGATAACATTTAAACTCTTCAACATATTAAATAATAAATGTAGGCAAATAAGTAGTAAATAAATAACTGATTAATAACTAAAGTTACAAAAACTTCACAAATTAAGTAACCAATTTTTAGCCAATAAAGTATTCGGCCCCAGGATAACAAATCTTGGCTAAACGCTATTTCATTAATCAACAAACTTTACGTCGTATCGCACTTAACCCATAAAAACAAAGCATGCACAAGGTTGAAACAACACAAAAAAATTATTAACCATAAAAAAAACAAGAAGTTAATGCAAAAAACAACATATTTACACTTAGATATATTATAAAACATGAATTATAAGAAAATTCAAGTAATTTTGCTTTTCAACAAACTTTAAAAAATGAGATTAATTAGTTCTATAAAACATGTAAAAATTGTTCCTAGGTGGCTTATCCTTGCTCTTGATTTAGTCATATCGGCAGGAGCATTCATCATTGCTCTTTTCTTGTTTAACAACTTTAATCTAAGTAAAATACTTTTTAGCAATGCCCTGTCCCAATTTACAGTAACTTTAATCGTGACAGCGATATCATTTTACATCTTTAAATTATATTCTGGAATCATTAGATATACGAGTGCTGCGGACTCCATACGAATATTATCTACCATTCTATTTACGGTCATTACGCTCCTTATTATAAAATTTATTTCTATACTATTAAATTTTCAAAATTTCATTGATACGCGCTTAATCATTATATATTCCTTATTCTTGTTTACCTTTTTAATTATTTATCGAACTTCTATTAAGATCTTCTTTCAGTATTCAAAAATAGCTCAGCGGGTCACTAAAAATGTTCTTGTGTATGGTGCTGGAGATTTAGGCATTGCAGTAAAAAGAACCTTTGATCACGATTTAACATCCAACAAAATTATTATTGGCTATGTTGATGAAGATAATAGCAAGATCGGTAAAGCGATAGACGGGGTAAAAATATTTGACTCCAACAACCTAAATAACATCCTATTTAAATTTTCTGTTGATGAATTAATAATAGCGACAACATCTATTGCTCCTGATAAAAAAGCAGAGATCATAGAAATCTGCTTAGAACAAAATGTTAAGATATTCACCCTACCTCCAGTAAATAAAATTATGGGTGGCGACTTGACAGTTAAACAGATCAAAAATGTAAAAATTGAAGATTTATTAGAGCGAGCACCTATCAAGATTGACAATGAAAGCATACTGTCCCAATTAGAAGGCAAAAGAATCCTAGTAACAGGCGCTGCAGGTTCAATAGGTAGTGAAATAGCCAAACAGCTAAGTCAATATGGGCCACAAGTAATCATATTATGTGACCAAGCAGAATCACCATTACATAATCTTCAGCTTGATCTACAAGAGAATTTTAAAGATCAAATATATGAGACTTTTATAGGTGACATCAAAAATGAAGCACGTATGCGTTATCTTTTTGAGACACTGAAACCAAATTTGGTATATCACGCCGCCGCCTACAAACATGTACCAATGATGGAGAGTCATCCATGTGAAGGCGTCCGTACCAATGTCAATGGTACATACAATTTAGCGAATCTTTCCGTAGAGTATAATATTCAGAAGTTTGTTTTTGTATCTACCGACAAAGCTGTAAATCCTACGAATGTAATGGGCGCATCAAAACGAATCGCCGAAACCTATGTACAAGCATTGAATAATAAGCTTTCTAAATCTGGCAATTTAAACCACACTAAATTTATTACCACGCGATTTGGCAATGTATTAGGTTCAAATGGCTCTGTAATCCCTAGATTTAGAGACCAGATCGAAAAAGGGGGGCCATTAACGGTAACACACCGTGAAATTACGCGCTATTTTATGACCATACCCGAAGCCTGTCAATTGGTTATTGAAGCAGGAAATATGGGTGAGGGGGGAGAGATATTCGTTTTTGACATGGGTAAATCGGTAAAGATTGTCAACCTTGCTGAAAAGATGATCAAATTATCGGGATACATTCCTTATGAAGAAATAGATATTAAATTTACAGGGTTAAGACCTGGTGAAAAGTTATATGAGGAATTATTAAATGATTTAGAGAATACGCTACCTACGCATCATAATAAAATAATGATTGCCAAAGTCAGAGATAACGATTTTGAAGAAATTGATGCTTCTATTCAGGAATTATTTGATCTCGTAAAAACACAGCACAATATAAATATTGTAAGACAAATGAAAAAAATTGTCCCTGAATTTAAAAGTCAAAATTCTTTATACGAGCAATTGGATGTAAAACAAAAACAGCAAAATATATAAGTTTCCTTAAATTAGCATTTTAGTATTGCAAATTTTTAATAAAAGTGTATTTTTGCGTTCCGTATACTTTATACTTTAATATAAACTAATGTCAACAAATATCAATTCAACAGAGAAAAAGGGTTCTTTTTTCCAAGACAACATAAAGAGTGTCATTTTTATTGGTGGTGCAATCATTGTATTAATATTATTATACATTGGTTATCAAAAAATTTATTTAGCTCCACGAGCTGATGAAGCTGCAGATGCCATGTTTAAAGCAGAAGAATTTGCATTGATTGATTCGCTACAGAAAAAAGCAATTGATGGTGATGGCTCATTCTTAGGATTTCAGCAAATAGCAGATGAGTACTCCAATACACCATCAGCAAATATTGCTAATGCATACTTAGGAGGTTTATACTTACGTCAACAGAATTTCCAAGAAGCAATTAAATACTTGAAAAAATATTCTGAAACAGGAAGTGAAATATTAGATCCTTTAGTTATCGGATTAATTGGTGATGCATATTCTGAATCTCATGATTACAAGAATGCGGCAGATTACTACAAAAAAGCGGCTGAAAAATCTAGCAACTCATTTACGACTCCATTATTCTTAAAAAAATTGGGTTTAGTATACGAACAACTAGATGAGAATAAATCTGCAGCTGATGCCTACAATAAAATTAAGGTAGATTTCCCAGAGAGCAATGAAGCCTCGACAATTGATGGTCCATTAGCACGTGCGGAAGCAAAACAATAATAACAAATAAGAAACTACAAAAAGGCTGCTATAAAGGGCAGCCTTTTTCATTAAAACAAAAATTAACTATGTCAAGTAGCCACAAAAATTTATCTGATTTTTCGCACATTACAATCAAAAGTGCTAAAGACTTAAAATTTGCAATTGTTGTATCACAATGGAATGCAGAGATAACAGGAGCGCTTCTTAATGGCGCAATAGATGGTTTAATTAACAACGGTGCAACCGAGCACAATATTCGTGTAATTGAAGTGCCTGGTAGCTATGAATTAATCTCTGGTGCTGATATTGCACTACGTGACCAAACTTTTGATGCTATTATTTGTTTAGGATGTGTGATTCAAGGTGAAACAAGACACTTTGACTTTATATGTGCTGCTGTTGCACAAGGAATAAGTAATGTATCTACCAAATACAATAAACCTGTTATATTTGGCGTTTTAACTACAGACAACTTACAACAAGCAATTGATCGTGCTGGAGGTAAACATGGTAACAAAGGTGAAGAAGCAGCAATCACAGCTATACAAATGGCACATATTAGTAAAGAATTCTAGAGAGTAATATTTTTTGAATAACATCAATGATTATGCGACGTTTTTTTATTATTTTATTAGGATTACTAATGATTAGTACCACCATACTATCTTCATGTGGCTCTAAGCGCTCGTCATGTGCAGCATACAGCACCTATCCTAAGAAAAAAAACAGATAACGTACACCAGTTCATTACGATGACAAGATATTTCATCAATTATGTATTCTATGAAATTAGTTCAAAAAATATTCTTACTCCTAACTATATTATCCTTAGCACACAATGCTAATGGACAATCAAAAAGCAAGCAAGAAATCTTAACATCCATAGGAAAAGTATCTAAATGGCATTCGGTTAATTATATCTTGTTTTCATCAAACACCCAAAATAGTATTTTCAAAGAACGTGCCTTTTTAATAGACAAATCTTCGGGAAAAGCACGATTTGATGGAAAAACAACTAATAATATAAGTTTAGTTCTACTATTCAATTACAAAAGTAAAGCACTTGAAAAAGGGTACATAAACGGGAAATTGACAGATGCCAAATCAATAATCCAATACCAAGAAGTTTTAAATCAGCTATTTGATGACACCAAACTATTATTCTTACCTATGTTTATTGTATCTACACATAGTAGCCACCTAACAATAGGTCCAGGAAAAATAGCTAATGCAGAGAAATTAACAGAAATAAACTTCAAGAATGTGCTTAACCTAAATAAGCAAGCTATGAATGGCACCATTTATTTAAATAGCAAAGGAGATATCAAAGAATACTATATAGATCAATCCGTATACGCTGTTGGTGACATTAAAGATATAGGAGATGGTATTTTATTGCCGACAAGATTTAACAATCTCAGCAACCCCAGCTTGAATATTAAGTTTAATATTGTCGCAGGATTCACAGATATTGAAAGTGACAAATTTTCAACACTATAGTCAAAACACATGAATTGGATTAACATAGAAACCCTAGCTCAATTAGACTCAATTTATTCAGGAGAAGAGACAGTAGTCATATTCAAACATAGCACACGCTGTCCGGTAAGTTCAATGGCAAAGCGTAGTTTAGAATTTGAGAAAAACCTTATTCCTGTAGGAGCAAAGTTCTATTACCTAGACCTAATTGCGAATAGAGAAATATCAAACAAGATTGCAGAACGTTGGGATGTAAGGCACGAATCGCCGCAAATCTTAATTCTCAAAGGCCAAGAATGTCTTTATAATGCCTCGCATTCCGATATTGAAATGCAAGACATTATAAAATATATCAGTTAAAATAGGTCAGCTGACCTACTCTACCTAACGTATCTATCACAGCAAACACATATTTAGCCCCAGCGGTAAGTTTCACACCATTATTGGCGTCATACTTATCGCTTTTTAATGTCGGTATAGTACCATCTGTTGTATAATAAACAGCGAAATTAGGGTATTCCGTATTTGCACGAATAACACCATTATCAAGCTTTATACCTACAGTAGGAAGTCTAAACTCAAAGCTTTGTTTTAATTTTGGTAAGTCAACAGTAGCAATTCTATTCAAAAATTGAGTATAGTCCATTTCAAATAGAGACGTAGCAAAAGACTCTTCACTTTCATAAGCTTTCTTAGGTGCCCATGCGCGTTCTACCAAAGTAAAAAATCTCGGAAATACCATATAATCAAGTTTCGATTCACTATGTACTGTTTCGGTAAACAAGCCCCCTTTTATACCTCTCAAATTACGCTTACCTTTCTCTGTCAATCGTACTCTATCTTTGAAGCCCGCTTTACCCAATTCCTTACCACTGTAATAGGTATCAATATTAGCGAAATAGTCTTCCGGCAAGAAAGAGTAAGCATGATAGAGATCCGCATAGGTTGCCCATTTCAAGCCAGGCTCCATAAAATTAGTATTCCACATCATATCAAAATACATATTTGAGGAGCTTAACAATACCACAGGATAACCGTCATTAGCTAATCGATATGCTAAATCTTCTTGACCACCACCGATCACATTATTCCACACATCAAGCAGCATATTCTGCTTATCAGGAAAGTCCTTATTTACAACCATCCCTTCACCTTTATTAACCATACCAATTTCTTCCCAGCCCGCCATCACTAATCCTTTAGCCCTACATATTTCGTTAATTCTATTGATATAATACGGCCATACTTGATGTACAGAGGTAAATCCTTTTTCATTCATCAACTCTATTATTTTGGGAGACCTCTCCCACACGCCCAGAGGCACCTCGTCGCCCCCCAAAGAAACAGTCTTAAGGGTTAAGCCAGCATCATCATACATCGCTTTAAAATCATCTAAAACGGTATTTATAAATGTATATACAGAAGGTAATGCAGGGTTCAAGATATTATCATTAAAATTCTGTGCTGAATTATAAATAGACTGATCTTCTAAGTCATGTAATAAATATTCTTTGGCCTCAGTTTCCTTACCCAAAGCCATCAGCCGATGATACCTTGCTTCCATAGATTTGATAGCCGCTCTTGCATGTCCTGGTGTTTCAATTTCTGGTATAACGGTAATAAAACGTTCATTAGCATATTTCAAAATCTCAATAAAATCTGCTCTTGACAAATAATATTTGTCTGTACCAATAGCTCCTGACCCATAGGCTGGATGGATCGTATTACCATCCATAAATGATGGAGAACGTGTTGCTCCTACCTCAGTCAATTCGGGAAGAGAAGGAATTTCAATACGCCAACCTTCATCATCAATAAGATGAAAATGAAAAACATTCAACTTATAGGCAGCCATGACATCCAAATATTTCTTAATGACTTCTTTACTTTTAAAATTACGAACAATATCCAGCATAAAACCACGATAAGCGAACCGAGGTTTATCGTTTACGGATACAAATTTCAATTTGATCGATGTTGAATTAATAGGTGGCAACATAGACTTTAAGGACTGTATAGCATAAAAAACACCTTGGTTATCACTTGCTTCAATCGTAATTCCCTTTTCATTTACAACCAAATTATATGCTTCTCGGGCTAATTCGGCTTTATACTTGATCCTAAATTTCCCTTCGATTTCATTGGATAATTGCAATGAATTTTGAAATGCTCCCTTCAAGTCAGTAAGAAGAAAATCAATATTTATGAATTTCTTATCTACCGAATAAGTCAAGACTTCTGGTAAGGTAAAAAAACCATCGCCAACATGCATGGACAAAGGTGTTGGAAAAATCAATGGAAAATCAGCAGGTCTATTTAAGCGATCATTTTTCTCATATAGTGCGGTATAAAAATCCTTTTGCTCATCAATAGGTTTCCTAATAGGCTTATATACAACATCATTTACAGCGTAATATTTGTATATATCCTTCTTGTCTTGAAAATAAAAACCATTAGGTACGGTAGATATATTAGCTATGGGAAACTGAGTTTGATAATCAAAGACTAAAGAATCATGTGCACCGATAACTTGATCTGTAAAAGCTAACTTAAAAAGATTCCCATTTTCATGAGTCAACTGATACTTGCTTCCTTTATTTTCTAAAATAGGAAACATTGAATTGAACCACAAATCCCATTTTTTAAGATCAACAGGCGAATTAGATATATTCTTGAGCACTAATTTTAAGCCCAAATCATCCTTACCATCATATGTATTACTCGTACACCAAGTGATTTGAATCTTCTTACCTATATGTTGTTGTGCATATAAATGCCCGGATTGGAGCAATACTGTTATTCCCAAAATAATAATTCTTTTAAAAATTCCTTTTCCCATAAAATATAACTCGCTAATATTCATTTATTTCTAAAAATAAGCAATGAAAATTATAAAAAAAAGTAAAATATATTTTGCACTTATTAAAAAAGACCCTATATTTGCATCAACAAATCCGATAAGGCCCGTTCGTCTACCGGTTAGGACGCCAGATTTTCATTCTGGAAATAGGGGTTCGATTCCCCTACGGGCTACAAAAGCGACTTCAAAAGAGTCGCTTTTTTTAATTCATAGCACTTATCAAAACATTTTCATTTGTTAAGAAATCTGAATTTTAAAAATCTATTGTTACAAGGATCATGGATCAATCTCAAAAGTTGTAGCTCAGCCGAAAAATAATAAGATACTTGTGTTTTCAAATTCAAATCATATGCACGATTCATTGATCCAATTAATGTCTTAAATCGGATCATAAGGAGTTTCCGTTTATTTCGAAATGACTCACTATTCCAAAGATGAGCACCGTTTGGAAATCTTTTTAGAGGAGATGAATAGTACAGGTGCAGAATTTCAAAGCAATACCTTTACCTCTAAAGTCTTCTTTGAAGCTACTTAACCTACAATATATAATTATTCGTGGACTTCAAGTATACCTGCATGTCAAATGTCCTAGATCCCTCAATCAAGATACGTATAAAACATCGATGGGAAACTTTAGATCATGAAAACCAAGCTATTGAAGGGATCATGCACAAAAGTTGTGTTTAAGCAAATATTTTAGTTAATCTATACAGAAAGAAATTTACATCTTTTACGCCTCTAAACTGTGCTCTGAAAGCTTTTATTTTAGCATTAAAGGACTTACTTCATAGCTGCTTCGCGGTCAGCGGAAGCATTAGTTGATCTATTGATAAAGTAATTGAGGATAGATTTGTAATTGACTGATATGGTATTGACAATAGTATTGAAGGATTTGAATCCAGCCAATTCCACATC